>NZ_CP009531.1:487500-1310000 GCF_000761135.1 Lactobacillus sp. wkB8 | reverse complement strand
AGGTAGCGAAATTCCTTGTCGGGTAAGTTCCGACCTGCACGAAAGGTGTAATGATTTGGGCACTGTCTCAACGAGAGACTCGGTGAAATTATAATACCCGTGAAGATGCGGGTTACCCGCGACAGGACGGAAAGACCCCATGGAGCTTCACTGCAATTTGATATTGGGCAGCTGTTAAACATGTACAGGATAGGTAGGAGCCGGAGAAGATAGCACGCCAGTGTTATCAGAGGCAATGTTGGGATACTACCCTTGTTTGATGGCTGCTCTAACCAGGGCCTCTAAGCGAGGCATGGGACAGTGTCAGACGGGCAGTTTGACTGGGGCGGTCGCCTCCTAAAGYGTAACGGAGGCGCCCAAAGGTTCCCTCAGAATGGTTGGAAATCATTCACAGAGTGCAAAGGTATAAGGGAGCTTGACTGCGAGAGCGACAACTCGAGCAGGGACGAAAGTCGGGCTTAGTGATCTGGTGGTACCGCATGGAAGGGCCATCACTCAACGGATAAAAGCTACCCTGGGGATAACAGGCTTATCTCCCCCAAGAGTTCACATCGACGGGGAGGTTTGGCACCTCGATGTCGGCTCGTCGCATCCTGGGGCTGAAGTCGGTCCCAAGGGTTGGGCTGTTCGCCCATTAAAGCGGCACGCGAGCTGGGTTCAGAACGTCGTGAGACAGTTCGGTCCCTATCCGTCGTGGGCGTAGGAAATTTGCGAGGAGCTGTCCTTAGTACGAGAGGACCGGGATGGACATACCGCTGGTGTACCAGTTGTCTTGCCAAAGGCATCGCTGGGTAGCTAAGTATGGYCGGGATAAGCGCTGAAAGCATCTAAGTGCGAAGCCCCCCTCAAGATGAGATTTCCCATACGAAAGTAGTAAGACACCTCAAAGACTAAGAGGTAGATAGGCTGGGAGTRGAAGAGCCGTGAGGCTTGGAGCGGACCAGTACTAATCAGTCGAGGACTTGACCAGAGCTTAGCAGCAGTCAAGGTTTTTCAAAAGGATTATATTTAGTTTTGAGTGTAAAAACTCAAAGGAAAAAAGTACGGTGGCAAGAGCAAGAAGGAAACACCTGTAACCATGCCGAACACAGCAGTTAAGCTTCTTCACGCCGAGAGTAGTTGGTGGGAGACTGCCTGCGAGGGTAGGACGCTGCCGTGCTTTTTAGTATTCCGGCTTAGCTCAGTTGGTAGAGCGCTTGACTGTTAATCAAGATGTCGTCAGTTCGAGTCTGACAGCCGGAGTTCAATTTTGGAGTGTTGTCCGAGTGGCTTAAGGAGCATGATTGGAAATCATGTATATGGGTTAATCCTGTATCGAGAGTTCAAATCTCTCACACTCCGCTAAATAAAAGCTCATAACAGTTGATGTTATGAGCTTTTTGCTTTTCTATGTTCGCTAAAAATTTCGCTTAATTTTTAACTAATTAATAATGTCATTTTAGAGTTTTAATTATATTCATTAAGAACATTATTTTTCTTATTTGACGATAAGCATTGCTAGCATTTTACCGAGATTGACCTATTGTTGTAGTGTTTATTAAAATTTGTCTTTTGTTACAGCATTGCTACTTTGATCTTTTTTCTGTAAAATAGATATGTAATCTTAATTTGGCGGTGAAAAAATGGTATTTTTAGCAGTAATATTAGATCTTTGCTTTTTCGGTGCTATCTTCTATATGCTATATCATGACCATAAACTTAAAAAATCTGACTCAACGGAGAAACCCTTAAAAAAGAAGTGGCAATATTGGGCATTTGTATTGGTGACATTTTTTGGAACTGGTATGGCTGCGTCTTTTAGTGACACTGGATACACTAATAATGAAAGTGCTACTTACCAATCAAAGCAGGATAGTGAAAGCTCGGCTAATGGCGATGATACAGATAGTACGGTACAAAAAGATGATACTCAAACTGATACTGAAGATACAGATAGCGATGATAGCGAAAATCAAGTTGATGAAAAAGAAGTTAATAAAAACATAAGTATGTTACTAAAAGATGATCAAAAAGATGCTACCAATGGTGACGATAGGTATGCTTATGCTCTATATCTCAAAAAAATAAAATATAGTGATGAAAGCGTTGATATTCAAGTTGCTTCTAATTTTTTTGACTTATCAAGCGAACAAAAAGACGTTGTAGCGGAAAGAGTTCAAGGCGTCGTCGGTGCTGGTGTTTCTATGGTTGATAGCGACTATAAGCCTAAAGATGATCAGGAAGGCTACAACCTAAACTTTCATTATGGACAAATTGCTGTTGGACATTCAAAAATGTGGAATTCCCATAAGTATAAATGGTATAAATCAGCAGGTTAAAAAAGTTCGAATAAAATTTATAAACCATTATGATTATTTTTATATAAATACTAAAAATGGGAAAAGTTTAGATGTATTTCTCCCTATTTAACGTATTTGGGATCTCACACTGCGCTAATAGTAATAAAAAGCTTGTAATATTAAGTATTACAGGCTTTTATTATGCTTTGGCACGGCATTAAAGTATAAAAAAGTTAAATATTTAACTCCCTAATAGAATTAGTGGCATCGATTTTGTTTTGATCATTTAGAGGAGTATAAATGTATAAAGTGTTTTTATATCTTCATGTCTCATTAGCATTTGAACAGTTTTTGGTTTTATGTTTGTTTCACTTATTAGCAAGGTCGCAAATTTATGCCTAAAGTCATGGATAGTAATTCATCTTAAATTAGGATACTTTTTGTAAATTGTATTTAGTCATTAACCAAGTCTAGTTAATGCACACCATTTACCATTAGCTGTATGAAAAAGATATTTATAAATAATTTTTAGGATTTTTGGTAGTCTATCAAAGCTTCATGCAAACAGGCTCAAATAGACAATGTTAGCTTAGACATTTTACTTTTAGGTGGACTGCATAATTGCTTTACTATTTAATCCATAAGCCAGAGTTCTATTTACAGATAGAGTATTTTTAGTTAGATTAATATCTTTCCAAGTTAATGCCAGTGCTTCTGATTTTGTTAATCCAGTTGAAGATAGAAATTTTAAATAAGTGTAAGCAGTTATGTCATATTTTTTGGCAGCTTAAAAAATCTTCTAATTCTTTTCTAGTATAAACATTATGTTCTACATCTCGACGAGGATGTAATGTTTTATTGGGCATTATAATTTTCCTAATTGGATTTTGTTCAACATAACCTAATCTAATAGGATGCTCAAAAAGTGTACTCAATAATCTAACGACATATTTATATTTAACAATTTCTTTTGCTTTTTGATTGGCAAATTTTTGTACTGACTTAACCTGTATTTTATTTATAAAACGATTTCCAAATATAGGTTTGATTAGGCTTTTATACAGTTGCCAAGTCTATTTACTGTTGACTCTTTAACTTGTCCTTTATAGTTTTTAAACCATTAAAGAGTACATTTCATCTGTTTGGGCTTTTGAAAACCCTGAGTTCCGTTAGCTCTTAATTGATCATAAGTTGCTTTAGCTTCATAATAGCTTGGTAACTCTTGTCCAGTAATATTTATCGTTGATATATAAACCTAAATATAAATGAAACTTAAACAAGCCTTCACTACGTTTATTTTTATATTCTTTTATATTTGGATCTCTTTTGGGCATTTTTTATCCACTAATATCTCTTTAAGAACATATTTCAAAAGTTGAGTTAAAAAATAAAGAGAAGTATTGTTCCCAATTGCTTTGCTAAGGCCTATATTAATATTGGGGTTTTCCTTAAAATCTTTAACAAGTATATTTTTTAACTTATTGATATTGGTCAAAAAAAAGACCCTTAAAAAGGTACGTGACTTTTTCAAATTTAATTTTGAACACTACATAATAAGAGCTGATTATCATCGTACTGCAGTCCACAGCTCGATCCTACTGGTATTATGAGCAAGGTGGCAATTCGACCGAGAATAAAATGGCTGCTATCATTGAAGCGCAAGAAAAATGTCAAACGGTCTATCATGCCATCGAACAATGCGCTGATAGTTCAAAGCAACCTTTCAGAACAATTTTAAAATCACTTTATATTGAAGAACTTACTTGACTGGCAGGTAGTAGCTAAAGTCCAGTATAGTAATTTTAGATACAGTGGCTTAAAACGTTATGCTTTATGCCAATCTGCAGAGACGATTGATACTTGGGAGACAAATTATAATGTAAAAAATCTAGAACTTAAGGTATTTAAAAATCGGGTTAATATTGGGTCAGAATTTGGAGAAGATTGGATTTAGTAAGTGTTATATTAGTATTGTCGAAAGATTAAGGAAATGGTATTTTGAAACAATTCTTTTATTTAAAAGTGTTTCCTTAAAATGTAAAGAACAAACTGAGCTGCTGTAATAGTTGTAGCCGAGTTCGATTCTCGACACCGCAATAGGCGTATGATCTATTAGTTTGATAAAGCAAATAGATCAACTCAGTGAACGTGTCAAAATGTGGAGCTAGTAGTTTGTTAGTTTGAAAAATCATGCTAATCTGTTTTGCCAAGATACAATCATTTAGTAGCAAGTTCAATTTAAATAATCGTTATTGTCCGTCATGACGGTAAACTAATTCTTTCATGTTTAAGTAATTCGTAATAAATCGTACTTTGAGTATGGTTTTTTATTTGTCTTAGGTGTATAAATTTAGGTGTATAAATTAATTGTACGAATTACTTAACATGGAGGAAACAATGAACTTAGATGAAATAAAAAAACTGTTAAACAATGATTTAATTGAAGTTGACATGTATATGTGTCATTGGTCAACAGATAAAAAGAATAATCAGAAAGAGTTAAAAGTAATAAATCCAACTATAAAAGATAAGCTGAAAAAACAATTAAAGCATATTGTAGAATTTAATATAGATGAGTTTAAAGATTATGATAATACGGAGTACAATATCATTGGATGCGATGACGATAAAATTGAAAGTACGAGTGTAACCAGGTATCAGAACCAAATTAATCTAATTTTTAAGGCGCTAAAAGGTCCATTTGAAAGCGATGATGATATTAAAATAGATGATTTTGATTTTTTTGTTTATAAGTTTTCTTTTAAAGATAATGATGATAAACGTGACTTTTATGCTGTTAGACGTACGAAAAAGTTTAAAGCATTAAAGACTGGAATTTGGGGAATGCTAGAAGGTGGAGTATATAGTTCGCTTGATACAGAAAATGTTTTAGGAACCGATAGCTGGGTGGACTTTTTTATATATAAAGATGATATTTTGATTTTACAACATATATCATTTGAAAGAATTCTTAAATTAAAAAACGAGTTTAAAGAAGCAGCTGAACGGGTGTTGAGTTCAGAATTATTACACCAGAAAATCAAAAATTTTGATCAACTTAAAATTGATGCATTAAATAATCAGAACTATATAAAAAGACTTTCTAAATTGGAAGGAACTAGTAGAATAAATTTATTTTTAACTAAATTAGATAGAACCAAAGATGCTATAGATAAACTTGGATTAGATATTGAAGTAGACACTATGGCTGACAAGCTTGTTTACAATAATAATTCTCAGTTAGGAGAATTTATTAATCTTATGCAAGATGCATATTATAAAACGCTAATTGGCGAAGAGAACGGAGTTGATGAACGTAAAAATTTAATTTCTAAATAATTTCTTTACTTTTTAGTTTGTAGAGGGGAAATATGAAAAAATTGCAAAAAGTTATGGGAATTTGTCTAAAGATATTTTTATTTTTATCTTCATATATACCTTTATTTATTATGGTTTTTTTGAACTCAATGAATCAAATTTCAATAATATCAATTGTCAAAACATGGAATTTGAATCCGACTCTCTGGATAATTTTTTTGGTTATAAGCTTTCTCTCTATTGTAATATTTATTTCTTGGCTATATAGAATGAAAAAAACATTTAAGGGCAAAAGCCCAATATCTATAAAAAACTTAACTTTGAATGATTCAGCAGTTTTAAATTTTTTTGTTACATTTATTGTGCCAATCATTTCCTTAAAGCCTGAATCTTGGCCATCTGTGATTTCAAATTTAATTTTATTAATCATAGAAGGGATCTTTTTTATTAGCAATAACACTCTTTATTTCAATATATTACTAATATTCTGTGGATATCATATTTATAGCTTTGTTTCTGACAATAATAGAAAAAATATCGTTATAACAAAATGTAGTTTAAAAGACCAAACCTTTAATGATGTAAAAGGGGTAGAGTACGGTACAACTAATATATATTATGCTGAAAAAATAAAACATAAATAATATTACTTATGAGACGGTTTAAACAGCCTTTTTTTATTTGGAGGAAAACAAGAAATATAGAAAGAAACCAGATGTTGTTGATGTAATGGAACAATTACAAGAGGAATTGTTTCAGTAAGAATGGATTATAAAGATTATAAAGATTCTAAGCATTCCGCTTTAAAGATAAAAATATGATGGTTCCCAAAGTTTCAGATTATGTCATTAAAGACATGGAAGCTGAATTCTATCCGTGTAAGTCAGTTACTTTAAGAAAACATATGAACTAGTTAAATAAATTAATCATAAAGTTAATAAAAAATTATAAAATTTCTAACTTTATCTTTAATTAAATTATATAAAGGATAGACGCCATTTTCTATTTACACTTATAACTTGGAATACTGTGAAAAATGTAAATTACATGAAACACATATAAAAATAACATCCTAATTGATAATATTACTATCAGAGGCGATATGATGAATTTTAACGATTTTTGGTACTGGTTAAGTAATGGTACAGGGGCTGAATGGATAAGTAGTATAGGCGCATTAGTAGCAATCGTTTTCGCATATTGGCAAATATATGAGCAGAGAAAAGAATATGAAAATGATAGACGGGAAGAAAAAGTCGAAAAGAGATTAAGCAATAGACCTTTTTTTACTGTTATTCAAAAGAATATAATACAAGAAGAAAAAGAAGTAGTTTGGGTAAATACTGATGATGCTTGATATCTTTTTCTCTATTCGAAAAATAGAAATAAAACGCAAATAACTTTTTTTAAAGGGTATCTTTATGAATTTAGGAGTGTGACGCCAAATATAGCACTAGATATTGTATTGCAAATTAATTATTACGACAATAATAAAAAGCTAAAGTATTCGGATACAATATGTACTTGCACACCGGTAGTGGATAAAGAAAAAATACTTTTCTCACCTCATAATGTATTTGCAAGTTTTGATGAAGTAGTTAACATGAGTAAGGACATATGCTTGTTTTATAAGTCAATTGATGGCATTTATTATCGTGAAGTGTGGAGAGAAGAAGTGACAAATCAAATGGTAGGAAATAATATTCAACCGAACGCGTCAATTTTAAAATTTATGGAAATAAAAGAAGTAGATTCTGCTGATGTTCCACAACAAAATCAGGCAATTGGCTGTTGGGTAAATTATAAAAACAAAATTTATGCATCAAAAAAGTAATAAATATAAGTGAACTCTTAGAGAGTGACATTATCATGTACCAAAAGTATCCCAATAGTGATCTTTTTATGCTCAAAAATGAAATGATGAGAACATAGGCTAACTGTAAAACAACAAAAGCTTTGTGATGAGTAATTAGATCAAGTAATACCGCAAAAGTTCCTTTAAAGGCTACTCACGGTAATCGGACTGTGTATTCAATTAGAAATGAAAACCTGAAATGGCTATAACTAAAAATATCCAGACAAAAAGATTAAAGAATTTGAATCAGCTAAATTAACAACTATTCAAGAAAGTTATGTTGGACAATAAACAGAAACATTTTTAACTATAAAGGACGATATAAAAAAGTAGAAGTTTCGTGAAAAGAACAAATAACAGCCGCAAAAGAATTGCTTAAAGGATATCAAGTTGATCCGATGGGGGAAGTACAGTTACGCAAAATCAAAGCTGATGTAGCAATCGCTGAATATAATGCTGAACTATTACTACTGAATGACAGGGATACGACAGGGAATATCAATTCTGATGTTCCAAAAGAGAATAAAGCAAAAGCTTTGTGTACAAGATTTTACCTGAGTTTTATGATCTTCTTGGTACGTATACAATTAGAGACATGACAAATAGTGGCTAAAGAGAAAACATGTCTCAAATAAATCGTCTTTTATTTCAACAATGAACGATTTTAGAGTTATTAGAGATAAGAATGCTATTGTATTTATGTTGCATAAAACTAGCTAACATTTTCTATGATTCACTTGTTTGAACAAATCTTTTGGACAATTGATTTATTAATTACCAACCCTCAAAATAACACCCATCACCTGAATCAAACAAAAATTTCAAAAAAATGTAGACATAAATAGAAACTTATGCTAAATTATTAGAAGTGGTCGAGAGACGACAACAAAAATGGAGGATTAGCTCAGCTGGGAGAGCATCTGCCTTACAAGCAGGAGGTCACAGGTTCGAGCCCTGTATCCTCCATAATAATGGTGGTGTGAAGGGAAGTTCGCGCCGCCATTATTTATTGATTAACTAATAAATTGAATCCTTGCATTTTCTTTCAAAATAGGTATACTATTAAAAGTGCTTTGATTCAGAACAATGACCCGTTGGTCAAGTGGTTAAGACATCGCCCTTTCACGGCGGTAACATGGGTTCAAATCCCGTACGGGTCACTTTGGAGGATTAGCTCAGCTGGGAGAGCATCTGCCTTACAAGCAGGAGGTCACAGGTTCGAGCCCTGTATCCTCCATCGTTCTATGGCTACCGAATCTGCGGTAGCCTTTTTTATTATCAATATATAGAACGAAATTTTAAAAAAATCGGTTCAAGTCCTGAGAGGATCCTGTAATGGAGATGCCTTGTAACCGAATAGCTATTGTCTATAGGGGGACTATTATGGAAAAACGTTTATTTACTTCAGAGTCTGTTTCTGAAGGACATCCCGATAAAATTGCTGATCAAATTTCAGATGCAATTTTGGACGCAATTATTGCCAAAGATCCCCAAGCACACGTTGCTTGTGAGACTATTGTCAATACGGGGATTGTCTATGTGTTTGGTGAAATATCAACATCTGCTTATGTTGATATTCAGAGTATTGTCCGTAAAACTGTTTTGCGCATCGGCTATGACAAACCCGAATTAGGCTTTGACGGCAACAATTGTGCAGTTTTAATTGATATTGATGAACAATCACCTGATATCGCTCAAGGAGTTGATCATTCACTTGAAACACGTGAAAATCACTCTGACAAAGACCAGCTTGACCAAATCGGGGCAGGGGACCAAGGACTAATGTTTGGCTTTGCGATCAACGAAACGCCGGAATTAATGCCTTTGCCAATCTCACTGGCTCACCGCCTAATGAGACAAGTTGCCAAGTTACGCAAGGATGGCACTTTAAACTGGCTCAGACCAGATGCCAAGGCTCAAGTAACGGTTGAATATGATGAACAGCAAAAGCCTTTAAGAGTTGACACTGTGGTTATTTCAACGCAAACCGATGATCAGGTTTCAAATGAAAAAATCCGTCAAGCAATGATTGATTTAGTGATAAAAAAAGTTATTCCGGCTAAATACTTGGATGAAGAGACGAAGTTTCTGATTAATCCTTCTGGCCGCTTTGTTATTGGTGGACCTAAAGGCGATTCAGGCTTAACTGGACGTAAGATTATCGTTGATACCTATGGGGGTTATGCTCGCCATGGTGGTGGTGCATTTTCAGGTAAAGATCCTACGAAAGTTGATCGTAGTGCCAGTTATGCTGCCAGATATGTTGCTAAAAATATTGTTGCTGCGGGTCTAGCTGATCGCTGTGAAGTTCAGCTTGCATACGCAATTGGAGTTGCTCACCCTGTTTCAGTCATGATTAATACTGCTGGAACTGGCAAAGTTAGTGATGATTTATTAACTAAGGCTGTACGTAAAATATTTGATTTGCGCCCTGCTGGGATCATTAAAATGCTTAATTTAAGGCGACCAATTTACGAACAGACCGCGGCTTACGGTCACTTTGGCAGAACCGATATTGATTTACCATGGGAAAAAACCGATAAAGTTCAAGAACTTTTAAACTTTGTTCACGAAAATAAATAGTTTTATCAGCTAATGAAGGGGTTGTAATTGTGAAGAAGACAAATGTACGAATAGTAATGATTGCGATTTTTATGACGACGTTTATGACCGCCATTGAAGGTACAATCGTTTCTACGGCAATGCCAACAATTGTTTCTGATCTGAATGGATTAGAAATCATGAATTGGGTTGTTTCCATATTTTTGTTTATGACTGCTGTATCGACTCCTTTATACGGTAAATTGGCAGACAGCTTCGGTCGTAAACCAATCTTTTTATTTGGAATAGCACTTTTTGTGATTGGTTCAGCGCTTTGTGGTCAAGCACAAAATATGGTTGAACTAATTTTATTCCGTGTTATTCAGGGATTAGGCTCTGGAGCTGTTCAGCCGGTGGCAATGACCATTATCGCCGATTTATACAGCTTGGAAAAAAGAACCAAGATGTTAGGTCTTAATTCCGGTTTCTGGGGTGTAGCATCAGTTATTGCACCACTACTTGGTGGGTTTATTGTACAAAATCTATCTTGGCACTGGGTTTTCTACATTAATGTGCCAATTGGCATTATTGCCCTATTGTTAATTATCTTTTTCCTTAAGGAACCAAAGAATAAGAAGAAAAGCAAACTTGATGTTAAAGGAACATTTTGGTTAGTAGTTTTACTTCTGACCTTAATGTTTACACTGCAGGATCTAGGGACAATTAAGCCGCTTATGCTGGCTGCTCTAGTTGCTTTAATCATTATTAGTGCAATTGTGTTCTACTATGAAGAAAAACGCGCAGAAGACCCTATAATGCCCCTTTCAATGCTCAAAGGCAGGGAGTTCTTAGCCGTCAATATGATTACACTGCTTATCGCTGGGGTAGTTATTGGTTTTGAATTTTACATTCCAACCTGGATGCAGGGAATTAACGGTACTTCAGCTACTGTAGCCGGTTTTGCCGTAACGCCAAGTTCAGTAATGTGGGTAGTTGGCTCATTCTTAATTGGTGGTATGCTTAGCCGCTGGGGCGTAAGAAAAACCTTCTTCGGACTATTAACCATTCTTTTAATAGCAGATTGCATGTTGCTAATTGTGCCGATACACACGCCATTTTGGGTATTCTGTGTGATTGCCACATTAAATGGCTTTTCCTTTGGTGGCGTTTTAACCGCATCACAGGTTCGCTCACAGGTGCTGGTTTCAAAAGAAAATATCGGTGTTGCTACTTCTTTTAACACTTTGATGCGGTATTTAGGGCAAACCATGATGGTTTCAATTTTTGGTATTACCTTTAACGCCATTGTTGCCAACCAACTTGCTCATCATTCTAATTTAACTCAATCAATGATGAATAAAATTGTTTCTTCAGTTAAGGCAAAGGAGCTTGCCGCTAACTTAATTCCACAATTAAGAGCAGTGCTCTTTAGCGCTTTAAAAGGTGTTTACTGCGTTTCTCTAGTAGCAATTATAATTTCAATTATTTTTAACTGCATTTATAAAAAACAACAAAAAAATAGCTAACTAAAATAAATATTGAGTAAAACCTGCTGGTAACCAAATCAGCAGGTTTTTTATTTATTTAACTTTTCTCTATAGTAGAAAAGTCGCTTTCTAAAAATTATAATAGACGATATCAAAAAAATTACAGATAGGAAGTATAGCATGGAAAGGCAAATTACCAATTGGCGTTCTTTAGGTGGACATGTCGGTGCTGGAGGAAAAAAGGTTAGAGATGACCTGCTTTTTCGGTGTGGTCAATTATATAATTTAACCCCATTTCAAAAAGAGCAACTACAAGATAAATATCAAATTAAACGTGTTTTCGATTTTAGAGGTCAGGATGAACGCAAACAATTTCCAGATTTCTTGTGGTCAGGACTAGACTACGTGGTAATTGATGTGCTAAAGGATGCTCAAGTTAACCAAGCCAGTGTGGAAACGATTATTTCTGGTAGTTATAGTGC
Organism: Lactobacillus sp. wkB8; assembly: GCF_000761135.1. NCBI lineage: Bacteria > Bacillati > Bacillota > Bacilli > Lactobacillales > Lactobacillaceae > Lactobacillus > Lactobacillus sp. wkB8. The sequence goes on along the minus strand of NZ_CP009531.1, from coordinate 1,298,038 downwards.
GGAAGAAGATATGTTAACTACTTATGAAGAACTGGTAATGGAGAAGTCTGCACAAACGGGTTATCGGCAATTTTTGTTGACTTTAATCAATGATCCCACTCCAACAGCATTTCACTGTTTTGCGGGCAAGGACAGGACTGGCGTAGCAGCAGCTCTCATATTAAAAACTTTAGGAGTCAGTGATGAGGAAATTTATGCGGACTACCTTGAAACTATTCCGGCACGTAAACAAGAAAATCAAGAAATTTTAGACTACTTGCAAGATCATTTAACTAGTGCGCAGCTAGATGAGGTTGCGGTTGCACTAACCGTAAAAAAAGCTTATTTAGAAAGATATTTTGCTACTATCAAGCGCAACTTTGGCAATTTTGACAATTATCTTATGCAGGGACTGAATTTACCAGCTGATTTTAAAGATAAGATGCGCCAAATTTATTTAGTATAGGTCACAATTTTAAAAAGGTGCTCGGTGTAGTATTTAACTTTAAATAATTAATACATGAATGTAAAAATACTGGTAAAACTATAATTACTAAATCAAATACTTCTTCTTATTACAACTAAAAATTTATAAAATCTACATCATTAAAATGAATATTTAGGTAAAACTTTTACCAAGTTGATTTATGCTAATAAATTCAACTTAATAGCTGACTTTGCAGCTAAAATGCGCTAAATTTAGTTAGTATGATAATAAAACTACCAAGAATTTGAACAAAGGAGAAAAAATGCAACGCGACGAATATATCAAAAGTCTCAATCTTGAACCCCATCAAGAAGGTGGCTGGTTCAGACAAGTTTATGCCAGTGATAAGCAATTTTATGACGAAGATAGCAAGGGAGAACGCTTCTACTATACTTCAATTTATTTTTTACTTGATGATAAGAATTGCTCTCATTTTCACCGTTTAAATCATGATGAGATGTGGTATTATCACGATGGTCAGGCAATTACTATTCACTGCATTTCGCCTGAGGGCAAATATTATGCGGTTAAATTAGGAAAAAATGTTGCGCAAGGTGAATGTCTGCAATTTAAGGTGCCAAAATATACTATCTTTGCTTCGGAAGTGACCGAGCCTGACAGCTTTTGTCTAGTAAGCTGTGTTGTTTCTCCCGGCTTTGATTATCACGATTTTGAGCTGCTTAAAAAAGCAGATTTGTTAAAGAAGTATCCAGAATATAAAGACGTTATTGACCGTCTAGCTCAAGATTAATTTTGACTACAAAAAAAGTTCAAACTACTAAAAGTTTGAACTTTTTGTTTTAAACTAAACTGTTTTCTTGTGCGCGCATTTCTAAATAATAGTGATATAAGAAGGAGTAGCCGATTAGTAAGAATGCAATCCCTTCTAAAAAGCCGCCAACTACATCTGAAGGATAGTGTACGTGGCTGAAAATCCTTGTATATCCTATTAATATGGGAAAGCAAGCCCAAACAATGCATAACACAGTTTTAGCCGTTTTATTTTTTATTAATAAAATTGTTAAAACAATTAAAATTCCAAATAAAGTAGCACTGCCAACAGAATGTCCAGAAGGAAAACTATAACCGTGTGCTGCAACTAGATGATGTGTGAAAGGTCTGTGACGAGCAATTGCATGTTTGATAATCCAATTATAACCGTTGGCAGCAATCATCGTTCCGGCTGTAAAAAACGCATAGGCAAACTTTTTAAAAACTGCTAAGACGATTACCAGCAAAATGGTTTCGACCATAATCACATTCGTATTGCCCAGATTAGTAAAAACAGTAGCAAATTTGATAAGTATTGGATTATTGTTGCAGATAATATTGATTACAGTCCGGTCAAATTCATGAATAAACTGGTTTTCTGAAGCAACTAGAATTGCCCATGCAGCATATAAAATTAAGAATATGGTGGCGGGTATTATGGTATCTCTTTTTGTTTGAATTGTTTTGTTCAAAAACTTTCTCCCCTTGTTTTTTTTAGCATTTGTGGTAAATTATAATCATTATTGGTCAAAAAGGAAAGATCAGGAATTAGTAGTAATTTTGTTTTTCTATAGAGAAGAGTCGGTTGGTGCAAGACTTGAAAAACAAGTTATGAACTGAGCCTGAAGACAAGTCTATCGTTTGCTATCCGCGTTAAGGGGCGTGAGTGTCACACTTTTTAGTGTGGAACTTAGGTGGTACCGCGATTATTCGTCCTATGAATTGTTTCATAGGGCTTTTTTTATGAGGTAAAAATATGTACAATCACAAAGTCGTTGAAAAAAAGTGGCAGGATTATTGGGAAAAAAATCAAACATTTAAAACTGGCACTGATTCTAAAAAGAAAAATTATTATGTTCTAGACATGTTTCCTTTTCCATCTGGCAAAGGGTTGCATGTTGGACACCCTGAAGGGTACACAGCAACTGACATTGTTGCACGGATGAAACGCAGTCAGGGCTATAATGTTCTTCACCCAATGGGGTGGGATGCGTTTGGTCTGCCAACTGAGCAGTATGCGCTGCAGACTGGTCAGGATCCAGCTGTTGTTACTAAGGAAAATATTGCTAATTTCAAAAGACAACTTAATAAATTGGGTTTTTCTTACGATTGGAATAGAGAACTGGCAACCTGCGATCCCAAATACTACAAGTGGACGCAATGGACATTTGAACAAATGTACAAAAACGGCCTGGCTTATGAAGCAGAAGCGCCAGTTAATTGGTCACCTGATTTAGGCACCGTTGTCGCTAATGAAGATATAGTAGACGGTAAGACTGAACGTGGCGGTTACCCGATATATCGTCGTAATATGAAACAGTGGATGCTTAGAATTACCAAATATGCTGATCGGCTGCTAGCAGGTTTAGACAATCTTGATTGGCCAGAAAACATTAAGGAGATGCAAAGAAACTGGATTGGCCGCTCGGTAGGTGCCCAAATCACTTTTAAAGTTAAAGATTCTACAGAGACCTTTGATGTTTTCAGTACGCGTCCAGACACTCTCTTTGGTGCAACTTATGCAGTTTTAGCACCTGAAAATAAGTTAGTCCAAAAAATTATGACTGCTGGTCATAAAGATGAAGTTAACGCTTATATTAAACAAATTGAATCTAAGTCCGACCTTGAAAGAACAGATTTAAATAAAACCAAAACCGGTGTGTTCACTGGGGCTTATGCAATTAATCCAGTAAATAACGAAGAAATTCCAATTTGGATTGCTGACTATGTTCTTGCCAGCTATGGTACGGGTGCGGTAATGGCTGTACCGGCCCATGATACGCGTGATTATGAGTTCGCTCGGAAATTCAATTTGCCTATTAAGGCTGTAATTAAGGGTGGAGACATTGCTCAAGAAGCATATACCGGAGAAGGTCCTCACATTAATTCCGATTTCTTAAATGGTCTTAATATTGAAGATGCCAAGAAAAAAATTGTGGCTTGGCTAGAAGAACATCACGCTGGAGAACAAAAGGTTAATTACAAATTGCGGGACTGGGAGTTCAGTCGTCAGCGCTACTGGGGTGAACCAATTCCTGTAATTCACTGGGAAGATGGAGAAACAACTTTAGTTCCCGAAGATGAACTGCCACTTGTTTTGCCTCATGCCACTGATATCAAACCATCCGGTACTCCTGAAAGTCCATTGGTTAACTTGAAGGATTGGGTAAATGTAGTTGACAAGAATGGCCGCAAAGGTAAACGTGAAACGAATACTATGCCAAATTGGGCTGGGTCTTCTTGGTACTTCTTACGCTTTGTTGACCCGCACAATGATAATAAACTGGCTGATTATGAATTACTGCAGAAATGGATGCCGGTTGACCTTTACATTGGTGGTGCTGAACATGCCGTTAGACACCTGCTTTACGCTAGATTTTGGAATATGGTCCTTTATGACTTGGGTGTTGTGCCAAATGAGGAACCTTTCCAAAGACTTTACAATCAAGGGCTTATTCTCAAGGATCATGACAAAATGTCTAAATCAAAGGGCAATGTTGTTAACCCGGATGATGTGATTGACGAATATGGTGCAGATAGCCTTAGAATGTATGAAATGTTTATGGGACCGCTTGATGCCTCGATTGATTGGGATGATAACGGTCCGGCTTCTACAAAGAAATTTTTAGACAGAGTTTGGCGCTTATTTGTTAACGATTTGGACTTAAAGTCAATACCTCAAGAAAATATCGTTGACGAAAATGATGGTACTTTAGATAAAATTTATAACGAAACTGTTAAAAAAGTTACCGAAGATTTTGATGATCTGCACTTTAATACGGCAATTTCACAATTGATGGTCTTTATTAATGCTGCTCAAAAGGCTAAAACAATTCCTAAAGAATATGCCGAAGGCTTTATTACGCTTTTAGCTCCGATTGCTCCTCACATGATGGAAGAAATTTGGCAAATCTTTGGTCACGAAGAATCAGTTACATTTGCCAAATGGCCATCCTATGATCCAGCTAAGTTGGTAGAAACTACTGTTGAAATAATGGTTCAAGTCAATGGTAAGTTACGAGGAAACTTTAAAGCTGCAAAGGATATGGCTCAAGAAGAAGTTAAGAAGCAAGCTTTGTCCTTACCTCACGTTCAAAAATTCTTAAGCGGCAAAGAAATTAAAAAAGTCATTGTTGTACCTAATAAAATAGTCAATATTGTAGCCAAATAAAGTTAATTTTTCCTAAAGTGCAAAGTATATTTGTTGTTAATTGCCTTTTTTCATTCACAATAATATAGTTAGTAAATAAGATTTAGGGAATATTAATGAGAGAAAATAATTCATCAGAACAAAATACGCAAAACACTTTTATTAAAGGCAGTGCGTGGATGACTTTTGGGTCTATTACTTCACGTATTTTAGGTGCCCTCTATATAATTCCGTGGTTTTATTGGATGTCACCTTACGGTAATATTGCTAACGCTCTGACTGCAAGAAGTTACAACATCTACAGTATTTTTATCTTAATTTCTACTGCGGGAATTCCTGGTGCTGTTGCCAAGCAGGTAGCAAAATATAATGCACTTAATGAATATGGCGTTGGTCGTAAACTGTTTCATCGTGGCCTAATTCTTATGGTGATTTTAGGAATTATTTCAGCAGGGATCATGTATTTTGCTTCGCCTTTTTTAGCCTCTAACGGTGCCCAAGTTGATCCTAGACAGGTAAAAGTAATGCGTAGCTTATCGTATGCCATTTTAATTATTCCTGTATTGAGCATCATGAGGGGTTATTTTCAGGGCTATGAAGATATGATGCCGTCTGCAATTTCCCAGTTTGTCGAGCAGCTAGCCCGTGTTATTTGGATGCTGCTGACTGCATACGTGATTATGCAGGTGCAGCACGGCAATTTTGTGGATGCTGTAGTGCAGTCCAACTTTGCAGCTGCAATTGGGGCGATTTTTGGCATTGCTATTTTAGCGTGGTTTTTGTTTTCCAGAAAAACCATGCTTGACGAATTGGTAGAAAATTCCGACAATGAAATTCAGGTTTCAACTTCGGCCTTATTTGTTGAAATCATCGCCCAAGCTATTCCATTTATTATTATTGATGCTGGCATTCAGCTTTTCTATCTCGTAGATCAATATACTTTCCATCCAATGATTGCTAATTTAATTACTGCAAGCAATAATACTATTGAAACTTGGTATGCTTTGTTTGCGCTTAATGCTAATAAGTTGATCATGATTATTGTGTCTTTAGCTAGTGCGATGGCAGTAACTGCAATACCGCTACTATCAGCAGCCCATACGAAACATGATTTTCACGCAATTTCGGATCAAATAGGTAATACATTAGATTTGTTCTTATTTGTCATGATACCGGCTGCTTTTGGGATGGCAGCAATTTCTACCCCGATTTACACCATTTTTTATGGTTACGACCAATTAGGTTCAAATGTATTGTACCTTTCTTCTTTTACTGCTATTTCTTTGGGGTTATTTACTGTATTGATGGCTATTTTACAGGGCTTATCAGAAAATACGTTGGCAATAAAATATTTGGTTTTAGGGCTAATTATCAAAATTCTGATGCAATATCCAATGATTTATCTCTTTAAAGTTTATGGACCACTGCTGGCAACTAACTTGGGCATGTTGGTAATTATCTTTATGGCACTGAAGCATCTTAAAATCGGCTATAATTTTAATCAAAATCGGACTAGAAGGCGTTTTATTGGCATTACTGCCTTTTCAGTAATGATGTTCATATTAGTCTTAGGTTTGGAAAGGGCATTAGAACTCTTCTTAAGTCCAAAGAGTAGTTTGCAATCGTTAGTAATTGTCTTGCTTTCAGTAATTGCCGGGTGTTTATTCTACGCCTTTGCTGCAATAAAATCTGAACTTGCACAAAAAATTTTAGGAGAAAAGATTGTACCTCTTTTAGAAAAATTGCATATTCACGCATAAAAAAGGGCGTTATTATCATATTTGATAATAACGCTCTTTGTTTGCAAAAATGGTTATAAAACATTTCTGCGCGCCCTTGCCAAGGAACTATATTGTACTAGATAAATTTTCAAATCTCAATGTTAACGGTGGTGAAATTCACCCGCGGGAGTATCATCATGACGATTTTTGTCAGGCATTACAATTGCAGCAACTAGATATAAAAGTAAACCCGCAATATTTGTGAACAATATTAAAAATGCTCCGCCAATTCTGGTCCAAGCTTTATCCCAGCCGAAATACTCAGCAACTCCGCCTAAAACGCCAAATAAAACTCTATCATCTGATTTTGTTAACCGCTTTTGCACGATAATTCCTCCTTTGCTTTTAAAGCACAATACATATTGCCCATAGTAAGATTTAGTTATTGCTAGATAAAAAAGATTATTGTAACTTTCGAGAAGTAATTTGATATGTTCAGAATAAACTTATTTTTTAAAAAAGCAAATTAATGATGCTGTATTTTACGCCAGCTAATGACATTAATTCAATATCCACTTCAGTTGTGATAAATCAAAATGATTTTATCTGGCTACACAATATTAGAAATCAGGATTGAGCTAAATAATTTTTCGATTTTAACCTACTCTAAATGCAAAAAAAGCTAATCCTGCTGGATTAGCTTATAAAATTATGCCCCGAAAAAGATTCGAACTTTCACTTAGTTACCTAAACAGCGACCTGAACGCTGCGCGTCTGCCAATTCCGCCATCGGGGCATGTCATTTTTAACACAGTAATAATCATACCAAAAATTTGGTAAAATGTAAGCATAAATAGAAAAATATTCAAAAAAATTCTGGAAAGGGAGTTTCATTACTTGAAGCATAAAGTTAAAGCACTCATACTTACATTAATTAGCTTATTTTTGCTAATGGCACCGGTAAATACTGTTGTTGCAGCCAAAAAGGCCCCTGATAATTACGATCAAGACAAGCTAGAAATCGATGCTAAAGCCGCAATTGCTATAGATAGTAAGACCGGACAGGTTTTATATGGCAAAAATATTAATCAGCCTTTACCTATAGCTTCAATGACTAAGCTTATTACTGCTTATCTGACACTTAAAGCAATAGATGAGAACAAAATCAATTGGGATACCAGGGTCACACCCACAAGGCAGATTTTTGCTGTTGCCAGCAACAGAGAATATTCTAACGTTCCACTGCGCATGAAGCACACTTATACGATTAGACAGCTATATCAAGCTACATTGATCGAATCAGCTAATGGGGCGGCAATGATGCTGGCACAGGCAATAAGTGGCTCACAGACGGCTTTTGTAAGACAAATGCGTCGCCAATTGCAAAAATGGGATATTAAAGATGGTCGTATTTATACTACCTGCGGCTTACCTAATAAAAGTGTCGGAAGTGACGCCTACCCTGGTGCAGATAAAAATGACGAAAATATGTTGTCGGCTAAAGATATGGCTTTAGTTGGTCTTCATTTGCTGCAAGACTACCCTAATGTAATTAACACTACTAAAATAGCTAAGTTGAACTTTGTGGATCAGGATTTCGCAACACCCATGAGTAATTTTAATTGGATGTTGAAAGGAATGCCGCAGTATCGTAAAAGATTAGAAATAGACGGTTTAAAAACAGGAACTACTGACGCAGCAGGTGCGTGTTTTATCGCAACTGCTAAACATAAAGGTGGTCGAATAATCACAGTAGTGATGGGGGCTAAACACGAAACTAATACAGATCCGGCCCGTTTTATTCAAACTGCCAAATTATTAGACTATGTTTATCAAAATTATCAACCATTAAAATTTAAGCGTAATGAAGTCATTATTGGCAAAACCAATATGGCTGTTCATAATGGTCAAGCAAGGCAAATCAATATTGGTATGAAAAATGACAGCTTGATTTGGGTACCGCAAAATGGTCAGAAATTTACGATTGAATTGGCTGCGAAACAGATTGAAGCGCCAATTAAGTCGGGCCAAAAAGTTAATTCATATGTTTTTAAAAAAGGAAACCAGAAAATAATCTCATTACTTAATCCTGCAGGATTACTTTTGCCGGCTCAAGCCTTACAATCAACTAATAAAGTAAATATCTTTGTCCGTTTCTGGCGCTGGTTATTTGGGGGTTAAAAATGAGCACAATTATAGAAAGCATTTTGCCAAAAGTCATTAAAAAAAGACCAAGTGATTCTCATAAAGGTAATTATGGCAGAATCCTTTTAATAGGTGGAAGCGAAAACTATGGCGGTGCAATTATTATGGCGGCTGAAGGTGCACTTAACAGTGGGGCAGGACTGATTTCTGTGGCCACTCATGCTGTGAACCTCGATGCACTTCACGCTCGCGATCCAGAAATTATGTTTGTTGACTGGCGTGACCGAAATTTAGTAAAATTGATCCCGCAAATGGATGTGATTGTTTGTGGTCCGGGTTTAGGCGTTGGTTCTGTTGCTCATACAATTATGACCATTCTCAATCAAAGTATTTCTGCAAAGCAAACTTTAATTTTAGATGCAAATGCTTTGACCTTTATTGGACAAGAGCCAGAATTAATTCCGCAAACTGCTGGCTTAATCGTTATAACGCCACATCAGATGGAATGGCAACGCTTAAGTCAAATTAGAATACCGTATCAAACTGACAGTGCCAATGTGGATGCGCTAAAAAGGATTTTTCCTACGCAAAATGCAATTTTGGTTTTAAAATCCAATCATACCCACGTTTATTCCAAGTCTGAGCCGGCTTTCGTTAATCCTATTGGTAATCCAGGTATGGCAACAGGTGGTATGGGCGATACCTTGGCTGGTATCATAGGCGGATTTACAGCACAGTTTGGTGGTAATCTCAACTCTGTTTTAGCTGCAGTTTATATCCATTCTTTAGCTGGTGACCAATTGGCGAAAAATAATTATGTTGTTCGTCCTACAGAAATTAGTGCATTATTGCCCAAATTGATGAGGCATTATGCCAATTAGTGCTTATTTTGCAATTATTATGGTTGAGGAGAAAAATTTAACATGAAAAACAGTTTATTAAAAACATTGACAGCTTTTTGTGTTCTTTTAATCTGTGCGATCAGCTTGGCACGAATATCTATGCCTTCTCAGATAACAGAGGAACATAAAACAACAGATAAGAAAACTGCTGTCATAAAAACTGCAGCTTCTTTTCGTCCGTATCAAGATCCTAAAGACCTGCGTGCTCCTTTTAACTGGAAAAAGCCCAGCGAAACTAAACCATATCCCAAAATTAAGCATCTTGAAAATGATTTGACTATCCGAGTCTCTCTTAAAGGTAATCGCGTTTATATTCTGCGCAATGGTAAAAGGATATATACCATGATTGCGAGTGCTGGTCTCTTTAAAAAAGGCAAATCTTTAACTCCAGTTGGAACTTTCAAAATCAAAAATGATCGTGGCGATTCCTTTTACAACCCCGATTTAAATGAAGGTGCCAATAATTGGACTAGTTGGGACAAACAGAATGTTTATTTATTTCACTCGGTACCAACAAAGAATAATGGCAAATATAATGTTAAAGAAGCAGAAAAACTGGGAGTAAAGCCTGCTTCTCACGGTTGCGTCAGGTTGAGTGTTCCTGACTCGCGCTGGCTGGTAGAAAAAATTCCCGCCGGTACAAAAGTAATTGTCAAAAATAACTGAAATAGTTGGCGCAAACGATATTTCCTGTTATAATCATTTTTTGAAAGTGGTTAGAAGTAGTAGACATTTTTTTGAACAAGCGAACCCGAGTTGATGTGAGTCGGGTCAAAAAGATGGTTGAAGGCGTGTCTAACTGATTAATTAATAAATTAAACAAAGCGGATACTTTGTATCAACAAGAGTGGTACCGCGGGTAAAAACTCGTCTCTTCCTTTATCCTAAGGAAGGGACTTTTTTTGGCATTAGGAGGCTGAAATGGATTTTAAAGATAAAGTAGTTGACTTGATAGCAGCACAGGTCGATTTACCTAAAAATAAAATTAGTTCATTAATTGAACGACCAAAAAACGAAAAAATGGGAGACTATGCCTTCCCTGCATTCGCTTTAGCAAAAGTGATGCACCAAAACCCTGCTGCTATTGCTCAAGATATAGCAAATAATATTGCGAGTCCTGACTTTGCCGAGATTAAGGCTGTTGGCCCTTATGTTAACTTTTCTATTAATCATAGTAAGTTGATTTCCCAAACACTTGCAGAAATTTTATCAGAAAAAGAGCATTATGGTGATCAAAAATTAGGCCAAGGCAATGTTCCAATTGATATGTCCAGTCCGAATATTGCCAAACCAATGTCAATGGGACACTTGCGTTCTACAGTAATCGGCAATTCCATTGCGAAAACATTGGAAAAAGTTGGTTATTCACCAATAAAAATCAACTATTTGGGTGATTATGGCACGCAATTTGGCAAATTAATTGCTGCGTATAAGCACTGGGGCGTTGAAGAAGATGTTAAAAAAGACCCCATCATGAATTTATTTAAATACTACGTAAAATTTCATGAAGAAGCTGAAAAACATCCAGAACTTGATGACGAAGGCCGTGCTTGGTTTAAAAAACTGGAAGACGGCGATCCAGAAGCGGTAAAACTATGGCAATGGTTCCGTAATGTTTCTTTAGCTGATTTTAAACGTATTTACAAGGAACTGGGAGTAACATTTGATTCTTATAAGGGTGAAGCCTTCTTTAACGATAAAATGCAGCCTGTGATTGATGAGCTAAAGGAAAAGGGTCTTTTGCATGAATCACGCGGCGCACAAGTTGTTGATATGGGTGAGGATGAAAATCCTGCCATAATTGTTAAGTCTGACGGCAGTAGTATTTATTTAACCCGGGATTTAGCAGCAGCGATTTACCGGATGAAAACTTACCACTTCGTCAAAATGCTTTATGTGGTTGGTAATGAGCAGTCACAGCATTTTGTGGAATTAAAGACTGTTTTGAAAAAAATGGGTTATGATTGGGCTGATGAAATCCATCACGTTCCTTTCGGCTTAATTACCCAAAACGGCAAAAAATTGTCTACGAGAAAAGGCAATGTGGTCTTTCTTGATCAAGTGTTACAAGACGCCGTTAAACTTGCTCAAAAGCAAATTGAGCAAAAAAATCCCGATTTAGCTAATAAAAATCAGGTTGCTCATGACGTTGGCGTTGGTGCAGTTATTTTTCATGATTTAAAAAATGAAAGAACCGAAAACTTTGACTTTGATCTGGACGAAGTTGTGCGCTTTGAAGGTGATACTGGTCCTTATGTCCAATATACCAATGCACGTGCACAAAGCGTCTTACGTAAAGCTTTGACGCAAGGTCATGAACCACAACTCTCAGATATAAATATTGATGATGATTGGTCCTTTGGCGTTGCCAAGTCTTTAGCAGATTTCCCACGGATTATTGCACGCAGTAGTGCTAAATTCGAACCATCTGTTATTGCAAAGTATGCTCTTGATTTAGCTAAAAAGTTCAATAAGTACTATGCTAATGTCAAAGTTTTAGTTGATGATGCTCAAATCGGTGCACGATTAGCTCTGGTACAAGCCACGTCAATTGTTTTAACTGAGGCTTTACGTCTATTAGGAGTCAATGCTCCTAAGGAAATGTAAAAAATATTAAATAATAGCGTTTTCATCAAATAAAAGATTGTTCAATGTTTAATTAATACGATACAATATGACTGTAAGTTTAATAGGAGGTATTTTTAATGGCATATTTAGATAATGGTAACCAAATCTTTAAAGATGCTCGTAAAAACCATTATGCAGTAGGTGCTTATAACACTAATAACTTGGAATGGACTCGTGCAATTTTGCAGGCTGCTGAGGAAACAAGAACCCCAGTTTTAATCCAAGTATCAATGGGTGCAGCTAAATACATGGGTGGCTATAAGGTTGCTAAGGATTTAGTTGAAGATGAAATTGATGCAATGGATATTTCAGTTCCAGTTGTATTGAACTTAGATCACGGTGATTTTGAAGCTGCTAAGGAATGTATTGCACTTGGCTATTCATCAGTTATGTTTGATGGTCACGCTTTATCTACCGAAGAAAACTTGGCTAAGACTAAGGAAATTGTTAAGTTAGCCCATGAACGTGGCATCTCAGTTGAAGCTGAAATTGGTAAAATTGGTGAAAACCAAGGCGCTGAAGGTGGCGAACTTGCTTCTGTTGAAGATGCAAAAGCTTTTGCTGCTGCTGGTGTTGACAAGCTTGCTTGTGGTATTGGTAACATCCATGGTGTTTACCCTGCTGATTGGAAAGGACTAAACTTTGACCGCTTAAAGGAAATTGCTGACGCAGTTTCTGTACCACTAGTTTTACACGGTGGTTCAGGTATTCCTGAGGACCAAGTTAAGAAGGCTATTTCTCTTGGAATTTCTAAAGTTAACATTAACACTGAATTCCAATTAGCTTTCCAAGCTGCTACTCGTAAGTACTTTGAAGCTCACAAGGATGAAGACAAGGACAACAAGGGTTATGACCCTCGTAAGCTTCTTCTTCCTGGTACTGAAGCAATTACAGCCTCAATGAAGGAAATGATCACTTGGCTTGGTACTCCATCAATTGATGACAAGATTAAGTCAGCTGGTTTTGACAAGAGTTCATTGAACTTAGAATAATTAGTAAATAATATTAGCATTGGAGCAATCGTATAAAGATTGCTCTTTTTTTGTTGGCAACTTTTCAGAAATCTTAAAAGCTACTATTAATTACTTGCACAGTACCACTAAAAAAATTAAAAAAATAAAAATAGTTTGACTTAAAGTTGAATTTAAGCGTTATACTCAAGAAAAAGATGAATGGAGGCAAATTATGATTTTTGATAAAGTATTAAATCTATCTAATGGCGTAGCAATTCCCCAATTAGCTTTTGGCACATGGAAAATTCCAGACAATGAAGTTTCTGCCGCTGTCGAAAACGCGTTAGCAATTGGCTATCGTCATATTGACACTGCTCAGGCTTACCATAATGAAGGTGGAGTTGGAGACGGAATAAGAAAATCTGGAGTTAAGCGCGAGCAAATTTTTGTGAATTCGAAAGTTGAAGCAGAAATTAAGGATTATGCTAATGCTAAAAAATCAATTGATGAAACTCTTTTACGCATGAAACTAGACTATTTGGACATGATGATCATTCATAATCCACAGCCCTGGATAGAAGTTAACCAGTCTGATGACCGCCACTTTGAGGGTAATCTGGAAGCATGGCGTGCTCTAGAAGAAGCAATGAAGGCCGGCAAACTACGTGCAATTGGCGTTTCCAGCTTTCAACCAGAAGACTTGAACAATTTAATTGCTAATAGTGACGTTAAACCAATGGTTAATCAAATTTTGTGCCATATTGGTGCAACGCCAAAGCCCTTAATTGATTTTTGTCAGCAAAATGGTATTGTAGTTGAGTCATTTTCGCCTGTTGCTCACGGTGAAGCTCTCAATAATGAAGTCATTAAAAAGATGGCTGCTAAGTATCAGGTGTCGGTTGCTCAATTGTGTATCCGTTATGATTGGCAATTAAATACCGTTGTCTTACCTAAATCAACTAATCCAGTTCACATGAAAGAAAACTCAGAATTAAACTTTGTGATTAATGATGAGGACATGAAAACTCTGGAGGCTGTCAAATCATTTGACTACGGTTCATCCAGTCATTTTCCAGTATTTGGTGGCAAGAGAGAGAAGTAGTTTTAGTAACGTTTAAATAAAATAATAAGAAGACTATCAATGCGGCTTTTGCAAGTAGCTGATACATAGTCTTTTTTGTTTATTTAAAAGGAAAAAATGTTAATAAAAGTTTGGCATTATTGTGTGTATAATCAATTTTCTGACAGTATAATGTATGTGGTACAACAAGCAATTATGAATTTAAGGAGTTGTTCAAAATGCGCGAAGAATTAAGATTTTTAAAATGCATTGACCATGATGTACCTATCCAAATAGATATACCCGATGAAGGAAATGAATTCCCAGCAGTTCTGTTGATTCACGGCTTTATGTCATCACGAAATAATGACAATTATATGCTGGCAAGAATCAGCCAAAAAATTGTAGCAGCTGGTATTGTGGCTGCAAGAATTGATTTATGCAGTATGGGTGAAAATCTTTATTCGCGGGAAAACTATGGTATGAAAGTAATGATACGAGAAGTAAAAGCAAGCTTTAAGTACTTACAAAATTTACCGTATGTTAAAAAAGAAAATGTTGGCTTATTAGGTCATAGCCTTGGCGGGCGACTGGCGTTTACCTGTTCAACTTTGCCAGCTAAAATTATTGTTTCTTTAAATGGTGCCATTAATACCTTTGAGCCCATAAATGTTGGCTATGATAAATTTGAAATGGCTAACTTAGGCTACAGCATTGTTCATACAAGTTGTGGCGGCGTTGAACTTTTATATCAAAAATTCCTAGATGATATGAAAGACACAGTGAACGATAACATCAAAAACTTTAAAAATCCGATCTTGGTTGAAGTTTGTACAGATGATCCTACTTTAGATCCTAATATTAGCCTGAATTTTATTAAAACGTGTCACATGGCTAATGTTGATTCTTTTACCGTTTCAGGTGCTAATCACACTTTTAACGTTGAAACAGGTGATTTTACGAAATTAAATGAAGTTATTGGTAAAATTGTCCCGTGGATTAGCGCACATATCAAATAAAAAACCAGCTTTGATTAAAGCTGGTTAATAGTAATTCTAAAGCTTAGCTTCGCAGTTAAGCTTTTTTATTTTACTTTATTGAATTCAGTTGGCTTATTTAGTGCTGGCTCTGTTAAGAGTAAAATCTGGTCTTGCTGGAATGCAATTGGTAAAAGTTGATGTTGATACAATCTTACTTCAACAAACATCTTACCATCTTCGTTAATAATTACCGGGTATTTCTTTTTACCGATAGTAACCATTAAGTTACCATCTTTTTCACTCAAAGTTATTAAACCATAACCCGGATTGTGATAGTCGCCTAGTTGGTCTTTGTTAGCTTTAACCTTTTGTGGTGTGTCTCCTATAAGGTTGCCAATCTTTTGTTCACGCTTTGTTATTTTTTGGTCCACAGCCTTTTTGACTTTTGCTGTCCAATCCGTTTCATTTATTCCTAGAGCATTGTCAATGGTTTGATATGCCAGTGCGAAGATAGCATCCGTTGAATCCATATTAGTGGTTGAAACAAAAGCCAAATCGAGGTCGGGAACAAAGCCCATAAAAGAACAATAGCCAATATATGAACCACTGTGATAAAAGTATTTATGACCGCGGTAATCTTCCATCATCATGCCTAAACCGTAGGCTCCAAAATTAGCGCCACCGTATTCACGGCTTGGCGACATGATTGATTGTGGCAAGAAGTGTTCAGCCATAGCATTATTTTTACTTTCTTTTTGCAATTTTAACTGGTATTTCGCCCATGAAAGCAGATCAGAAATTGTTGAAAGCATGCTGCTGGCACCACCAACTTTTCCTGGTGCTATAAAAGGAACTTCCTTGGTGATGTTATTGTCGCCAATATAAGGTTTAACTATCTTTTCCCTTGGTGCTTCGTGATGATTAATGTAGGTATGATTTAAATTTAATGGTTCTAACAAATGACTGCGTTCGTATTTGCCGTAATCTTGACCAATGGCTTGCTCAAAGGCGTAGGTAGCAACGGCATAAATTAAATTACTGTATTGCATTTTATACCGCAATTCATGATTCGGCTCTAAATGACCAATGTGTTCTGCTTTTTCTTTTAAAGTTAAATCATGTTTATTCATATTGGTGAACCGCATCAGATCATGCGCTGGCAAGCCGCTTTGATGACTTAATGCATCACGCCATGTTAAATGGTCTTGAGCGTATTGGTCGACCAGTTTAAAGTCAGGCCAGTATTTCTTAAGTGGATCATCTAAACTAATTTGACCAGAATCAGCTAATTGACAAACAGCAGTGGCAAAAAAGGTCTTTGAAATTGAAGCTAAAGGATACAAACTGTCCTGTTCTGCTTCACCATAAACATGGCTAAAACTTTCACCATTGTGATACACGCCAATTCCTAAACTGGGTAATCTAAATGTGTCGCTCACTTTTTGAGCTAAATCAGCAATTTTTTGCTTATTCATATTCACTATCTAACTCTTTCTATATTTATTTTTTCCATAATAAAATTATACAGAAGCATTTGCTATTTTACACTAAATAAAAATTCTTTTAAATAGTCCTTTAAAATATATGATGATAGAATTTGACATTAATGATAAATTTATTAATAATATAAGTAAAAAATAATGAAATGAGTGATTTTTATGAAAAAAAGAAGTAAATTTGCTTCTGCTGGCATTTTGTGCCTTGCTGCCTTAACACTGGCAGCTTGTTCTAAAAATGCTAGCAATAGTGATGATACCAAAACAGTAAAAAAATTTACTGTTGAAACACCTAAGAAAAGTATTAAAAATGGTGGAACTGTAAGGGTTGCAGTTGTCACAGATACTCCATTTTCAGGTATTTTTTCACAAGAACTTTCCTCTGAAGATGTAGACTCAATGGTTGCAGCTCCCGGTCAAGAAACTTTATTCGATAGTGATGATCAATATGGTGTCACTAATAAAGGTCCAGCTACACGTAAATTAGATCCTAAACATAAGACGATCACAATCAATATTAAAAAGGGCGTTAAATGGTCTGACGGCAAACAAGTAGTAGCCAAAGATTTCGAATATGCGTATGAGATTTTGGCTAACAAAGATACAGCTTGTCCGCGTTATAGCAGTCAGTTTGAAGTATTAAAGGGACTAAAAGAATACCATGAAGGTAAAGCTAAAACTATTTCCGGAATTGAAATGCCTGATGGAGAAAATGGCCGTAAAGTTGTTTTACACTGCTCAGCTTTAAATCCAAGTATGTCAAATGCCGGAAGTCGTTCGCTTTGGGAAGCAGTTGAACCCTATCATTATTTGAAAGATATTCCTTTCGCAAAATTAAAATCTTCTGACAGGATCAGAAAAAATCCGTTATTTTTCGGACCGTTTAAGATGGAAAAACTAGTTAGAGGACAATCTGTAACGTGGGTACCGAACAAATACTACTGGAGAGGGAAACCAAAATTAGATAAAGTTGTTATTTCAGTAGTATCTTCTAATTCTGCCTCTCAAGCAATTAAAAGTCATAAATTTGATATTATTCCTGTAATTAACACCCAGTGGCCACAAATTAAAACTACCAAAAACGTGAACTTCATTGCTCAAATTCCAATTGCTTATCATTATTTGGGTTTTAAAGTAGGAAAATGGGATGCTAATAAGAGCAAGAATGTCATGAATTCTAATGCTAAGATGAATAATAAGGCCTTAAGGCAGGCAATAGGTTATGCTATGAATGTTGATGCGGTTAATAAGCGTTATACGTATGGCTTAACGTTTAGAGTCAAAACTTTAGTCCCAGAAAAGTTTGGTGATTACTTTGATAAAACTGAAAAAGGATATAATTACGATTTAAAAAAGGCAAATCAGATTCTAGATAAAGCGGGTTATAAAAAGAAAGGAAAGTGGCGCGTTCAGCCTAACGGAAAGCCTCTCGTAATTCGCTTTGCTGCCATGAGTGGAGATACTACGCAAGAGCCAATAGTTCAAAACTATTTACAGCAATGGCATAAAGTTGGACTTAATGTCCAATTAGCCACAGGTCGCTTAATTGAACACAATTCTTTCTACGATAAATTACAACATGATAATAAAGATATCGACATGTATCTCGCTGGTTGGTCAACACCTACTGAGCCCTCGCCCCACCCATATTATAGTGAATCAGCACCGTTTAACATGACCAGGTTTGTAACTGCAAAAAACAACAAGCTTTTGAATGAAATAAATTCTCAAAAGGCTTTTAATCATGATTATCGGGTTAAAAAATTTCATGAATGGCAAAGGTATATGAATGAGAAGGCTTATGTTATCCCAGTTGATAATTCTTATCAGATTTTTGCTGTTAATGACAAGATTTCTGGCTATTCGCTTAAGCCGTCAAAACAAAACAATAGTCATCCTTTATGGAATGAAGTAGGTTTTATTAAATAGAAAGAAGCTGTAAATTTTTAATGAGGCCTGGAACAAAAATTATAACTTTAGATAATGGCTATCATTTGTGGACAAGTACTCAAGGTGAAGGTGATATTCATTTATTAGCGCTTCACGGAGGTCCAGGAGGAAATCATGAATATTGGGAAGACGCCGCTGACCAATTAGCAAAGCAGGGACTACATGTTCAAGTTACTATGTATGATCAATTAGGCTCACTTTATTCAGATCAACCGGATTATGATGATCCTAAAATTGCAGCCAAATACTTAACTTATGAATACTTCCTTGATGAAGTTGATGAAGTTCGTGCCAAACTTGGTCTTGATAATTGCTACTTAATTGGACAAAGCTGGGGTGGCTTACTTGCACAAGAATATGCTGTTAAATATGGTCAGCACTTAAAAGGCACGATTATTTCTTCAATGGTTGATGATACTGATGACTATATTGAGTCAATTAACCGCCGTAGACAAGAAATTTTTCCCCAATCAGAAATAGACTTTATGCGTGAATGTGAAGAAAGCAACGACTATGACAATAAACGTTACCAAGAGGATGTTCAAATATTAAACATTAATTTTCTTGATCGACGACAGCCATGTAAGCTATATCATATTAAACGTATCGGTGGTTTGCCTGTTTACCATGCCTTTCAAGGTGATAATGAATTTGTAGTAACAGGTAAATTAAAAGATTGGCATTTTAGAAAGTACTTAAAGCAAATAAAAATGCCGACCCTTTTGACTTTTGGCGAAGAAGATACTATGCCTTTGGAAACCGCAAAGATTATGCAACGTGAAATTCCTAATTCACGCTTAGTTACCACACCGAATGCTGGACATCATCACATGGTCGATAATCCTGAAGTTTACTATAAGCACGTAGCAGATTTTATCCGTGAAGTAGAAGCTGGTACTTTCGTGGGTGATTAAATTGCTAAAATTTAGTGCAAATAGTAAGCCTTGCGATTTTTAATGGTTTTAGGTGTTGGTTATTCAGGTGAAAATTGTGTTTTATGATACTGCTTGGACTGATTTTAGAAACTACTAAACAAGCAATCATGGCATATACTAAATTTTAAATTGTTAGATATAATATCTCCGAATTAACAAAAAAGAGATCGTCAGTCTAAAATGACTAACGGTCTTTTTGCTTTTTTGAAACTATGTTATGTCTGTAAATAACGGGATTTTATCTTTAGACAACTTGACATTAATGCGCTTAAATGTGAAAGGAGAAATTAAGGAAATTTGATATGCAGTTAAATGTAAGAACCCTTCATTCTTAAAATTAGCGTTATATAACGGGTCTCCTACTATTGGACAACCCATTGCAGCCAAATGAACACGAATTTGATGGGTCCGACCTGTTTCTAGTGCTATTTGGACTAAAGCAGTCTGTCTTGAAAGAATTTTTAGTACCTGATAATGAGATACGGATTTAAGACCAGATGCAGTTACTATCCGTTTGCGTTGGTCAAGTGGGTCTTGCCCAATTGGTAAACTAATCGTTCCCTTTTGGGGGAGAGGTTTTAAAAAATCTATTACTGCTAAGTATTCACGGTGAAAAGTTTTACTGACTAATTCACGATTTAAAATTGGGACAACAGCAGGATTTTTGGCAACAAGAAGCAGACCACTCGTTAACATGTCTAAGCGGTGTACAATGAAGGGTGAATAACCCAAATAAGTGGCGCAATCATTTAAAGCGGTATCTGTTTCAGCTAAATTGGGATGCGTTTTCTGACCGGCTGGCTTATTAATGATTAAAATATTTTGGTTCTCAAATATAACATCTGGTAAATTGCCGCTTGCAGGATATGTATTCTGTTTTGTTTCAACGTGATCCAGCCAGAGCTCAATTTTGTCTTTAGGGTAGATCAGTTGATTAAATGAGTGATATTTACCGTTAATCAATACTTTGCGTTCGGTACGTAAAAAATGCCGCCATTTACGCGGGATTAATAAAAGACGCAGTAAATCGCTCACAGAACACGGTTTAAGTTTTTGCGGATAATTTAGTGTAAAATAATAGCTCATAAATATTTATTAAATCTTTTTGAAAATAAAAGCGATTCTTTCTAATATGGTACAATTTTTGTTTGTAAAGGAGCAGATACAAATGGAAAACAATGAACCACGGAAAAACGGGCTGAGTGCTTTATGGCACCGTTTTGATAACCGTTTTTTTATCGGTCGCTGGATCATTTTGATTTTGCTTACCGTAACTCTCTTGGTTTGTACTTATTATACCGTTAAAGTTAAAACTTCGAATATATCAAATTTAAAAGCATCATTAGCCGCAACGACCGGCATTTACGATGATAAAAACCAAAATTCAGGCTCGCTGTATTCGCAAAAGGGCACATTTGTGGAATACAACAAGATTTCTCCTAACGTCAAAAATGCTGTCATTTCGACTGAGGACAGAACATTTTGGAAAAATCCCGGCTTTAGCATCAAGGGCATGGGTCGTGCCGCTCTTGGTATAGTGCTTAATCACGGGCAAATTGCTGGTGGTGGATCAACAATTACCCAGCAGTTAGCCAAAAATGCTTTGTTGACTCAAAAGCAAACATTTTCCCGCAAGATTGAAGAACTTTTCTTTGCAGTTGAAATTAATCATGTTTATTCCAAAAAAGATATCTTGACTATGTATCTTAACAATTCCTATTTTGGCAATGGCGTTTGGGGAGTTCAGGATGCCAGCAAGAAATATTTTGGCAAAAATGCCAGTGAGCTGACTGTAGGTGAAGGTGCCACATTAGCGGGAATTCTCCGTAATCCTAGTAGATACAATCCTATTGATCACATGTCCTATGCTTTATCCAGACGTAATTTAATATTGAATTTGATGGTGGATAATAAGAAACTAACAAAAGCACGTGCCAAAAGTGAGCAAAGGATCGGGTTAACTCTGCGTGATACATATCATAATCAAAATGGTTATCGTTACCCATACTTCTTTGATGCTGTGGTTGATGAAGCAATCAATCGCTATGGCTTAAAAGAAGAAGACGTGATGAACAAGGGGCTTAAGATTTATACTACCCTTAATCAAAACTACCAACGGCAATTACAGCAACGTTTTGAGCAAGATTATTTATTCCCGCAAAATGCGGCTGATGGCACAAGAACGCAGGGTGCAACAGTAGTCATGGATCCAACTACAGGAGCAGTTCGCGCCGTAGTTGGCGGTCGTGGTAAACATGTTTTTCGCGGCTATAATAGGGCAACACAGATGAAGAGGCAGCCAGGTTCATCCATTAAGCCGATAGTTTCTTACGCGCCTGCGCTGCAGCAGGGATATCATTATGATTCCCAACTTTCAAATCAATTGCAGCGTTTTGGTAAAAATGGCTACCAACCGCATAACGTTGATAATGGTTATTCAGATAAAATACCAATGTATATGGCATTAGCACAAAGTAAAAATGTTCCTGCCGTGTGGCTTTTAGACCATATAGGCGTTGCGAAGGGCGTTCAATCTGCCAATAATTTTGGTCTTAAGGTGCCAAAAGAGGATCAAAACTTGGCACTGGCTCTAGGGGGGCTTTCAACAGGGGTATCACCTGTGCAAATGGCGCGGGCGTATTCTGCTTTTGCTAATAAGGGCAACTTACCTAACAATTCGTATTTCATTAAAAAAATTACTGACGCTAGTGGCAATGTCATAGCTGAAAATCATGATACTGGAGTTCACCGCATTATTTCCGAAAATACTGCTAAAGAAATGACTACAATGTTGTTAGGAGTCTTTGCCGGAGGAACTGGAACTTCTGCGCAACCAGCCGGCTACCGTGTGGCAGGAAAAACAGGCTCAACTGAAGTGCCGAATTCTTATGGCTTTGGCACAAAAGACCAGTGGATTGTTGGTTATACACCTGACATTGTAGTTGCTACCTGGGTCGGCTTTGACCGCACTAACCGGCAGCACTTTATGCACGGTGTTTCTGAAACTGAAATTACCAGACTTTATAAAGCTGAAATGGAAAGTATTTTGCCTTATACAGCTCAAAATCAGTTTAAAGAACAAGCTCCAAGACAAATTATTCAAAATAACGGTGCCGGCACAGACTGGACTAAAGGAATTGGAGATAAAATTGAAAAAGGTCTGGGTTCTGCAGGTCAAAAAATCAATGAATGGTATAATGACCTTAAAGGACTTTTGGGTCATTAATAAGGAGGATATAATACATGATTAATATTTATGATTCAGCAAATCAAGTAGCAGCTGATTTGCAAAAACTGGACGAATTTAAAGCATTGCAAGAGGCGATTGCGGCAGTTAAAAATAACCAAGAAAGTACTGCTCTGTTTAAACAGATGGACGAAATGCAAACTAAAATTATCAATTCTCAAACTGAAGGCAGAGATTTTCCCAAAGATTTGCAAGATGATTATCAAAAATTGAACGAAAAGGTCCAAAAAGACCAACAGATACTAAAGCTTTTGCAAGCTGAACAAGCTCTGTATAAAACTGTTGATGACGTTCAAAAAGCAATAACTAAGCCGATTAATGACCTCTATGATGGTCTTAGAAATAATAAGTAACAATGAAATTCATCCATTTTGCTGATGCACATTTAGATAGTCCTTTTCTCGGGCTATCTTTTTTGCCATCTGATAGTTTTGCGCAAATTCAAAGAGCCCCACTTAAGTCTTTAACCAATATAGTAAATTTAGCATTGCAAGAGCAGGTCGATTTAGTTCTAATTGCTGGAGATACGTTTGACAGTTATCAACCAAATCCCAGCTCACAAATTTTCTTTGCTCATGAAATTGAGCGTTTAATCCAGGCCCAAATCCAGGTAATTATGATTTTTGGCAATCATGATCATATGGTAAAAGAGGACTTATTGGTACCTAAAAGTCCGTTTTTTAAGCTATTAGGTAACCGCGAAAAAATAGAAACTTGTTCTTTCACAACGAAAACTGGTTTTGAGTATGACGTAACCGGCTTTTCTTATTTTGCCAACCACATTACCAGTGACTTAATTGCGAAATTTCCCGTTAAAAGAAATTGCTACACCTTTGGGATAATGCATGCTCAAGAAAAGACCAGTCAAAATAGTCAAAATGTATATGCACCGTTCAAGTTGAGTGAACTGCAAAACCTTAATTATGATTACTTCGCTTTGGGTCATATTCATTTGCGGCAGGTATTAGCCAAATCCCCTTTAATTGTTTATCCGGGTAATATCCAAGGCCGCCATATTAATGAAACCGGACCAAAGGGATGTTATTTAGGCATTATCGATGAGCAGACTAAGCAAACGGAAATAAAATTTGTGCAAACTAATCCGATTACTTGGATGCAAAAACAAATTGAATTAACTGAGCCTCTATCAAAAACTGAACTAGAACATAAAATTGTTGCGCAGCTTGCGGCTACCTCAACTACTTATTTTTGTTTGCGGATTAAAGGTGCGGACTTGCTTAACGAAAAGGAAAGAGAATTGGTTCAAGATAACGATTTTTGGCAAATGATTTCGGCTAAGCTTGAACTTGATTCTCAGTTGGTGGATGTGCGTTTTATTACTGATAGCAATTTGGAAGTTGCTGAAAATGACCGGAAGTATTTTATGCAAGCGGAAAAAGAAATTTTTGCTACAGATGAGTTTGCACGAATTAGCAAGGATTGGGCTTTAAAAGACAAATACACCGATGATTTAGCTCAAAGTGATGACTTTGTGGAAGAAGTAAAACAATTAGCTGAAGTGAAACTGAATAGTAAATTGAAAGGTGTTAACGATGAAATTAATTAAAATCAAAATAGTTAATTTTGGTCAATTTTCAAATTTTACTATTGATTTGCCTAATTCAGATATTGATGTTTTTTACGGTGCTAATGAAGCAGGAAAGAGTACTATTGTTGCTTTCATTAAGCAAGTCATGTTTGGCTTTCATTTAGCTAAACATAGCTCTGCTTTTTTTGAAGACTATAAACCACTAGCAAGAGTTAGCCCAATGGGTGGGTTGCTTTTTTTTAAAAATGATGATCATGAGCTTTATGAATTAGAAAGGCTATATGCTAGTGGCAAAGGCTCAAAACTTGGCACCTTGACTGTTAAGCGCAATAATCAGGTAGTTCCAGAGAATATTTTTTTTGATCAAATAAAAAATATTAATGGTGGTTTTTACGCAGATAGTTTTATTTTTAATCAAGATATGTTATCAAAGGTTGGACAAATTCAGCAATCTGATTTGTTAGAACGTATTTATTATCTCGGAGCTGCTAATAGTGATAAACTGCTTGATTTACGTGATTATTTTGCTAAAAATGCTGGTAGTCTTTTTAAAAAAGCAGGTAAAAATCCACCTGTTAACCAACTGCTAAAGCAGGTACAAGATCAAGAAAATCATGTTCGTGCCTCTGAAAACGAATTTGCGCTTTATCAAGATTTAAGTAAAGATTATCAAGAGCAGGAAGAAGCCCTAAATAAGCAAGAACAAAAACAACTTGAACTCCAAACCAAGTATAATGACTTGGAAAAGACCCAAAAGCTCATTCCTAGTTATGAAAAACTGCAACATTTAAAGCAGCAGGCTAAACCAATTGCTTTTGACTCAGAACAATATCAGTCTGCACAAACTTTAACTATGCAAATAGAAAATTTACGTAAAAAGCAGGAAAAAATAGCGGCTAAGTTAAGTGAGTTTAGGCAAAATCAAAATGATGATTCTAATGAAAAGGATTTAATTCAAAAAAAGCCCGAAGTTTTGCAATGGCAAACGGAATATCATAATTGCATTCAAAAAGAAGCCCAAATAAAAAATGATGAGCAACAGCTGTTGACATTAGATCCCAATTTAAAGCAGATTGCAGGATTTTCACAAGAACAAATTCTCAAGTTGCATGATGATTATCGCAATTTACCTGATGACAAAACAAAAAATGAAGCAGCTGACAATAGTAAGCCCAACTCCGTCATGCTTATTGGTATTGCTGCTGTTGTATTGGGTATTGTTTTATTATTTATTGCCCGTGCGTTTGGGTTGCTTGCTTTAGCTTTAGGCGCCTTTTTACTTCTATCAGGATATTTCCAGCAAAAGCAGCAAAAAAACAGTGATCAGGCGCAAAGAATACAAAAAGTTAGGCAAAAGCGCCAAGCTTTTGAAAATTATTACCATGTTAGTTTGGCTCACTTTGATATAAATAGTTTAATTAATGACTGGCGGCAGTATCAGGTGCAGCAGCAAAAACTGGAGAGTACTTTAGTGCGCAAAAAAGAACTGCATAATGAGTTGGCAGATTTGGCAGCACAAATTAGTCAAATTATTGGACAGAATGTGGCTGTTGATTTTACCAGTGTGTTAACTGCACTCGAACAGCTGAGTAAGAAGCTGGAAGTTACTCGCTCACGGCGTGAAGAACAGATTAGTTTGGAAAATAATTTGGCTGAAAGTAAAGAGGAACTGCATGATAGCAACATCAAATTAAAAATGATTTTTGCGCGTGCTCATGTGGCCGACTTTAATGAATACCAGCAAATTAAGCACCAAAGTGAGGAACAGAAAGAAATCGCAAGGCAAATTGCAGTTCTGAAGTCTAATTTACAGGATGATCTAAATCAACTTGAAGATTTTACTAAAGATAAAGAAAAGAGCACTCAAAAACTAAGCAAGTTAACAGAGGAACTCTCTTTAATTAAAAAAGATATTCAGCAGACACAATCAGCAATTGCAGAAATCAAGGTAAAAATGACTGATTTGGCCAATTCGACCGTTGTATTTGCAGAAAAACAAAAACTTGCCAATTTAAGAACTTCATTGAAAAATTTAAGTGCAGACTATTTGTCTGATCTCGTCGTTTCAAAGTGGATTGCACGAGCTCTTGATCTTGCCTCAAATGAACGTTTCCCTAAAATGCTAATTACAGCAAAAGAATATTTGCGACTATTAACAAATAATCGGTATAATGATATTGATATTGATAAAAAATTAACAGTTACCCGTTTTGACGGTAAAAAAATTAAAGTGCAGTATCTTTCTCGAGGAACATCAGAACAATTGTATTTTGCCTTAAAGTTAGCGTTTGTCCAACAAATTAAAGACCAGATCAATTTACCAATTTTAATTGATGATTCGTTCGTTAACTTTGATGATACCAGGGTGGATGAAATAAATAAATTGCTTCATAAAATTGCCCAAAATAATCAAGTTATGATTTTTACCGCACAAACGAGTCTGGTTGATAAATTGCAGTTGCAACCATTGACTTTAACGAAAGGAACCAAAAATGTATAAACGTTTGCTGGATTACAATGACGGCGAGGAATTGGAACTAGTGGTGTTAATCAAAAATTCGCAATTAAGACATACCAAGAAAGGCAAACTATATTTAGCAATGTCCTTTGGTGACTCGTCGGGTGAAATTCGCGGCAATTTTTGGGATGCTAATGATCAAGATGCTGCTACTTTCAATGCCGGTACAATTGTTGAGTTGAATGGTAAGCGTGAAGAATATCAAGGCCAACCGCAAATTAAAATCTACAGTCTCCGTGTCGTGGGACCAGAAGAAGGCTACGACCTGCGCCAATTTATAAAGTCTGCTCCTGAAAAAATCGCGGATATGAAAGAAGAAATAAATCAATACGTTTTTGAGATATTAAATCCGACGTGGAATAGGATTGTGCGGTTTTTGTTAAAAAAATGGGAGAAACGTTTCTTTGAATTCCCTGCTGGCAAAAGTAATCATCATGCCGTACGTGGCGGTTTGGCATACCATACGGTATCTATGTTGCGTGATGCCAAGGGCTTAGCCACTAATTACCCGCAAATTAATCGTTCCTTGCTTTATGCTGGTTGCATTCTACATGATATGGGCAAAGTGTTGGAACTAACTGGACCTGCTGCAACTCAGTATACGACTGAGGGCAATTTAATTGGGCACTTGGTTTTAATTGACGAGCAAATTATGTTGGCAGCGCAACAACTTAAGATTGATCTTGAATCTGAAGATTTGCTGCTTTTACGGCACATGGTTTTATCTCATCACGGCAAGTTTGAATATGGTTCGCCTAAATTACCAGCGCTGCTTGAAGCGGAATTATTACATCGTATTGATGATTTAGATGCGTCAATTTATGCGATCACTAACGCCTTACAACATACTCGTCCAGGTAATTTTACCGATAATATCATGAGTCAAGGAGGGCGTAAGTTTTATCGTCCTAAGACCGATGAGTCTTTGGGTAAAGCGCGCAAGTTAGAGTAATATCATAATATTAGTTAAATTCTTTTTATTTCAAAACTAATACATATAAAAAGCACAAGCTATTAATGGCTTGTGCTTTTTTGTTATTTTTATTCACTTTAAAATAATGCTTAATTATTTTTTAGTTGATGGAGTTGAAACATAGGAAGCTAAGACATCCTTCAAGTCTTTATCTTTAATATCAACTCCAGCTTTTTTGATTACCTTAGAAATGACTTCATGCATCGTTTGTTGATCTTGTGACATTGTTTGGTAAATTTGATTATCAATTTCCTTCTTGTGTGAAGCAAATGTTCCCTTAGCTGGGTGCTTAATCATTCTGATTATGTGATAACCTGACTGAGATTTAATTGGACTCTTAGTGGTTTCACCAGTCTTCAGTTTAAATGCAGCTGCTTTGAAAGACGGATCTAAACTAGTGTCAGTTGAGTCAAAAGCAGGCAACTTACCAGCATTATTTTTAGTTCCAGTATCTAAAGAATATTTCTTGACCAGACTCTTGAAACTCTTACCATTTTTGAGTTCAGCAGTAATTTGTTCAGCCTTTGATTTCTTAGAAACTAAAATGTGTTGAACTGTTACTTTTGGTTGGTAGGCTTTCCAAGCCTTTTCTTCTTGGCTCTTTGAGATCTTTTTAATGTCTTTTAGAGCTGCTTCAGAAAGCAGGTTGGTTTTCAGGTTTTGCTTAAAACTTGATACAGTCATACCATTTTGTTGCAGAACTGCTTCAAACTGATTGCCATATTGTTTCTTGTAATTATTATATTGTTTATCGACTTGCTTTTTCGATACCTTGTCGCCATATTGTTGCTCAAGAATATGATTAATAAGCATGTTAGCCAAGGCAGTTTTACCAGACTGGGATTTTTTCATCTCATCATAGTATTCTTGCTGAGTAATCTTACCGCCTTTATAAGAAGCAACAGTTTTATTACCACTAGAACAAGCGGCTGTTGACAACGCGATTCCTGCGACAGCAATTACCGCAGCAGCTTTTTTAATATATTTCTTCATAAAATAAATTCTCCACATCCTTAATAAATTAAGTCACCGTCAACTAATATAACATAAACTGGCAAATCTAGTTTTTATTTTTTCGTTTTTTGCCAAAAATTCTTAGTTTCTTTACTAATTTTTAGAACTATTCATTTCTTCATCGTCATTATGCTGGAAAGTTGCAGTTTTTGCTTTTAACTTGTGAATGATTCGGTTCACGCTGATCTGGTAATATTCTAATTCATTTTGTAATTCAGAAATTGCTTTCTTAGCTTGTGGCAAAAAATTCTTTAGGTCTTGCTGAGCTGTTTTCAGCTTGGCTTGAGAAGCAGAAAGATCCTGAATATCAGCTTTAAAAGTGTTAACTCCTTTTTGCACTTCTGGGAATAAACGCTTACCATTTTTGTCTTTAAATAATGAAAGTACTACGCCAAAACCAGCTCCAACTGCTAAACCAATACTAAAATGTTTCATCTTATCACCTTAAAATTGTGCTCTAATTGCGGCAGCCACTTTTTGATAATCTTCGTCAGTATATTTTTCCGCATTATTACGGGTGGCAATTTTTAAACCGTCTCCGTCAAAGCGGGGAATGAAATGAATATGTGAGTGCATAACGACTTGACTGGCACTGGCGCCGTTATTGCTACTAATATTCATACCGGTGATTCTGGGATCGAATTTTTTAATTGCATTTGCAATTGCTGGAATGTATTGTAAATAGCGCTGAGCATCAGCAGCTGTATAATCGAAAAAGTTTGTAATATGTTTTTTCGGGACCATCAAAGTATGGCCGGGATTAACTTGAGATAAGTCCAAGAATGCTTTGACATCATCGTTTTCAAAAATTGTGTAACTGCTGGCCTCGCCTCTGATAATTTTGCAGAATAAGCAGTCTTTATCTAAATCTTCCATTTTAAAACCTCTTCACTTCAAAAATTTAGTTTCTTTTAATATCATGCTATCATAATAAATGAGTAAATTCATTAAAAGAAAGATAGGAAATATGACTTTAAAAATTGAACATTTGACAGGTGGCTATACTGGTGTGCCGGTCATTAAAGATATTAACTTGGAAATTAAACCAGGGGAAGTTTTAGGGGTTATTGGGCTAAATGGTGCTGGTAAATCTACTACTATTAAACACATTCTGGGCTTATTAAGACCCCAAAAAGGGAAAATTACTCTGAATGACATTGATTTAGCTGCTCAACCAACTAAATTTAAAAGACAAGTTGCATATATTCCCGAAACGCCAGTTTTGTATTCAGAACTGACTTTGAAGGAACATCTGCAATTAACTATTCTTAGCTATCAGTTAGATGAAAAACAGGCTTGGGCAAAAGCTCATGAGTTGCTGCAGATGTTTAGGTTGGATGACAAGCTTGATTGGCTGCCAATTCACTTTTCTAAGGGTATGAAGCAAAAGGTGATGATTGTAACCGCCTTTTTAGCAAATACGAAACTACTTGTAATTGACGAGCCGTTTACTGGACTAGATCCTTTAGCAGTAGCTAATTTAGTACAGTTAATCAAAAGCGCTGCTGGTCAAGGTAAAATGGTGTTAATGTCAACACATATTTTAGCTAACAGTGTTCAGGCCGTTTCACGTTATGCGGTCTTAAATAATGGCAAAATTACGGCTGCCGGCACTTTAGCCGAAATTCGAATGCACTATGGTTTAAAGGAAACAGATTCATTTGACCAAATTTACCAAATTTTAAGTCAGGAGCAACAAAATGCGTGATTTGGCTAAAAGAAGGCTGCAGGAAAATTTACGCCAATCTTTAAAATATTTAGTATTGGTTTTTAATGATTTCTTTATCTTAGCTCTGATTTTTCTTTTTGGAACACTCATGTTCTGGTACGCGCAGACAATGAAAACCATGCCTGAAAATCTGTGGTACTACCGTCCACTAGTTGGTATTTTGCTATGGCTGCCACTTTTAATAGGCAAACTGGTAACTTTGCTAAAACCAGCTGATTTACAATTTTTACTGCCTGAAGATGAAGATATAAAATTATATTTGAAACCAATGCTAAATTACAGCTTGATTGTACCTACAATTTGTTTGGTGTTAACGGCAGGAATTTTATTTCCTTTTGCTACGATTAAGGCAAGGATTGAACCAATAGATTATATTTTTGCTGTTTTGGCTGTTTTTTTAGCTAAGCTGCTGCAGCTTAAAATTATGGAACATAATTTGTTTTTTAACCGTAAGATTTCCATCTCGCTAGTAAATATCTTTTTCCTTTTTTTGTTTGGTTTGGGAATGTTTAAGCCCAAAAGTCTACTGATAATTGCAGGTTTATTAGTTATCTGCCTAATAACTTTTGTTTTAAAGCCGCAGCATGCAGCTTTGTTTGACTGGCAATATGCAGTCGATCAAGAACAAAAGCGCAAAAATGTTGTTTTTAACGCTTTTAGTATGTTTACTGATGTCAAAGAAAGACAAACCAATGTTAAAAGGAGAAAATATTTAGACTTTTTATTACCCAGAAAGATGGCATTGGAAAATCCCAATAAGTTTTTATATCGCCGTTCAGTTCTTAGGAATCCTGAAAATATCAATTTAATAGTGCGAATGACTGCATTTGCTGTATTGGTTTCTTGGTTAGTGCAAAATTGGCTCTGGGCGTTAGGTTTATCGTGCTTAGTAGTATTTTTAACAATTTACCAATTAGTACCTATGGTTGATGAATTTGATGACAATATTATGTATCGAGTCTATCCGATTGAGCACACCAACCGTGGCTTGGACATGGTCTCGGCTTTAGCAGGGATGATGTTAATGCAGTGGTTGATTATCAGTATTTCCTGGCTGCTTACCTTGCCAGTCAATTTGCACTTGTTTGAAGCAATGGGGTGCCTAGTTGTTTTCAGCTGGGTCGTATTAAGGTTATACTTACCAGCAAAAGTAAAGAAAAGGAAGTCGTAGAATAGATGAGATTACGAAACAAACCGTGGGCTGTAAAGCTTGTCCATGAGCATCCAGAAAGTGTGATTGATCGACCTGATCCAAGTCTGAAAATTGATTGGTCAAAGCGGTTTGCTGATATTTCAAGACCACTGGAAATTGAAGTAGGTCCTGGAAAAGGAAAATTTATTACCACAATGGCTGAGAAGTATCCTGAGAAAAATTTTGT
The DNA here is from genome assembly GCF_000761135.1 of Lactobacillus sp. wkB8. Classification (NCBI taxonomy): domain Bacteria; kingdom Bacillati; phylum Bacillota; class Bacilli; order Lactobacillales; family Lactobacillaceae; genus Lactobacillus; species Lactobacillus sp. wkB8. Next base: position 1,266,252 of record NZ_CP009531.1, on the reverse strand, counting down.
TGCTCTTGAGTTGCAAATGACTGCTGCAGGCATGATTTTGCGGACGAAACTAGCAAAAGAATTGTCTAATTTACAAATTCTCTGTGCGGATGCTGCCAATATTGACGCATTTTTTAGTGCCCACATTGCTAGCAAAATTTATTTAAATTTCAGCGATCCTTGGCCTAAGACCAGACATGAGAAAAGACGGCTAACTTATAAAACTTTTTTGCAAAAATACCAAACGGTCTTGCGTGCAAACGGTCAAGTAGAGTTTAAAACTGATAATGCAGGACTTTTTGCCTATTCTCTTCAAAGTATGAATAATTTTGGGATGAATTTTGATTTTGTTTCCGTGGACCTTCATAATGAGAAGGAAGAAGTTCTAGCAGCTAATATTGAAACTGAATATGAACATAAATTTGCTGCTCAGGGCAACCCGATTTATGCTTTGCATGCTGATTTTGGAGTAAAATAATTTATAGATAGAGAAAAGAGAGGTTTTTTCAAAAATGGAACAAATAAAAGAATTAAACAAAGCTAAATTAGCAGATATTACCAAAAATGGTCGTGTTGTTTTAGAATTTTCTGCTGGTTGGTGTCCAGATTGCCGTTTTTTGGATCCGTTTATGCCTGAAATTGAAAAAGATTTTGCTGACAGTAAATTTTATCAAATAGACCGTGATGGCTCTGTGGATATAGCAAAAGAAATGAATATCATGGGCATTCCTTCATTTGTGGTCTACCAAGATGGCGCAGAAATTGGTAGACTAGTTAATAAGGATCGTAAAACTAAGGATGAGGTTGAAAGTTTTTTGCGGTCGCTTGACTAAGTGAAAGAGGATTGTGATTCATGATTACAAGTATTAATAAAGAAAGTTATCCTAATACCCTGATTGTGATTTTGGGCCAAGATAAGGGTAAAAGTGAGTATGAGGAAAAAGATGACATTACTCGTATCACTGATGAAAAAGGGAATGTCACAGGTTATAATTTTTTCAATGTCAACGAAGTAATTGATTATGATAGTTTGCCTAATGGTCAGGTTAAACTAAATGAAGAAGATTTAGCCTCTTTAAATAAAAAATTAGCAGAAGCTGGTTTTACGGATAAACTGGCATACGGCAAACCAACTTTAGTTTACGGCTATGTCAAAACTTGTGAAAAACACCCTGACTCTGACCACCTTCATGTCACTACTGTTGATGTAGGTAACGGCGAAGAACACCAAATTGTTTGTGGTGCACCTAACATTGCACAGGGACAAAAAGTCGTAGTTGCCTTGCCTGGTACTTTGATGCCTAATGGTCAAATGATTTGGCCCGGTCAACTACGCCATGTTGATTCTTATGGTATGATTTGTTCAGCTCGTGAATTGGGTCTTGAACATGCTCCGCAAAAAAGGGGTATTTTGGTAGTTCCGGCTGATTTTAATGCTGGCGATGAATTTGATCCGGAAAAGTGCGATCAGCTTTTAGCCGAAGGACAAATCACTTTATAAAAGTAGCAGACTTTACCAACAAAAAGGTAAAGTCTTTTTTTTCGCATAAAATTGAATTTTTAAATTTCATCATGGTTTTGTAATGGTCCTGCTCATTTTGTGATAGTAATGGTAAAATAAATAGCAATGATAAAAGATTTTGGAGTTCAGAAAATGTTAAACAAAAATAAACAGATTTGGTTTATCGGAATTAAAGGAACTGGAATGTCTGCTCTTGCTCTAGTTTTAAAAGACCTGGGCTTTGATGTTGCCGGCAGTGATATCGCAAAGTATACTTTCACGCAAGAACCGCTGATTAAAGCGGGTATAAAAATATCTTCATTTGCGGCCGATAACATTAAGGATAATGGTCAGGTAATTGTTAAGGGCAACGCTTTTAAAGCTGATAATGTTGAAGTGCAGGCTTGTGAAAGTAAAAATGTTGCTTGGCAAAGTTATCCTGATACTGTAGAAGAAATAATTAAGATGCACACTAGCATTGGTGTTTCTGGGACTCATGGGAAAACTTCTACTACAGGTCTTTTAGCTCACGTGTTAGGAGAAGCTGCACCAACATCTTACTTAATAGGAGATGGTGAGGGCAAGGGTGTTAAGCATTCCCGCTTCTTTGTTTATGAAGCTGACGAATATCGTCGTCATTTTTTGGCGTATCATCCTGACTACCAAATTATGACCAATATTGATTTTGATCATCCAGATTATTTTAAAGATCAATCAGATTATACTTCCGCTTTTCAAACAGCTGCTCAGCAAACGCAAAAAGGACTTTTTGTCTGGGGCGGAAACAGCCGTTTAAAGCAGCTTAAAGCAGATTGCCCCAAATATACTTATGGTTTTGACAGTGACGATGATTTTCAAGCCGTAGCAATCACAAGATCAACTCAAGGGTCCAGTTTTACTGTGTTAAATCACGGACAAAATATCGGTCACTTTACAATTCATCTTTTTGGTGATCATAATATTTTGAATGCTACTGCAGTGATAGCTGTTGCTTATACTGAAAAAATTCCGTTAGCAGATATTCAACAAGGTTTATTGACATATCAAGGAGCCAAAAGACGGTTTTCAGAAAAAGATTTTAAAGATATTAATATTATTGATGACTATGCCCATCATCCGACAGAAATGCGGGCAACAATTCAAGCAGCAAGACAAAAATTCCCTGATAAACGCTTGGTAGTAGTATTTCAACCACATACTTTTTCCAGAACTAAAAAATATGCCAGTGATTTTGAAGAAATTTTGCGCGGAGTTGATAAGGCTTATATTACTCCAATCTATGCCTCTGCTAGAGAAAAGAGCGGTGATATTACTAGTGACGACTTAGTAGCCAAAATCCCTGGAGCAGAGGTAATTGACCTTGATAATATTGCCGATTTGGCTCAAAACAAAGATAGTGTGATCGTCTTCATGGGTGCCGGTGATATTACCAAGTATGAAGATGCTTTGGAAAAGTTATTAAAATAATTGCAATTTTTAGCTAAAGATCAAGTTTTTAAACTTGGTCTTTTTACTTAAAAAAAGCACGAACCAATTACCACAGAATGCAAATAAATCAGTATTGTGCAAGATGTGAGCAAAAACTGTTAAAATGGTAGTTGAATTAAGAAACTTGGTTTAATTATGAGGAGAACTAATGGCTGATAAAAAATTACTTTTGATTGATGGTAATTCAGTTGCCTTTCGTGCTTTTTATGCATTGTTCCGTCAACTTGAAAATTTTAGAAATCCTGAAGGATTGCATACCAATGCCATTTATACGTTTAAAAACATGCTTGATGTCGTCTTAAATGATGTCAAGCCTGACCATGTTTTAGTCGCATTTGATGCGGGTAAAACTACTTTTAGGAATAATATGTATGCCGATTATAAAGGCGGTAGACAGAAAACACCGTCTGAATTGTCTGAACAATTACCATACATTCAAGAACTTTTACATGATCTGGGCATATCCACCTATGAACTCGACAATTATGAAGCCGATGATATTATCGGTACTTTTGCTACAATTGGTGAAAAAGAGGGTTTCAAAGTGACTATTGTTACGGGCGACAAGGATTTAACGCAACTAGCTTCACCTCAAACAACAGTAATGGTCACTAAATCCGGCGTATTGAACTTGGAAGCTTATACGCCTGAACACATGAAGGAAGTTAATGGCGTTACACCAACTGAATTTATTGATATGAAAGCCTTAATGGGTGATAATTCTGACAATTATCCCGGTGTGACTAAGATTGGTCCCAAAAAGGCTTCACAACTTATCCAAGAATATGGTTCTGTAGAAAACCTTTATGATCATATAGATGATATGAAACCTTCAAAAATGAAAGAGAACCTCATCAATGACAAAGATAAGGCTCTTTTAGGCAAAAAATTGGCAACAATTGATCGCCACACTCCTTTGACTATTGGGATTGATGATATTAAGTGGCGCGATGTGGACTATCAAAAATTGCGCAGATTCTATGAAAAAATGAACTTTCGCAAGTTTTTAAGCCAGCTAGACCCTGAAAGTGCTGCTGGGCAAAAAGACCAACCAGTAAAAGATAATAAAGTAGTTGCTTTTACAGAGCTTAAAGAAAATGACATTAGCAACTTTGCGGTTAAAGATGGTCAAGCTACTACTTTTTATTTAGGGATGCTGGGTGCTAACTACCACTTAGCTGATTTTGTTGGTTTTGCTATTAAGATTGATAAGCAAATATACGTAAGTCGCAATGTTGACCTGTTAAAAGAGCCGCAACTTAAGAATATTCTGGAAAATAAGCAAATTACTAAAAATGTTTTTGACTTAAAGCGGACAACAGTTGGCTTAAATCGTTTAGGTATTCATGCTCATGGCATTGACTATGACATGCTTCTTGCTTCGTATTTGATTAATAATGAAAATAATTCGGATGATATGGGCGAGATATGCCGGATGTACGGTGATAATTCGGTTAAAAGTGATTACGACGTTTATGGTAAAGGTAAAAGTGCCCACATTCCAGAAGACGATCAGGTGTTATTTAACCATTTGGCTGGCAAGATAGAAGCAATCGAGAACTTAAAAGAGACATTGTTAGCTAAACTAAAAGAACACGAGCAAGATGATCTTTTTGCCAATATTGAAATCCCTGTTGCCAGAGTTCTGTCTGTGATGGAAATCAATGGTATCAAAGTCCAAGCTGAGACTTTAACGCGGCTTCAAGATGAGTTTGCAGTTGAGCTCAAGAAAATGGAAAAGCAAATTTATGATGAAGCTGGTGAAGAATTTAATATTAATTCTCCTAAGCAATTAGGTCATATTTTGTTTGAAAAAATGGGCTTAAAGCCAATTAAAAAGACCAAAACCGGTTATTCCACATCAGTTGATGTCTTAAATCAGCTAAAGGATGAAAGTCCCATTATTGGACAAATTCTCACTTACCGGCAAATTGCTAAAATCCAGTCAACTTATGTTAATGGTTTACTGGATGTCATTCAAAAAGACGGTCGGGTTCATACCAGATACTTGCAAACTCTTACTGCTACCGGTCGTTTGTCCTCAGTTGATCCTAATTTACAAAATATCCCAACCAGAACCGAGGAAGGTAAGCAAATTAGAAAAGCGTTTGTTCCTAGTGAACCTGATGGCTACATTTTCTCCTGTGATTATTCACAAATTGAATTGCGTGTTTTGGCACAAGTTTCTGGCGATGAACAAATGCAGGAAGCTTTTAGAACCGGTTACGACATTCACGCTCATACCGCAATGAAAATTTTTCACTTAAAATCAACAGCCGATGTCACTCCTTTAATGCGTCGCAGGGCCAAAGCTGTGAATTTCGGTATTGTTTACGGCATTTCTGATTACGGTTTATCTAAAAACCTTAATATCAGCCGCAAGCAGGCCAAGCAATTCATAGATAATTATTTTGAGCAATATCCTCAAATTAAAGATTACATGAATAAAGCAGTCCAGGTAGCCCGTGAAAAAGGATATGCCGAGACAATTATGCACAGAAGACGTTACTTGCCAGATATTCATGCTAAAAACTTTAATGTGCGTTCATTTGCAGAGAGAACAGCAATTAATTCGCCAATTCAAGGTTCTGCCGCAGATATTATCAAGATAGCGATGATTAACATGCAGAAAAAATTAGATGACATGCATCTTAAGACCAAGATGGTAGTCCAGGTTCATGATGAGCTGATTTTTGATGTGCCAAAGGATGAATTGGAAACAATTAAAAAGATCGTACCGGAAGTTATGCAGTCGGCTGTAAGACTAGACATACCTCTTGTAGCTGATTCCGGATATGGTCATAATTGGTTTGATGCTAAGTAAGGAGTAACTTGTAATGCCGGAAATGCCAGAAGTTGAGACTGTGAGACGGACACTTCTTCCTCTTATCAAAGGAAAGACAATCAAAGAAGTAACAGTCTGGTATCCAAAGATTATAACTGGTGATGCAAAAGAATTTAAGCAGCAGTTAGTTGGTAAAAAAATCACCACAATTGATCGTTATGCTAAATATTTGTTAATTCGGCTTAGCGGCAATTTAACAGTAGTGTCACATTTGCGCATGGAGGGTAAGTATCGTTTAGTTAAAATAAATACTAAAAAGGATAAACACGACCACGTGCAAATTGTTTTTAGTGATAATTCGGCATTGCGTTATAACGATGTGCGTAAGTTTGGGCGCATGCAGTTAATTAAAACGGGAACTGAAAAAGAAAAGACGGGTATTAGCAAATTAGGTGCAGAACCCAACTCAGCAGCTTTTACCGTTTCTTATTTACAAAATGGTTTAGCACGTAAAAAGAAAAATATTAAAAACACACTCCTTGACCAATCTGTTGTTGCAGGTTTGGGCAATATCTATGTTGACGAGGTTTTGTGGGAGACAAAAATTCACCCATTAAGTCAAGCCAATACCATTCCCGCAGAAAAAGTAGCACAATTGCACGATAATATTAATTCGTTAATAGAATTGGCAATTGCTGAACGAGGTACTACAATTCATACCTATCTGGATGCAAACGGTAAAACAGGAGGTTTTCAAAAAATGTTGCAGGTTTATGGTCATAAAGGTGAACCATGTGTGCGTTGTAGTACACCACTTGAAAAGATTAAAGTCAATGGACGAGGAACTACTTTTTGTCCTAAATGTCAGGTGATTTATAAATGACAATGATATTAGGCTTGACTGGTGGAATTGCAAGCGGTAAAAGCACCGCAGATGCTTTTTTTGAAAAAATGCAAGTTCCAGTAATTGATTGCGATCAAATAGCCCATGACATTTTAAAGACCGGTAATCAGGGATACGAAAAGGTTATCAAACAATTTGGCAGTGAAGTCTTAAATGCGGATAGTTCACTTAATCGTTCAAAGTTGGGTCAAATAGTTTTTAATGATGAAAAACAACTTGAAATTTTGAATGAAATTACTCATCCATTGATTTTTACAGAAATACAAGCTAAAATTGCGCTAAACAAGGCTAAGAAAAGCCCCATAATAGTTGTTGATGCTCCTGTTCTGTTTGAGTCAAATGGTCAAAAATATTGTGATCGGACTTTACTGATTGCTATACCAGAAAAATTGCAGCTAGAAAGACTAATGCAAAGAGATCACCTTAGTCAGGATGCAGCTTTAAAGCGCATCAATAGTCAAATGCCACTTAAGCAAAAGGAAAAATTGGCTGACTACGTGATTACTAATACTGGTTCAAAAAAAGACCTTGAGACTAAATTAGAAGAGTTGTTACTTGAAATCAAAGGGGAGGACTAAAATGGAATGTCCTAATTGTCATAAAAATGCATCAAAAGTAATTGATTCGCGTCCGAGTGATGAAAATCGTGCTATCAGACGTAGGCGCGAATGTGAAAACTGTGGCTTTCGTTTTACTACATTTGAACGTGTTGAAACCACGCCTTTATTAGTAATCAAAAATGACGGCACACGTGAGCCATTTAACAGAAAAAAGATTTTGCGTGGAGTGATGGCAGCTGGTCAAAAAAGACCAATCTCAAGTTCGCAATTTGAAGAATTAGTTGATCACGTAGAAAACAAAATCAGGCAGGAAGGAGTTAGTGAAATTTCTTCCAAAAAAATTGGTCAATTGGTAATGGATGAATTGGCTAAAATAGATGATGTGGCCTATATTCGATTTGCGTCAATTTACCGTGAGTTTAAAGATATGTCTAGTTTCATGAAAACTATGGAAGATATGATTGCCAGAAGAGAGAAAGGAAATTAATTATGTTTGAGACTAACAATCCCAAACAGCCTTTTTATATTACAAACAGAGTAGAGCTCTACCCAACAGATTTGCGTGTTTTAATTAAGCTATATCAGCCTTTAGTTGGTTCTTTGGCGGTGGCACTTTATTTAAGTCTGAATGAGGATTATTCTGCCCAAGCTATGCTGTCAGATTCACAGGGGATTTACCGTTTGCAAGAACAAGTTGACTGTGATATTAAAAAATTATTTGCGGCTCTGCACAAGATTGAGGCGGTGGGGTTAATCGAGACCCGACTACTTGACAATCAAATAATGGGCAAAATTCTATGTTTTGAACTTAAAAGTATCCCGTCCAGCAGTGAATTTTTTGGGACTGCGTTATTAGCAAGCTTATTAAAAGAAAAAGTGGGTATTACCGCTTTTCATAAATTAAGCCATGATTTTGCCCGGGAAACTAAACAAAATCAAAACTTTGTTAATGGTGTGAAAACAGCACCAAATATTTCCGCCTCGTTTATGGATGTCTTTCACTTACCAGACCAAGAAGCAATAGACCCTTCAATTGAGGTTAAAGAGGCTGCCCAAGAAAATAATATTGTTACCCGTAATACTGCCACTATCAATGAAAAGGGCCAGATTGACTGGGATTTTATGAAACAGCAATTTGAAATTTACCAGATTGCAGGCAGCGAAATTGACCAAAACAGAGAAGCAATTCGTGCAATTATGAGAACTTATGGTTTGTCCGAACAGGAATTTGTAGATGAAACACTGCCCTGTTTGCATGGTGATTATCATCTAAATATGAACCGGATTAAACAAGCTATTGCTAATAACATTCATGCAGCAACTACTCGGAGTCAGTTACAAAAAAAGACACGTGCAAAGGACAATTCTGAAGTAAAAAACGAGCACTTAAGTAATAGTGAACAAGAATTATTACAAAGCGCAAAAGCGAACTCACCGGCACAATTTTTGTATCAGCTTAAGACCAGCCGGAATGATTTTGTGGATGCTAGTGAATATCGCGTACTTGATAGTTTATATAATGAAAAAGGTATTTCAGCAGAACTACTCAATATCTTGACTTATGCCTGCTTGAAAAGTGGTCCTAATGTGTCTTTTCGTTTGGCAAATAAAATTTTACATGATTGGCTGCAGCACGGAGTAAAAACCGGTGGTCAAGCTTTGGAATATATGGACAATAGGAAAAAGGCCCAAGAGCAGAAAAGAAAGCAATATGGCAGTTATAGTTCGCGCAAGTCAATTGAAAAGGGCACGGATTGGACTGAAAATAAACCAAAAATAAATTCCGAAGTTTCTAGTGAAGAACTAAAAAAGTTTTTTGAGAATTTTGAAAATAAGAATGGCATGAAGTAGGTGAAATATATGCGACCCATTAAAAAATATATTGTTAAAGGACAATCAGGTAATGCTGAGGAGCAAAGCCCTGAAGCTATTAAACAAAGGGTACTGGCTGAACCTAAGGTGCAAAACTTTATCGCGCAGCATCAAGATCAATTAAATGACAGCATTATTAATAAAAGTCTGCCCACTCTTTACGGCTATTATCTGAGCCAGCATAAAAAAGATCCTGTCACCAGGGGCTATTATCCTGACTTGATAATGAATAAAAATGCCATCAGTTTGAAATTTGTGCCCGAAGACAGCAAGCTTATTCATGATAGAGAAATATATATCAAAAGACATTTGCGCCTGATTAATTTACCTGATGGGTTGCATGATGTTCGCCTAAGTCAGATTGAACTGACCCCGGAAAGAGCCGAAGTGATGACCCGCATTCAGCAATTCTTATCAAGATATGCTAAAGATGTTCATCAGAAGGGACTTTATTTATCGGGCAATTTTGGTATCGGCAAAACATATATATTGGCGGGACTTGCTAATCAAGTTGCTGCCATGGACAAGTATGTTGTTTTCTTGCATGTTCCGACATTTATTGCAGGTTTATCCAGTCATTTTAGTGATAATAGTGTTCAGGATGAAGTACAAAAAATTGCTAACGCTGATTTTTTAATACTAGATGATATTGGAGCTGAAAGTTTGAGTCAATGGTCGCGTGACGAGGTCTTGGCGGTAATTCTGCAGGCCAGAATGGATAATGTGCTGCCAACATTTTTCTCATCGAATTTTGCAATGAGCGATCTGGCAGATCATTTCAAAGAAACCAAAAATTCTATTGATCCTGTAAAAGCAGCGAGATTAATGGAAAGAATCAAGTCTTTGGCGACTGAAGTAGTAATTTCTGGACCAAATAGAAGACACCAATAAAAATATTTTGCTGTAAATCTATGAAAATAAACTTGCATTAAAAAATTATTGGGCTATAATTAACTGCAATGAATGAACATGTTGCTACGCACCACAGAGAGAGGGCAATATTCTGGAAGCTCCCATTAGCGTTTGCAACCCACTCATTCGTACCTAAAATTTTAAAATGGGTTAGATCCGTTAACAATCTACAACGAGATAGTCCAGATTTTTGGACTAAATTTTGGGTGGAACCACGTTAATTAACGTCCCAGTGCTTAATTGCACTGGGACTTTTTTTATTTCTTAAATTTTCGGAGGAAAAAATGAGTTTTTCAATTACATTGCCTGATGGCTCAAAAAAAGATTTTACTGAGGCAGTCACAGTTTCAGAACTAGCACATGGTATTGCTACATCTCTAGGTAAAGTAGCTCTTGGAGCAAAAGTAAATGGTCAAATTGTTGGTTTAGATTACAAATTAGACCAAGATGCCAGTGTTGCTATTATTACTGATAGGGATGAAGCTGGTCTAGATATTTTAAGAGCAACAGTAGCCTTTGTTTTTGAAGCAGTTGCGCAGAAAGCATATCCAGAGATTCACTTTGGTGAGCACGCAGCAGATGATGATGGTTTTTATGTTGACACTGACAAAGAAAATCAAATCAAAGTTAGTGAACTGCCGGAACTTGAAAAAGCAATCAAAAAAGTAATCAAAGCAGGAGATAAGATTGAATCTTCTTTTCTGCCAAAAGCTGAGCTTGCCGAAATTTTTAAGAATGACCCGTATAAGAGTGCGTTGCTAAAAGATGAAAAAGACGATCAAGTGCATGTCTTTAAATTAGGTGATTTTGTTGATTTTGGCTTTGAAGCCCTATTGCCAAATACGGGCAAAATTAAACAATTTAAGTTATTATCGGTTGCCGGTGCTTATTGGCAAGGTCAATCATCAAACCCAATGCTTCAAAGAATTTCCGGAACAGCGTTCTTTAAAAAAGCTGATTTAGATGCCGATATTAAGCGTCGTGAAGAAATTAAGGAACGTGATCACCGAACTATCGGACGCGACCTTGATTTATTCTTTGTTGATCCTAAGGTTGGAGCTGGTTTACCTTATTGGATGCCAAAAGGAGCCACAATTCGCCGAGTAGTTGAACGCTATATTATCGACAAAGAAGTGGCTGATGGTTACCAACATGTATATACTCCAGTTTTAATGAATGTTGACGCATACAAGACATCTGGACACTGGGCACATTATCGTGACGATATGTTTCCACCAATGGATATGGGTGATGGAGAAATGCTTGAACTGCGCCCAATGAATTGTCCGTCACATATTCAAATTTACAAGCACCATATCCGTTCATACCGTGAACTGCCAATTAGAATTGCAGAGCTGGGTATGATGCACAGATATGAAAAATCGGGTGCGTTATCAGGTTTGCAACGTGTACGGGAAATGACTTTAAATGATGGTCATACCTTTGTCACGTTGGACCAAGTACAGAGTGAATTTTCTAAGATTTTGACTTTGATTTTAGACGTTTACAAAGACTTTGATATCACGGATTACTACTTCAGACTTTCATACCGTGATCCAAAGAATACTAAAAAGTATTTTGCTAATGACGAGATGTGGGAAAGAAGTCAGGCAATGCTGAAGAAGGCAATGGACGACATGGGTCTTGACTATGTCGAAGCTGAAGGTGAAGCTGCCTTTTACGGCCCTAAACTTGATATTCAGACTAAGACGGCGTTAGGTGCTGATGAAACTATGTCCACAATCCAGTTGGACTTTATGCTTCCAGAACGCTTTAACTTAAGTTATGTAGGTCAAGATGGTGAAGAACATCGTCCAGTTATGATTCACCGCGGTATTGTCGGTACTATGGAGCGTTTCATTGCTTACCTGATTGAAATTTACAAGGGTGCCTTTCCAACTTGGCTGGCGCCAGTTCAAGTAGAAGTGATCCCAGTTAACCTTGATGCCCATTCTGACTATGCTAAGAAAGTTCGCGATGAATTGAATAAGCGCGGCTTCAGAGCAGAAGCAGATTTACGTAACGAAAAATTAGGTTACAAAATACGTGAATCGCAAACTCAAAAAGTACCATACACTCTTGTTTTAGGTGATAAAGAGCTCAAGGACAATAGTGTCAACGTTCGTCGCTATGGTACAGAAGAAGAAGTGGCTAAGGACTTTAACGAATTCATTAACGAAATCGATCAAGATGTTAAATCATATTCACGTAAAGGATAAAAATTGTTATTTATAGAAAAGGCAAAATAATTTAATGGCTAAACCTTAAATGTAGAAACCGCTAAAATTTGCACGTCGAGTAACAAAATGTAGTGTTGACGGGATGCACTTTTGATTAATTAATCAATTGTTAAAAAAGCTTGGTTTAGATAGTTAAATTAAAACTGCTAAAAAGGAGCATATATATGTCAATGGTAGAATTTCGTGGCGTGCAGAAATTTTATGGCAAATTTCACGCGTTGCATAATATCAATTTGCAAATTGATCAGGGTGAAACAGTTGTCTTAATCGGGCCTTCCGGCTCAGGCAAAAGTACTCTAATTAGAACTATTAATCGTTTAGAGTCAATCCAAGGCGGAAAATTAATTGTTAATAACCAGGATTTGTCGAATCCCAAAACAGATTCAAATAGATTGCGTCAAGACGTGGGCATGGTTTTTCAGCATTTTAATCTTTACAAAAATAAAAATGTTTTAGAAAACGTAATGCTTGCTCCTCGAATTGTCAGTCATATACCTGAAGAAGAAAATAAAAAGCAGGCACTGCATTTACTTGATATGGTAGGAGTGGCTGATAAAGCACATAATATGCCAGCACAAATATCTGGTGGTCAAAAGCAGCGTGTGGCAATTGCACGGTCTTTAGCAATGCATCCCAAATTATTACTTTTTGATGAACCAACTTCAGCACTTGATCCTGAAATGATTGATGAAGTTTTACAAGTAATCAAAAAAATAACTTCGGCAAGTGATATGACCTCCCTGATTGTGACTCACGAGATGGGTTTTGCCAAAGAAGTAGCTAACCGCGTTATCTTCATGGATCAAGGTCAGATTGTTGAAGATGACGACAGCAAGTCTTTCTTTGAGCGGCCAAAAACTGACCGTGCCCAGCAATTCTTAAGTAAAATAATTACACATTAAGGAAGGGGCAAATATCATGAAAAAACTTGTTTGCTCAATCTCGTTGTTTTTAGGAATTTTTCTTTTGTCTGGTTGTGGCAATAAAGTCACTGACCAATCTGCTTTGAAAAATGTACATTCGACTAATACCATTACTTGGGCAGTTGAAGGTGACAAAAAACTATTTAGTTTAATAGATATTAGAGATGATAGAGAAAAAGGCTTTGATATCGATATGGCCAAAGCCATTACCAGAGAAATTTTAGGTCCAAAAGGTCAAGCTCATTTTACTCTTGCCACCTCCCAATCAAGAATACCCTTGTTGAAAAACGGCAATGTGGATGCAGTTATCGCAACTTTGACAATTACACCGGAACGGGCAAAAGTTATTAGCTTTTCTAAGCCGTACTTTCAGGCTGGTAAATCGTTTCTTGTACCTAAAGGATCAAAAATTAAAAAGCCAAGCGACCTGAACGGCAAAACTGTGATCGGTATTGTCGGCGATAATTCTGTTGAGGCAATAAAAAAAGTGGCTCCCAAAGCCAAAGTTGTTGCTATGCAAGACTATGGTCAAGCAGTCTCTGCTTTAAAGTCGCATCAAGGTGATGCTTTGACTAGTGATAACGGCATTTTATATGGTTTAGCAGCACAAAGTTCTGGAAGCCTTGAAGTAACCGGAGGAACCTATACTAAAGAGCCTTATGGTATTGCAGTAAATAAAAATCAAGGACCTTTTCATAAAGCCATAAATCAAGCAATTCATAAGATTCAAAAAAGCGGAGAATACAATCTCTTAATTAAAAAATGGTTCGGTCAGGTTCCTGGATTTAACTATAAGGAGATGTATATTAAATGATTCATATCTTCAATAATTTTAGTAGTCAATTATTTTCAGGATTTGGCTGGACTATCTTATCAAGCTTGTTAACTTTAATATTTAGTCTTATTTTCGGTATTTTATTAGCCTTATTGGAGGTTATTCCCAATAAACTTGCCAATAAAATTGGTCGAATTTACGTTGAAATCTTCCGCAATATTCCCTTACTAATCATCGTAATGTTTTTTTACTTAATAGTACCGAAATATTTTGTACAAATTGATGGTTTTACTGCTGGTACAATTGGTTTATTTCTCTACACTTCTGCGTTTATTGCTGAAATTATTCGCTCTGGTATACAATCGGTGTCTTCCGGTCAAATGGAAGGTGCACGGTCAACAGGTATGACTTATAAGCAGGCAATGCGCTATATAGTGTTGCCGCAAGCTTTTAAAATAGTTATTCCACCACTAGGCAATCAATTTGTCAATTTGATTAAAGACTCGTCAATTTTAGCTTTTGTTGCGGGTTTTGATTTAATGTATCAAGCAAACGCCATTGCTTCTGTTACTTTTGATACGATTAACAGTTATTTGGTAATAGGTGTTTTGTACTTGTTGATTACAATGCCACTGAGCTACTACATGCGGCATTTGGAAAAGAAATTGGCATAGGAGGCGAACTAAAATGCAAACATGGATTAATGCCTTATCTTGGTTAAACTTCGGTTTTCTGTTAAAAGGCTTAGCAGTCACATTATTTATTTCAGTTTTTGCAATTGTTTTAAGTTTCATTTTAGGGTCAATTCTCGGAATTATTCGCTATGCTAAACTTAAATTCATTTCAGCAATTGTTGGCTTTATTATTGACATCGTTAGAAATTTACCTTTGCTATTAATTATCTTTTTTACCTATTTTGGCTTGCCCAATATTGGTTTAAGACCCGGTGCAATTTTGTCAGCAATTATCGCGATGACAATTTTTGAATCCAGCATGATTGCTGAAATTGTGCGGTCTGGCATTCAGTCAGTAGCTATTGGTCAAATTGAAGGGGCAAGATCGACAGGCATGTCTTTTGTTCAAGCATTATGGCATGTGGTCTTGCCGCAGGCGTACCGGCACATGATACCTACTATTATTGGTCAGTTTGTCTCTTTAATTAAAGACACTTCCCTAGCAACTATTATTGTTGTTCCAGAACTGATGCAACACGCACAGGTAATATACGGTCAAAATGCTAATTATATTGTGCCGATGTTTGCCGCTTTAACATTGCTTTATTTTATTGTTTGCTTTACTTTATCTTTAATTGGTAATAAACTGAACAAAAAGTTAGCATAATTTTGCAATGAGATTTAAAATATATCTCGTTGACACAAATAGTAAATGCGAGTATAATCGTTTTAGTTGAGAACAAGAAGAAGCTTCCCGCTTCTCGCCTAAGTTAAGTAAACCTCTGGGCTGATCGATATTTTCTGTTGATTATGGGCGGGTAGAACTATACCCGTCTTTTTCTTGTCCTCAGATTAACATGGAGGTGAATGATTATTCCAAGGAATTTGATATTAAACGACCAAATTCGCGCACGCGAAGTTCGTTTAATTAATGAAGATGGTGAACAAGTTGGTGTTGTAACCAAGACTGAGGCTTTGCGCCAAGCAAGTGTTGCAAATTTAGATTTAGTTCTAATTTCGCCTAATGCCAAGCCACCTGTTGCTCGTATCATGGACTATGGTAAGTACCGTTTCCAGCAACAAAAGAAGGTTAAAGAATCTCGGAAAAAGTCTAAAACGGTCAGTGTTAAAGAAATTCGTTTGAGCCCAACGATTGAGGGTAACGATTTTAACACTAAATTAAAGCACGCGCGTAAGTTTATCACTAAAGAAGGTGCCAAAGTACGCGTTTCGATCAGGTTCAGAGGTCGAGCAATCACTCACAAGGAACTGGGTCGTGAAGTGTTGGAAAAAATGGCTGAAGCCACATCTGATATTGCTACTGTTACTAGCAAGCCTAAGATGGAAGGCCGTTCAATGTTCTTAATGCTCGCTCCGAAGAGTGACAAAAATAAATAGTTAATTTGGAGGAATTAGAAAATGCCAAAAATGAAAACCCACCGCGCTTCTGCAAAGCGTTTTAAGAGAACTGCTTCTGGTCAATTAAAGCGTCATCACGCTTTTACCGGCCACCGTTTCCACGGCAAGACTAAGAAACAACGTCGTCATTTGAGAAAGGCTGCAATGGTTTCACGCAGCGACTTGAAGCGCATCAAACAGATGCTCTCTCAAATGCGTTAATTAAACAAATAAAACGATATTTAGGAGGAATTTTAGATGCCAAGAGTTAAGGGTGGAACAGTTACACGTAAACGTCGTAAGAAGATTATGAAGCTTGCCAAGGGTTACCGTGGCGCAAAGCATATGCAATTTAAGGCTGCAAGTACTCAATTATTTGTATCTTACAGATATGCGTTCCGTGACAGAAGAAGACGTAAGAGCGACTTCAGAAAGTTATGGATTGCCAGAATTAATGCTGCAGCAAGACAAAATGATATTTCATATTCTAAGTTAATGCACGGCTTGAAATTAGCTGGTGTTGACATTAACCGTAAGATGTTAGCTGATATTGCTTATAACGATTCAAAGACCTTTGCGAAATTAGCAGAAACTGCTAAAAAGGCTTTAAATTAATTTGAAATGGCGCTTATGGCGCCGTTTTTTTATGTCAAAATTTAGCACTTGCAGCTAATAATTTGATATATTAAACTAGTGCAATAATAGATGAAAGGTAAATTGGATGTTATTCAGGCCACGCTATACTATTGATACGATTTATCATTTAGATCCAGATATGCTGCAGCAAATGAATATTAAAGCTGTATTTTCTGACTTAGATAATACTCTTTTAGCTTGGAATGAATTTGAAACTGCTCAAAAAATGGATAGCTTTAATAAAAAATTAGCACAAGCGCAAATTAAGTTGGTGGTAATTTCCAATAATAATGCTGAAAGGGTAGGGAAAGTTTTAAATCCCTATCACATTGATTTTGTTGCTAAATCTAAAAAGCCGTTACCATTTGCGATTAGTAAAAAAAGAAAATCAATGGGCTTAGAGAAAGGACAGGTAATGATGGTGGGAGATCAGTTAATTACCGATATTCAAGCTGGCAATTTAGCTGGTGTCAAATCTGTCTTGGTTGAGCCTCTTATTCAAACTGACAAATGGAATACCCGTATTAATCGTTTTTTTGAAAAAATTATTTTCTTTTTTCTCAACTTTTCGCACCCAGTTACATTTAAGGAGACGTTAAAAAATGGATGATCAAATTGTTTGTATTGGTTGTGGTGCTGTTCTTCAATCAGATAACCCGCAAGAAGCTGGTTATCTGCCAATTTCACGATTGCAACAGGCAATAGAAAGTGGAGATGAAGGCAACGATATTTACTGTCAGCGTTGCTTTCGGCTGCGTCATTATAATGAAATTATGCCTGTCAATGCCGATAATGATGACTTTTTAAAGCTCTTGAATTCTTTGGCTACAAAGAAGGCTTTGGTCGTCAATGTGGTTGATTTATTTGATTTTACTAATTCTTTATTGTCGTCACTTAAACGTTTTATTGGTGAAAATGATTTTATACTGGTGGGTAATAAATTTGACCTGTTTCCCGACAATTCCCTACAAAGCAAAATCAAGGATTGGATGAGACAAGAAGCTAATAGGGCAGGACTGTTTCCCAAAAAAATATTTTTAGTCAGCGCTAAAAACAAGAAAAATCTAACTGAGTTGATAACGTATTTAGATCAGAAATCACGTGAGCAAGATGTTTATTTTGTGGGAATGACCAATGTAGGAAAATCAACTCTTTTGAATGCGATTATTGACCAAATGGGGGATGTTAAAAATCTAATCACGACCTCACGTTTTCCGGGAACAACTTTAGCTAAAATTGAAATTCCTTTGGCAAATGGTCATTTTTTAATAGATACTCCCGGCATATTGACCCAAAATCAATTGGTTACACATTTGAATACCAAGGAATTAGCAGTGGTATCACCGCAAAAGCAGCTCAAGCCGGTAACGTTTCAGTTAAGCCCCGGTAATAGTCTCTTTCTAGCAGGTTTAGGGCGAGTAGACTTCTTAAAAGGTGAAAAAGCTAGTTTCACAGTTTATGCGGCTCGGGGTCTATACATTCACAGAACCAAGACGGCAAATGCTGATGCTTTTTATACCAAGCACATTGGTGAATTATTGAGTCCACCGACTAAAGAAGATAATTTGCCATCATTAAAGGGGCAGGAATATCATACTAGTAATAAAAGTGACTTGCTTTTTGGCGGAATCGGTTTTATCACAGTTCCTGCAAATTGTTTAGTTAAAATTTATACACCTGGTCAGATTGGCTTGGGAATTAGACGTGCGTTAATATAGAGGATATAATGATCGCTATTGCAAAAAATTATCAAAAAACACCTACAGTGGCTGTAGCTGAAGAAAAATTAGCACCCCAGAAAGGTCGTCAAATTGGTATTTTTGGTGGGACTTTTAACCCAATTCATATTGGTCATTTAATAGTGGCTGAACAAGTACTAACCAAATTGCATTTGGATGAAATTTGGTTTATTCCTACTAATTTGCCACCTTTAAAAGATGAGCCAATTGCGTCTGCGCAAGATCGTGCAAATATGCTTGAATTAGGAACTCAAGACAACCCTCGGTTTCAAGTGAAATTATTCGAATTATACCGTGGGGGCGTTTCCTATACGATTGACACTTTGAGATATTTGCATGAAACTCAACCCGAAAATCATTATTATTTAATTATGGGCAGTGATCAGGTTAATAATTTAAATGAATGGAAGGAACCAACCAAGCTAGCACAATTAGCTACACTGGTGGGAGTTCAAAGAGCAGGATATCCTCAAAAAGCAAAACTGCCAATGATTTGGGTTGATATTCCTGAAATTGAAGTTAGTTCTACACTAATTAGGCAGACAATTACAATTGGTGGTTCAATTAGGTATTTAGTACCTGATACAGTCAGAAATTATATTCAGAAAAAAGGTCTATATCATGAGTGATTTATTTTTTGAAAAAACCTATTCTCCTCTAAGCAGTGCTGAAATAATTGCTAGAGAGCAAAACAACATGACAGCTGACCGCTTTGAGCATTGCGTTGGTGTCAGTCAAACAGCAGTTAGATTGGCTGAACTTAATCATTATGATCAGGATAAAGCGGCTTTGGCGGGTTTTGTTCACGATTATGCCAAGCAGGTTCCTGTTTCTGAATACCGTGAAGTAATTAAAACTCAAGGTTTTGATCAAGATTTATTAAATTGGAACCGGAGCATTTGGCATGGAATTGTTGGTGTTTATTTTATTCAACGTGATTTAAAAATTAATGATGAGGAAATCTTAACGGCTGTAAGCAGACATACTACCGCTGACGTTGAGATGACAACTTTGGACAAAATTGTGTATATGGCAGATTTTATTGAACCCGGCAGATCATTTCCCGGAGTTGAAGAAGCGCGTAAGATAACTTATGCTAATCTTAATGAAGGTGTCGGTTACCAATTAGCACATACCCTTGAATTTTTAATTGAAAAAAGGAATAAGATTTATCCACGAACTTTAAATGCTTACAATGTTTGGAGTATAAAAAAATAAGGAGAAAAATGACTAGTAAAGAAATATTAAGTTTTACCTTAAAAGCAATTAGTGATCGTCACGGCGAAAATACAGCTGCTTTTGATATGCAAGGGCATAGTATTTTAGCTGATTATTATGTTGTCACCAGTGCCGGATCAAATAGACAGTTACATGCTATAGCTAATGCGATCATAGATGAAGCTCATAAAGCGGATTATTATGACTACCGCGTTGAGGGTACGAGCGAATCAAATTGGCTTTTACTTGATTTAGGTGATGTAGTAGTGAATGTTTTTACCGAAGAAGCCAGAGATTTTTATAATGTAGAAAAACTGTGGGCCAACGGTAAAAAATTGGAATTAGAGGAAGATTAACTGACCATGAGTGTTGTAGGGATCATCGCGGAATATAATCCCTTCCATAGCGGGCATGAATTTTTGATGAATCAGGCGCGCTATATAGCTGGAAATAAAGACCCAATAGTTGTGATCATGTCCGGTAACTATGTCCAACGAGGCGAAATGGCAATCATGGATAAATGGACTCGGGCGCAGGCTGCTCTTGAAAGCGGCGCTGACCTAGTATTCGAATTGCCGTTTTCAACTTCCGTTGAGCCAGCTGACTTGTTTGCTCTTGGCAGCATTGATCAACTAGCTAAAGTCGGGGTTACCGATCTAATCTTTGGTGTTGAAGATGCTACGCAAAACTTTGCTTATTTGGGGAGTAAAATTGCTGAAATACCTCAAAGTCACATGGATTTTAATGATTACAGTCAAACATACTCAACTCAGTATAATCAAATGGTGGCTCGTGAGGTTGGACATGAAGTAAATGAACCTAATGCTATTTTGGCACTGGCGTATGCTGTAGCTAATCATAATTTGGGTACACCGCTAGTTTTACACCCAATTAATCGTATTGGGGCAGGACATGATGATGTTTTGCAAAATAACAAGGTTGTTCAAAGTGCCAGTGCAATTCGTAATTTAATTCTGCATAATGAAAATAATTGTACGTTAGAACAATGGCTGCCGAAAAAAGAGGTACAGCTGCTTTTTAAGCAAAAAGCTTATCCTAATTGGAATCTATTGTTTCCATTTCTTAAATATCGGCTTGAATCTTCTTCTTTAGAAGATTTGCACCAAGTTTACCAAATGAGCGAAGGACTTGAGTATAAAATGAAACATGAAATTCATAACGCACAATCGTTTACCGAATTTTTACGTATGATCAAGTCTAAAAGATATACTTATTCTCGTCTGCGCCGGCTTAGTCTGTATACGCTATTAAATGTGACTCAAGATGATATGATTAACAGCTTTAACCATGAATCGCTGCTCCTTTTAGGTTATAGCAAACTAGGACGAAAGTATCTTAAGAAAATTAGAAAAGATACGACTGCGGACGTGATTTCTAAAGTTGATCAAAAAAACACTAAAAGTGGATCGCTGAATTTGCAAATACGTGTTGATCGTTTCTTTGAACAACTGATGCAAGTTGATCAAAACTTTGGTCGTAAACCGCTGGAGGTTTAAAATGTTAACACTTAATTTTGCCCAGATTAAAAATAGTAAAGAGCCATTGACTCATATTGAGTGTGAGGTGCAACCAGAAAAAGAATTTCTAAAGCGTAGCCAGAATTTAGTTTATCAGGTAAAAAATATTAAGCTATCTGGCGCTGTCTTTTATAATCAGCCCTATGTTACAGGGAATTTCCACGTTGTAGCCCAGCTAGTTGTCCCTTCCAGTCGCAGTCTAGAACCGGTTGATTTCCAAGAAGACTTTCACTTTAGCGAGAATTATACTGATACTGATGTGGCAAAAGAGGAGAGTGCTGAAAGCGAGATTCCCATTGTCAAGGTAGAAAATGAAATTATTGATTTGCAAAAGGCGATTGAAGATAATATTTTATTACACATTCCGACAACGATTTTAACCAAAAAAGAGGAGCAGGAGAATCTTTATCCTCGAGGAAAAGGCTGGTCGGTAATTTCTGAAGATGATTTCGTTAAAGAGCAAAAAGAACAAGTTAATCCCGCTTTTGCTAAATTAAAAGATTTGTTTACGGAAAATAATAAAAACTTGAATAATGAAAATAAAAATAATTAAATAAGTTATGAGATCAGTATTGTTGAAATGCTGGTTTTTAATCTTGTTTTAAAAGCATTTTTAAAGTATGCTTTAATTGTTGATTAAGATATGAATTAAATAAACCGAAATTAAATTTTAAAAAAGGATGAACAAAAATGGCAAGAATATTAATTGTTGAAGATGAAAAGAATTTGGCTCGCTTCGTTGAATTGGAATTAAAGCATGAAAAATATGACACAGTTGTCGAAAGTAATGGCCGCAAGGCACTTGATCTAGCTTTAAAAGAAGATTTTGATGCAATTTTATTGGACTTGATGCTGCCTGATCTGAATGGGTTAGAAATTGCCCGGAGAGTGCGCCAAGTTAAAAGTACACCAATCATTATGATGACGGCTCGGGATTCAGTCATTGATCGAGTTTCTGGCCTTGATCATGGTGCCGATGATTATATTGTCAAGCCTTTTGCCATTGAAGAACTGCTAGCTCGTTTGCGTGCAGTTTTGCGTCGTGTCAAGATTGAAAAAGATGCTTCCGATGATTCAGTTGAGAAGAAAGTAGTTAAATTTAAAGACCTTACTATTGAAACTGCAAACAGAATTGTCCGTCGCGGTGATGGTAAAGCCGTTGACTTAACTAAACGTGAGTACAATTTGCTAATGACATTAATTAAGAATAAGAATAATGTTGTCAGCCGTGACCAGTTATTATCAAAGATTTGGGGCCCAGGTTCAAATATCGAAACAAACGTGGTAGAAGTGTATGTTCGTTATCTAAGAAACAAGATTGATGTTCCAGGTAAACAATCTTATATCAAGACGGTTCGTGGAACTGGGTATATGGTAAGAGATGAGGATGATGAAAAGAAATAAAAAGAAAAGCAAAAAAGAGACCAAACATTCGTCACTTGTTGTACGGTGGGTAAGCGTCGTTGCATTGACGATCATGGTCTCTTTTATTGTTTTTTCATTCATAATTTATTCATTCATTGGTCAACAATCAATGGGACAACAAAAAGAGACTTCAAATGAAATTGTTTCTAAACTCAATAGTACTTTGAATAGAATACCAACTCAATTAGAAATCTCTAATGTTGTACCCGCATTAACTCCCTCTACTAGAGAAGTTTTAAAGGGCAATCCGCCAATTAGTTCAGATCAGCCCAATAGGAGTGCTTTTAATGACGATCTTTTGTCGTCTTTAACTAATCGTGATCTAAACGTGGTAGTTTATAATCTGCGTAAAGAAGATGTTTTTGATAATGGCAGTGCAATTCCGCCTTTTAAAAAAATTAAAGGTGATCATCAGGTAGTTCATGTTTTTAAACATCGCCGTGAAGAATTGATTACATATCAAAAAGTTCGGTCGGCCCGTTCAGGCAAAGTCACTGGCTATATAGTTGTGGCAAACAAAATGACTTACTATAACGGGTTGATGAAGAATCTGCTTAAATGGATGGCGCGAATTTCTGTTGCTGCAATAATCTTTTTCACTTTAGTGGCGTTTATAATTGTCCGTGACATTGTGAAACCAATAAAAGAAATGTCGCACGTTGCTTTGGAAGTAAATGACGATCCTAATAGTAGTATCAGAATTAGAGATTTTCACCGGCACGATGAATTACAAGAATTAGCTGTTTCCTTTAATCAAATGCTTGATCGCATGCAGCGTTATATTGACCAGCAAAAAGAATTTGTCGGTGATGTTTCTCACGAACTTCGCACCCCAGTAGCTGTAATTGAGGGGCACTTAAGTATGCTAAAGCGCTGGGGAAAAGATGACCCGCAAATTTTAGATGAGTCAATCGATGCCTCACTGCAGGAAGCAAAGAGAATGCAGCACTTAATTCAAGAAATGTTGGATTTAACGCGTGCAGAACAAATTAATGTGCAGTATCCTTATGCAGTTACTAAAGTTTCTGAAGTCCTGAAACGTGTTGTTGGTGATATGTCACTAGTTCACAAAGATTTTACAATCAGATTAGACATGGACGATTTGCCAGCTGAGACAGAAATTCAGATTTACCAGGGACATTTAGAGCAGCTGCTGGTAATTTTAATAGATAACGGCGTTAAATACTCTACCGATCGTAAAGAAATGAATGTTTCAGCCGGATTATCCCAAGATGAGGTCCATATTATAGTCCAAGACTTTGGTGAAGGCATTTCAAAAGAAGAACAAGGCAAAATCTTTAATCGCTTTTATCGGGTTGACAAAGCACGCACTCGTGAAAAAGGCGGTAATGGTTTAGGTCTATCAATAGCTCAAAAGCTTGTAACCAGTTATCACGGTAACATAAGTGTCGACTCTGTTGAAGGTCAGGGAAGCCAATTTATCATGGTCTTTCCTGCACTGTCTGAGTCCCAGGCAAAAAAACTACGCCAGCGCGAAGAAAATGAACAAGGCTCAAAAGAGCAAAAAGAATAACAAAAAGACCTTTAAGTCGATGATCACGACTTAAAGGTCTTTTGATTAGCGCTCATAATTATGGACGTTTTTGCTGTTTGCCTTTATTACGATTGCGGAGATTTTCATGTAATACTTTAGTCTGTTCAGATTGAGCCGGATTAGCAGCTTGATTATTAATTAATTCAGCGACTTTCTCTTTAGTAACGACTTGGGTCATAGGTTCCCGTTTTAATTCTTCATCAACCTCTTTTTTAACTTTGGGCATGATAATAAATGTTACAATCAATTGCTGAATAACGGAAAAGAAGTTTCCGGCTGCCCAGTATAAGGTAACCGAGCCTGAAACAGATAGGCAAATAAAGAGAGTCATAATGGGATTCATTAAAATCATTGACTGCATTTGCTTTTTCTGTTCTTTAGGGATGCCCACTAAGGAAATATAGCCTTGCAAGAAAGCAAAGATTGTTGCAAAAATCGTTACTAAAACCGATCTGTTACTCAATGAAATTCCAAAAAAGCTTGAACTGGCTAATGTGTTGGAATACATTACAGCATCATAAATTCCCAGCATGATTGGGAATTGGATAATTAACGGTAGGCAACCCATTCCACCGGTTAAAGAAATGTTGTTTTGGGAATAAAGCTGACGTTGCCACCCTGCCACGGTCATTTGTTGCTCCTGAGTCAAGTCTTTGCGTTTCATCGTCTCCTGGATCAACTTCATCTGCGGTTGCAGTCTTGCCATCTTTTCTTGTTGTGTTGTGGCTTTTCTTTGCTGGTTAAGCATTAGCGGTAAAAGTACCATTCTGACTACGAAGGTCATCAGGATAATAGCCCAACCTGCACCATTTTCCCCACCTATAACGTGAGAAAAAAAGAGCATAATGTTTTGTAAAGGCTTACCGATAAACTTATAAATTGTGCCATAAAGAAAATCTGTAGGCGGCTTTCTGCCATTTTGAGCACATGCAGTAACAACTAACATTACCGCCAAACAAACTACAATTAATCCAATATATTTACGAAATTTTTTCATTCAATTCACCCAATTATTATTTTTTGCCAATAACTAATATAATACATGAAAACCACTCATTTTGGCTACATTTGACAGCTTTTCTTTTTTGATGTTTGATATTCTAGCAAACGGTGAAATGTTTTGGGGCAGTTCAGAGCAAAACTGATTGACTTGGTTTAAGCCCGCTTGCAAAGTAATTGTGACCGTTTCATCGCTATTATTACGGACATTGCCTGCAATCTTCATTTGCTGGGCCAAATTTAATACACTCCAGCGAAAGCCAACACCTTGAACAATGCCCGATACAGTTAGCTGCCAAGTCTCTGCGGAATTTTTTTGAGAAGTATTTTTGTTTTCCTGTTTGTGTCGCTTAAAAAATCCCATAATAGTCCTTTCTTACATTGCTTTCTTGATTTTAACATTTTATTTGGTTGAAATTAAAACAATATATTAATTAATATGAAAGAAGCTGATTTGATGTCAAAAAAAATAAGTTCTGTCAATAATAATGTTATTAAGAATTTAGCTAAATTAAAGCAAAAAAAATACCGTGAAAAAACTGGTTTATATATGATTGAAGGCTTCCATCTTGTTGAAGAAGCATTAAAAGCTGGGGAAAAATTTATCTATCTTTTGGGTGCTGAAGAAGCCTTACTGCACTTGGCAAAAAAATTTTCTATTAATCTGGAAAGTAAAAATGTGCTTGAAATTAATACTCTCGTTGCCAGTCATCTTACAAGTACAAAAAATTCGCAGGATATTTTTATGATCCTCAAGATTTCACAACCACAAAATTATCATTTTAATTTCGGTAAATGGGTTCTACTGGATCATCTGGCTGACCCCGGTAATGTGGGCACTATTGTCAGAACAGCTGATGCGGCAGGCTTTGATGGCGTTGTGCTTGCACCGGAAAGCGTTGATATTTATAATCCTAAAACTCAACGAGCAATGCAGGGCAGTCAATTCCATATTAATTTAATCATGGAAAATTTACCAACTGTTATAAAAGAAATGCAAGACAATGCAATTCCTGTGTATGCTAGTTTATTAGATCAAAATGCCAAACAGTTACCCGAGTTTGAAAAAGTACCGCAAGTAGGCATTGTTATTGGCAACGAAGCTCATGGTGTTACTACAGAAATAGCAAAACTAAGTGATGAAAAGTTATATATTCCTATCAAGGGCCAAGCCGAGTCATTAAATGCGGCAGTCGCAGCAGGGATAATCATTTATTACTTCTCCTAGACGATTATACTTGTTTTTAGTAAGTATATTTAATATAATAAAAGACGAAATAAACACTTTGTTGTGGGAGGACGGTATCATGACTCAAGGTATTAAGGAAAAACGCTGTGCGGATTGCGGTGCTCCTGATTATGAATCTTGCAAACATTTCATTAACGCGTTTAAAATTATCGGTAAAAAATGGAATGGACTAATTATTAGTTCGCTTTGTGCCGGAGATTATATGCGCTTTAAGGACTTAGCTCGTTGTGTTATGGCTTGCTCAGATCGTGTTTTGGTTGAAAGACTGAAAGAACTTGAAAAGGAAGATATTGTAGAGCGCTCAGTTGATGATAAAACCAAAATTATTTCTTATGGTTTGACCAAAAAGGGAGAGGAATTAAAGCCTGTTTTTGATCAAATTCATACCTGGGCAGATAAATGGGTATAAATTTCGTATGCACTTGCAAGTTTTTGAGAAATGATATATTCTAGTAACTAATTACAAAGAGTAAGACTAGTAGCAGCAATCATTTAATCAGAGAAACTTTTTTATTGAGCTGAGAGAAAAGTTTAAACAGAACTGTGAATTTCATCTTATTAGTAGAATCTAATCCATTCCGGTATTCACCGTTAGCGAAATTTAAAGTGTGGACATTTTATGTACAAACTAGGGTGGTACCGCGAAGCTTCGTCCCTTTTGGGATGAAGCTTTTTTGTTTGATTTGAAAGGAAAATTTTTATGGACTTGTTTGACAGGCTGAAACAATTGCGTGAAAAAGGTCTGGTTGAGATTGATAAGGCTAAAAACGAAGAAACATTAAATGACGTTAGGGTTAAATTAACTGGTCGTAAAAGCGAACTAACCGAGATCCTCCATTCGATGAAAGATATTGATCCCAGTGATAGGCGCGAAGTGGGACAACGCGTTAATAAATTACGCGATCTTTTTAACAGTAAGCTGGATGATGCCAAAACAGAGATAGTTGAAGCTTTGGTTGAAGAACAGTTAAACAAAGAAAAAATTGATGTTACTTTACCCGGACGTGAATTACATCTTGGAACAAAGCATCCGATCAATATTATTTTGGATGATCTCGAAAAATACTTTATCGGGATGGGTTATAGAGTGGTGCAAGGACCAGAAATTGAAACGGACCACTATTGTTTCGAAATGATGAATTTGCCAAAAGACCACCCAGCAAGGGATATGCAAGAGACTTTTTATATTGATCCTGAAAATTTGTTGCGTTCTCAAACTTCAGGTGATCAAGCACGCGTTTTGGAAAAACACGATTTCACTAAAGGACCTCTTAAAATGGTTGGACCCGGAAAAGTTTATCGGCGCGATGATGATGATGCAACTCACTCACACCAATTTATGCAAATGGAAGGTCTCGTAGTGGACAAGAACATTACGATGGGCGATTTAAAGGGGACTTTAGAACTAATGGCCAAGCACATTTTTGGTCAAGATCGAGAAACTCGCCTTCGTCCTAGTTACTTTCCTTTTACTGAGCCATCTGTGGAAATGGACGTTTCTTGCTTTAACTGCAATGGCGAGGGCTGCTCTATTTGTAAATATACGGGTTGGATTGAAGTTTTGGGTGCTGGCATGGTCCATCCTAATGTGATAGAAAATGCCGGGATTGATTCCAATGTATACGGTGGCTTTGCCTTTGGCGTGGGATTAGACCGTTTCGCTATTCTTAAATACGGCATTGATGACATTCGTGATTTTTATACAAATGATGTCCGCTTCTTAGAACAGTTCAGTAGGGAGGAAAGATAATGCTAGTTTCATACAATTGGTTGCAGGATTTTATTAAGTTGGACCAGAATCCTAATGATTTAGCTGAAAAAATAACTCGGACAGGTGTTGAAGTAGCAGAAGTTAAACATCCTGAAGACGGGATGAAGAAGTTGGTAGTGGGCCATATTATTGACTGCGAACCCATTTCTGGTACGCACTTGAATTTAACTCATGTTGATGTCGGTGAAGATGAACCTTATCAAATAGTTTGCGGTGCTCCTAATGTAGCTGCTGGAGAAAACGTAGTGGTGGCTTTGCCAGGCGCCAGAATTGCCGACAATGTTAAAATCAAAAAAACCAAATTGCGCGGCAATGAATCAAACGGTATGATTTGTGGCCTCCAAGAAATAGGTTTTCCGGATAAGGTAGTGCCTGAAAAATATGCCAATGGTATCTATGTTTTTCCTCAAGATGCCGATATCAAACTGGGACAATCCGCATTTAAACTATTAGGGATGGATGATTACATCTTTGATTTTGACATTACCCCTAACCGTGCTGACACTTTATCTATGGAAGGTTCAGCTTATGAAGTTGGAGCTATTGTTGATACACCAGTCAAAGTCGATGACGTAGTTGTTAAAGAAGACGGTCCAGACTGGACCAGCGACTTTACTACTGAAGTTGACCCTCAGCTTGCACCCAAATTTTACTTGCGCAAAATTAGTAATGTGAAAATAGGCGATAGTCCTCTCTGGCTTCAAAGACGACTTTGGAATGCGGGAATTAGACCTATTAATAATGTAGTTGATGTTACTAATTACATTATGCTTTTAACCGGTCAGCCAATGCACAGTTATGATGCGCGCTCCTTTAAAACAAACAAACTGGTTGTTAGAAAAGCTGCTAAAGATGAAAAGCTGACTTTGTTAAATAACAAAGAAGTTGATCTTGACCCTAACGATATTGTAATCACCAACGGTGAAGATGTAGTGATGATGGCCGGAGTAATGGGTGGGCTTAATTCAGAAATTGAAGATGATACTACTGATGTTTTGTTAGAGTCTGCTATTTTTGATCCTACTTTAATTAGGAAAGCAGCTTTGCGTCATGCTAACAGAACAGAGGCTTCTAGTCGTTATGAAAAAGGCGTTAACTGGGATGCAACCAAAAGAGCATTAGATATGGCTGCGCTTCTTTTACGTAATGATGCTTCCGGTACCATTAATGAAGGTGTTATTACCGGTAGCTCTGAAAAGCGCCAACCAACTGAAATTAAAACCACAATCTCTTATATCAACAAAGTATTGGGTACAAAAATCTCCCCGGCGGAAATTGCTGCTATTTTTGGCCGTTTAAATTTCAAAGCTGAAATTAACGATGATGATTTAGTAGTTGATGTTCCTGCAAGACGGTGGGATGTGGCTATTCCTGCTGATCTCGTTGAAGAAGTAGGACGCCTATATGGTTATGATAATATTGAGTCGACGCAGCCTGTCTTAGCTGAAACACACGGTGGCTACTCTAAAAAAGAAGAAGCTATTAGACGTATTAAAAATGTCGTCCAAGGTCAAGGCTTAATAGAAGCTATTTCTTATTCGTTAACTTCACTTGAAAAAGCAATTGGCTTTTCAAAAGAGCCTAAGAAACCTGTTGAAGTTCAAATGCCATTGAATTCAAACCGTTCGACTTTAAGACAAAACCTTATGACAGGCTTAGTTGATGCTGCAAGCTACAATATGGCACGCAAGCAAAATCAATTAGCAATTTTTGAGCAGGGTCGTGTCTATGATTTTGAAAATAATACTTATAATGAGCATGAACATTTAGCTGCATTATATAGTGGCAATGTTTATTTTGAAAACTGGCAAAACGACAATGAAAAGATTGATTTCTTTTACGTTAAAGGGCAACTCACTAACTTGTTCTCTGCAATCGGAATTGATCCAAACGATGTTGAATACAGGGCCGAAGTAATTATGTACATGCATCCTACCAGAACAGCTGGCATCTACATTAAAAACAAATATGTTGGTATGATCGGCATGTTGGATCGTCCTGTGACTCAATCTAATAAAGCGATGAAGGATAGCGAGATTTATGGTTATGAATTAAATCTCGATGACATTATTCCTTTAATTTTACATCCACATACTATTGCTCAAAGTGCTCCAAAATTCCCTGCAGTTGAGCGCGACCTTTCAATCTTGGTAGATCAAGATGTGACTAATCAAGCTGTTGAAGATGTTATCAAAGCAAATGGTGGTAAATATCTCAATAATTTGCGTATTATAGATGTCTATCGTGGTTCTCATATTGCCGAAGACAAGAAAAGTTTTGCATATCGTTTAACTTTCCTTAATGAAAACGACACTTTAACCGATGAAATCGTTAACAAGGCAATGGATTCTGTTGAAACCAATCTTGAAAAGCAGCTCAAAGTAGAAATACGTTAATAGTTGACTTTAAACAATTAAGTTAATATCATATACCAGTGCAAAAGGAATTTTAACTTTAAGGAGCAGAAAATTTTATGCCTGAAAAATCATATCCAATGACTGCTGAAGGTAAAGAAAAGCTTGAGGCAGAATTAAAGAATTTAAAAGTAGTAAAAAGACCAGAAGTAATTGAAAGAATTAAGGTTGCCCGCTCTTATGGTGACTTGTCTGAAAACTCCGAATACGATGCAGCTAAGGATGAACAAAGTCATTTAGAGGATCGTATTAGCGTTGTTGAAGAAATGCTTAAGTATGCTCATGTCGTTGATGCTAATGCTAGTGATCCAGATGAAGTAGCTGTAGGTAAGACAGTTACTTATACTGAAGTGGGTGAAGATGAGCCGGAAACCTACACTATTGTTGGTAGTGATGAATCTGATCCGATGAATGGCAAGATTTCTAATGATTCGCCAATTGCTCAAGCAATTTTGGGCAAAAAAAAGGGCGAGACAGTAACCATTTCGACACCTGGTGGTAAATTTGACGTAGTTATTAATAAAGTTGAAGAATAATCTAGTCAGATAAGCAGGTTTGCTTTAGTTAAGTGGCAAATAAAAGACCAGAATTTTGTTAAAAAGCAAAATTCTGGTCTTTATTTATTCTTAAAAATTAATGACTAGTGAAATAGCGGTAATCTTTGCTTCTATCAAAAACTACTCCGCGGGCATTTTCACCGTTGGAAATCGAAAATTGTGCTTGTGGATATTTCTCGTGAACTTTATTCTCCAAGAAATCACGTAACATGCCATTGTTAGCTAAGACGGAACCGGTCAGTGCAATTTTCATTGGCTTAGGTTCATCATATCTGTCCATGCCGATAATAATATCTCTTGCAAGTAATTCAGCTTGCTCCTTGATCACTGCAATGGCAAAATTATTGCCTTTGTCTGCCAATTTTGCCACATCTACTGCCATTGAGGCAAAATCGGCATTGTTGGTTTTATAAAATTTAGCAGTTGCGTCAGTCAAATTGTCTACTTTAAAAAGTTGGTTAAAAAGGGAAATCAACTCGTTATCTTCTCGTTTATCCCAACTGAGTAAAGCAGATTTTAATGCGGAAAGTGCGATTGCATAACCCGAACCTTCATCTCCTAATATGGAGCCATAACCGCCAGTCGTGATTATCCTGCCTTTTTGCAAGCCATTAAAGACAGAACCCGTGCCGGCAATAACAAGACCCCCGTCTTCTCCTTCAAGACCATTATATAATGCCAGAAGTGAATCTGTAATTGCTCTAGTAGGTAAATTTTCGGCTTTAGCAGAAATTTCAGCAGCTACTTCAGCTGCATGTCCAATGACCGATAAGCCAGCCATACCACAAAGTATTCTTTGGCAATCACCATCAATTTGGTCTATTAATTTATTAATCGCTTCAGTAATATTTGAAATTGCGCTGGTGTAATTTGTATTTACTTGACCAGGGCCGGCTTGAGAACGCTCTATTTCTTCACCGTTAAGATCATAGGCAATAGCAGTAGTATGCGTTCCTCCGGCATCAACGCCAATCTGATATTTAAGTGTCATAACCTTTCTTCTTTCTATTTAATCAACTAACATTATTTTATTACACTTTAGCAAAATACAGAAGATTTTTATTAAAGTGCTTACGAACACTTTATTTGCTTTACTTATTTTATAACTGTTAAAATTTTGTCAAAGGCCCTTTTAATCAATAGAATTGTATGTTGGTTTCTGATAAAATTACACTAGTTTAGTGAGGTTGAGGCTACGTGAATTTTTTTAAGAAAAAATTGAAAACAAAGAATGATAATTCAAAAAAACAGGCTTCTACTCCGGTCAGGATGAAAATAATTTTAGGAATTATTTTTGTGCTTTTTGCTACTCTAATTGGACAACTAGCGTATTTACAAATTGGCTATGGCTCCCGCTTTAAAGCTGAAGTCCAAAAATCTAATTCCGCTGTGGTTTCCAGTCAGGTTCCTCGAGGAGTAATGTATGATACTAAAGGTCGCGTTTTAGTTGGTAACAGGGCTAAAAATGCTATTACTTATACCAAAAGTGTCTCAACTACCACAGAGGATATTTATG
The DNA here is from genome assembly GCF_000761135.1 of Lactobacillus sp. wkB8. Lineage (NCBI taxonomy): Bacteria > Bacillati > Bacillota > Bacilli > Lactobacillales > Lactobacillaceae > Lactobacillus > Lactobacillus sp. wkB8. The sequence continues at coordinate 1,233,624 of NZ_CP009531.1, read as the reverse complement.
CCATTTCTAATGCTCTTAGTCGCTATATTACAATTAACGATGAAAAACCGACTGAGCAGCAAGTAATTGATTATTATTTAGCTAATAAAAAAAATAGTGCCAAAGAGTCCGCCAAGGTACCAAAATCCGTCCGGCAAACTCAAGATGATGAATTAATCAATAAGAGAATTCAACAGCAAGTGAGTGCTGAGCATATTAAGCTAAATAAACGGGAAAGAACTGCGGCTTTAATTTATAACAAGATTTCTGGAGCGTACACGCTTTCTACAATCTATATCAAAAATAATCATTTAACTGACAAGGAAATCGCTAGCGTTGGTGAACATCTTTCAGATCTGCCTGGCGTTGGCATTGGTACTGATTGGCAAAGGTCGTACCCAAATGGTTCGTCAATTCAGAGTATTATCGGTTCGGTTTCTACCGAAAAAGCAGGTTTACCTAGCGATAACCTACAATATTATTTAACTAACGGCTATTCCAGAAATGACCGGGTTGGCACTTCATATTTAGAAGAAAAATATGAACCATTATTAAAGGGGACTAAAGCAACCAGCAAAGTTTGGACTAAAAATTCAGGAGATATTGAACAGTCAAAATCCGTTTATTCAGGTCAGGCTGGCTCCAGTTTAGTCTTGACTCTGGATGCCCAGTATCAAAAAGAAGTCCAAAATTCTTTAGAAAAAATCTATTCTGCGGCCATTAGTTCAGGGGCTGCCCATTATTCAAACGGTGCTTATGCTGTTGCTATGAACCCTAAAACGGGTGCAATTTTGGCTATGGCAGGGATTAGCCGTGATCCTAAAAAAAATAAAACTACTAATAACGCATTAGGCGTTATTAACCAGTCTTTTGTTATGGGGTCTGCCGTTAAGGGAGCTATGGTAAGTGGTGGTTTAATTAACAAAGTTATTAGTCCCACAAACAACGTGATGCCTGATACACCGGTATATTTACCAAGTACACCTGTTAAGAAATCTGTTTATCCAATCGGTACTTTTGGCGCATTAGATGCAGAAACTGCACTCGAGGTTTCCAGTAATATCTATATGATGCACTTGGCAATGAAATGGGTGAAGGCATCTTATGTTCCTAAAAAATCAATTCACATGCCGCAAACTGCCTTTGAACCAATACGTAAGAATTTCAATATGTTTGGATTAGGTCAAAAGACGGGTATTGATTTACCGGGAGAGATATCGGGTATTCAAGGTAGATCGTTTAATGAGCAAGGATTAGTATTGCCCGGTTCGGTATTAGACTTGTCTTATGGCAACTATGATGCATACACTTTAATTCAAATGGTACAGTATGTTTCTACTATTGCTAACGGTGGTTACCGGATGCAGCCTTATGTGGTGCAATCGATTGGCAGAACCTCAAATAATGGTAAAAAAATCTATATTGATTATAATAGAAAGCCTAACGTTCAGCTTCGAATTCCGTGGACTCAAGCTGAACTCAATATTGTCAGACAAGGGTTTTGGCGTGTTGTTCACGGCACTAACTCTTGGGGTACAGCTCATAAGTTGAAAAACGTCAAACCTTCTATATCAGGTAAATCAGGCACTGCGCAGACATTTTACTATGATCCGGATAATCCTAACCAAAAAGATCCGCCTGAGTTAGTAAACGCTACTTTTGTCGGTTATGCCCCTTCAAAAAATCCTGAGATAGCTACTGCTGTAATTTTTCCAGGACTTGATCCCGAACTAGAAGGTTCGTATACTTTGCAGATGACCAAAGCAATGGTACAAAACTATTTTAAATTACATAAAAAATAGAAAAGTGACAATATTGCTGGCAATAATATTAGAAAAATGCTAAGATAATACAGTCAGAATAAAAGCGTAGGTGGTGAAAGAAATGGCAGACAACATCATTTTGGAATGCACCGAATGTGGCGATAGAAGTTACTTATCTAAGAAAAACAAGCGTAAGCATCCGGAACGTTTAAGTTTGAAGAAGTATTGCCCAGTTGAAAGGCATACTACTCTTCATCGTGAAACTAAGTAATAAACCAATATAGCAGGAGCCTATGCTCCTGCTATTTTTTATATGGAAGAATTATGACAAAGAAAGAAATTAGACAACAACAAATAGAAAAGTTGAGCAATTTTGCTGAAACACCAGAAAAAGATGCTGAAGATCAAATTTTGTTAAAAAAAATAATGAACTTGCAGTGGCTCAATGAATGTCAAACTGTAGGAATCACATCCTCTTTGACTTATGAAGTTGATACATCGGGATTGATAGCTCAATTATGGGATATGGGTAAAGATGTATATCTTGCCCGGGCTAATGATAATGCCGAGCGGTCACAGGATTTTATTTACTATAGCTACATGACCAAGCTGACTAAGTCAAAATTCGGGGTTGCAGAAGTTAGTGAACCAGATGCACAAATTAACAACGACTTAGATTTGATTATCGTTCCGGGACTGGCTTTTGCTTTAGACTCTCATCAACGCCTTGGGTTTGGTGGCGGTTATTATGATCGCTTTTTAGCTAAGCATCCACAATCAAAAACCGTTGCTTTAGTTAATTCGAAAATGATTTTTGAAACAGCTTCGTGGCAGGTTGAACCTACTGATATTGCAATTCAAACGATTATCACTCCTAATGCGGTTTTAGCAAATAAATGAGGTTATAATGGATCAGCGACAAAGATATAGAAATAGCTATATAACAATATGTATTTTAGTCATTCTTTTCGTGGTATTTTTAATAGAAACTTTCATTGGTGGTTCACAAAATACCTATGTATTAATCAAAATGGGTGCAATGAATAACTATGCCATTGTAGCTGGCAACCAATGGTGGCGTTTATTTACTGCGCAATTCTTACATATTGGAATTATGCATCTGATTTCTAATGCCGTAATGATCTATTATCTTGGTATTTATATGGAACCAATATTGGGTCATTGGCGCTTTCTAGTAGTTTATTTACTTTCAGGTGTTGGAGGAAATTTATTGAGCCTAGCTTGGGGTAGTGATAGTGCTATTAGTGCTGGCGCATCTACTGCTTTATTTGGCTTGTTTGGAGCAATGACAGCGACAGCATTACAAAATAGGAATAATCCTGTCTTAGTCTATTTGGGAAAACAATCCTTTTGGTTAGCTTTAATAAACATAGCATTAGATCTATTTGCACCTAATATTGATATTCAAGGGCATATTGGCGGCTTAGTGACTGGTTTTTTAATTGCTGTGATAATTGGAGATAGAACTTATAGAAAATATTCTTTTAAAAAACGTGTGGTTGCTACCTGCATTTTAATTATTTATTGTGTAGCAACTGTTAGAATGGGCATGGTAATTAAGCTATAATGAAAACTCTATACGATGTGCAACAGCTATTAGAAAAGTATGGTATATTTGTTCATGTAGGTAAAAGAATATGGGATATTGAGCTCATGGCGCTTGAACTCGATAACATCAATCACTCGCATTTAATAGACCAGCACGATTATTTAGTAGCAAAGCTAATATTGCGACGTGAGTACGAATATGAAGAACGTCAAAATAAGGACAAACACGGCTCTTAGAGCGATTTAGAATTATTTTGGTTTAAAAACTAATAATGGGAGAGAAGAAAATTTATGTCATCTTTTTTAGTTATTATAGACGCAATTTTAATTATAGTTATTCTAGCCTTTATTGCAGTATGGCTATGGCATAAGATACAAACAAAACTTTTAGGTGGCGGAGATCTAACTAATGAGCAATTTAATCAGGGAATGCGGAAGGCGCAAGTGGTTGACTTACGTGAAAAAGCACCATTTAAAAGAAAGCATATTGATGGTGCCAGGAATTTGCCCTATACAATGCTCAAATATCAATATACGGAGTTAAGAACAGACTTACCCGTTTATTTGTACTCCGATTCTTTATCAGTAACGTTGCGCGCTGCCAGATTCTTACAAAAGAAGAATTTTTCATCAATCAAATGGTTGAAAACTGGTTTTGAGGACTGGGATGGACGGACGAAGAAATCTAAATATTAAATTGAAAACATGTTTGTTAAGCCATTCAAACGTGTTTTTTCTATATTAAATACAGAAAAAGGACACAAAAATGCAAAAGGTGCTAGCAATAGTCGGACCAACAGCAATTGGTAAAACTACACTGGCTATTGAGCTTGCCACAAAAATTAATGCCGAAATAATTTCGGGTGATTCAATGCAAGTTTATAAGGAAGTAGCCATTGGAACTGCCAAGGCAACGAAAGCGGAGCAAGAATTAGTTACTCATTATTTAGTTGATACTCAATCTATTTTTAAACCATATTCTGTTGCCGACTTTGTCACTCAGGCTGAAAAAGCAGTTGCTGAAATTACTGCTAAGAAAAAGATTCCCATGCTAGTTGGAGGCACTGGCTTTTACGTCAATGCATTGCTAAATGAAATGAAACTGGGTGAACCAAAAAGAAAGCAAAAGGCAGTTGCCCCTGAATGGGAACATTACTTAGCTGAAAATGGTAAAAAAAAGTTATGGGCTGAGTTAAATAACCGTGACCCAGTGGCGGCTCAGAAAATCCCCCCAAATAATTCACGTCGGGTTTTACGCGCATTAACTGTAATTACGCGTACTGGGCAAAAATTTTCTGAGCAACAAAAGGAAATAAAACCCCGGTATGATTATTTGATTATCGGGTTAAATTCTGACCGTGCAGAAATTTATCGTAGAATTGATCAACGTGTTGATCAGATGCTTGATCAAGGGCTTCTTCATGAAGCAAAATACGTATATCAGAATAGGGCGCAAGAATATACGATCTTGCAAGCCATTGGCTATAAGGAATTTTTCCCTTATTTTGCTAAAGAAGATAGCCTAGCGAGTTGCGTTAAGAATTTAAAAACAGCTTCTAGAAGATATGCCAAAAGGCAATTAACATATTTTCATCATCAATTACCTGTTTACTGGTTTGATCCCCTAAGGGATCCAGAATGTATGAAAAAAATTTTAATGAAAGTCGGGGAATGGTTAAATGAATAATTGGCCAGAAAAATTACAACAAATTGTAGCAGAAATTGATCAGGAAATTGCACCACAACTGGCAAAAATTGATCAAAATATTCTTTTTAATCAAAATAAGGTTTTACAAGCGTTTAAAGATAAGGCTGTAGCTGAATCAGACTTGATTGGCAGTACGGGGTACGGCTCAGATGACAGTGGTCGCGATAAACTTGACCGTATTTATGCCCAAATTTTTCACACAGAAGATGCTCTAGTACGCTCGCAGTTTGTCTCTGGCACTCATACTCTTGCTACAGCTATGGCTGGTAATTTACTTCCGGGTGACGAACTGATGTATCTTACAGGGATGCCTTATGACACTTTACAACAGGTTATTGGTATTGCCGGTGATGGTCGAGGCAGTTTGAAGCAATACGGCGTTAAATTTTCTTATGTAGAGCTATTGTCTGATGGCAGTGTTGATTTTGAAGCGGCACGAAAATTATTAAGAGAACATCAACCGAAAATGGTAGTTATTCAGCGCTCACGTGGCTATAATACCAGAGCAAGTTTTACTGTCGCCAAGATTAAACCGATGATTGCGCTGATTAGGGAAGTTTCCCCTGAAAGTATAGTTTTTGTTGATAATTGTTATGGTGAATTTTCAGAACAACATGAGCCTACTGAATTTGGAGCAGATCTTATGGCTGGTTCGTTAATTAAAAACGCTGGCGGAGGTTTAGCTAAAATCGGTGGCTATGTTGTTGGTAAGCATGAGCTAATTGAAAATACGGCTACACGACTCACTGCTGGAGGAATAGGTCGTGAAGAAGGCGCAAGCTTAAATAACAATCTTGATTATTTCGAAGGTTTATTTATTTCGCCAAGTGTTACCGGTAATGCAATTAAAGGCGCGATTTATTCCTCTGCACTTTTAGCAAGAATGGGATTAGAAGTTTCTCCCAAATGGAATGAAGATAGAACCGATTTAATTCAGACGGTAATTTTCCATGATAAAGATAAAATGATTAGATTTGCCAAAGCTTTACAAGAAAACTCACCAATTAATTCATTTGTGGATCCGATACCAAGTAACGATACAGGATATGAAGATCAAGTGATTATGGCAGACGGCTCGTTTATTGAAGGTGCTAGTATTGAATTTTCCGGGGATGGACCAATTAGACCACCTTATGCGTTGTATATGCAAGGCGGTCTGACTTATGCCCACGTTAAAATTGCGATTACTAATGCTGTCAATGAATTATTCTTTAAATAGGTAATACTATTTATAAAAGTAAGGTAAAACTTTGGTAAAATTATTACTTTTTTTGTTAGACCACTTTACATTTATTTAAGGATTTGCTAATCTTTAATCTAGTTTAGACAAGAAGGTATTTCTAGTTTAAACCATACCAATTATTTTAAGATTTTTAGGTGGAGAATCATGACAAAGAAAATTTCAGCAGATGACATTAGAAAAAGCGTAAAAGAAGACAATGTCAAATTTATTAGACTAGCTTTTACAGATATTAATGGAACTCTTAAAGCAGTTGAAGTTCCAAATAGTCAATTGGAAACAGTATTAAGTAATGACGTACGCTTTGATGGTTCTTCAATTGACGGCTTTGTTCGTTTGGAAGAAAGTGATATGGTACTTTACCCCGACTTTTCGACTTGGTCCGTTTTACCTTGGAGCGATACTACAGGCGGCAAAATTGGCTGTCTGACTTGTTCAGTTCATACAACTGATGGCAAACCTTTTGCAGGGGATCCACGCAATAATCTTAAAAGGATAATTGAACAAATGAAGGATATGGGTTTTACAGCCTTTGATATTGGTTTTGAAGCCGAATTTCATTTGTTAAAACTTGACGAAAATGGCAATTGGACCACACAGGTCCCAGACCATGCCTCATATTTTGATTTAACCTCAAATGACGAAAGTGCCAGTTGTAGGAGAGATATAGTTGAAACTTTAGAGAGCATTGGATTTGAAGTAGAAGCTGCTCACCATGAAGTAGGTGACGGACAGCAGGAAATTGACTTTAGATTTGATGACGCTTTAACAACGGCTGATCGTGTGCAAACATTTAAAATGATTGTGCGTGAAATAGCTAAGCAGCATGGTTTGTTTGCCACATTTATGGCTAAACCTTTGCAAGGTCAAGCAGGAAATGGAATGCACACTAACATGTCCTTGTTTAAAGGTAGCAAAAATGCCTTTTATGATAAGAATAATAAGTACCATTTGTCAAAAACAGCTCTGTACTTTTTAAATGGTATTTTGGAACATGCCCGTGCAATCACAGCTGTTGGTAATCCGACTGTCAATTCCTATAAGCGTTTAATTCCAGGATTTGAAGCCCCAGTTTATATTTCTTGGGCTTCAAAGAACCGTTCACCAATGGTTCGAGTACCATCTGCAGGAGAACTGAATACCCGTTTAGAAATGCGTTCTGCTGACCCTACTGCTAATCCGTATTTGCTCCTAGCTGCATGTTTAAGTGCCGGTCTAGCTGGTATTAAGGAAGAAAAAATGCCAATGGAACCAGTAACTTGCAACTTATTTGATTTAAGTGAGAAGCAACGTAATGAAATGGGAATTAAACCACTTCCTTCAACCTTGCATAACGCATTAAAAGCCTTTAAGAAGGATCAATTAATTCAAGATGCTTTAGGTGAACATTTAACTCAAAGCTTTATTGATTCTAAAGAATTAGAATGGTCTCAATATACTCAAACAGTATCTGATTGGGAAAGAAATCGTTATATGGGTTATTAAACAATCTAGTTATAAAAATAAAAAAAGTAGTATAAAAAATTTATGCTACTTTTTTTATTGGTCTTATTTATTGGGAAAACAAAATATATAATACTTAATGTAATATTTTTATATATTTTAATCATTCTATTTTTTATTTTAATATATTAATAGTTAAACAAAGATTTGAAGCAAATCTTTCCAAAGTGCCAGTAAGTAAAACTGTTATATTATAGTCTAAAATAAAAGAAAAGAATCGTAATTTTGAAAGAAAACAATCAACTTTATAATGTTTTAGTTATTTAAATAATTTTGAATAGCGAAAAATATAAACCAAAATAGTATTTTTAATTGTTATTTAAATTAGATGAAAAAGAACCTATTTCTTAGACCTTTAAATCATAGCTTTTTCCATTGTTATTTATAAATCTAGATAACAAAATGTAAAAGCAGATATAATTTAATACAGTAACTAAAAAATATTCAATAGTTTATTGACAATTTTTAAAAATTTGATTACGATTATTATATAATTCACATAGTTTAAATTAGGTGCTATGAATGAAAGGGGTAATGCTTTTCTGGAAATAATAAAAATAAATATAGGAAAACTAGTATTTACCGAAAAATTAGCAAAAGAGAGGATAGTTAATGTCAATTAAAAAAACACAACTCCGATGTTGGCATACATTGAAGTTGTGTCGAATAATGTTAAGAAAAATCCAATGGTTTTTGAATTATGCTAAAGTTCGGACTTTTGCTTAACATTTAAAAGTAGTAGTGAGAATAAAAATAATTTTATTCTCACTACTATGATTAATAATACCACAGAAAAAGTTTAGAGTGATTAAATTCTTTTACATGTCAAAAAAATTGATCAGGCAATATTCAAATAAATTTGATATTAGCAACTGTTTTCTCAATTTTGTTGATAGTAAAAAAGAAGTAGATAATAATTAAACAATTTTCTAATGATATCTATAATTAAATCGTATATACACATCAAAAAGGGCTGGTTTGAAAAATCAGTCTTTTTTGATGTGTTGGCGAGATTTTGAGTAAACTTTTATTGCTCAAATAAATTAGTGTAAGTGAGGGCTAAGAATGAAGAACAATGGATTTACAGTAAGGATATAATATTAGTAATGGTTGCCACATTTTTATATTTTGCGCACCTCTTGGGACTTCCTAATAAAGAACTAGACTAAAAGTTTAGGCGCAAATAACTTTTTGCTGGTCTGGTAACTGGAGTAATAATTATTCCTGTCTAGTTTTTGAGAGTAATTGTCAGAAATTAGCTGCTGCTTCTTTTAAATATAAAAAAACTGACAAATTTTTGCTGTGTAGCAATCTTTGTCAGTTCTTATTTACTGAAACTTTTTGCCCCATTTCCACGGATTTTCGTGCCAGGTCTTTAAAGCCTCATATTCCTCAGAGCTGATGTAGTTCAACTCTTTTTCTTTTTGCAATAACTCAGGATAGGAAAGTAGAGGACTAAAATCGACGCCAGCTTGAGCAAAATTATTTTTCGTATCTTTTAAATAGTATGTAAAGATTGAGCTAACGCCAATTACATTACCACCTTCTTTTTTTGTGGCATCAACGGCATTGATTACAGAGCCACCTGTGGTTATTAAATCATCAATTAACACGATATTGTCTTCTTTAATAAAGCGGCCTTCAATCTGCTTGCCTTTGCCGTGATCCTTAGGCTTTGGCCGCACATAAATCAAGGGTAGGTTAAGCTTAGCAGCAACCCATGCTGCATGTGGTATACCAGCAGTTGCCACACCGCCTATTACAGTTACAGCAGGATATCTGCTTTTAATTAACGCTGCCAAGTCTGTCGCAATCCAGTCGCGCAAGTCTGGATAAGAAACAGTTAAGCGTAAGTCTGTATAAATGGGTGATAGCATTCCGCTGGCATATTGATATGGTTCTTGCGGAGAAAATGTAATTATTTTTTCGGCGATTAGTTTATTGATAATTTGTTCCTGATACATTTATTCAAACTCCTTTTTAATTTCTTGATAAACCTGAGCGGGACTTTCAGCTTTGGTAATGGGTCGACCGACTACAATTGCACTTGAGCCAAATTCTTTTGCTTTTGAAGGAGTGGCAGTGCGCTTTTGATCATCATTCGCTTTTGCTGACAATCTAATTCCCGGTGTAACGTATAAGAAATCTTGGCCAACTATTTCCCGCAAATTTTGTACTTCAAGCGGTGAACATATTACACCGTCAGCACCGGCACTTTTAGCAGTCTGAGCTAGACTAACCACTTCTTCAGCCATTGACAATGAACAATTCTGCTCATTTGCCAAAGTTGCAGCTGAAATGGAGGTCAGTTCCGTCACAGCTAAGAGTTTAGGGACTTCGCTACCTTTAGGGGTACTATCAACCAGCCCTTTCTTAGCTGCTGCAATCATTGCACTACCACCAAGTGCGTGAACGGTGGTACAAAAAACTCCTAATTTTCCTATCTGTCTGGCAGCTTGGTAAACTGTATTAGGAATATCATGTAATTTGAGATCTAGAAAAATATGGTATCCTTGTTTAACTAAAGTTTTTACCAAGTTCGGACCATAATGATAATATAGTTCCATGCCAATTTTTAAGTAGGTTTCTTGGGGATCACCTAATTTCTGAAGCAGATTCTCAACATCCTTCTGATTGTCATAGTCCAATGCTACAAATACAGCTTTTTTCATTAACGCCTCCAAATACAAAAAAGCCTATTTTGGTACGAGAGTGCATCAAAATAGACTTTTAAAAAAATTAAGCCATGTTCAACTTGCGGTCTCTCTGTACCGTTTAAAGTTCATTAACATTGAGATTAACATTTTTGCTAATAAAATACAACTAAAAATTTTACTTTTAAAATGGTCAAAAACGTGTAAAATATACCCAAAAATATTTATGAGCAAAAGAACAGCAATTTTTGGAGGATAATATGATTAACATCAAAGTAAAATTACCGGGTCTAAGCTTAAAAAATCCGTTAATGCCAGCAAGTGGTACTTTCGGATTTGGTGATGTATCTGCGGCTGAGAAATTTGATTTAAATGAATTGGGGGCGCTGGTTATAAAAACTACTACACCTAAACCGCGGACTGGTAATCCTCAACCCCAAATTGCAGTTTTAGAAAATGGAGTATTAAATTCTGTCGGCTTAACTAATCCGGGAGTTGATCAAGTAGTTAGTGCCAAGTTACCTGACATTAAAAAGAAATATCCTGCTTTGCCCATTATTGCCAGTGTGGGTGGTGAAAGTAGTGCTGGTTATGTCGAAGTGGCCCAAAAATTAGCTGCTTCTAAGATGGTTAATGCCCTGGAAATAAATTTTTCTTGTCCCAATGTTGCTCAAGGTGGAATGAGTTTTGGTGTTCATCCAGAATTAGTTGAAAAACTAACTGCTGCAATTAAAGCGGCAGTCACAATTCCGATTTTCATTAAGTTAACACCTAATGTAACTGCCATCGATGAAATTGCCCGAGCAGCAGAAGCTGGTGGTGCAGATGGTCTGTCACTAATAAATACGGTAATGGGAATGCGCATCAATATCAAGACACGTAAACCACTGTTAGGCAATAATTTTGGTGGTTATTCAGGTGCGGGAGTTAAACCTATTGCCATTTATCAGATTAATCAGGTGAGAAAAGCAACCAAATTACCCATAATTGGTATGGGCGGTATTGAGTCAGCTGAAGATGTAATTGAATTTATGTTAGCCGGAGCCAATGCGGTCGAAGTGGGAAGTGCTCATTTTAAGGATCCATTAATATGTCCCCACATAGCAGATGAATTGCCCGCAATTTTAGCAAAAATGGGTGTTGCTGATATCAATGATCTTGTTGGTCAGATTGAACTGAATTAGTTTGTTTCTTATGTGTGGTGGCTTTAAAATAAAAATTAGACATGGTTTATATAACTAGCAAATATTTTTTTAAAACTTAAAAATTTTTGCTAGAAATAATAGTTGCCCGATACATAACTTTAGTGTTGACAACTGCACGTTTAACCATTATATTGAAATAGATGTCCTTTAAAATTAGTCCCGTGAGGCTAGCAAGGAAAGCTCAATTAAGTATTGACTTTTACACAGCACTTAGTCTCAATAGATTAAGTGTTTTTTCATGGGTAAAGTAGCAATAGGAGAAAAAGATGACAAAAGAAATTTGGGACTCTTCAGCAATGAAGAGAGCGCTAACCAGAATTACTTATGAGATCATTGAACGCAACAAAGGTACTGAAGATTTGGTACTCGTAGGGATTAAAACTCGCGGCGTTTATTTAGCTCAGCGAATCCATGACCGCATTCAAAAACTTGAAGGGGTCGATGTGCCACTGGGTCAACTTGATATTACTTTGTACCGCGATGACCGTCATGATGCATCGTTAAAGCAAGACCCTGTTGTTAATTCTAAGGAAATAGGTGTTGAAATCGGCAATAAGCACGTTGTTTTGGTCGATGATGTACTTTTTACTGGTCGGACAGTTAGAGCAGCAATGGATGCTTTAATGGATAAAGGCAGACCTAGCTCAATTGCTGTTGCAGTGCTAGTTGACCGTGGCCACCGTGAATTACCGATTCGCGCAGATTTCGTTGGTAAAAATATCCCAACATCTTCGCATGAAGAAATAGCAGTTCATGTTGAAGAAATTGATAATAAAGATAGTGTGGAATTAAAGCCATTGCTGCAATAATAGAATCAATTCAACCGTTTAATTGGCTCCAGAGAGGGTCAGAAGGGTATGAGTTCTTTTTGTTAAGTCTTGGACTAAACTAAAAACCCTTTTGCTAAACCTGGAGCTGAAAAGCTGCAGGTTTATTTTTTTAGAAAAGAGTAAAAATGAAAAATACAAATTTTGTCACTTTAAAATCATTTGTTAGCGTCGAAAACCTAACAGCTGAGGAAGTAATGGCACTGATTGAACGAGCAGAATATTTTAAAAATGGTGGTGCCCGCCCGCATTTAACTTGTCCGGTCTATGTTACTAATATGTTTTTTGAAAATTCCAGCAGAACTCATACCAGTTTTGAAATGGCTGAACGAAAACTAGGCTTAAAGGTTATTCCTTTTGATCCAGCACATAGTTCAACTAAAAAAGGTGAAACCCTTTATGACACATCACTTATTATGGCAGCTCTGGGCATTGATCTTGAAGTAATCAGACATTCAGAAAACGAATACTACAACCAATTGATCCATCCTAAGCAAAACCCGCACCTTAACATTGGGGTAATCAATGCTGGGGATGGTAGTGGTCAGCATCCGTCACAGTGTTTATTGGACATGATGACAATTCACGAACAATTTGGTCATTTTAAAAATCTTAAAGTAGCTATCGTCGGAGATATCACCAATTCACGAGTTGCCAAAAGTAACATGGATCTTCTAACAAGGCTGGGTGCAAAAGTTTATTTCTCAGGTCCTGACTATTGGTATGATAGACAGTTTGACAAATTTGGCAAGTATAAGCCGATTGATGATCTGGTTAGTCAAATGGATGTAATGATGCTTTTGAGAGTGCAGCATGAAAGACATGCTGGTGATCCAAATGAAGCCCAATTTGATGCTCAAAAATATCATGCAAAATATGGGATTAATCAAAAAAGGTATGACCAACTGAAAGATGATGCCATTATCATGCATCCAGGTCCAATTAACCATGATGTTGAACTAAGCGGTGATTTAGTTGAAGCTCCAAAATGTCGTTTCGTAAGGCAAATGGAGAATGGGGTCTTTATGCGCATGGCGATGATTGAAGCGGTCATGCGCGGACGTAAATTAGGAGGTCTGTCTTAATGACAACTGTGATTAAAAATGGCTATCTTTTTGTTGGTGGTCAGATTATGCAGGCTGATCTTTTAGTTAAAGATGGCTTGATAGCAGCAATTGGGACCGGCTTAACCGGCGACAGCGTAATTAACGCGGAAGACAAGCTGGTAAGTCCAGGTCTAGTTGATGTTCATGTCCACTATAGAGATCCTGGTCAAACTGAAAAAGAAAATATTCAGACTGGCTCGCTGGCAGCGGCACATGGTGGTTTTACTACGGTTTGTGCAATGCCTAATGTGCTACCTGTCCCTAACACACCGGAATTAATGACCAAAATGGTGCGCAATAATGACCAAAATGGTCTAGTGCATATTTTGCAATATGGCCCCATAACTCTTGATGAAGATACTGATGAAATTCCCGATTATGCTCAACTTAAAAAAGCCGGATGTGTGGCGCTAAGTAATGATGGCAAAGGGGTGCAGAACGCTCGGACCATGTATTTGGCAATGCAAAAAGCACAAGAGAATAATTTAATCATTGCTGAACATGCACAAGATGATGCACTATTTAATCATGGTGTGATTAATGAAGGTCAAAAAGCAAAAAAATTACATTTAGCTCCTATTACTGAATTAGCTGAGACCACACAAATTGCACGTGATCTTTTATTGGCGCAAAAAACTAGTGTTCACTATCATGTTTGTCACGTGTCAACTGCTACGAGTGTTGAACTAATTAGAATTGCTAAATCCAAGGGTATCAATGTTACTTGTGAAGTTGCTCCTCACCACCTTCTGCTAGAAGAAGAAAATATTACTGGCGATGACGCTAAGTTTAAAATGAATCCCCCATTAAGAACGAAAAGAGACCAAGCAGCTTTAATTGCAGGATTACTTGACGGTACGATTGACATGATAGCTACTGACCATGCGCCTCATACCGCTGCTGATAAGCAAGGCGGTTTTGCTAAAGCGGCTTTTGGGCTAGTTGGTAGTGAAACAGTTTTTAGTGAACTGTATACCAAGTTTGTTAAAACTGGTATTTTCACTTTGAGTCAGTTATTAGCTTGGTTAACAATAGCACCTGCTAAGTCTTTTGGACTGAAAAAGGCAGGAAAAATTGCGATCGGTCAACCAGCTGATATAGCAATTTTTAATCTTGGTAAAAAAATAACCATTAATACTGCTGATTTTAAATCTAAGGGAAGAAACACCCCATTTAAGGGTGACACGGTTTACGGTCAAACTGTATTAACAATGGTTGATGGCAAAGTTGTCTTTCAAATAGAGGAAAATAAATGAGATATTTAATTTTAGAAGATGGCAGTATATTTGCGGGCTCAGGTTTCGGCGCTAATCAAACAACTAGGGGAGAAGTGGTTTTTACTACCGGTATGACTGGCTATCAAGAAGCGATTACTGATCAATCCTATGCTGATCAGATTTTAGTTTTTACCAATCCCTTAATTGGCAACTATGGTATTACACTAGCTGATTATGAATCACTTGAACCGGGTATAAAAGGGGTAATTTGTCATCAAGTGGCGCGTCACCCAGATAATTGGCGTATGCAAACCACTTTACCCGAGTTTTTAGAAAGTATCAATGTTCCAGGTATTCAGGGTGTAGACACTAGACAATTAGTAAAAAAGCTGCGTAGTCATGGAACTATGCGCGGTCAAATTTGTGATTCTCAGGAGAACGCGGCAGAAATTGCCAAAGAGTTGCAGTCCAGTCAAATAACCAGGGGTGCAGTGGATAGAGTTTCCACTGCAAAATCCTATCCTGTACCTGGTACAAAGCGTAATGTTGTGGTGGTTGACTTTGGTATAAAAAACAGTATTTTACGTGAACTAAGCCAAAGGGGCTGCAATTGCATAGTTCTTCCTTATACTACTTCTGCTGCCAAGATTTTGTCATTGCAACCAGATGGTGTTTTATTATCCAATGGCCCAGGAGATCCATTGGAAATGGGAAAGGCAATTAAGATGGTGCAAGAAGTTGAGCAGCATATACCACTCATGGGTATCTGCATGGGGCATCAAGTTTTTGCTCTGGCAAACGGTGCTAAGACTTATAAAATGAAATTCGGCCATCGGGGATTTAATCACCCCGTACGTGAAATTGCTACTGGCAATATTGGATTTACTTCTCAAAATCATGGGTATGCTGTTAGCCGCGATTCAATTGATCCAGAAAATTTAATGGTTACACACGTTGAAGTTAATGATGGCACTGTTGAAGGTTTGCGGCATAAAAAATATCCAGCTTTTTCGGTGCAATTTCATCCAGACAGTACACCGGGGCCACATGACGAAGAAGGGATATTTGATTACTTTATGCAAATGATTGACCAAAGAAAGGAAAATGAGAACGATGCCTAAAAGAACTGATATTAAAAAAATCATGGTAATTGGTTCAGGTCCAATTATTATAGGTCAAGCAGCAGAATTTGATTATTCCGGAACACAGGCTTGTTTAGCTTTACGTGAAGAAGGCTATGAAGTAGTGTTGGTCAATTCTAACCCTGCTACCATCATGACTGATACGACTATTGCCGATAAGGTTTATATTGAACCCTTAACTTTGGAATCAGTTTCCCGCATTATTCGTAAAGAATTTCCTGATGCAATCTTACCTACGTTAGGCGGACAAGTGGGATTGAATATGGCATTGTCTTTAGCTAAAAGTGGCATTCTAGATGAACTAAATATTGAACTCCTAGGTACAAAGCTTGATTCAATTGAACAAGCAGAAGACAGGGAAAAGTTCAAAGAACTTTGTCAAGAACTGGGTGAACCAGTCCCACCTTCAACGAGTGTGAAAACGGTGCAGGAAGCACTAGATTTTGGAGATAAAATTGGCTATCCGATTATTGTTCGTCCTGCTTTTACTATGGGAGGTACCGGTGGCGGCATCTGCAATGACCGTGAAGAATTAGCTAAAATAGCTAAAAACGGATTGGAACTATCACCAGTTACCGAATGCTTAATTGAACGTTCAATAGCGGGTTATAAAGAAATTGAATTTGAAGTAATGAGAGATCATGACGATAATGCCATGATTGTTTGCTGTATGGAAAATTTTGATCCGGTTGGTATTCATACCGGTGATTCAATTGTTTTTTCACCATCACAAACTTTATCTGATAAAGAATATCAAATGCTGCGGGACTGCTCCTTGAAACTTATTCGGGCACTAAAAATTGAAGGAGGTTGCAATGTGCAGCTGGCTCTTGATCCCAATAGTTTCAATTATGATGTCATTGAGGTTAATCCCCGGGTTTCCCGTTCTTCTGCTCTGGCCTCTAAGGCTACCGGCTATCCGATTGCTAAAATGGCGGCTAAAATCGCTGTGGGTCTAACTTTAGATGAAATCAAAAATCCAGTCACCGGCACCACCTTTGCCGAATTTGAACCTGCTTTGGATTATGTGGTCTGCAAGATACCTCGTTGGCCCTTTGATAAATTTGCTAAAGCAAATCGTGAACTTGGTACACAGATGAAAGCAACTGGGGAAGTCATGGCAATTGGGAGAACTGCAGAAGAAGCTTTTCAAAAAGCTGTGCGCTCACTTGAAATTGACCAAAAAGACTTTTATTCTCTTGAGGCGCACAAGGCCAGTGATGAGGATTTGGAAAATAAATTGGTTAAAGCCCAAGATGATCGGCTTTTTTACCTCGCTGAAGCTTTCCGGCGCGGCTATTCAATGTCTGATTTGCATGAATTAACCAAAATTAATTTTTATTTTTTAGATATCGTAAAGCATATTGTCGATTTAGAAAAAACTATTGCAGCCAATCCTGATGATTTAACTGTCCTTAAAAATGCTAAAAAATATGGTTTTAGTGACCATACTATTGCCAATCTGTGGCACAAAAAAGAAGATGAAGTACGAAACTTTCGGAAAGACCATGAATTAGTGCCAGTTTATAAAATGGTAGATACTTGTGCAGGAGAATTTGTTTCTGAAACACCATACTTTTATTCTACTTATGACGCTGAAAATGAGAGCCAAAAGACGAAAAAGAAATCAGTTTTAGTAGTTGGTTCGGGTCCGATTCGTATAGGTCAGGGTGTGGAATTTGATTATGCTACCGTTCACTGTGTTAAAGCATTGCAAAAAATGGGTTATGAGGCTATTGTTATTAACTCTAATCCCGAAACTGTTTCCACTGATTTTTCTGTATCTGACAAATTATATTTTGAACCTTTGACTTTGGAAGACGTATTAAATGTCTGTGATCTTGAGCAGCCTGAAGGCGTAATTATTCAGTTTGGTGGCCAAACCTCAATCAATTTGGCCGCTGGGTTAGAGAAACATGGGATCAAGATTTTGGGCACCAGTGTAGCAGACCTCAACCGAGCTGAAGACCGCGAATTGTTCGATCAAGTAGTTAAAGAACTAGGTTTAAAGCAGCCGCAAGGAATTACCACAACTACGCATGATGGTGTAATTAAGGCGGCGCAGAAACTTGGCTATCCAGTTCTGGTCAGACCAAGTTATGTTTTGGGCGGTAAAGCTATGGAAATAGTTTATAATCAAGCCGAACTTGAAGATTACCTGCATAATCATGTTGATATTGCCAGCAGTCATCCTATTTTGGTCGATGACTACCTTGATGGGCGTGAGTGTGATGTTGATGCCATTTGTGACGGGGAAGAAGTGCTGATTCCCGGAATAATGGAACATATCGAACATGCCGGGGTTCACTCAGGCGATTCTATGGCTGTTTATCCTGCTCAAACATTTTCACCTGCAATTAAGCAAAAAATAGCTGACATTACCAAAAAATTAGCTTTAAAGCTCAATTGTCACGGAATTATGAACTTACAATTAATTGAGCGCGGGGGAGAAATCTATATTATTGAAGTAAATCCCCGTGCCAGTCGAACGGTCCCGTTTTTAAGCAAAATCACCAGTATTGAAATGGCGCAAGTCGCTACGCGGGTCATTATGGGAGAGAGTTTGAAAGAACAAGGCTTCTCCTCCGGCTTAGCGCCAGAACCAGAAATGATTAGCGTCAAGGCACCTGTATTTTCATTTAGTAAACTTTCGGATGTTGATAGTTATTTAGGGCCAGAGATGAAATCAACTGGCGAAGTCATGGGCAGTGATTTCAGTTTTCCTAAGGCGCTTTATAAAGCATTTTCAGGTGCTAATATGCAGATACCCGATAGTGGCAACATTTTATTGACGATTGAAGACCGCGATAAAGAGGAAATATTACCAATTGCCAAAAGGTTTGCGCAAATTGGTTACCGGATTTTTGCGACAAGTGGAACAGCTGCATTTTTAGAGCAGCACCACCTGCATATTACTCATGTTGACAAAATTCATGACCAAAGTGCCACAAATATTCTAACTGAATTTAAAAACGGTAGAATTGATTTAGTAATTAATACGATGGGACATGATTTAGCTAAAACTTCTGACGGCTTTATCATTCGCCAAACAGCTATTCAGCAAAACATTCCGCTAATTACGAGTTTAGACACCGCGCGGGCACTATTAACTGCGCTTGAAAATCGGTCGTTTTCAACAATAGACATCAAATAAGAATTTATTAAGTAAAAAAGACAACTGGGTTTTTGATCCAGTTGTCTTTTTGTTACAAAATATAGTGATAGAGAATAGCAGGACGATTTTATTTAAGGCTAAACTTAATTGCGGTCTTGGCCAGATCTACTGTATAGACCGTCTTTTCTAGCGGCCTTTTTGTCATTCCCTGATCGGTTGAATAGATAATTAGACAAAGTTTGCTGCCTACCGGCATCGTATAGTAAGTTGGCTGCAATTCAAACTGTAAGTCATAAAAGTCGCCAGCTTTAATTTTGGCAGGTTTCTTCATATCTTGGTAATTTTGCAAATTCATGTGTGCTTTAGTGATTAATTTGGCGTGAGTAAGCCTATCTGGCATAAATTCCTGTAAAGAATCAACCTTAAAATGGAAACCTAGCTCTTGTTCTCCAGGCATTAAAATTTTAGGAGTAGCTGTCAGACGCTTGCGATCGCCCATTTCAACTAAAGCAACTGAAATTTGTCCTTTGTTAAGGCTGGATGACACGCGCATTCTTATTTCCGGTCGACCAACTATGGTTACGGGATGAATAAATTCATCAGTGGTATAACGCAAACTGGCTTTAGCCCATTTGGGATTGCCACAAATAAATTGGTATTGCCAATCATTTTCTGAAATTTTAGCTTTCTTAAACTCCGTTCCTCCCATGTCGGTAAAAGATACTTTTTGCATACCGTTTGCATCTTTTGTCAACTCATTGTTATCTGTTGGGAAGTAGACGGTTCCAGTGCCGATGCTATTACTCCAATCATCTTCATCATGCCACTTGTCAGCTTTGAGATTGTCTTGAACTAATACAGTCGGCCACTGTTCATAGGCATTATTTTCGATACCTAGGAGTTCATGAACCAGCCATAAATTCATTAAGTCGGTAAAGTCAATTGAAACCAAATTGTTCATGTTATAGTGTGGCCCTTGGTGCAGAAAAAGGTGCTGTTGAATAGGAAGGTTTTTAACCTTTTGCCAAATTTTATAGACATTCTTAGGCTTGACGTTCCAGTCATTTAAGCCATGAACACTAATCCAGGAACACTTAATATTTTCAGTATGATGGCGGTAGTTGCGTTTTTCCCAGAAGTCAGAATATTGTCCAGTTTTACGGTCAGCTTTTTTAAGTAATACTTTCTGCATTTCGTCAAATTTAGGCTTAATTTTTAGATAATCACCGGCATCCCACAAGTTTGACTGGCAAGTTTCTGCCAGCATATCTAAATCTTCGCCTTGACAATCTTCTGGTGCGATTACCAGGCCGTGTTCGCGGTAATAATCATACCAAGAAGAAATGGCAGCTTCGGAAATGACCGTTTTTAGGCCAGCTACACCGGTAGTTGCGATTGCTATTTGTAAAGTTCCCAAATATGACCTGCCAGTCATACCAATTTTTTTATTACACCAAGTAGCTTTAGTTTCATTCTGGCGTGATCTATCGGTATAGGCAATACGATCGCCGTGTAGCCATTCAATTATTTCTTTTGCACTTTCAGTTTCTTCTGGAGCACCGGTAATTCTGAGACCATCACTGCCGCGTGTACCAATTGCACCAGCAGAGACACTGGCAAAACCTCGTGCTAACATATATTCATTTAAACCATAAGAAGACTTCCCAACAGCCTGTTCCACCGGCTTATACGATTCCTTACTATCTGCCAGCGGCTTTTTAGCTTTTACCACAGGGGCAGCTTGGTATTGCGGATTGGTCCACTCAGTTGCATCGCTTAAATTTTCATCGACATTATGGTTGCGTTGCTCGTTATCAATCATGCCACCAAAATAGGGGCTGGCAGTATAAAGAGCAGGGACCGGCAAATTTTCACTTTCAATTGGACGAAAAATTGTTGTCTGCAGTAAGTCGCTCTTGCCATCTCCGTCAGTATCCAAATCGCTTTCAACATAAACTACTTCTCTAATTACCTTACTGGTATCAAAAATAGGCATACTTTTGCCGTTAAAAAAGAGAAATTTATTCTTAGCAAATTGATTTCGACGGTTATAAAAGTAACCTTCACCAGCCATAACATCAATTAAAAGTTGGCCATTTTTGGCGCGGGTATTAAGTAAACGGTAAAACGCCTGAATTAAATGTTCTTTGTCACCAATATTTTTAACATAAGGCAAGCCTTGTTTTTGCATAAATTTTAGTGGCTCACTTAACTGATAATCGTAGCCAACGTGGTAGCCGAGTAATTGTAATGCTACATTATAAAATTGACTACAATCAATTTTTTCTGGTGCTGTGTCTAAAAAGTCGTTGAGCCTTTCACTATCTGATACAGCAAACTCGGCTAATTTTGCATTTCGTGCGCTTTTTGCGTCAGGTGCAATAACTGCAACTGCATTGGCGGTTAGTTCAGCTAAAAGAGCACCAAAAGATAATTTTTGATAAGCGGATGGTAAAAATTTAATTTGTAATAATTCTTCAACTTGTGTTTGGTAATCTGTTTTCACATAAGCATATTGGTTGTATTTCATGAAATTCTCCTTTTTGGTTTTTATTTTACCTGTTCTTTAAAATATTATGAAGTTAATTATGAAAATAAAAAAGAAAGTTTCTTGACAAAACTTTCTTTACTGAATTTATTTTTTAATTTAAAGCCAAACTTCTTGATATGTTTTTTCATTGAAACCGCAAGTTAGGTTTTGATCATCAACAACAAGGGGTCTTTTTATCAGCTTACCATTTTTTGACATCATTTCGGCTGCTTTTTCTATTGTCATTTGGGGCAGCTGATCTTTGAGATGCAATTTACGATAATCTTGGCCATGAGTATTAAAAAAATATTTTAGGCCACGGTCTTGATACTGTGTCAGCCATTTAACCAAATCAGATTTTTTAGGCGGTAGTTCCACTAAATCTTGGAAATCAAACTTTACACTATGATCCTCCAACCATTTTTGAGCCGCTCTTGAAGTTGAACAACGTTTATAGCCATAGAATTTTATCATTTTCATACGCTCCTTTGTCTCAATTATAGCAGTGTCTAAAAAAATGTCTGAAAAATAGAAACAAAAGCTTTTTTATTTAGCTAAAATCTAATTCGAAATCTTTGCTCGTAAAAAGATGAACTTTATTATTAAACAAGTAATTCATCAATAATCCCAGAGCGATTGGAAGGATAAAGAACAAAAATGCAATCAGAATAATATTAATTGCGTTTGCTGGGCGATTAGCCATCGCTGCGACGGGCCCAATTAAGCCGGAAAAGCCAAAGCCAGCGCTCATTGGCGTCCCTTGAATTTGGAATACGGCACCTAAGCCGCCCATGATACCAGCATTAATTAAAAGAGGAATCAGCAGTTTAGGATTGGTCATTAAATTAGCCATTTGCATTTTAGGAGAACCAAGGAAATGCGCGATTGAAGTACCAAAACTGTTTGCTTTCCAGCCAAAAACAGCCAGTGCAAAAGAGACTGCTGTGATGCCCAGATTAGCTGAACCTGAAGCAATTCCAGAAATGCTGATTGCTGTAGCGATACCAACAGAAGAAATAGGGGAAACAATAAGTAAGCCGAATACTATTCCCATGAGAATACCCATTACAATTGGTTGCAATGCGGTTAATTTTTCGACTCCCATTCCGATCAAACTAGTTAGCTGACCAACGGGAATACGTGTGAGACAACCAATTCCCCCAGCAATTAAAAGCACTAATAGTGGTACTAACAGAATTGTGTACGCCTTAAGTTTTTTACCAAAAAATAAGACTAATCCGTAAGCAATCATAATGGTAATGGCAGTATTGATAACGTCGCCGCTGCCCATAACTGCAATTTTGCCCTTGTTCATCACAAAATTACCTGCTCCGGCAGTAGCTGCTAAAGCTAATGAGGAAGTCTGAATTGGCGTTAATTTAGCCGTCATGCCTACGCATACAGCACTGATGGCGGGTAGCAAGGATGAGGCAAAAGCAGTTAATGCTAAAATAAAACTTAGTTGTGGCATGCTAGGTAAAAGGGCTTGTACTAGCTGGTTAATTAATGCTCCTGGTATTAAAGCCACTACGATACCAGTGGATAAACCATTTAAGGTGTCTAAAGTAATCTTTTTAATAGTATTCATTATTTTCTCCCAATAAAAAATTCACACAGATGACGACAACTGTGTGAATTCATAGAGAAGAAAGTACTTAAGTCTTTACACACAATTGTCATGAAGGTTGAACTGTGTGTCTAAGGCAATGACAAAACTAGGCACTCAGATCAAATAACTGAAGTACCAGTAATAATATTTAACTTGCGGTTGATTAATTTTGTTAATTGTCGTCATAATCTCTACCTCTCATAAATATTTAAGCAATATCATACAGTATTGATGAAATAAAAGCAAGACTAATTATTAATAAAATTATTTTCTGATGGCAGCGCCGAAGATAATAAGCATCTTAAGCTTTCTCGCTACAATAGCTAATGAAATTAATTATTAAAAATATTAAATTTTATTTTTTAAAATTTAATATTATGCTTACAAGATAATTTGTATCAAAATAAAAAATAAACTTTTTGAATAATTATTTTGTAACGACTAGAATATCTTAAAGTAAAAAGATTGGCTTATATCAAAGAAAGAAGTGTTTATTATCTCACTATTTATCAACTGTATCAGTTTTTTGGGAGACTGGTTATTATTCGCATTTCCTCTATACCAAGGACTAATGGAACTTTATGATTACGAATGGTTTTTAAAAGAGTTCAATCAATCAAGTAAAGCTCAGCCAAAGATTTCTCCTTTGTATTGGATTATACCTA
The DNA here is from genome assembly GCF_000761135.1 of Lactobacillus sp. wkB8. Lineage (NCBI taxonomy): Bacteria > Bacillati > Bacillota > Bacilli > Lactobacillales > Lactobacillaceae > Lactobacillus > Lactobacillus sp. wkB8. The sequence continues at coordinate 1,209,792 of NZ_CP009531.1, read as the reverse complement.
TTGTCAAAATTTATCTTGAAAAAAGACGGGCTGTCAGAATTCTTGGTAGTATTATCAAAAATGAATCTGATTTACGCACTGCTATGAGCTTTATCGACAAGGCTACAGCTTGGTACTTTGTTTCTTTAGGTGGTTGGTTAAAGATGGTTTCATCTTTATATGAATTCATCGGCGAACTTCATGAAGACAGCATCTTGCTTTTGGTTATTGGTACGATTGTTTTAACATTTTTAGGAATATTCTCCGGCTATTACCGTTTAAACCCCAAGCGGCAAAAAAATTTGATTTCAAAAATTAAGAAGGACTAGTATTATTACAAAACAAAAAAGAACTATAACAAACTTTGTTATAGTTCTTTTTATTATCAAAGTGATCCGGGTGAGATTCGAACTCACGACCCACGGTTTAGAAGACCGTTGCTCTATCCAGCTGAGCTACCAGACCGTTAGTTTTGCGTATTCCCGCGCAAGAACATTAACTATTATAGAGAAAAGTTTTTGCAATTGCAACCGGAAATTTCTTTTTTGTTCAACTTATTTTTAAAGCTAATATTGATGATAAAAAAGAAAGGAGGAAAATTGATTTGTTAATTGTGATTTATAATCTGTATAATAAAGAAAAGTGAAGAGAGAAAGATAGGAAAAAGCATGAAACATAAAATTCTAAAACTGATATCTCTTATAGGAATTCTTTTATTTTGTTTTGTTTCTGGACAAGAAGCAAAAGCAGATGTTGATTATGATATTGCTAAAAACATTACTACTGCTAAAGTGAATTCTGATGGTTCATTGTCGATGAAAAGGGCAATCACCTATAAATTTAACAGCTCTGCCAATGGTGTTTATTATCGTCAGAATCTGCAATCAAATCAGAAGATTGACGATATCAAAGTGATAGTCAAGGACGGTCAAAAGAAGGCACACAAAACTGATAATTATGACCTGATAAATAGTAAAAAGGGATACCGTTTTAAGGTATTTCATAAAATAAAAAGTAACCGCCTTTTCACCGTTACTTATTTTTATCGCATCACTAACGCTATTACTAATTATCGTGATATTGCCGAACTTAACTTTAAGATTATCGGCAATGGCTGGGATAGGGATTTGGACTATGTCAGAGCCAGTGTTATTTTTCCAGGGCCTGTAAAGGGTCTAAAAGCATGGGCCCACGGACCACTCGATGGTCATCTGCAAGTTAATCCTCAAAAAGGAAAAATTGTCATGACAGCTGAAAATCTCGCTGGTGACATGGGTATTGAAGTTCATACTATTTTCCCTCCTAAAATTACTGCCAACAATAAAAATGTCAAAGATAAGAATCACCGGCAGGCAGTGATAAAGCAGGAGAAAGAGTTAGCGCGAAATACGGAATTAAAGCAAAAAAAAGGGGTAAGAAGAAGTCTCTGGCTAATTGCTGTGAGTCTAATTGCAGGACTTTTAGGTATCATTAAGGGTTTTAGGACCAAAAAGATTGGTTTTATGCCCCGCAAAATTCGCGAATTAGCCCATAACTATGAAATACCTGATGTGAATCCCATATTAGCGCAAATTTTGGATACTGCAAAACAGCCGGATAATCGCGCGTTTACCGCTTATTTGATGGAACTGGCAGCACAGAAAAAAATTAGGATTGAAGATTATAAAGCCCATCTTAAAACTTATTATCGGATAACCGCGATAGACGAAAGTATTGTCGAAGAAAGCAGGTTAATGAAAACACTCTTTAACAAGATTGGGGATGGAACTAGTTTTACCACTCAAGCCTTGAAAAAATATCATGGTAAGAGATTAGGCAATGATTTTGACTTTTGGGCAGGAGATTATTTTGATAGTAAAGAAAAGCAAATATATTTGCCCGATTCATTAATAAATCGTAAAAATAAAAATATAGCTATCATAATTTTAATGATGGTCATCAGTTTCGCTGCTTCGGTAGTGGCTCTCATGAGCTCACTTAAATTTATCTTAGTGATAGTTTTTGGCGAGGCTTTGATTCTGATTTTGAGTTTGCTGGCGCTGATTTTCATTATCAGGCAGACTGGTATTTATTCAGAAAAAGGAAAAATTGAAACTGAAAAGATACGTGGTTTCAAAAAGATGCTAAAAGATATCGGTAAGTTTAAGATGAGGGATGTTGGTGATCTCATTTTGTGGGAGGATATCATGCCTTATGCCGTTGCTTTTGGCTTAGCCAATAAAGTAATGAAAGAACTGAAAATAGAATTCACTCAAGAAGAACTGGCACGTAGTGATTACTTTTACTATGGTTTTATTTCTAATACCGGCAAAGATAGCTTTTCTGCTAACTTTGATTCTTGCTTTAACGATAGTATATCTACCGGGTCAAGCAGCTTTTCCAGTGGTTCGTCCGGTGGCTTCGGTGGAGGTTCCGGTGGTGGAGCTTTCTAGTAAAAATTTTTGACTTTAAGCCTAGCACTACGCTGGGCTTTTTTGCATTTGCTATACTAAAGTAAATCACAAAAGAGATAGGTATAAACATGTTCGATTATCGTAATAATTTAAAAAGAATTCTTAATCAGACGGCTGGAGATGAGAAAAGCTTAAAAAACGGACTGGCCGCAATTAAACTAATCTTGGGTATGACCGCTGACACAGATACAAATAATAGCCCAGAAAGTGCTGAAAACAACGTGGAGGTCGATTTCCAACAACTTAATTTGCTGTTAAAAAGTCTGACGCGTTTTATCAGCAATACTGCAGATCTTTCTGCCAAAAATTCAGCCCTTTCCGCTATTCAGCAACTAACTCTTGCTCCCAGCATTAATAAAGAGTATAGACAAAATTTAGTTGATTTAAAAAAAGCTCTCAACTCAGTCCCGGCTACGAAAGACCTGATTGATAAAAAAGTTTTTGAGCAAGCACTAGCGCCCATAAAAAAGCCTCAAAGGGACTACCGTAAAGGCAATAGATATACAGTAATTCGTTTACTAACGGGTTGTGACTTAATTAATGATAGTAATCGTACGGTTTTTACTTTAAAAGAATCACAAATACATTCCTTGAATTTAAAAAGCGGCGACATTGTCGAAGCGATTCCAGAAGATAAAAATTCGCACTATGATGCGACTATTTTACGAGTTGTTGGGTTTCGTGATCTACCCAGTATGGAAGTCGATGCCATTTCTACTTTTAAATACGCTGTGGTGCAGGGAAGGTCTGGACATTTGGCAATTACTCGCAATGCACAAGGTAAAAAATTGCGGGTTCACGGTAAGCAAATTCTTTTACCCGTTGATTCAAGTAAGTATTGGGACGAAAATATTCGCCTAACTGATGGCTCTATCGTAGATTTAGCTTGGTATGATGGTGATGTGCGCTTGAAGAAAAATCCTGCAGAAGCAATTCAGATACGCTGGGTGTATCAACTTGAACAGCCCAAAGATCCGCAAATTAGAAAGAAAAAAACTAAGAAAGAAGCAAAAGATACTAAAATACCGCGACTAGAAATAGACCTTCACTATCAACGTGTTGGAATTGCTGTTGGTGATAATCAAAACGAGGCCATACTTGAAAGTGTAGTTAATCGCTATCATGGTATACCAATTCCAATTGATGCTTTTCAGGGTAAGAAAAAAGTAATTGAAAACCAAATAAAAGATTTAGATATTGTCATATTGGTAACTGCTTTTGCGGCACATGACAGTACCTGGAATATCAGTGAATTTGCCAATAAATATCATATTAAGTTTGCAGTTAGTTCAAGTAAAGGTTACCAAGCATTTGAACGTGCGTTATATCGAGCTGAAAATGGTCTTCCCGCTTATGAAGGTAACCAGACAATTAATTATCGCTTAGCAGATAAGTAGAAAAAAATTTTCTTTATAATTTCTTAATAATTTAAGAAAATGTTTTAACTATTATGTTTTTGACAGATAACAAGTATAGCCTTAACCAATCAAAAAGCCCACATTTCTTGCATAATTTGGCGTTTTTCCTGTACAATATTAAATAACAATTTTATGGAAGGAAGATGAGATGAAAGCTAAAAAACAGGCACACACGTGGCAATACTGGTTATTCTTTCTAGCTGGATTAGAAATAATTACGATATCAGTTAACTTTTTTTATGCGCCAATTAATGTTGCTGCAGGTGGTTCTACAGGTATTTCAATCTTAATTGAAGCTGTTTGGGGAATTAACCGTTCCGTTTCGGTTTTTGTTGTTAACTCAATAATGCTGATACTTGCTGCTGTGTTTTTAGGTAAGGAAACTTTAAAGAAGGTAGCATTAGGAAGCTTTTTGATTCCGATTTTAATGGCGATTACACCTAGTTTTAAATTAACTTCAAATAATATGTTGGCTGTAATTTATGGTGGCGTTTTAATGGGCGTTGGTGTTTCAATGCTTTACCGGATTAATGCCTCATCGGGAGGGACAACAATTCCACCGTTAATCATCAAAAAATATTTCTTTGTTGATCCCGCACTGTCCTTAATGGTTATTGATATGTCAGTCATTTTCTTGAATATTTTCGTAGATGGTGTTGAAGCTTTTCTATTGGCAGCCTTTTCTCAAATAATTACGACTATTACTATGCGCTACACTGAAACTGGTTTTGATAAAAAATATCAAGTGCGCATTATGAGTAATAGTAAGTTGGAAGAAATTCGCCAAATGTTGCAGCACGATTATGATGGACTGACCGTATATAATGTGGTTGGCGGCTATAGCGACCAGGATAAACAGCAATTGGTTATTGTGGTTGACACTAATGAATATGGTCAACTGGTGGCTAAAGCACGAGCGATTGATAGTGAAGCATTTATTGTTACGGAAAATATTGCTAAAGTGCATGGCGGTAAATGGCAAATATAATTGTAATTTTATTTAACAATGAAGGTATTTTTTATTGCCAACAATTAGTCAGAGTAGTATTATAAAGTAGTTGTATTTGTGGTTTCCTCCACATCTGCAACCGCACATTTCGGGGCAATAAGTCTTTTTAAGCACCTCGATTGGCGAGTCTAAGTAATTTTTGGAGGGTAGTAAATGTACGCAATTATTAAAACCGGTGGTAAGCAATATAAAGTTGCTGAAGGCGATAGTGTTTTTGTTGAAAAGCTAGAAGCTGCTGAAGGTAATGAAGTAACTTTTGACGAAGTAGTTCTTACTTCTGATGGCAAAGACGTTAAAGTTGGTACACCGTTAGTTAAAGGTGCTAAAGTTGTAGCTAAAGTTGAAAAGCAGGGCAAGGAAAAGAAAGTAGTTACTTTTAAGTACAAGCCAAAGAAGCACTCACATTCAAAATATGGTCACCGTCAACCTTATACTAAGGTTACAGTTGAAAAAATTGAATTAAACTAGAGGTGAAATAATGATGAATATTTTAAATCTTAAATTATTTGCCCACCACAAAGGTGGAGGTTCTACTGCTAACGGCCGTAATTCAGCTGGTCGTCGCTTAGGCGCCAAAGCTGCAGATGGTCAAACTATTCACGCCGGCTCAATTATCTATCGTCAACGTGGTACTAAGATTCACCCAGGTAAAAATGTTGGCCAAGGTGGAGACGATACTTTATTTGCATTGGTTAACGGTGTAGTTAAGTTTGAACGGAAGGATAAATACAGAAAGCAAGTTTCTGTTATTCCCGTTGAAGAAGAAGCTAAGTAATTTAGTTCTTAAATAAGAAGACGAAAAGCATATGCTTCTCGTCTTTTTTCTGCTTTATTTTACAAAAGAATGGATAGTAATCTGAATATCTTTAGGGTTAAAATTTAGATAAAACCGAAATACGAGAGATTAACAGGAGAATATAATTATGGCTGAAGAAGATGAATTATTAACTTTAATTAATAGGCGAATAAGCAAAGTAATTGATTTGATAAAAGAGCAAAATGCTGATGGCTTACTAATTTTTAATCAGGCTAATTACCGTTATCTTACGAACTTTACTGGTGAAGAAGCTCAGTTAATTTTAACCACTCAAGGAGATCGTATTCTTCTTTCTGACTCACGCTTTGATGATCAGATTAAGGCGCAGGCTCCGGGCGAAATTAGTGTAATAATGAAAAAAGAAGACCAAGACGTTGAAATTGCAAAGCAGCTGCAGAAAGCAAATCTCAAAAAGGTCTTGGTTGAAGGTGAATTTGTTTCAGCAGTTGAATTTAACAAGTTGCAAAAGTTGAATCCTCAGGTTGACTTTGAGATTTGTGAAGAATTAGTCGAAAAAGTACGCAACGTTAAAGATTCACTTGAGTTAGAAACTTTACGCAAAGCAATTGATATTTCAATGGATAGCTTTAACGAAATATTGCCACTAATCAAACCGGGAGTGGTAGAACGGAAAATCGGAGCTAAATTAGATTACTATTTTAAGATTAACGGTGGAGATGGACCTAGTTTTGACACCATTATTGCTTCAGGAGTTAGATCTGCTTGGGCTCACGGAGTTGCAAGTGACAAAGTGATTGAAGATGGTGATATGGTAGTGATTGACTTTGGTGCCTTCTACCATGGTTATGCTGCTGATATTACCAGAACAGTGGCCGTTGGCAAAGTCGATCAGGAAATGCATAAAATATATCAGATTGTGCACGAAGCTCAGCGTCGTGGCATTGCCGCTGCGGTTAAAGGTAATCATGGTAGTGATGTTGACCAGGCTGCTAGAAGTTATATCACTGAACAAGGATACGGGCAATATTTTGGTCACGGTATCGGTCATGGTATCGGCTTAGAAATTCACGAATTATGCCAACCAGCTCTACCATTTGGCAAACAAGAATTGCTTAACAATATGGTGCATACAGTTGAACCAGGCATATATTTGCCTAATAAGGGTGGCGTAAGGATTGAGGACGATATTTTGGTTCATGATCAAACTCCTGAAACACTGTCAACCTTGCCTAAAGACAACTTAATTTCTTTGTAAAAGTTAAATAATAATTATAGTAAAATCGCTTACTAATTGGTAAGATAATATTATGGAGATGAGGTACTCAATATGACAATGATATCAGTTAACGAATTTAAGAATGGCTTGACCATTAAGTATAATAATGACTTATGGCGTATAGTTGAATTTCAACATGTTAAGCCTGGTAAGGGTAGTGCATTTGTGCGTTCAAAGCTGAAGAGCTTGAATACAGGTGCTGTGCAGGAATATACTTTCCGTTCTACCGCTAAGGTTGAGACTGCTGAAATTGAAACAAAAACTATGCAGTATCTATATAATGATGGTTCAAGTTATGTCTTTATGGATAATAAAACTTATGACCAGCTAGCAATTCCGAATGAACAAATAAAAGATGAAGCTAAGTTTTTAAAGGAAAACATGGAAATTAGCGTTATTATGCATGAAGGCCAGACTTTAGGAATTCAGTTGCCTAATACTGTTGAATTGACGGTTGCCAAAACAGAGCCTAATATTAAAGGTGACACGTCTTCTGGTGGTGGTAAGCCTGCAACTATGGAAACTGGTTTAGTCGTTAACGTACCTTTCTTTATTAATGAAGGCGATGTTTTAGTAATTAATACAGTCGATGGTACTTATGTATCTCGTGCGAACAAATAATTAATCGAGGTAAACAAAAATGGCAGATAGTTCAAAAATTGTCTTAGATGATAAAAATAACGGTGAAGAAATTGAAATAGATCCAAGTGTTCTTGAAGTTATTATGGGCATTGCTGCCGAAAAAGTTGACGGAGTTGCTGGAATGCACGGCAATGTCAAGTCTGGGATCAATCGCGTTTTAGGAAGAGAAGACCGCGGTAAAGGTGTATCCGTAAATATTGACGATGAACACAATTTGGTTGCTGATGTTTACGTCTCTATTGAGGCGGGTAGAAATGTACCTAAGATTGCAATGGATCTGCAAAAATCTTTAAAGCAACAAGTATTGCAGATGACAGACTTAACTCTTAATGAAATTAATGTTCATGTTACCGGCTTAGAATTTCCAGACGATGACGATGAAGATGGCAGCGGAACTTCTCAGCTATTTTCTGACATAGATGAAAAGAGTAAAAATGAATCAACACCAAAGTCGTAGAGTTGCAATGCAGGCTGTGTATTTGGCTAATCAGGATGTTAAGTATTCAGCTGCTGAAGTTGAAGCTAAAACTGTTGCAATGCTTGATTTGAAAGAACTTTCTGCTTATGCCAAAGAAATAATTGAAGGCGTAATTGAAAAGCGGGATGAATTAAAAGGTGAGTTGGCTAGTTTTTTGAAAAAAAACTGGCGTATCAATCGGATTAATCAGATCTCGTTAGCAATTTTGGAAGTTGCTTTATATGAAATAAAGTACAGTAAAGAAATTGAGCCCAAAGCTGCAGTAAATGAAGCTTTAAACTTGTGTGATGAATTTGCTGATCCTAAAAGTAAACCATTTATTAATGGTATGTTGGCAAATTTTATTCAAAAATAACTAATAGTCGGCTTTAAGCCGGCTATTTTTTTAGAAAAGGAATAGACTTAATGGCACAACTTTTGGACGGCAAGCACTTAGCTGACTTACGAGCTACTAAACTTAAGCAAAAGGTAACCCATTTAAAAAGTGAGGGCATACAACCCTTATTCTGCGTAATTAATATTGGTAATGATCCCAGTAGTAAAATTTATTTAAGAACTAAAAAAAGACGAGCAAAAGAGATCGGCATCAAACAAAAATTGTTTCAATTATCGTCTTCTGTGACACAAAAAGAGCTGCTAAGTTTGATAAATTGTCTGAATGAAGAAGAAAAAGTCAATGGTATCATGATTCAATTGCCTGTACCCGAGCAGATTGACTTAAATGAAGCTCTGGCTGCGATTGACCCTGAAAAAGATGTTGATTGCTTAACTCCCGCAAATGTTGGCCGCTTGTGGCGCGGTGACCATTTTGTTGAACCTGCAACTGCGCATGGCATTTTAACACTATTAGATTATTATCATATTGAGTTGAAGGGTAAGAATGTGGTTATTATTGGTCGCAGTAGTATAGTGGGCAAGCCCCTCGCGGCACTGATGCTTGAGCGGGATGCAACTGTATCAATTCTGCACTTAAAAACTAAAAAATTATCCGAGTATACTAAGAGAGCAGATGTGTTGGTTGCTGCTGCAGGACAGCCTAATCTGGTAAAAGCAGATATGGTAAAAAAAGGTGCTGTTATAATAGATGTAGGAATAAATCGCTTTAACGGCAAAATAGTAGGGGATGTTGATTATGCTCATGTAACCAATGTCGCTAGCTATATCACCCCTGTTCCAGGTGGAGTAGGTCCATTGACAGTTGAATCTTTAATGGAGCAGGTAGTTCAGTTGACAAGGAGAAAACATGGAAAATAGTAAGTATCTTACGGTTTCAGATTTAAATTACTATATCACACAGAAGTTTAAAAATGACCCGTATTTACATAAAGTTTTTCTTCAAGGAGAATTATCAAACTTTCGCTTTCGCCGCAATTCACACCAGTATTTTTCACTGAAAGATGAAAAATCTAAGATTAATGTGGTAATGTTTCGCTCCTATTTTGATAAAGTGAAATTTAAACCAGAAGAAGGTATGAAAGTTTATGTGACAGGATATGTAAACGTTTATAGTCCGCAAGGTTCTTATCAATTTTATGCAGAATCGATGGAACCGGCAGGACTGGGTGCATTATACGAGCAGTTACAGCAGTTGCAACAGAAATTAGCAAAAGAAGGCTTATTTGATAAGCAATATAAAAAGCCTTTGCCGCATTATCCCGATTATATCGCTGTTGTAACCAGTGCCGCGGGAGCAGTTATTCATGATATTCTGGTGACAGTGAATAGAAGATTTCCTCATGCTGAAGTTGATTTATTTCCGGCTCAAGTTCAAGGAGATACTGCCGCGGATTCATTAGTGGCTGCTATGAAACAAATAGCTCAATTCAAAGATAAGTACGATGTCATGATTATTGGTCGAGGTGGCGGTTCTCTTGAAGATCTGTGGCCCTTTAATGAAGAACGAGTCGTTCGTCAGGTTTTTGACATGAAGATGCCAGTCATTTCCTCTGTTGGTCATGAAACGGATACGACCCTATGCGATTTAGTGGCTGATGTGCGTGCAGCTACTCCAACTGCGGCTGCCGAATATGCTACACCAAATTTACCTGATGAATTAATAAGTATTAGGCAATTGCAGAACGCTCTTGTTTCCAGTATACAAAATATTATTAGGGTGCGCCGCGACACTTTAACTCGTATCACTAATTCTGTCATTATGCGCGAACCTGCCAGACTTTATGATGAACAGGCCCAAACTCTCGATATCCTGCGTGACAGGCTTCACAATAATATGGTGCACCAGTTGGAAAATGGGCGCCACGATTTTCAGCTGACAAACCAAAAGTTAATAGCAGTTAGTCCTAATAAAAAAGTAACTTCTTTACTGCAGCAGATTGATTTTTGTCAGCAAAAGCTAATAACGAGTATCAAACATTTTTTACAAGCAAAAAGCAATATTTTGGGACAAACTGCTCAGCAACTAGATGATTATAGTCCGCTTAAGACTTTAAATAGGGGCTACACCTATGTCACTGATAGAGCAGATAAAACGATCAGTTCAATTAGCCAGACCAAAGTTAAAGATGAAGTCAATATCCATTTCAAAGACGGACAAGCCAAAGCTATAATTAGTTCAACTAGGAGAAATAAAAATGACAACGAAGAAAAATAATTTTGAAGAGGAATTAGCAGAATTGCAAACAATTGTTAATAATTTGGAAAAAGGTGATGTGCCGCTTGAAGATGCCCTTGAGCAGTTTCAAGCCGGTGTAAAACTAAGTCGTGATTTAAATAAAAAGTTAACTGCAGCTGAAGAAACTGTGGCTAAATTAATTGACAGTGATGGTACGGAACATAAACTTGATCCAAATGACGCTGCAGCACCAGAAAAATAGAAGAGAATCATTATGACTTTTAAAGAATTTAAAGCAACTTGGACACCAATTATTGACAGCTATTTAGCAGATCATTTAAAAAGTGAAGTTAATGATACTAAGATTAGTCAGATTATGTCTTATTCCGTAATGGCTGGAGGAAAAAGGCTTCGTCCTTTACTGTTTTTGGCAACTTTAGATGCCATTAATTCTCAAATAAACGATGAAGAAATTAGAATCGCTTGCGGAATTGAACTTATTCATACTTATTCATTAATTCATGATGACTTGCCCGCTATGGATAATGATGATTACCGCAGAGGTAAATTAACTAGCCATAAAAAATGGGGTGAAGCCGAAGCGATTCTTGCTGGGGATGCCTTGCTGCCAATGGGCATAAAATGGATAGCACAAGGAAGCAATTCAGCTAAATTAGTAGCAATAATCACTGAAGCAGTTGGTCCCAACGGTATGGTTGGTGGTCAATATTTAGATATTGATTCTACCAATAACAAAAGTGTGGCTGATAACTCTGATTTTATTAACAAGATGGAATGGTTAAAAACAGGCTGTTTAATTAAGGCCTGCGTTGAAATGGCTGTTGAACATGGCAATGCCAGTCCTTCTCAAAAAGAGTTGCTACTGCAGTTTGCTCAAGATTTTGGCCGCTCTTATCAAATTTATGATGATTTAGTCGATGTAGTCGAAACCAGTGCAGAAGCGGGTAAAAAGACACATAAAGATTTGGAAAGCGGTAAAAATAACACGTTGACCTTGCTTGGAATTACCAAAAGCCGAGTAGAATTGAATAAATTAATAGCACATGCTCAAAACTGCTTAAAAGACATTAATTCAGACATTTTGACCGGCTTTCTTGATTTATATAAAAAGGTACTGTAATGACAAAACAAAGAGCAGACGTTTTATTAGTTAAGCAGGGAATATTTAATTCTCGAACTCAGGCTCAGCGAGCTATTATGGCAGGATTAGTTTCTGATCATAATCATCAAAGAATTGATAAAAGTGGTACTAATTTTCCAATAGATGAAACTTTTTTTGTCAAACAATCAGGTAAAAAGTATGTTTCTCGTGGTGGGTTTAAGCTTGCGAAAGCTTTAAAATCTTTTCAAATTGATTTAACAAACAAAATTTGTCTAGACATTGGTGCATCTACTGGTGGTTTTACAGATGTTGCCTTACAAAATAATGCCAAAATGGTCTATGCGTTAGATGTTGGTTATAACCAACTAGCATGGCAATTGCGTGATGATCCGCGTGTGATAGTGATGGAAAAGCAAAATTTTCGCTATAGCAAGCCTTCTGACTTTACCCATGGTTTGCCTGATTTTGCCATGACAGATGTTTCATTTATTTCACTTGATTTAATTATGCCGCCGATGTATCAGATCTTAAAAGACCAGTGTGATGCTGTTTGCCTAATTAAGCCCCAATTTGAAGCGGGTCCTGATCAAGTAGGCAAACATGGTATAGTTCATGATCATGCCGTCCATTGCAGCGTAATTGAGCATACCATAAAAAAAGCACGCGAAATTGGTTTTAACGTTCTTGATCTTGATTATTCGCCGATAAAAGGTGGTAAAGGTAATATTGAATTTTTAATTCATTTACAAAAAGACGAAAAAGATGGCGGCAAATTGCTCTGGGCTAAGAGACCAGAAGATATTGTTGCACAGGCCGTTGCCAATCTTTAGGAGAGGAATATGTTAGTTGAACTGGATATTAAAAATTTTGCCATTATTAAAGCATTGAAGGTTCGCTTTCAAGAAAATATGACTGTATTAATTGGTGAAACTGGTGCTGGTAAATCAATTATTATTGATGCAGTTTCACTATTGATGGGCGGTCGTGGCCAAAAGGAAATGATCCGTAGTGGTGAAAAAAAGGCTGTGGTCACTGGTCTGTTTGAACTGGACCATGAAACTAAAAAGATTACTGAACTTTGTGAACAATATGGTATACCAGATTCGGAAGAGCAATTGATTATTAGCCGTGAATTAGCTGCTAAAGGAAGAAATGTCGTGCGCATCAACGGTCAACTGACTACGATTAATGTTTTACGCGAACTGGGTAATTATTTAGTTGATATTCATGGTCAAAATGATCAACAAATTTTAATGGATCAGGATAGACAAATTGATCTGGTGGATAATTACGCCTCTTCCAAATTTAAGCAGGAGCTTGCCCAATACCAAACCGATTTTAGTAATTGGCAAAAATTAACTGCTCAAATTAATCATTTACATCAAGACGCACAGGAATTGGCACAAAAGCAGGATATTTTATCTTTTCAAAATGAGGAATTAACTAAAGCTGATTTAAAGGATCCTCATGAAGATGATGAGCTTGAAGACGAATATGATGAGTTAAATAATTATCAGAAAATTGTTGATACAGCCAACTATTTAATGCAAATGTACGATGATGAAGATCACGGCATTGAAACTTTACTTGGAAAAGCGCAAAATGCTGCAAATGAATTGGCTGAGTACGGGTCTAAGTTTAAAGATATAGCTAAGACAATTGATGACGGAGTTTTCGCTATCAGCGATGCCCGTAGTGAACTGTCAAATGTCTTAGATGATATGGATTTTGATGAAGAAAGATTTCAGTATGTTTCAAATAGGCTGGATCTGCTTAACGGTTTAAAGAAAAAATACGGTCCTTCATTAGAGGATGTATTTGCATTTTATGCCAAAGTACAAAAGAAACTGGGACAATATGAAACTGGCGGACTTGACGAAGAAAAATTGCAAAAACAGCTGGGAGAACTAGAAAATAAATTAAAAGTTGAAGCACAGAATTTGCATGAAATTAGGAAAAATGTCGCTTCCACTTTGGAAAAGAAAATAAAACAGGAATTGGCAGATCTTTATATGGCTAAGGCCCGTTTTAGTATTGATTTTTCCAAAACTAAGACTTTTACCAAGAAGGGCACCGATGATATTGTCTTCTTAATAGCGCCAAATCCCGGTGAAGAATTAATGCCGCTGGTCAAGATCGTCTCTGGCGGAGAGCAATCACGGTTAATTCTGGCTTTGAAGGCAATTTTTAGTAAAGTTGAACCAGTGGGGACAATGATTTTTGATGAAATTGATACTGGCGTCTCCGGTCGCGTTTCCGCGGCAATTGGTCAAAAATTGCATTCAATTGGTGAAAATAAACAAGTAATTGCGATTACACATTCACCCCAAGTAGCAGCTGCGGGAGATCAGAAATATTTGGTAGCCAAGAAAGTCAAAGATGGTGCTACTTATACTCAAATTGGGCCTTTAACTCAGGAAGAAACAATAACTGCAATTGCAGAAATGATGGCTGGTAGTGACGTGACGCAGGCAGCTAAACAAAATGCTAAGGATCTGATGAGGAGCTTTAAAAGAAAAAAGAAATAACAATATTGAAAGGCAAAAGAATGAAAGTTATTGAAAGAATTACTTTAAATAACGAGGAGACCAAACAGGCTATTGGTTTAAATAAAAAAATAAATAAAGCTGATAACACCTATTCAAATATTTGTTTAAGCAACAAGTACAACTATTTTAGTGATATGCCAACATTTGTTTTAGCTTATGAGGAACAAAAGTTAATCGGTTTAACAATGCTATATGCTGATGACGGTCCAAATGAAGAAGTAGAAGTTCACTTGGTAGTTGATCCTGAATTTCGCAGGCACCATGTTGCTACAAAGATGTGGGCGCATGCCAAACAAATTATGTTGCAATATGGTTATCATAAATGGGAATTTGTGTCAGAAATAGTTTTTTTAGCAAAAAATCCAAACTTTTTAGCAAATTGTAACTTAACAGTGGTCAAAGAAGATTCTGATTATTACATGCAAACCTCAGAGCCAGTATCAATTGAAAAGACTGACAAATTAAATCAGGTTTTAGCAGTTAAGCCTTTAACAACGAACTACGTTGCTCAAGTTGCCACGGCACACAGTAACGCTTTTGGAGATGCCATTGCCACTTCTACTAAATACATCAAAAATTCCTTGTTGGATAAAGATACTAAAAGTTTTATTTTATTAAAAGATAATGAAATTGCTGGCTATTGTGCCGTTGATCATGGTGATAATGAAGATTACTTTTTCGGATTGTTTATTGATAAGCCATTTCGGGGACAAGGGTTTGGTACTTTTTTTATCAAAAAAATGATTGCAATTTTGCAAAAAGAAGGTAGCAGAGTTTTTGCTTTAAATGCTGACGTCACCAATAAAGCGGCTATTCATATTTATGAAAAAGCTGGTTTTAAAATATTAAGCGAAACATTGTATTTAAAAAGCCAAGAATCATAAAGATCCTTGACTAAATTTTTTATTAAATCCAGTTGTTTTAGGCAAAGTCAATGCGAAAGATTGAATCAAGATCAATTATTTTGATTATTTTTTTATTGGCTGAGCGCAAAACATACCTTCCCGCAGAAACTCGTCCTGTAATTTGACCAATCTCACTTAGACCATCTTGATAAGAAATCAAGACAAAAGAGTGTTGCATTAATGCTTTGTTGAGGGCAGCCAAAACTTCATAATTGTACTGACTGTATATGCTTAATCTATCTTCATCATAATCAAAAAAATAATGATATATTTTTCTTAGTGAATTTTTCATTATAAATGCCTCAATTTAGACCGAACATTCGTTTGACTATCAATATTATAAGAACATTTGTTCAAAAACACAAGTATTAAATCAAATATTTTTGGTAAAATCCAATATACTGCTTGCTAGTTAATTACATAAAATTGTCAAAACTTGAAAATATTTTCATTTTAGTGCAAACTAGACGTAATAGCTTTTGATAGGGGAGTATGGCATGGCAGAAAAAGGTTTGTTACTTGTCCTTTCGGGACCTTCGGGAGTTGGAAAAGGTACCGTTAAAAGTGCAATTGTGGAAAATAAAGTCTTTCCGTTTGAGTATTCAGTGTCAATGACCACTAGAAAGCCTCGACCTGGTGAAGTTAACGGCAAAGATTATTATTTTGTCACTCAAGAGCGATTTGAGCAGGCTATCAACCAAGGTGAACTTTTGGAGTATAATCAATATGTAAATAATTTTTACGGTACTCCATTGGCACCTGTAAAGAAGATGCTTAATGAAGGTAAAGATGTTTTACTAGAAATTGACGTCAACGGTGCGCAAAAAGTGCGTGAGAAGATGCCTGATGGTGTTTTTATATTTTTGACACCGCCTGACTTGCATACATTACATTTGCGGTTGGAAAATCGGGGCACTGAATCCGAAGATGTGATCATGGGCAGAATTAAGCAGGCTCGGCATGAGATTCTAGTTATGCAGGATTATGATTATGCTGTGGTAAATGATACCGTGGCTAATGCTGTTGATCACATTAAAGCTATCGTCGATGCGGAACATGTAAGTGTTAAACGCGTAATTGATACATATCGTAAAATGGTTAGGGAGGATTAAATTGAGAGTTACATATCCATCTATAGATAAATTGTTGGCTCAAGTTGATTCAAGATATTCATTATCAGTTTTAGCTGCTAAGAGGGCGCATGAGTTGGAAGACGGTGAGCCTGAGGCTTTAAAAAATTATAAATCGCAAAAGCCTGTTGGCAAAGCTTTAGAAGAAATAGAAGCTGGCAAAGTTACCGTTGATCCCAATCATCGCGAGGTTAATCAGTAATTAATAAAATTTTATGACCTCCATCCTAAAAGAGATGGAGGTCATTTTTTCAAGGTGATTTAATGATTGCGCAAGTTATTGTTGATGTTGCTGCTAAGCAAACAGATCGAGTTTTTGAGTATCATATCCCTGATGAACTGGGCGAAGTAGAGGTTGGTTCGCGCGTTTTTGTGCCTTTTGGCCCGCGGAAAGTACAAGGATTTGTAATTGGTCTAAGTACAAAAAGTAAATATCAAGGTGAATTAAAAGACCTACTTTTGGTGGTGGATGAGATGCCGCCTTTAACCAAAGAATTAATTACGCTTTCCCAAGCTTTAGCCAATCACGTTTATTCATATCGCATTTCAATTTTAAAAACTATGCTGCCTAGAGTTATGCGGGCAAATTATCGCAAAATTCTGGTTCCAGTGTCTGCTAAAGCCAAAAAATTACGTCTGTTTCAAGGGGAACCACTTGATTTAAATAGAGTGACTAACAACAAGCAAATTGCTGAAATTCGCCATCTTTTACGCTCAAATGATGCTAAAGTCGAATACCTGGTGGAAAATCGCGCTAAAGTTAAAACTGAAAGCCAATATTTATTAACAAAAACAAAAGAAGATTACATAAATATATATGAAGCGATACGCTCAAACGCCACCAAACAGAAAAAGCTGGTCATGTTTTTAATTGAAAATTATGCCAAGTTTCCTCTTTTACAAAACGAGATTGAGCAAGATGCCAAAATTAATACTGTTTCGTTAACTAATGCTGTCAAAAAAGGTTGGCTTAATAAAAAACAGGTGGAAATATATCGTAATCCGCTAGATGACTATGATGAAGACGAAAATCAAAATAAAAAGATTATTTTGAATCCTGATCAGAAAAACGCATTAAGAAAAATTATACCGATTATTAATGAAAAACAAGCGCAGACTTTTCTGCTGGAAGGTGTGACCGGTAGTGGCAAAACCGAAGTATACTTAAATGCTATTAGTGCAACTTTAAAAATCGGTAAAAATGCACTCATGCTGGTACCGGAGATTTCTTTAACACCACAAATGGTAGAACAAGTCAAAAGTCATTTCGGTGAACAAGTTGCTGTTTTGCATAGTGGCTTGTCTGAAGGAGAATTATATGACGAATGGCGCCGAATAAGACGGGGTGAAGTACGTGTTGTTGTGGGAGCCCGTAGTGCTGTATTTGCACCATTAACAAATATCGGGTTAATCGTAATTGATGAAGAACACGAATCTTCCTATAAACAGGAAGATAATCCCCGTTATCATGCGCGCGATGTTGCCATTTGGCGCAGCAAATACAACTCATGCCCTTTACTATTAGGTAGTGCAACGCCGGCACTTGGGAGCAGAGCCCGTGCACAAAGGGGAGTCTATCAATTACTGCGGCTGCCACAACGTGCAAATAAACAAAGTTTGCCTGAAGTAAACTTAATTGACTTAAAAAAAGCCAACTTTACTGATGGTCAATTTGACTTGTCTGTTGAACTCGTCACGGCAATAAAAAATAGAATGGCAAATAAAGAACAAGTTATTCTAATGCTAAATCGACGTGGTTTTGCCAACTTTATGCTCTGTAGAGAATGCGGCTACGTAATGAAATGTCCTAATTGTGATCTTTCGTTAACAATGCATAAAGATACACAAAAAATGCAGTGCCATTATTGTGGCTATACTGCTGCTATTCCAAGAGAGTGTCCTAATTGTCATAGTAAAAATATTCGTTTTTTGGGTACCGGTACGCAAAAGGTCATGGCAGAACTCAATAAGTTAATACCGGAGGCGCGTATTTTACGTATGGACGTTGATACCACCAGACGAAAAGGTTCTTTTAAAAAAATATTGGATGCTTTTGGTGATCATGAAGCAGATATTTTACTGGGTACACAAATGATTGCCAAAGGGTTAGACTTTCCTAACGTTACTCTTGTAGGAGTGATTAATGCTGATACTGGTCTGTGGGTGCCTGATTACAATGCCTCTGAGAGAACATTTGAGCTTTTGACTCAAGTAGCAGGTAGAGCAGGCCGAGCCGAAAAAAAGGGTGAAGTTATCATACAAACTTTTAATCCTGATCACTATGCCATCAAACTGGCGCAAACGCAGGATTATGAACGGTTCTATCAATATGAAATGCGTGTGCGCCACGCAGGCAATTATCCACCTTATTTTTACACGGTTTTAATTTCAGTTGCTGCTAAAAAAGAACAAAATGCTGCTCGCGAAGCATATAAAATAAAGAATTGGTTGCAGCCACAATTAAACCGTCAAACGATTGTATTAGGACCAACTCCCAGCGCAATTTCTCGCTTAAAAAATCAATATTATTATCAAATACTGGTAAAATATAAAAAAGAGGATCAACTCAACCAATTATTACACCAAATTCAAGATTCTGCGCAAAAGGTTAAAAAGTATGGTTTATCTGTTTATATTGACAATGAACCGGAGCGCATTATGTAAAGGGGATATGTTTAATGACATCAATAATTTTTCTGGGAACGCCGAATTTTGCTGTTCCTATTTTAAAGGCACTTTCCGACAGTAATTACGAAATTAAAGCCGTAGTAACTCAACCTGACAAAAAAGTGGGCAGAAAACAAAAACTAACGCAGTCTCCAGTAAAAGAACTGGCTGAAAAGTTAAATTTGCCTGTTTTTCAACCTGCAAAATTAAGTAAATCAGACGAACTTAATCAATTAGTTGAGATGCATGCTGATTTGGTAATTACCGCTGCTTATGGACAATTTTTACCCACTAAGCTTTTGCAATCAGCTAAAATTGCTGCTGTTAATGTTCATGGTTCACTTTTGCCTAAATATCGTGGAGGAGCACCAATTCAATATGCTCTTATTAACGGTGACCAAAAAACCGGCGTAACTATTATGGAAATGGTTAAGCAAATGGATGCCGGGGATATTTATGCACAAGAGGCTATTGCTATTGATGAGAATGATACTGCCGGTACGTTATTTGAAAAACTGTCATTACTGGGGCGTGACTTATTACTGAAAACATTGCCTCAAATAATTGCTAATCCGGAAAATAAAAAGGCACAAGATACTAGTAAAGTAGTTTTTTCTCCTAATATTAGCAAAAAGCAGGAGCAGATCACTTTAAATATGACAGCAGCTGCTGCCAATAATTTAATTAGAGGACTAAATCCTGATCCAGGTGCATATCTACTAGTTGATAACAAAAGGTTTAAAATATGGCAAGCTCAAGTTGCCCAAGATAAAACTGCTTTGCCAGCAGGCTGCGTAGTGGCTAATAAAGACCGCTTTGCTATCAGTTTTGCGGACAACACTGTTTTAAATTTAATTGAAGTTCAACCTGCTGGTAAGAATAAAATGGCGATTAAAAGCTTTTTAAATGGTCAGGGCCAAAAGTTTAAGATAGGTGAAAAAATTGTCGACTCTTAAAAGTGCCCGAGCGGTGGCTTTGCAGACGCTTATCCGTGTCTTAGATGATAATTCCTATTCCAATATCAGTTTGAATAATAACTTAATAAAAAGTAACCTTTCACAGGCTGACCAGAATTTTGCCGCTAGAATAGTTTACGGTACTATTCAAGAGAAAATATATTTAGAGTATCAATTGCGGCGTTTAATCAAAACTAAGCTAAAGGAAAATTACCTTTATCCCTTGCTTTTGCTGTCTGCATACCAGATTTTTTTCATGGATAGTGTTCCTAACAGGGCGGTTTTGAATGAAGCCAACAAATTAGCCAAAGAATTCGGCAAGAAACATTCTGTGGGCTATAAAATTGTGAATGGTATTTTGCATTCTTTAATCAGACAGGGCTCAGTTCTACCAAGTGTAAAAGATAAAATTGATTATCTTAGTGTAAAAGAAAGTACTCCGAAATGGTTGGTAAGTTATTTGATTAGTCACTGGGGTGAACAAAGAGCTGCTAAAATTTTAGCCAGCATCAATAAAAGCGCTAAAAATACTGTGAGAGTTTCTCATTTAGCAGAGCAAAAATTAGTTAAGGAAAATTTAACTAATTTAGGTTTTGCCCCTGTAGATTCTGAAATAGCTAATGATGAATTGATTTTAGCCCATGGTGGAGTTTTTAAGACGCAATTATTTCATGAAGGAAAATTGACAATTCAAGATGAAGCTGCTAGTTTGGCAGTAAGTGCTTTCAATTTTTCTGGAAATGAAAAGGTACTTGATGCTTGCAGTGCTCCCGGCGGAAAGACGGTACAAATCGCTGAAAACTTACCTCAGGGGCAAGTTACTGCTTTAGATATCCATGAGAAAAAACTAAATTTAGTATTGGCAAACAGCAGGCGCATGAATGTCGCTTCTAAGGTGCTGGTTAAGCCACTTGATGCCAGAAAGGCTGATACAGTTTTTGACAAAGGTGAATTTGCTAAAATTTTAGTTGATGCACCATGTTCTGGTCTAGGTCTTATCAGGCGCAAGCCTGAAATACGTTATACTAAAACAAAGTCTGATCTTATTAATTTACAAAGAATACAACTTGAAATTTTGGATCATATTAGTTCCTTAATATCTGCTGGTGGTGAATTAGTCTATTCAACATGTACAATTACAAAAGAAGAAGACGAAGATGTAGTAAAATCTTTTTTAGAAACACATTCTCAGTTTGAGCTGCAACCTTTTACAGCAGGTAAATTATCGGCTCCTAGCGGCATGTTAAAGATTTTACCTGATAGTTATGATAGTGATGGCTTTTTTATTGCAAAGTTTATAGTGCGAGGTTAAAGTTTTGATTAAAACAGCATTTGCTTCTAGTATTGGACGAATACGCAAAAGTAACCAAGATTCCGTACAGGTTTTTAAGAATAAAAACAATGCTTTAATGGCAATAGTTTGTGATGGTATGGGAGGTCACCAGGGTGGCGATGTTGCTTCTACAATGGCTGTCAGCCATTTAGGTCATAATTTTGTTGATACCGATTTTTATGACTGTGATAGAGCACAAAAATGGCTTAACGTGCAGCTAAGTAGTGAAAATGAAACTATTTTGAAAACTGCTGACCGTTTTCCAGATCTCAATGGCATGGGAACTACTATTGTTTTGGCAATCGTTTTTGCAAATGAAGCTTTGATTGCACATTTAGGCGATTCACGTGCTTACGGCTATTCAGCTGGTGAATTTACCCAATTAATGGAAGATCACTCTCTTGTTAATGAGCTGGTAAAGTTGCACCAAATATCTAAGCAGCAGGCCAGAAACCACCCTCAAAAAAATATCATTACTCAATCTCTAGGAGTTTCAAGTACGATTGATCCCGAATATAGACAAGTAGCGCTAGGTGAAAATGATATTATTTTGCTATGTACAGACGGCCTAACCAACTCTTTAAGTGACCCTCAAATTCAGCAAATTTTAGCTACAAAAGACCTATCATTAAAAGAACGCTGCCAAAAATTAATTGATGAAGCCAACCGCGTTGGCGGTGAGGATAATATCACTGCTTGCCTAATTTTGAATGAAGGCGGTGATGAGCAGTGATTAATAAAGGCTATCTACTGGGAGATCGTTACCGGATTATTGATACGTTGGGCGAAGGTGGGATGGCTAATGTTTATCTCGCTGAAGATATTATCCTGCAACGCAAAGTTGCGGTAAAAATATTACGCTTAGATTTACAAAAAGAACCGCAAACATTAGCACGTTTTCAAAGAGAAGCTTTAGCGACAAGTGAATTAAGTCATCCGAATATTGTTATGGTGCTTGATGTTGGAGCAGATCACGGCCTGCCTTACATGGTCATGGAATACGTCGATGGTCCAGATCTAAAGGACTATATTAGGGCTAATTCACCTTTAAATTTAAGACTTGTAATTAAAATTATGGATCAAATTTTAAGTGCAATGTCTTTAGCGCATAAACATAATGTTATTCACCGCGATCTTAAGCCGCAAAACATTTTAATGGATAAGCATGGCAATATTAAAATTGCTGATTTTGGTATTGCAGTTGCCTTAAACCAAAATTCAGTTACTCAAACTAACTCTGCTATTGGTTCAGTGCACTACATGTCTCCTGAACAAACACGCGGTGGGCTGGTTACCAAGCAGTCAGATATTTATTCTTTAGGAATAATTTTATATGAATTAATTACTGGACATGTACCATTTAATGGCGATTCAGCCGTTTCTATAGCTTTAAAACACGCTCAGGAGCCAATTCCTTCAATTAGAAAGCAGGATCCTGAGGTCCCTCAAGCGCTGGAAAATGTTGTTTTAAAAGCAACTGCCAAAGATCCAAGAGATCGCTATCATTCTGCTAAACAAATGCAAGATGATTTAGATACTAGCCTTAATCCCAGCCGCGCTAACGAACCGCTTTTTAATCCGACACATGGTAATAATAATGATGAAACAATTATTTTACCTAATTTTAAGCCTAATTCTAAGCAAAAAGAAGAAATAAAAGAGGACCAGACCAACACTGAGAACATGACAGAAAATTCTCACCCCAAAAAAGCCAGTTTTACGCAGGCAATGCGCAAGCATAAATGGTGGTGGCTGTTTATCGGTTTTGCTGCCGTTTTAATTGCTGGGTTAATGATTTTTGTTCTGACCAATAATAGTCGTAAGGATGTGCGCATACCTGATGTAACAAATTTAAGCGAAAAAAAAGCCCGGAATGAGCTTGAAAATGTAGGCTTAAAAGTTGGTCGAATAAAGCATAAAAGTTCTGATAGTATTGATCAGGGTAAAGTCATTAAGACTACGCCTCCAGCAGGTTCACAAATAAAGCGGGGCAGATTTATCGATCTTTATGTTTCTGACGGTGCCGGCATGGTTAAAGTACCGGATGTGACTGGGGATGAATATGAAATTGCAGTTGAAAAACTAGAAAAGATGGGTTTTGAAGTAATTCGCGAAAATCAGTTTTCTGCTAGCGTGCCACCTAATCATGTTATTGGGCAGAGTATTGCAGCAGATGTTGAAGTCAAACCTACACAAACTACTATTACTTTAACCGTTTCAAAAGGTAAAAACGATCGTGCCAAGCATCATATGATTAAATTGCCGGACTTAAAAGACTATTCCTTAAAAGATGCCCAAGAATATGCCCACAAGCATGGACTTACTTTGCAGGTAAGTTCAGCATACTCGTCTAAGGTAAAAAAGGGTATGATAATTTCAATGAGTCCAGCTGCAGGAACAGAAGTACCACGTGGAAGTACAATTTCTATCAGTGTTTCCGAAGGGCAGAAAAAGGAGCGCAATCTTACTGCAATTAAAAACTTCACAGTCAGCTATGAAAATAATGATGAAGATGATTCCGATAACAATCGTGGCAATCATATCCAAATTTACATTGCAGATGACAATCATTCAATTGACGACATATATCGCGATTTATACATTAAACGAGATATGAACTTTTCAATCCCGTTCCAGCTTAAAGATGGGCCTGGCGCACTTAAGGTTGTTCGCGACGGTCAAACTATTTTAAGTGAGAAGGTCAAAAATGGCTAAAAATACTCAAGGAATTATTATTGGCCTAATCGCCGGTTTTTATGATGTGCAGACTAAAAGCCGGGTTGTGAGAACTAGGGCTAGAGGAGTTTTTCGCAAAAATAAATTTAAACCTACTGTAGGAGACCACGTTGAAATACAAATAGATGACCAAGGTACCAGTTATTTAGTGAAAGTTTTGCCACGTAAAAACTTGATTGGTCGCCCTGCATTAGCGAATGTTGACCATGTCCTGCTGGTAATTTCAGCAGTCGAACCAGATTTCTCATTGCCACTTTTAGACAGGTTTTTAACTTTCTTTTCATGGCAAAATGTGGCAGTAAGCATCTATTTATCTAAAAGCGACTTAACCAAGTCAGAAGAACTTAAAGATATTAACGAAAATCTTGCATATTACCAAAAAATCGGTTATGAAATTTACTTAAGCCAAGAAGCAGTAAATAAAGCACTACCGGTTAATATCGGTTTTGAGCAAATTTGGACTTTAGCTGGTCAATCTGGTGCCGGTAAATCGACTTTGATCAATTCTCTCAAGGAAGATTTAGCGCAAAAAACTGCTGCTATCTCTACAAGTTTAAATCGTGGTAAACACACTACCAGGACGGTACAACTTTTTAAATTAGGTAACGGCTACCTAGCTGATACGCCGGGATTTTCTGCTATTGATCTAACTCCGATAAAATTAAACCAATTATGTGATTATTTTATTGAGTTCAAAAAGGCCAGTCAAAACTGTAAGTTTAGGGGATGCCAGCACATAAATGAACCTAAGTGTGAAGTAAAGCAGTTAGTTGCAGAAGGACAAATAAAAAAATCCCGGTATGAAAATTACTTATTAATGCGCAAAGAAATCGAAAATGGCAGATTACCTGAATATTTAAAATAAGGAGGAAAAAATTGATTGCACCATCAATCTTAAATATTAATAATCTTGATCTTAAAGATGATATTAAAATAGCAGCTAAGGCTGGTATAACACGTTTTCATATTGATATTATGGACGGACATTTTGTACCGAATTTGTCCTTTGGACCTCAGCTTGTTTCAGATTTTAAAAAAGATTTTCCTCATTTAGAGGCCGAAATTCATTTGATGAGCAATAATCCAGACGTGTTAGTGCCTGCTTTTGTTAAAGCCGGTGCACAAATAATGCTGCTGCATTATGAGGCAATGAATGAAGCAAAGCTAAATTACTGGTTGGACTATCTCAAGCAAAATCACGTTAAGGCTGGTGTTGTTCTTAACCCTGATACCCCGATTTCTGTCCTAACTAAGTTTATCCCTAAACTTGATCAAATATTACTGATGACAGTTTACCCGGGATTTGGTGGACAAAAATTTATTCCTGAATCTGTCAAAAGGATTAGTCAGGTTAAAGAATTAGTTAAAGCTGATTTTCCGCTTGAAGTCGACGGTGGTATTAACGCCCAAACTGCAAAACAGGCAAAAATGGCTGGCGCTAATATTTTTGTGGCAGGTTCTTATCTTTTCTGTGAGGGAGATATTAATAAGCAAGTTGATGAGCTGGCGGAGATTTTAAAATGAAAGCATGGGCTCTTTTAGGTGCACCTAAGAAGCAATGGCCTAGCAATATTAAGGCAAAACTTTTAGCAGCTAAGAAAAGTAAAGATTTAATTATTGGCGTCGATCGGGGCGCAATTCTGTTAGAAGAACTGGGGTTAACTGCTGATTTAGCTGTAGGAGATTTTGATTCTCTACAAAAAGATGAGTTAGAGCAAATTGAGAGTAAGGTTAATGATATTAGGTATTCACTTCCAGAAAAAGACTTAACGGATAGCGAGCTCATTATGCGGTGTGCATTTTGTGATTATAATGTATCACATTTAGCTATTTTTGGAGCAACAGGGGGCAGATTAGATCATTTTATGTCTAACTTGCTGATGGTATTAAAACCTGGATTTAATCCTTTTGCTGAAAAAATAGAACTTATTGACCAGCAAAACTCAATTAAATTTTATAATGCTGGCAAGCACACGATATACCAAGAACCTGAAAACAATTATTTTGGCGTTGTCACTTTAACTGCAGTACAGCACTTAAATATTGCCGGTGCCAAATACTCTCTAGCTGACTTTAACGGGGATTATCCGATTTCTTTCAGTTCAAATGAATTTCTATCAGAAAAAAAGCCGCTTGAACTATCTTTAAAAAAAGGCACTGTTGCTGTTATTCAATCAAAAGATATTGATCGTTTTCAAAATATTTAAGAAACAAAAAACTAGCAGAATTGATTCTGCTAGTTTTTTTAAATTTATTATGCACGGGTAACTTTACCAGATTTTAATGTCTTAGTTGAAACCCATACTCGCTTAGGCTTGCCATCAACAAGAATACGAACTTTTTGAAGGTTTGGCTTCCACGCACGACGTGATGAATTCAGTGAGTGTGAACGTGTATTACCAAAAGTTGTCTTTTTGCCAGTAATATAATCTTTTGCCATTTGCTAAACCTCCTTTGTTGTGTTTTCATACTAAGTTAAGATAGCATAACTTTAAGATCATTGCAACTGCAAAAGTATTTTTTAAGAAGGGATTTTTGTATTTAAACTTGATTACTATGATAAAATAGATACATAATATTGAGAACAATGATACGGAGGTAAACATGGCTGTAAAAATCAAAACAAAAAATGGTTTGATTGATATTTCAAACGGAGTGATTGCAACTGTTGTTGGTAGCGCAGCTACATCCAATTATGGCGTTGTCGGCATGGCTTCAAAAAATGCTATCCGTGATGGTTTCGATGGAATATTAAATCGTGCAAATTATAAACGCGGAGTTGTTGTTAAATCTGAGGATAATAAGATTACGGTTGATGTTTATATAATTGTCGGCTATGGTCTTAAAATTTCCGAGGTCAGCCGCAACGTTCAAGATAGTGTAAAGTTTAATTTGAAAAATCAACTTGGGATTGAAACTAAAGCTGTCAATGTCATCGTTCAAAGTGTCAAAGTGCTTGACGAATAACTCAAGCGGAGGTTAGAAATATTGGTTTTAAAGGAAATAGATAGTAAGAAATTTAGAGATATGGTTCGCGTTGCTACACATAGACTTGGTCGCAACGCAGAGTTTATTAACTCTTTGAACGTTTTCCCAGTTCCTGATGGAGACACAGGAACTAATATGAACTTAACTATTGAAAGTGGTGCTAAAGCGGTTGCTCAAAACACAAGTAATAGTGTCGGTGATTTAACTGAAAGCCTTGCTAAAGGGATGTTGATGGGAGCACGCGGCAATAGTGGGGTTATTTCTTCCCAACTTTTCAGAGGCGTTTACAAAGCAACTCAGGGTATGAAAACTCTTAATGCACAGGAGTTGGCAAATGCTTTTTCTAATGGTGTTGCAACAGCTTATAAAGCCGTGATGAAACCAGTTGAAGGTACTATTTTGACCGTTGCTAGAGTTGGTGCGCAAGAAGGCGCCAATAAGGCCAATGAAACCGATGATGTTGAAGAAGTTATGAAAGCAATCGTTGAAGGTGCAAAAAAGGCGCTGAAGACTACACCAGACTTATTGCCAGTTTTAAAGCAAGTTGGCGTAGTTGATTCAGGTGGTCAAGGACTGCTCTTTATTTATGAAGGCTTTCTAGAAGGTCTTCTTGGTGAGGAATTTGCTGATCGCTACCAGCCTGATGAAGGTGAAATGGATGAAATGATTAATGCAATGCACCACCAGTCAGTTCAATCTCAACTTTCAACTCAAGATATTGCTAATGGCTACTGTACTGAAATTATGGTTGACTTAACTGCCGATGTTCCTAATAAAAAGACATTCAATTTAGATGAATTTCGAGATCACTTATCTAAACTAGGAGATTCGCTTTTAGCTGTTTCTGATGACGAAGTAGCTAAGGTTCATATTCATACTGAGCATCCTGCTGCCATTTTTGCTTATGGAAGTCAATTCGGACAGCTGGGAAAAATCAAAATTGATAATATGCGGATCCAGCATGAAACAATAGTTAATAATAGTGAAGAAAATCAAGAAAGCGTTGATTTTGCAGTAATTGCTGTTGCTTCCGGAAATGGTATTAGAAAATTATTTGAGAGTGAAGGAGTAAACCGCATTATCTCTGGTGGTCAAACAATGAACCCTTCAACTCAAGACATTATTGACTCCATCAAAAAATCAGGTGCTAAGAAGGCTATTGTAATGCCTAATAACGGTAATATTATCATGGCAGCCAAACAAGCAGCAGAAGTTAGCGATATACCAGTTGGCATAGTTCCTACAAAAACTATTTCACAAGGTTTGACGGCAATGCTATCATTTGATCCTGATGATTCTCTAGATGATAACGTAGCAAACATGACTGATGCACTTGATACAGTTGTTTCAGGAGAAGTTACCAAAGCTAACCGTGACACTACTATTAATGATATTGAAATTCATCAAAATGACTTCTTGGGCATCGTAGACGGTGATATTAAAGTTGCAAATACAGATTTAATCACTGCTACCTCAACAATGATTGAGAAAATGCTTGATGAAGATGCGGAAATTATTACTGTAATGTACGGGCGCGATTCTAATAAAAAAGAAGCTCAACAACTTGTAGATGCTGTTAAGAAAAAGCACGACGACCTTGAATTTGAAATTCATGACGGTGGTCAACCCGTATACAACTTTTTAATTTCTGTTGAATAATTATGATTGCAAAAGAACTATTTGCTCCTGTGACTGACTTGAAGGGTGTCGGTACTAAAACTGCCGCCGCACTTGGTAGTCTAGGAATTTATAGTATTTATGATTTGTTATATTATTTTCCATTTCGCTATGATGAACTGCAGACAATTCCACTTGACCAGATCATGGATGGTCAAAAGGTAATGTTGAAAGGAATTGTAGCGACTGAAGCTTTTGTGAGCCGCTTTGGATATAAAAAAAGCAAATTAAGCTTTAAGTTACGAATTGACCATGATGTTGTCATGGTCAATTTTTTTAATCAACCGTGGTTAAAAGAAAAGGTCATTGTTGGTAAAGAAGTAGCAATTTACGGCAAATATAACGTGGCGCGCCAAAGTCTGGCAGCGTTTAAATTTATAGCTGCTAAAGAAAATGACAATGGTATGGCACCAATTTATTCGGTAAATCGCCACATTAAGCAGAAAAAATTAGTCGACATAATAAATATTGCTTTAACCGAATTTTCTGACAATGTGGCGGACATTGTTCCGTTATCAATTAGGCAAAGGTATCGGCTGTTACCTGAGCAAAAAATTGTGCAGCAGATGCATCATCCGCAAAATTTGACAGAAGCCAAATTAGCTAAAAGAAGTGCCATTTTTCGAGAGTTTTTTATTTTTCAAACCGAACTGGCAGAATTAACAGAACTTAACCCGCGTAATCAGGGATATGCCAAAAAGTACGATTTAAAAGAAATTGCCAAGCTTACCAAAGCATTGCCCTTTGAATTATCGCCAGATCAAAAAAAAGTGATTAATGAAATATTTGCTGATCTTTTTTCTCCAATTCAAATGCAGCGGCTGTTGCAAGGGGATGTGGGTTCCGGTAAAACAATTGTGGCTGTCTATGCAATTTTTGCCGCAATTACGGCTGGTTATCAAGTGGCGCTTATGGTGCCTACCGAAATCCTAGCCGTGCAGCATTTTAAAAAAATTGATGAATTACTAAAGCCTTTAGGTGTGCGCTGCGCATTATTAACGGGTACTACAAAAACTTTGGAACGAAGAGAAATCTATCATGAGTTAACTGAGGGCATAATTAATGTAGTAATTGGTACCCATGCTTTAATACAGCCAAATGTGATTTTTAAAAAATTAGGATTGGTGATTATTGATGAACAGCATCGTTTTGGTGTCAATCAAAGACAAGCTTTAATTAATAAAGGCAATCTCCCAGACATTTTGGCTATGACTGCGACGCCAATTCCGAGAACACTTGCTTTAACTGTCTATGGTAATATGACCATTTCAGAAATACATCATTTACCAGCTGGTCGTAAAAAAATAATTTCTTCGTGGAAAACAAGTACACAAATGGATCAAGTGTATCAATTGATGCGAGAGCAGTTAAAGCAGGGCTTTCAAATCTATGCCGTCACACCGTTAATTTCAGAATCTGAAGTTCTTGATTTAAAAAATGCTGAACAGCTTTTTACTAAATTAAGACATGATTTTCCGCAAGAACAAGTTGAATTGTTGCATGGACAAATGCCTGGAAATAAAAAAGATGAAATTATGAATGATTTTGCGGAGGGCAAAATCAACATCTTAGTGACTACCAGTGTGATTGAAGTTGGAGTTGATGTGGCTAATGCGAATATGATGGTAATTTTTAATGCTGATCGTTTTGGCATTAGTCAATTGCACCAATTAAGGGGGCGAATAGGTAGAGGAAAAACTCAAAGTTATTGTATTTTTTTGGCCGATCCCAATACTCAAGCCGGTAAAAAGCGAATGAAAATCGTGGCATCAACTACAGATGGTTTTAAATTAGCTGAAGAAGATTTAAAGATGCGTGGTGAAGGGGACTTATTTGGCAAAGCGCAGTCTGGCTTACCGGAATTTCAAGTTGGCAGTGTAGTCAATAATTACGAAACGATGGTCGTTGCGCAAAAAGAAGCTAAAAAATTAATTAGAACTGATCCTTCATTAAAGAATCCAGCAAATGAAAATTTAAAGCAAGTGTTAGAATATAAACAATTACAACAAAAAAGAACTTAGAAAAGATTGTGGTAACTATGAAAACTATTGCAATTGATGCAATGGGTGGAGAAAAAGCACCTGAAGCTGTTATAAAAGCAGTATTACGAGTCAAGAAAGAATTGGCCCATACTCAATTCATCTTATTTGGCGATCAAACTAAAATAAAAAGTTTATTAGGTAATGATATAAGTCAAATAGAAATTGTGAATACTACTGAAGTTATTAAGGATGAGGACGAACCCGTAAAAGCCATTCGCCAAAAAAAGGATTCCTCACTTGTCGTTGCAGCGCAATTTGTGAAGCAGGGCAAGGCTGATGCACTTTTTTCAATGGGCAACACTGGTGCTATTTTAGCTTCCGGAATATTTATCATTGGCCGTATTAAGGGTGTAGCTCGTCCTGGTTTGATGCCGACTTTACCTGTTAAAAATTCTGATGATGGTTTTAATATGATAGATGTTGGAGCAAATGCTAAGAGCAAGCCGGAATATCTGCTTGATTGGGCCAAAATGGCTTCATACTATGCCGAAAAGGTGAGGGGCATAAACAATCCCCGCGTTGGTTTACTCAATAATGGAGCAGAAAATGATAAAGGCGATGATGTTCATCAAAAAGCTTATCAGCTACTGCTCGACAGTAAATTAAACTTTATTGGCAATATTGAAGGAAATGAACTCCTTGATGGTAAAGCTGATGTTATTGCAACTGATGGTTTTACTGGCAACGCTGTCTTAAAAAATATTGAGGGAACTTCGGGAGTTTTAATCCACCTCTTAAAAAACAGTTTGCTAAATAATGGTCTTTTTGTTAAATTAGGAGCATTAATGATCAAAAGGGCATTAAAAGGACTAGTGTCAAAATTTGATGTTGATAAATACGGTGGAGCGGTTCTGCTTGGTGTTAATGCACCAGTGGTAAAAACGCATGGACGCTCAGGTGAACGTGCTGTTTATTTCACTCTTAAACAAGTTGATAAAATACTACAAGAAAAAATTATTGATGAGTTTAAAGCTGAATTTGCAAATAAAGAATAATATTAACAAGGAGTACTAAAATGACTGAAGAAGAGATTTTTACAAAAATACGTGATATGTTGGCAGATAACTTTGAAGTAGATAAGGATAAAATTACCAAGGATACAAACTTTACAAGTGATTTGGACGCTGATTCCATTGACTTGGTAGAATTCATTCTGCAATTAGAAGATGAATTCGGCGCCGAGATTTCTGATGAAGATGCAGAAAAAATAAAAACAGTTGGAGATGCTGTTAATTACATTGTTGCACATAAAAAATAAACAAAAAATTTAATTATAAATTTGCATACGACAAGTTTCATGGTTATAATTAGAAATTAAATAAATTTATTAAATATCTTTAATAAATTGTTTGAAAATTTGAGAGGGGAAATGACCTTTGGAAAAACAAAGTGATCTCTTACTGGATATCCAGCATTTGCATACTGCATATCGTTTAAATGGAAAGTTTTATGATGCTGCGGATGATATCAATTTAACATTGAAGCGAAATGAAATTCTATCTATTGTAGGCGAATCTGGATGTGGTAAGAGTACAATTGCATCTAGTATTATTGGCTTGTATGACCACAAAAACACGAAAGTCACTGGTGATATTCTTTATAATGAATTGAATTTAGTAGGCTTAAATGAATCACTCTTTGATAAAATACGTGGTAATAAGATTGGCATGATTTTTCAGGATCCTTTAGCTAGTTTGAACCCGTTGATGCGTGTCGGTGATCAGGTCGCAGAAACTCTATATTATCATACTAATATGAAGGAAAGGGAACGGCATGATCGTGTAATCGAACTTTTCAATCAAGTTGGAATGCCCAAGCCGCAAGAAACTTATGCAATGTATCCCTTTGAACTTTCTGGGGGATTAAGACAGCGTGTTGTGATCGCTATGGCAGTTGCATGTAAACCGGAGATCATTATTGCGGACGAGCCGACCACTGCCTTAGATGTTACTATTCAAGCTCAAATTCTTGATTTACTTGAAGATATTCAAAAAGAATCTCAATCTGGTATTATTTTAATTACCCACGATTTAGGAGTAGTGGCTGAAACAGCTGATCAAGTTGCTGTTATGTATGGTGGACAAATTGTTGAAAAAGCTGATGTTAAGACAATTTTTGAACATCCTCTGCATCCATATACACGCTCTCTTCTTAATTCCATGCCTCAGTCTGAGGATGAAGAAGAAGATTTGCACGTTATTCAGGGAACAGTTCCATCATTGCAAAATATGCCTAGAGAAGGAGACAGGTTTGCAGCTAGAATCCCATGGATTCCAGCTAGTGCTCATGAAAAGAATCCGGTAATGCACGAAGTTGAACCTGGTCACTGGGTAAGATGTACTTGTTGGAAGACATTCCACTTTCAAGATGAAGTAAGTGGGGAATAAATATGGCTAAAGAGATTATTCAGGTAAAAAACTTAAAGGTTCATTATCCTATCAGATCAGGCTTTTGGAACAGAATTACTGATTATGTGCGCGCAGTTGATGATGTCAGTATTACCATCAACGAAGGTGAAACATATGGTCTGATTGGAGAATCCGGTTCAGGAAAGTCCACGACTGGTAAAGCAATAGTCGGTGTTGAAAAAGTTACTGGTGGGCACATTTTTTATAAGGGCGTTGACATTACTAAATCAAGAAATCGGCGCAAATTAAACTATAACAAAGATGTGCAGATGATTTTTCAAGATTCTTTGTCAAGTCTTAATCCGAGAAAACGCATTGAAGATATTATCGCTGAACCAATCCGTAATTTTGAAAATCTAACGACAGATCAAGAAAGGGATCGGGTACAAGAATTATTGGATATTGTTGGGATGCCAAGTGATTCAATTTATAAATATCCGCACGAATTTTCTGGGGGACAAAGACAAAGAATTGGTGTAGCTCGTGCTGTTGCCACCAATCCCCGTTTAGTCGTTGCCGATGAACCTACCAGTGCTTTGGACCTATCAGTTCAAGCACAGGTACTAAATTTCATGAAACATATTCAACAACAATATAATATTGCTTATCTTTTTATTTCCCATGACTTGGGTGTTGTAAAACACATGTCTGAAAACTTGGCTATCATGCATAGAGGTCGTTTAGTTGAAATGGGTTCAAGAGAAGATATTTATAGACACCCAATGCATATTTATACTAAAAGATTGCTCTCAGCTATTCCTCAAGTTGACGTCGAACATCGTGAAGAGCATAAAAAGCACCGTGAAAAAGTTGAACAAGAATTTCAAAATGATCAAAGCAAGTGGTACGACAAAGACGGCCGGGTATTTCCTTTGCAACATGTTTCAGGTAAACATTGGGTAGCTCTTCCCAAAGAAGAGGTAAAACAAGAACGAATAAATGAGAAGGAGGAAGACTAACCATGTGGAAAACGGTTTTAAGAAGAATTTTGATTATGATTCCGCAATTGATCATTTTGAGTATTTTGGTCTTCTTCTTGGCAAAAATGATGCCAGGTGACCCATTTAGTGGACAAATAAACCCAAATACTGACCCTAAACAGTTAGAAGCATTAAAGAGAGCTGCGGGGTTATATGATCCAGCTCCTGTACAATATGGTCGCTGGGTAGGTAATTTGTTTAAAGGAGATTTAGGAACTAGTTATATTCAACAAGTACCAGTAACCTCTTTAATTGCGGATCGGGCTGTAAACACATTTTGGCTATCTTTATTAACGACAATTATTAGTTATTCTATTTCTATTCCTCTTGGAATTACTGCTGGTCGCCATCAAGATGAATGGCAGGATCAAGCAGTACAAATTTTTAATTATGTCACTTTTGCTGTTCCAGGTTTTGTTTTCTACATTTTGGGAATTTGGCTGTTTGGTTTTACATTAGGCTGGTTCCCCATTTCTGGATCTGTTTCTCCAAACGCGTCTGGTTTTTGGGGCACACTCGGCAGTCAACTTTATCATATGATTTTGCCAGCTGTACTGAGTGCGTTAATAACAACTACTGGAATCGTTCAGTACTTGAGAACAGGAATTGTTGATAATAAGGTTGAAGATTATGTCCGTACGGCGCATAGTAAGGGTGTTCCAGAAAATGTCGTATTTAATAAACATATTCTGCGCAATTCACTTTTACCTATTGCCTCTTCATTCGGGACTGTTATCACCGGTTTACTAGGTGGATCCATGATTATTGAATCAGTTTTTAGTTATCCTGGTATGGGTAAATTATTTCTTGATTCAATTTCTCAACGTGATTACACTACATTAACTGCTTTAATTTTGATTTTTGGGATACTAACCCTTCTTGGTAACTTACTTTCTGATATTATCATGAGTATAGTTGATCCGAGGATTAGAATTAAGTAAAGGAGGAGAAGATCAATGTTTAATAATAAAAAAGCCACTTCAACACAAGAAGTTAAAAAAGAACAAGCCACTCCTCCTGCTTCAAGCTTTAAAGTCATTGTTAGGGAAGTTGTTAAGGATAAAAAAGCATTAACAGCCTTCATAGTGATTGTTTTAGTTTTATTACTTACTTTTGGCGGATCACTATTTCTAAACCCAGATAAAGTGACTGAAGCAAACATTATTGATGCATATACTAGCTGGGGTATAAATGGACACCTATTGGGTACCGACGATGGCGGCCGTGACATCCTTAACCTTTTAATTATGGGTGGACGCAATTCAATTTTAATTGGTTTAGGCGTAACAGCTGTGTGTGAAACTGTAGGGTTAGTAATTGGTCTAATTTCTGGCTATTATGGTGGCTATATTGATGCCATAATTATGAGAATTGTGGACTTTGTACAGGTATTACCGCAAATGCCAATTGAAATTGTTTTGGTAACTGTGATACCTCATTACAGTGCAATAACTTTGGTTTGGATCATATCAATGTTTGGCTGGACTGGGACTGCGAGATATTTCCGGGCATTTGTTCTTTCACAAAGAGAAAGGGATTACGTCTTGGCTTCAAAAACTTCTGGTTCTTCTGATTTTAAGATCATGTTTAGAGAAGTTTTGCCTAACATTACTTCAATGGTGATTATTGATGTTGTGTTGACCGTTGCTGGTAATATTGGTATTGAGGCAACACTTTCATTTATTGGTTATGGATTGCCTTCCACAGTTCCTTCACTGGGTACTTTGATTGGCTTTGCCAATGATCCAGTCAATGTGGTTAGTCGACCTTGGTTATGGTTACCAGCTACAATATTATTGCTTGCAATTTCATTAAGCATTAACTATGTTGGACGTGCTTTGTCACGGGCTGGAGATGCTCGTCAGAGAGAAAATTAATTAAAAACTATTTAAAAGTAAAAGCAGTTTTGTTTTTTGCAAGACTGCTTTTTTATATATCATTAAAATAATATTGAACTTCTTAATAAAAGAATTATAATTTAATAATATAAATATAAAAGAGTTGATTTAAAATGAAAAAACTTATAAAAATCATTTTAAGCGTTTCAGTTATTGCTGGACTTGGGTTTTCTACTGTACAAGCAGCTTTCAATACAAGCTTTACAAATACAAATCAGTACAGTAAAAGAAAGCTGCATGGCGGACATGTTCCTGAAGACGTAATTTTAGTTTAATAAATAATTTATAAAACCCAGTATTGCTCTCACAATACTGGATTTTATATTTTTGCTTTTAGTTAATTATTAATATGTAAGTTATATCTCTGCATCGCAATTTCTTTAAGTAAAAGTAAGGACTTTAAAATATCTAATCTCGCATTTTAAAATAAGTAAAGTAATAAAAAAAGATAATATAATAATAAGATATATATTGATTTTTTAATAATTTATGCTATTATCTATTAATAAATTTATTTATTGACTTAAAATATGAAAAAAGGAGTTACGAAAATGAGAAAAACTATAATATTTAATTCCGTAAGCTTAATAAGTGCTGCAGCATTGACTTTAGTTGCTTGTGGCAAAAGCAGTAATAAAGACAATAATAATGACGCAAAGACAGCCAACAAGTTTTCTCAAACGGTCCCAAAAAAAGAATCAAGGCAAGGTGGAACTGTAAAAATTGCGATTGAAACTGATTCACCTTTTACCGGGATTTTTAGTGATGAAATTTCCATGACACAAATTGACGCTAATGTTGCTCGACCAGCAGATGAATCTCTTTTTGACACAGACGATAATTATAGAATTAATGACAAAGGTCCCGCTACTTTGAGAATTAATCAAAAAGATAAAACGGTTACGATTACGGTCAAAAAGGGCGTAAAGTGGTCTGATGGCAAGCAAGTCACTGCCAAAGATATGGAATACTCATATGAAATCATGGCAACAAAAGCGACTAAGACGGAAAGATATACTAGTCAATTTGAGTTTATCAAAGGGATGAAAGCTTTTCATGAAGGTAAGGCCAAAACAATTTCTGGAATAGAAATGCCGGATGGTGAGTCTGGTAGAAAGATGGTTTTGCATTATTCGGAACTCAAGCCGGGTATGACTAACAGTGGTAATGGCTACTTTTGGGAGGCAGCTGCACCCTATCATTATTTGAAAGATGTTCCGTTCAGTAAATTACAATCATCTGACAAAATTAGAAAAAAGCCGCTTTATTTTGGTCCTTACAAGTTATCTAAGTTAGTTCGTGGTCAATCAGCAACTTGGACTCCCAATAAATATTATTGGAGAGGAAAACCTAAATTAGATAAAATTATCTGTCAGGTTGTATCTACCAAGTCAGCCACACAGGCAATAAAGAGCCATAAATTTGATGTGATAGACGTGATCAATGACCAATGGAAGCAAATAAAAAATACAAAAAATGTTAATTTTGCAGCTAAAATTCCGCTGGCATATGACTACTTAGGTTTTAAAGTAGGCAAATGGGATGCTAAAACTAATAAGAATGTTATGAATAAGAATTCTAAAATGGCAAACAAGTCTCTTAGACAAGCAATTGGTTATGCAATGAATGTTGCACAAGTTTCAAAACATTATACTAGTGGATTAACTTTTCATGTTCCTACACTAATTCCCGCACAATTTGGTGATTACTATGATAAAGATATTAAGGGCTATAATTTTGATCTGAAAAAGTCTAGTCAAATTTTGAATAAAGCCGGCTATAAGAAAAAAGGTAAGTGGCGTGTTCAACCTGATGGTAAACCACTTAAAATCAATCTTCTGGCAAAAAGCCGTAACCCCACAGATGAACCTATCATCCAGAATTATATTCAACAATGGCATAAAATTGGCTTAAATGTTGAATTAGTCGGAAATAGGATGACAGAATTTAATGCTTTTTATGATAAAGTGCAACATGATGCCCCTGAAGTTGACATGTTTATTGCGGGCTGGAACTTATCAAGTGAGCCTTCTCCAGCTGCATTATATGATGTTGGGGCACCATCCAACTACACCAGATTTGCTACACCAGATAATACCAAACTGATGAATTCATTAGATTCTCAAAAAGCTTTTAATCATAAATATCGTGTGGAACAATTCCATAAATGGCAACAATATATGTTTGATGAAGCTTATGTTATTCCTTTGAGTAACTCTTATGAAATTACTGCGGTTAATAGTGCCTTAACTGGATACTCCAAGAGACCGTCGCAAGGAAACGGTTTGTGGTATCAGGTGGCTTATGTAAAATAAGTGCTATAATTTTATCTCAATTTAATCAGTTCAGAAAATGAACTGGTTTTTCTTTTTCATAATTATATGAACGAGATTTTTTAAAAGTTTGTAATGAATTTTTTGACTATGATTTGATAGTTATAAAATGAGCTTTGAGGATATAAGATATAATGTTTTCCACGCTGTATTAAGATAAAAAATATTTGAAAAATAATAAAATTTAGTGTACATAAGAATTAAACTTATTAAATAAAAATTAACAATACTATTGCAAATTTAATTTATGGTGTTAATATTAGATTATTGACTTGTTCCAATTTAAATTTAAAAATTTAAGAAAGTGATGAGAGTTTATGAAAAAAGGAAAATTTCTTAGTTCTGTGGGGATATTGTCATCTGTCGCTTTAACACTTGTAGCATGTGGTAAAAGCAATAGTAATAATACTGACGAGTCTAAAAAAGCAAGTAAGTTCCCGCAAGAAATGCCGAAAAAGGCTGTTAAGCAAGGTGGGACTGTTAAATATGCGATCGAGAGTGATTCACCTTTTACAGGTATATTTGCCAGTGAACTTTCTACTACAACAACAGATTCTGATGTAGCTGCTCCAGGTCAAGAGTCCTTATTTGATGTAGAAGATGATTATAAAATTAATAACAAGGGACCCGCTACATTTAAACTTGATAAAAATGCTAAGACTATTACTATTACCGTCAAAAAGGGTGTAAAATGGTCAGATGGCAAGCAAGTTGTGGCAAAGGATCTAGAATATCCGTATGAGATTATTGCTAATAAAGAAACTAAATGTCAAAGATATACTGATTCCCTTGCTTCAATCAAGGGATTGAAAGAATATCATGAAGGCAAGGCTAAGACTATTTCTGGACTAGAAATGCCAGATGGTGAAAACGGACGTACAATGATAATTCATTATAGTGAATTAAAGCCAGGTATGTATAACAGTGGTAATGGTTATTTCTGGGAAGGTGCTGAACCTTACCACTATTTAAAGGATGTACCTTTTAGCAAGCTTCAATCTTCCGATAAAATCAGAAAGAATCCAATGTTCTTTGGTCCGTATAAGCTTGAAAAATTGGTTCGCGGTCAATCGGCAACTTGGGTTCCAAATAAATATTATTGGCGTGGTAAACCAAAATTGGATAAAATTGTTGGCTCGGTTGTATCAACCAATTCTGCTTCACAAGCAATTAAGAGTCAAAAATTTGATATAGCTGATGTCATTAATTCTCAATGGAAGTCAGTTAAAGATTCCAAAAATACAACTTTTATTGCTAAAATTCCACTTTATTACAGTTATCTTTCGTTTAAAGTGGGTAAATGGGATGCCAAAAAGGGTAAAAACGTTATGGATCCCAATGCTAAGATGAATAATAAAGCATTACGGCAAGCTATTGCCTATGGAATGAATATATCTCAGGTAGACAAAAAATATTCTAATAGTCTTTCATTCCATATTCCTACTTTAATTCCAGCTCAGTTTGGTGATTACTTTGATAAAAGTGCTAAGGGTTACGACTTCAACTTGAAAAAAGCAAACCAAATACTTGATAAGGCAGGCTACAAGAAGAAGGGTAAATGGCGTGTACAACCAAATGGTAAACCTTTGAAAATTAAGTTTCTTAGTCAAGCAGGTAGTGCTGTACAAGAGCCAATTGTTCAAAATTATATTCAGCAATGGCATAAGCTTGGTTTGAATGTTAGCTTATATAATGGTCGTTTAATTGAATTCAACTCTTATGTAGATAAAGTTCAAAACGATGCACCAGGCGTTGACATGTTTATGGGAGCTTGGCAATTGTCAAGTGAGCCGTCACCTAATGACCTATACTCAGAAGGGGCTCCATTTAACTTAGGCAGATTTGTAACTCCCGAAAATAGTAAACTTCTAAAAGCAATTGATTCACAAAAAGCATTTGATCACAAATACCGTGTAGAACAATTCCATAAGTGGCAAGAGTACATGCTTGATCAAGCCTATACAGTTCCAGTTAATAATGCATACTCTATCACAGCTGTGAATAGTAAGTTAACTGGCTATTCACTAAAACCATCCCACGGAAACCAAGTTTGGTTTAAAGTTGGTTATGCTAAGTAATTAGATATAGTAATTTTATTTTATAAAAAAGTCTAACTCGAAAAGGGTTAGACTTTTTTATAGCTAAATTAGTTGTATGGTATTTTTGTTTACCAATATTTAAAATATATGAGTATTGCAAATTGAATTTTTAGTGCTAACATTGATCTGTTAACTTGCTTCCAAAAAATAATATTAATTATTTATTATAAAGGAGACATGCATAATGGAAAAAATTAAAGTTTTGGGTTCATTAGGTGTTGTATCAGCTGCAGCATTATCATTAGCTGCCTGTGGCAATAAAAGTACAATGAGCAATGAGGAAACAAAAACGGTTAGTAAGTTTCCCGTTCAAACTCCTATAAAAACCGCTAAAAAAGGTGGAACAATTAAAGTTGCTGAGGTAGTTGACACGCCTTTTACTGGAATTTTTAATGAAGAACTGCAAATGAATCAGCCAGATGCTGATGTTTCAAGTCCAGGGCAGGAATCATTATTTGATACTGATGATCAATATAAAATTAATGATAAAGGGGCTGCGACTTTACGGTTAGATCGAAAAGCTAAAACCGTGACTATTACTCTTAAAAAAGGAGTTAAGTGGTCAGATGGTAAACAAGTGACTGCAAAAGATGTTGAATTTGCTTATGAAATTATTGCTAATAAAGCTACGAAGTCGCAAAGGTATGCTTCTCAGTTCAATATCATAAATGGTATGAAAGAATATCATGAAGGCAAGGCTAAGACTATTTCTGGTATAGAAATGCCAGATGGACCTCAAGGTAGAAAAGTAATATTACATTGTAAAGAATTAAAGCCTGGAATGTATTATAGTGGAAATGGTTATATTTGGGAAAATGCAGCTCCTTATCATTATCTGAAAAATATTCCCTTTGATAAATTAGAATCATCTGATCGCTTGAGAAAGGATCCTTTATTCTTTGGCCCTTACAAGGTTAAAAACATTGTTCGTGGTCAATCTGTAACTTGGATACATAATAAGTATTACTGGCGTGGACAACCTAAACTCGATAAAATTATTTATCAAGTCGTATCACCGAATTCTGCTTCTCAAGCTATTAAAAACCATAAATTTGATATTATCAGAGTAACTAATAGCCAATGGAAACAAGTAAAGGATACTAAAGATGTTACATTTGTTGCAAAAATCCCTTTATACTACAGTTATTTGTCTTTCAAGGTCGGAAAATGGGATAGTAAAAATTCAAAGAATTTGATGAATCCTAAGGCTAAAATGAATAATAAGTCATTGCGACAAGCAATAGCCTATGCAATGAATACTGATGCAGTATATAAGCACTATACTGATGGTTTAAGTTTTCAGATACCTACTTTAATACCGGCTCAATTTGGTGATTATTTTGATAAAAGTGTAAAGGGTTATAATTATGACCTCAAAAAGGCTAATAAAATTCTTGATAAGGCAGGCTATAAGAAAAAAGGTAAATGGCGTGTGCAGCCTAATGGTAAGCCATTAACAATTCATTTCATGGCAATGTCTGGTAATTCAATCCAACAACCCATTATGCAGAATTTTATTCAGCAGTGGCATAAAATTGGCTTAAACGTTAAATTAGTTGGAGGACGTTTAACAGAATTTAACTCCTTTTATGATAAAGTTCAGCATGATTCACCTGATGTTGACATGTTCATGGCAGCTTGGGGGCTTTCAACTGAACCGTCTCAAGAGCAAATGTATAGTGAAGGGACAATGTCTAATTATTCTCGATTTGTAACCCCAGAAAATACGAGACTTATTAAAGAAATGGATTCTCAAAAATCGTTTAACCATAAGTATCGTGTAGAAAAATTCCATGAGTGGCAACAATATATGTTTGATGAGGCTTACGTGGTTCCACTTTATAACGCATATCAAATTGATGCAGTAAATAGTAAACTTACAGGTTATTCACAAAAAGCTTCACAATTAAACAATGGCCACCCATTATGGTATAAAGTTGCCTATGGGAAATAAACTAAGGCTTAAAAACTAATGTTGAGAAAACTATTGTTATTAGAGACAATAGTTTTCTTTTTTACTAGTAAAAACTGGTATAATCATTGTATTAAGGGGATGACAAAATGGTAAGTACTAAATTTATTAATCGTCTATATGATAAATATAAAATTAAATTTAATAATCCGAAGTTATTAGAGGAAGCTTTTACCCATTCGTCTTATGCTAACGAACATCCAGAAGAAGGAATTCGTGATTACGAAAAACTAGAGTTTTTGGGAGACGCTGTTCTTGAGTTAGCAATTTCTGATTACCTTTACCGCAACTTCACTAGTTTAAATGAGGGTGAGTTAACCAGAATGCGTTCTAATATTGTAGATACAGAAGGCTTTGCAGAGTTTGCCCAAAAATTTGGTTTTCCAGCGGAAATTAATCTGGGTCATGGTGAGGAAAAAGCAGGTGCGCGCTCACGTAAGACGCTTTTAGAAGATGTTTTTGAAGCATTTAACGGTGCGCTTTTTCTTGATCAAGGCATGGAAGCTGTCGAACATTTTTTGAATTTGACTGTCTATCCGTTAATTGATGCGGGCAAATTTGATGCTTCACGCGATTACAAGACCGATTTGCAGGAGTTCTTACAACAAGATGGTCCTGTTAAAATTGAGTATGAGGTTTTAAAAGAAGAACAAATGCCGTCAAACTTTACGGTTCAATTGGTAGTTAATGGTAAGATAATGTCTCAAGGACAAGGGCATAATAAGAAGGCTGCCGAACAGGAAGCTGCCAAGGTTGCCTTGTCTAAACTCAATTAAGGAGATGAGTGTGTGCCACTTACAGAGTTGATAATTGACGGGTTCAAATCTTTTGCAGAAAAAACAAAGATACAATTTGATACCGGTATTACTGGTATAGTTGGTCCTAACGGTAGTGGCAAAAGTAATATCACTGAGGCAATTCGCTGGGTTATGGGTGAATCCAGCGCTAAATCATTACGGGGCTCAAATATGAAAGACGTGATATTTGCCGGCAGTGAATTTCGCAAACCCGCTAATCATGCAGAAGTTTCCCTGATTTTTGACAATAAAAAGCGTGAGCTGAACTTTAAAGATGATAAAGTAGTCGTGACCCGCCGAATTTTGCGCTCGGGAGATAACGAATACTTAATCAACAAGAGAAACGTCAGACAAAAAGATGTTCGCGCGTTGTTTTTAGATTCTGGTATTTCTCAAGACAGTCTTGCTATTATATCTCAAGGTCGAGTGGACCAAATCCTCAATTCCAGACCGGAAGAGCGCCGGTCATTATTTGAAGAAGCAGCAGGAGTTTTGCATTTTAAAAAACAAAAAGAAGAAGCAGCAGTTCAACTTAAGCAAACGACTGAAAATTTAATTAGGATAAACGATTTAGTTAAGGAATTGGCGCAACGAATTGAACCACTTCATGAACAAAGTTCTTTAGCTAAGGAATACCAATTTCAGAAAAAAGGTTTAGATGAGAAACTAAAAGCTTTGCTAGCTTTTGAGATACAGGACCTAGATAAGCAAAAACATGCAGAACAGGAAAAGGCTGATCAAAACCAAGTTCTTTTGTCAAAACTTGACCGTGAAGTAAAAGAGTCTCAAAATGCTGTTGCCTCTAAAAGGGAAGAGTATAAAAAATTAAATACTCAACGAGAGCAAATTCAACAAAATTTGCTGGCTTTGACAAAGAAACTTTCTGATATCAATACCAATCTGCAAGTTGTTGAGCAGAGCAAGCAATACAGTGAAGCAACCAAAAAAGAGTATCAGTCTGAACTAGAAGAACTAGAAAAACAAATTACCACTTTAAAAACAGATTGCTTATCTTTAAGAGAACAAGAAGACTATTTGCTTGAAAAGCAAAAAAGCCTGCAAGAAAAGCGAGCTGAACTTGCGCAACAGCTAAAAGATAATCCAGATGAATTAAATGCCCGTCTTGAAAAAATGAGAACTAATTACATTCAGCTGTTGCAAGATCAAACTTCAAATAATAATGAAATAGTTTATCTTAAGTCTGAGTTGAAGAAAATTACGGATGGTAGCCAGTATCAGACCACCGATGTCGCCCAACAACTTGCAAATGAGACTGATGAACTAAAACGTTTAAGAGATGAAGGCAAGAGACTGAAGGAAAAATATCAGTCTGAAAAAACTGATTT
This sequence comes from Lactobacillus sp. wkB8, assembly GCF_000761135.1. Taxonomy (NCBI): domain Bacteria; kingdom Bacillati; phylum Bacillota; class Bacilli; order Lactobacillales; family Lactobacillaceae; genus Lactobacillus; species Lactobacillus sp. wkB8. The sequence goes on along the minus strand of NZ_CP009531.1, from coordinate 1,165,248 downwards.
AGAAGGTCTCACTAAAAAGCGAACAGAAAAGCAAAAAAGCCTATTTGCTGTTAAACAAGCTTTAGAAAGTCACAAGCAGCAATACAACCAGTTAAAAGCGCGTAATGATGCTTTAGAAAATATTCGCAAACGTCATGAAGGCTACTATTATGGTGTTAAGAACGTTCTCAATAATTTGGCAGATTATCCCGGGGTAATTGGTGCCGTAGGTGAATTAATTTCTTTTCCGGCTAAGTTTGAAGCAGCTATGGCAACTGCATTAGGTAGCGGAGTGCAAGACCTAGTTACCAAAACAAAAACTGACGCCCGGGATGCAATTAATAAGCTCAAAAAACGGGGGGCAGGACGAGCAACTTTTTTACCATTAGATGGCCTTAGAGAATATACGATACCGCCTTCAACTGTCAAAATTATATCAGCTTTTGAGGGTTACCAAGGTATAGCGAGTGAATTAGTTGCCAGTATTCCAGGAGTAGATATCAACTCTGCCATTAATTATTTGCTAGGTAGTACTATAGTCGTTGATACAATTGAAAGTGCTATGACAATTAGGCAGCGCGTTGCCCGCTACCGCATAGTCACACTTGATGGTGATGTTATTTCACCAGGTGGATCCATGACTGGCGGTACTCGCAATCAAAAAAGCAATTCGCCTCTGCAGACAGTTGCTGAAATTAACAAGTTGCAGGCAGCTATTAAAGAAATATGCAGCAAAATTGCTGGTGAAGAAGAACAATTTAACAAAATAGACGCTCAAGAAAATAACCTGTTAAAAGAAATAGCACAGAAACAGGAAGAAAAACAGCAACTAAGTCGTGACTTGGGAGAAGCCGTTCTTTCTTATCAAAATCAAGAAAAAGAAGTTAACAGACTGAAAGAAGCAAACAAATTATTTGAGCATCAGGAACAAGAAAGAAATAAAGAAATTGCCTCCACCAAAGAGGCATTAGAATCAGCTACTGCCAAAAAAGCAACTTTTGAAAAGGAAATAATCACTCAAAAAGGTTTGATTGCTGATCTGCAAAATAAAATCAAGAACTTCTCCACATTAAATGAGCAAGTGCAAGATAAATTAGGTCAACTTGACCCCCAAATCGCCGTTTATGCCAATAAACTGGAAAACTTCGCTAATCAGGAAGCCGAGAAAAAACGTGAACTAGGGCGGCAGCAAAAGCAAGTTACCGTCTTAACAGAAAAATTACGCGGTCTTGAGCAAAACAGTAATCTTGATCATGAAAACAAGACCAAGTATGAAACTGAAAAAACTAAGAGTGAAACACAAAGGCAAGATTTACAAAAGCAACTGAATACATTAAGCTCAAAATTGGGTCGATTTGATGCCAAGATCAATCAGCTTGATCAGGTAGCAAGCCGTAACTATGACTTACGTAAAGATGCTGCTGCTGAACAAGAAAGATTTTCTGTGGCAATTGCACAATTTAACAGTAAAATTGACCAGCGACTCACTAGACTAAGTGAGGACTACTCGTTAACATATGAAGCTGCACTTGAGCAGGCAAAAACTACCAATAACAAAGAAAATAGGACGCAACTGGAGCGGGATGTCAAATTACATCGTATGTCCTTAGAAGATATTGGTCCAGTTAATTTGAAATCTATTGAAGAATATGAGAATGTTAAAAAACGCTATGATTTTCTCAATGGACAACAAAACGACTTGTTAAAAGGTCGGGATAATTTGGAAAAATCAATGTCAGAGTTGGACCAAGAAGTCTGCAATCGTTTTAGCAAAACATTTAATGCTGTGGCAGAGAGTTTTTCAGATTTATTTCCGGTAGTATTTGGTGGTGGCAATGCCAAACTGGTGTTAACCGCACCTGAAGATTTACTTGCAACCGGAATTGAAATTATTGCCCAACCACCAGGAAAGAAGCTGCAAAAGTTGAGCTTGCTTTCGGGTGGAGAAAGAGCTTTAACTGCCATCACGTTATTGTTTGCTATGCTTAAAGTTAAACCAGTACCATTTTGCGTACTTGATGAAGTCGAAGCAGCACTAGACGATGCCAACGTTACTCGTTTTGCCCAATTTTTGGAAAGATATGATATGCACACGCAATTCATTGTGATAACACATAGACGGGGAACAATGGAAAGAGCAGATCAGTTATACGGCGTGGTGATGCAAGAATCGGGTGTATCACAAGTATTGTCTGTTTCTTTAAAAGAATTAAAAAATGAGGTGAAATAAAATTGGGATTATTTGATAAAATTAAAAAGTCTTTATTTGGCGAAGATGAAGAAAAGAATACTGCAGAAGAAAAAAAGCAGACTGAAAAAGAGGCCTCAAAAGAAGGGCAGGATAGAGATCAAACTCCACTAGACAAAGAGACAAAAAATGGTTCAGAATTAAGTGATGATTCAGCACAAGAAGAAAAGGATGCAACTGCTACCACAAAAAGCGAAGACAGTGAGAGTGAGTCTTCATCTAGTGAATCGCGGGGTGAGAGTGAGTCAGATGCAAAAGAGGTCACGAATGAAACTGAATTATACGAAAAGGGTTTAGAAAAAACAAACCAAGGCTTTGGCGCAAGGCTAAATCGGTTTTTTGCTCAATTTCGTACAGTTGATGAAGATTTTTTTGATGATCTGGAAGAGTTACTGATAGAATCCGATGTCGGTTATGAAACAGCTGAAGAATTAACTGATGAGTTGCGAGATGAGGCAAAATTACAAAAAGCAAAATCTCGTGATGATTTGAAGAAAGTCATAGTAGAAAAATTAGTTAATCTTTATGACGAAAATGGTAATTCTGAAAACGAAAAGCTTAAAGTACATAATGATGGCAAACCTAACATCTATCTTTTTGTAGGTGTCAACGGTGCTGGTAAAACCACCACGATTGGCAAATTGGCGAAACGTTTCAAAGACCAAGGCAAATCTGTTCTCTTAGCAGCAGCTGATACTTTTAGAGCAGGAGCTGTTGAGCAACTCGAACAATGGGGCGAAAAAGTTGGTGTGCCGGTTGTTACGGGACAGCAGCAGGCTGATCCCGCTTCAGTAGTTTACGACGCAACCGATAAAGCCCTAAAAGAAAATTATGATTATTTGTTGGTGGATACTGCAGGACGCCTGCAAAATAAAAAGAATTTAATGAGTGAGCTTGAAAAAATCGAGCGTACTATTAAGAAGCAGGCACCTGCTGAACCGACAGAAACCTTATTAGTTTTGGATGGCTCAACTGGTCAAAATGCGCTTTTACAAGCTAAAGATTTTGATAAAACGACTAAACTTACTGGATTGGTCTTAACCAAGTTGGACGGCTCGTCTAAAGGGGGAGTGGTTTTAGCGATCAGAAACGAAATGAAACTACCGGTTAAATTAGTTGGTTTAGGCGAAAAACCTAGCGATCTAGCCGATTTTGATGCTGCAAACTATGCAGTGGGTCTATTTCATGATTTAATTTAATATAAAACAATTTCAAGGGGAGATATTAATGAAAGAATACAGTGCGTGTACTACTATTTTAGTTGGCAAAAAAGCTTCGATTGATGGTTCGACCATGATTGCTCGTAATGATGATACTTTTCGTCCCATTACACCGCAAAAATTTATCATCAGACCTGCTGCTAAAAATGAGTCAGGTCGTAAAATTAAGTCTTGGTTGAATAAGTTTGAACTAGACTTGCCTGAAAATGCTCAAGCTGTTCCGGCTGTACCAAATGTTGATTACAAAAACCGTGGATATTACGATGAAAGTGGTATTAATAAAGAAAACGTGGCAATGTCATGTACTGAATCAACATACGGTAATGAACGTGCGCTTGCTTTTGATCCACTAGTAAAAGACGGTCTTGATGAGGATTGTATGCAGTCTGTTGTTTTACCTTATATTCACTCCGCCAGAAATGGTGTTGAATATTTAGGTAAACTAATTGCCAAATATGGCTCACCAGCAGGTAATTCAGTCCTTTTTGGTGATAAGGATGAAATTTGGTACATGGAAATCGTTACCGGTCATCATTGGGTGGCACAGCGTATTCCAGATGATGCTTATGCCATAGCTGCTAACCGTGTATCAATTGAACAAGTGGACTTTGATGATTCAGACAACTTTATGTGGAGTGAAGGCATTCAAGAGTTTGTGGCGCAACATCATTTAAACGTTGATCACCAGGGTTGGAATTTCCGCCATATTTTTGGTACCTATAGTCAGCAAGATCGATTTTATAATACTAACCGCGTGTGGTACGGTCAAAAATATTTTAATCCTGAAATTGAGCAAGATCCTACTGACGGAGATTTGCCATTTATTCGTCGAGCAGCTAAGAAAATTACCAGAGAAGACATTGAATTTGTGCTTGGTAGCCATTACCAAAACACACCTTATGATCCCTTTGGCAAAGGAACAGAAGAAGAAAAACATCGTTTCCGTCCTATAGGATTGAATAGAACGCAAAATTCACATATTTTACAGATAAGAAACGATGTTGAAAGTGATAAGGCTGCAATCATGTGGTTATGTATCGGCGGACCTACATTCACACCTTTTGTGCCATTTTTTGCCAATATGAATGACACTGATCCTTCATACAACAATACTTCTATGGAATATAATCTTGATGATGCTTGGTGGTATTATAAATCTTTGGCTGTTTTAGTAGAAAGTCATTACCCACAATTTGTGCAATTAGATACTGACTATTTAAATGAACTTAACCAATACTATCGCAGGCGTGTAGAAGATGTGATTGCTCAAGCTCAAGGCAAAACTGGTGATGAATTGACTTCATATTTGACTAAGGCTAATCAAGAAACAGTGACTTATACTCGCAAACGGTCAGAAAAATTGTGGGCACAAATGATGATTGACTCAATCAATATGTCTAAATTAACCTTTAATATGGATGAAAATCTCTAAAAAAACTTGAACATAATTCATGAAAGCGATATTATTAATATGGCAAGTGAATAAGAGTGGATTTGTTAGCTACAATGTGGCGCAAGACTCACTTATCCTTAATCTGAGGATGAGTGAGTCTTTTTTTGTCAAAAGGGAATGAAAATGATTATTAAAAAAATACTGAATAACGGCGGAGTAGTGACCACTAATAAAAATGGGGCAGAAATTGTTGTCTTGGGAAAAGGGATTGCTTTTGGCAAAAAAGTAGGAGATACCATTCCTAAAGACAAAGTTTATAAAATTTTTTCTCCGGTAAGTGACGAACAAAGAAAAGTTTTATTGCAAACGATTCACGAAACAGATCCCATCTTTTTTCAAATTGCACAAAAAATTGTTGATAGGTTAAAAAGGGAAGAAGGGATAGAGCTCGCAGACAGTGTTTATATTACTTTGACTGATCATTTGGCAACCAGCGTAGAAAGGGGAAAGAAGGGACTTTATTTAAGCAATAGTTTTCTGTGGGAAATTCAGAATTATTATCCGAAAGAGTATAGATATGGAATTTGGGCTTTAAAGTTATTAAATAAGCAGTTTAAGTTAAATTTTCCAGAAGATGAAGCCGGTTTTATCGCCGTTCATATTATTAGTGGAGAGTTAGGTAACGATATTAGTGATTTCAAGAAATCAGTTGATTTTATTAAGGAAATTACCAAAATAGTTCGTTATTACTTTAAGATAAATATTGATTATCAATCTTTAAGTTATAACCGGTTCGTAATACATTTAAAATTTTTTTGGAAATATATGGTCTATCAAAAGGATAAAAAATCTTTTGGTGACTTGAGTAGTGAAATTCTTGAGGTCATAAAAAACAGTGATGTTGCCGCTTATAAATGTGCTTTGAAGATCAAAGAATATATCACTAAGACATACAATTATGATCTTAGCAACGAAGAAGTAATGTATTTAGCCATTCACATAAACAAAATAACTTCAGAAACGGAGAAAAAGAATGAAATACGAAGAGATGATTAAAGAAATTTTAGCTGCAATTGGAGGTGCAGATAATATTCAATCTGTGGTCCACTGTTCAACTAGACTGCGGTTTGTTTTGAAAAATGATCAAAAAGCGAATCCCGAACAAGCCGAAAAGATTGACGGTGTCCTGCAAGTAATACAAAAAGGAGGACAATTCCAATTTGTAATAGGAAATAATGTGGGAGAAGTATACGACCAACTTGCAAGTGATATTAAGCTGGAAGACTCTCAATCCAATGCTGAAAATCCAAGTGGTGAGAAGAAAAAAGTAAGTATCTTTGATGCAATTATCAGTGCGATTACTGGTTCGATTGCCCCTGCTATACCTTTATTAGCGGGGGCTGGTATGGGTAAGGTCTTACTCTTGATTTTGACAATTACTCATGTAATGTCTGATAAAAGTCAAACATACCAACTTTTAAATTTGATTTTTGATACGGGATATTATTTTATCCCAGCTTATGTTGGCTTTTCTGCCGCAAAAATATTTAAAACGGATAGTATGCTAGGTGCATTCATCGGTTTAGTTACCGTCAATCCTAATTGGGTGGGCATCGTAACAGCAAATAAGCCATTTAAGTTTTTAGGGTTGCAAGTGCCACTAATTCAATATTCTTCGACTTTAATCACTGCAATTCTGTCTGTATGGATAATGTCGTACATTTATAGGTTTGTTAGGAAAATCACACCAGGTATGGTTAAAGTTTTCATGGAACCAATGCTGACGATGTTACTTACTGCTCCCTTAGTATTTTTATTTATTGGTCCACTTTCAAACTGGATTTCTCAAGGTATTGCGTTTATTTCAATGTGGTTATTCCGTAATGCCGGCTTCATAGCAATTCCTATTTTAGCTGCCGCATATCCATGGTTGGTTTCAGTTGGTATTCATAAAGCTTTATCGCCTATTAGTATTCAATTAGTGGCTGAACAGGGTTTTGATCCGATTATTCGTGTCGTTGCGCTTTGTTCTAATATCTCACAAGCGGCAGCTTCACTTGCAGTTGGCTTAAAAAGCAAAGATAAAAAGTTAAAATCTCTTGCCCTTTCGTCAAGTGCGACAGCCTTTTTAGGTGGTATAACAGAACCGGCATTATTTGGTGTTAACCTTAAGCTAAAAAAGCCAATGTATGGCGCAATGATTGGAGGAGCAATTGCCGGCTTAGTAGCTAGTTTCTTGAAGTTAAAAGCATTTATTTATGTTACTCCCGCTATTTTAAGTTTACCAATGTGGGTTTCTAAGACTGAAAACTTTGTCATACAGGCAATCATTATTATGATAGTTGCCAGTATTGTCACTTTCATAGCTACCTGGCTAATCGGTTTTGATGACCCGGTTCAGACAGAGCAGGTAGAAAGTAAACAAGATAAGGTTAATTCTCAACGTCATCCAAGTTTTAACTTAAAAGCACCTGTTAAAGGAAAACTAGAAGACATTACACAAGTTAGCGATCCGACATTTTCGAGCAACGTGATGGGAAAAGGCATTGCTATAATACCAGAAGAAGGTCGCATTGTTGCACCTGCTGATGGAGTAGTTAGCGCTGTTTTTGAAAGTCAACACGCGATTGGATTGCATTTAAAAAATAACGCAGATGTTCTAATTCACATTGGCATAGATACGGTTGAATTAAAAGGTCGCGGCTTTGAGCAATTTGTCAAAAAGGGAGACGAGGTTAAAGAAGGACAAGAGCTGATTAGATTTAATATTGCTGAAATAAAAAAAGCGGGTTATGATCCCACGGTTTTAATGGTTGTAACCAATACTAAAGACTTTTTGCAAGTATTACCAATAATAGATAAAGACGCAGCAAAGAAAAATGTATCGGATAACGACAACGTCATGTTACTAGTTTAGGAGAGAATATGGATTATTATAATGTTCCCCCAAATTTTATTTGGGGCTTGGCAACTTCAGCAAATCAAGTTGAAGGAGCCTGGAATGAGGGTGGAAAAGGTTTTTCAATTGCAGATGTTGAAAAGTACGATTCAGCTAAAGACCCAAATGATTATCAAAAAGTAAACCAAATAACGACTAGTGATATTCAAACAGCAATGGCAGATAAAAACACGGCTGCTTACGGTAAAAGACATGGGGTAGATTTTTATCATCGTTATGACAGCGACCTCACCCTTTTAAAACAAACAGGAATCAGTGCTTTGAGAACTTCAATTGCCTGGAGTAGAATTTTTCCTCAAGGTGACGAAAAAGAACCCAATTTAGATGGCTTAAAATTTTACGACCATTTATTTGCTAAGATGCAGGCTTTAAAAATTCAACCTATAATCACTTTGTCCCATTATGAAATGCCACTGCAATTAGTATTAAAATATAATGCTTGGTACGATAAAAAAGTTGCTGATTATTTCGTTAAATTCGCTAAATTAGTCATTGATCGCTATCATGGGTTGATAAAATACTGGATACCCATCAACGAAATAGATAGTATTTTGCGCCACCCATATTCTTCTGGGGGCTTAGTTGAAGACAGGTTTCCTCATAAAAATTTTCAAGAGGTAATTTATCAGGCTCTGCATAATCAAATTACTGCTTCTGCAGCGATTACAAGTTACATTCATGAAAATTATTCTGACCTGATGGTTGGCAGTATGATCACTAGTACGATGGTTTACCCTTATAATAGTGATCCGCAAAATATGTTGCAGGCTACAGCTGTGATGCGGGAAAGTTTGAATTTTAGCGACGTGCAGATACGAGGTCAATATCCTCCTGTTTTATTGCAGAAAATAAAGAATTTACAACTTGATGTAAAAATGACGAAGCAGGATTTAGAGACCATTGCCAAGGGCACAGCAGATTTTGTTGCTTTTTCATACTATTCTTCTGTTTGTACTGCTTATAATACTGACGGACTCAAAGTCACTAAGGCTAATAGGACTGCAGGAGTGTTTAACAAATATCTCCCTGTAAGTGAATGGGGCTGGCAAATTGACCCAATCGGTTTAAGATTAACATTGATTAATTTATATGATAGATACCAAAAGCCCTTGTTTATAGTTGAAAATGGGCTAGGTGCTAAAGATACATTGACTGAAGACCAAAGGGTTCACGATGAGTATCGCATAGATTACTTGAAAAAACATATTGCACAAATGCTTGAATCAGTTAATAATGATGGCATTGAATTAATGGGTTATTTAATGTGGGGTACAACTGATATGGTTTCAGCTTCAACTACTCAAATGTCTAAACGTTATGGTCTAGTTTACGTTGATCTCGATGATGACGGCAAGGGAACGTATCAGCGATATAAAAAGGATTCTTTTTATTGGTACAAAGATTTATTATCTTATGATCGACAGATACCCAAAAAGTTTTTTGAATAGGACAATTTTTACTTAAATAAAAAGCCTGGGAGGCCCCAGGCTTTTCTTATTTCTCAATTTTATTGTTCATAGTTGAATGGCGCATGCCATAAACCAAATAAATAATAATGCCAATAATTGACCAAATTAGCATGTATTTCTTAGCTTGAAGGTCTAGGCCCCAAAATACAGCTAATGAACCTAAAAATGCTAAAAGCGGTAAAACAGGGTACCAAGGCATTTTGAATGCTGGATCAACGATGTCTTTTCCTTCTCGCGGTCTTAAACGGTAAATCCCAATTGACACGAACATAAAGGCAATTAAAGTTCCGGCAGAAACTAATTGTGTTAGGAATGTAAATGGTATAAAAGACGAGATAATGATTGAAACAATGGCGATGGTCCATAACGAATTGGCTGGGCGATGTTCACGATTTAACTTACCCAGTTGTTTAGGTAACATGCCATCACGTCCAAGTGAGTAAACTAAACGTGAGCTTGCCATACAAAGCCCAATTAAGGCCGTAAACATACCTAAAATTGCGATTGATTGCACAATAGTAGCAATGTGAGTAAAACCGGTTTTTCTCAAAGCATAACCAACTGGCTCAGCCGAGTTTAGGTATTGTTGATAAGGTACCATGCCAACCAGAACTAAGCTTACTGCCACAAATAAAGCCACAGCAATGAACAATGAGCCAATAATTCCTTTTGGCAGTGTTTTTTGAGGATTAACAGCTTCTGCTGAGTTAGACGCTATGGTATCAAATCCTAAAAATGAAATATAAATCATGGAAACCCCAGCGTAAATACCTTGCCAGCCACCAAACGGTCCGTTTGCGGTTGCGCGGTAATGAGGAATAAATGGAATAAAATTAGCTTTTTTAACAACTGTCAAGCCCACAATAACAAAAAGCAATATTGCTAAAACTTTGACTACTACTAACACATTTTCTACGCGAGAGGCTTTTGAAACACCAAAACTGACTAAAAATGCGGCCAGTAAAATTGCTATTAATGCCACTAAATCAACTAAACCACCATTGACACCTAATGGATTAGCTAAGGCAGCTGGTAATTTCCAACCAAGCGGTGCAATTAATGCACGCAGATTAGCTGACAAGCCTGAACTAATAAAGGCCATTCCAATTAAATATTCAGCTAATAGGGCCCAGCCGGAAAACCAACCCCAAAATTCTCCAAAAATCACGTTAATCCAAGAATATACGGAACCAGCAAAAGGCATCGCCGCAGCCATTTCGGCATAAGCAAATGCAACTAAACCAGCTACAATTGATGCTATGACACATGAAATAGCCACCGCAGGTCCAGTATGTAAAGCTGCAACTTCACCTGGTAAAGTAAAAATTGAAGTTGAAACTATAGTCCCTACACCAAGCGCCAAAAAATCACGCACTTTAAGTGTTCTAACTAAATGACCGTCTTTTTCCTGATAAATGCCAGGATCTTCTTTACGGTTCATTTTTTCCCATAAATTCACTGTTTATGCTCCTTAAAGTTTAGTGTTTAATTTACAAATTAATTTATCAGCGAACCAGCAAAAAGTTCACACAGTAAGTGACTAGGGTGTGAACTTTTTTAATATAAATTAAAAGATCAGAACTAACATTTTTTGCAAATTAACAATTTCAATAAAAAAAGTGGTACTTAAATTAATAATTTTCGTACCAACTTTTTGATAAATTTTAAGAATAACTCAATTTATAATCGCTATATAAATATCCAAAAAATTCATTAAAAACCATGATACAAATTTTTATAGTGAAAAGCAAGGACTTGTGTCTTTTGCATACTTAAAATCCGGTTTTCAAGATCGTCAATTACCAACATTTTTGCTATACTGGTTCAAGGTGAGAGTAATGAACGAACTCGAAAAAAATGAAATTTTAGGTGACCTATACGCATACTATGGTCGTCTTTTAACCAGAAGCCAACAAAATTATTTTGAGGATTATTATTATAATGATTTATCTTTAGGAGAAATAGCTGCCAACCATCATGTTTCTCGACAGGCAGTCTACGATAATTTACGTCGCTGCCGTAAACTTTTAAAAAATTACGAAGATAATTTACATATGAAGCGTGATTACAATAAAATAGAGCTTAATTTAGACCATGTTATATCCGCAATAAAAAAAGACAATCCAAATGAGGCTTTGGAGCTGTCCACTAATCTATTAAAACAACTAAGGGGAGAATAAATATATGGCATTTGAAAATTTAAGTGAGAGGATTCAAAAGGCCTTAAAAAATTTAACCGGTAAAGGAAAAATATCAGAAGACGATATCAACAGTGCCAGTCGTGAAATAAGACTTGCATTGCTTGAAGCCGACGTCAATTTTAAAGTTGTGAAAGACTTTATTAAGAAAATTAAGCAGGAAGCACTAGGAAAAGAAGTCCAAGAAAGTCTTAATCCCGGTCAGCAGGTTATTAAAATTGTCAATGATGAATTGACTAAGATGATGGGTGATAGTGCCGTAACTTTAAATAAGTCTAAGCACATTCCAACCGTAATTATGATGGTGGGACTTCAAGGTACTGGTAAAACAACTACTGTCGGTAAGCTAGCCAACCTATTAATGCAAAAAGAAAAAGCCCGCCCTTTATTAATCGCAGGAGATATATACCGTCCTGCTGCTATTGACCAGTTGCAGCAAATTGGCGACCAATTAAAAGTTCCGGTTTATAGCGAAAAGGACCAAAAAGATGTGGCTCAAATTGTTCAAAATGGTTTGCGGCAAGCTGAAACAAACAAAAATGATTATGTCATTATCGATACGGCCGGTCGTCTGGAAATCGATGAACCGCTAATGGCGGAACTTGAGCAAGTTAAAAAGGTGGCGCAGCCAGATAACATTTTATTGGTAGTAGATGCCATGACTGGTCAAGCTGCAACAGATGTTGCCCAAGGATTTGATAGCCGTTTAGATATTACTGGTGTCATTTTAACTAAACTTGATGGTGATACCCGTGGTGGTGCTGCTTTATCAATTAGGGCAGTGACTGGTAAACCGATTATTTATACTGGGCAGGGTGAAAAACTAACAGATTTAGAACAGTTCTACCCTGACCGCATGGCATCAAGAATCTTGGGCATGGGTGACATGCTGACTTTGATCGAAAAAGCTCAACAAGATTATGATGCCAAAAAGGCTGAAGAAGTTGCTGAAAAGATGAAGGAAAATACTTTCGATTTCAACGACTTTGTCGATCAACTGGAACAAGTTGAAAAAATGGGCCCTCTTGATCAATTAATGAAGATGATTCCTGGAATGGCGAACAATCCGCAACTTAAAAATGCCAATTTTGATAAAAAACAGATTGTTTATGTTAAAGCCATTATTTCTTCTATGACAAAAGAAGAACGTGAAAACCCTGAATTACTTAATCCCAGCCGTAGAAGAAGAATTGCAGCGGGTTCTGGACGACCGGTAGTTGAAGTCAACAGAATGATTAAGCAATTTAAACAGGCACGCGATATGATGAGCAAAATTACCAAGGGTAATTTTAAAGGAATGGACAATCTACCGGGGATGAATTCTCCTATGGGACGAATGGCTATGCGTCACATGGGGAAGAAATTTAAGAAAAATAAGAAAAAACGGATGAAGGTCAAGAGGTATCACTCATAAAAAATTACCTGTTAAGTAAAAACACTTTACACCTAAAAAAATAAGTGCTATATTATTTAACGTAACTTTTAGGAGGAATAAATTTATGTCAGTAAAAATTCGTATGCGCCGCATGGGTGCTAAGAGAAAGCCATTTTATAGAATCGTTGTCGCTGATTCAAGAATGCCACGTGATGGTCGTTTTATTGAAGAAGTTGGTTACTATAACCCAGTTTCTGTTCCTAAGGAATTGAAATTAGACGAAGACAAGATTTTTGAATGGTTGAAGAAAGGTGCACAACCTTCAGATACTGTACGTTCACTTCTTTCAGGTGCAGGCTTAATGAAGAAACTGCATGATTCCAAATTCAATAAATAGTGAATCGTTTGTTAAAAGTTTGAAGTTGACTACTTCAAACTTTTTTCTTTGACTAGGAGAAATTATGCAATTTTATGATGTTGCACGGATATTGTCTACTCACGGACTTAAAGGGGAAGTAAAAGTTGCGTTAATAACCGATTTTCCTGAAGAACGGTTTGACTTGAATAAAAAGTTAGCTATCAAAAATGATCCCGAAACGGTTTTAACAGTCAGAAAAAGCAGACCCTTTAAGCAATTTTGGCTGATACAATTTAATGAAATTACCGATATTAATAGTGCTGAAAAGTTAATTGGTAAAATTTTGGTTGTCAGCGAACAAAATCAACATGAACTGCCTGCAGGATCTTATTATTATCGCGATATATTGGGCTGTGATGTGATAGATAATCAATCGGGGGGTAATTTGGGTCAAATAACTGGTATTGAAACTCCTGGTGCGAACGATGTCTGGGAAATTACCGAAGAAAACGGTAATGAATATTTAGTTCCCTATATAGATCAAGTTGTTAAAAAAATAGATGTTGAACATAAAAAAGTTTTTGTAGAACTCTTGGAAGGATTACGCAATGAAGATTAACGTATTGACGCTTTTTCCGGATATGTTTACTCCGCTGACGACTTCAATGCTCGGGCGTGGTCTTGAGGATGGTAAATGGCAGCTCAACTTAGTCAATTTTCGTGATTTTACCACTGATGTTCACCATCACGTTGATGATAGTCCTTATGGTGGCGGAGCAGGCATGGTCTTGCAAATTATGCCGATCAAAAAGGCACTCGACTCAGTTAGGAATAAAGGCAAAGTAATCATTACCGCGCCGCAGGGTAAAACTTTTAATCAAAAAATGGCCCAAAAGTGGTCTCAAGCAGAAAATCTCACATTTATTTGTGGTCACTATGAAGGTTTCGACCAGCGCATTTATGATTTAGCTGATGAAATTGTTTCAATCGGAGATTATGTCCTAACGGGTGGGGAATTACCGACAATGAGTATGATTGATGCAACAGTTAGATTGATACCGGGAATTTTAGGCAATAATGCCTCACCGGTGGAAGAAAGCTTTGCTCACGGTTTGCTGGAATATCCCCAATATACTAGACCTGATGATTTTGAAGGTATGAAAGTCCCTGCTGTTTTAACGTCTGGCAATCACCAAAAAATTGCTCAGTGGCGGCATAAGGAAGCTTTGCGGGCAACTTATTTGTATCGCCCAGATTTGCTTAAAAACTATACTTTGAGTAAAGAAGAAGAAAAAATGCTGGCACAAATAAAGCAGGAAGAAGATCAAACTTGATTTTAGCTGTTAATTTTGCTAGTATAACTGAAGTGTGAATTTATTTTGCACTACTAGTTAGGGGTATTCCGCTGACGTAAATGACGTGAATGAATGCCGCAGAAGGAGAAAATAAAAATGGATCCATTAATTCAAGAATTAACCAAAGAACAATTACGTGACGATATTCCTGACTTTCGTGCAGGGGACACAGTTCGTGTTCATGTTCGTGTTGTTGAAGGCTCACATGAACGTATTCAGATGTTTGAAGGCGTAGTTATCAAGCGTAAGGGAACTGGTATTGGTGCCAGCTACACTGTACGTAAGATCGCATCTGGTGTTGGTGTTGAGCGTACTTTTCCAGTAAACGATCCACGTGTTGCCAAGGTTGAAGTATTGCGTCACGGTCGTGTACGTCGTGCTAAACTTTACTACTTACGTGATCGTCACGGCAAGTCTGCTAGAATTGCAGAAAAGCGTCGTTAAATTAACGCTTAAGTAAAAGAGAATCATTCCATAAAGGGATGATTCTCTTTTTTGTTTATGTTAAAATCTTCAGCAAAATATTTTTTATGGAGGGTAGAATTATGAATGAACCATTTTTATTAAATTTTGATACTAGTCCAAATGCAGTTTTAGAACCAGAGCACGAAAAAGAAATTAATCACTTTCATTTTCAACCTAAATTGCTGTTTGCATTTTTAACTACAGCTGCAATCAATCAATTTTTAGCTTGTCACCCTCATAAACAAGTGGGATTTTTTGAATGTTTTGAAGGAAAAACTCCCATTTATGAAGTTGATTTAGATGGAGCAAAGTTTACCCTTTGTCAGGCTAAAATGGGGGCCGCGGCCGCTGTGCAACTGTTAGATTGGTTAATAGGTTACGGTGTTAAACAGATTTTAGCAACTGGCTCAGCAGGTTGTTTGGTTGATTTACCAGAAAATTATTTTCTCGTGCCTATAAAAGCCATAAGAGACGAAGGTACGTCATTTCATTATTTAAAACCAGGAACATTTGTCGCATTAGAATCTGCATTTTTAGACAAAACAAAAAAGCTAATGAACGGAAATGGTTTTACGGTTAAAGAAGTAACTACGTGGACTACTGATGGTTTTTTTAGAGAAACTGCCAAGAAAGTAAAACAGGCTAAAGCACTGGGCGCCTCATGTGTTGAAATGGAATGTGCAGCGCTCGCTGCTTGTGCACAATTTAGAGGGGTCGACTTTGCACAAATATTATTTACAGCAGATTCTCTTAAAGATGTAAAAAAGCATGAAGAAAGAGGCTGGGGCAGGGATGCTCATGAAGCAGCAATTAGTTTAGCTGCTAATATCATTAGTGAAATTTGACCAAGTTTGTGAAAAAATACTACTGTGGAACCAAGGTGAAACAGCCACATAATTCACAAGGTATCTAAATACATGCCTAATAATCAACGTTTTTACTTATAAAAATTTGTGAAAGCAAATATAGCATTGCTTGTGGAAAGTTAATTTTTTCCTTTTGTAAGAGTATTTTAAGCCGTTTTAAGATAGTCATAAAAATGACTAAAAGATACTTGCTAGCTTAGAGAAACCTTAAATTTAGCCAGATTAAGGCTACGGTTAAAATGAGTCTTATGAACCAGTGAATCCAAGTAATTTGGTGATGGAGAGAAAAACCATTTGCTAAAGCGGTAAGTAAAAGTGCTACTAGAAATATAGTAGTTAAAAGTGGTATCTTTAGAATACATCCAGAAATAACGCCTATTGCAAACAAAACGTTAATCATGATCAACCAAATTGGTAGACTAGTGATTAGCAGAAAGCTGGCGCTAATCATAAGAGCACCATAGATAATAGTTAAAGAGATTGTTAGATATGACATTTTAATACCTCCTGCTAAAATTTAATCATCTGGGGTCGACCCTACATCAAGGGGATAATTATGTATTTGAAAGAATTTATCCAAAAGGAAAATACTACACGTGATACAGTTAGACATTATATCTACTTAAACTTATTAACTCCTGCTCGTAAGGGAAGAAACTATTGGTTTACTGAAAACGAATGTGATATTTTTGAAGCAGTAAAAGAGTTTCAAGACTTGGGTTTTTCACTGCAAGAAATTAAGGAAATAAAAAAACTACACGATGAATCGTGTAGTACTGAAAAGCAGCGTAAGCAAAACTTAAAATTGATTGCAGAAAAAATCACTACTATATCTGCCAAAATTAACAAATTAAAAATGCAGAAAAAGGTACTGGGAGAAGTAGGAGAAATTTTACAGAAAAAAAAGCACTATTGAATCAAGAGAAAAATAGTGCAAATTTTTAACTTAAACTATTGAACTCCGATAAAGACCAACAACTTTACCCAGGATATGTACACTGGATAAGATAATTGGATCCATCGTATCATTTTCAGGTTGTAGGCGATAATGACCTTTTTCCTTATAAAAGCGCTTGACAGTAGCTTCATTTTCATCAGTCATTGCTACTACTATCTCACCGTTAATTGCCGTACTTTGCTTGCGGACAATGACATTATCACCATTTAAAATACCAGCATTAATCATACTTTCACCGTGAACTCTCAACATGAAGAGGTCACCAGCATCATTAGCTAAATCAGGCGGCAGAGGAAAATAATCTTCGATATCTTCAACTGCCAAAATCGGTTGACCAGCTGCCACATCACCAATAACAGGAATTTCATTAGGCTTGATGCCAATAGCTTTTTTGCCTTCTTCAGTTATTTCAAGAGCTCGGGGCTTCGTTGCATCTTTAATTAAATATCCTTTACGCTCTAAACGAGATAAATGTCCGTGAACGGTAGAAGTTGACGATAGGTCAACTGCATGGCAAATTTCACGAACAGTTGGTGGAAAGCCGCGATCTGCCACGGTTTCATAAATATAACGTAAAATTTGTAACTGCTTGGTATTTTGTTTCGTCGTCATTGTAATCTCCAGTATTTTAAACGTTTTCTTGATACTATTTATTTTAGCAGATTTATTTTGATACTACAAACAAATGTTCTGAAAAATCTTAAACTTTTTTTATTACCAAAAATAAGGTAGACTTTCATAATTGAGAGGTGCGAAAATGACAGAAGATAATGAACAAAAATTAATTAATCGTATTAATGAACTTTATCATAAGAAAAAAAGCAGTGGTTTGACTGCTGCAGAGGAAAACGAAAGAAAAAAATTACATCAGGAATTTATTAAAAATTTCAGAGCTGGTTTTAAACAAGATGTTGAGAATTTGGTCATTATTGATAAAAATGGCAAGGAAATAACATCTGAAAAAGCCAAAAAAGCACAACGTCAGAAAGGTTTAAGAAAAGATTAACTTTGACCTTTAATTTTACTTAATTTTTAGGTAAGATATACCTATTGGACAAATTGAGGTGATTTTTTATGAAATTGGGTTTAGCTATTTTTTTAATTGTTATAGCACTTTTATTAGGCCTAGTCGGTGGTTTTTATGGTGCAAGAGCATATATGAAAAAATACTTTAAGGATAATCCGCCAATTAGTGAAGATATGATTGTTGCTATGATGTCACAAATGGGACAAAAACCTTCAGCCAAGAAGGTTAACCAAGTGATGAACATGATGAAGCACCAAAAATAAAAATTTGCTAAATTGAAATAAAGGCGGAGCGTATGTCTCCGTTTTTTTATTGTTAATGTTCAGGTGAAACATGGGAATATTTTTTAAATTAGGTTGGTTTTTTAAAAAGGAAAAAAAGCGTTACCTTATTGGTGTCACATTTTTGGCACTTACTTCTATTGTAAATTTAGTGCCACCTCGGATTTTGGGTTTGATGGCGGATCAATTAGACCGTGGTCATATTAGTTGGGAGCAATACGGACTGCTTATTTTGGCAATTATTTTTGCCGCACTTTTACTTTATGGCTTCCGCTATTTTTGGCGTAAGCAAATTTGGGGCGGTGCTGCTGAGTTGGAGCTGCAAATGCGGTCTAAATTGTTTAGTCATTTTATGGCAATGGATCGCACGTTTTATCAGCGTCACCGGACTGGCGACTTAATGGCTCATGCCACTAACGATGTTTCCGCAATTCAGGAAGTTGCAGGAGAGGGCGTTTTAACGCTAGTTGACTCGCTTATTATGAGTGTTTCCACCATGGTTGCCATGATTGCTTTTGTTGACTGGCGCTTAACCATTGTGGCTTTACTGCCTTTACCATTCTTAGCTTGGGGTGCTTGGAAATTAGGTGATCGTCTGCACGATGCTTTTGATAAATCTCAAGCTGCTTTCTCCAAGCTGAATAACAAAACGCAAGAATCTGTTTCTGGCATCAAGGTACTTAAAACTTTTGGGCAAGGCAAGGAAGACACGGAAGCCTTTGACCAGATGATTGATGAAACCATTAATATTAATAAAAAAGTATTTAAATGGGATTCACTGTTTGACCCTCTGGGAACTTTACTTATTGGACTAACATACACAATAACTATTATTTATGGTGGCTTGCTAGTTTTAAATAAAGTATTGACAATCGGGCAACTGGTTTCATTTATCGCATATATCGGCAACATGGTTTGGCCAATGTTTGCAATTGGCTACCTTTTTAATATCTTGGAACGCGGGAGCGCCAGTTATGACAGAGTTGAAAAATTGCTAAATGAAAAATCAGAAATTACGGATAAATACGCAGACCAGAGCCTCTCAGCAAAAGATATTGCGGGCAATTTGGAATATCACGTTAAATCTTTTGCCTATCCTGATGAACCAACAGTACCAGTATTAAAAAACGTTAATTTTACTTTGCATACAGGACAGACTTTAGGACTGGTAGGAAAAGTTGGTGCTGGAAAAACTACCATTATTCAATTACTACTGCGTGAATTTGACAAATATGACGGTGAAATTACTTTAAATGGTCATGACATCAGAGAAATTCCTCTTAATGTATTATTGCGTCAAATTTCTTATGTACCGCAGGATAATTACCTCTTTTCGACTAGTATCCAAAAAAACATCGCCTTTTCTAAAGCTGACAGCGATGAGAGTGCCATTGTATCTGCAGCTAAGAAAAGTGATTTGCACAATGATATTTTACAAATGCCAGGTGGCTACAATACTTTAGTTGGTGAAAACGGTGTTTCATTATCTGGAGGACAAAAGCAACGGATGTCAATTGCTCGCGCGCTTCTTAAGCAAAGTCAAATTCTGGTTTTGGATGACGCTTTATCAGCGGTTGATGCCAGAACTGAAATGGCAATATTAAAATCTTTAAGAAAAGAGCGCCAAGGTAAGACGACATTGATTGCAACGCATAGGTTGACTTCTGTAATGAATGCGGATTTAATCTTGGTTCTCAAAGATGGTCAAATTGTTGAACGCGGCACACACGATGATTTATTGAAATTGAACGGATGGTACGCTGATATGTGGCAAAGACAGGAATTAGAAGACAAGGTGGGTGAATAAATATGGATGATGAAAAATCTTTCCAGTCTGTTTGGTCTCAGGAAATTCCGGTAAAAGAACAACTTAGCATATTTAGACGACTTCTGCGTTTTGTCTTGCATTTTAAAAATGAAATGATAATCGCGGGCATTGGTGCTCTCCTTGTAAGTATTATTAATGTGCTATTGCCTTACGGTTTACAGTATTTTCTTGATAACTTCCTGGTTAAAACTGATGTAACAACACAGGTCATTTTATTTGCAGGTTTTCTTTACGCCTTCGGTTCAGTAATTAAAGGCATTCTGCAATTTACTTATGAATATTTTTTTGCTTTAGGTTCTGAAAAATCACTTGAAGGCTTGCGTGCTGAATTATACAAAAAGTTGCACACACTAGGGATGCGCTATTTTGACCAAACTCCAGCAGGTTCAATTGTTTCAAGAGTGACAAATGATACCATGACTTTGAGTAATTTCCTGACTGTTTTGTCAAGTGTTGTCATGTCATTCTTCTCTATCATTTCCGCCATGGTGGCAATGTTTTCAACAAATGTGACGGCCGGTTTTATAGTGTTGGCATTTTTACCACTGCTCTTAGTGATTATCTGGCAATATTCAAAAAGAAGTTCAAAACTTTATCGTAGTTATCGTGAAAGACTGAGTCGTATCAACACTAACTTAAACGAATCTATTGAAGGAGTCTCCTTAATTCAGCAGTTTAAGCAGGAAGATCGCATGACTAATAATTTTGAAGATGAAAACCATGCTTTGATGAAAACCAGGTTTGATATGATCAACCTTAATTCGCTCTTGCTTTCACCGTTAACTAGTTTGCTTTATTCCCTTGCTTTAGCCCTGACCCTAATGTACTTTGGTTTTCCTTTGAGAGAAACGTTTGTACCAGCAGGTGTGGTTTATGCCTTTTCACAATATATTTCGCAGTTCTTTAATCCAATTGCAAATATGATGGATCAAATGACTTTCTTCCAAGACGGAATTGTTGCCGGTAAAAGAATTTTTCGTATTTTGGACAATACTGATTATGAACCCCAACAGAATGCTGAAGCGGGTTTGACAATTAACCAGGGTAAGATTGAGTTCAAACATGTAAGTTTTTCTTATGATGGCAAGAACGAAATACTACATGATATCTCATTCACTGTTAATCCAGGCGAAACGTTGGGAATTGTGGGACACACCGGTTCCGGAAAAAGTTCTATTATCAACGTGATGATGCGCTTTTATGAATTTTATAAAGGCGAGGTCTTGATAGACGGAGTTGACATTAAGAAATATCCTAAAGAGGAATTACGTAAAAAATTAGGCTTAGTTTTACAGGAACCTTTTATGTTTTATGGTGATATTAATTCGAATATTCGCTTGTACAACAAAAATATCACTGATGAGCAGATCAAAGCAGCGGCCGAAACAGTTCAAGCTGATACTTTTATCGAAAACCTCCCAGGTAAATATCATGCTAAAGTTGGTGAAGGTGGTAGTGAATTCAGTCAGGGTCAAAGACAATTAATTTCATTTGCCAGGACTTTAGTAACTGATCCTAGAATTTTAGTTTTGGATGAGGCTACTGCAAATGTTGATACCGAAACGGAGACATTAATTCAACAAGGACTGAAACGCCTGCGTAAGGGTCGTACCACTTTAGCTATTGCACACAGGCTTTCAACGATTGTTGACGCAGACCAGATTATTGTTTTAAATGATGGTAAAATTGTTGAAAGAGGTAATCACGAAAAACTTCTTTCACAAAAAGGATATTATTATAATTTATACACGTTGCAAAATAGCCAAAAGTGAAAAAAAGCACAAGGATAAAAACTTGTGCTTTTTTGTAATTGCTATTGACAGCGTTTACATTATAGAGTAAATTTATCATGTTAGCAGTAGCTAAATTATGATTTTTTATAAGAAGGGAATTACAATGGAATATCATAAAATTAATCAAACTGATCTTGATAACTTAAGAAAATTCATTTCTGACCCAGAGAGATTTATTACCAAACCAACTACACACTGGGATCACGATCAATTTGGGACTGTAAAGGCCATGCCTGATTTAGTTATTCAACCAGTAACTAACGAAGAAGTTATGCATGTAGTTAAATATGCCAATGACAATAAAATACCTTTAGTTCCAAGAGGTAATTCAACTGGTTTAATGGGTGCTAACTTAGCAGTCGATGGCGGAATTTCACTTGACATGATTAAAATGAACAAGGTTTTGGAATATGATCCAGAAAGCTTGACCATGACTGTGCAAGCAGGTTTACGCTTAAAGGACCTTGATGAATACCTTGCAGATAAACCGTTTATGTACATGCCGGCACCTGCTATGCACTGGGCTACTATTGGCGGCAATGTTTCAACCAATGCTGGTGGACTTAAAGCTATCAAGTATGGAGTTACAAGAGAACATATCCGTGAAATCAAAGTAGTTTTGACTAACGGTAAATTGTATAAATTTGGCTCTAAAGCAGTTAAATCTTCATCTGGCTATTCGTTACGTGACCTAATTATTGGTTCAGAGGGTACTTTAGGCGTTGTCACAGAGGTAACAATTCGTCTTTACCCGAGACCGCACAAGTCAATTAATGCTATCATTCCATTTCCAACTTTAAATGATGCAATTAGATCTGTACCAGCAATTTTGAAGTCAGGTGTGGTACCAACTACAGTTGAATTTATGGGACGTAAAGTTGTTAAATTATGGGAAACTTACGCAAAAGATGAATTTCCAATTAAGCATGGTGATGGTTTTATCATTATCGGCTTAGATTCCTTCACAGAAAATGAATGGCGTGAAGAATTGAATGAAACTTTGGAAGCTGTCAAACCATTTAAAGCAGAAAAAGCAATTGTTTTAAGTGCTGACTCAGAAGAAGCTAAGAAGATTTGGAAATGCCGTGAAGAGTTGCTACTTGCTATTCAAAATTCAACACCTAAGATGGATGAAATTGATGTTTGTGTTCCAATTAATCATATTCCAGTAGTCTTGGACCGTATTGAAGAATTAGAAAAGCAACTAAATATCCGTATTCCAAACTTTGGTCATGCTGGAGACGGCAACTTGCACATTTACCTCTGCTCAGATGATATGACAGATGAAGAATATGCTAAAACCAGTGACAAAGTTATTTCTGAACTTTATAAAACTGCTAAATCTCTTGATGGTAATATGTCTGGTGAACACGGAATTGGTTATGCTAGAGCAAACTACTATGAAGACTTTTACGGTAAGGATTATACTGACTTACTGCGTAAGGTTAAGAGGTTATTTGATCCAAACTACATCGTTAACCCAGGTAAGATTTTTAAACCTTAAGTTTTAAAAATAGAAACTGAAATATAATGCAAAATAAAAAGCTGATAAATATTTATCAGCTTTTTTATTATTTAGCCAGCATATATTTTCGAGTCATCGGTAAGTTTTTACCAGAAGGACCCTTAGTTAGCAAATACTGTACTACATCAATATTGCCTGATTCAAAAGAAGCGGCGCAAGCTTGCAAGTACAAATCCCACATACGGGTAAAACGCTCACCCATATTTTTCTGAATTTCGTCTCGTTTGCTGTTAAAATTACTGTCCCAAATTTCCAAGGTTTTCTGATAATGTCTTCTAAGCATTTCCAGATCATCTATCTGCATGCCATTTTCAACTATATGGTTAACATTTTCGGTCAAACCGGGCACATAACCACCCGGGAATATATACTTATTGATCCAAGCATTTTTGGCTCCACCTTGTTGACGAGTAATGCCATGAATAAGAGCAATTCCGTCCTTCTTGAGGTACTTGGCTACATCAGCAAAATATTTTCCTAAATTTTCTTTACCAACATGTTCAAACATTCCTACAGAGGTAATGTAGTCCCAATGCTGATTTCCCAGTTCACGGTAATCTTCCAGTTTTACTTCTGCAACATCTTGCAAATTTTGATCGTAAATTTTCTTCTGGACTAGTTTATACTGTTCTTCACTGAGTGTGACACCAGTTACTTTTAAACCATATTCTTTAGCGGCAATTAGCATTAAAGTGCCCCAGCCACAGCCTATATCAAGTAAAGTTTTTCCTTTTTCAGGATGTAGTTTATTCAAGATATGATGAATTTTTGCCAACTGCGCAGCTTCTAAATCTTCGTTTCCATCTTCAAAATAAGCACATGAATAAGTTAAAGTAGGATCAAGCCATAATTTGTAAAAATCATTACCAATATCATAATGGCTTTGAACATCCTTTTCACTTTGTTCCTCAGTGTGTTTTTCTTTTGGTAGGAACTTGCGGAATTTACTTGAGCGCATAAAACTACCGGCACTTTCATAAGCACCACAAATTAATTTTTGCAGACTGCCTTTAATCTCAATTTTTTTATCCATGTATGCTTCTCCTAAAGCAAGGGAAGCATTTTTAGAAATAGCACTAGTCGGTATCTTTTCATTGAAAATAATCTCTATATCTGGAGTACCATTTCCGTAAACTTCACTTTTACCATCCCAGTATGTCACCTTGACAGGAAAGGGAAAAGATTTGCTTAACATAGTCCTGTAAAAAGCTTTTTCCAACAATTTTAAATTCCTCCGTCTAGATTTTCTACAATAATATTCTAACACTCGTTTTGAAAAAAAGACTTGGAGATTGTGTACTATAATTTTTATCTGGGTAGATAGTGAAAATTGGGATCTTGTTCGTGATCAATTTTATCCCAGGCTTTTTTCAACTTATTATCAAGTATTGCTTCATTTTCATGAGTTAGTTTTATTTTACGATCAACCATAAATGGCTCACCAAAACATACTTCTAAAGGCTGCCGCTTTAATAAACCGGTAAATGTTAGAGGACCTTGATAAACTACGGGTACAATCGGCTTATTTGACAGCTTAGCAATTGCAATTGTTCCGCCTTTCATTTCAGAAGAATGCCTGGTGCCAGAGGGGAAAATGATTAATGAATAATTGCCGTTTCTTAAGCCTTTAATAGGCGTTTTGAGAGCTGATGGACCGGGATGGTCACGGTCAACCGGAAAAGCATGGGCATGCTTTAAAATAAATCTTAATATTGGATTTTTGAACAATTCTATTTTTGCCATGAACATAAACTCTTTCGGGCTGGCTGCTAAGGCAAAGAGAATTGGTTCCCACCATGTGCGGTGTGGGGCAGCCAAAATATAATTGCCGTCAGGAATTCTCTCTTTGTGATTAACATGTAAATGTCCGTTTAATAGCCAAACTATGAATCTTGCTACCGGACGAATGAAATGATAAAACATAATTTCCTCCAATTGATGTAAAATATTATAGCAAAGCTGCGAGAGAGGATAAATCTTTATGGAAAAATTATTGAAAAATGAACGAATTGATTATATGTATAGCGATAACCTGAGAATTATTCAGAATAAGACTTCTTTTAGTTTTTCTTTAGATACCTTGCTTTTAGCTGCTGCTGCTAAAGACGCTATTAAAGATAATTCTAAAGTTGCTGATTTATGTGCTGGCAATTGTGCCGCGACAATGTACATGGCATACTTTAATCGTGCTCATTATGATGCTGTTGAAATCCAAAAAGAGGTTGTTTCACAAGCTCGGCGTTCCATAGCCCTAAATCAAATGGAGAACAGAATTCAGGTTTTCCAAAAAAACGTTAAAGATGCTCCAGACTTTTTGCGTAAAGATTCTTATGATGTGATCGTTGTTAATCCGCCTTATTTTAAAGTAGCACAAAATCACAAGGTTAATCCTGATCCAGCTAAAGCTATTGCTCGTCATGAATTGCTAATAAATTTAGAAGAAATAATCTCGGTGGCGAGCGGACTGCTCAAAATGAAAGGCAAAATGTTTATGGTGCATCGACCTGAGCGCTTAAATGAAATTGCTTATTTTTGTCTTAAGCATGATTTGAGTATTAAAGTCGTACAGCCCTATGTTTCTCATCGCGGCGAGGACAGCAATCTGATTATTATTGAGGCCGTTAAGCATACCGGTAGTGATGGCTTGGTGCTTAAAGATGCAATTGAGGTTCACGACAAGCAAGGAAATTATCTTCCAGCAATTCAACATATCATCCGCGAAACAGATAGCGATAAAGCAGAACGGGGAAAAGATAAAACTTATTATTTTTATGTACTGCTCTGTCATGATGGCAGCTTTTATGGGGGCTTTACCGATGATTTGGCCAAAAGGCTTAAAGCTCATAATACCGGCAAAGGAGCAAAATATACTAAATCAAGAAGACCAGTAAAAATGATTTACCACGAAGAATTTCAGGACAAGAAATTGGCTCTTAAAAGAGAATATTGGTTTAAACATCATTCGCGACAGTGGAAAGAGCAATTTTTAAGAGAGCATAAAGTTGACTTTTAGTCTTGCATCTTTAGCCATAATCTAGTATTATTTTATCGTATGCCATGTTGCATATATGTAAAAAACATCAAGAGCAATCAGTATTTTGGTGCCACACAATGGTGAAATACTGAGATGACCGCTTGAGAAGAATAAAACCGTAGGAGGAAGTTAATATGTCAGTAGTTTCTATGAAGCAATTACTTGAAGCTGGTGTTCATTTTGGACATCAAACTAGAAGATGGGATCCTAAGATGGCTCCTTATATTTTCACGCAAAGAAATGGAATTTATATCATTGATTTGCAAAAAACCATTAAAATGTTAGATGATGCTTATTCATTTGTTAGAGCTGTTGCTCAAAATGGTGGCGTTATCCTATTTGTTGGTACTAAGAAGCAAGCTCAAGATTCAATTGCTGAAGAAGCTACTCGTGCTGGTCAATACTACGTGAACCAACGCTGGTTAGGTGGTACATTGACTAACTGGAAGACTATCCAGAGCCGAGTACAAAGATTAAAAGATTTAAAGAAGATGTCAGAAGACGGCACATTTGATGTATTGCCAAAGAAGGAAGCTTCTCTTTTGACTAAAGAAAAGGATAAATTAGAAAGATTTTTAGGCGGTATTGAAGATATGCCTAGAATTCCTGATGTTTTATTCGTAGTTGATCCAAAGAAGGAAAAGATTGCTGTTCACGAGGCCAACATTCTTGGAATTCCTGTAGTAGCTATGGTTGATACTAATACTGATCCAGATCCAGTTGACGTAGTTATTCCTGCAAATGACGATGCTATTCGTGCTATTCGTTTAATTTCAGGTGCTATGGCTGATGCTGTGATCGAAGGTAAGCAAGGTCAAGATGATGACAGTGCTGAAGCAGAGATGGCTAAAGGTGCAGAAGATAAAAATGCTGAAGCTGAAAATGATGCTGAAAAAGCAGTTGAAGCTGAAGAAACTTCTGAATCAGATGAAGACTAGTCTTAGTTAATAATAAGTTTTTATTTGGAAGGATAAATAATGGCAAATATTACTGCTAAACAAGTAAAAGAATTGCGTGACCGTACCGGTGCCGGAATGATGGATTCCAAAAAGGCTTTGGTTAAAGCTGACGGCGATATTGAAAAAGCAATTGACATTTTAAGAGAAAATGGTGTTGCTAAAGCTGCTAAGAAGAGTGGTCGTATCGCCGCTGAAGGTCTAGCTGAATATGCTTTTGAAGGAAATAATGCTGTTGTAGTCGAAATCAATTCTGAAACTGATTTTGTTTCTTCAAATGATAAATTTATCAAATTAGTTGATGATGTGACTAAGGCGATTTTAGCAGCTAAACCAGCTAACGTTGAGGAAGCATTAAAATCTCCAATGGGCAATTCCACAATTGGTGAAGAAATTACCAATCTTACTGCCGTTATTGGTGAAAAAATCACTTTAAGAAGATTTGATTTGATCACCAAAAACAATGATGAAGTTTTCGGTGCTTATAAGCACAACGGCGGTGCAATTGTTGCTGTTGTTACTTTAAAAGGTAACAGTGAAGAAGCTGCCAAGAACATTGCTATGCACGTTGCAGCAATCAATCCGGAATATCTTGATAAGGACTCTGTGCCAAAGGCTGATTTTGACCGTCAAAAGGCTGTTTTCACTAAAGAAACAGAAAATGAAGGTAAGCCAGCAAATATTATTCCTAAGATTGTTGAAGGTAGAGTAAACAAGTACCTTAGCGAAATATGCTTGGTTGATCAACCATACGTTAAAGATGGTGACATGACTGTTGCTGAATACGCTAAGTCTGAAGGTTGCGAAGTTGTTGGCTACAAGCGTTACGAAGTTGGCGAAGGTATCGAAAAGAAGCAAGAAGACTTTGCTGCTGAAGTAAAAGAACAAATGAAATAATATTTGATAATTCTTTATAAAAAACCTTATCCATTAGGATAAGGTTTTTTGTCGTTTATGAGATTTACACCAAATTAAATTGAAACAGTGTTAACCTAGTGGTAGGAATGTGTCAGCAGGAATAAGATATAGTTAAAGTAAAATTTGAGGATTACTATGAGAAAATTAACTGATTTTGATTATATGCTATCTTCATATATTAATGAAGAAGATAAATTAGAACAATTAAGATTACCTTTTACAAAAACTTTCACGATAGAATATATCAAAAATAATATGAAAATCGATAATTTTGTTGTTGGTAAGAAAAATAAAAACAGTTTTTGTTATAGGCTTGAATTTGAATTGGACAAACTAGGAAGTATGAAGGGCTCAAATTCAAAAAAATTTGGCATTTATTATAGCCAACAAAAACAAGATTACGTTGTTACAAAAGCCTGGCAAAGAAATAATGTAAATCAGTCTTTTACTGATTTGAAAGCCGCAATTGTCAAAATTATTGACTTAGGCAAAAAAGATAATACGAGTAAAGAAATTGATGCTATTCCACTTTCAGATATATTTAAGTATAAAATATTATCTGTTTATTATCCTTATAAATACTTAAATATTTTTGCAAAGGAACCACTGACATACTTTTTATCACAGTTTTATCAGACAAAAGATTTAAAAAATATGTCAATTTATGAGTTGCAAAAAATGTTAATTGATATGAAAAGAAAGAATAAAGCGCTTAAAAACTGGTCTAATATTGAATATGGTAATTATCTTTATTTTCTTTTTCCCAATGCTAAGAAATTAAATAGTTCTGATTATCCTAATAGGCTAAAACACCAATCTTATGATATTGAAACTCCACAAATCCCTGAAGATAAAGAATATTCATATAAAGAAATATATAATAATCCAATAATAATCACCGAAAGTATTACTCATTTTTTGGACTCTAGTAAAAAAAGAGACATCAGGAGCATAATAAAGCAAAAATTGATTATGTAACTAAAGAGCAAAAAAACATCAAGCTAGGTATGATTGGAGAAGAAATTGTTTTTAATAGTGAGGTTAAAAGGCTGAAAGATTTCAATAATCTAAATGTGGAATGGGAATCTAAAGTTGATGATTCATTGGGATATGATATTTTATCTTATGAGCTAGATGGTACTCCAAGATATATAGAAGTAAAAACAACAAAAGGAAATAGGAGCAATAGTTTTAGTTTTTATATCTCTCACAATGAACTTGAAAAATCAAAGGTCTTAAAAAATTATTGGATTTACCAAGTATTCTTTTCGGTAGGACAGCAGCCAGTAATTTCTCTCATTGAAGATCCTTTTAAGGCAAAAGACATTAAAATGACAGCTCTTAATTACCTGGTTAATGTTCAGGTAAAAAGAAAAGATTGATTCAAGTCAAGATTTTTTAATGTTAAGTTAAAGTAAAAGTGATTTAATTAGAATTAAGCTTTTCAAATTTCCTTTATATTATTAAAACTATCATCTATTCTGTAATTAAGATTATTTTAAGGACGGTGAAAACTTATGGGATTTTGGGTAATGCTAATTTCATCAGCAGTCGGGGCATTTTTAATATATTTGTGTTTTGCCAAAAACACGTCTCAATCAGTTAAGGTCACGCTTTTTTTAACTGGTTTAATCTTAATTGCCGGGGCAATTTTTCTATCTACTCCGCAAGGCGCAGCATTTGTAATGGAAATTACTTAATTAGATAAAAGCATTTAAAAAATATTTATGGCACTAATCTGTGCCTTTTTATTTTGTTTTGTAAATAGTTTTTAGTATTAGCCCAGAAAACATGTAAAAAATATGCGGATACAAAAGATAATAGCCACGTTAATAACCAAGTCACCCAAAAGCTGCAAAAAGGATGGAGAATGGCATAATGTTTGATATTTAAGCCATACCAAATAATTTGGTCCCAAAAGACATTTGATAAGTAAGCTCGGTAGGCGTAAGCGGCTAAAAAGTGAAAAACCTGTAGACTAATTTTTGAATTTTTTCTGACTTGATACAAGCAAAAAGACGAAATTAAGGCAATGACTGCTAAGCAATAAAAAGTCATTGACGGTTTATAATATGGTGCATTAGCAAAAAGTACCGGGTGACCAAAATTTTGTAATTCAAAGTTAGTCCAAAAAAAGCATCCGCTAAAGGCAATCAATATTAGCCACCAAAATCTTTGCAAAAGCTCATTAACATAATCTCGCAGTTGCCAAGCCAGTACACCATATACCGCATAAATAAAAAATGATATAAAAAGA
This sequence comes from Lactobacillus sp. wkB8, assembly GCF_000761135.1. Classification (NCBI taxonomy): domain Bacteria; kingdom Bacillati; phylum Bacillota; class Bacilli; order Lactobacillales; family Lactobacillaceae; genus Lactobacillus; species Lactobacillus sp. wkB8. The sequence continues at coordinate 1,134,786 of NZ_CP009531.1, read as the reverse complement.
CGATCAAGAAGGTACCAACTTCTTTCTTGCTGGCCATGAAAAACAAAATAATCATAGAATCTAAGCCAAACAAAATAGAGAATAAAAGTTATGATTGCTACCGTGATGCCTCGTTTGACATCTTTACCAATAAAGCGGCTAAGTGCCCAGAAAAAAGGCATTAAAATGATAAATTGCAACATCATGGTGTTGTACCATAAATGAGGTGCGGCGTTGCCGCTAACAAAGTGCCAACAAAAAGACCAGAAGTTGGTAAATTTATTTACTTGTTGTAACCACGGCATTCCTAGTAAGTAAATTAAAGTCCACCATATAGTTGGAACAAAAAGATTTGACCAATTTGAGCGCAGATATTTTTGATAAGAAAAACTGCCAGTTAGATCACAAGTGCGGATAGTGGAATAAAGTATGCCAAAAATAAATGCTGGTGCTGTATATTTAACTAAGTTATACATTATGCCAAAAATGTCCTGGGTATAGTAAGATTGCCCTTCACCCATAATTAGGGACATTATTGGTTGAGTCATGACTGCTGTGCAAGCAAATACTTTGAGATAATCACCAATATCAGCTTTTTTATAAGCTGGATAGGGGTATTTTTTCATTTACTCAGATCCTTATTTAATACTAAGTCTTGCATTTATTATTTTAAAAAATATGATAGAAGTAAAGAAGCTTATTCAATTATTTTTTGATAATCTCATTTTCAAAATTAGGGGGTTGGAATTTATACTTTTTTAAAATATAATTTTTATTGCTGCTGCAAAAATGCATTGAGCTTTTTAGATAAGGAATTACAAGGGATATATGAGAAATTATTTAACTGTTGATATTGGTGGTACCGAAATCAAATTTGCTGTCTTAAACTCTGCTGGTAATATTATAAAAAAGAGTAAGATACCAACTAAGCAAAACAAAGAACAATTTTTAAGCGATGTAGATCAAATTGTAAAAAACCATATAGATGAAGTAAAAGGCATAGCTTTTTGTTCCCCGGGCAAGATTGAAAATACCAAGATTAGATTTGGTGGTTCACTACCTTTTTTAGATGGGATTGATTTTGCGGAAATCTATGGCAGGAAATTCCACATTCCTGTAGCGGTGATTAATGATGGAAAAGCCAGCGTTTTGGCTGAAAATTGGCTCGGAAGTTTGAAAGATGAGACTAACTGTGCCGCTATCACTTTAGGAACAGGTGTTGGTGGCGGTATAATAATTAACGGACATCTTTTGCGCGGTACGCATTATCAGGCTGGAGAATTGAGTTTTATGATTAGCAACCTTTCTCTTCCTAGAGATATGCAAGGAGCGCTTGGAGTTAATGGCTCGGCAGTCAAATTTGTTAAAGCCGTTAATCAAAAAGTTAATTATCAAGATGAAAATGATGGATTACATGCCTTTGAAGTTATAAAAGAAGGCGTTCCGGAAGCTGTTGCAATTTTCCATGATTATTGTTTTAAAATTGCCGTTCTGATCCTTAATATGCAAACTGTGGTTGATATTAATAAAGTAGCTATTGGTGGCGGAATTAGCGCTCAGCCGCTTTTAATCAATGGTATCAATAAAGCGTATGACAAATTAGTAAACGAATATAATCCGATAATTGGCAGTACATTGACTAAGCCAAGCATTGTTTCTGCTCATTTTAGAAATGAATCGAATTTGTACGGTTCTCTTTATAATTTACTGCTACAAATTAATAAAGAGAATAAATATTAATATTTCTCTTTTATTAAAAATTAATCCTGAAGTTAAATCACCTCAGGATTTTTTACTGCTCTTTCATGATTTAGCAAAAGTCTTTTTTAAGAAATCTCTCTCTTTTATTTCTAAGTCCACATTTGCAGTCTTTATATGGTAGAATAACTAAAGTTAATAGAGGAGGTTGTCATGACTAAAGTTAAATATAAGCGAGTAGTTTTGAAAATTTCTGGTGAAGCTTTAGCTGGGGATGAAGGAACTGGCATTAGTCCTACTGTAATTGGGCATCTGGCAAAAGAAATCAAGTCGGTGCATGATTTAGGCGTTGACATCGGTATCGTTTGCGGAGGCGGTAACATGTGGCGCGGAGAGACTGGTGCCAAACTAGGTATGGAACGCTCACAAGCAGATTATATGGGTATGCTTGCCACAATAATGAATGGTTTAGCCCTTCAAGATGGTCTTGAGCATATTGGTGTCCCTACTAGATTACAAACTTCTATTGAAATGAGACAGATTGCTGAGCCATACATTAGAAGAAAAGCTATTCGTCACTTGGAAAAAGGACGAGTGGTGATTATGGGTGGAGGAACCGGAAACCCTTATTTCTCAACTGATACTACAGCAGCTTTAAGAGCAGCTGAAATCGGGGCAGATGTAATTTTAATGGCCAAGAATGGAGTTGATGGAGTTTACTCTGCTGATCCAAAGATTGACCCTAATGCTAAAAAGTACAGTGAACTTTCCCAATTAGATATTATCTCTAAAAACTTAAAAGTCATGGATAGAACCGCCAGCTCACTTTCAATGGATACAAACATACCGCTGATTGTTTTCAATGTTAATACTGAAGGCAATATTAAGAAGGTTGTCATGGGTGAGAATATCGGCACAATGATTGGAGGAGAAAAAAATAATGAATAATGATGCAATCAAAAAAGCTCAGGAAAACATGAAAAAGTCGATTACCGTCTTTGAGAAAAACCTGAGCTCTATTAGAGCTGGTGTAGCTAATGCTGCCTTGCTTGAAGGTGTTAAAGTTGACTATTATGGTGCACCGACACCGTTAACTCAAATGTCTAGTGTGACTATTCCTGAACCAAGGGTTTTACTAATTACACCCTATGATCAAAATAGTCTTGATAATATTGAACATGCTCTGTTAGCATCTAACCTAGGTTTAACACCAGCAAATGATGGCAAAGTTATTAGGTTGGTAATTCCGCAATTGACTGGTGAAAGACGCCAAGAAATTGCTAAAGAAGTAAATAAATTGGCTGAAGAAGGCAAGATAGCTATTAGAAATGTTCGTCGTGATGCAATGACGAGCTTGAAAAAACAGCAAAAAGACGATGAAATAACTGAAGATGAGCAACGTAATCTGGAAAAGCAAGTACAAAAGGTTACTGATGATGCAACCAAAAAGATTGACAAGCTTGCAGAGGAAAAACGTAAGGAAATTACTCAAGGCTGATTAGATGGCAGAAAAAAAGAATCAATTGAACCATTTGGCTATCATTATGGATGGCAATGGTCGCTGGGCTACTAGGCAAGGCAAGAAACGCATTGCAGGTCATTATGAAGGCATGAATAATGTTAAAAGAATTACTTTGGCAGCTAATGAACTGGGAATAAAGGTTTTATCTTTATACGCATTTTCCACTGAAAATTGGGCCAGGCCAAAAGAAGAAGTAGCTTATCTCATGAATTTACCTGTACGTTTTTTTGATAAATTTATGCCTACATTGATGAAGGAAAATGTCAAAGTCAACATTATGGGTTATTTGAATGAATTGCCATCTAAAACTTATGATGTTGTGCAAAGAGCGATGGCTGAAACTGCTAATAACAGCGGACTTGTTTTAAACTTTGCGTTTAATTACGGCTCAAGAAGAGAAATTACGACGGCTGTTAAAGAGCTAGCTACTTTAGTTGCGACAGGTTCAATTTCTGCTGCCGATATTGATGAAAAAATGATTTCTCAAAGATTAATGACAGCAAGTCTTGGGCAATATAGTGATCCAGATTTGCTCATTAGAACCTCGGGTGAACAAAGAATTTCCAATTTCATGCTTTGGCAATTGGCATATTCTGAGTTAGCTTTTAGCGAGAAAAATTGGCCGGATTTTACCAAGGAAGATTTGGTAAAATTGGTTGAGGACTTTCAAAACCGTCATCGCCGTTTTGGTAAAGTTGATGAATCAGATAGTTAGGTAATTTTATGAAACAACGTGTGATCACAGCAGTAATTGCTTTAATATTATTTATTCCTATTGTCGTTATGGGCGGGCTCTGGATGGACTGGCTCACTGTTGCTTTTGCAGCCGTAGGAATTAGTGAATTCTTTTTAATGAAAAAGCAAATATTAGTTTCAGTAAACTTTTTATTAGCTTTATTAGCGACAATAACCTGGGCAGTACCTGATAGTTTTATTAACTCACTGCCATTTCATTGGACTAAATACGGCATCTATTTTGCTCTCATCATGTTGATGCTGACTTGGACAGTTTTAACCAAGAATAATACTTCATTTGATGACGTAGCTGTTTATACGTTAGGCTCACTATATGTTGGTACGGGTTTTCATTACATGGCAGGCATTAGAAATGCCAATAATGGACTTGCGCTACTTTGCTACGTTTTTGTAGTTGTTTGGTTGACTGATACCGGTGCTTACATGATTGGACGTAAAATAGGTAAACATAAACTATGGCCTGTTATTAGTCCCAACAAAACTTGGGAAGGATCAATCGGAGGTACAGTTTGTGCCGTAATTTGTGCCGCAATTTATGTTTACTTTGTTGACTTGCACCATCCACAAGTTGAAATGATAATTTTTGCATTTGTTTTGTCAATTGTAGGACAAATGGGCGATTTAGTTGAGTCCGCCTATAAACGCTATTATGGTGTTAAAGACTCTGGCAAAATCTTGCCTGGTCACGGTGGTATTTTGGATCGCTTCGATAGTATGCTATTTGTTTTACCCGTATTTGCAGCTTTACTAGGAATCATACACTAGGAGGGTTCTTGTGAAAGGTATACTTATCTTTTTAGTTGTATTTGGAATATTGGTCTTTGTACATGAATTTGGGCATTTTATTGTCGCAAAGAAATGCGGTATTTTAGTGCGTGAATTTTCTATCGGCATGGGTCCTAAACTTTTTCAAGTTCGACGCAATCCTACTACATATACCATCCGCTGGCTTCCTTTAGGAGGTTATGTGCGTTTGGCAAGTAAAGATGATGACACAACTTTAGCTCCCGGTATGAGAGTAGTTTTGCAACTTAATCAGCAAAAAGAAGTAGTTAGAATTGATGCATCCGAATCAGATGTACCTATTGCTGGCATTCCTTTGCAAATTACTAAAGTTGATCTGATGGATGCACTATTAATTTCCGGATATGAAAATGGTGAAGAAGATAAGCTGGTCACTTATCATGTCAACCATGATGCCACCATTATTGACCAATCTAAAACGGAATTGATTATTGCACCCAGAGATACGCAATTCCAAGAAGCAAATGTTTGGCAAAAACTGGCAACCAATGTTGCTGGTCCCTTAATGAATATTATTTTGGGATTTGTAGTTTTTCTGATTTGGACTTTTACAGTGCCGGGTCCAGCAACTACTACAATTGCGGAAGTTTTGCCCAATTCACCGGCTGCAAATGCCCAAATTGAACCCGGTTCACAAATAAAAGCAGTTAATGGTCATAAAATAAATTCTTTTGCCCAAGTTTCTACAGCAATCAATAACAGCAAAGGGAAAAAAGTGACCGTTACGTTAACTAAAGATGCACAAAAAAAGACGGTATCCTTAAAGCCAAATCCTGTTGAAGTTCAAGGACAAAAAGTTTATCAAATTGGTATTGGAGCCAAAGGTGATGAAAGAATAAGTGCAAAGTTTAAGCGTGGCTGGGATACAGCGGTTTCGACTACTGGTCTGATTTTTCAGGCAGTTGGAGGGCTTTTTAGACATTTCAGTTTAAATAAACTCTCCGGACCAGTAGGAATTTATTCACAGACTTCGCAAGTGTCACAAATGGGTTTTACCTATATTCTGGCTTTCTTAGCTATGATTTCAATTAACTTGGGTATTGTCAATTTAATTCCAATACCAGGTCTTGACGGCGGCAAGTTTTTACTGAACATTATAGAAATTTTCAGAGGTAAACCAATTTCTGAAAATCACGAAGCAATGGTTGAATTAATTGGCTTCGGCTTACTACTTATTCTAATTATTGCAGTTACGGGTAACGACATCTATCGCTACTTTATTAAATAAAAATATTAATTTGGGAGAGAAATTTAATGCGACAATCTAAATTATTTATGCCGACTTTAAAAGAAGCACCAGCAGATGCTGTAGCTGAAAGTCATAAACTTATGCTCCGGGGCGGCTATGTTCGTCAGGTTACAGCTGGAGTTTATGCTTATTTGCCTTTAGGCTACAGAGTACTAAGTAAAGCCGAGCAAATAATGCGGGAAGAAATGGCAAAGATTAATGTGCCCGAAATGGCAATGCCAAATTTATTACCCGCTACCCTATGGGAAGAATCAGGCAGATGGCAAAAGTATGGTCCTGAAATGTTTAAATTGAAGGACAGACATGGTCGTCAAAGTCTGCTTGGGCCAACCCATGAAGAAACATTTACTGATATTGTTGCTAAAGATTTAAAAAGCTATAAGCAAATGCCTATTGCTCTTTTCCAAATTCAATCTAAATTTAGAGATGAAAATAGACCGCGTTTTGGTTTATTAAGATCGCGTGAATTTATCATGCTTGATGCTTACAGCTTTGCTGCTACTAAAGAACAGCTTGATCAGCAATTTGATGATGAGAAAAAAGCTTTTACGGCCGCTTTTGAGCGTTGCGGCTTAAAGGTTACTCCTGTAATAGCCGATTCCGGCACTATGGGAGGCAAGAACTCAACTGAGTTCCAGGCTCCCGCAGCAATTGGTGAGGATACTATTGCGACCAACGAGACTGGTACCTATTCAGCCAATTTGGAAATGGCATGCAGTATTGACACGTTCAAGCAAGAAAAAGAGGAACCGGGTCAATTAGCAGAAGTTGCAACTCCTGGACAAGAGAGTATCGCAGACTTGGTTAAATTTTTAAATATTCCAGCAACTAGAATTGTTAAGAGTGTGCTTTATGTTGCTAATGAAAAAGAAAACATCCTAGTCTTGATTCGTGGTGATAAAGAGGTCAATGAAGTAAAATTAAAGCATTTACTTGATGTTGATTCACTAAGAATTGCTACCGATGAAGAATTAGCAAACATAACTGGCGTTGGTAAAGGCAGCGTTGGTCCAATTAAAGCTGATTGGGCTGATAAAGTAGTAGCAGATAATACTGTTAAAAATCTATATAATGTTGTTGTAGGCGCAAATAAATCTGGTTACCAAATTAAAAATGTGAATTTAAACCGTGATTTTACTCCAGACCTATTCGGAGATATTCGTGTTGCTAATGAAGGTGAACCAGATCCAATTGATCATTTACCATTAAAATTCACAACTACTATTGAAGTAGGACACATTTTTAAACTGGGAACCTATTACACTAAAGCTATGGGCGCTAACTTTTTGGATCAAAATGGCAAATCGCAACCAGTTATTATGGGTTCATACGGGATAGGCGTTACCAGAGTTTTGTCTGCTGTTATTGAACAACATTTGACCCCAAATGGTATTGCTTGGCCAAAAGAAATTGCTCCATTTGATTTGCATATTGTGCAAATGAAAATGAAAGATGATGATCAAACTTCTTTAGCTCAAAAACTTGAAGAAAAATATAGTGCTAAGTATGATGTATTATATGATGATCGCAATGAACGAGCAGGCGTCAAATTTGCTGATGCTGATTTACTAGGTGCTCCAGTGAGAGTAACGGTTGGTAAAAAAGCCAGTGAAGGAGTAGTCGAGGTTAAAAAGCCTACTGAAGATAAAGCTACAGAAATGACATTGTCCGAATTGGACGATTTTATTAATAAAGAGTTAAGGTAATTTTCGTGACTGATAAAAATAAACTATTTTTAAGGTTATTGCAGCAGATAAAGTTTCCGCAAGAATTTGCAGATAATGATTTACTGCAAAAAGGCGAAATTGAGAACGTGGATGTTTACGCTAAAGAACACAGGTGGGATATCCATGTTCTTTTTACTACACCGTTAAAATTTGAAACTTATAATGCTTTAAATAAGGCAATAACAGCCAATTTTTCCTCATTTGTCAATACTCGTTTATTTGTGCGTTCTCAAGATGGGTCAGATGACTACTTAACTGATTACTGGCAGTTTGCTGTACAAAACTCTAACGCATTGCAGCAGGTAGCGCGTGAATTTATTTCAAGTCATAAACCAGAAAAAGAAAATGGTCGCTGGGTCATTCCTGTTGACAATCTAATTGTTGACGGCTTGTTGGAACAAGGAATGCTTGACCAATTAGCTGAAGAAATGAGAAATTTTGGCTTTTTTAACTTAAAATTTGTGACAAAAGTAGACGAAGAGAATTCACAAAATAATTTAGCCAGTTTGCAAAAATTGCAGCAGCAGCATGAACAGAATATGCAGGAAAAATATGATGCTGCACCCCCTCAGGAAAAACCTGCTCCTACTTCTTTTCCAACCAAAAAGACCCGTTACGGTAATCGTAAGCTAGATGAAAGTATACCTGTTTCTCAAATAAAAGAAGTTACAGACGGAAGTAGAAATGTAGTTATTGAAGGCAATATTTTTAACATTTCCAGTCGTGAACTTAAAACCGGCTCACTACTTTTTACTGGAGAAATAACAGATTATACTGACTCAATTTCATTTAAAAAATTTATTTCTGATGATGAGCAGATCCAAAGCATGCGTGATGTGAAGCCAGGAACATGGGCCAAAATGCAGGGTTCTGCGTCACAGGACCAGTATAGCCATGATATTGTATTTAACATTTCGTCATTTGAAGTGGTAAAGCATATTGGTAGGACTGAAAAATTTCAGGGTGATGAAAAAAGAGTTGAGTTGCACTTACATACAAATATGAGCCAACTCGATGCTACGAATACTGCCACGGATTTTGTCTTAGCGGCTAAAAAGTTTGGTCAAAAAGCAATAGCTATAACTGATCATGCGGACGTGCAAGCTTTTCCAGAAGCATATAATGCAGGCAAAAAAAATGGCATAAAAATAATTTACGGCCTAGAAGCAAATATGATTGATGATCACGCTTTGTTGGTTATTAATCCAGCTTCGATGACATACAAAGATCGTGAATTTGTTATTTTTGACGTTGAGACTACTGGGCTTTCATCTGTTTACGATACAATTATTGAAATCGGCGCCGTAAAAATGAAAAACGGAGAAGTGTTAGAAAGGTTTGATAAGTTTATCAATCCGCATCACCCGTTAAGCGAACAAACTATTAATTTGACTTCAATTACTGATGAAATGGTAGGAGCAGCTGATGATGAAGCTGTAGTAATTAAGCAATTTCAGGATTTCTATGGCGATCGTCCTCTTTGCGGGCATAATGTCCAGTTTGACGTGGGCTTTGTTAACGCAGCCTTGAGACGATCTCACCTAGCAGAAATTACCCAGCCTGTGGTTGATACATTGGAAGTATCACGTTTGCTTCATCCGGAACAGACAAGACATACATTAGATTCCCTTGCTAAAAAGTATAATGTTGTCCTTGAGCATCACCATAGAGCTAATCAAGATGCGGAAGCAACAGGATATTTAATGTTTAAGCTTTTAGATGCTTTTAACAAAAAATACCATGAAGATGATTTAGGCAAAATGAATGATTATGCTGCTCATGGTCAAGTGTTTAAGAGGGCACGTCCACAGCATATGACCATTCTGGCTAAAAATCAGGCTGGTTTAAAGAATATGTACCGTTTGGTTTCAATTGCCAGTACCAAAGATTTTTACCGCATTCCGCGCACACCTAAATCTGAGTTGGTAAAAAACCACGATGGTCTGCTCTATGGTTCTGGTTGCTCAGAAGGCGATGTTTTCGTGGCAATGATGCAGAAAGGTTATGATGAAGCTCGGAAAAAAGCCCGTTTTTACGATTATTTAGAAATACAGCCACCAGCTAATTATTCTATTATGATTGAAGATCATTTAATTGCCGATGAAAAAGAGCTGGAAGAAATTTTAACCAATATCTATAAACTCGGAAAAGAACTGAATAAACCTGTTGTTGCCACTGGGGATGCACACTATGTTGAAGAACACGATGCTATTTACCGGACAATCTTAATTTCGGCTCAACGCAGTAATCCAGATCGTAATAAAAAGCAGCCTGATATGCATTTCTATACCACTCAGGAAATGCTTGACGCGTTTAGTTTTTTAGGTGAAGAAGCGGCAAAAGAAATTGTCATCACTAATCCTAATAAAATTGCGGCGTCTATTGAAGAAATTTCACCGATAAAAGATGGACTTTACCCACCGCATATTGATAATGCTGATGAAGAAATGAAGCATTTGACATACGATAAAGCACATGAACTATATGGTGATCCTTTGCCTAAAATCGTGCAAGATCGGCTTGATATGGAACTTAATTCCATTATTTCCAATGGCTACGCTGTCATTTATTTAATTTCACAGCGGTTGGTAGCTAAATCAAATAAAGATGGTTACTTGGTTGGTTCACGGGGTTCTGTCGGTTCCAGTTTGGTTGCGACAATGTCTGGTATTACTGAGGTCAATCCATTACCACCACATTATCGTTGTCCGCAATGTCAGTATTCCCAATTTTTTGAAAATGGTGAATATGGTTCAGGTTATGACTTACCTGATAAAAAATGTCCTGACTGTGGCGCAAAGTTGGTTAAAGACGGACAAGATATTCCTTTTGCTACATTTTTAGGCTTTCATGGTGATAAGGTTCCTGATATTGATTTGAATTTCTCTGGTGACTATCAACCGGTAGCTCATAACTTTATTCGCGTAATGTTTGGTCCGGCAAACTCGTATCGTGCCGGCACAATAGCTACAGTAGCCGATAAAACTGCCTATGGTTATGCTAAGCATTATGATGATGAGAAAGAATTAAATTTGCGTGGAGCTGAATTAGACCGACTTGCAGCTGGTGTCAGCGGTGTCAAACGCACAACTGGACAACACCCGGCTGGTATTGTTGTAGTTCCAGATGATATGGATATCTATGATTTTACGCCTGTTCAGTATCCTGCAGATGATGTAAATGCTGCATGGCTGACAACACACTTTGACTTTCATTCAATCCATGATAACATTCTAAAATTTGATATTTTAGGTCATGATGATCCTACTATGATTAGAATGTTGCAAGATCTTTCTGGAGTTGATCCGTTAACTATCCCACCTGATGATCCGGGAGTGATGTCACTCTTTTCTAGTCCTAAAATTCTCGGCGTAACGCCAGAACAAATTCAGTCAGAAACTGGAACATTAGGTGTGCCGGAATTTGGTACTAGATTTGTCCGGGGCATGCTGGAAGAAACTAAGCCGACTACTTTTTCAGAATTACTGCAGATTTCTGGACTATCACATGGTACTGATGTTTGGCTGGGAAACGCTGAAGAATTAGTCAATAATGGTACTTGCAAACTGAAGGATGTTATTGGTTGTAGGGACAATATCATGATGGACTTAATTCACTGGGGTGTTAAACCCGAAGTAGCTTTTTCCACAATGGAATCGGTACGTCATGGTCGCGGAATTAGTGACGATGACATGGCTATTTTGAAGCAAAATGATAAAATACCTGATTGGTATATTCCATCATGTCTGAAAATTAAATATATGTTTCCTAAGGCACACGCTACTGCCTACATTTTAATGGCTTTAAGAATTGCTTGGTTTAAAGTTTATTATCCTGAAATTTATTACACAGCTTATTTTTCAGTTCGGGCTGACTTGTTCGACTTGGTGGCTATGAGTCATGGTAAAAATACTGTTAAAAAGGCAATGGCTGATATTCAAAATCAGGGTAATGATGCCTCAGCAAAAGATAAAAGTTTACTCACAGTCCTTGAGATTGCTAACGAATGCCTAGAGCGCGGAATTAAAATTAAAATGGTTGATATTAATCAGTCTGAAGCCACTAATTTTAAAATAATTGATCAGCATACAATTTTGGCACCGTTCAATGCCGTCCCTGGACTAGGCAATAATGCTGCAAAACAAATAGTCGCTGCCAGAACTGAGCAAAAGTTCTTGTCAAAAGAAGACCTGGCAAACCGGGGTAAAGTGTCTCAAACAATTATGGATTATTTGGAAGAAAATGAAGTATTGGCAGGAATGCCGGAACAAAATCAGCTTTCACTCTTTTAAGTTTTGCAGTAATAATATAAATGTGATATACTTTGATAAAGAAGTTCGAATAGATAATTCGGAGTGAGCAGTTTTGCTCACTCTTTTTATTACGGAGGAAAGTACTTGGCGAAAGTTAAAGATTTTGTTCTTGATGAAATAAGACCAATTATTGCACAGCGCAATGATGAACTTGTGGATACTGAATACGTTAATGAAAAAGGTCAAAACTATTTAAGAATTTACGTTGACCGTGAGAATGGCATTGATATGGATGAAATTGCAGCCTTAAGTGAATTAATTTCAGCTAAACTCGACCAGCTGCAACCAGATCCTTTTCCAGATCCATACGTATTGGAATTATCATCTCCTGGTATTGAAAGACCAATAAAAACTGCAGCCGATTGGCAAAAGGCTCTAAATCAATATGTTCATGTCAATCTTTACCAGAAAGTTGAAAAACAAAAAGAATATGAGGGAACTTTAAAGTCATTCACTGACAGCGAAATCGAACTTGTTGTTAAAGTTAAAACTAGGAAAAAAGTTTTATCGCTTCCCCGTAAATTAATTGCGAATATTAGATTTGCAATTGAGTTTTAGAAAGGTTGATTAAAATTTATGTCTAAAGAAATGCTTGAGGCGTTTGCTACTTTAGAAAAGACAAAAGGTATCAAACAGGATGTGATTGTTGAGGCCATCAAAGCAGCGCTGGTAGCGGCATATAAGAAAAATTATAATCAAGCTACTAATGTGATAGTTGAGTTTGATGAGCGCAGAGGCGACTTTAAGTTAATGACCGAAAAAACTGTCGTTGAAGAAGTTCATGACGAACGATTGGAGATTAGTTTAAAGGATGCTTTAACCATCAATAGGGCTTATGAACTTGGTGATAAAATTAGATTCGAAGTCGCACCTAAAAACTTTGGCCGGATAGCTGCACAGACTGCTAAACAAGTTATCATGCAACATTTGCGAGAAGCTGAAAGAAATCATATCATTGATGAATATTCTCAATATGAAGACGAATTAATTACAGGTACTGTTGAAAGACGTGATAATCGTTTCGTTTATGTTAAAATTGGTAATGTTGAAGCAGTAATGCCTCGAAATGATCAAATGCCCGGTGAAATTTATAATCCTCAAGATCAAATTCGTGTATTGGTAACCCACGTTGGTTCTGATTCTAAGGGTGCGCAAATTACGGTTTCACGGACTGCACCGGATATGGTCAAGAGACTGTTTGAACAAGAAGTGCCTGAAATATATGATGGCACGGTTGAAATAGTTTCGATTGCTCGTGAAGCTGGAGACAGAACTAAAATTGCGGTAAAATCTAATGACCCTAATATTGATCCTGTCGGTACCTGTGTTGGTCAAAGAGGAGCGCGGGTACAAAATGTTGTAAACGAACTTGACGGTGAAAATATTGATGTAGTCAAATATGAAGAAGATCCGTCTGACTATATTGCCAATGCACTTAATCCTGCGGAAGTAATTGCTGTGCAATTTGGAGATGAAGATGATGAAAAGAGTGCTTTAGTCATTGTTCCGGATTATCAATTATCGCTGGCAATTGGCAAAAAAGGTCAAAACGTTCGTTTGGCAGCTAGATTAACTGGTTATAAAATTGATATCAGACCTGAGTCTGAAGTGGAATTTGTTGATGAAAGCAGTGCCCAAGCAGAAGAGGAGAACAAGGAAGCTGAGAATTCTACCACTGATGATACTGTTTCACCTGAAGTACAAGATGATGCTGTAGATGATGAAAATACTAATGAAGAATTGACATCTGAAGAAGCAGAAGTTCCGGATGAACATGAAGAAGCCACAGATGAGGAAACAGTAGATTCTACTGAAGATTAGCATAAGAGGTGAGCTTTTTGAAAAAGAGAAAAATTCCGATGAGAAAAGATCTGTTAACAGATACTATGCAACCAAAAAAAGAATTGGTACGCATCGTAGTTGACAAAGAGAAAAATGTCTCGGTTGATCCAACTGGTAAGAAACCGGGTCGTGGAGCTTATGTTTCTCTAGATCCTGATCAAATAAAAAATGCTCAAGAAAAAGGACTTATTGAACGTAGTTTAGGAACTAAGATTCCAGCAGAATTTTATGATGAGCTATATTCATACGTTGATCATCAAAAAGCTAGGAAAGAATTGTTTGGTGATAATTAAATTTGCAAAATAGACAAAAAGCATTAAATTTGCTGGGATTAAGTCAAAAAGCTGGTAAATTAGTTTCCGGCTTTGAAGTTGTTTCAATGGGTGTTAAAGCCGCAAAAGTTAAACTGGTTATTCTCGCTCAAGACATTCAAACTGACACAAGCAAGAAAATTACTAATTTGGCTCAAAAATATGAAGTTTCTGTTATTACAGAATTTAATAGTACGGAAATTTCACAAGCAATTGGTAAAAAACGTAAGGTTTTAGGAATAACTGACATCGGTTTCTGCAAAGCATTATTACAAAAAATTAATGAAGGAGTGTGATTTGATGACTAAAACAAGAATTTATGAATTGGCAAAAGAATTAGGCATCGATAATAAAACTGTCGTTAATAAAGCTAAACAACTTGGTTTCGATGTTAAAAATCATATGTCATCACTTGAAGATTCACAGGTAAATCAAATAAAGGGTAGTTTCCGTAGCTCCGCTCCCGCGAAAAAGCAAGAAAAACCTGCAAAAAAGAGTAGTAAGATTAAAATTTCTGTTACCTCAATACGCAAAAATGAAAAAAAGCATGAAGAAAATAATGGCAACAGAAATAATAGAAGAAATAATCAGCATAGAGCAAATAACCGGACAAGGCAGGGGCAAGACCGCAATAAACAACGATCAAACCCTAGCCAAAAAGCCTCTAAGCCGGTCGCACAAGACCTGCTTAAACAACTAAAACAAAAACAGCGAGTTGAAGAAAATACGTTAAACCGTCAAACTGAAAAAGCTCAAAAATCTTATAGTAATGAGCAGAATAAAAAGACCAGCAATGAAGGCAGAAAAACTGTTTCAAAGCCCGAAAAAGAAAATAAAGTTGTCAAATCAGAAACTACCACTCCTAAAGTGACAGGTCCTAAAATTATCAAACCTTCTCCAGCAAGAATGAAGAAGCAGCAAGATAATAATACTGTTCATAAAGAAAAAGTGTTAGATACTAATGCAGCTCCTGAACCAGCAAAAGAAGAAAAGCGTCGTGGTAATGGTCATGGTCGCAATTCTGGTAAACCTGGCAGAAAGGGTAGAAATCAAGCTTATGGTGCAAACAACTATACTAAGCACCAAGAGAAACATAAGCGTAAGAATAAGAAAAAGCAGTTTGAACAAGTTCCTAAAAAGCAGCCTACGCAAAGAAAAGAACGTCCTTTACCAGAAACGCTAGTTTATGAAGTAGGGATGAATGCCCAAGATCTAGGAAAGATATTGCACCGGGAGCCAGCTGAAATAGTTAAAAAACTATTTATGTTGGGAGTGATGACAAATCAAAATCAATCACTTGATAAAGATGCGATTGAATTAGTAGCAGCTGAATACAATATTAATGCAAAAGAAAAAGTTCATGAAGATATTTCAGATATTGATACTCTTTATGATAAGAGAATGGCTGCTTCTAAGGAATCTAAACACCAGACCAAACGTCCACCTGTAGTTACGATTATGGGCCACGTTGACCATGGTAAGACTACTTTACTTGATCGTTTGCGTCATACGCACGTTTCTGCACATGAAGCAGGTGGTATCACTCAAAAAATTGGTGCTTATCAAGTAAGAGTTGATAACCAACCTATTACATTTTTAGATACTCCAGGACATGCTGCATTCTCAAACATGCGTGAACGTGGTGCTGAAATAACTGATATTGTGGTATTGGTTGTTGCAGCTGATGACGGTGTAATGCCACAAACTATTGAAGCAATTGATCACGCTAAAAGTGCCAAGGTACCAATTATTGTTGCAATCAACAAGATGGATGTTCCTGGCGCTAATCCAGAGCATGTCACTGAACAGTTGATGAAATACAATTTAATTCCTGAAAGTTATGGTGGAGACACTATTTTTGTCAATATCTCTGCTAAAACAGGTGAAAATGTTGATGAATTGCTGCAAATGATCTTATTGCAAGCAGACGTTATGGAATTGCAAGCCGATCCTAAACAAAAAGCAATCGGAACAGTTATTGAAGCACGACTTTCTCGTGGTCGGGGACCTGTTGCTGACCTTTTGGTTCAACAAGGAACTCTAAAAGTAGGTGATCCTATTGTTGTCGGTAATCGCTTTGGTCGTGTCAGAGTGATGACTAATGATCGCGGACGCCAAGTTGAAAAAGCTACCCCTTCAATGCCAGTGGAAATTACTGGTTTGAACGATGTGCCTGAATCAGCTGATAAAATTGTAGTGTTTGACGATGAAAAGACTGCAAGAAGTGTCGGTGAACAAAGGGCACAGCAGGCATTACAACAATCCCGTGAAAATGTGCAGCATGTTACCCTTGATAACTTGTTTGACACCATGAAGAAAGAAAACATGAAGGAAGTTGACGTTGTCTTAAAGGCTGACGTACAGGGTTCAGCTGAAGCACTACAACAGTCACTTGAAAAGATCGAAGTTGAAGGCGTCCGCGTTAATATTATTCATGCCGGCGTTGGTGCGGTTAACGAATCAGATGTTACTTTAGCAGGTGCCTCGAATGCGTTCATCATCGGCTTTAACGTCAGACCTACAGCTACTGCCAAGTCACAAGCAGAAGCCGATGGCGTTGATATTCGCCTTTACAGTATAATTTATAAAGCTATTGATGATGTCAAGGCTGCCATGAAGGGTATGCTTGAGCCAACTTATGAAGATAAGGTTGTCGGTAATCTGACAGTACGCGAAACTTGGAAGGTTTCTAAAGTAGGAACAATTGCCGGTGCTTTTGTGGACTCAGGCTATGTTTCTAAGGATTCTACTGTAAACCTAATTCGTGACGGTGTAGTTATCTATACTGGTAAAGTAGCTTCTCTAAAACGGTTTAAAGATGACGCCAAAATTGTCAAACAAGGTTTTGACTGTGGTCTAACCATTGAGAACTATAATGATATTAAAATTGGTGATGAATTAGAAGCGGTTGAAAAGCAGGAAGTTAAACCTGAGTAAGATTAACTAGGAGGAAAAACATGAAACACAGAATTGGTCGTGTTGAAGGAGAAATCCTCCGTGAATTAACGAAAATTTTGCGCAAAAATATTCGTGATCCACGAGTTAATGATGTTACAATCACAGCGGTTGAATGTACTAATGATCTGTCCTACGCTACTGTCTACTACAGCATTCTTACAGAAGATTCTAAAAAAGAAGAAGAAGCTGCTGCCGGATTGAATAAGGCTAAAGGAATGATGAGACACCTTTTAGGTCAAGTCCTAACTGTTTACAAAGTTCCAGAGCTGATTTTTAAAAGAGATAATTCGGTTAAATACGGTAGTAAAATTGATCAATTGATCGCTGAAGTAAAAAAGCAGGATGCAAATCGTAATAAGTAAGAAAAGCGCTGTTGGGCGCTTTTTTCATGGTTAAGGTAAATATAATGATAAACGGTATTTTAGTGATAGATAAAGATCAGGGAATGACGAGTGCAGATGTTGTCTATCATTTACGCAAGGTGTTGCACATTAAAAAAATTGGTCATGCTGGGACTCTTGATCCAGATGTCACAGGTGTATTGCCTATTGCAATTGGTCAGGCTACAAAATTGATTGAACTAATGCATCAACAAAATAAAAAATATGTTGGGCAAGGAATTTTAGGATTTTCTACAGATAGTTGCGACACTAGTGGGAAAATATTAAGCTCTCAGAAACTCAATCAAAAAATTGCGGCAACGGAAATTAAAAAAGCAATGCAGGAATTTATCGGAGAAATCGAGCAAGTGCCACCAATCTACTCTGCGGTGAGAGTGAATGGGAAACATCTCTATGAATATGCCAGAGCCGGCATAAGTGTTGAGCGACCTAAGAGAAAAGTGCATATCACTAATTATGAACTTGAACGGGAACCATTTTTTGATGACGAAAAAGGACAAGAAACTTTTAGTTTTCAAATAGAATGTAGTAAGGGGACGTATGTAAGGTCATTAGTTAATGATCTGGGAACTAAGCTGGGTGTACCAGCAGTGATGAAGACTTTAAGACGTACAGCAAGTTCGGGTTTTGCTTTGGAGCAGGCAGTTAAATTGTCTACAATAATTGAGCATCCTGAACACGTCACTGAATTTATTCAGCCATTAGATGCTTTTTTCAAGGACTATAGTCACTCTGATCTCAGTGAAACGGATTGGACTAAGGTCAAAAATGGCGCTGCTATTTACTTGAAAACGAATGCAAAAAAGGTGGCATTACGGTACAATAATAGCGTTAAGGCAATTTATCAGAAAGATGGTACCATGTATCGCCCTTATTTAATGCTTTTACAAAATGAATAAGTGAATGAAGGTCTTATTATGGAAATAATCCATTTAACATATCCCATTAAGAAAAATATCTTCCCCCAGAAAATAGTTCTTGCTTTGGGTTTTTTCGACGGCGTTCATCGGGGACACCAAGAAATAATAAAAGCTGCTAAAAAAAAGGCACAAGCAAAACATTTACCTCTTGTTGTGATGACGTTTGATCGCCACCCCAAAGAAATTTATCAAAATAAAAACGTTACCTACATTGATACCTTGTCGGAAAAGGCATATAAAATGCAAAAGCTTGATGTCGATTATTTATTAGTAATGCACTTTAATAACGCATTTTGCCAGCTGACGCCACAAGAATTTGTGGACGAAATCATTGTTAAATTGCGCACTGATACTGTCGTTGCCGGCTTTGACTATACCTATGGGCCCAAAAATATAGCCAATATGAAAAACTTCCCTGAATTTGCTCAAGGCAGATTTGCTATAGTTGATGTTCCGAAACAGTCTTATGACGGAGAAAAAATTGGTTCAACAGAAATAAAAAAGGCGATCAGTGCTGGAGAAATGGAATTAGCAGCTAAATTATTAGGTTTTCCTTATCTAATGTCTGGCTATATTGGACATGGACTGCGCAATGGTCATAAATTAGGTTATCCAACGGCTAATTTAATTTGGGAGCCCAAAAAAGTAGTCCCTAAAGTAGGAGTTTATGCCACCAAAACTAAAATTAGAGGGAAATGGTATGACTCTATGACAAGTGTTGGTTATAATGTCACTATCAATGATGGTCAAAAACTATATATTGAATCAAATTTATTTGGTTTTGATCAAGAAGCTTATGATGAGGAAATGCTAATTAAATGGTATAAGTATACCCGTGGCGAAATTAAGTTTGATAGTTTGAAGGAATTAAAAGAGCAGATGAGTCGGGACGAGTCAGAAATTACAAATTATTTTGCAAATCATAAGTAATTATATTATCAGACTTAAAAGATAACGGTTTTTAATAAAAAAGTTAGCACTCAGCTTGACATTCTGCTAAAAGCTAGTATCATAATAATTGTTAGCACCTGAGAAGATTGAGTGCTAAAAGTGAGGGCGATATTTATGTTGACCGAACGTCAAGAATTAATTTTAAAAACAATTATCAATGATTTCACGCAGACACATGATCCTGTTGGTTCAAAAACAGTCATGAATCAATTGCCAATTAAAGTTTCGAGCGCAACAATTCGCAATGAAATGGCCGTTTTAGAAGAAAAGGGCTTAATCGAAAAAACCCATTTGTCAAGTGGTCGTGTTCCTTCTACTGAAGGGTACAGGTACTACCTTGATAACTTGGTAGAGCCCTTACAAATATCTTCTTCTGTTTATAAGAGAATCATTAATCAGCTAGATCAGCCATTTCATCAGGTAAATGACATTGTGCAGGAAGCTGCCAAAATTTTGTCTGATTTGACTAATTACACTGCTTTTGCGGAAGGTCCCGAAAATAGTGATTTAACTATTTCAGGATTTAGAATAGTCCCGCTTTTTAGTAGACAAATAATGGCCATTCTAGCAACTAGTGACGGTGATGTTCATAATCAAGTCTATACGTTACCATATAATGTTCATGGTGATGAGATTGAACGTGCCGTTCGAATGATTAACGATGAATTAGCAGGTAAAACTTTAAGTGAAGTGACACCTGAATTTCTGGAACAGACTTTAGGTAAAAAACTTAAAGTTAGTCATGTTGCCGAATTAATTGAATTGGTAAAAGATGTTATTAGCGATGCTGCTAGTGAGCAAATGTACGTTGATGGTCAGATTAATTTGCTCAATAATATTTCTTTAAGCGATGTTTCTAATTTACGTTCATTATATGAGTTGATTGAGCACAATGATTTGATTTCAAGTATTTTGAATAATGAAGCAAGTTTAAAAAGTGATAGGTATCCAGTAAAAGTAAGTTTAGGCTCTGAACTATCAAATGACTTGTTAAAAGATTACAGTCTGCTTACAGCTGAGTACAGTGTCGGCTCACATGGCAAAGGCATAATAGCTTTACTTGGACCTGATAACATGCCATATTCACAAGTAATAGGACTCCTTGAATACTTTAGAAACGAGTTAGCAAAAAAGTTGCTTGAATATTATGGTAGATTTAAATAAAGGAGGTTAGCCTTGAGTAAGGAAGAAAAAACCAAAAAAGACGTAGATGAAAATCAACGTCATTCTGAGAAAACCCAGTCACCAAAAACAGATTCAAAATCTGAGGCTAACAAGAAAACGAAGCCTGAAACTTCAGAAACAAAAATTAAAGAAAAATTGACTAAGTTACAGGCGGAAAAAGATGATCTTGAAGATAAGTTCTTGCGCAGTCAAGCAGAAATGCAAAATATGCAAAATCGTTATAATAACGAGAGAGCACAACTTATTAAATATGAATCACAGTCTTTAGCCAAAGATGTTCTGCCAGCAATGGACAATTTAGAAAGAGCTTTAGCTACCAAAGTTGATGACGAAGCATCAAAGCAACTTAAAAAGGGTGTACAAATGACCCTTGATTCACTGGTTAAAGCGATGAAAGATCACGGAATTAGTGAAATTACAGCTGAAGGTGTAAAATTTGATCCTAATTTACACCAAGCTGTTCAAACAGTTGTGGCTGAAAATGACGATCAAAAAGATCATGTTGTGCGAGTTTTGCAAAAAGGTTATTTATACAAAGATCGTACTTTAAGACCAGCAATGGTTGTTGTAGCACAATAATTGAAAGGAAGCATATCAATGTCAAAAGTTATCGGAATTGACCTCGGAACTACCAACTCAGCGGTTGCTGTTCTTGAGGGTAAGGAACCAAAAATTATTACTAACCCAGAAGGAAATCGGACAACTCCTTCAGTAGTAGCTTTCAAGGATGGAGAAATCCAAGTCGGTGAAGTTGCTAAGAGACAAGCAATTACCAATCCTAATACTATTTCTTCAATTAAGCGCCACATGGGTGAAGCTGATTATAAGGTGAAGATTGGAGATAAAGCGTACACTCCGCAAGAAATTTCAGCAATGATCTTGCAGTATATCAAGAAATTCTCTGAGGATTATTTAGGTGAAAAAGTAACAGAAGCTGTGATTACAGTTCCTGCATACTTCAATGACGCTCAACGTCAAGCTACTAAGGATGCTGGTAAAATTGCCGGCCTTGATGTTAAGAGAATCATTAACGAACCTACTGCATCTTCACTTGCTTACGGTCTTGACAAAGATGCTGAAGATGAAAAAGTTTTAGTTTACGACCTTGGTGGTGGGACTTTTGATGTTTCCGTTTTGCAATTAGGTGACGGTGTGTTCCAAGTTCTTTCAACTAATGGTGATACTCACCTTGGTGGTGACGACTTCGATAACAAGATTATTGATTGGTTGATTAAGAACTTTAAAGATGAAAACGGTGTTGACCTTTCTAAAGATAAAATGGCTTTACAAAGGTTAAAGGATGCTGCTGAAAAGGCTAAGAAAGATCTTTCTGGTGTATCTTCAACTCATATTTCATTACCATTCATTTCTGCTGGTGAATCTGGTCCATTACACCTTGAAGCTGACTTAACTAGGGCAAAATTTGATGAATTAACTTCTGACTTAGTTGAAAAGACTAAGATTCCGTTTGATAATGCGTTAAAAGATGCTGAATTAACAGTTAATGATATTGACAAGGTTATTTTAAACGGTGGTTCCACTCGTATTCCAGCTGTGCAAGATGCCGTTAAGAAGTGGGCTGGTAAAGAACCTGATCACTCAATTAACCCAGACGAAGCTGTTGCTTTGGGTGCTGCTATTCAAGGTGGCGTCATTTCTGGTGACGTTAAGGATGTTGTTTTACTTGATGTAACTCCTCTTTCACTTGGTATTGAAACTATGGGTGGTGTATTTACCAAGTTAATTGAGAAGAACACGACAATCCCAACCTCCAAGAGTCAAATCTTCTCTACTGCTGCTGATAATCAACCAGCTGTTGACGTGCACGTATTGCAGGGTGAGCGTCCAATGGCTGCTGATGACAAGACTTTAGGTCGTTTCGAATTAACTGATATTCCAGCAGCTCCTCGTGGTGTGCCACAAATTCAAGTTACTTTTGATATTGACAAGAACGGTATCGTTAATGTTTCTGCTAAGGATATGGGAACCGGTAAAGAACAAAAGATTACTATCAAGAGTTCATCCGGTTTATCCGATGAAGAAATTAAGAAGATGCAAAAAGAAGCTGAAGAACATGCTGAAGAGGATAAGAAGAAGAAAGAAGAAGTTGACTTACGTAACGAAGTTGATCAATTAATCTTCTCCACTGAAAAGACTCTCAAAGATGTTAAAGGTAAAGTATCTGATGATGACACTAAGAAAGTACAGGATGCACTTGATGCTTTGAAGAAGGCACAAAAAGACAACAATTTGGATGAAATGAAGTCTAAGAAAGATGAATTATCCAAAGTTGCTCAAGACCTAGCAGTCAAATTGTACCAAGCTAATGGTGGGGCTCAAGGTGCACAAGGTCAAGCCGGTCCGCAAGCAGGTCCCCAAAATCCTGGTTCACAAGATGGCAATTCAGGTAGCGGTTCCGCAGGCGAAGGCGAGTTTCATAAGGTAGACCCAGATAAGTAAAGGGTTTATAATTGAATAAATTAGAAAAGAACTGCCAGGAAAAGTAGTTCTTTTCTTTTGTAAAGTTAAGGAGCTTATAGATGGCACAAGAAGATTACTATAGCGTGCTTGGTGTTGATCGTAATGCCAGTGATAAAGAAATTACCTCTGCTTATCGTAAACTTGCCAAAAAATATCACCCCGACTTAAATCACGAACCGGGTGCGGAAGAAAAATATAAAGAGGTTAATGAAGCCTACGAAGTCTTACACGATAAACAAAAGAAAGCCCAATATGATCAATTTGGTTCTGCAGGAGTCAATGGTCAAGGCGGCTTTGGTGGTGCGGGCCAAGGATATAGTGATTTTGGCGGCTTCGGCGACTTTGGTGATATTTTTAATGATTTCTTCGGTGGCGCAACAGGAGCTAACCAGCGTCGTGCTAATCCAACAGCACCAACACGTGGTGAAGATTTAGACTATACTCTGACAATTGATTTCATGGATGCTATTACCGGCAAAAAGACGCAGGTTTCATACACTCGCAGTGAAACTTGCCCAACTTGCAAAGGGAATGGGGCAGAAAAAGGCACACACCCAATAACTTGCGATAAGTGTAATGGTAGTGGCTATATGACTGTTACGCAGAAGTCGATGCTAGGTGTAATTCGGCGCCAAACTGTATGTGATAAGTGTCATGGTCGAGGTGTAATTATTGAACATCCTTGTCAAACCTGTCATGGTAATGGAGTAATTGATGGTAAAAATACCATTGAAGTTAATATTCCAGCTGGAATTGATAACGGTCAGCAATTACGTTATGATGGCCAAGGCGAAGCTGGTAAAAATGGCGGGCCTTATGGTGACCTTTATATCAGTTACTGCATTAAACCTTCAAAAGAATTCGAACGTAAAGGAACGACAATTTATACCACAGTGCCAATTTCATTTGCACAGGCAACATTAGGCGATGAAATAAATGTCAAAACTGTCCATGGAGATAAAAAGTTAAAAATTCCTGCTGGTACTCAGCCGAATAAAGAATTTACTTTGCATGGCGAAGGTGTTCCTTATTTGCGCGGCAGTGGTAATGGCGATCAAATTACTACTGTTCAGGTACAAATACCAAAATCAATTAACGAAAAACAAAAGCAGGCTTTAGTTGAATTTGTTAAAGCTGGAGGAGGCTCAATTACCCCTCAGGAAAAAGGCTTTTTTGAAAGATTAAAAGAAAAATTACAGTAATAAGAAAGCAGTACTAAAATTTTTAGTACTGCTTTTTATTTTTATCGTAAAAAATTGGCAATAAACTGTTCAAAAGATTCTGATAAAATAATCTTTTGAATTGATTTGGGATTACAAAGCACTTGTATGAAACTGTTATATAACTTCATAAATTCTTTGCGATCGCTATGACTGACAGCAATCATGAAAACACAATTGATTTTATGACCTTTATCCCATTCTATGCCATTTTCTTCTAACAAAACAGCGATTTGTGTTTTTTTCGCATTAAGTTCAATGGCGTGCGGAACGGCAAATAAATTAAAAAAACAGGTAGAAGATATTGTCTCTCTTTGATATACAGATTGAATAAAATTCTCTTGTACTATACCTTCTTCTACTATAGCTTTCCCTAAGAAGTAAATGACGTCACTTTTTGAGGTTAAATTTTTGTTTTTAAAAAAGAGCCTTTTATTGAAATAAGTGGCCAAACTGTTTTTTTGTGCTATCTCATCCTTCATTTGTTTAACTAAGATTATTTTCTTTTCAATCTTTAGTTTTTCATTTTCTGAGAAAAAGGGACTAATTAGAACAAAGGGTTTGCCCATTGAATTAAATTTAATGGTCGAAATTATTAATTCGACTTGATTAATTTCGTGTTGAGTAGGTACACGCTTATCCACAAAAACTATTTGTATCTTGCTGGCAAAACTCTCTTTTAGCTGTTTAGATAAAATTTTCGAGATATGTCTGTAATCTGGACAACAGATTCCGACTTTAATCCTATCGTCTTTTTGACTTGTTTGTTCAATGACATATCCAATATAAATACTCAATAAATCTATTTCTGTAGGCGGAATTTTGACCAAAAATTTGTCTTCTAACAGTTTAGTTAGGTGTATTGCTACATCATAAGTAAAAGGAGAGGTTTCTTTCACTGAATTAATTATTGAGGTATTAGTAATAAATTGTTTGCTTTTTGCTCGTTTTAGTAGAGACCTAATATGAGTAATAAAGTGGGGCAGAATATCATCATAATCCAGAGTTAACAGATAATAATTAAACACCTCTTTGATAATCGATTTGATCGTTTTTGAGATTTGGTAATTATTTGTCATAGAGTCTAAAGACTGTTTTGGTTCAATTTGTCCGCTGATTGATAAAGCTATATACGCGATATCATTTTTAGGTATTATGATAGGCCAGTGATCTGTTAATCTGCCGCATATTCTTTGAGCAATTTGAAATTCAATTGATTCTTTAAAGACATTGTATTTAATTTTTTCAATAAAATGTGCTTGTCTATCTCTATATAAAGTGATCAGAACATTAATAACTAGATTGGTTAAATATGGCTTGTCAATATAGTAATTAAACTCTTCAATTGTAGTTAATACTATGCTCTTAACATGAGTGTAATCACTAGCAGAAATTTTTAATGACGTCATTTCCCAGCTTTTATTTTCATTTACAAGCTCGGAGACAATAATATTTCTGATAAACAGGCGCTTGTCATATTCACTTCCTGAAATACTTAATTTATTCTTTTTGCGATTTAACTTTAAATTATATTTTTTAAAATCATGCTTAATATTATTTAAGTATTTATTCAAAAGAGACGTACTCAAATAAAATTGATCCGCCAATTCGTCTATATCTAATGCCGCTTCCGCAAAAAATATTTTTTCTTGAAGCATTTTTTGTTCAGAAGATTTTTCATTTAGCGATAGGTTAATATTACCCGCTAATTTATCTTTATCTATTAGTTTATACCCTCTATTTGAAGAAGAAATAGTTCTAGGTAAGAAATTATTAATATCATGAATTTCAGTTTGGACTGTTCTTAGCGAAACATTTAAAAAGTTTGCCAATTCCTTACCGGTGATCCTGTCTGTTTTTTCAAGCAAAACTAAGAGAATTTTTTTCTGGCGATTATTTAACTGCATATTTTTTCCTCATTAAAGACTTTAATTAAAAAATAGGATAGATTGAAATATTTCGCAATCTTTTTAATGCGGCGCATACCGCAAAACAAAAGTTGCAAGCGCATTCTTGTTCTTTTAAATTATTGAGTAAAAAGAAGGTGAAAAAATGGATTTGGAAAACCAAAGTAAAGAACAAAAAATACAGTTAATGGCATTTGAAATAATTTCTAATTCTGGAGATGCGTTTGATTACTTCTATCAGAGTGTTGAAAAAGCACAAAATGCAAATTTTAAAGAAGCAGAGATATTACAAAAGAAGGGAAATGAATCCTTAAACAAAGCACATAAATCACAAACAGGATTATTGGTATCTGAAACTAATAAAGAAGATATCCCATATAGTATTTTAATGGTGCATGCTCAGGATCACTTAACTATGGCAATCTTTTTTGGGAGGATGTCTAAGTTGTTCATAAATTTATGGAAGGAGATACATGAAAATGAATAAATTTTTGTGGGGAAGTGCGACAGCGTCTTATCAATGTGAGGGAGGTTGGAATGAAGGTAACCGAGGAGAGACGCAATGGGATAATTTCTCACATCATAGTGCATTGAATATTAATCACGTAAATGGTGATGTAGCTTCGGATTTTTATCATAAATATGAAGAAGATATCAAGCTTTTGGCTGATGGTGGCCAAAACACATTTAGATTTTCTATAGCTTGGTCAAGGATTATTCCCGATGGTGTAGGAGAGATAAATCCGGCAGGTATAGAATTTTATAATAAAGTAATTGATACTTGTCTTAAATATCACTTAGTTCCTAACGTAACGCTTTTTCATTATGATTTACCGAAACCAATTTATGATATTGGTGGCTGGGAAAATAGAAAAACAATTACCTATTTTGTGAGATACGCTCAAATTTGTTTTAAATATTTCGGAGATAGAGTACCACTTTGGTCCACTATTAACGAACCTAATTATTATTCTTATTGTAGCTATATTGTGGGTAATTATCCTCCTAATAAAAAATTGGATTTCAATGCTTTCTGTAAATCCGGTTATCATCTTTTATTGGCTAGTGCAAGAGTAGTAAGAGAATATAAAAAGTTAAATCTTCCAGGGAGAATTGGAATAGTAATTGACACTAGCAATGTTCAAACCAAAAGATCAGATGATCTAAGTATGGAAGCAGCCCGAAAGGCCGATTTATTCTACAACAAATGGGTAACAGACACTGTATGTAAAGGATATTTTCCGCAGCAATTGTTCACTTTAACAAAAGATAGTGGGATAGACTTGTCATTTGTGAAAAAAGCAGATAAACC
Source organism: Lactobacillus sp. wkB8 (assembly GCF_000761135.1). NCBI lineage: Bacteria > Bacillati > Bacillota > Bacilli > Lactobacillales > Lactobacillaceae > Lactobacillus > Lactobacillus sp. wkB8. The sequence goes on along the minus strand of NZ_CP009531.1, from coordinate 1,107,250 downwards.
AATTTTTATGTCCGGCATTGTTGATTTTTTAGGGCTGAATATTTATTCACGGGCCTTCATTAAGCCTTATACAGAAGGTAAAACTGAAGTCTTTATGAATAATAAGGGTAAAAATTCCAAAGTTAAAGAGGGAATTAAAATAAAAGACTGGTTTGAAACAGACTACGATCCAGATATACCCAGAACAAAATGGGGTAGTGAATTATACCCTAAGTGCATGTACGATGAGCTTATGGATATAAAAAAGAATTACGGTAACATTTTAATCTATATCACAGAGAACGGTATCGGGGAATACGAAACTGCAGACAAAACAGGCTATGTGGTGGATGACGAACGTATTGAAATAATGAAAAGATATATCTGCTATATGCTTAAAGCCAAGAAGGAGGGCGTGAATGTTCAAGGCTATTATGCGTGGTCAACTATGGATCTTTATAGCTGGGTAAACGGCTATGAAAAAAGATATGGGCTAATTAGGGTAGATTTTGATCATGACCTAAAAAGAATACCAAAAAAAAGTTACTTTTGGTATAAAAATTTAATATTACAAAATACAGAGGAGGGCTAACATGGAAAATCAAAAAGACAATTTTTTGCTCAAGTGGATTGAAAAATCAATTTTACCAATTGCAAATAAAATACAAAGAAATAAATATCTGCAAGCAATTCAATCAGCTTTTATGACACTAATGCCAATTATGCTAATTGGAGGAATAATCACAATTATAACCACACCTTTTGTCGATTATACCAAAATGGCAACAACTGACAGCATGTATAATTTTTACAAAGGCTGGCAACTATTTGTTAATAACTATGGTATGCCGCTTGTTATTCTTAGATCAGTTACGTTGTCAAGTATCAGTCTATGGACATCATTAGCTATAGCTTATTTCTTAGCTAAACACTACAAAATGAATACTATTATTACCTCTGTTGTTTCTTTATTAATGTTTTTCATTTTGTGTACGTCGGTTACTAAAGACGGTGGTTTAAGTAATGATTTTTGGGGTGGTGAAGGCTTGTTTGCAGGTATCATCATTGGGATAGCTGTTACTGAGCTTTACCGACTGTTTACTACTAAGAAGATTGGCACAATTAAAATGCCGGATATGGTTCCACCTGCTTTAAAAAGTTCCTTTGCTTCTATTTTTCCTATCATCTTTGTCACTGTGATATGTACAGTAATCGCTATGCTTTGTAATTCAATTTTACGTATCACTTTTCCGCAGGCAATTTTAAATCTATTTCATCCGTTAGTTGTCACTGTTGATAATGCTTTCGGTCTATCGCTATCTTCTATTCTGTCACAAATTTGCTGGTGGTTTGGAATTCATGATACAGCTGTAACTTCTTTATTAGAGCCTTTAATGTACAGCAACTATAGTGCTAATGCCGCAGCATACGCTAAAGGTATAGCGGCAGCTAACTTGCCACATATTTGGACTGAACCATTATGGTGGAACTGGATGGTAATTGGTGGTTCTGGCGCCACATTAGCTCTGGCAGTCATGGTTTTGAGATGTAAATCTGTACAATTAAAAACTGTTGGAAAAGTAGCAATCATTCCTGCACTATTTAATATAAATGAACCGCTAATTTTTGGACTGCCAATAGTTTTAAATCCGTTGTTCTTTATTCCTTGGCTTCTTGCCCCTACTATAAATGGATTAATCGCATATATTTGTATGGCAATAGGAATTGTAAATAAAACGTTTATTTATCCAGGTTGGAATATTCCCGCCCCGATAGCGCAATTTTTATCAAATATGGATCTTAGATCAATATTTTTAACTTTAGTGATGATAATCATAGACGGGCTAATTTATTACCCATTCTTGAAAGTTTGGGATAGGCAAAAACTAGAAGAAGAAAGAGGCGGAGAAAATGTTGCATAAGGAAATAAAAGTTTTACTTGTTTGCAACGCGGGTATGAGTACCGGAATTATGCAAGTCAAATTGGAGGAAGAAGCTAAGAAAAAAAATATTAAAGCCCAAATTTTGGCAATACCCATATCAGAAATAGAAGAATATCTAAATAATACAGACTGTATACTGCTTGGACCTCAAGTTAAGTTTGCAGAAAAAGATGTTAAGAAGATGGCTTCAAACATTCCTGTATTTACAATTAACTCACAAGATTTTGGGTTAATGAGAGCTGATAAGGTTTTTAAACAAATTGAGGAAATACTATCTTAAAAAAGGAAATATTAATGACTAGAAGTGATGTCGAACAAATTAAATTCCTAGATCTGATTATGATAGCAATAGGTTGCATGATTTTTGCCTTTTCTCTGGTTTTGTTTAACATAAAAAACAAACTCGCAGATGGTGGTATTAGCGGAATTACTTTAATATTAAAAGCAGTTTTTAAATTAAATCCAGCTTATACGACACTTTTACTTAACGGTCCACTAATTTTAATTGGTTATCGCTATTTGGGCAAGAAAGCCCTAATCTATACAATTTATGGGACGCTTATGCTGTCAGTTTGGTTATGGGTTTGGCAACAAGTTAAATTAAGTATTGATTACAACCATGACCTATTGCTGGCAGCAATAAGTGCTGGTCTGACAGGTGGTTTGGGTCAAGGAATTGTCTATCGCTTTGGTGGAACCACAGGTGGTACAGATATCATTGCTAAAATGATTCACCACTTTAAAGGAATCCCTATTGGGCATACACTGTTTTGTTTGGATCTTATTATATTAACTTTTTCTTTAGTTTATATTGATAGTAGACACATGGCTTACACCTTAATTTATTCTTTTACATTAAGTAAAGTTGTCAACCTGATTACAGAAGGTCCTTACGAAGCCAGTGGTAGTTTTATTATCAGTAACCAAAATTCTAAAATTGTTAATTTAGTGATGAAGAAAATGAACAGAGGATCAACTATTTTTGAAGCTGAAGGAGGATATTCACATAAGTCAAGTCGTGTTCTTTTTGTCGTAGTTTCAGCTAGAGAATTAAATGAATTAAAAAAGATTGTTTTGTCTCTTGATCCCGCAGCCTTTATTGTCTCTTTTCATGTAAATGAAGTAGTAGGGGAAGGATTTACTTATAAAAGGCCCAATTTTTTATCAAGGATAAAAACAGGAAAGAAATCCCCAAATTTTTTCTTAAATAAAAAAACCAAATCTAATTAATCAAATAGTTTAGACTACCCTTACTTTTTACTTAATTGCTTTTAACTGTTTCAGTTACTTTGTTATAATAATAAAGATAGAGTAAAGGGTGCAAATTATTTATGGACATAACAAAATTACAAGACTATCAGAAGCGTATTCGCAATTTTTCCATTGTAGCTCATATTGATCATGGTAAGTCTACGATTGCCGATCGAATTTTAGAGTTGACCGATACGGTCTCTGAACGCCAATTAAAAAATCAGATGTTAGACGATATGCCGCTGGAACGCCAACGCGGCATCACCATCAAGATGAACTCAGTAGAAATTAAATATCATGCGCAAGATGGCGAAGACTACATTTTTCATCTAATTGATACACCAGGACACGTGGATTTTTCTTATGAGGTTTCCCGTTCCTTAGCAGCTTGTGAAGGTGCATTGTTAGTTGTAGATGCTTCGCAAGGTGTGCAAGCCCAAACTTTGGCAAATACATACTTAGCAATTGATGATGACTTAGAAATTTTGCCTGTTATAAATAAAATTGATCTGCCTTCAGCTAATCCGGAACAGGCTAAAGAGGAAATCACAGAAATGTTGGGGTTAGATGCTTCCGATGCTGTTGAAGTTTCCGGTAAAACCGGGCAGGGAATTAAGGAGTTACTTGAACGCATAGTTAAAGATATACCAGCTCCTAATGGAGATCTCCAAGCACCGTTAAAAGCGTTGATTTTTGATTCAAAATATGATGACTATCGCGGTGTTGTTTTATCTGTGCGGATTGAAGAAGGTACGGTTAAACCCGGCGATAAAATAAAAATCATGAATACTGGTAAGGAATATGAAGTTACTGAAGTTGGAGTTTCCAGTCCACATCCGGTTAAAAAGGATATTTTGATTGCTGGGGATGTTGGTTACTTAACGGCAAACATCAAGTCCGTTCGTGAAACTCGTGTTGGTGATACTATCACCGCCGCAGAACATCCGACCGCGGAACCACTTCCCGGTTATCGTCAGATACCGCCAATGGTTTATTCAGGTATGTATCCCGTAGACAATGCAAAATATGATGACCTTAAGGAAGCTTTACAAAAATTGCAGCTCAATGATGCAGCTTTAGAATTTGAACCTGAAACTTCAACTGCTTTAGGCTTTGGTTTTAGGTGCGGCTTTTTAGGTTTACTCCACATGGATGTGGTGCAGGAAAGACTTGAACAGGAATTTGACCTAGACTTGATTATGACTGCCCCTTCTGTTGATTATCATGCGATTATGAATGACGGCACAACCAAAGTAATTGATAATCCTTCTGATTTACCGTCTGCAGGTGAATATAAGGAAGTGCAGGAACCTTTTGTTAAAGCAGAAGTAATGGTTCCGAATGATTTTGTCGGTCCTGTGATGGAATTATGTCAACGCAAACGGGGCGAGTTTGTGACAATGGACTATTTAGACAAATATCGGGTTAACGTAATTTACAATATGCCTCTAGCCGAAATTATTTATGATTTTTTTGATGATTTAAAATCTTCCACTAAAGGTTATGCCTCACTTGATTATGAAATTACGGGTTATCGGGCAACTGATTTAGTTAAAATTGATATTCTGTTGAATAAACAAGTGGTCGACGCTCTTAGTTTCATTGCTCACCGTGATGAAGCTCAAAATAGAGCGCGACAAATGACCTCAATGCTTAAGAAGTTAATTCCTAGACAGAACTTTGAAGTTGATATTCAAGGAGCAATTGGAGCAAAAATTATTTCTCGTGCTACTGTTAAGCCATATCGCAAGGATGTTACTTGGAAAATTCATACGGGAGATCCTGATAGAAGGGCAAAGCTGCTTGAAAAGCAAAAGCGGGGTAAAAAACGGATGAAAGCAGTGGGTCATGTAGAAATTCCCCAAGATGCTTTTATGGCTGTCTTAAAAATGAATGATGACGATTTAAATTAAAATAAAGATAAGTAACGACAAAAGGCTGAATTAAATTAATGATTGAATGGCGCAAACGTAAAGGTGAAGAATTAGCTCCTGCTATAATTGAGAAGTATCAGCTTAGCCCAATAACGGCTAAGATGCTTTCTTTGCGCGGAATAAATACTGCGGAAAAAATAGATTATTGGTTTAATGCCACTGAAGCTGATTTGGCTGATCCCTTTTTAATGCATGACATGAAAAAGGCAGTTAACAGAATTAATCAAGCAATTGATGCAGGAGAAAAAATAACGGTCTATGGTGATTACGATGCTGATGGTATTACTGCCACCACTATTATGGTGGAAACACTGGGCATTTTAGGTGCCGACGTACATTTTTTCATTCCCGATCGTTTTAAAGATGGCTATGGACCAAATCTTGAATCCTACAAAAAAATTGTAGCAGATAGGACTAAACTGATTATTACTGTAGATAACGGTATTACTGGGGTTGACGAGGTTGCTTTTGCCAAAAGTAAAGATGTAGATACAATAATTACAGATCACCATAAATTTCAAGAGCAAGTTCCTGACTGTTACGCTTTGGTGCACTGCAATTATCCTGGACAAAAATATCCGTTTGATGATTATTGTGGGGCGGGTGTTGCCTACACTATTTGTCGGGCGTTAATGCAGGAGCCAATGCCTGAATTATTAGAATTAGCAATGATTGGCACAATTGGTGATATGGTCAAGGTATCAGGAGAAGGTCATGTAATAGTAAAACGTGGCCTTAAAATGCTTAATGAGACTGAGCGGCCGGGACTAAGAGCTTTAATAAAAAAAGCTGGTTTACAATTAGGACATATTGACGAAACTGATGTTGGCTTTAATATTGCACCAAGATTAAATGCTGTGGGCAGACTTGCCAATGCTTCTCTGGCAGTGGAATTACTATTATGTGATACTGATGAAAAAGCCGAGGAGATAGCTGCTAAAGTTGAAAAATTAAACGATGAACGCAAAAAACTGACTGCAACTGTTTTTCAAGAATGTCTTGAGCAAGTTAAAAATAATGGCTGGGAAAGAAGTCAAACTCTGGTAATTTATCAACCAGATTTTCATGAAGGTGTTTTGGGCTTAGTAGCAAATAAGTTGGTTGAGAAAACTCATAAACCTACCATAGTTTTAACCAAAAATGAAGCTGGAATTATCAAGGGGTCTGGAAGATCTGTTGCCGGTTATAATATTTTTAATGCGCTAAATCCCTTAAAGGACAAACTATTTTTGAAATTCGGTGGGCATGATTTTGCTTGCGGATTATCAATGACTGAAGAAAAAATTCCTTCCTTAAGAAAAGCCTTTGAGAATAATTTTAATGGTTCATACAACCAGAATATCAGAGATTACGATTTTGAATTACCGTTTGCTAATCTTGATCTAAAGACTATTGCGGAAATTAAATTGGCGGGTCCTTTTGGCACAGATAATGTGGAGCCGGTGTTTAGCATTAAGCATCCTGATATTACTGGCTGCTTTTACATGGGTGCAGATAAGAATCATATCAAACTGACTGTCAGTAAAAGCAATAAGAAATTGGATGTGGTAGGTTTCAATAAAAAATACTTAACCAGGGTCCTTTTACCATACATTGATCAGCTTTTTATTGGCTTACAAGAAAATTGTTTTCGTAATCAAACTAAAGTGCAAGGTATAATTAAAGGTATTGTTTTTGCGGCCCCTAAATTAGCTGTTCCTGCACCAGTTATTGATTTACGATCCGAAAAATATGTTATGGGTTTTGCGGATAGGTATCTTTTATTTGACGAAAAAAATAAGATTTCTGCTTCTACAAAATATGATATTGATCCTGCAAAAATTACGTTGATTAATGATTACGATAGTGAGGCCGAGGTAGCTGTCTTTCTTGACGTTCCCCATAATCAAAGTGAATTAGATGCAGCTTTAACTAATAATTATGCTCAGCTTTACTTACGGTTTATTTTGGATCGATTACCGGTGACGCAAATGCCTGTGAAGTCAGATTTTGAAAATGTATTGCGCTACGTATATACACATCCTGGTTTAACGATTGAGGATTATCGCTTGGTTGGACCTTTTCTACAGCAGAGTTATGATCATATTCTATTTATTTTACGTGTATTTTCTGAGCTGCACTTTATTAAAATAACAGATAATAAAATCTATGCTGTTAAACACCCTGCTAAAAGTAAGTTAACGGCTTCACGGTATTATCTTGCTACTAGGTCACAAATTGCCTTCATTCGTGAATTAAGAAATATGCCTAGTAAAAAATTGCTAATGTACGTGAATGAGCAATCAAAGCAACATTAATTTTTCACATTATTAGTGCTTTTAATCTTGAAATCTGTTAGAATATTAAGGTCGGATAAGCTTTAGCAAGAAAGTTAAGTTTTGGAGGTTTTTTCTTCTTATGGCAAACGATTTTGAGAAACATATTGCAAGTGTTAAGGATTTCCCTAATAAGGGGATCATTTTTCGTGACATCACTCCTATTTTACAGGATGGCAAATTGTTTCAAGCAGCTACTCATGAATTAGCAGAATATGTTAAAAGCAAAAATGCTGATGTCATTGTAGGTCCCGAGGCCCGTGGTTTTATAGTTGGCTGTCCCGTAGCTACTGAATTGGGTATTGGGTTTGTACCTGCTAGGAAACCACATAAGTTACCTAGAGAAGTGGAACGTGCTTCTTATGATTTGGAATATGGTTCTAATAGTTTGGAAATACATAAAGATGCAATCAAACCAGGTCAGCGTGTGGTAGTTTGTGATGATTTACTTGCTACAGCAGGAACTCTGAGAGCATGTAAGCAACTAATTGAAAATTTAGGTGGAGAATTAGTTGGGTCTGCTTTTTATATTGAATTACCTGATCTAAAAGGAAAAGAAAAATTACCGGGACTTGATGTTTACTCATTAGTTAAGTACCACGGTGCTTAAGTGAATAACATGCAATTAAAAAGTTCCCTGAGGGTCAATCTCTGGGGAACTTTTTTGGTAGCTAAATTGACAATTTTTTATTAGCCTCAGTCCAAGTAACAAAATCGCTATTTTTAATAAGAAAAGAATACTTACTTGACTGTTGGCTTTAATAATCGTTAAAATACAAATACGGATAGTAATAAAAGAGTTTTTAAGAGGTGGACAGAAAACTTAATTAAAGTAAAATTTTGTCATTGTTGTAAGCGCTTTCTAAATCTAGTAATTTTTGCTAAAAAATTACCATACTCTGTAGTTTAAAGGTAGTGGCTAAGTGAAAATATAAATTAGCTTAACCTAAATAATTTATTTACTGAAAAAACATTAATAATAAGTTTGTTACCTTGCACTATAGTGCATTACTAGTTTAGAAAAACAACGCTAATTTATAAGTTGTCAGCTACGATAGCTTTTTGGGAGTGAATAGATATGGATAAAATAAGAATTGGCAAAAGTGATGTTTACACAACTAAGTTGGGTTTAGGAACAAATAAAGTTGGGGGACATAACTTATTTAAAAATTTAAATGAAGAAGACGGATATGATTTACTGCGCGAGGCTCTCAAGCAGGGCATCAACTTTTTTGATACTGCTTATGTATACGGACTCGGCAGATCCGAGGAGATCATTGGGGATGTCTTGCAAAATTATGATCGCTCAAAAGTAATTATTGCTACCAAGGCTGCCCAAGATAAGTCACAAAATATGGCACCTAATAATAGTGCTGCCTTCATTAAAAAAGCCGTTGATGAGGCACTTTTACGGTTGAAAACAGACTATATTGATATTTTTTACTTGCACTACCCAGATGAGAATACACCAAAAGATGAAGCAATTGAAACTTTAGATGAAATTCGCAAAGCTGGTAAAATTCGGGCTATTGGTGTTTCTAACTTTTCTCTGAGCCAAATTAAAGAAGCAAATAAAAATGGGAAAGTTGATATCGTTGAGGATCATTATAGTTTGGTGCGCCGGGCTCCCGTTAAGGAAGAACTGGAATATTTACACGAGCAAAATATTTCATTTGTACCATTTTTCCCTTTAGCTTCAGGTCTGTTAACTGGTAAATACGGAGCTGGTGATTGGGACAAGTTTAACAGTACTGACGGCGGAAAACTGCTGGGTGATTTTAACGAAGACCGGTATGACAGAGCAATCAAGGGTATTGCGGGTATCCGTGAGATAGCAACTAAGCATGAGGCAACAGTTACCCAGACTGTTTTGGCATGGTATATGGCTAATCCAGCAATTAGTGTAGTGATTCCGGGTGCGCGCAATGCTGACCAGGTCAGAAGCAATGCAAAAGCCATGTCAGTTAAATTGTCACCAAGTGAATATCAAGAAATTGATCAATTGTTTAGTGATTTTTAAAAGCCTAACGAAGATCTATTTCTAGTTTTAAGTTTAAAGTCTTGTGAGAGCAAGGCTTTTTTTATTGAGTAAAAATTAGTTGAAATAAGGTTAATCTGTCTATACACTCTTTTGATAGCGTTTACTGAAAAATGAAATTTTTTTCTTTTTTAAAGTGCAAATTTTTTACAAGCTGGGGTCAAGTATATATAATGGTACAGTATTTCAAAAAAAGGAGAATAGAGTAATTTGCAATTAAGAAAAGCAACTATGGCCGATTTTGACCAAATTATCGCTATTTTGAAAGACGGTGCTAATCAATTAGCTGAGCACGGTGTTAACCAGTGGCAAGGTGAATATCCGTCAAAAGGACAAATTAAAGAAGATATCGAAAATGGCTGGGCATTTTTAGCCGTATCTGAAGATCAAGAAACTGTTGGAGCAATTGCAATTGTTGACGGACCGGATCATATTTATGATCATTTAGATGGTGAATGGCTATGCGACACTGATAAATATGTAGTTATCCATCGTGTGGCAATTCACTCACAGCATTCTGGTAAAGGCTACGCTACTAAGTTATTGCGGGCTGTTATTAATGATATTAAAGACAATCGTGCTGATATAGATTCGATTAGAATTGATACTCATGAAGATAACCAAGCAATGCAACATCTGATTGCAAAAATGGGATTTACTAAAGTGGGTTTGTTACACGGGGTTTATCGTCCAGATGAAACTTCATACGTGTATGAATTAAAGAAATAATTTCGTTATTTAACACATTTAAAATCAGTAAATTTTACTGATTTCATAGTAAAAAAATAAAACTAAATAGTTTACATTAGTTATTTTATGTATTAAGATAAAGATAACGAATGTAATTTAAAGCATAAATAATGTAGCCCTTGCTACATGTTTATGCAGCATTTGTTATAAACGTACAACCAGCGAAAGGGGGGATATGAGGGTCATTGGTAAAGTAAAATTTATTTTTGCTGTTGACTCGCATCTTACCAAAATTAATTTTCCTGATTAATTTAACTATTTTTTCCTATTCTAAATTATTATACCAAATAGCATATACAAAACCTTTTTACCGATGTGATGGAAAATTCAGGAACTCATCGGTATACCTTAAAAAACCTGATTTTGGAGAAATTCCAAGATCAGGTTTTTCTTTTGCTTTATTAAATTAATAAACTAGCGATTTTTCATTATCGGCTGATAAAAGAGGTCAATAATGATAGCGGCAATCAAAGCAGCAGCGAACGTTAGTAATAGATTCGTCCATGTAATTTTAGTCATTGCTATGCCAAATAAAGCTAATATTACTGTTAAAATTACATCACCTAACTGAGTTAAACCAACAGCCTTTGACGGGTAATCCTGCCAAAAGTAGCGCTTAGTTCTGGTGATTAAGATAATAAACATAGCACTTAAGACAAGGTAGACGTAGACCATGGTTGACACTGTACCGTGACTATAACCGTGAGTATTAAGATATGCAATAGCAAAGATGCCGATGGCCGTCCATCCGAAAGCAAGTGAAAAAGCAATTTTGGCTAAGCGGGCCATATTCCAATTTTCAGGCTTATAGGTAATGTGAGTCCTATCCGTACCAATCATCATTGTGACCATATTATTCATAATTGTATAAATAACCATTGCATTTAACGCCATTGGGATATAGTTAAAGAAAAGATAACCGAAGGTCAAAAGCATAGTTAATTGCGCAGTTCTCGCCAATTTAGTTAACGACCAGGTTGTCATTCTTTGATAGACCCTGTGGCCAGCGTCAAGAATTTTAACAATTGAAGATAAACCATCATTTAGAAGAACCATCTTGCCTGAACGTTTGGCAACATCAGCCGCGTTGGAAACAGCAATTCCGACTTCAGCTTGTTTCAAAGCGGGGGAATCGTTAACACCGTCACCTGTCATTCCGACGATATAGCCTTTTTTCTGGAAAAACTTAACCATCTTTAACTTATCTTCGGGTAAAACATCCGCAATACCCGCTAATTTATTGGTATCAGTTTCATCATTAAAATCATGAATTGATATGACATCGCCTTGTAAATCGACTTGCTTAGCTACAGCTTCAGCAGTCTTTTGGTTGTCACCTGTGAGCATAATTGGTTTGACGCCACGCTTTTTAAGCTCACCAAGAGATTTTTTAGAATCAGGACGCACCATATCCTGCAAAATAAAGACTCCGGCTAATTTATCGTCAATCAGTACAGCAACTGAGCGTCCCGCACTAAAATCAACATCTTTAGCTTTTTCATTAGCATTCTGATCAATGAGCGAGAGCTGCTTAAAAGATCCCAGCTTGATATTGTGCCCGTTATAATTAGCCATTGAATAACCGGTGCTAGAAGTAAATGGCGTAAAGTCAGTACCTGTCTTCACTTCAAGTCCTAAACCAGTTACATAGTCATCAATCGCCGTATCAATAATTTTTTTATTTCTTTGGTCTGTGGCAGCAGTCGCAAATTCTAGGGCTTGGTTATTATCTAATGAACTAAAATTTGTCCATTGACCAACAGCTGTTTTATTTTGTGTGATTGTTCCGGTTTTATCTAGCAAAATCAGATTAAGATTAGCTGCGTCCTGAATACCGGTCAGATCTGATGTTAAGACGCCTTCCTTACTTAGACGGGTAGCCTCAAAGGAATTTGAGAGTGCAAAAGTTGAGGGCATAGCAACAGGGATGGAAGCTATGAACATCATAGCTAAAAATGGCAACATATTAATTAAATTGTTGAGGTCGCCACCTTTGAAAAAGGATGCCACAACGATTACTAGTGTCAAAATACCATCTAAAATACATAGATAATAAATGATTTTGGTTAATAATTGTTGTAGGTGTCCCGGAGCAGCTGAATTATTAATCAGGTTAATTGTCTTACCAGAACGCGAATTTGCTCCTGTAGCTGTGACTTGAGCAAGTCCGTTTCCTTCAGTCACAGTTGTACCTGCATAAGCTGTATCCTGCGGATTTTTACGAACTGTCTTGGCCTCGCCAGTAATCGAACTTTCGTCAGTAGAGATCTGACCTTCAAGTAATTGCACATCTGCTGCTAGGACATCACCAGCCTGCATGCTGATTAAATCACCTGGGACTAAATATTTGGAATCAATATTTTGCCACTTGTCGTCTCTTTGGACAGAAATAGAAGGTGTCAGCTTATGAGAAATATTGTTTAATACTTTGCGTGACTGCTTTTTCTTAGAAGCACCGTTCCATGCGGCAAAAAGCAACATTAAAAGCACAAACAATGATTGAATCCACTTACCTAAGATACATTCCAAAAGGAGGGCAGCTTCTAAAATCCAGGCCGATAAATTCCATAACTTAGATAAAAATTCTTTGAAAAAGTTAAATTGAGGTTCAGGAACTTCATTTAAACCATTTTTTTGAAGAAGTTTATCTGCTTCGGCTTGGCTTAAACCCTTAAATTTTTCAGACATATTACTACTTCCTTAGTTTTAAATACTGCACTTAAAGTAGCATAAATAATTGACTTTTGCTAGCAAATAAAATAGATATTGTTGCTATACTCGTAAAAAATTATGAAAAGTGTATAATAAAGGTATACTAGTGTATTAATACACTTAGAATTTAAATTAAGCAGTTATTTTAGCTAATCTGCTAAATCTATAAAACCAAATTGGATAAGGAGTAATCATGAATTTTAGAAAAATATTTTTTGTCTTTGTGTTAGCAATTGCATTTTTCTTTTGTTTTCCCTTTTTTATTCACAATGAAATTTTCGATCGTTTCAATCTTACAATTCTCGAAACTAAAAGTTATGCTAAAGTAGAAAAGAATACCCAAAAGTATTTTAACGTTCAAGCTTATGATGCCAAGACTGGTAAGAAACTTCCATATAGAATCACAAGAGTAGGTGGTTACGACCCTTCTAAGCAATATATCAAAATTGATCATAGAGGTCAGTATGTTAAGAAAATTCAGTATGTTTCAAAGAGAGAATTCAACAAGAAAGTAAATAATAATTAGTTTTAATAAATTTGCAGATCTTGCCACATTGTCTGTATCATATTTTAAAAATTATTGGTTATTTAGCATGAAGAACTTAATGAACAGATATTGTAAAAGACTAGTATTAATTGTATTTTCTAATTGGCTGGTTAAATAGGCGAAACAAAAAGGCTGCTTTAAAAGCAAGCCTTTTATTGTGAGCTTATGATAATTTTTGGTTTTGCTTAACAACCATCTAAAACCTTCAACAATTCGCGCGAGCTTTGCCAAAAGTTCTAATCATCATCAATTTAACAACCATCTAAAACGGGAACCAAAATGGTTGAAGAATTAAGCAAGTTCTAATCATCATCAATTTAACAACCATCTAAAACGGTTCTCTGATCCTTAACCTGATTAAGTCCGTTCTAATCATCATCAATTTAACAACCATCTAAAACAGTCAACAGTGTCGCTCGTTTAAAAAAGGGGTTCTAATCATCATCAATTTAACAACCATCTAAAACCGATGTTTTATCATCAAATTTTAATAATATGGTTGAATTAAACCAAATAATATTAGAAACACGACCAGTTTTTGCAGCAATATCAGGAAAAAGGTAGCTAATCTAGTCCTGATAATGCAGTTTTAGAAATTAAATGTTTACTCAAATTATAGCATAGAAGTTTAAATCTTGGATTTATGCTAAAAACACATTTTTAAAAATTTGGACACTAAAAAAGCCCGCAATATTGCAGGCTTTTTTATTAACAAATTAGTCTTTGTCAACACTGTCTGGGAATGTAGCTAAACGCTCGCCTTCGCCAAGTTCTTCTTCGATTTCAAGCAAACGGTTGTACTTTTCAACACGTTCTGAACGAGCTGGGGCACCAGTCTTCAATTGACCACCGTTAACAGCAACGGCAAAGTCAGCGATAAATGTGTCACCAGTTTCACCTGAACGGTGAGAAATCATGGTGTTGTATCCGTTCTTACGTGAAAGACGGATAGTTTCCAAAGTTTCAGTAACAGTACCAATTTGGTTTAACTTGATTAATGAAGCGTTACCGGCACCTTCCTTAATAGCTTTAGTCAAAAGCTTAGGGTTGGTACAAATGAAGTCATCCAAAACAATTTGAATTCTGTCTTTGTGGCTTTGAGTAAATTTAATCATGCCGTCAACATCATTTTCATCGTATGGGTCTTCAATTGAAATTAATTCTGGGAACTCGTCAAGTAACTTGTCGTAGTATTGAGCTAATTCTTCATCGTTAAATACTTTACCTTCGAAGTGGTACTTGCCGTCTTCTTTGTTGTAGAAGTAAGAAGCAGCACAGTCACACGCAATGGCAATATCTTCACCAGGCTTGTAACCAGCCTTAACGATAGCGTCGTGTAAAGCTTGTAAAGCTTCTTCAGAGTTCTTCATGTTAGGAGCGAAACCACCTTCATCACCAAGGCCAGTTTCGTAACCCATGTCTTCAAGAACCTTCTTCAAAGTGTGGTAAGTGTTAACGATCTTTTCAAAACCATCACGGAATGAAGTCTTTTTAACTGGAGTGATCATGAATTCTTGAACGTCAATACCGTTGTCAGCATGCTCACCACCGTTAATAACGTTGTGGAAAGTTTGAGGCATTTCAAGATCAGTACCACCAAGGTATCTGTATAAAGGTTGGTGACTATCTTTTGCTGCAGCAGCTGCAGTAGCCATTGATACACCCAAGATAGCGTTAGCACCAAGCTTAGCCTTGTTAGGGGTACCATCTAATTCAATCATTACGCGGTCAATGTTTGCCTGATCGTGTGGATCCAAACCTTTTAATGCTTTGGCAATTTCAGTGTTTACGTTTTCAACGGCTTTGGATACGCCCTTGCCGCCAACACGGCTGCCACCATCACGTAATTCAACGGCTTCGTTTTCACCAGTTGAAGCACCTGATGGAACTTCAGCTTTACCAACAACACCGTTTGATAAGGTTACAAAAGCCTCAACTGTTGGGTTACCACGTGAATCATAGATTTCCAGTGCATGAACATTTTCAATGACTGATTTTAACATCTAAAAACCTCCTAAATAATAAATGCTGTACTATTTTGTGTAAGTACATACATTAGTGGAGCATAGGCTCCATATCTACATGTCAAATTTTAGCCTAAGTTTGTGATTATGTAAACATTTGTAACCGATTTCTAATGTTAAAAAATATTAAAAATAATTTTGTCGCTTTTTTGACAGGTTTGATTTATTATTATGCTATACAATTTTTAAAAAGATTGGTTTATTTCAAAAAGGAATATTAATATGACAAAAGTAAGGTTAATTATAGATTCCGGTTCAAATGACCAGGCAAATAGCAATTTGACTGTCGTTCCTTTGACAATGACTATTTCTGGCAAGGATTTTGTCGATAATGAGAATCTTAATATTGAGGGATTTATTGCCAGTATGGAGAAGAATACGGAAGAAGGTAAAACTTCTTGTCCCAGTATCAACGAATGGCTTGAAGCTTTATCTGGAAGTAAGCGAGCTATCATTATGACCATAACCAGTGGTTTAAGTGGCAGCTTTTCTTCCGCGTTTCAAGCAAAACAAATATATGAAAAAGATCATCCCGACAGCCACGTAATTGTGGTTGATTCCAGAACAGCTGGACCCGAGATTTCGGTTATTTTGCAAGAAATTCAAAAGTTGGTTAATAGTAATGCCCGTTTTGTTGATCTAGAGCAAAAAATTTCAGATTACAAAACCCATACGCATTTGCTCGTTGTATTGAAATCTTTACACAATTTAGCACTTAATGGACGTGTCAATATGGCTGTAGCCAAAGTGGCCAAGGTCTTAAATATTGATGTAGTAGGGACTGCCAGTGATGAAGGAAAATTAGAGCCACTGGCAAAGGTGCGCGGCATTAAGCGGGCGCTTAAAGAAATCATCAAATTAATGGGTGAAATGAAGTATCAGGGTGGACACGTTATCATTGACCAATGCAAAAACATGAAAGATGCTGAAACTTTAAAAGCAAAAATTTTAGAGCTTTATCCTAAAGCTGCGATAACTATTCGTCCAATGAGGGGATTATGTACCTTTTATGCCGAAGAAGGCAGTCTAATGATCGGTTTTGATGACCTCTAAAGTTTTTTAACCCAGATTTTATTTGTTCTATAGATAACAGATTAGAAAAATGTAGCCTAAGTCCTAACAATATAAAGTTAGGACTTATTTTTGTAAGAAAAAGAAAGCGCTTTTGTTACATAGATTGTGAAATGAAATTCATCTTCTAAAGTGCAGAACATAGTGCTATAATGAAATTAGATAGCGCTTTCATCACAAACCAAACTGCGCTATCAAGTTTATCTTTATTTAAAATCTATCTTTTAGTTAATGAGAGGTTTTAGTTTAATCATATTAATAAGTTTCGTTGGAGGAATAATAATGGATTTAGTTAAAACAGTCCTTGCGATCATTCCAATCGTGTGGCTGATACTTTCCCTGGGTGTTTTTCACATTCGGGGTGACTTGGCGTGTTTAATCGGCTTTGCATTATCATTAATTCTGAGCATTGTCGGTTTCCACTTTTCGTTTTCAAACAGTATCACGGCGGGAATTGATGGTATAATCATGGCTTTGTGGCCGATAATTTATGTCATCATCTCGGCTCTGTTTATCTACAACATCAGTAGAAAATCAGGCGGAATGGATACAATAATGTCTATGTTAACTTCAATTACCAAGGATATGAGATTCTTAGTATTAATCTTAGCATGGGGATTAGGCGGATTCTTGGAAGCCATTGCCGGTTTCGGTACTGCGGTAGCGATTCCTGCAAGTATTTTAATAATGCTGGGTATGAACCCAATTAAAGCCGCTGTAGTGTGCTTGGTCGCAAATACTGCTCCTACAGCCTTTGGTGCTGTTGGTCTACCAGTAACAACTCTTGCTAAAGTAACAGGACTGGGAGTAACTCAATTAGGTTATTTAATTGCTATACAATTGTTTGTTTTAATGATGCTGGTGCCATTCGTTTTGGTAATGATGACTGAGGGTAAAGGCCTTAAGTCATTCAAAGGCAAAGGTGTATTGGTTTGCACTTTGGTAGCTGGTTTAACTTTTGCAGTACCAGAAATTTTCATTACTAAGTACTTAGGCCCTGAACTACCTTCAATTGTTGGTTCATTAGTTTGTTTGCTATTTTTGGTGATTATTATTAGAGGTTACAGCAAGAAAGATGAAGCAGGATCCTCTAGTGATGAAAAGGAAGAAAAAGCGCAAATTTCTACTGCTGAAAAAATCAAAGCTTGGGTACCATTCATTTTGGTCTTTTGCTTTATTATCTTCACTTCATCAATGTTTCCTGCAATACATAATGCACTGGCAAGTGTCAAAACTAGTTTCCACTTCTACAATGGTGCAAATGCCAAACCGGTTGACATTGACTGGTTATCATCCCCAGGTACTTTAATACTGCTTTCAAGTATCATTGGTGGTGCTATTCAAGGCTTATCATTTAAGGAAATGTTTTCCGTATTAACGAGCACAATCAAACAATTGGTTAAAACAATTATCACTGTTTGTTCTATTGTGGCTTTGTCCAAAGTCATGGGCTACAGCGGAATGATTGACGTTATTGCGGTTAGTCTTGTAACTTTAACTGGTGCATTTTACCCAGTAATTTCACCAATCATCGGTGTACTAGGAATCTTTATTACTGGTAGTGATACCTCAGCTAACGTACTCTTTGGTGAATTGCAAGTACAAGCTGCCCATGCACTGAAAGTAAGTCCATATTGGCTGGCAGCAGCTAACATGGTTGGTGCTACCGCTGGTAAGATGCTTTCACCACAAAATATCGCAATCGCGACTGGTGCAACTGGACTTGAAGGTAAAGAGGGGGTTATTCTTAAGAAAGCTCTGCCTCATTGTGCATGGTACACTGCAATATTGTGTATTATCGTGTTTGTTGCCGGTAAAATGTTAAGTTACTTATAATATTGATTAATCTGTAAGTCAAATTTCTCATACTTAAAAACATCTCTGAATTCATAAAAATCAGGGGTGTTTTTTGATTAAATAATTAAGAAAAGTAGCTGCTGTGCAATACTAAAGCATAAAACTGCTAGAGAAGTAGCTCCCAAAATGTCTGAAGGAAAGTGAGCTTTAAGACTAATTCGCGATATCACAACCATCAGCCAAATGATAGCTAAAATTAATAACAGCCGATTTCCTAATTGATTGGCAAAAATTTGCCAGATTATTAATGCCATTACCGTACTGCCTAAAACATGACCGCTCGGAAAGCTATAGCCTTCTTCTAAGTCTGAGTGCAAAATCGGACGTTTTCTGCGCATCCATTTTTTTAAAAATATTCCTATTAAATCTGTAAAGCCTAAAGTAAATAGCACCCAAAAAGCAAGTAAATTTTTATTTTTACTAATTAAGAAACTAGCAAGAAATACGTCTAAGACCACTAGTAGTTTAGGATCATTTATAAAGGCTATAATCTGCCAGCCAATTCCATCGTGCTTTCTAATCAGTAGTTTATGGTGAAGCCAATGATCGAATAAGTTGAACCGACGAGAATTTCTGACATTGAAAATAAGTAGCAACAATATGGCTGCAGATAAAATTGCAATCCAGAAGTTAATATTCAAAGTTAAATCCCTACCTATAACTATTACTCGTTTGTATTTTAACAGCAACTTTGTTTGGTATAAAAATAAAAACTTACTCTTGAATAAAATTTAAGAATTGCAATATTAGTAGACTTTTTCGATATAAGTAATAGTTTTAATTAATGATGATAAAGGTAAAATATAACTTAAAATTAAAGCTTGACTTTGATGAAAAACAACTTAAAATTGATGATATCAATAATATGCTGGATTACGAGGTGAGAAAAATGGCTGATAATAAAACCACTAAACAGGAAACTGTCGGTGAAGCTTTACGTGATATAGCTCATCATGAACATGCTTTTGCTTTAGCTGATAATTCTACTAACCATATTGGTGACCTAGCTGTTTATGGCACACTTTATCTTTTGGCAATTTTACAACCCTATGTACTTAGATTTGAGTGGATTTTTGTACTTCTAGCTCTAGTGGCCCTAATTAGTTTAGTTCGTTACCAGAATTTTTTAAGACATAAAATTGCTTGCAAAAAAATGACTCCGTTTTTTGTCAATACTAGTTTGATTTCAACAGGAGTTCGTGCATTTGTAGTAGTTAATGCACCTTTGTTTGCCTATAGCCTCTATACTAAGGGGCAGTTCAATGTCTTTATTTCCATTATAGTTGGTCTAGTTGTGGCTATAATTGGGATGTCTTGGCAATATCATTATCTAATTAATCGCCAAGTAATTGACAGACAAGAGCAATCGCCTAAGCAGACTTTTAAAAATGCTACTAAGTTCATTATTAATAGTTGCAGAAAAAATTATATTAGCCGTGGCTATTTGTTTGATATTGTTTGTGCTTTTGTGGTTTGCTCAAACAATATTGCTTATAAGGAATTTATCCTAGTTAAATTTGAAGCTTGGCAATTTGTCTTAATCACTCTTTTAGTAATATTGGGAACAATCATATTTCAAAAGTTTTTACAAAATAAGGTTGCTGCAAAGGATATCAGTAAAAGCTTTAAATGGGGCTCTTTAATTATGACTGCAATTCGAGGCTATCTGATTATTGCTGCACCATGGATTGCTACATGCTTGTTCTCGGAGAATGCTATTAATTGGCTTGCTGTGAATTTGATAGGCTTATTTATTGCTGTAGTTGCTACAGGATTGCAATATAGATATTTAGAAAAAGCTGGAGACTTTTAAAGATATACAGCTAAAGAAAAGCCAATAAAAGAACTTTCTTTTACTGGCTTTTGTTTGAATAAAACAGCTCAATAAAATTTGTATTTTCGAAATATTTTAAATAATTAGTTTGAATAAACATCAAATTGCGCAATATAATAAAATGATTGTTATACGGAAAAATTTAATGTATTTTAAAGTTAGTATTTTTTCTGGCTATCTGTTTTTTTTTAATTATGATAGAATATTTTTAAAAAACTGCATAAATACGTGATAGGAATGGCTACGGCGAAAATCTTAATCATGGTTATACTGTATTTTTTATTTACTAGTATTTTCTAAAGAAATGCATTGTCCTTTCTCAAATTATTATGTTAATAAAGCGTGCAATTATTGTAAATCAAAGTATCTGAGAAATTGTAATTATTAATCCAGTATTAATTATGCTTATTTGAAATAAAATTCAATAAAGATTGCAATATAAATATTAATTGTGTACTAAATAGTGCAATTGGTATTTTGTTCTAGATCAAATTTTTTGTCACACATAAATGCTGGAATAATAGTAGAAATGAAGTAGAAGAGTATTTTCATTTATTCTATAAAAGAATTGACAAAAATTTAAAAACTATGAAATAAAAAAGTTTTACGACAAAGTTACAATATTTTAGACTGATCACCTCTACATCAATTATTTTTGGTATTGAATTTGTTTTTCTTGTTCGATTAAATTCGACTATATCAAATAATTCATGATTACAAATAGTCTTAAAAAATTAATAAAGAGTAGTACATAATTTATTTTAAACAATTTATTTAGTCCATTTAATAAAGACAGCACAACTTGCTTAGAAATAAAGTTATTTCTCGATATGTTACAGTGATATGTAAATTTTAATTTTGTTAAGTTATTGAAAAGATAATGGTTTCTCATATAATTAAAAAGTAAAAATATAAGGAAGCAATAAAGTGAAAGATCTCATAAGGATTTGTAAAAGGTATTGGATATTTTTATTAATTTTTATTATACTTGAAATTATTTTTATAGTATTTGGTTCGATGTCTAAATCTATAGTTGAAGTTGAAATAGCACTATTTACTTTCATATTTACATTGTTGACAATCATTATTAATAATGATCATGATAATAATAGTTGGTTGTCAAACAAAAAATTTGAGTATCTTGAAAAAATTATTTATTCTGCCTTTCAATATAAGAAAATTATTAATAGAAGTAAGCAGAGCAAAAATTATAATCTTGAAATAATAAAAGGTCGTGGAATGGATTTATTTTATTCTATTGAATCGAATATACAACTCTTAAAAAATATTGAAAAAATGAGCAAAAGTGATTATCAAGGATCTAAGGAGGATCTTAAAGAACTTCAAATAAAAAATATTTGCTTAGAAAATTTATTGAAAAACATTAATTATTATGAATCTAGATATTTTTTAACTTGTTGCGAATATTTATCAGCCGATATAATTAAAAATTGTCAAAAGCAAATGGAGAAAAGCCCTAAAATTATATCTTGATAGGATTAAATTAATTTTTATATGGATTTAAATAAAAATTACAAAACATGTAGTATTCTTGTTGCTTAATTTTCTATATAAATTATTAAATTAAAATTCAACATTTTTTGTTTGATAAGCAGTTTACCTGTTTGAGCTAAGTTTTCCAATCATAATGGTAAAATATGTATTGATAAAATGTGAAAATGGTATATTTTGTGGTTTAATTAATTTGAATCAGACTTTTGTTTTCTTTGAATTGTACATTTGTTGTAAAGTATAATATGAAATTCTAAGAAATGAAGTGAACTAAAAGTTAGAAATTTTATTATTATGTTATGCAAAATGTACCGTTCCCATATTTAATTGAAGTCGTGTATTTTTAGTTTGTTTGATATTCTAATGTGATTGAAACTGTAAACGCAAAGATGTAGTACTACTCTATTTCTGCTAATGATCTATTTTTAATACTTTTAAGCTTTTCTCGTTGGATTATCCTTGAGCAACATGTTTTGCTTTATCTTAATCTGCCTTGGCTCGATAGTCGAAATGACGGTATTGAAAGCTTTGGTCTATATAAGAAATATCTCGAGTTTGTTTCAGGCAGCTACTTTTTAGGTGCAGATTATCCAGTTTCCGGTTGGCTATTTGCGTTTCTAGTACTGCTAATTGTCGACTCAATTACTTAACTTCGGTTAGTTTTTTAACAAGGTTATACATATTCTGAACTTTTTTCACGGTATGTGATCTCCCTTTAGATTTGGAGAACAACCTATTCTTTGATTGTCCTGTAAACAATACTATATAATTTGCTTAAGCAGGTAAAAGAGATTCGGCGTGCTGGATACTTGTAAACAACTTCAATTTTCAAAGAAATCTAATATATAATCATAAAAAGTACTCGAAATGATATTACAAGTTTTTTAACCTAATTTAAGGAGAGTACAGTCTATTTTTATTATTGATAGTAATTAATAATTAATTTTAAAGTTAGCAAACATGTTTATATACCATCGAGAACTTTTTCGATAGTATCATCTTGTTGTACTTCATACTCATCAAGCATATACGCATAATTTTTGCAGTAATTGTCATGTTTGAGTGTCCTAAACGTTTTGAAATGGCATATAAGTCAATTCTTTTGCTGCTATAATAGCGTATACAAAAGGGCATAACCCTGTTGTATTTGTGTTACTTCTAAGAAATCTAAATTCGAGCAATGAATTCTTAGAAGTTTTTTATTTTCAAAATATTTAAATCTTATTTTTTACTTAAGCCAATTAATTCTATAGTAGACAATATAACTTCTCCAGCAGTTAAATCAGCCGTTACTTTGCTGACTTGACCTTTTTCAGCATTTTTGCCTAATATTTCGTTTAAATTATCATCAGACCCATCTTCTGATATTAAGTTACCTCTGCCTTTTATTGGTCGTATGACATATCTTCCGGGTTTAATATCAAGTCCTACTAGCCATATACCGGCACTTATTTTTGTTTTATAAGTATATTTATTTGGTGTTGGCGTGAAGCTTGTAGACTCTATCCAATCTATCTTGATTTTGTCGTTTTTTACTAAGTTGGTAGTAAAAGAAGTTAACCGATCGCCATCAGCATCGTTTCCTAAAACAACGTTAATAGTGAAATCGCTGTTAGATAAATTACCACTGCCCTTGACAGCTTTAATAACGTATCTGCCTGGCTTGATATCTCTGCCGACTTTATACTTACCAGCACCTAAAGTAACTGCTTTAGCAGTGTTCTTCACTGGTATAAATTTGGAAACCTTTTTGGTAGTATAAGCAGAAAGCTTTTTTCTCTTTTTTATAGGTGATGGCTTTTTAAAATGATGTGTGGTAGTCTTGTATGTTTCATTATGACTCTCGGAATCTTTTGAATTTGAGACAAAGAAACCACAAATTAAAACTAGTATTAATCCCCATACCCACCAACGTTTCACTAATAGCTCCTTTGATGAATTTTTACTTGGTGTTGATGGTTCTTTATAATCTTTGTTATTTTTTAATTTTCTTTCACTAATAATTATGTAAATAACAAAGATTATTAGTGCAATTATCCATAATAATTTCATTTGCCTTCTCCCATTATACTTGTAACTATACATTTATAATTTACCATTTTTATAAATGTCTTAAAAGAATAAATTGGTATATGTTTTTCAGTGCCATTGAACATCATATTCTACACGGACAACTTTTCCGAGTATTTTCCGTGGCTTTTTTACTAAGAATAATAGGGTCATAATCTCTGTTCTTTGGCATTTTAATTTAAATGATTTTCCAGAAGGTTCATGATCAAAGGTTTAATCTAGATATCCTATAATGTTTTGCTCGGTTAAAATTGGTTCGGTCACAAGTAACATTAACAATATTCAAATACAATAACCTTTCAATTTAAATAATGGTAGATCATAAATAAAAGAGCAGTTATAAAAACTGTTTTTTATCATTTTTATGCGGTGCGAATGCCGCGCAAGAGCATAATAAAAGCTTGTAATAGTTGATATTACAAGCTTTTAAATTTAATTTAAGGAGAGTACAGGATTTGAACCTGCGCGCCAAGGAAAACTTGGTTCGCCGGATTTCGAGTCCGGTGCATTACCACTCTGCCAACTCTCCATAACGAATAACATTATACCGTATCTGAAAATTTTTTCAACTTGCCATTTATCATAAAATCGGTAAAAAGAACACTTGCTCTACTTTTGTAGACTTGGTCTAGGTTGGGCTTGCCTAATTATCTGCGCACATCTAAACAATACCATTGATAAAGGCAATCAAAATTGAAGAAATACCATTATTCCTTTAAATCTCCGATTGTTTTGAGATAAGTTTTGATTTTCTGTTCTACAAATGCAATATTATCATTAATTTTCTTTTCTTCTTCATGTAAATTATCCAGTTGATTGAACAACAAAACCAGCCGTTCAGGAATAGTTTGGTCACCTGCATAGCGCAATTTTGCATATTTTTGCATTTCCTTGATACTCATACCGGTCTTTTTTAAGCGCGAAATAAAACTAATCCAAGCCACATCTTTTTCGGTATAAAATCTGCGGTTGTTTTTATCACGACTGGGAAAAAGCAGTTTTTGCTTTTCATAATAACGCAGTGTGTCAATTGAAAAGCCACTAAGTTCGGCAAATTGACCAATTGAATATTTCATCTAATTTCCTTCCTTAACAGTATATGATTATATTTTACCATGTCGTAATATTTTTAAAATAGTAGTTGACATGGACTGCACTCCAGCAACTATTCTAATAACTGTTGAAACAAGTTTGCAGAATAAAAAGGAGAGAAACTATGAAAAATGATGAACGCTATCAAAAGGGTTTAGCAAATTTAGAAAAAGTTGACCGCGAAGGTGGTAAATCAGTTATTAAATCACTGGCTGGCTTATCTGAAGACGTTGGACGTTACATTATTGAGTTTGCGTTTGGTGATATATACGATCGCGGTGTTTTAGATCTAAAGCAAAGAGAAATGATCACCATCACAACTTTGTTAACACAGGGCGATACTGAACCGCAACTGAATGTTCATATCAATGGTGCCTTGAATGTTGGTTTAACGCCGGAAGAAATAATCGAAACTTTTATTCAAACCATTCCTTATGTCGGCTTTCCCAAAGTACTGAATGCGATTACTGTCGCTAAAGAAGTGTTTAAAGACCGCGGAATAGATTTTACAAAAACAAATAAAAATGAATAAGCTCATTCCTGAAACTAGCTGCTACTTTTTAGTGAGCTAGTTTTTAGTTGGCGAAATATTTTATGACTGAAAGGAGTTTGACTTTTTTAATCGTCTAATGTAAGCTAACTTCAATTTAATTTTATATTAATGTTTCAAGATAAAGAGGTGCAAGATGGATAGCTCATTAACTAAACGTGCTGCAGTGATAGACGCAATTCCAACAGTCTTTGGCTACGTTGGTATTGGCATGGCTTTTGGCATTATTGGCAAAGCAAGTGGTTTTTCTACTTTAAATGTCTTTTTGATGTCTGTAATTATATACGCTGGCTCTGCCCAATTCACTACTGTGAGCATGTTGGCTGCGGGCAGTCCTATTGCTTCAATCATTTTGGCTACTTTTTTAGTCAATTCCCGTATGATTTTAATGAGCACCACGGTAGCAAGGTATTTTAAAAAAGATAAGTTGGGTAAGGGCATTCTGATCGGTACTTTTCTGACAGATGAGAGTTTTGCCTTGAGCATGAATAAGGTTAATTATACTTCCGGCAAAATGACCTTCGATTGGTTTAATACCGCAAATATCGTGTCTTACATAACTTGGTTAATTGCTACTCTGATTGGTTCACTTTTAGGCAGTTTTGTTACTAGTCCAGAAAAATTTGGACTTGATTTTGCTATTGTAGCCATGTTTATTGGCTTATTATATTTGCAAGTTGTTGGTGATAAAAAGCTGCAGAAACTTTTGCAGGTTATTGTCATAACAATCACTTTTGTTTTGACGTATTTACTGACAATTGTTCTACCAGCAAATATGGTTGTGATAGTGGTGACCCTGATTGGTTGTAGTTTAGGAATGGTGCTTAAATATGTCTTCTTCTAATTATACGTTGTTAACGATTTTAGGCTGCGGTCTTGCGACCTGGTTATCAAGGGTAATTCCCTTCATTTTGTTAAAAAAATTTTCTTTACCAGAAAAATTGGTTGATTTTCTTTCATTTGTGCCAATTGTGATTATGTCTGCGCTTTGGTTCAGTAATTTATTGATCGCAAAACCGGGACACTTACCCCAATTTAATGTGGAGTATGTTTTAGCATCAATTCCAACTTTTGCCGCCGCGATTATTAGTAAATCATTGTTGGTTATTGTGTTAGTGGGGATGGTTTCTTTGGCTGTTATCCGCTTAATTTAGCAGCTATTAGGTAAGTTTGTTATAATATCAATACTAATAAATATTAGGTTGGAGTCATAGACTTTCAAGAATTAGTTTCAGGTTTGGGTTGCCTGTCTGATTTTTGAAGGTCTTTTTTATGTGGAAAGTAGATTTAAAATGCAATTCTTAGAAACTTTATTTATCATTTTGCTAGCAACACTAATTGGCGGCCAGTTAAGCAGCAGATTAAATTTACCAGCGGTCATAGGTGAACTTCTTGCCGGGATTATAGTAGGCCCGGCAGTATTAAACATTGTGCAAACAAATGACATAATAAAAGTCTTTTCTGATTTAGGAGTGATTCTATTAATGTTTTTAGCTGGTTTAGAAAGTGATCTAAAGATATTAGTCAAATTATTACGTCCCAGTTTTTTGGTAGCTGTTTGCGGTATGATAATACCAATCATAGTGGCTTATGCCACTGGCATCTTTTTTCATTTTTCACAATTAGAAAGCATCTTTTTAGGATTAACTTTTGCGGCAACTTCTGTTTCAATTTCGGTAGCTGTTTTGCAGGAAATGGGTCGATTAAACAGCAAAGAAGGGCTGACTATTTTAGGAGCAGCAGTGGTTGATGACTTACTTTCGATTTTATTATTAAGCGTTGCTACAAGCATGATCGGGGCTGCAACCGCAAAAAATAGTGCCGGTTTAAAACTAATATTGGCGATATTCCTGCAAATTCTTTACTTATTTTTGCTGGCTTTTATCAGCGTCAAGATAATACCGCGACTATTTAAGTTAAGTCAAAAAATTACCTTACCAGCTTCGGAGACTCTTATAGCTATGATAGTGATCATTTTGAGTGCTTGGGGAGCAGAAATGGTTGGTCTGAGCAATGTCATTGGGGCATTTTTTACTGGATTGGCTTTAAGCAAAACTCCAGCTCAAAAAGCCTTAAAACAAAATTTTACTGCTATTGGTTACAGCAGCTTTATTCCAGTCTTTTTTGTCAGCATTGGCCTAGAAATGAGCATTAAAAGCATTGCCAACGATTTCTTACTGTTTTTGCTTTTAACGGTAGGGAGCATACTTTCAAAATTAATTGGAGCTGGCTTAGGGGCAAAAATAGCTGGTTTTACCAATTCAAACGCTTTTTTGGTCGGAACGGGAATGGTTTCTCGCGGAGAAATGGCTCTGGTGGTGGCACAAATAGGTCTGTCTAATCATTTACTGGCGCCGACAGCTTATTCTACTGTGATTGGAGCTATTATTATGACCACTGTTTTATCACCTTTTTTGTTAAAATGGGCAATTAGCCATAGTAAATAATCCAATTTTAGGTGGCACGTATTTTTATTCAGATAAAAGTTCGATTTCTTTTCCCACACTTCAAGTATGGTATGATTAAAAACATGTTTTCATTCAATTTTGATGGAGGGATAGATTTAAAAAATGAAAATGCAGCTGAATACTGGAATTTTTAAATTGCAATGGTATATCGACCAAATGCGTGGTTGGAGTTTTAAGACTTATATGTTATTGATGTTGGGAATAGGCGTTATTATCGGCACCACTTTTTCATCGTCATTGAACTTTATTTCACTGATTACCATGGTAGCAGCCATATTGGGATTTACTTGTACTCTTGCTATCACGAATGCCAGACCGATTAACGGCATATTGGGTTTAATTTCAAGTATTATTTATATTATCGTTTCTGTTGCTGCGCAAAATTATGCCAACATTATTTTGCAAGCCATCTATATTTTTCTTTTAGACTTACCAGTTTTGCTCTTGCCGTCTTGGACGAAAAATGCTGAAAAACATATTCGTGGTTTGAATTTTAAAAATTGGGTTTTCAGTTTATTATTTTTCTTTGTTGTTTTAAGCCTGCTTTATTTAATGGATACCCGAATTTTTATCAGTCCCAGACCCTGGATTGATGCCACCGCAGGTGCAGTCGGTATTACTGGTTCGATGCTTTGTATGTTGCATTTTAGAGAGCAATATTATTTTTGGACTATTCAGGGGATTTTAGCAATAATACTTTGGGGAGTAACTGCTTTTCAAGGGGATGCAAATCTGACATTATTTTTGACCTACATTTTGTATTTAAGCAATGATTTATTAGCTTTTACGGATAGGCATACACATTGGTTCCATTAAAAAAGTTCTTCTGTTAGGAAGAACTTTTTATTTTGCTAAATGTTTTTTGACAATTCTGCTTAAAATTTTGGTTGCACCTTTTCCCGCCTTATCATCATAATATGACTGATAACGGGTATCAGTGTCATAGGCACTAACAATTCCCAAATGTATTTCAGGTGAGTAATTAGGCATAATGATTTGTAGCCATTTCTGATGCTTTTTAAAAATTTCAACGCTAAGCTCTGCTTCTTTTTCAGGTTCTTTAACTACAGCTTGCAAATCCCTTATTAAATCTGCTTCTGTCTGTTTCATTTGGTTGTAGTTTTCATCTGTAAATTGATCCGCTTTAGTCATTTTTTCCTCCATCATTTTATCTACTTAAATAACTATAGCAATATTAAAAGTGAAAATCATGTGTAAATTGATTTGTCGTTTAAAAATAAAAGGCAGATATGCGAGTATTTCCCAAAGTGCACTCAAAAACGGTATAATTAAGTTAAAGGAGAATAAATGATTACTTTTGTATGGGCTGAAGATCAACAACATCAAATTGGTATAGAGGGGCATTTACCGTGGAAATTGCCCTTGGATTTACATCACTTTAAAGAAATAACTTATGGTCACCCAATAATAATGGGGCGTAAAACTTTTATGAGCCTGCCTAAAATCTTGCCGGGCAGAAAACATGTGGTTCTAACAACTAGTAAAGAATTAAAAAGAAAATATCAAAATAACAAAAATGTCGTAATTGTGCAGTCAAAGAATGAATTACAAGAATGGGTTGAAAAACATAAAAACCAAAATTTATGTGTGATAGGGGGCAATTCGGTTTTTAAAGCTTTAATTAAGCAAGCAGACTACTTGGAAAAAACGGCAATAAAAGCAACTTTCACTGCTGACACTACAATGATTCCAATCAAATATGATGAATTTAGTTTGGTTAAAAAAGAAAGTCATTACCCTGATGAGCAGAATAAATATTCATTTGACTTTTTAACATATAAGAGAAAGGAGCAATCTAATGAGACGAATATTAACATCTAGTCTAATTTTAATCATCTGTATCCTAACATTGATAAGCAGTTTTATTTTAGCGGAGAACCTGAATCATAATTATTGGTGGCAAGTAATCGGTATGGGAATAGTTACTTTTGCAGTCGGACGTTTTTATTTTCACCAAGTAAAGTCATACCATGAAAATGGCAAATAATTTTAATTTTATGGTTGACAGAATAATTTTTAAATGCTAAATTAATAAACAATTAAATAATTAATACATCTTGAAAAGCAGAGTAACTATTACTCAAGTTAATAAAGAGAGCTAACGTTTGGTGAGAGTTAGTTAACGAAGTGTAGTGAACATGGGCTCGAAATGATGACTGCTGGTGATATTTAGCTAGTGGCGGAGTTGCATCCGTTAGAATTGCAAGCTATTGGTAGATAGCTAGTGAGATTTATTACGTGAGTAATAAATAAAATAAAGGTGGTAACACGAAGCACTCGTCCTTATGTTAGGATGAGTGCTTTTTTTATTGAAAAATTGGGAGGTTTTTCAAATGACAAAGAAGAGTCGCAATATAATTATTGGAGTTGTGGTAGCTATAGTTGTAGTAGCTATTGCTTGGTTTAGTTTTGGTAAAAAAGGTGATAATCAAAAGAGCAATCACGTTGTCACTGTGGGTATTGTTAGTGAAACCAAGCCCAAGCAAATTATTTGGCAACATGCTGCTGCTTTGGCAAAGAAAAAGTACGGGGTAACAATTAAGATTAAAAACTTTACTGATTATAACCAACCTAATAAGGCTGTTAAGAGTGGTGATATTGACCTCAACGCTTTTCAACACTATGCCTTTCTTAAAGCTTGGAACAAGGCAAATAAAGGCGGTGTAGTTGCAATTGGTCGGACTGAAATTAATCCAATTAGGTTATACTCCAAGAAGTACCATAAATTAAGTGAGATACCGAAGGGTGCTACGATTGCTGTTCCAAATGACGCAAGTAATGAATCACGTGCATTATTTGTTCTTAAAAATGCTGGCTTAATTAAGTTACGCAAAGGTAAAATTTTAGTTTCTGCAGCAGACGTAATTAAAACCTCTAAGAACATCAAAGTTAAAGAAGTTAGTGCTGATCAATGTGGTCGGGTAATTAATTCTGTTGATGCCGCTGTAGTTAACAATGACTTTGCCGGTCCTGCGGGCTTAGGTAAAAAGCAAACTATCTTCATTGAACCAGTTAATAAAGATTCTCTACAATGGGTAAATATCATTTGTGCAAAGAAAGGTCAGGAAAAGAATAAAGACTACTTAGCTGTAGTAAAGTCATATCAAACAGCTGAAACTAAGCGCTTAGACAAGAAGTTTTATGGTGATATGAGTAAACCAGCTTGGGACGTTAAGTTTTAATGATCGGAGAAGAATGTAATGGGGATTGTTGAATTAGAACATGTTAATGTTGATTTCGCTGACAAAAAAGGAAAGGTTGTACATGCCGTTCACGACGTTAATTTAACGGTAGAAAAGGGTGATATCTATGGCATCGTGGGTTTTTCTGGAGCAGGTAAGTCTACTTTAGTAAGAACTGTTAACTTGTTGCAGAAACCAACTGCTGGGAATATTAGAGTCAATGATACTGATTTTGTTAAAGACGGCAAGCAAGTGATAGCTAATAAAAATTTACAATTAGCGCGTAGAAAGATCGGCATGATTTTTCAAAACTTTAACTTGCTAAATGAAATTAGTGTAGTTGACAACGTGTCCTTTGCCCTAAAGCATTCTGGTCTGAAAGAAAAAGAAATAAAGGAAAAATCACTAAATTTATTGGATCTGGTCGATTTAAAAGAGAAGGCCAACTTTTACCCAGCTCAGCTTTCAGGTGGGCAGCAGCAAAGGGTTGCGATTGCCCGCGCACTTGCAAATGAACCTGATATTCTAATCTCTGATGAGGCTACTAGTGCTCTTGACCCTCAAAATACTGCACAAATTTTATCTTTACTAAAGAAATTACAAAAAGACCTTAACCTGACAATCATTTTAATCACACACGAAATGGGTGCTGTTAAGAAAATTTGCAATAAAGTTGCTTTGATGCAATCTGGTCAAATAATTGAAAAAGGCAACTTGCGTGATGTGGTGCTTCATCCTCAAAATGATCTCACTAAAAGTTTTGTTGGTGGCTCCCTTGAAGTCATTAATACGCTTAAGTCACTTAATTTGGACGAACTTAATGATAACGAAGCAATTTACCAATTAGTCTATAGTATGGCAAATGTGACCAAAACCATCATCATTGATTTGTACCGTCAAATTGGCGTTGAAGCAAGTATGTTATATGGTAACGTGGAATTATTAGATGACGAACCAATTGGTACATTGCTAGTTCAAGTTAAAGGCGACAAAGACAAACAACAAGCAACAGTAGACTTCTTAAGAAAAGAAAAAGTGGCAGTTACTCGACTAAACGAAAAGGGGGATCTATATGAGTAGTTGGTTTAACAGTGTTTTTCCTAATGTGGTGCAATTAGGCTGGTTAGGTGATACCGGCTGGGGTACCAGCATTATTCAAACATTATTTATGACATTTTGGTCTGGTATTTTTGGTGGCATATTAGGATTAATCTTCGGAGTTATTCTAGTTTTAACTAAAAGTGATGGTATTAGACCAAACAAATTCTGGTTTAATATTTGTGACAAAATAGTTTCGATTTTCAGGGCAATCCCATTTATTATCTTGCTGGCATTTATCGCACCAGTAACTCAAAAAATAGTGGGCACTCAGATTGGCGTCAAGGCTGCACTTGTACCTCTAACTTTGGGAGTTTTCCCTTTTTACGCCCGTCAAGTACAAGTCGCACTTGAAAGTGTTGATCACGGTAAAATTGAAGCTGCTCAAAGTTTGGGAGCTACAATTTGGGACATTATTTTTAATGTCTATATTAATGAAGCAAGATCTGAGCTTGCACGTGTTTCTACAGTTACAATTATCAGTTTAATTGGACTGACAGCAATGGCTGGTGCTATTGGAGCAGGAGGATTAGGTAATACAGCTATTTCATACGGTTACAATAGGTTTAATAATGACGTGACGTTTGTTGCGACAGCTTTAGTCATTATTCTAATATTTATTATTCAGGTGATTGGTGACTTCTTCGCTACCAAGTTAAATCATCAAAATCATTAAATACAAAAAAACAACGAGCTTTAAACTCGTTGTTTTTTCTTGTTTATTAATAGAAATTATTTAACTGCATCCTTCAATGCTTTACCAGGCTTGAATGCTGGTACTTTGGTTGCAGGAATGGTCAAAGTCTTACCAGTTTGTGGGTTTCTACCTTTTCTAGCAGCACGATCACGTACTTCAAAAGAACCAAAACCAATAATTTGTACCTTTTCGCCTTTTGCCAAGTTATCTTTAATTGATTCAATTAAAGCGTCGATAACTTTTTCAGCATCCTTTTGCTTAAGGTCAGTTTTTGCTGCAACTTCTTTAGTAAGTTCAGATTTGTTAATTGAAGCCATAATTCTTCTCTTTTCTATAAAAAATATTACACATTCAATGCTAAAAATAGTCGGGTATTTTTCTATACATAAACCACGTAAAGCATTGTGTCGCTTGATATTCGGCAACTTTTATTATTTTAGCACAGATACAGCTACCTTCAACAGTAAAACGCTAAATGTTATATTTATTTTTCTTGTTTTAACAGGCGATTGACCATTTGTTGGTAATTCAAATATAAGGGTTTGAAACGGGAATGTTTTTCTTTTTGCCAAGGTTTTGGCTTACCACAAAAATGCAAAATCGAAGTGTTTTTCATAACCCATTCAGTATTAATTTCACCCGTACTTCTTGTCAAGTAAACTGAGAATGCCCTGGCATCATAGTTCCATCTTGTTTCGGGTATTTTTAAAATGTCTTCACCGTACAAGTAATTTAATATATCTTGGTCTGGCAAAATTAAAGTGTCGTGGTGTTCTTCAATTGCCTGGGTAATATCCTCTATATTTATTTTTACACGCATCTGGTCTAAGTCCATTAGCATTATTCCTGAATTAAAATAGCCTGTTGACGTGCCAAGCCTAATGTTATTAATTGAACTCATAATGTCGGTTAAACCTTCATGTACTGAGGCCGCAAACATTTTACCCTCTAAGTCCAATTGCCACAAAGGGACGATGGAATTAATTACTAATATATCGGGATCTAGGTAAATAATGCGGTGCAAATCAGCTGGCAAAATCTTGCTTGATAGTAATCTGAAATACATTTCTTTAGGATAGTCATGCAAGTTAAGCAGGGAATCGGGGAATCTAATATTTTTATTCATTGTTAGCGTCATCACGTCAATGCCTATCTTTGCCCCAAATTTTTTTAATTTAGTCAAAGAGTGCCGATTGATATTGTCGTAAATCAGCCAGACCCGAAAGTTTTCATTCAAGTTGTTGAGTTTAAGTGAGTACATCATTACTTCAAGTGGTTTGATATAATTCTGGTCAATAGTGACCAAAATTTCGATTGGTTCTTTTTGCTGCTTTTCCATGGAGTCCTTCCTTTGAAGCGTAAGTTTCAATTTCATTCTTTACTAGTATAAAGCAAAAAAGAAATTATTACCTTATAATATAAGTGGTAAAAGTGTTAATCATTGGTTAAATTAGTTTATGTACAGCCTGTTTTCACTGGCAGACAAGAAATTATTTATTCAAAGTAGTAGAATGTATATAAATAAGTTTTTTAATAATGAGGTGTCAATATGAAGAAAAGACTATTGTTAAGTATAGTTGGAGTTGCTTCTCTGACTATTGGTTTGAGTACGAGCAGACCGGTTTTGGCCGCAGATACAGCTGCAGCTTCTTCAAGTCAAAATCAGACTACTGCTTCAAGCACCAATACAGCTGAAGGAAATACCAATACCAGCACTAATACTGATCAAAATCAGACGAATACAACAGGAGATAAGAATAATACTTCGTCCCCGTCAGATACTAATAAGGAACCTAACAAGAATACTACTAATAACAATAACGCGTTTAAGTATGTTGGTAAAACTGTTAAGTTAAAGAAAAATGCCTATGTTTATGATAATAAAGGTAAAAGAATTAAAAACAAAAAGCTGAAAAAGGGAACAATTCTTTCAATTATTGGTCTTAATACGGTTAAAAATAAGAGTTACTTGCAAATATCAGTCAATGGTAAGAAAAGTAAGAAGGATGAATACATCAAGCCCGGTAATGTAAAACTTTTTAAAGTTGCCAGCTATAAAGTCAAACGGAATGCTAAAGTCTACAATAGCAAAGGCAAGCTTCTGGTAAAAGGCAATAAATATTCTTACGTTAAAAAAGGTAAAACAGTTTTTGTATTTAGCGTCAAGAAGGTCAAAGGTAAAAAGTTTGTAGGAATTTCTGATACAGAATTCTTAAAATGGTCTGATTTAGTTCACAAGACCGGTAAAGCGGTTATTAAATAATTTGGTTTTTGTTTTTCTAGGAGGCATACAAATGACTGATCCAGTTTTAAAAAGAGTAGCTGTTAGAAAATATACCAGTGAAAAGGTTGCTCCAGAAGACATCAATAAATTGATTGCTGCTTTTCAGGCTGCTCCATGCGGCATGCATGAAGCCGATGTAATGCAAATGACGGTTGTCGAAGATGAAACCTTATTGTCTAAGATAGAGCAGGTAACAAATAATGCTTGCTATAATGCTCCAGTATTGTTTGTCATTAACGTCAAAAAAGATAGTAGTTTTGGCGAAAGGGATGCCTCAGTAGCGGCAGAGAATTTAATGATTGAAGCTGCAGAGCTAAACTTAGGTTCAGTTTATTTGATGAATGCGGCTTTAGTTCTTAATTCTGCGAGTGATTTGCAAAAAGATTTGGGTATTCCTGCTGATTTTCAGACATGTGTGATAGTAGCTTGTGGACATGCTGCTGAACAGCCAGATAATAATCGTGCCAATCGGTATCAGGTTATCAGAAAATAACAGGTATTTTAAAAACAAAATTTTTAAAAAGCTTTAGTTAATCTTTTTACAAGAAAACTAAAGCTTTTTTGCTATCAAAATATATAATTTTTGCAGACTCAATGGTTTATGCAATCTGTACTTGGTATAATAAATAATGTAAGCGTTACAATTAAATTGTTTTTTCAGTTTGTTTAAGGAGTATAAGTCATGAAGAAAATTATTAATGATCCTGCCAATGTTGTACCAGAAATGGTTGAAGGTATGGTGAGATCCTACCCGCAATATCTTGAAAAAATAAAAGATACTGCAGCAGTTGTAAGAGCAGATAAAGATTCAATGAGCGGCAAAGTCGGCATTGTCAGCGGAGGCGGTTCAGGTCATGAGCCTACTCACGCAGGTTTTGTTGGTAAAGGTATGCTAAGTGCAGCAGTTTGCGGACAAGTCTTTACATCGCCAACCCCAGATCAAATTTATGAAGCAATTAAAGCTGTTGATCAAGGTAAAGGAGTTTTCTTAGTTATTAAGAACTATTCCGGAGATGTCATGAACTTTGATATGGCAAAAGATATGGCTGATATGGATAATATCAAAGTTAAATCAATTGTCGTTGATGATGATATTGCTGTAGAAAATAGTACTTTTACTCAAGGAAGACGCGGTGTTGCAGGGACAATTTTCATGCATAAAATTTTAGGAGCATTAGCTCAAGAAGGTGCTAGTTTAGACGAAATTGATGCCACTGCTAAAAAGGTCTTGCCGAATATTAAGACTATTGCTGTTGCCCTTTCAGCAGCAACCAATCCGGAAACTGGCAAACCAGGTTTTGTTTTAAAAGATGATGAAATTGAATATGGCGTCGGTATTCACTCTGAACCGGGTTATCGTCGTGAAAAAATTAGACCGGCAAAAGATTTAGTCACAGAATTAGTTGGAAAATTGAACGATGAGATGCACTTAGATGGGCACAAAAAATATGCGGTTTTAGTTAATGGCATGGGTGCGACTCCTTTAATGGAACAGTACATCTTTAGTAATGATTTACTTGATAAACTAAATGAGTTTAACGTCAAGCCGGCATTTATGAAAGTCGGTAATTATATGACTTCTTTAGATATGGCTGGTATTTCTCTTACTATTTTTGAATTAGCAGATGAGAAATGGCTGGAATATTTGAATAAGCCGGTTGAAACAATAGCTTGGTAATCACAAAGGAGTTGGTAATATGGGGTTAACAGTTAATAACTTAGTTGAATGGATGAATAGTTTTGCCACTAAAATTGAACAAAATAAACAATATTTAAGTGATCTTGACACTGCAATTGGTGACGGTGATCACGGCTTTAATATGAGCCGTGGTATGAGCGCTGTTAGTCAAAAATTAAGTACGATGCCAGATTCTATTACAGATGCTTTTAAGCAAATTGCTATGACTTTAATTTCTACTGTTGGTGGTGCTTCGGGACCACTTTACGGTACTGCTTTTTTAGAGATGGCTAAAAAAAGTAGCTCCACCAGTGATATCGGTGAGCTATTAGATGCAGCATTAACTGGAATAAAAAAGCGTGGTGGAGCTGTTCCTGGTGATAAAACTATGGTTGATGTTTGGACAGAATTAGTTCCTGCAGTAAAAGACCATTCTTTAACAGCTGCTAAAATCGATGAAGCAGTGGCTCACACCAAAGAACTGGTGGCTAAAAAAGGTCGGGCATCATATTTAGGAGAAAGATCGAAGGGTCATATTGACCCCGGTTCTCAATCAAGCGGCTATCTTTTTGAGGCATTATTAGAAACTGAGGGTATTCTATGAATTTAGGAATTACACTAGTTTCACACGTCCCAGAAATTACAAAAGGTTTGAACAAGCTTTTAAAGCAAGTAGCTAAAAATGTTCCTATTACGATTGCTGGTGGTACAAATGATCAAGACATTGGTACCAGTATGGATAAAATTTTGCAAGCATTTAGTGATAATCAAGCAAACGAAATTCTGGCCTTTTATGATTTAGGTAGTGCCAAAATGAATTTGGAACTGGCGCAAGAAATGACTTCTAAAACAATACATGTGTATGATGTCTCTTTTATTGAAGGAGCATATACGGCAGCAGCTTTAGTAGAAGCTGGAGTTAACCTGTCTGAGATTGAACAGCAACTAGAACCATTAAAAATTAAAAAATGAACTCGCAATATTATTTTTTATTGTAGAAAGGGTTTACATTAAACTAATAAAGTAATATATTCTAGGTGGGAACAGTTTACTACTAATAATTATTTTGAGACTTAAAGAGCTCAATAATCATAGTAGGAGATAAAAATGAATAGTAACTTAACAATGCAATTAATGGGTGAGTTTTTCGGAACTATCATCTTAGTATTGCTAGGAGATGGCGTTTGTGCCGGTGTTAATCTGAAAAAGTCAAAAGCTGAAGGCAGCGGCTGGGTCGTAATTTCTTTTGGCTGGGGCTTTGCCGTAACATTTGGCGTGTTCTGTGTCAGTTGGCTTTGTCCAGGGCATTTTAACCCAGCAGTGTCATTAGGTATGGCAATTGCAAATAAATTACCTTGGTCTTCAGTTTTGCCATATTTTGTGGCTCAGATAGCCGGTGGCTTTATTGGTGGTATCTTAGTTTGGTTGACATACTACCCGCATTGGGCAGAAACAACTGACAAAGGAGGAATTTTAGGTTCTTTCGCTACGGAACCGGCAATTAGAAGCTATGGTTGGAATTTCTTTACTGAAATGATTGCAACATTTGTCCTAGTTTACGGTTTGCTTGGATTATCAAACATTAAGTTAGCTCCAGGTTTGAATCCACTTTTGGCCGGATTTTTGATTACAGCAATTTGTCTTTCCTTGGGAGGACCTACTGGAATCGCTATTAACCCAGCTCGTGACCTTGGACCAAGACTGGCACATCAATTTATGCCAATAGCAAACAAAGGAGACTCTGATTGGGCTTATAGTTGGGTTCCAATCTTTGGCCCACTTCTTGGTGGTGTATTAGCTGCGTTATTGTTTAATCTTTTATCATAAAGTTTAACTGTAATATCAAAAACTCATGACATTTTAGTCATGAGTTTTTTATGCCCAAATTATTGATATTCATCTGGTTTAAAATGTCGCAGAATTTCAATCCCTTTGCGCTGATACTTGTTTGGTATGAAACTCTTTCTCATTGCTATCTGCATGTATGCCCACAATTTTTGACCTGGTTTTAACCGAATGACGTGAATATCAGAAACCTCTTTTAAACTGCTTTCCATAGCAATAGCAATCCCTACATTGCGTTTAACTAATTCAATCATCATTTTCATTGTAGTAGCTGTGTATGAAATCTGTGGCGTAAAATCGCCTAATTTTGCTTCCTGTTCCAGGCATTCTCTAGTTAAATAGCCTCTTTTACGAGCCACAAACTTGCGGTTGCGTAAGTCGGATGCATTAATTTGGTGGACATCCCGCCACTTGTCGCTCGTACTGGTAATAATGACTAGTTCAGTTCTTTGCAGGTTATGAATAAAATATTCGGGATCATTAATAGGAACCATCCACGAATATATTGCCACATCTACAGTGCCATCGGTTAAATCAGAGAATGCGTTAGCCGATCTTTCGATTCTAGATTCAATTAAATTGGCAATATTTGCTTGATAAAATTTTTGTATAATATCGGCAATGTAAAGGCTACCGGCTTCTCCAGAAAAGGCGAGCCGAATTTTTTTGTCACTGGCATGCATCACATCATAATTAATGCTGGCGATATCTTGCAATAGTATTTTTGCTCTTTTATAAAGTAAGTCGCCTGCATCGGTCAAAGTTATTTTACTTTTACGATTTTTTTGCAATATTAGTGGATCATCGAACTTATCCGCCAACCGCTTCACTGCCATGGAAATTGTGGGCTGGGTAACATCAAAAAATGCAGCTGTAGCGGTATAGTTACCAGTTTCAACTAATTTACAAAAATATAATAAGTCTTTTTCATTCATGAGTACTTCCTAAATAAATAAAATTTATAAATATATCTGATTAAATTATATTAAATTTAACTTTAATGTACAATAACAAGTTGCTGTAATAGTATTTTGCATTATGAAACTAAAATATTTTTTCAAAAAATTTAATTAGACTTAAAAAGTTGGTGAGGATATATTTAGGTTAAGAATAGTTTATAAGAAAGTGATGGTGAAAAATTTGATCTACGATTCAACTCTCAAATGGGACGCCGTTTACGACGTAATTGTCGTCGGATTCGGCGGAGCTGGTGCCGGTGCAGCAAGATTTGCGGCAGATAACAATGCGCACGTTCTGCTCATTGACTCAGCTCCCGAAGGTCATGAAGGTGGCAATACCAGGTATGCTGGTGGTGCTTTTGCTTGGAGCGATAATTTTGATGATCTCCGTGAATATTATAAGCAAACTTATTATCCCTTTAAGTATGACCCAAAAGATTTAGACGCTTTTGTCAATAATGTTTTGAAGATGAAGGAGTACTCTCAAAAATATTTTGGCATTGAAGCACAATATACCGGTAGAAGACCTCAAGGAGAATATCCGGAATACAAGCATGCAGAAACAATGCGCTCACAAAGCATGACTGCTGGTATGTATAATGGCGGATTCTGGAAATTATTACGTAAAAAAGTTTACGAGCGCTTAGATAAAATTGATGTTTGGTTTGAAAGTCCCGCACAACATTTAATTCAGGATCCCAACACTAAAACCATTTTAGGTGTGCAAATTAAACATCAAGGTATAAATAGAAATGTGGCTGCCAGAAATGGTGTAGTTCTTTCATGTGGTGGCTTTGAAAATAACCAAGATATGGTTCAAACATTTTTAGGTCAAGGTTCTTTAGCTCCAATTGGTACTTTGTATAATCAAGGTAAGGGGATTGATTTGGCAGTTGAAGCTGGCGCTAGACTATGGCATATGTCTAACTATGATTCACATGGCTTTTCTTTAAGAGAAGGCGCGCCAAGAGAAAAATTTGCCTATATGATCAACTGGAAAAGCCTATTTAATGGCAGTATTTTCGTTGCTGGCGATGACGGCACGCGGTATTACCGTGAAGACGAAGAAGACCGTCATGGTTACAAATATAACCACGGCAACTGGATTATGCAGCCTAACCAAAATCATCCACATATCATTATGGATCAAAGGCAATTTGAGCAACTAGCTCATGATGATTCAGATAAGGCTGAACAAATTAAGAGCCTGATTACCTATGCAATAAAAGCTGAAACTATTGCCGAATTAGCTGACAAGATTGCCGCACCAAAATTGGCCGAAGCTGTCAGTGATTTTGACTTTTTAGTCAATGAAAAAAAGCGCGATATGTTTTTAAATCGTAAAATTGAAACAATGCGTGCTTTTGGGGCAGGCCCATATTATGCTATCCCAATTCGCCACAACATTCTGCATACACATGGTGGCGCTCGTCGTAATGAAAATTGCGAAGTTTTAGACATGGAGAATAATGTTATTCCTCATTTATATGAAGCTGGAGAATTAGGAGATATTTTTGCTACCAAATATATTGGTGCAAACAGTATTGCTGATTTGTTAATTTCTGGCAAAATTGCAGGAGAAAATGCTGCGTGGCCAAAAAGAAAAATGGCTGAAGTTGATGTAGTTACAGGTGCTTCACAAAACCCTGATCTAAAATCTGATGCTCATGCTTCTTCAACCGATTTTGAAGCTGGACCTAATCAGGGGATTGGAATAAGTGAAAATGGCATTAATGATGTCCCAATTGTGGTACGCGTCACGATGTCAGGTGATAAGATTTCTCAAATTGAAACACTGCAAGAAAAAGAAACTCCTTATTTGGGAGGTAAAGCAATTCCCGTTCTAACTAATGAAATGATTGAAAAGCAAACTACAGAGGTTGATGCGGTCAGTGGCGCAAGTACAACTAGTGCTGCTTTTAAAGAAGCTGTCAACCAAGCAATTGAGAACGCTGAAAAGCAGTAAAGAAGTGCAAAAATGAAAATCAACGAAAAAACTAAGTGGAATGGTGTGTATGATGTAGTCGTTTTAGGTTTCGGAGGAGCCGGAGGCACGGCAGCTCGTTTTGCGGCAGAAAATGGTGCTCAAGTCTTATTAGTTGACGCTGCTCCTTATGGTCATGAGGGTGGTAACACCCGTTATTCAGCACAGCATGTTGCTATGGCACATGATAGAAAAAAGATTGCTGAATATTATGAGCAGCTGGCAGCGCCATATAATTTTAATCAGAAAACAATGGCTGCTTATCTTGATGGCTTTATTAATATGCCGCAATACTTTAAAAAGTATTTTGGTATTGATCCTTTTATCTGGTCACGTGATAATCAACCGGGTGACCATTTAGCAAAGAAAAAGAATTTATGTGAGTATCCTGAATATCGCGGCTCTGAAACCTTTGATTTTGCCCTGGTTCATAATCAAGACTTTGATGCTGAACTATGGAAAGTAATTCGTGCTCAAGTAGTCAAAAATGCTGCCAACATTGATGTCTGGCTTAATTCCAGAGCAGAGCATTTATTGCAGGACGAAGCAACTGGTGAAATAGCTGGAGTAATTATTAATCGTAACAAGAAACAATATTATATTCATGCTCGCAAAGGAGTAATTGTTGCTACAGGTGGCTTTGAAAATAATAAGCAGATGCAGCAGGATTACCTGCACGTCACAAAATTAACCCCGCTGGGCACTCTCTATAATAAGGGTGACGGGATTAAAATGACTGCAGAAGTTGGAGCAAAAATGTGGCACATGAGCAATTATGAGTCATTAGGCATCGTCCCCAGCTATGTAATTGCTGAAGGTGAAAATGAGCGTGGTCGGCAAGTTAGCGGCTGGCAAAATGTCAAATCAGGTGCGATTTTTGCGGTGGCAGACGACGGCACTCGCTTTATGCGTGAAGATGCCAAATTCAGACATGGTCACATAGCTGAACATGGAGACTATCTATTGCCTCACGCTTACGACAATGCTTGGTTGGTCTTTGATAATCAGCAATATCAAAAGTTTGTCTTAGAACAAAAACAAGGAAAGCTCAAATACGGTAAGTTCTTTGACAAGGTTGTTAGTGCCGGTTCACTGGCTGAATTAGCTCAAAAAATGAATGTACCGACCGCAAATCTGGAAAATACTGTTTCGCAATTCAACGAGTTTGCTACTAAAGGCAAGGATCTGGAATTTGGTCGTGCACCTGAGTCAATGACCAGTTTCGATTTAAAAGAAGATGTCCATGCAGTTAAATTGGCTCCCGCAGTGCTTAATACCCAAGGTGGACCAGAACATGATGAGTTAGCCCGTGTACTTGATGTCAACAATCAACCAATCAAACGTCTCTATACAGCTGGTGAGCTTGGCGGAATGTGCGTCAATCGTTATCAGGGCGGTGGCAACTTAGCTGAATGCTTGATTTTTGGCAAAATTGCTGGAGAAAATGCTGCCAAGTTAGAGCCAATTGAAGATTCGATTAATTTAACGGGAAAGCTGCCGCGAATTAATGATCTTTTGGATGGTGAAAAGGACGATCAAATTGAGCTGGGACAAAACCAGTTTCTTGGATCTTCTGAAGCAGGTATTGGCGGTAGGATTTTGGTTCGCGGGACCTATTTTGATAATGAAATCAAAAAAATTGAAGTACTAGAAAATCATGAAACGGAAGGAATTGGAGCTGTGGCCATTGACCGTATACCCCAAGAAATGGTAAGCAATAATTCTACCGACGTTGATGCAGTTTCAGGAGCTTCTACCACAACTAATGCTTTAAAGGAAGCCGTAAATGCGGCAATTAAGAAAGCACAAAATAGTTCTAAAGGAGAATAAAGAAATGTTAGATAAAATTCAATGGAAAAAGTGGATTTTGCCACTAGCTATCGGCATTGTCTTATGGCTGTTAACTCCATTAAAACCAGCGGCAATTAATGTTCAAGCTTGGCACCTTTTCGCCATATT
Organism: Lactobacillus sp. wkB8; assembly: GCF_000761135.1. Classification (NCBI taxonomy): domain Bacteria; kingdom Bacillati; phylum Bacillota; class Bacilli; order Lactobacillales; family Lactobacillaceae; genus Lactobacillus; species Lactobacillus sp. wkB8. Next base: position 1,063,596 of record NZ_CP009531.1, on the reverse strand, counting down.
TATTGCAACTATAATTGCTTGTGTGACTAAACCATTACCAATGATGGCAACTACAATAATAGCGGTGGTGATTGCCACATTAACCGGTATTTTCAAGATGGAAGAAGTTACTGCCGGTTTTGGTAATTCCACCGCATGGATGGTCGCTATGTGTATGTTTATGGCGGCCGGCTTTATTAAATCAGGTCTTGGTAAAAGAATTGCCTACTTCTTTGTCAAAACTTTTGGCAAGAGAACTTTAGGTTTGGCTTATGCCTTATCCTTAGTGGAAACTGTTCTGGCAGTTGGTATCCCAAGTAACAATGCTCGTGTTAACGGTATTATGTACCCAATTATTGATAACTTATCAAGAGAAATGGGTTCAGATCCTAAAAAGGGAACTGAGCGTGACATGGGTTCATTCCTGGTCTTTACAGAATACGAAGTCAACATCGTTACATCCACAATGTTTCTAACTGGTTTAGCCGGTAACATGGTGGCATTAGGAATAGCGAAGACCCAAAACGTTACTATTTCCTGGATGCAATGGTTTGTAGCTGCAATCGTACCAGGCATAATTTCCTTAATATTAGTACCTTTTATTCTATATAAAATTTACCCGCCTAAGATCAAAGAAACACCTAATGCTCATGCTTGGGCAGACAAAAAATTACAAGAATTAGGCAAAATGACAGCTGCAGAAAAAATTATGGGTGTGGTTTTTGTCCTGTCAGTTGTATTATGGTTAGTAGGCTCTAAGTTTGGCATTGACGCTACTTTAGTCAGCTTTATTGCAGTTGCATTACTATTGGTATTTGGCGTCATTAACGTTAAGGATATTTTAGGTCAAAGTTTTGCTTGGAACATCTTAACTTGGCTTTCAATTATCATGTTGATGTCACAAAAATTAATGACTTTGGGCTTTTTCCCTTGGTTCTCAAAGACTCTAGGTAGTGCACTTCATGGTATGAATTGGGTTTTGGTACTGGTAATCTTATTCTTGGTTTACTTCTACCTCCACTATTTATTCCCAAGTGTTTCTACGCAAATTTCTGCTCTATATGCAGGATTTCTCTCAATTGCGATTGGTGCCGGAGTGCCACCTATGATGGCAGCGTTAATGCTAGCTTTAGACGGTTCTTTATACTTGTCAACTTCAAGCTATTCGGCAGGTCCTGCCGCCTTGCTTTCTTCAACAGGCTATGTTTCTAACAAAGATTGGTGGAAACTAAGCGCCATAATTGGTGTTGTACTTAACATCATCTGGTTAGGCGGCGGTCTGGTTTGGACTAAAGTTATCGGCATGTGGTAATCAAAAAAGCTTTGAATAGTAGTATTCAAAGCTTTTTTATTTTGTCCGCCAAAGATTTTTATAATGGCACTTGTTACTTCTTCGGCTCTAGTTTAGTATTATTACTATACTAATTTAAAAGGAAGATTAAAAATGAATAATTGGGCGGTAATTTCAACGTGGAATATGTCTTATGAGGGCCTAAAAACCTCAGCAGACTTGTTAAAAAAGGGTACAGATGCCAAAGACGCAGTTGAAAAACTAATTAATCAGGTTGAATCTAATACCGAGTATACTTCTGTCGGTTATGGCGGATTGCCCAACGAAAACGGCATCGTGCAAATGGATGCTGCCTTTATGGATGGTAATACACTCGCACAAGGTTCTGTAGCCGCTATTGAAAATGTCAAGCATGCGGTTTCTGTGGCACGCAAATTGAGTTCAAACAAAACCAATAGTTTTTTAGTAGGTGAAGGTGCTACCAATTACGCGATGAAAAATGGTTTTGAAATGACTAACATGCTTACTGCTAATGCCAAGAAAACATGGCGGCAAAAAGTTAAAGAGACACATGAGCATGATGTTCACCCCTATGCTGGTCACGACACTGTTGGCGCAATCACTTTAGATCAAAAAGGTGCCGTTACGGTAGCAACTTCAACATCTGGTTTATTTATGAAGAAAAATGGTCGGATTGGTGATTCTCCTTTATCAGGTTCAGGTTTTTATGCTGACAGTGATATAGGGGCAGCGGCTGCTACTGGTCTTGGTGAAGATATTATGAAAGGTTGTTTATCTTATGAAATTGTGCGGCAAATGTCTGCAGGTAAAAGCCCGCAAGAAGCATGTGACTCTGCTGTTTATTCTTTTTGTAAAAAACTAAAACAGCGCTATGGCCAAGTTGGTGAGATTTCATTGATTGCCCTGAACAATAAGGGGGAATGGGGTGTCGCAACTAATGTTGAATTTACATTTTGTGTTGCGGATAATAAACACGAAGCCCGGATATTTACGGCTAACCCTGCACCAAATAATAAAACCCAAATTTCAGCTTTTAACTGAATAATGATAAAATTGTCTCCTTGTGCTATTTTTACTAACTCTTGAGAAAGGAATTTAAATGCTAAAAGAAGCCTGTGTAGAAAATTTTACAGATATTGCCCGTGTAATAAAAAATGGCGCTCAAAGAATTGAATTAAATAATGACTTGGCGTTAGGGGGGACAACTCCCACATACGGTGTAATGAAAAAAACTCTCGCTTATACTAAAAGCTGCAATATTCCAGTAGTGGTAATGATTAGACCGCGTGGTGGCAATTTTGTTTATAGTGCAAGTGAAATTGAGATTATGGCTAGTGATCTAACAATAGCAGCCAAATTAGGAGCACAGGGAGTAGCATTTGGCTGCTTAAATTCCCAAAACCATTTAAATAAGTTACAAATGAAACAGCTGCTTAGTTTGGCTCATTCTTTGAACATTGAAGTAGTCATGCACATGGCTTTTGACGAAATTCCCCAAAGAATCCAAAAGGCAGAGCTAAGCTGGTTGGCTGAACAGGGTGTTAAAAGAATTTTGACGCATGGCGGTAAGCTGAGCAAACCTATCTTGGCTAATATTTCCCACCTTAAGGAAATTATTTCTTGGGCAAAAGGACAGATAGAGATTTTACCCGGTGGTGGTATTACAAGCACAAATTGTGATTTTATTGCTGAAAAATTAAACGTACAACAAGTTCATGGCACAAAAATAGTGGGTTGAATTTTGAAAAAACTTGACAATGTTTTAATTAAAAACTAAAATACCTTTAATATCTTAAAAGCGATGAAGAGAAAAGTAAGTTTACTGGTAACGTACAGAGAGCTCTGGAGACTGAAATAGGGCCGCAAAAGCAAACTGAAAATCACTTGGAGCTATATGGTGAATTAAAGTAACCATTATTGGTAACACCCATTATTGTGTTAGCGTATCGCATATTGCCGTACGTGAAGTGATTGGTTAAATTAATTTGAGATAATTTGCCAGTAAAAAAGGTGGTACCGTGCCAATTAAAGCACCCTGAATTTAATAAATTCAGGGTGCTTTTTTTGTTTAAAATGGCAAAAAATGAGCAATAACAATTTTTATTATAAATGGAGGTTTATGTATGAACGAACTTGAGCAAGATGTTAACCAGCAACCACTAACTTGGAAACAATATTTAGTTGTAGCATCTTTATTATTTGGATTATTTTTTGGAGCGGGGAACCTCATTTTTCCCATTCACTTGGGACAAATGGCGGGAGCAAATTGGTTAATTGCTACTTTAGGTTTTTTGGTAACTGCTGTTCTATTGCCTTTATTATCGGTTTTGGCTATTAGTGTAACTCATGCCAAAGGCGTATATGACATTGGATTGCCTCTGGGTTCGACATTTGCCTTAGTTTTTATGATCTTAATTCATCTTACTATTGGACCTCTTTTTGGTACACCCCGTACGGCCAGTATCTCTTTTAAGGTAGGGGTTGAACCCATGTTGCCGCAGAACATGGCTCAAATTGGTCTGTTAATTTTTTCAACTATATTTTTTGTATGCGCGTTTGTGATTGCTTATAAAGAATCAAATATTTTGACCAGCATTGGCAAAGTGCTAAATCCATTATTCTTGTTACTGCTATTTATCGTGTTTTTATTGGGATTCTTTTCGCCAATGGGTAGAGCTGCAGATCAAAAAGTAACTTTGGCATACCAACAGGCTCCCTTTTTTAACGGTTTTCTGCAGGGCTATAATACGATGGATGCGCTGGCTGGATTGGCATTTGGGGTGACCGTTGTTACTGCTGTCAGACAAATGGGCAAAACCACTGCCAAAAGTAATGCTAAAGTCACTGCCAAAGCGGGTATACTGGCAACTTTAACTATTGGTGTCATCTATGTGGCTTTGATCTGGCTGGGTGCAACCACCTTACAACATTATCGAATTGCTGCCGATGGTGGTACTACTTTCAATCAAATAGTGACTTATTATTTGGGCAATGTGGGGCATGCGCTTCTAGCCAGCCTGATTACAGTGACGTGCTTAACTACTGCGGTCGGTTTAATCGCTGCTTTTGCTCAAGATTTTCACAGAAGTTTTCCTAAAGTTAGTTATCATACCTGGTTATTTTTAATGACATTAGCTTCATTTTTGACCGCTAATTTTGGTCTGGACACTATTATTGCTTGGTCAACACCAATGTTGATGTTTCTCTATCCTTTTGCAATGGTTTTAATTCTGCTTTCAATTACTGCGAATTTGTTTAATAAAGATAGAGTGGTATATTTCTGGACTGTGCTGTTCACACTTGTTCCTGCATTTTTAGATATGATTGCTGCTTTTCCACCTGTAGTAAGCCAAAGTTCGTGGGCACTGGCCTTAAAAGGTGTGCAAATGAAATTCCTGCCTTTTGCGGCAATTGGAATGGATTGGATTATTCCAGCCTTACTAGGATTAACAATTGGTTTAGCATGTCATTATGTTGCAACTAGAAAAGTCAAATCTTTACAAAATTAGTAATGTATCATCTAAATTTTAACGGTGTTTTTAAAATTATAGTTGACATGAAAAAAGGCATTGATTAAAATATCATTAATATTGATAAAGCGATGAAAAGATAAGTAAGTTTGCATGTAGCGTTTTAGAGAGTCCTGTAGCTGAAAATGGATCGTGATGGCAAACTGAAAGTAACTTTGAGCTATATGGTGAATGATTAGTAGCTTATATTGGTGACACCCATTAGCGTGTTAGCGTATCGTAATTTTTACCGTACGTGAAGTGACTGTGAGATTTTTAGCAGAAAAAATATTTACAGTAATATAGGTGGTACCGTGCTGACAGCACCCTTGATTTAATCAAGGGTGCTTTTTTATTGCCCTATTATTTATCAAAGTTTTTTATCATATTAATTTGAGTTTGATTTTCTGTTTAGGAGGAATCATGATGGAAGAAATTGAACAAGATGTAAATACCAAACCCTTAACTTGGAAACAATATTTAGTTGTTGCTTCTTTGTTATTTGGATTATTTTTTGGTGCTGGTAACTTGATTTTTCCTATTCATTTGGGGCAGCTTGCAGGAGCTAATTGGGGAATGGCTACTTTTGGCTTCTTAGTGACTGCAGTTTTATTACCACTGTTAGCTGTGCTCGCAATCAGTGCCAGTCATGCCAAAGGTGTTTATGACATTGGTAAACCGTTAGGTAAAATTTTTGCCCTGGCTTTTATGGTTTTGATCCACTTAACTTTAGGACCATTATTTGCAACGCCGCGTACTGCAAGTATTTCATTTTCAGTGGGCTTGCAACCGGTCTTGCCCAAATCTGTAGCGAAACCGGCATTACTGGTGTTTTCTGCAATCTTTTTTATATTGGCATTTATAATTTCCTACAAGCAATCCACCATTTTGGATAGTATAGGTCGTATTCTAAACCCATTATTTTTGTTGTTGCTGTTTTCCGTCTTTTTATTAGCAGCTTTTTCACCTATGGGTGCGGCAAAGCAGCAAAACGTAACTGCTGCTTACCAAACTGCTCCATTTTTTAATGGCTTTTTAGAAGGCTATAACACGATGGATGCACTAGCGGGCTTAGCTTTCGGTTATACAATCGTTTCTGCTGTCAGACAGCTGGGAAAAACCTCGGCTAAAAGTAATGCTGAAGTTACAGCTAGAGCAGGGGTCATTGCGACCAGCGCTATCGGAGTAATTTATGTGGGCTTAATTTGGCTAGGAGCAACTACTTTAAACCATCTTAAAGTTTCAGCAGAAGGCGGCACTGTTTTTAATCAAATCGTGACTTATTATTTAGGTAACTTTGGTCATGCTTTGCTTGCTACATTGGTTACCTTGACCTGTCTAACAACCGCAGTTGGCTTGATTGCAGCGTTTGCCCAAGATTTTCACCGTAGTTTTAATAAAATCAGCTATCATGGTTGGTTGACAATAATGACGTTCGTTTCATTTATTACTGCTAATTTTGGTCTAGATACTATTATTTCGTGGTCAACACCAATGCTGATGTTTTTATATCCTATAGCAATGGTCTTGATTATTTTATCTATTTCCGGCTCTCTTTTTGACCGTGATCCAATTGTCTATTTCTGGGGGATTGCTTTAACCTTTATTCCAGCTATCTTGGATATGATTGCCTCTTTTCCCCCTGTTATTAGCAAGCAGCCATGGGCACTGCAATTAAGATCATTTCAAATGCGTTTTTTACCCTTTGCAGATATCGGGATGGATTGGGTATTTCCAGCTATCGTGGGCTTGGCAATAGGTTTTGCCATCCATTTTTATCACGCAGCTAAGAACAAATAGCTCAACATATAGTTCATATTATTAAAGCTAATTTTTTGACACCATCTGTTTATAAAAGTAGATTAAACTAAAGAGCAAAATTTGGTTTAAATAGATGGGACTGAGCAATTTGAACAATATGGATATGAACGACAATCATAATATGAATCATTCAATGAATAACAATGATTCATCCATGCAAATGGGTGGCCATGATATGATGATGCATGGCGGGCACATGATGCATATGGGCAATTTGAAGAAAAAGTTCTGGGTTTCTGTGATTTTATCTTTACCGATTATATTTTTATCGCCAGCGATGGGAGTCCATTTGCCTTTTCAGTTCTCTTTTCCAGGTTCTGAATGGATAGTGGTTATCTTCGCAACTGTGCTGTATTTCTACGGGGGAGAACCATTCTTATCTGGAGCGTACTATGAAATAAAAGATAAAAAGCCCGAAATGATGACCCTTATTTCCTTGGGTATAACTACGGCTTATATTTATAGTCTGTATGCTTTTGTAAAAAATGATTTGCTAAACAGTAAAGTTCATGTAATGGACTTTTTCTGGGAGCTGGCAACGTTAATTTTAATTATGCTTTTAGGACATTGGATAGAGATGACATCTGTCATGAATGCCAATAGTTCTGTTCATGATTTAGCAAAACTTCTACCTGATAAAGTCCATGTACAATCAGGTGATCAAGTGAAAGATACAGCAATCAATGATGTACAAAAAGATGCAGTTATATTGGTAAAAGCCGGTGAAAGTATTCCATTAGACGGTGTCATCATCACCGGTTCAAGTCAAGTTAATGAATCATTAGTGACTGGCGAATCTCGTGAAATTACCCGTAAAAAAGGTGATAAAGTAATTGGCGGCTCTATTAATGGTTCTGGCACACTAACTGTTAAGGTCACCAATTCAGCTAACTCCGGCTTTTTAGCAAACGTCAATAAACTTGTCGAGTCTTCACAAATGAATAAGTCAAAATTACAAAATTTGGCTGATCGAGTTTCAAGCTGGCTGTTTTACGCCGCGTTAATTTTCGGTATTATTGCTCTAATTGTCTGGACTAGTTTGCGGGGAATAGCAGGTGGGCTAGAACGGATGGTTACCGTTTTAGTAATTGCTTGTCCGCATGCTTTAGGGTTGGCAATTCCGCTGGTAAATGCTAAAAGTACCTCAATTGGTGCTAAAAATGGGTTATTGATTAGAAATCGTAACGTGATCAGCGTCAGCTCTAAAATTAATTATTTGCTTTTAGATAAAACTGGCACTCTGACGGAAGGCAAGTTTCAGGTGCGCAAATGTGACAGTTTGAATAAGTCGTACAGTGCAGATGAAGTAATCAAACTGATTGCTTCACTTGAGCAAGATTCTAATCACCCGATTGCGCAAAGCATTTTACAGTTTGCTAAGGAAAAAAATATTGAGCTCTATCCATTGTCAAATAGTAAAACACTTGACGGCAAAGGCGTTGCTGGAACTTTAAACAATAAAGATTACCAGTTAGTAAATGAAAAAACAGCTAGAAGTATTGTCAATAGTTTCCCGCAAGTTGATGCTTTAAACTATACGTCAAGTTACTTGATTGCAGGCAGTGAGCTTTTAGGCTACGTTGCCGTGGGAGATGAGATTAAGACTAACGCTGCTGAACTAATTAAACAAATTAAAGCTTTAAATATCACGCCTGTGATGCTAACTGGAGATAATGAAAATGTTGCCCAAAGCATTGCCCACAAATTAGGAATTACAGAAGTTTATTCAGGTTTAATGCCGCAAGACAAGCAAAAAATTGTAGCTGAATTGCAAGATAAAGGTCAAAAGGTAATGATGGTCGGTGACGGTATCAATGATGCTCCTAGTTTGGCTAAAGCTGATATTGGTGTAGCCATTGGTGCAGGTACTGATGTTGCGGTGGATTCAGCTGACGTGGTCTTAGTTAATAGTGAACCACTAGATATCATAAGTTTTTTGAAGTTAGCGCAGCATACCCAAAGAAAAACAGTCCAAAACTTATGGTGGGGTGCTGGCTACAACATTGTGGCATTGCCACTTGCTGCTGGTATCTTAGCTCCATGGGGGATTTTACTTTCCCCAGCAGTCGGTGCGATCTTAATGTCGCTCTCAACTGTAATAGTAGCTATTAATGCTGAAACACTAAAAATATAAAAATTTGATTAAGGCACTCAATAAGAGTGCTTTTTTGCTAAAATAAAATAAATTTTAAAATTTTAAAATGATAGCCCTTTTATTTTGAAATATTGAAAATAAAACTAAAAATCTGTATTATGAGTGCAAGAGAATATTACTGCTTTTAATAGCTAAAATACTAACATTTGAAAAGGAGATTTAGTATGAGTAAAGAAGAATACCGTGTTGAAAGTGATACAATTGGCCCTGTTAAAATTCCTAAAGATGCACTGTGGGGTCCTCAAACTGAAAGAAGTCGTAACAATTTTCCCAGTGGTGAATTAATGCCACTTGCAATTATTCGTGCTTTTTTACATTTAAAAAAAGCTGCAGCTGAATCGAATGTAGAAGTCGGCGATGAACCAGTAGAAAAAGGGCAAGCTATTGAGGAAGCGATTGATCAACTATTAAAATTAGATGATCATGAATTGCGTCAAGATTTTCCTTTACACGTATTACAAACCGGTTCTGGTACTCAGAGCAATATGAACGTTAACGAAGTAGTAGCTAACCTAGCTAACAAGATGCATCCAAATTTGGATATTTTACCCAATGATGACGTTAACAGAGGACAATCTTCAAACGATACATATCCCACAGCAATGAATATTGTTGCAGTTGAAGCTTTAGATAAGCTTGAACCTGCCGTGCAACACTTAATTGACGAACTAAAAATTAAGCAGGACAAGTATTGGAAAACCGTCAAAGTTGGCCGTACTCATTTACAAGATGCTACTCCGATAACTTTCGGTCAAGAGGTTTCTGGCTATATTTCAGCTTTAAAACATGATTTATCTTATATCAAAGAACTTAAGCCGACATTATATGAACTAGCAATTGGTGGTACTGCTGTTGGGACAGGCCTCAATGCTGCACCGGGAATGACTGTCAAAATTGCTGACAAACTGTCTCAAGTCTACGGCCATGATTTTAAAGTTAATACCAATAAGTTTTGGGGGTTAGCCCACCATTCTGGCATAGATGTTGTCCATGGTGCTTTAAAAACCTTGGCTGCTGACATGTTTAAGATAGCTCAAGATATAAGATTCTTGGCATCTGGCCCAAGAGCAGGCTATCACGAACTTAATATCCCCGCTAATGAACCAGGTTCTTCGATTATGCCTGGCAAAGTTAATCCTACACAGGCTGAGGCGGTAACAATGGCCGCTGCGAAAGTCTTTGGCAATGATACTACAATTACTTTTGCCTGTTCACAAGGAAATTTTGAAATGAATGTCTACAAAACCGTTATGATCACCGCGTTTTTAGATTCATGTGATATTTTAACTGGAACTATTACAGGCTTTGCTGATAAAATGATTGCCGGCTTAACCGTAAATGCTGCAAAAATGGACGATCTGCTTGAGAGTTCTTTGATGACAGTGACTGCCTTGTCACCTCATATTGGCTATCACGCAGCTGCTAAGATTGCACAGACTGCTGATAAAGAAGGAACAACGCTTAAAGAAGCAGCCCTCAAAAGTGGCAAATTAACTGAAAAGGAATATGATGAATGGATGGATTATATGGAGATGACTAATATATCTCAGACTGATCCTGAAAAATAAATCTTTTAAATTTCTGTAGAGGAGAAATCAATGGGTAAATTTGTTTTTACGCCTAATAAGGCTTCTGAAATACAAGACAGTTACGACGCAATTATAATCGGTGCTGGTGGTGCCGGCTTAACTGCAGCTATTCAGGCCCATGAATTAGGACTGAATGTTGCTGTCTTTGAAAAGAATTCTGATTTAGGTGGGAACACAAACAGGGCTTCTTCTGGAATGAATGCTTCTGAAAGTCTTGTTCAAATAAAACAGGGAATTATAGATGATAAAGAAGATTTTTACCGTGAAACTCTCAAAGGCGGAGGAATGATGAATGACCGTGAACTTCTACGCTATTTTGTCGATCATTCTGCTCTTGCAATAGATTGGTTAATGGATCACGGTATAGAGCTAACTAATTTAACTATTACTGGTGGGATGAGCAAAAAGAGAGCTCACCGTCCTGCTTCAATGGCACCGGTAGGTAATTATTTAGTAACTGGAGCTTTAAAGCAAATACAAGAAGATAAAATACCAGTTTTTAATAATGCAAAAGTAACTAAGCTTTTACAAGATAACAAACAGCAAGTAACTGGTGTTCAGGTTGATACTCTGAATGGACAAGTAAAAGTGAGTGCAAAAGCTGTGCTTTTGGCTTCAGGAGGTTTTGGCTCATCTAAAGAATTAATTAAAAAATATCGTCCTGACCTTGTAAATTATAAGACTACGAATCAGCCTGGTGCTACCGGCGATGGTTTAAAGTTGGCTAGTCAAATTGATGCACAGCTGGAGCAAATGGACTTTATTCAAGTACATCCAACTGCACAAACTGATACTGACCACGTCTACTTGATAGGAGAAGGCTTAAGAGGAGAAGGAGCTATCCTAGTTAACAAATCTGGTAAAAGATTCGTCAACGAGTTAAGTACACGTAAAATTGTTTCTGACGCAATTAGCAACTTAAATGAAAACGGCGCTTTTTTGGTTTTCGATCAAGGTATTAGAAATAACTTTACTGCCGTTGAATTTTATGATCACGTAGGATTGGTTAGTCATGGAGAATCAATTTCTGATCTAGCTCAAAATATTGGTGTCACAGCTTCGAACTTGAACGAAACTATTACTAATTGGAATGAGTCTGTCACAAATAAAACAGATAAAGAATTTGGCAGATCAACGGGAATGGAGCATAAAATTGCACAAGGACCATTCTTTGCAATTCATATTAACCCGGCCATCCACTATACTATGGGTGGTATCCATATAAGTCCCCAAACCGAAGTTTATGATACAGATGGCAACATAATTAAAGGCCTCTATGCTGCGGGAGAAGTTTCAGGTGGATTACACGGAAATAACCGAATTGGTGGCAACTCAATTGCTGAAACAGTCATTTTTGGTAGGCAGGCAGGAATACAAATGAGCAAGTTTGTCAAAAATCAATAACTATAAAGTAACCAAATTAGCATTTGAAAAAATTGTCAACCATTGGCAATATTGTTAGGTTTTTTGTCAGATTCCACGTTTTGTGAGCTATGATTTTGCAACTGATGTGTCTATTAAAATGATAGCTTGATATAAATAAGATTATATTTAATAAATTTTAAGTTCTTTGTCGTTTAGCAGCGGCGAAGGGCTTTTTTTATTATTTTAGGTTCCTAAATAAACGCTATGTCGAAAATACTAATTTTTACCTTATTGACAAACCGAATTTTAAATATGGAAGACTGTTTTTATTTTTAAAAATTGAAAAAATAAATTATTTATTTTAAATATTGCAAATAGCAGAGATAAAATTTATAATATTTATGTAAGTGATTACATTTTTAAAAAATTCGAAAGGAAATGACTTAATGAATAAAAAAGTATTATTGGTTGGAGACGGAGCTGTAGGTTCAACTTTTGCAAATGATTTGCTGCAACATACTAGTGTTGACGAGTTAGTAATCTGTGATGTGCTCAAGAAACGTCCGGTGGGAGATTCAATGGATTTGGAAGATATACTGCCTTTTACAGGCGAGTGTAATATTCATTCTGGTGAATACTCCGATGCAAAAGATGCTGCTGTGGTTGTGATTACAGCAGGCGTTCCTCGTAAGCCAGGAGAAAGTCGGCTTGATCTTGTGAATAAAAATGTTAGCATCTTGAAAAGTATCATTCAACCAGTAGTCGAATCAGGCTTTAATGGTATTTTCCTAGTTTCTGCTAATCCAGTTGATATATTGACAACTTTAACCCAAAAACTATCCGGCTTTCCTAAAAATAAAGTAATAGGCACGGGAACTTCGCTTGACACTGCTCGTTTAAAAGTAGATTTGGCTAAAAGATTAAATGTTCCTGTAGCTGAAATTAATTCTATGGTATTAGGCGAACACGGTGATACATCTTTTGAAAATTTTGATGAATCAACTGTTAGCGGTAAATCACTAAAAGAATTTGCTAATATTGATGATAATATTTTGAATCAAGTGGAACTGAATATTCGTCAAAAAGGTGGAAATATAATCGAAAATAAGGGTGCAACATTTTACGGCATTGCGATGATGTTAACGCAAATTGTTACTGCAATATTGACTAATCGTTCAATTGCTTTGCCTTTATCTGCACCGATTAATGGTGAGTATGGCATTAAAAGCGAACTTTATTTAGGAACTCCTGCAGTAATCGACGGATCTGGAATCAGCCAGGTTATTGAAACCGAACTTTCAGAACCTGAAAAGACTAAGATGGTGAACTCTGCTGCCGAAATGCAGGAAGTACTAGATAATATCACTTTAGATTAATTAAAAAGAAGGCATAAATAATGCAGGTTGGAAAAAGAATTTTTTTACAAAGGAATCTTCCTCAAAAGGAATTAATTGCTGCATATAAAAAGCTGCCCTCATCAAATGTAGCTGACTGTATGAATAGGACAGGAGCAATGGCGCCCAGAATTAGACTGATGTCGCACCCACATGAAGAAATGTGTGGTCCAGCGTTTACAGTTCATAATCGTCCTGGTGATAACTTAACTATTTATGCGGCTTTAAAGTATTGCCACGAAGGCGACGTGGTTGTCATTGATAATGAAAATGACAATACTAGGGCGGTTATTGGTGAAGTAATGATGACATGGCTGCGCGATCAAAGACATGTAGCTGGTGTAGTTGTTGACGGACCAATACGAGATATTGATAGTTTAAGCAACTGGGATTTGCCTATTTATGCGGTAAGCACCACTCCAGACGGTCCCTACAAGGAAGGTCCAGGAGAAATAAATGTACCGGTTTCTTGTGGTAACGTCAGTGTTAACCCCGGTGATGTTATTTTAGGCGATGCTGACGGTGTTATCAAAATCGCTTTAGAAGAAGCATCTGAATTGTTGCCGATTGTTCAGGATTTTCATGAAAAGGATGAAGCAAAAGCGGCTAGTTTTCATGATGGTTCAGGAAATATAGATTGGCTTGATGATGAATTAAAGAATAAGAATTATGAAATTATCGACGATTTTTATCGCCCAGAAAATTAAAATTATAGGTAATTACTATGAAAACACTTGAAAAAGTTAATTATAAAGGCTTTATTTTACCTTTAGTGATTGGCGTTATCCTATGGTGCATCACGCCTTTGCGTCCGGCTGGCTTGTCTGCTCCCGCATGGGAGATGTTTGCCGTTTTTGTAGCAACTATTGTTGGCTGTATTACAAAGCCTTTGCCCATAGGCGGTACTACTTTGATTGGACTGATAGTGACAGTTTTAGTTGGTTTGGCTCCAATCAAAGATGTTGTAGATCCAAAAACTGGTAAAGTAACCACTGGTATTCTCAGCGCCTTTAGTAATTCTGCTTCTTGGCTAATTGCTATGGCTTTTATCATGGCATATGGTATTAGCAAAACTGGTTTAGGTAATCGGATAGCGTATTGGATGATTAAAAAATTTGGTAAGAAGTCCATCGGTATCGGCTATGCAATTACCGGTTTGGAATTAGTTTTAGGAGCTTTAATACCATCAAACAGTGCACGTACAGGTGGTGTAGTTTGGCCGGTGACTGAATCAATCTCTAAAGATTATGATTCTCATCCTAACGATCCTTCAAGAAAGAAAATCGGAGCTTATCTTAGTTTTACTGCCTTCCATGCCAACATTCTGTCAACTGCTCTGTTTATTACAGGTGCTGCTCCTAATATGGTTGCTTCTCAAATGGCGGCACAGAAAAATTATAATATGACCTGGATCAGCTGGTTTACAGCAGCAATAGTTCCTGTTCTAGTTGCAACTATTATTATTCCGGTTGTGATTTATAAAATTTTTCCTCCAGAAATTAAAGAAACTCCCAATGCTAAAAAATGGGCCAGTGACCGTTTAGCAAAAATGGGACCAGTGACAAAGCCTGAAATGATTATGTCAATAGTATTTTTGTTGGCTATAATTTTATGGGTTTTATCCGGAATCTTCAAAATTCCTCAGTTAGATTCTACTTTTGTAGCCTTTTTAGCTGTCGGCTTATTGCTATTAACTGGTGTCTTAACTATGAAAGATGCTTTAAACCAAACTGGAGCTTGGAATATTCTAATTTGGCTGTCAATTTTAATATTTATGGCCAGTAAACTTATTTCCTTTGGCTTTATTGACTGGTTCTCCAAGACTATTCAGACTAGTCTTCACGGAATAAGCTGGCAAATAGTATTAGCTGTTTTAGTGATATTGATGTTTTACACCCACTACTTTTTTGCCAGTGGTACTGCACATATGACAGCATTATACCTGCCATTTTTATCTGTTGCTGTTGCTACAGGAGCTCCATTAGGATTATCAGCTATGCTCTTGGCGTTTACCGGGGCAATTAATGCTTCAACCACTCATTACGCTAACGGACCGGCCTCTATATTAGCTACAACTGGTTACATTAAGCAGAGTGAATGGTGGAAATATAACTTTATTTTAGGAATTCTCTATTTACTGATTTTCGGCGTAATAGGCACTTTATGGATGAAAGTTATTGGAATTTGGTAAATGCTTAAGGCAAACAATTTTATAACTAATGATGGTATTCGAATAACTTATTACGATACATTAAAAAGTGGTCAGCCTATTTTAGCTGTTCCTGGCATAGGCAGTTCTGCAACATTATGGCAAGAGGCTGTAAAGCTTTTCACAGAAGATTACCGCTTTATAATAATTGATCCTCGAAATCAGGGACGTTCTCAAAGAACGTTTAAGGGGCAACGTATTAGTCGCCATGCAGCTGATTTAGCCGAGCTCATTAGCAGATTAGATTTAAAAAATATTATTGCTGTTGGTAATTCCATGGGAGCCGCAAACATTTGGGCTTATGTTTCACTATTTGGCTTTCAAAGATTGCAGGCAATTGTTGACTTAGATCAACCTCCCAAAATGATTCAAGACAGCACCTGGCACTATGGGTTTAAAGATTTAACTTGGAAAATTATCCGGATTATTTAGAGGCAGATTTGGGCAATGGTATTTTTGCTCATATCAATGATCAGATGTTTAAAAAGGCCAAGATTGAAGCCCAAAAATATCCGTATAATGATGAAGAAAATTATCTTTGTCGAATAGATCATGCTGAGCAGGATTGGCGGGACGTTTTAATTAGCTTAAAAGTTCCTATGCTCGTTTTAGCAGGACAAAATTCACCCTTTTTTGATTATCATTTTGCCTACGCTATGAGAGAATTGAATCCTAAAATTTACACAGGAATAATAGCAAACTGTGGTCACTTAATTCAGGCGGAACAGCCTCTGAAAATGTATAAAGAAATTATGAAATTTTTGCAAGAATTTTAGCTAAAGTGAGAACCAAATAAATGGATAAGACTATAGATCTTAATTTAACTTTTCCGGACACGAAGGCCAGATGGGAGAACTTCTTAATTAATCGAGGTATTACAGATTTCAGCTCCCGTGAAGTTGACGTCCTCGATCATACTGTTGGCTTAATAGATGAAGATGGCTATTTGGTTGGGACTGGTAGTATTGCAGGCAAAGTTCTTAAATATATAGCTGTATCAAATGATAATTCTGTTCACGGGGCACGTTTTAATCAAATAGTTTCGGCTCTGCAAGAATACCTTTTTAGTCAGAAAATTTATCATTCATTCGTATTTACCAAGGCAAAATATTCTTCTAGTTTCGCTCATTTAGGTTTTAATGAATTGGCTCATACTGATACTGCGGCTTTTTTAGAAAGTGGAACGCCAAGTATTCAAGACTTTTTAGCAAAAATACCTAGAATTGAAAACCAAAAGCAAAAAGAAGTTGCAACAATTGTTATGAATGCTAATCCTTTTACTTTGGGCCACCAAAAGTTAGTACAACTGGCAAGTAGTCAAAATGATTTGGTCTATGTTTTTGTAGTGGCTACAGATGCTTCTTTATTTAAAACATCAGAAAGAATAGATTTGGTAAAAAAAGGAACTGCCAACTTTAAAAACGTGGTGGTAGTCAGTGGTGGAGATTACCTAGTTTCACGCTCGACATTTCCAGCTTATTTTTTAAAGTCACCTGATGAACTAATTACAACGCAAACGGAGATTGACGCTTTAATTTTTAAAAATATTATTGCACCAAAATTAACTATTAAGAAACGTTATCTGGGTACTGAGCCATTTTCAAGGACGACTAATTTCTATAATCAAAGTTTACAAAAAATACTTAGTCCCACTATTGCTGTTAAAATCGTGCACCGCTTTCGTGATAACGAAAAAATAATTACGGCAACTAGTGTGCGCCATTTGATCAAAAATAGTGATTTAAAAGATATTTACGCTCTAGTTCCACCAACTACAATGAATTTTATAAATGAAAATTATCAAATTTTACAAGAAAGAATCAAGAAAGGAATGAACATTGATGGAAATTAAAACTGTTGGAGTAGCAGGAACATTAGAATCTTCAGATATTCAGATAATGATCTCTACTGGTCAAAATGGGATTGAAGTTGATCTGGATTCAGAGGTAGCTAAATCATACGGTGATCAAATTAAAAAGGTGATAACTGAAACACTTAATAAATTTGGTATTACTAACGCAAAAGTTAAGGCTACTGACAAAGGAGCGCTTGACTGCGTGATTGCTGCAAGAACATTAGCAGCTGCTCAAAGAGCAACTGAAACTACTGATGCACCAAGATTGGAGGTATTGCAATAAATGACTTATGTTAAAAATCGTTTGCGTCGAACAATGATGTTTGTACCAGGTAATAATCCTGCAATGGTTAAAGACGCTGGCATTTATGGAGCGGACTCTATTATGCTGGATTTAGAAGATGCAGTTTCATTAACTGAAAAAGACGCAGCCAGAATGTTAGTATTTAAGGCTATTAAAACAGTTGACTTTGGCGGCGCTGAAATTGTCGTTAGAATTAATGGTCAAGACACTCCCTTTTATGACCAAGATGTCAAAGCTATGGTTCGCGCTGGAGTAGATGTTATTCGTCTTCCTAAAACTGAATCGGCCGCCATGATTAAAAAATTAGTGGCGGATATGGAAAAAGCGGAAGAAGAATACGGTATTCAAAAAGGCTCTATTGGTGTTATGGCAGCGATTGAGAGTGCAAAAGGTGTTCTCAATGCTCCAGAAATTGCAACTGCAACCCCATTAATGATGGGCTTAGCTGTTTCCGGTGAAGACTATACTGCCGATATGCACACACACCGTTATCCAGATGGGCGTGAACTTGAATTTGCCCGCAACATGGTCTTGCAAGCCGCTAGAGCAGCCGATGTTTATGCCTTCGATACTGTATTTTCAAATATGAATGATACTGAAGGATTCTACCGCGAAACAAAATATATTTATGAACTTGGTTATGATGGCAAGTCTTTAGTTAATCCAAGACAAATACCTATGGTTAACAAGGTATTTAACCCTACTAGAGAAGAAATTGAAAACGCTCTTTCTGTCCAAAATGCTATTCAAGAAGCAAAGGCAAAAGGCTCAGGCGTTATTTCAATGAACGGTAAAATGGTCGACAAACCAGTTGTTGAGAAGGCTAACCGTGTTATTGAAACAGCTAAAGCATCGAATTTAATTGATGAGGAGGGTAATTACATTGGAGAATAAAGTAAAACGCAATTTGCCTGATGATTTGATGACAAAAATGAATCTTAAACCATTCGAATCTGTGGAAATAGGTAATCCTGAAGTAAAAAGAGTGGCTCCTAAAGTACAAGTTACTAGGGGCGAATCAAAAGTGGTGGATTCTTTAGAAGATGTTATTAAGAAAACTCTAAAAGACGGTATGACCATTTCGTTCCACCATCATTTTAGAAATGGTGATTTTGCTTTTAATAAAGTAATGAATTTAATTATTAAAATGGGTTATCAAAACTTAACTTTAGCCCCATCTTCCTTAACTGGTGTTATGAATGACACTGTAATTGAAGCAATAAAAAAGGGTGTCATTACCAATATCACATCCTCTGGAATGAGAGGTAGTTTAGGTGATTTTGTTTCCCATGGTGGTCTGGAAAACCCAGTAATTTTCCGTTCTCATGGCAATAGGGCCCGTTCTATTGAAGAAGGGGAAATCAAAATTGACGTGGCATTTTTAGGAGTCCCAAATGCTGACCCAGCTGGTAATGCTAATGGTCAAGAAGGGGATGCAGTTTTTGGATCCTTGGGCTATGCTTTGATTGATGCACAATATGCGGATAAAGTAGTTTTGTTGACTGACAATATTGTTGATTATCCGAATACGCCTGCCTCAATTAAACAAACTCAAGTCGATTATGTTGTGCAGGTTGATCAAATTGGTGATGCTGATAAGATTGGTTCAGGGGCAACTCGTTTCACCAAAGATCCTAAAGAACTGAAAATTGCACAAACTGTTAATCAGGTAATTACAAATTCACCATATTATAAACAAGGATTTTCTTTCCAAACCGGGTCTGGAGGAGCTGCGTTGGCAGTGACCAGATACCTAAGAGAATCTATGCTAAAGGATGGGATTAAGGCATCATTCGCGCTAGGCGGTATCACTAAGCCTACGACTGATCTTCTTGAGGAAGGCCTGGTCAAGAAAATCATGGATGTTCAGGACTTTGACAAGGGTGCTGCAGCTTCAATGGCCCAAAATAAAAACCAACAGGAAATTGATGCTTCCTGGTACGCTGATCCTCATAATAAAGGAGCTGTAGTAAATAACTTAGATGTGGCTATTCTTTCAGCTTTGCAAATTGATACCAATTTTAACGTTAACGTAATGACAGGCTCCGATGGTGTTATTCGTGGTGCCATAGGTGGTCACCAGGATGCGGCTGCAGCAAAAATGACTATTATCACTGCTCCGCTAGTACGTGGACGCAATGGTACAGTAGTACCAGAAGTGGAAACAGTTGTTACACCAGGGGATTCAATTGATGTTTTAGTGACCGAAAGAGGAATTGCGATTAATCCCCGCCGTAAAGACTTAATAGCTGCTTTTGCTAAAGTTCCTGAGCTCAATATTGTTGACATCAAAGAACTTCAAGAAATGGTGCAAAAACAGGTTGGAATTCCCAAGCCTCTAGAATATACTGATCGTGTTGTTGCTTTAATTCAATATCGGGATGGCACTATTATTGATACAATTAAGCAAGTAAAAGATTAACTAATTATTTTAATAAAGTGTGAGAATGAGGCTAAGACTTGTTCTCACACTTTTTAGTTATAATATAAAAATAGAAAGAAGATGATAAAATGGTAAAAACAATATTTGCTGAAGGAGAACCACAGAGTATTACAGAGGTATTAGCAAATAAAGATGAAAGAGCAGAGTTGCAACAAACAACATTTCAAAAGTTTCCTGAATGTACGCTACTGGATGTTAAATTAAACATTCCTGGCCCTATCAAAAACAATCACTATTTAAAAGAAATTTTTACTTCAGGTATTCTGAATTTGGAAGAAATTTTGCACAATAGCCAGTTACCTTTTACTTTGTATAAACATTGGCAGAGAGCTACAGGTTCAGAGAATTTTTATCTTGTTGATGCTAATTATCGTTCCGTTAAACAAAAGGCAGTTGAATTTGAGAATAAGCAAAAAATTAATCGGTTATTTGATGCCGATGTATTAATTAGAAAACAAAAACAGGCAATATCCCGCAAAGATCTAGGCTTGCCTGTTCGCAAATGCTTTTTATGTTCAAAACCTGCTAAAGAATGCGCTCGTTCAAGAACACATTCAGTTGCAGATCTGCAAAATTATATTACTAGCTTATATAATGAAAAGTTCTGTAAAAAATCCGCCAATTAAAGTGCCTCGTTTTTGCGTAGAACTCTTTCAGCTATACCTGAAGTGGTTATTAAATGGGTTATTACGCCAGATCTGAGAGCCCCCAAAAGCGCATCTTCCTTAAACCGGTTTTTAACAATTACAAATCGATCAGGAACTGCTAAAATGTCTGAAAGACTGATGCCAGATATGTGGGGTTCAATCGGACTGTAAAAGCGACCTTTAATATCATACGGTCTGCCAAAAATAATCCCTGCTAACTGATTTTTTTTAATCCCTGTAAATAGCTTGTCAGCGTAATAATCCATAAAAAATTGTCCAGATTCCAGCGATTGCATGGTACCGATGCTTGCAAACACCAGGTCAAGTTTTGAAAAATACTTTTCAATATATTGATAATAGGGCTCTTGCTGAATTTTTTTGACTAGTCCCGGATCAATGGCATAAAGAGGAGCGGGAAAAGTTAGACTTTTTGCATTAAATTTGTCAGCAGCATGTTGAATAAGTGGCTGCTTGCGTTTGCTAGCATTAACCACCTGACCCAATAGTTGAACAACTGTCAGGTCAGGGCGAGTTTCTGTTGAAAAATCATCAATAATATCCCTTAAAAGTGTTCCCCAAGTAAGACCAACAACATTGGCAGACGTAATATAATTTTGAATTTGTTTTGCCGCAAAATTGACAATCATTTCATTGTCTTGGTTTTTAGTTTCTTTATCTTCTAAGATATAAACTTCTTTCAGATCAAAAAGGCTTTGGAATTTTCGTTCCAAATTTTGTGCTCGTTTGGGGCTTTGATAAATGCTAATCTTAACAATCCCTTTATTTTCAGCTTCATCAATTGCCTTGGCTATCAGATAACGGGAAAGGTTATACTTCTTTGAGATTTCAGCAATATTCAGTTTGCTCAAGAAGTAGTCATGTGCAATATTTGCAAGCTGTTCATCTGTTAATAATGTCATTTATTTATTCCTATTCTGTCTACTTGGTATTTGTTTTAATTATATTAGAAAAAGCGCTTTATTACTATGACCAAAACAATATTTTAAAAGATAATAATTCTCAAAGGGAGTGTTATTGTCTAAATATTCTTTTATTCTAGCAAATCACTAAATTTGGCATTAGTTACTTTTTGCAAATCCTGCGGTTTTAAAAAAACGCTCCGACCAACTTTACCACTCGAAACTGCAATTTCTTGTTCTTGCAGCATACTTTTATCAAGAAAAATAGGAATGTGGTGTTTAAAGTAAATCCCAATCGGAGTATTTGCACCATGAACATAGCCAGTTGTTTTTTCTAAATCTTTTAAAGGAAGCATTTCACACTTTTTATTTCCTGAAATTTTAGCCAGTTTTTTCAAGCTTAAATGTTCAGTCACGGGGATTACACCAACAACAGTTGGGATTTTATTGCCAGAACACACGAGTGTTTTATAGACCAAATGTTCATTCTCGTTTAAAATGGAAGTATCCATTTGGGCTACACCACCTGAATCTTCATGTGTAGCAAATTCTGCTTGTCGGTATGGAATCTTATCTCTATCCAATATTTTTTCTACTAGTGTTTTTTCAATCTTATTTTTCTTTTTTGACATTAATATCACCTTTTTAATGATAGCATTGATAAAAAGGAAAATAAAAAGGGAGTTAAAAAAATAATGAAATTATTAATTATTAAAATTGAAACCAGCCATGAAGTTGAAGATGCTTTAAATATCTACAGTCAAGATGTATTGCACTGTTTAGGGACTGAATCACGCAAACGCTCTGATTTTGAGCAGGCTGGCTGGGAATCAGACTCCACGATTGTTAACCTCAGTGAGATAAACGACTTACCACAAGATTTACAATTTTTAGCATATTTTGATATTGAACAAGATAAAGCTGAACTGGTTGAAAAGTACCAGAAGAAATTAGCTGAGTTAAAAAGTTATGGCTTGCAAATTGGCAAAGCAAAAATAACCACTTCTTATATTAAAGACGAAGACTGGAACACAGTTTGGCAAAAATTTTATCATGTCATAAACTTTTCGCGGCATCTGGCAATTTTGCCAGAATGGGAAGATTATCAACCAGCTTTTAAAGATCAGCAGTTAATCAAACTTGATCCTGGTTTGGCATTTGGCACTGGCACACATAAGACAACGCAAATAGCATTAATGGGACTAGAACAAGCACTAACTGAGCCAAAGACTGTCTGTGACGTGGGGACAGGTTCTGGTATTTTGGCCATTGCTTCTTCTTTATTGGGAGCCAGTTCTGTTGTGGCTACCGATATCTCGGATGAAGCTGTCACAGCGGCAAAAGAGAATATCGCTCTTAATCATTTGGCAAATATCAAGGTGGAAAAGGCTAGTTTGCTTAATGGTGTAGAAGGAAAATATGACATTATTATTGCTAATATTTTGGCGGAAATTCTGCTTGAGCTAATTCCTGAATTAAATGAACACTTAAATACAGGTGGTAAAGTGATTTTTTCGGGAATAGATTATACTCAGCTGGATAAAATCAAAGCCGCTTTGACAAAGCATAATTTTAAAATTGATTTGACAATCGAGCATGGGCGCTGGGTTGGATTAATTATAGAAAGAAAAGATAACTAAAAAGAGTTATAATAGATAATTAAATTAGTAAGGAATTAGTAAGTTGCTTGATAAACTAAAAAACATACCTTTAATTAACAAATTAAATAGTTATAAGGTAATGCCAGTAATATGGTGGAGCATTTTAGTTGTTATCTTACCCCTTATTTTCAGTCTATTAAGAATAGGGACTATTTGGCGGGTAGGATTACTTTTTATACTCTTTAACAGTATAATCAGCTATCATATTGGTAAGTTGATTAAAACAATTAATCTTAAACACTACTGGCTGCTATTTATGCCAGGCTGTTTTTGCCTAATTGTTTTATTCAAATATGCTAATTATAACTTTTTATTTGGACTAATTTATCTTATTTTAGAGATTTTTGGTGTAATGGATAACCAAATATACGGGTAATATTAGAAGGGTCGGTTTATATGTCTAAGTACATTGAGATGACGCACAAGCAGGTGATAGATACCTGCAAGAAGTATATGAACGATAAGCAAATTGCTTTTGTTGAAGAAGCTTACGAATTTGCTAAAAATGCGCACAGTGAGCAAAAGAGAGCTTCCGGACAGCCTTATATTGTTCATCCCACTCAAGTTGCTGGAACTCTTGCCAAATTAAGTCTTGACCCTGATACTATAGCGGCAGGTTTTTTACATGATACTGTTGAAGATACACCAGTAACTAATGATGATATCAAAGAAAAGTTTGGTAAAGATGTAGCTTTTATTGTTGATGGGGTAACAAAACTAAATAAATATCAGTATAAGTCACACCAAGAATTTTTAGCTGAAAATCACAGGAAAATGTTGATCGCAATGGCTAAAGATATCCGTGTGATTATGGTCAAGTTGGCTGATAGACTGCACAATATGCATACTTTAGAACATTTGCGTCCTGATAAGCAGCGCCGAATTGCATCTGAAACGATGGATATTTATGCGCCTTTGGCGGATCGGTTAGGTATTGGTACGATCAAATGGGAACTTGAAGACATGAGTTTTCATTATTTGAACCCTAAAGCATATTATCGCATTGTTAATTTAATGAGTCTTAAACGTAGTCAAAGAGAAAAATATATCCAAGATGCAATTAAGACACTTAAAGACAGTTTAGATAGCTTAGGTATTAAATACGAGATCTATGGTCGGCCAAAGCATATTTATTCCATTTACAAAAAAATGGTTAATAAGCATAAAGACTTTAATGAAATTTATGACTTGTTAGCCGTACGCGTGATAGTCAAAACAGTGAAAGATTGCTATGCGGTTTTAGGTGCTGTTCATACTAAATGGAAACCAATGCCAGGTCGTTTTAAAGATTATATTGCTGTACCTAAAGTAAATGGTTACCAGTCACTCCACACTACAATTATTGGCCCCGGGGGTCGACCGCTGGAAATTCAGATTAGAACTGAACAAATGCATGAAGTGGCTGAATACGGTGTGGCTGCCCACTGGGCTTATAAAAGAGGTAATTTAAAGGGCGTAGAGCAGACTAGCTCTAATGAAAAATTGGACATGGTCCGTGAAATTTTAGAGCTTAAGGACGAAACTCAAGATGCCGATGAATTTATGAAAAGCGTTAAGAGTGAAATCTTTTCAGATCGGGTTTATGTTTTTACACCTAAGGGTGAAGTTTACGAATTGCCCAAAGGCTCAGTGACTCTCGATTTTGCCTATGAAATTCATACTCAAGTCGGTAGCCATTCGGTTGGAGCCAAGGTAAATGGTAAATTGGTACCATTGGATTATAAACTTAAAAATGGCGACGTAATTGAAATCATGACCCAATCTAATGCCAGTCCTTCTCGTGATTGGGTGGACATGGTCAAAACTTCACGCGCCCGCAATAAAATTCGCCGTTACTTTAGAAACCAGGATCGTGACCACAGCATTGAGCAAGGTGAACAAATGGTTGCGGAGAAGCTCCGCGATCAAGGTCTTGCGCCTAAAGAGTTTATGTCAAAAGAGCATATCGAGCCGCTTTTAGACCAGTTAAATTACCACAACGCCGATGAAATGTATGCCTCAATTGGTTTCGGTGATCTTTCAGCTATTGGCGTGGTTAACAGATTAACAGCAGACTTGCGGCGTGAAGATGAAAGAAAAAAGCAAAAGCAGCTTGAAGAAGAAATATTAAATTCGGGTCAGAAATCTGTTTCGGAGCCTCAACCCCATAAAAAAGATTCTAAGGCAATGAAGATTAAGCACAAAAATGGGGTTATGATTCAAGGAATTAGTGACTTGATGCTTCATTTGGCTAAATGTTGTAACCCTGTTCCGGGCGACGAAATTGTGGGCTATGTGACTAAAGGACGCGGCGTTACAATTCATCGTGCAGATTGTCGCAATATAGTCAATAATGACGAAAGCAAGGGCAGGTTGATCGAAGTTCAGTGGGAAAACGTTGAAGAAAATAGTGCCCAAGCTTTTAACGCTAACATTGAAGTTTTTGGCTATAACAGAGGAAAACTGCTGACTGATGTCATTACCAAATTAAACACATTAACTCCTAATATTAATAATATTTCTGGTAAGGTTAATGAGGATAATATTGCTCACATATACGCCACAGTAGCTGTTAATAATTCGGCGCAATTAGATGGTATTTTAACTAAGTTACGCGATATTCCGGATATATATCAAACAAGGAGAGCAGATAATTAATGCGGATTGTCATTCAAAGAGTAAATCATGCCAGCGTCAATATTGCTGGCAAGGTAGTAGGAGAAATTAACAAGGGACTCCTGCTTTTAGTCGGTTTAAAAGACGGAGACGATTCTAATGTGGTCAAAAAGGCGGCTGCAAAAATAGCCAAAATGCGCATTTTTGAAGATGAAGATGGCAAAACCAATTTGGCAATTAAAGATGTTGGCGGACAAATATTAAGCGTGAGCCAATTTACCTTGTTAGCTGATACTAAAAAAGGCAATAGACCAAGTTTCATTAAAGCTATGAAACCGCCAAAGTCCCAGGAATTATGGCAAGATTTTAATCAAGAACTCGTCAAACTAGGCTTAACAGTTGAAACTGGTGAATTTGGGGCTGATATGAAAGTAGATTTACAAAATGATGGACCATTCACGATAGTACTTGATTTGTAAAAAATAAGCCGCAATGCTAGTATAGGTTGACTTTTTGTCTTGAAAACTATAAGCTAAAAAAAGAATTATCAATGACAAAGACTGAAGTTTAGTATTTTTTATACAGAGACCGCTAATTACGCTGAAAAGGCGGAAAAAGCTAACTGTGACCCCTTTACCAGATAATATTCGCTTCGCGAGCGTTATTCGCAGCAGGTAAAAGGTGGTACCGTGCTAATTCAGAGCGCCCTTGATTTATTCAAGGACGTTTTTTAATTAAAAGGATGATTAAATGAGAGTGCAAAGACCCAAAGGAACAGTTGACATTTTGCCAGATGAATCTGGTTCATGGGAAAAAGTAGAGCAGATTCTGCGTGATTTTTTTAAGCAGGCAAATTACCGGGAAATTCGGACACCAAGTTTTGAAAACTATAATGTTTTTTCACGTTCAAGCGGTGAAACGTCTGATGTAGTCGAAAAAGAAATGTATGATTTTAACGATAAAGGCGGCAGACACATCGCTTTACGTCCTGAAGGGACTGCCGGTGTCGTTCGTGCTTATGTTGAAGATAAGCTCTATGCACCAGAGGTAGCCAAGCCGTTAAATGTTTATTACATAGAATCAACATTTCGTTATGAAAGACCTCAAGCTGGACGTCAACGGGAATTTCACCAAATTGGCATTGAAAGTTTCGGCTCAGCTAATCCGTTAGCAGATGTAGAAACAATAGTTTTAGCTCATGATCTTTTAGCTCAACTGGGTGTTAAGAACTACGAGTTGCACATTAACACTTTGGGTAATGCTCAGGTGCGCCAAGATTATCATGATGCATTGGTAAATTATTTTATGCCCGTTAGAGATCAACTTTCAGATGACTCTAAGAGACGTTTAGAGAAAAATCCTTTGCGTATTTTGGATTCTAAAGATGAACAAGATAAGAAGTTCTTGCCAAATGCACCTAAGATAGTTGATTATCTGGATGAAGAATCAAAGGGAAACTTTGATCAGATATTGATGATGCTTGATCAACTGGATATTAAATATGTGATTGATAATGATCTCGTTCGCGGCCTTGATTATTATACGGGTGTAATTTTTGAATTTATGGTCGAAGATAAAAGTATTTGGGAATCAGCATCAACCATTTTAGGTGGCGGACGCTATGATAATTTGGTTGAAGAATTTGACGGACCAAAAACTCCAGCCGTTGGTTTCGGTATAGGAGAAGAACGCTTAATGCTTGTCTTGCACAAGCAAAATCCTGCACTTTTTGAAGATCAAGGAATCGACTTCTTTATCACAAATATTGGTGAAGAAGCAGCAATAAAAGCAGTTGAAATTGCTCGTTTACTTCGCAGTCAGGGCTTGAAAGTGCAATACGATGTTGACCAAAAGAAATTGAAAGCACAATTTAAAAAAGCTGATAGAGCTGAAGCAAAATACGTGATCACATTGGGTGCCAAAGAAATGGCGGCAGGAATACTGAATGTCAAAAGGCTTGCTGATGCAAAAACATTTAAGTTAGAATTAACTGATCTTGAAAATATGACTGCTGTCATGAAAAAATTGAAGGAATAATAAAATGGAACAAATGGAAAAAAGAACTGATTACTGTGGCAACATCACGACCGCTTACCTTAATCAAGAAGTAAATCTCTATGGTTGGGTTCAACGTGTACGTAATTTGGGTAACCTAGTATTTATCGATTTGCGCGATCGTGAAGGTATTGTTCAGGTAGTAGTAAATCATGACTCTGGTCAAAGCTTAATGGCAATGGCTGATTCTCTGGGAAACGAATATGTTATCCAAGTTAAGGGTAAGGTGGTTAAGCGTTCTAGCATTAATCCCGACATGAAAACGGGCGAAGTCGAAGTTGATGCTAAAGAAATCATAATTCTAAATAAATCGGAAAACCCTCCTTTTGAAATAAAAGATAATGTTGAAATAGCTGAACAGACCAGGCTAAAATACCGTTACTTAGATTTACGCAGGCCTGCATTACAAAAAGCAATTATTTTACGTTCAAAAATATTACGCGCAACACATGAATTTTTTGATCAAAATGGTTTTATTGACATCGAGACTCCTATTTTAGGTAAGTCCTCCCCAGAAGGTGCCCGTGACTATTTAGTACCTTCAAGAATTTATCCAGGCAGCTTTTATGCTTTGCCACAATCACCGCAGCTCTTTAAGCAACTATTGATGGGTGCTGGCTTTGATAAATATTATCAATTAGCAAGATGCTTCCGTGATGAAGATTTGCGTGGTGACAGACAACCGGAATTTACTCAAATTGATATGGAAACTTCTTTTACTGATGAACAACAAGTACAAGATTATACCGAGGGCTTGCTGAAGAAAATCATGAAAGATGTCATGAATATTGATTTGAAAACACCAATTGCTCGTATATCTTGGACTGACGCTATGAATAAATATGGTACTGACAAGCCTGATACCCGGTTTGGAATGCTTATTCATGATTTAAGCAGTATTTTTAAAGACAGTGACTTCAAAGTCTTCTCTGGAGCAATCGCAGATGGCGGCTTTGTTAAAGGTATCGCAGTCAAAGATGGGGCAAACAAGTATTCCCGTAAGCAAATTGAGCAAAAACAAGACTATATCAAACGCTACCATGCAAAGGGCTTGGCCTGGGTCAAGTATGAAGATGGTGAGTTTTCTGGGCCTGTTTCCCGCTTTTTAACTGCTGAAAACAAATCTGCTTTAATCGCTGAATTTGGTTTGCAGGGTGGAGAATTACTAGTATTTATTGCCGACAAATGGAAAGTCTGCTGTGATTCTCTTGATCATTTAAGACGGGAATTTGCAAAAGAAACCGCCATTATTCCTCAACATGAATTTGACTTTGTATGGGTAGTTGATTGGCCATTATTTGAATATGATGAGGGCTTTGGCAGATGGATTGCGGCGCACCATCCGTTTACAATGCCTGATGATGAAGGGATTAAATTACTAGATACTGATCCGCATAAGGCTCACGCCCGTAGTTATGATATAGTTATGAACGGGGATGAGCTTGGCGGTGGCTCTATTCGTATTCATAAGCGCTCCATTCAAGAAAAAATGCTTAAAGCACTGGGCTTTTCGAAAAAACGTGCTTATGAACAATTTGGCTACTTGCTTGACGCTCTAGACATGGGCTTTCCACCACATGCTGGTCTTGCTATTGGTCTTGATCGGTTTGCAATGCTTTTGGCTGAAAAAGATAATATTCGCGATGTTTTAGCCTTTCCGAAAAATGCCAACGCCTCAGAGCCGATGATGCATGCTCCAGCACCAGTGTCTGACCAACAACTTTCAGACTTGGGTATTGAAGTTGAAGAACAATATCAGGATAGCGTTGCCAAGATTGAAAACAATTTGAAGATTCAAGCTGAAAAAGATGCAGCAAGAAATACTACTTGGGATTAAAAATACAAATTAAAAAAAGAAGCACGAAGTGTAAGTACTTCATGCTTCTTTTTTTCCATTCTACTATTTAATTATTGGTCAATATTTGTATATAAAGGAGTAACGGATGACAGAAAAATTTCATCGCGCGTTTGGTTGTTATGGTATTATTGGCAATTCAAACAGTTTAGTTGTAATTAAAAAGAATGGTGGTCCCTATATTAATCGCTACGATCTGCCTGGAGGCAGTTTAGAAGACGGTGAAAAACTGCTGGACGCTGTGAAAAGAGAAGTAAACGAAGAAACGGGGTTAGTCGTAGAAGATTGCGCTCAAATTGGCTTAACCTCATTTGAATATCCCTGGGATTATCGACAATGGCATTTCAACCAACATATTTGTGTTTTTTATCGCATCAATGAGGTTAAAAGTAACATAAAAACTGAAGTAGAGCAGTTTACTGGTCAAGATTCTTTAGGAGCACTTTCAGTTCCATTAAACAAATTGACTATTGCAAATTCTTCACCTTTAGTACTAAAAGCAAAAGAATTTTTATTAGAACCAGCTTCTTTTGATTTAACCGATCAAACTTTTAAAACGTGGCAGGTTTTAGATAAACCAGTTTTTTAACATAAAAAAGCGACTAAGTTTTTACTTAATCGCTTTTTCGTTAAACTACTTTAAATCGTGTAAAAATGCTAATGCCTCTGCGTAGTTAGGCTCATTAGTTAATTCAGAAATTAATTCTCGGTATAAAACTTTCTTGTTTGCATCAACAATCCAAATGCTTCTGGAGTCAAATTTGGTGTCTGCAATAAATAAGCCCATATTTTTACCAAAATCAAATTCTTCATCAGATAAAAGCTTCATTTTAGTAACATCTTCAGCAGCACACCAATTTTTTTGTTCTTCAGGTGTATTGGTAGAAATAGTATAGAAGTTAATATCTGCGAATTTGTCAACTTCGCCGTTAAAGTGTTTAGTAGAAATACTGCAAACACTGGTATTAATATTTGGCACAACACTAATTAAAGTTGGCTTATCAATCAGTTCGTCTACTGTTGCAAATGAACCGTCAGCCTGTTTTACCTTAAAGTTAGGCAATTGTTCACCAATTTTAGGTGGCTCTCCGTTAGTTGACAGTGGTTCGTTTTTCATTGTTACTTGCATAATTTAACCCTTTCTTTTATAAATAAAAATCTTTCCACAATCCAGTTTAAACTACAATTGTGTACAAGCCCAAGAAATTAGCTTTTTATTTATTTTCAGTGTATGAAGTAATACGTCTGATAGCTTCTTTAATATTTTCTTCAGAAGAAGCATAGGAAAAGCGGACATACCCTTGGCCACCGGCTCCAAAATAGCTGCCCGGTGTTGCGCCCACTTTGGCTTTTTCAGCTAGATCATTAGCAAAAGCCACATCGTCACAGCCGAACTTAGCTGGAATTTTGGCAAAAATGTAAAAAGCACCTTCAGGTGTAGCTAACGTATAACCGTTTTTCTCCAGACCCTCTTGTAAAATTTGCAAGCGCCGCTGGTATTTAGCACGCGCTGCAATATAGTCTTGTTCGCCGTTTTCCAAAGCTTCAGCCGCACCAATTTGGACATTATCAGTTACAGAAGAAATTAAAAATGAGTTAATTTTGATCATTGACTTCATTAATTCAGCTGGTCCGGCAATATAACCGATTCGCCAACCAGTCATAGCAAAACTTTTGGATAATCCCGAAAGTAAAACTGTTCTTTCAGGAATAATTTGGGTCAATGAATAATGTTTCTTATCACCATATATCAACTCTGCATAAATTTCGTCACTCACCGCAAACATGTCGTAGTCAGTAATGACTTGGGCTAATTCCGCTAAGTTTTCTTTAGAGTAGACGCGTCCAGTAGGATTTGAAGGGTCAGTAATGACAACTGCCTTCGCTCCTTTGCCTTCATTTTCTAGTGTTTCCTTTAATTTGGCTGGCGTTAATAAAAAATTATCGGCAGAAGTATCTACCTGAATTGGAATGCCACCAGCCATCTCGATAATGCCAAAGTAAACTCCCCAAACCGGAGTAGGAACTATGATCTTCTCTCCTGGATTTAAAAGGGCCATGGCGGCAATGTTCAGGCCTTCGGAAACTCCAACAGTCGCACACAATTCGGTTGCAGGATCATAATTTACGCCTAAACTTTGGTTTAGATACTTGCTCACTGCTTTAAGGTACTTCTTTTTACCAGCTTCTGGGGCATAATGAGAATCATCATTAGTAATATCATTAATTGCCGCTTGTTTAATATGTTCAGGTGTATTTAAGTCTGGCTCTCCGATAGTTAATTTAATTATTCCTGGGATCGTAGAAATTCTTTGGTTAAAAGAGCGAATCGCAGAACTAGGCAAATTTTTGATTTTAGTATTTATTTTTGCATTTAAGCTTTTTGCTAATTTTGGCATAAAAAGAACCTTCCTATTTTGATTGAAACCATATTATAACCCAGTATTAATCTGTTTGAAAATAAGAATAGCATTATTTTATTAAGTTTTATTTTAGTATGCTAATGCAAATTTTGTTATAGTTAAGAAAGGAGGGTGATGCAAAATGGACCAAAACAAAAAAGAGCAAAGATTAAAAGAGCTGACACCTGATCAATATCAAGTAACGCAACAGGCGGCAACTGATTATCCATTTAAAGGAAAATACGATGACTTTTACCAAAAAGGACTTTATGTAGATATAGTTTCCGGTGAACCTTTATTTTCTAGTGAAGATAAATATGATGCGGGTTGTGGTTGGCCTAGCTTTACCCGACCGATTAAGAAATTGGTTTATCATCGTGATCAATCACATAATATGGAAAGAACTGAGGTCAAGAGCCCAGATGCAGATTCGCATTTAGGGCACGTATTTGACGATGGACCAGCTGACCAGGGTGGATTGAGATATTGTATTAATTCTTCGTCTTTAGATTTTATCCCGTATGCAGACTTAGATAAAAGAGGCTACGGTGAATATAAAAAACTTTTTAAATAATAAAAATTATGTAAAAAACATGACCCAAGAGGATCATGTTTTTTTGTGTTCTGATTTAGACAATTTCTTGTTCTTTAAAGCTGCCGTAAACACGCTCAACTTCAGTAACGCTCATAAAGGCGTAGGGATCGCTTTTTTTAACAATGTGGACTATATCGTACATATCGTAACGATCGATCACGGTGATTAAGACTTTTTTCTCGTTATGACTGTATGCGCCCTCAACATCATGAAAAATGGTAATGCCGCGGTGCATTTTCTCTTGAATGCCATCTATAATAGCGTGGGGTTGTTCAGTTACAATCGTCACTTGTAGCTTTTGGTGCTGGGTGTAAACAGCATCAATTACTCGGCCATTAATAAAGATAGTTAAAGCCGAATATAAAGCTCGTGTCCATCCAAAAGCTAAACCGGCAGCCGCAATAATTAATAGGTTGATCAGAATGCTGATTTTGCCGTAACTTGTACCCGTTTTTCTCTGGATCACAATGCCAATAATGTCAAGTCCACCGGTAGAAATGCCATTTTTTAAAGCAAAACCAGTCCCGAGTCCATTAATCATTCCACCAAAAATAGCACAGACTAAAGGATCAATATGCATATTGACAGGTTGGATTACCCGCATCATAATTGAACCCAATATAACCGTAATAATGGTAAAAAACGTAAATTTATGACCTATTTTTAGCCAAGCAAGCAATAATAGGGGCAAATTTAATACCAAATATAAAACAGAAGTTGGCAGTTCAACAGGTAAAAATCGTTCACTCATGGTATTAATTAACTGCGCAAATCCAGTGATTCCTGAAGAATACATGTGTCCCGGCGTCCAAAAGAAGTTTAGGGCAACGGCTACAGCCAACGAGTAGAAAAATGAAGCTGAAATTTTTGAAAGTAGATTATAACGTCGGTTAAAGGCATCAAGCTGATCCATTTATTTTTATCCTTTTATCAATTTATTTAATCTAGATGTCAGTCTAACAAATTAATCTGCTGTGTCCAATAAATAAATGAGAAATAAGTAATTTTCTGCAAACAAAAGCAATCAGTCGAAGACAGATTGCTTAATTAAATTATTAGACTTTTAGGCAACTTATTAATCGTGAAATCTGACAGGGATAATATTCAATTTAAAATATACTAACACAATCAGCACGATTTTTAAGCTAAATTTCTTGAAAATTGTTTTAATTTTGCCAGTGCTTTTTAATAAATTCCTCTCTGCCACCTGATTCTTCAAGAGCGTAGCGTCTTGGATTTTTCTTGTAAAAATCTTGGTGATAATCTTCTGCAGGGTAAAATGGCTTCGCTGGTTCAATTTTAGTAACTATTGGCTCATTAAATCTGCCACTATTTTGCAAAGCTGCTCTGGACTTTTCTGCTGCTTCTTTTTGCGCATCTGAATTATAAAAAATTACAGGACGATAATTATCACCACGATCTTGAAATTGCCCAGATGCGTCAGTCGGATCAGTTACTTGCCAATAATAGTCAAGCAACTTTTCATAAGGCATAACTTCAGGATTGTAAGTGATTTCTACTGCTTCAGTATGTCCCGTCATTCCTGTACAGACCTGTTCATAGGTTGGATTAGGAACAGTACCACCAGTGTAACCGGAAATCACCTTTTTAATTCCCGGTAAAGAGTCAAACGGTTTAACCATACACCAAAAGCAACCACCAGCGAAAATAGCTGTATCTAATTTTTCTTTATTTTCATACATAATCTCTACACGCTTTCTATTGCTAGATCAGATTACTGTTTTACTCCATTTTATTTTGCCTAGTAGTTTACTGCAATTGATGAGCTTAAAATTATTAAACTTAGTAAATAATTAACTTAAATCTGTTTCTTTATCATAAAGCATACTGATCAAGTTCTATTACTTTATCATATTTTTTAGCAAATGCAGGTTGCACATTGTGTTCAATATCAATCACTGTGCCCGGGAAATTGAGAATCAAGTCAAAGACTTGACCGTAGCTTTCTTTATCTAAACCCGATAATGCTTCATCAACCAGTAATAACTTTTTATTGCGCAGTAGCAATCTGGCCAATTCTAACTTTCTCTTTTCTCCTCCAGATAAGGCATTGGCACCTTCACCAAGCCTCATATTCAATGCATTCTCATTAGCAAATTTGGTTAATCCGACTTCATGTAAAACTTGTAAAATTGAAGCAGTCGGATAATTTTGACCAAGACACAAGTTAAAAAGCAGGGTACCGGTAAAAATGGTAGTTTCTTGGGCTAAGACACCGATATTGTCATAAATTGGTTTAGCATATAACTCTTTGCTGTATTTAATTGTTCCACCCAATAATTTGAGCTCGTTCAACATTGTTT
This sequence comes from Lactobacillus sp. wkB8, assembly GCF_000761135.1. Taxonomy (NCBI): domain Bacteria; kingdom Bacillati; phylum Bacillota; class Bacilli; order Lactobacillales; family Lactobacillaceae; genus Lactobacillus; species Lactobacillus sp. wkB8. Next base: position 1,028,607 of record NZ_CP009531.1, on the reverse strand, counting down.
TTACAATCGTTGTTTTACCGATGCCGGATCTACCAGAAATTAAAATTTTTTCACCACTACTGGCACTAAAAGATAGATTATGGATAATAGCTTGATCATAACCAAATGAGCCATCATCAATTTTAAGTACCGTCTTATCTGTAAATTTTTGGGGCTCGATATTGTTAATTGGTTTTTCTTTGGTAGAAATAATTTTTTGGCATGATTCAATTAATGGGCGACTTGAAAGTAACTGGTTAGTGAATTGAATAGAACTAATTATGGGACTTGTAACCCTGTCTGCTGCTAAATATAAAGACATTAACGCACCAGCGGTCAATTGACCAATGCTGACAAAGTAAACGCCCAAACCCAAAGAAAGAATGGTAGATAATGAATAGAGCAAGTTAGAAACAAACCGTGAATGCTCCTTGTCCGCATCCATTTGATAATATTTATTTTCCGAGTCATTTAAGAGATTGTTCAGCTTATCCTTGAAGATTAACAAGCTTTCAAATCTTTTGATGGTATAGAAGCCGTTAAAATATTCAGTGGTGTGCAGTGAGTAGCGCTGGTATGACTTGTTCCACCGGTCAGTTGATTTGCTCAGCCATTTTTTAAAAACAAAGGGAACTACTGCTGGTATAAATCCTAATATTAAATAGGTTAGACCTAATATAGGATTAATCTTAATTACAAAGAATAAAGTGATTACTGCTTGCTCGATGCAGTAGATCAACATTATTACCGAATCAATAATCTGGTTCTCAAATTGTTTGATCGTGACATTGATAAAATTTAAAATTTTACTTGACTGTAGTTGCGGATGATTATTGTAGCTGGCTACTGCCTGGCTGCGCAACCATTTGTTAATAATTTCCCTGATATTCAAACTCAATAAGCGCCAAATCCAAAAAGAAGTATTAACTAAAACAAAGCACAGTAAAAACACCACTAATAAGATAAAAGAAGTGGAGAATTCTTTTTTACTGATATTGTCCATTAATTTACCAATTAGGATTGGGCTAATAATGCCATCTAAGGCGGTGATCCCGCCAAAAATAGCGATTAAGATCAGCCTAAACGCAACCATTTTTTTGATTGATTTATTTTCTTGTTGAATTTCCTGTTTGTTTGTCATTATTTGTCCTCAACCGATTGCACCTATTTAATTTTTTAATATTAAATTAATTATATGGAAGTTAAATAATGAAAACAATACATATCAAGAAAGAATTAACTTTGAACACCTAAATGATTCATAATAATTGCTGCAGTTTCCTCAATCGAGCGGTGAGCAACGTTTATTACAAAACAGCCAAGTTGATCATAAAGCTTTTGGGCCGAATCCAATTCTTTTATAATCGCATCAACATTGGAATAGGAAGTATCGGGATTTAGACCATAAGAAATCATTCTTTCACGCCTGATTTCATTTAATACTGAAATGTCATTTGTCAAACCAATAATTTTTTTAGGGTCAATTTGATAAATTTCTTTAGGAATATGGGTGTCTGGTACCAAAGGTAAATTAGCCACTTTTAAATTTTTGTTTGCTAAAAAAAGCGATAAGGGAGTTTTGGAAGTTCTTGAAACTCCTAAAAGTACCACATCGGCCTCTAAAAAGCCCTTAGGGTCTTTACCGTCATCATACATGACCGCAAACTCCATTGCAGAAATGCGATCAAAGTATTTTTGGTTCATTTTATGCTGGGCACCAATTCTTTGTTGCGGCTTAAGACCGGTCAATTCCTGGATGGATTCAATTGCTGGTGATAGAATATCCACACTTTTAACTTGGTGTTCTCTTACAAAACGAATAACCGGAATCTGCATTTCATCCTTGACCAAGCTGTAAATAATTAATAGATTAGGGTATTTTATAATTTCCGCAAATGTTTCTTCTAATTTTTCTTTATTAATTATAAAAGGATATCTGCGATAATTAATTTGCGCATCGGGAAATTGAGCAGCGGCGGCTACAGCATTGTTAAAGGCGGTATCTCCAGCAGAATCTGAAATTATAATAATGTTAACTTCTTTTTTTGGTGTTTCTTCAGCCATAGTATGCTCCTTTTTTTCTTTAATTATACAATTTAACCAAAATCATTTACAGATTAACTTTTTCCTGAATGATTTTTTAAAAAATATTGTACGTTTGTATTGACCGATTGTTGATGTTTGATATAATTTAGTTAAATGTATGACGGTAACGTCAAGAAATGGAAGGAGGGATCACATATGGCCAAGACAGTCGTTCACGAAAACGAGTCTATTGATGATGCTCTTCGTCGTTTTAAACGTTCCGTTTCTAGAAGTGGTACTTTACAGGAATACCGCAAGCGCGAGTTTTATGAAAAACCTAGCGTTCGTAGGAAACTAAAATCCGAAGCAGCTCGCAAACGTAGACATTATTAATTTATAAGCGACTTTTATCGTTGAGATAGGAGTCGTTTTTATTTAGTCCAATTAATTGATTTTAATGTTTTATTTAATTTAAACTCACTCTCAAATTTGATATAATTTAGCTAGATTTTGTTGAGAAAGAAGGAATTTTTTTGAGTCTGTCTGAACAAATAATGTCAGATATGAAAGAAGCAATGAAAGCACGTGACAAAGTCAAATTGAACACCGTGCGCATGATTAAATCTGCATTAATGAATGAAAAAATTAAAGCAGGTCATGATCTGACTCCTGAAGAAGAACTAACAGTTTTAAGCCGTGAAAAGAAGCAACGAGAAGAATCGATTAAAGAATTTGCCAAGGCAAACAGAAACGATCTAGTTGCTGAAACTAAGCAAGAGCTTGCAATTGTTGAGGATTATTTACCTAAGCAGCTTTCAAAGGAAGAACTTAATGAAGCAGCGGCTTCAGCGATTGCTGAAGTTAACGCTCATGATAAGTCAGATTTTGGCAAAGTAATGAAAGTTTTAATGCCTAAAATTAAGGGCAAAGCTGATGGAAAAGCAGCTTCGGCCGCAGTGCGTGATCAGCTAAGTTAAGCGCAAGAAAAGGAGCAGAGTTATTTGGCCCAAACCAATTTTATACCTACAAATCCTGAGAATATCCAAAAATTAGTTGGTATTAATGATAACAATTTAAATCTTTTGTCAACCGGCTATAATGCCAGTGTTGTTGACACCGGTAATAGTATTGCTATTCAAGGTGAAGACGGCAACATTAAAAAAATTTCAGCTGTTTTAAAAGCTCTTGATAATGTCGTTAATGCAAATATTAATATCGGTCCTGCCGATGTTGTAAGTGCAATGAAAATGGCAGATAAGGGAACAACAGAATATTTTCCTGACTTGTACAAAAAGATTTTAATTCGGGATGCTAAAGGCAAACCGATTAGAGTTAAAAACATGGGACAGAAAAGATATGTTGAAGCAATTGAAAAAAATGATGTGGTATTTGGTATTGGTCCTGCTGGTACCGGTAAAACATTCATAGCGGTAGTCTGCGCAGTTGCTGCTTTTAAAAAAGGTGAAGTTTCAAGAATAATTTTAACTCGCCCTGCTGTTGAAGCCGGGGAATCCTTGGGCTTTTTACCCGGTGATTTAAAAGAGAAAGTTGATCCTTATTTAAGGCCTATTTATGATTCGCTCTATGCCATACTGGGAACTAACACTACTGACCATCTAATGGAACGTGGTGTAATTGAAGTTGCTCCTTTAGCTTATATGCGGGGGCGTACTTTAGATGATGCTTTTGTTATCTTAGATGAAGCGCAAAATACCACTGATGCTCAGATGAAAATGTTTTTGACCAGACTTGGTTTTAATTCCAAAATGATTGTTAATGGCGATATGACGCAAGTTGACCTGCCAGGAAGACAGCGTAGCGGCCTAATTGATGCCGAACGTATTTTGAAAAAGATTGAGCAGATTAAGTTTATTTGGTTCTCAGCAAATGATGTTGTGCGTCACCCTGTAGTTGCCAAAATTATTAATGCGTATGAAAAGGAAGAAAAGCAGAATTAATGGCCCCAATTGATATTACCTATAATGATGAAGTTGGTTTTTTAACAAACCAGGAGCGTGATTGGAAAGACTGGATCTTTCAGCTGTTATTACTTGCTAAAGATAAGATTAATAAGAAAAATAATCTGGAATTGAGCATTAATTTCGTTGATGAAAAGCATAGTAATGAAATTAATAAAAAATATCGCGGTAAAGATAGACCTACTGATGTTATTTCTTTTGCAATTGAAGATGGTGAGGAACTAATTGATTTTAGTTCCTTTGAATCCGACCCTGATTTTTATGAAGATATAGGAGATTTGTTCATGTGTCCAGACGTAATTGAGCGTCATAGCAAAGAATATGGCACCGGTTGGGATCGTGAATTTGGCTATACCTTAGTACATGGCTTTTTGCACCTCAATGGTTTTGACCATATTGAACCTAATGAAGCAAAAGAAATGTTTAAAATTCAGGGTCAGGTATTAGAAGAATATGGCTTGCCCTTATATTCGAACCAGCTTGATGAAGGTAGAGGAAAATAATGGTTGAAAATAATAACAATAAATCTGGTTTTGTGGCATTATTAGGTCGACCTAATGTTGGTAAATCCACTTTAATGAATTATTTGGTTGGTCAAAAAGTTGCTATAACTTCTAATAAACCACAAACTACACGTAATAAAATTTCAGGAATTTTGACTACTGACGATATGCAAGCAATATTTGTCGATACTCCAGGAATTTTTAAGCCCCACCTAAATTTAGATGAATACATGGATAAAGCCAGCTTGTCTAGCTTAAAAGATGTTGACTTCATTTTGTTCATGGTAGAACCTGAAGAAATGGGTAAAGGTGACGCTTATATAGCAAGTATGCTCAAGGATGTTAAAGTACCAGTTATACTTCTTATTAATAAAGTAGACCAAGTAAATCCTAATGAACTATTACCAATTATTGATCAATACCGCAATTTGAATATTTTTAAAGAATTTCTCCCTGTTTCGGCAACTCAGGGTGTCGGCATTAGCGACTTAATGCAAGTATTGCATCAATATTTGCCAGAAGGACCAAAGTACTTTGGTTCCGATCAAATAACAGATCGTCCAGAATATTTCATGGTTGCTGAGTTAATTCGCGAACAAATTTTAAAATTAACTGCAGAAGAAGTACCACACGCAGCAGCGGTTTGGGTTGAGCAAATGAATAAGCACGAGAATAATAAACTTCAAATTGAGGCTACTATTTATGTCGAAAAAAGTGGTCAAAAGGGGATTATTATCGGCAAAGGCGGCAAAATGCTCAAGCAGATCGGTATTAATTCACGACGTCAAATTGAAGATTTATTGGGTGAGAAGGTCAATCTGCATTTATGGGTTAAAGTCCAACGTAATTGGCGTTCAGACCCGCAATTTTTAAGGCGAATTGGCTACAATCCAAAGGATTTTACGTAAATGGTGCGTGAGCTAAAGGAAGTAGAAGGCATAATTTTTAAGAGACAAAAATATCATGATGCAGACCTGTTAGCAAAAATCATAACAGAAAAAAATGGTATATTTACTATGCTTGCACATGGTGCACTTAAGCCGAAGTCTAAATTAGGAGCTGCATTACTAAATTTTTCTTATGGAACTTATGTTGTATATTTTTCTGGGCATGGATTAAGTACTTTAAGAACTTATAAAAATGTTAAGCAGTTTGACGGGCTATACGATGATCTGATTAAAAATGCTTATGCTTCTTTTATTTTAGATTTGGTTGACCACGCTTTTATGGAATATCAAAATTTGGGTAAGTATTATGATTTGACCAAATTCGCATTGCAAAAAATTGCAAGTGGTACCGATCCTGAAATGATTACCCAAATAGTCCAGATGCAGCTTTTAGCAGCATTTGGAGTTGAACCTGAATTGCGGCATTGTGTTATTTGCGGTCAAGATCAAGGAGAGTTTGATTACTCAATTAAAAATGGCGGTATTTTGTGTAAAAAACATTTTTATACTGATCCAGGTCGCATGCACTTAAAGCCGAAAGAAGTTGCTGTTTTAAGGACAATATTTTTGCTTCCGTTTGAACACTTAGGCAGCATTAAAATTAATAACTCTACCAAAAAGGCGACACGAAAAGCAATTGACCGTATCTATCAAGATACAATTGACATTAATCTTAAAACTAAAAAATTTTTAGATGAATTGAAATTAATGGACTAAGCCTTTAGGTTGCATGCTTTTTATGATAAAATAATAATGTATTTTGGCAATGATGAGGATAAAAAAAGTACTAGATAAGCGAGTGCTGTATAGTGTAAGAGCACCTAGGAAAAGGCACCTCTAGCTAAATGAATTAAGAGCAGGAATTATTTCCTGAATTAGGGTGGAACCGCGACTGAATCTCGTCCCTATGCATGTTTTGCATAGGCTTTTTTTATGGTCTAATGCAGGAAGGAAATACAAATGGCAAATAAAAAATTAACTATTCAAGATATGATTTTTAAGTTGGAAAAGTTTTGGTCCTCAAAGGGCTGTATGGTAATGCCTTCTTATGATGTTGAAAAAGGCGCTGGTACTATGAGTCCCTATACCTTTTTACGTGCTGTTGGACCAGAACCCTGGGCTGCTTGTTATGTTGAGCCTTCACGTCGGCCTGCTGATGGTAGGTATGGCGACAACCCTAATAGATTATTCCAACACCATCAATTTCAAGTAGTCATCAAACCTGCTCCTGAAGACATTCAACAATATTACCTTGATAGCTTAAAAGAGCTAGGAATTAATCCGCTTGAACACGATATTCGCTTTGTGGAAGATAATTGGGAAAATCCTTCTATGGGCTGTGCCGGTGTTGGTTGGGAAGTTTGGCTTGATGGCATGGAAGTCAGTCAATTTACTTATTTCCAAGTCGTAGGTGAACTTGATGTTAAACCAACAATGAGTGAAATTACCTATGGTGTAGAACGGCTTGCTTCATACATTCAAGACGTTAATTCTGTCTTTGACTTGGAGTGGGGAGACGGAGTCTTATATCGCGATATTTTTAAAGAAGCAGAATATGAGAATTCGAAATATGCTTTTGAAGAATCTAATCAAAAAGATTTATTGCAGTTTTTTGATGTTTACGAAAGAACTGCAAAAGAATTAATTAAATTAAATTTAGTTCAGCCAGCGTATGATTATATCCTGAAATGTTCTCATACTTTTAACTTACTTGATGCCAGAGGTGCAGTTTCTGTTACCGAACGGGCTGGCTATTTAGCCAGAATTAGAAATTTGGCTCATGAAGTAGCAGTGTGCTTTGTAGAAGAACGTGAAAAAAGGGGATTTCCGTTGTTGAAGAACGCAGAAGATAAGAAGGCGGGATTAGAAAATGGCTAAAGATTATTTATTTGAAATTGGCACAGAGGAAATGCCGGCACACGTTGTTGAACGTAGTGTTAAGCAACTAGCGGACAGAACACAGAAGTTTCTTAAAGAAAATGGCTTAAAATTTAAATGTGTTAAGACTTTTTCGACGCCCCGCAGATTGACCATCTTAGTGGAAGAATTAGCTGAAAAACAAGATGATATTGATGAAATTAAAAAAGGCCCCGCTAAAAAAATAGCTCTTGATCAAGATAAAAACTGGACTAAGGCTGCACAAGGCTTTGCCCGTGGTCAAGGAATGACAACAGATGATATTTACTTTGAAGAATTAAAAGGTACCGAATATGCTTATGTTCATGTGCAGAAAGAAGGTAAAAAAACCAGTTCTATTCTTTTGGGGATGAGCGAAATTGTTAAAGCAATGACTTTTCCTACAAAAATGCGCTGGGATTCAAACGACTTTGAATTTGTGCGTCCTATTCACTGGCTTGTGTCATTATTTGGCAACGAAGTAGTGCCTGTAAAAATTCTTGATATTACTGCTGGTCGTAAAACTGAGGGTCACCGCTTTCTCGGAGATAGTGTTGTTCTAGCTAACAGTTCCGATTATGAAGATGCTTTAAAAGATCAATTTGTAATTGTAGACGCTACTAAACGTCGTAATATGATCATAGACCAAATGAATAAGCTCGTTAAAAAGAACAACTGGCAAATTAAACCAGACAAGAGCTTACTTGAAGAAGTGACGAATTTAGTCGAATACCCGACTGTCTTTGCAGGATCGTTTGCTAAAAGTTATTTGCAAATGCCGCAAGAAGTTCTGATTACTTCTATGAAAGACAACCAACGTTACTTTGAAGTTTATGATCAAAATGGTGAACTGATTAATCACTTTATCTCTGTCCGCAACGGTAACAAAGACTATTTGGAAAATGTGGTTTCGGGCAATGAGAAAGTTTTAGTTGCTCGCCTAGATGATGCCCAATTCTTTTATGATGAGGATCGTAAATACCCACTCAGTCATTTTGTACAAAAGTTAGATAACGTTTCATTCCACGATAAAATCGGCTCCATGTCTGAGAAAATGAAGCGAGTACAAATTATTGGTGATTATTTGGCAAATAAGTGGAACTTAGATGCACAAACGATTAAGGATTTTGACCGTGCTAGCCAGCTGTATAAATTTGACCTTGTCACCCAAATGGTGGGTGAATTTGCTGAACTTCAAGGTGTGATGGGTAAGCATTATGCTAAGCTTGCCGGTGAAAAAGATGATGTGGCTGAGGCAATAGAAGAACACTATATGCCTACGACTTCAGAAGGAAAATTACCAGCCACTACCGTTGGCTCATTATTATCAGTCGCCGATAAATTAGATACAATCATTACCTTCTTTGCAGCAGGAATGATTCCGAGTTCCTCAAATGATCCTTATGCACTGCGGCGCTATGCTTATGGTATTGTCCGAATTTTATTAGAGCAAAAATGGTCATTGCCGTTTAACGAAGTCTTACCGGAAATCGTATCCGCTTTGGAAAAGAAAACTCCTGCCAAATTGCCTAAGACAGCCGAACAAGAAGAACAAATTTCATCATTTATTCGAGATCGAATTAACCAATATTTACAGAAAAATAATTATAAATATGATATTATTGATGCCGTTTTGGCTTCAAGCCAGCAAGATCCTATTCAAATCCTCGCTGCAGCAAAAGTTTTGCAATTGCATCATGATGATGATAAATTCAAACCAGTAGTTGAAAGCTTGACTAGAATCAATAATATTTTAAAGAAAGCCAAATACAAAGGTCAAAATGAGGTCAAAAGTGACTTGTTTGATAACGAAACAGAAACTGAACTGGCTAATGGGGTTGAGAAACTAAGCAAAGTCAATGACCTTGCAGCTCTTTATGATGGTTTTGTTAAATTGCAACCCGTAATTGACTTATATTTTGATACTAATATGATTATGGCTAAGGACGAAGCAGTTAAAAATAATCGTTTGGCACAGTTGAATAGCGTGGCACAATTAGCCAATCGTCTTGGTGATTTAAGCAAGCTAGTTATTAAATAAAAGTAGGTGGCAATATGGCTGGTCTGATTCCCGAGGAAACAATTGCCAAAGTACGTAATAACGTCAATATAGTTAATGTTATAAGCCAATATGTTTCACTCGAAAAGAAGGGTAAAGATTATGTTGGACTTTGTCCATTTCATCAAGAAAAAACTCCTTCTTTTACAGTGAATGAAGGTAAACAGTTCTTTAAGTGTTTTGGTTGTGGCAAAGGGGGAAATGTGTTTTCCTTCCTCATGTACAAGGAAAATTTAACGTTCCCGGAAAGTGTCCAAAAGGTTGCCGACTTTGCTCATATTGATATTGGAGAATACACTCAAAAGAGACCACGGTTTTCCAATATTTTGATCAAAATAAATGAAGAAGCTGCTGATTTTTATCATCGGGTACTAGTTTCGACTAATGCGGGAAAGCGCGGTCTGGAATATGCGCAAAGCCGCGATTTGAATAACGAAATTATCAATCACTTTAGGATTGGCTATGCGCCTAAGCAAGATAACTTGTTATTAACATATCTACGGGGACATGATTATCAAGACGAAGATTTGCTTAATTCCGGGTTGTTTGTACAGTCGCAAGCTGGAGAATTATTCGATCGCTTTAGAGACAGGCTGATGTTTCCTCTCTGTAATGAAGGGGACTATGTTGTTGGTTTTTCGGGAAGACGTCTTTCAACAGATAAAACTGAAGCTAAATATATCAACAGTCCAGAAACAAAGATATTTACTAAGTCTGAGACACTTTTCCATTTTGCAGAAGCTAAAAAAGCGGCTCGCAGTGAAAAGCATTTGATTTTATATGAAGGTTATATGGATGTCATTGCGGCTTATAAAGCCGGTATTAAATCAGGTATTGCCTCAATGGGAACCAGCCTGACTGATCAGCAAATATATATGTTACGCAGGATTACCAATAATATAATTATTAATTATGACGGGGATGATCCTGGCATCCATGCCGAAGAACGTGCTGCTAAGATGTTTAATCAAGTTGGCGGCTTTAATTTAGGGATTGTGGTTTTACCTGAAAAACTGGACCCGGACGAGTATGTTAAAAAATATGGTATCGAGAAATACCAAGATGAAATTAAGGGTGCACTAACCCCAACGGACTTCTTCCTTAAAAGACTAGCACAAAAATATAATTTAGCTAACGATCGCGAAAAATTAGCATATCTTGATGAAGCAACCAAAGAAATTGCACAATTATCAAATCCAGTTGAACAAGATTTGTACTTAAACAAAATAGCTAAAGAACAAAGTGTTTCAATAGATTCGCTTAAGGTTAATTTGACAAAGTATCGTAGGCAGCAAAATACGGCAAAGAGACATCAGGGTAATCCTGTTCCGCTGGAACCTGAACCAATTAATGATTATCCTGATGCTCCAATTGAAGATGAACAAACTAGTACAATAAATGACCCGGTTCAAACGCGCTTATTATACTTATTCATTCATTCTGATCATGCACGAGAATATCTTTTAGCACATCAATTTTTATTTCCTGATCCAAATTATCAAAAATTAGCGGAATTATGGTTAAATTTTAGTGAAAATCAAGAAAATCCGGCAGTTAATAGTTTTTTAGATTTTATTCCTAACGAACTTCAAGGTATAATAATAAATGCTGAAATGACGGACATGCCTCAGGATTTTTCAGACCGCGAAATTGATGAGCAAATTAATGCTTTAAACATGCGAAAAATTAAAGTGCAGCTCCAACAACTGATGGGTGATTTACAAGACGCGAAACGTAAAGCAGATAATGATGAAATAATAAGTATTACTCGTAAAATTTTGCAGTTAAAGAGAATTCAGGGTTAAAGGGGGGCTTATTGTGGCAGAGAATAAAAAGACTGAGAACAACGAGCAATTATCTTTAGATAAGATGGTCAAAAAAGTTGTTAAAGAAGTTAAAAAAGATAAATCAATTACCGAAGATGAATTTGTTGATCGATTGATTAAGCCTTATAAACTCCAAGGAAAGGCAGTCGACCAACTCGTTCAGGAATTCGAAGATAACGGGATTAGTATCGTTGATGAAAAGGGCAATCCTTCTAGTTTAGCTTTGAAGAAACAAAAAGATGTTGAAAAAGCTGAATTAAAGGATATGTCTGCGCCTTCGAGCGTTAGAATGAATGATCCTGTCAGAATGTATCTTAAAGAAATTGGTAGGGTACCATTACTAAATGCTGATCAGGAAATTTCTTTGGCAAAAAGGATTGAAAAAGGTGACGAAGAAGCTAAACAAGAATTAGCTGAAGCTAACTTGCGTTTGGTAGTTTCGATTGCAAAGCGTTATGTTGGTCGTGGCATGTCATTTTTAGATCTGATCCAAGAAGGCAACATGGGACTGATGAAAGCCGTAGATAAGTTTGATTACAGTTTAGGTTTCAAATTTTCAACCTATGCCACTTGGTGGATTAGGCAAGCAATTACACGTGCTATTGCCGACCAAGCCAGAACTATTAGAATTCCAGTTCACATGGTTGAAACTATCAATAAGTTAATTAGGATTCAAAGACAACTATTGCAGGATTTAGGACGCGAACCAACTCCAGAAGAAATTGGAGCCGAAATGGATATGCCTACTGCTAAAGTTCGCGACATTTTGAAAATCGCTCAAGAACCGGTATCTTTGGAAACTCCTATTGGAGAAGAAGATGACTCTCACTTAGGTGACTTTATCAAGGATAAAGATGCAACTAGTCCTGAACAACATGCTTCTTATGAAATGCTCAAAGAACAATTAGAAGAAGTTCTTGATACTTTAACTGATCGCGAGGAGAATGTTTTGAGGTTACGCTTTGGCTTAGATGACGGTCGCACTAGAACTCTAGAAGAAGTTGGAAAAGTATTTGGAGTTACAAGAGAGCGGATCCGTCAGATTGAAGCAAAGGCTTTGCGTAAATTACGTCATCCAAGTAGATCAAATCAACTACGTGATTTCTTAGATTAAATAGCTAAACAAAAAGACAAGATTTCAAAAAATCTTGTCTTTTTTATTATTTAAAGTTTAAGCCGTAAACTCCATAATTATCAGCTAATCCCCGTTGCTCCATGTTGTATTCAACAACATTTTTGCGTTTACCTGACAATAAGAAAAATGAAAAAGCCAGATAAGCTAGGGTTGTTAAGATCAAATACTGCCATTCAAAAACAGTGGGATTAGTCATGGTCGTGGTACCGGAAGCCAAGAAAGCTAGAATATCAAAAACTGCATGATAGCCCATATTTATGAAAAAAGACCCAGTATAAAGATAAATTGCTGCAAAAGTAATACCAGCTACACTTGCATTAATCATTTGTAAAATTGTGGCCGGTATTGGCTGCTCTATCAGGTTAACAATATGAAGTGCTCCAAAGATTAAACCGTCTAATACAACCGACCATAAGATTTGATGTTGCGCATTTTTAAAAGTTTTAAGTAAGATGTTTAAAACACAAAAACGCATCAACCATTCTTCAGCTATACCAGCTGCTATGCCTTCGCAAATGAACTTTATTATATGCTTCGTAGTGATCTGAAAATCCCAGCTCGTAAGCAGTTGTCCCCAGTTATCTGCCACATTAAAAGCATTAAACAAGCAGTCAATAATAATAAATAAAGCGATAAAACCCAGAACTGCATATTTAGCTCTTGAACTCAATCTCAAGCCGGGAGTTTGATAGCCCCATTTATTCATGGCGACTACTGAAGTGATGACAAAACAAATTGCACCGGTAATTTCAGTTTTATTTAGCATTTGTAGCCAAGAAGGGTAGCAATACATAGTCAACATTTCTAAAATAGCAACTATCAGACTTGAGAATAATAATAAAGTTATGATTTGCCCAATCACACTACTTATCTTTCCCCAGGCCAGTTCTGCCATAGGAACTAACATAACTAGTTCGTACAAAGTAAGTGGAATTAATAACCAGATAAGGTTCTTAGTATTTAAAACTTTGATAAAACTTGCTCCGATTGTGAGAAGTACTAAAAAACATATTTGGATGTTAGCAGCTTGAAAATAATGATTAAATTGGACTAATTTTCGTGCAGGATGTTTTTCGTGTAGGAGTGTTAGTTGTAGAAGTATTAGTATAAACAAAACTGGCAGAACTACCATTGCCCCAATTTTACTTTTGGCCAGAGGTTTGATTTTTAAAAATAGCACAAGTGCCACAATGATCAGAATTTCTTGGACTATTATTTGTCCTAGATGCCAACGCTTTATTGCTTGTTCAGAAAGCATTTCAAATTCTCCTTAGAATAATTCATCCCGCTGACCGTCTAATATATGTTCACCAATTTCTTCATTAAAAAACACCAGTAAGTCGCGGTCAAAATTATAAGCTAACCTATGTTGCAAAAGTTCTTCCTCAGTCATCCACGTCAATTCACCTTCCCTTGATGCTTTGACTGTACCGGTAAATTCAGTCGCTATGTAAAAAAGAACGAGATAACGGTGATCGTTTTCATCATAGAATTGCTTAATACCACATAGACGCGGGTTCTTAATATCTAAATTTGTTTCTTCCTTAACTTCTCGCACCACTGAGTCATGAAAAGATTCATGATCTTCAACATGGCCTCCTGGAAAAGTAAGTCCTGGCCAATAGGGGTCATTGCGATCCAAAACTAAGATATTATTGTCTTTTTTAATCATACACATATTCGTTAAAGTAACTGGTTCAGTTCTATCCATTAAGTAAAAAATCTCTTTCTTTTAAATCTTATTATCAATTATAAAATAGCGATTTAGAAAGAAAAAGAAAAATTTTCTCACTTTTTTGCCAGCAAATTTAAATTAGACCAGAAATTTTGTGGCTTTTATTAATTCGTTCCATTATACTTGTAATACTATTTTAAGTTTTAGGAGGATAACATGGCTCTCAAATATGCAAAGAAATGGAAACTTTTTCTTTTTCTATTTATTTCAATTCTTGATTCATTTCAATCAGTATTTTTAGCTTATCTTTTAAAAGTATTCATCTCCTTTGCTGAAAAGCCTACGGGAAACTTGCCCGGATTAACTATATTCGCTATTAGCGGATTAATTATTTTCTGTATAATTGGAATACTATTTCAATATTCCTTTTTAAATTTGATCCATGATATCAACATCAAAATTAAAGAGATAGCAACCGATCAGATCGTTGATATTAATGATCAAGCTAATCTTGATACGTCATTTATGACTAACGACCTTAAACAAATTGAGACCAGCAAAGTTGTAGCCGAATTAAAAATTGTTAATTACATCCTAAAATTTTTGACTGCTATTATCACTGCAGTGATTGCATCTTGGTTTATCTCCCTGATCTTTTTTGTTGCAGCAATAATTCCGGCGTTAGTGCAAAATTTTGCCGGTAAAAAAATTTCTGCTAATTCTAAAAAATGGGAAAAAGCAAATAGTAATTATACCGCTACCGTTACTGAAACAATTAACGGCTCAACTATTTTTTCTTTATATAATTCAGAAAATTCTATTGCTCAGCGCTTAATAACAAGCGCTCGCAAAATGGAGAACGCGTTACAATCAACGAATTTAGCTAAGGGCATAGCCAATGAGTTAAAATCTTTTGCTGCATACTGTTTTGGCATGATTATCCCATTTAGCGTCGGAGTTTATTTTATAACTATAGGAAATATTACCTTGAGTACTTTTATGATGATTGTGCAGCTATCGAATAATTTCGTAAACCCGCTAGTTAATATTTTTATGTGTGCTAATGATATTAAAACGACTACTCCCATTTGGGCTAAATTTATAAAAATACAAAAGTATAAAAGACCAAAACAAACAAGCGATAATAGTTCAATTCCAGTTTTCAATAATTTGAGTTTAACTAATGCCACAATCCATTTTGATAAGCAAACTATTTTTCAAAATGTAAATTTGGTAATCAAACAGGGCGAAAAAATATTATTACAAGCTCCTTCGGGTTGGGGAAAATCAACCTTGCTCAAAGTCTTGCTAGGAAAATATAAGCTGGATTCAGGCACCTATCTGATAAATGGAGAAAAAGCTAATGGCAATTGGAATAAAGACCATGAACTCTTTGCTTTAATCAATCAACAACCGTTTATATTAAATGATACGATTGAATACAATATTACTTTAGGGCAAAAGGTTACCAAACAAGAACTGAATAAGGCGGTTTTTAAAGCTGGCCTAGAAGAACTGGTCAGAAAAAAAGGGTATCAGTATCAAGTTGGTCTTGGAGGTGAAAATTTGTCAGGAGGGCAAAATCAGCGCATAGAAATTGCTCGCGCACTGCTTAAGCAAAGACAAATTTTGTTAGCAGACGAAGCTACTTCCTCATTGGACACAAAATTGTCTCAAAAAATCCACGCCGCTTTCTTAAAAGAATTTCCCGGAACAGTGATTGAAGTTGCTCATCACATAGCTAAAGACGAGGTAAGCATGTTTGACCGCCAGATTGATTTAGAAACTAATAATAAGAGTAACTAAATTCGTTATTTTATTTTTATCTTATAAAAAGCATTATGCTAAAATTCTATTATAAAGAAAGTAGGATAAAGATGAATTTACGATTAAGTACTTTAGCACAAATGGTTGATCAAGGAGCCCGAATTGCTGACATCGGAACAGATCACGCTTATTTACCAATCCAATTAGTAAAAGAGGGTAAAGTTGATTATGCTATTGCCAGTGACGTAGCAGACGGTCCCTTACAAAATGCGGAAAAAGATATCGTTGCGGCCGGCTTAAAAGACAAAATTGAAACCCGTCTGGGATCCGGTCTTGAAACAGTTAGCGCCCAAGACAGAATTGATACAGTAGTAATTGCTGGTATGGGTGGTAAATTAATGACCAATATTTTAGATGAAGCTTGGTCAGAAAATTTTCATTTTACGACTTTAATTTTGGAACCTAATGTAGGCGAACCTGGTGTGCGTGAATGGCTTTCAACACATAAGTATCAAATTATTGATGAAAAAATTATCGCTGAAGCCGGGCATATATATGAGCTGATTAAGGCACAAGAGGTGGAAAGTACTATTAGGTTAACTGACCGGCAAATATTTTTTGGCCCAGAAATACTAAAAGAAAAAAATCAGGTTTTTTATCAAAAATGGCAGGATCAATTAGCCTATCATCAGAGGCTGCTGTCTAATTTAAATAAAGCACAAGAAAAAGATAGGGCACATATCAGGCAAATTGAAGATGAAATAAAAATGATTGAAGGGGAGTTAAATGACTAAAGTTAAAGAAGTAGTAGCTGTTTTAAAGCAGCATTTTCCCGAAGAAATTGCCAGCAAGGGTGATCCAGTTGGTATCCAAATAGGTTCTCTTGAGCAGAATGTCACTAAAATATTGACAACGTTAGATGTTAGACCACAAGTAGTTGACGAAGCAGTGCAAAATGGAGTTGATTTAATTATCAGTCATCATCCGCTAATGTTCCGACCGGCGCCAAATCTGAATTTTGCAAATCCGCAATATGCCATGTATGGCAAAATTATTGCTCATGGAATAACAGTCTATTCTATCCACACTAACTCAGATAAAGCAGATGATGGCTCTAGTGATTGGCAGGCCGAAGAATTAGGCTTAAAAGACATTGAACCTTTTTGTCCTGATGAAGATGGCATTGCAATTGGACGCAAAGGCAGATTGCCGCAACCACTGTCTGCTCAAGACTTTGCCTATTATGTTAAAGACAAGATGCAGGTAAAAATGGTAAGATTAATTACTGCTGATAATAAGCAAACTATTTCATCTGTTTGTTTTATTTGCGGTGATGGCGGTAAATACTGGCCTGAAGCTGTAGCAGAAAAAATTGATGCTTTTATTACTGCCGATGTTTATTATCATACAGGCCATGATATGATTTCAGCGGGTTTAACAGTCGTTGATCCGGGACACTATACTGAAAAGATTTTTAAAGAAAAAATTTACCAGAAATTAGTGCGGTGGAATGAAGAAAATTCATGGGATGTCCAAGTCGCAGAATCAAAAGTTTCAACCAATCCATTTCAAGATTTATTTTAGGTAAGGAGAAAAAATGAAATATCCAAATTTATTGCCAAGATTTTTAAAATATGTCAAAGTCAATTCACGCTCAGATGAACATTCAGATCGTTTCCCTTCAACTGAACGCCAAGAAGTCTTTCAAAAAGAAGTTATTCTACCTGACCTAGAAAAATTAGGCTTATCTGATGTGCATTATAATCAGAAATCAGGCTGTGTTATTGCCGAAATTCCAGCTAATGTAGATTATGATGTTCCTGTAATGGGACTTTTAGCACACTGTGATACCGCAGACTTTAATGCCGAAAATGTTAAGCCGCAAGTTCATGAAAATTATGACGGTAAATCTAAAATTCAATTAGGCGACTCTAATTTTTATTTGGATCCGGCCGAGTTTCCCAACTTAAAGAAATATGCGGGACAGACTATCATTACAGCATCTGGTGACACTTTGCTGGGCGGGGATGACAAATGTGGCGTAGCAGAATTAGTTACTGTGGCAGAATATTTGTTAAACCACCCAGAAATCAAACACGGCAAGATTCGCTTTGGTTTTACTCCTGATGAAGAAATCGGTATGGGTGCTCAGCATTTTGATATCAAAGAATTTGGTGCTGATTTTGCTTTCACAGTCGATGGCGGGGCTCCAGGTAAGTTAGATTGGGGCACTTTTTCTGCTGCTACTTTTACGCTTGATATTCAAGGAGTAAATGTGCATCCTTCAGTGGCTAAAGATCAGATGATCAATGCTATCCAGGTTGGTATTAACTTCCAAAATCAACTTCCGCAAAACGAAGTTCCTGAAAAGACGGCTGGAAGAGAAGGCTTTTATCATCTGACCAACTTTACTGGTACAGTAGACAACGCCCAAATGGAATACATCGTGCGCGACTTTGAGAGAGATGGTCTTGAAGATCGTAAAAATAGAGTCAGAGCTATTGTCAATCAAATGAATAAGGAATTCGGCACAGAAAGAATTAAGCTTAACATGAGAGATCAATATTACAATATGGCTGATATTCTTAAAGATCACATGGAAATTGTTAATTTAGCGAGAAAAGCATATCAAGCTGAAGGTTTAACCATCAATGAAGACCCCGTAAGGGGAGGGACAGATGGTTCACTTCTGACATATAGAGGTTTACCTTGTCCGGATCTGTTCTCTGGTCAAGAAAACATGCACGGACGCTTCGAGTACACAGTACTGGAATCCATGGCAAAAGCTGTAGATGTCATGATAAAAATGGTGCAAATGAATGCTGCTGATAACAAGTAGTGAAACAAAACTGACTATTTATAACTCCCATAATTAAAAATAAATAAAGGGCTAAAAGCTGCTGTAATAAAGATAAATAAGCTATCAAAAAGTTAGTAAAATTATGCACAACTAATACAAAGACAAGAAAAAGCGTATAAAATCATTGTCAAAAATGGTTTTATGCGCTTTTTTTGTTTTTTTAAGATTTTTTGGACGTATTGTGGAACACTTAAATAATTCTAAGATTTTTTGTAAAGATGCACTTGCCATTATCATTTACTTATTTTATTATATTAGTGTATTACTTAAGTAGTTCACTATTATAATAAAAGAAGAAAGGATGAGTGATCATGCAAAATGCTATCGCACTAAGAGTTGATAAAGTTAGCACTTATGTGGGGAAGACAGTGTTAGTTAATAATGCCACTTTTGATGTTAAAGCTGGTGAAATAATAGGTCTAATAGGCCCAAATGGAGCCGGAAAAACAACTATTATGAAAACCATTTTAGGCTTAATGAAATTTAAAGGAAAAATAGAGGTCAATGGCAAGAATGTGTCTGAAAATGACCATCATGCGTTAACAACGGTTGGAGCATTAATTGAACATCCCGCAATTTATCCCTTCTTAACTGGTAAGCAGAATTTGACCCTTTATGCTCAAAAGCAAGCAGACATGAACAATCTAATTTATGAATTACAAATGGATTCGTTTATTAATAACAAGGCAAACGGCTATTCTCTTGGCATGAAGCAAAAGCTAGGCATAGCAATCGCATTACTAAATCAGCCTCAAATTGTAATTCTTGATGAACCAATGAACGGACTGGATATTGAATCAACGATTCGAGTGAGAAAATTAATTAAAAGATATTCTAATCAAGGAACAGCTTTTTTAATTTCAAGTCATATTCTAAGTGAATTACAAAAAGTAATGACGAGAGTCGTCTTAATCTCTGGAGGGCAAATTATATTGAATAAAGAGGTCGCAGAATTTGAAAAAATTAGTCACCAAAAATACCATTTGACTACTGAAAATAATAAACTTGCAAAAAAGATTTTTGCTGCTTATCAAATCACATTTACAGAAAATGAAAATTATTTGATAGTAAGTCAAAACGACATATACAAAATAGAAGATCTGCTTTTTAACAAAGGTGTTCATTTAAAAGAAATGTTGCCGCTTGAAGCCAACCTTGAACGAATTGTAGTTGATGTCTTGGAAAAGAAAAGGGGCTAGACAGAATGCTTATAAGCTTTAAACAGGAAATTTATAAATTCAGGCATGAAAACATCGCTTTGTATGGTCTGATTGTTCTCATTGTAACAATGATTTACAATTTTTTTACTAATCCTATTATGCGCCAATCCCTTAGCTACGGATTCGGTGCAATTGAGTGGATTCCTTTAATAGTTATTACCGTAGCATCTGCAATTTTTTCAATGGAATACAAGAATAACACGATTATCATGTTGGAGTATAAGAGTTCAAGCAAGTTTCAAATTTACTTTTCCAAGTTTTTGGTTGTCTTGGCCTATAGTTTTCTCTTAACAGTGATTGCATGTTTATTTACCTTGATTTTAGGCATGTTCTTTAATAATGTCAGATATGATTGGTTAGTTAATAAAAATGATAATAATCTTTTAAATGATCTGGTAACTAACCTGGCAGGAGCACTAATTTATTCCTTTTTTAGCATTGGCTTATCTTTTATGCTCATTATGCTGGTTAAAAATAATGCTGTAGTAGTTTGTTTTGGAATTGTACTAGCATTTTTTGGTGCCAGCTTTTCCAAAGGATTAATGCAAACCTTTCCCCATTTTATAAGTACTATTAAATGGAACTTTTTAAATATGATTTTTATTTCCCAGCAATTATCAAATCCAAGCCTTAGCTTAAAATCGAATTTATCAAGTCTTGAACTAATTATAGCCAATATCGTTTACGGCATAGTTTTTATGGTCTTGGGATATTATCTATTCAAACATCGACAAGTATAAAGAGAGGAGATTACTAAAATGATTTATAGTATTAAGCAAGAATTATATAAATTAGTGCACCGCAAAATTACTTGGATTTCAGCTATCATATTATTTTTTCTAATGCTTATTACCGGTTTCGTTTTAGCAGATGAAAGTAAAAAGCTAATTTTAACATTAACTTTTGATTCTTCTGATTTTATAATGTTTATCCTAGTGATAATAGGTGCCACGTGTTTTTCAATGGAATTTCAAAACAATACGATTTTGACACTTTTATATAAATCCTCAAATAAAATATATGTTTACTTATCAAAGTATATTGTTTTATTCTTATACAATGTTTTTCTGCATCTGCTAGCTCTTTTTTATACAATTTGTTTGCAATATACCATATTTAATTATCAGGTTAACTGGTCGACTTCATATCTATATCATCAGCCAGTATGGCTAAACATGGTAACTGCTTCTCTAATAGATTTAGTTACTACAATGTTAATTATTGCCATAGTTTTTTTACTCTCGTGTCTAATTAATAGTAGTGCAATTGTAATCACAGCAAGCCTTCTAATTACATTCATGGGTCAAAGTATTTCTTCAGATCTAATGAACGGAGACAAACTGGTGAACATTATGAAATGGAACCCGTTTAACATGGTAGACTTAACCAGGCAATATGGTAATTATGGCATGTATGTTTTAACTACCCACCTGAATAACCAAGAGCTTTTTATGGGTAGTCTAGTCTATATTCTTATTTTTGTGATTACCGGCTATTTAATCTTTCGCAGAAAAAGATTTTAAGTAAGTAATTGCATAACTTTTAAGTTTATTGTAATATTATAGTGTATTATAAATGTAATACAGTTAGAGGGAAAATATGAAGTTTAAAGATGATAGGCCGATATATGTTCAAATCCAAGAAAATTTATGTCGCCAAATAATTACCGGAAAACTTACACCCAGTCAGAAAATTCCCTCTGTCCGTAATTTGGCAACCCATCTAATGGTCAACGTGAATACTATTCAAAAGGCGCTCAGGCAAATGATCATATCGGGGCTTTTAATTACTAAAAGAGGAGAGGGTAATTTTGTTACTAATGATAAAAAATTACTGGAAAAAATTAAAAAAGACATTATCAGATCTGAACAAAGTAAATTTGTGCATAATATGAAAGCCTTAGGAGTTTCAGCGGGACAGCTTAATTTGATTTTAACTAAACACTTAAAGTAGGAGTAGAAAATGGAAAATCTATTGGAAATAAGAGATTTAACTTACAAAAAAAATTTAAAAACAATTTTGGATAACATCAATTTAAATTTACAACCGGGAAAAATTGTAGCCCTTCTAGGTGAGAATGGTGCTGGGAAGACAACTTTAATGCGCATCATCAGCGGCATGGCCAAAAATTACCACGGGACAGTT
Source organism: Lactobacillus sp. wkB8 (assembly GCF_000761135.1). NCBI lineage: Bacteria > Bacillati > Bacillota > Bacilli > Lactobacillales > Lactobacillaceae > Lactobacillus > Lactobacillus sp. wkB8. Next base: position 1,006,591 of record NZ_CP009531.1, on the reverse strand, counting down.
ACTATTTCAGGTGAGAGCAATGTTGCAGAAAGAAAGGCACATCTCTCATTTACTGATGGATTATCTGGTTTTGCTAATTCAACGAAAATCAAAGAAATTGTCAAATTTTATGAGATCATCTATCAAGACTTTGATCAAAATCAATTTGAACAGTTGCGTCAGTTTATGAAATTAGATTCAGAGATGCGCTTATCTGAAATGTCCAAAGGAATGAAAGAAAAGTTAATCATTGCCCTGGCATTTTCGCGCAAAGTTGACCTTTATTTATTAGATGAGCCCTTTTCGGGGATAGATGCCATGGCGCGCAAAAAAATAATTAATTCGATCATTTTATGGAAACCGGAAAATTCAACGATTCTTGTTTCAGATCATTTTGTCAACGAAATAGCCAGTATGCTTGATGAAATCGTCATTATTAAAGACAAAACCATTTACACGCACAAATCTACTGAGGAGATCCGCGAGCATCATAAAAGTGTTGAAGATTATTATGAAAGTTTATACGATGCGGAGGAGGAATAATGAACGTTTTCAATCATTTGTTTGAAAAGTTACTGCAGAAAAAAGCCAAAAATGTTTATCTTTTAGTTATTCTGCAATTCATTAGTTCTCTAGCTTCAGCATTCTTTACTTATTTTAGTTTTTATTCTGGCAGATTTCACTTTAATTCGCACGATAATCTCGAGTTTTTACCAGGATGGATGGCACTGTTTGCATCATTAACTTTCTTGTTCGGACCAATTTTGTTCATTTTAACTGTAGTTGAAAATGAACGGTTAAATAGAAATCAAACATGGCGTTTAGCACCAATCAGTGATGGCAAGTTTTATGTTGCGAATATTTTAAGTTCATTTGTTTCGTTGATTTATTTTGTGCTCTTAGATGTGTTAATTGCAATTTGTTTTTTATTTTTATCAATATTTACTAATTCTAAATTTGGCAAAAATTTACATTTTGAGGTTGATTTAAACAGTACTGCAATTTTTGATTTTATTGGCATTATGTTACTACTAATTCTTACTTGTCTTTTTCTTTACTTTTTGGTTAGTTTTCTTAACTTTTCCAGTCAAGCAATCTTAGACTTTTTACCACATGCATCAAGTCATATTCTAATTTCTTTTGTGCGCATATTTATAATTATCGTCTTGGTAGGATTACTAGTTAGGCTCTATAGTGTCTTTGCAAACTATATTATCAATATATTTTTACTAAGATCTACAGGTCTTGCGGGATTGGAATCAGTGGTATTAATGATGTTTATTATTGATTTAATAATACTTGGCATTAACGTCTTCTTAATCAATCACTTTTTTGAAGCAGGAGAGAAGTAAAACCTAATACTGTTTCATTGTTTTCAGAGGAGAAGGGAAAAGCATGACCTCTTTTAAAAATTTATTTGGCAGATTCTTTGTAGAAAAAGCCAAGAAAGTTTATTCATTTTTAATTATACAATTAGTTGGTGCCTTAGCATTTTCTGTTTTTGGGCTGCTGATTGGTACAGGTGATTTTGGTGAATTTTTAAATCTTTACTCCGAGCTTTTACCTGATTGGCTAATGTACTTTTGTCTATTGAGTGTCTTTTTTATCATATTCTTTTTTATTTATATGGCTGTCAAAAATGAGCAGATTAATCGCAGTCAAACTTGGCGTTTAACTGCAATCACTGATGAAAAATTTTATATTGCTAATAGTTTAAGTTCGTTTATAACTTTTATCTATTTCATTTTTCTTAACATTATTGTTGCAGGCATCTTACTAATTGTTTCATTTTTTACGGATAAGGCTTTTCGTAATTCATGCGAAAGAATGTTTAAGCAATTTAGACCAAATTTTGAACTGAATACAATTCGTTTAATTTTTGATATCATGTTACTCTTACTTTTATGTTGCTTTTTCATTTCGTTATTGATCAGCTTTTTAAATTTTTCCAGTAAAGCCATCATGGATTATCTTCCTATAGCTTCAAGTGGGTTAATTGTCAAACTATTACATATTTTTATTGTTATCCTAATAGCCTGGCTTTTTACCAAAGTAGAAAAAATTTTTGTCGACCAATTTTTAGGCAGCCTTTTGCATTTTTTAAACTTAAATCCGGCTTACAACAACACTTTACCCTATCTTAATTTAATTGTTGTAGTTGTTAATTTAATAATGTACGTTATTAATATCTGTTTATTTAAGTATTTCTTTGAAGCAGAGTAAATAAAGTAGAGGCATAGTACAAATTTATATCAATGACAATTTGTCATCGAGCAAAAATAAAAAATAAGGGGTCCCAAATGACAGAATTTAGCAGATTATTTAATAGACTATTTAAAATTAAAATTAAAAAATTACACATATTACTTTTTTTCCAGATAATTGCAGCTCTTGCATGTGCCTTTTTTACATATTATGAAGTAATCAATTGGCATATCCGCAAAAATCCCCAAAACAATGTCGGAATTTTACCGGAATGGGCATTATATTTTGTCTTCTTGGCCTTTTTTGTTATCTTTTTTGTTTATTTTATTACGCCGTTACAAAGCGAGAAATTTAATCGCAGTCAAACTTGGCGCTTAGCTGCAATAAGCGATGGGCAATTTTATCTTGTTAATGTATTAAGCACGTTCGTATCTTTTATTTACTTTATTGTACTCGAATTCGTCACAGTAATGATATTACTGTTTTCATCGTATCTGACCGACAAGCCTGTTGTATACTTTTTCCGCGATTTATTAAAAAGCATTCTACGCAATCTTGACATTAATGTATTCTGGATAATACTTGGTACGATCGTTTTAGCTATTTTAAGTTGTTTCTTTTTATATTTTGTTATCAGTTTCTTTAATTTTGCCAGCCGAGCAATACTAGATTTTGTCCCTGCAAACATTAATGGAGCAGTTGTGAAAGTATTACACATAGTCATAATCTTCGGATTAATCTGGTTCTTCTTTAAAATCCAAAATATCTTTGTTTACCAAGTTCTTCTATCAGTGATTCATCCGACTAATTATGGACTTAATCTTTCTAGTAGTTTACCTTTTGCAATTTTGGCAAACGCAATTAGCGATCTTACTTTATTAGGCAGCAATATTTTCCTAATTAATCATTTTTATGAAGCAACTGAACATAAGTAGGGTTACTAATAAAAAGTAGAAACTTACCAACTATTTACAAAAAGTAGTTTAACTACAAATGTTAAAAGGTTTGCGGAAAAAATCAATCTAGTTTATGATAGTGTATTATAGGTGTATTACGGCCAAAGGATGGTGGACTTGTGGAATTTAAAGATAACATTCCCATTTACTTACAAATTAAGCAATACCTATATCGACAAATAATTACCGGCAAATTGAAGCCAGGTAAAAAAATCCCTTCTGTACGTGAACTGGCAGTGCAACTCACTGTTAATGTCAACACGGTGCAACGTGCTTTACAACAGATGAATTTTGAAGGTATTTTGTACACCAAGAGGGGAGAAGGTAATTTTGTCACTGAAGATACTACTTTACTTGATAAAACAAAAAGGGAACTAATTAATGCGGAACTAGATAAGTTTGTACATAGTATGAATTCTTTAGGAGTATCTGACGAACAAATTCTCAAATCTTTATCTGAATATCTTAAAGAGGAGCGTGAATAATGGCAAACCCTTTAGAAATAACCGATTTGGTTTACAAAAAGAACCAGAAAAAAATTATTACTGATTTAAATTTAACACTCAAACCGGGAAAAATTGTCGCTCTTTTGGGCGAAAACGGTGCAGGTAAAACCACATTGATGAGAATTATCAGCGGAGTTGCCAAAAATTACCAAGGCACGGTAAAAGTTGCTGGTTTTACTAAAGAGGCTGACAGAAAAGAGCATCTTTCTTTTACTGATGGCTTAACTGGATTTTCCAACTCCGTCAAAGTTAATGAAATCGTCAAGTTTTACCAAATTCTATACCATGATTTTAGTCTAAAGCAATTTGAGCAGTTAAGAAAATTCATGAATTTAGCTTCTGATCTGCGCTTATCTGAAATGTCCAAAGGAATGAAAGAAAAGCTGATAATTGCTCTAACTTTTTCTAGAAAAACCGATTTATATCTTCTGGATGAACCTTTTTCCGGCATTGATGCTATGGCTCGTAAAAAGATTATCAAATCGATCATCTTATGGAAGCAGGAAAAGTCTACTATTTTAATTTCTGATCATTTTGTCAATGAAATCGCTGCAGTATTAGATGAAGTGGTAATTATTAAAAATAAAACTGTCTGTATGCAAAAGTCTACTGAAGAAATTAGAGCGGATAACCAAACAGTAGAAGATTTTTATGAAAGCTTTTACCAGAGAGAGGAGGAGGAATAATGGCAATTTTTAATCGTTATTTTACCGTACTCTTTAGGTTAAAAACTAAATGGATTTCTCTTCTGTTAATTATTCAGACAGTAGCAACATTTGCAATAACTTTTTTCAATTTTCATAATGGTCATTTATACCTTAATAGGAATATTTTTTCCAATTTCTTTACTTTATGGTTGGCTATTTTTATGGTATTTGCATGGCTTTTCACCGGAATATTTTATTTATCTACTTGTTATCAAAATGAACACGTTAGTGGTAACCAGACTTGGCGCTTAGTACCAATTGATGACAAAAAGTTTTATTTTGATAACATCTTGAGTTCGTTTGGCGCATTGCTATTCTTTGTCCTACTGGAAATAATTTGTACTCTTGTTTTAGGCATAGTGACATTTACCTTCGACAGTCAGTTTCATACCACCATAATCGAAATGTTTGCCGATATTGGCAGACATTTACAACAAGTTGATTTGGAAATTATGTTTAACTTTTTTGGAGCAATTATGATGACTATTCTCTGCGCATTTTTTGGTTACTTCATTATTAGCTTTTTAAATTACTCCAGTCGTGCTCTTTTGGATTTTCTTCCGGAAGCGCTCAGCAAAGCTTACTTTCGGGTAATAGCAGTTTTTGTGATTATTTTAGTAGCCTGGCTTGCAATCAAAGCAAGTGATATTGGTCTACAAATAATTTCGTTTCCGTTTAGATTTATGTTGGGGGAAACCACAGGAACAAATGACGATTTGGCTCTCGCTCTCATTTTAATGCTTGCAATCAATTTACTTTTTTGGTTTTTAGATACAATTCTTTTCAGTAAATTCTTTGAGGCTAGAGAAGGAAAATAAAAATTCGCATACTAAACATACTAAAAGACGCTAAAAAATTTTTAGCGTCTTTTTAACAGCCAAAAAAGACCCATGAGACAAACATTAAAAATGCCAATCCAAATAAAAGACAAAAGGCAAAAGGCAATAAAAGTCAAAATAGCAATGTTCTTTGCTGTTAGACTTTGGGTTTGCCTTGAAATAATAAACGCTATTAAACTGCTCAAAAGCAAGACAATTCCTATAATTAATCCTATGATTAATATTTTTCTAAAATCACGTAAAATAAAAACCTGCAATGAAATAAAAGTCATTGCAGGCTAAACTTTATAATTAACTTTTTAATGATTTGCAGCAAGGTAATCGTACAGCTGATTAATTTCTTCAGGAGTAAATTCACCTTCGCCAGTCTTCATTGCATGAATTTTTTCAACTGACAAATGACTGGCAAAAGCTAAATCAGTATCAGTAACATGATGTTTGACCTGAAAGTCAATAATTGCATCGGATAATTCTTCTAACTGGTGATTCATATTAAATTCTCCTTTACAATTTATTTTAACGGAAAAATACTAAAATTCAAAGGAAATTAAAGTTAAAAACCTTGAATTTTATTAAATGGCCAATACCTGAATTTAACTTTCCCAATTAAATTTTGCCGCTTAACGGGGCCAAAAATATGTGAATCTTTGGAGATATCCCGATGATCACCCATTACCCAGTAATAACCTTTAGGTACCTTATAGGTGAAATTATTGGTATATGGTTGGCCCTGAGCGTTACTAGCCTTTTTAAAGTGATTCTCAAGATAAGGTTCAGGTAAGAGCTTACCATTAACATACATTTTGTCGTTTTTAGAAACCAGTTTATCTCCTGGTAAGCCAATAATGCGCTTAATGTAATAAGCACCAGGGGTATCATTTGCGGCTTTTGGAGCAAGAAGCACTACCACGTCATTACGCTTAGGAGTGAAATTGCGCACAGCTATCAAGCGATCATTGTCTTCAAACGTGGGCTGCATTGACGGTCCCGAAACTCTATCATTCGAAAGAACAAAGTGAAATAAAACATAGAACACACCCAGAATTACTGCCATCATTATGACTACATCCAGGAGAAATTTACCTAAACTTTCTTCTTCATCCTGTTTTTTCATAACTTTTTTTGCCATAAAATATTCTCCTTTATCATGTTACCTTTTATTATAACTGAAATCTTGTCTTTTGAATGTTAAAATCATTATAGGTATTTGATAATGACAGATTTTTTAAGTAAAATTAACCAATTAGATGATGAACTAAGGCTAGAACCTGTTCATCAGCAAGTAAGGGAAGTAAACGAAATAGTTTCTTGTATAAAGCAAAAAAAGATTTTGCAAAGAGCTCCTGAAAAGCTGGGCTTTTTGCCTGACTTTGCTGAAGAAATATGTATTAATCTTCCCGCCAGGAAAATTAAGCAGTTTCAGACCGTTAACCAGCTTATTAATAATTTAAGAGAATTTCTAGCAAGAGAATTTGGTATTTGGTCAGTGCCTAACTTAACTACTGCGGAATTGATCAAAAACAAGTTAAACGTTAAAACCGGTTTAGAGATTATGGCAGGTAATGCCTATTGGAGCAAAGCATTAGCAGAAGTTGGTGTTGAAATGACCGCAACCGATAATTTTGAATGGTCGAAGACCTCTAAAACTGGCACAAATTCTTTTATTAGAGTACAAAATTTGAATGCGGAAGAAGCTCTAAGCGTAATAAACAATGTCGATTTAATTATTTGTTCTTGGGCACCGAACTTTGGTCAACATGATGAAAAACTAGTTTTAAATTGGCGTAACAACAATTTTACCAACCATCTACTTTTTGTTGGCGAAAAAAATGGCGCCACGAATTCTCCAATTTTTTGGCGAAATGAACATTTTGTTCATTCAAAAGAAATGATGCAGATTAACAGATCTTTTGCTAGTTTTGATTTTATTGAAGAGCACATTTTTGAGATAGCACATGAAAATTAAGAAAATTATTTTAGTAATCGTTATATTTTTATCACTTTTAGGTATTGGCAGCATGCTGTCCAATGTTCAATCAAGAGAGGCTGATCAACTTCTTGAGGCTTATGGACTTAGTAATAATACCCGTTATATCAATGTAAAAAACAACCAAAATGTTGGCTCATTTATCACGTATTTACAAAAAAATTACCCTAAAAATAAAATTCAGGTTCATTTGGCAAGTAAATCTAAGGATAATCAAACTTTAGTGTGGTCTAACCATGAAGTAGTAACTTTACCCACTGAATCTGGCAGATATTTTACGGCCGATGATTTTAAAGGTAGAGTCTCATTTGCTGTTTTGGGTTTAAATGCTAAGGTGCCAACCTTGAAAGTTCAGGATAATCAATATGTTCACCTTAATCAAACTTATTATTCTGTTATCGGTATCTTAAAGCATTACCGGCAAATGAAGCAGAATGGTTATTATTTAACCACCGGTCCTAAGCAGCCAACTGGAAAATTCAAACTAAAAAATTACATCATAATAGTCGACAGTTCAAGTAAAACCATACGTCAAATAGCGAAGCATTATCATGCTAAAGTGAAGACACCACTATTTGTAAAAAATCATCAAATTCATCAATTTTCATTTTTACGTGAAATAGCGCTGATAGCTGTCTTTTTAATTATCGCTTTTTTAAGTAATTTACTTTTAGCCTATATGGATTGGCAAACTGTTAAGCAAACCCATTTAAACGGCGCTCTGCTGCGCAACTGGCTGATAAATCATGGCATTAGAATACTATTGATTGAACTTGCAGTTACTTTTGGTGCGTATTTCTTTTTAAGTTGGCGGATATTTATTTCAAACAAGCAACATTTAATTTGGCTTCTTGCATTAAGCTGGCTTATCATTGCTGCAGCATATAGTTTCTGCGTCATACACCAATTAAGAAAGGATCAAAAAAATGATCAAGCTGCCTGACGACTTTGTCAGAAAATATCAAAAACTATTAGGAAAGGATGAAGCAAACAAACTCTTTACTGCAATAAAATCTCAGCCTCCCAAAAAAGGCTATCGTATTAATTCACTTAAAGAAAATAAACAAGTATCTTATAATACCCAATCTCATATTCCAGTAATTCCCAACGCTTTTTACGGCGAAATTAGCGGTCATGATCCCGAATGGATTAGTGGCACAGTATATTCGCAAGATCCCTCAGCAATGTTTCCAAGTTACATTATTAACGCCAAACCGGGCGAACGAGTGCTTGATCTTTGCGCAGCTCCTGGTGGGAAAAGTACTGCAATTGCCGAGCAACTGCAAAGTAGAGGGCTGCTAGTAGCAAATGAAATTTCACCTAGTCGAGCTAAAGTATTGCGTGAAAACCTTGAACGCTGGGGTGTCACCAACGCTTTAATTACCAATGACAAACCCGAAAATTTAACCAGTCAATTTCCCCGTTTTTTTGATAAAATTTTAGTTGATGCTCCTTGTAGTGGCGAAGGAATGTTCCGTAAAGACCAGCAGGCGATAGAGTACTGGTCGCAAGACTATGTCATGAAATGTCAAGAAAGGCAAAAAAAGATTTTAACAGCGGCAGTTAAGATGTTAAAGCCGGAAGGAACATTGGTTTATTCAACTTGTACCTTTTCACCAGAAGAAAATGAAGAAATAATATCATGGCTAAGTCAAAAGTTTGAGCTTGAAATTTTACCAATTGAACTCGGTACTAATCAAGTAGCTAAAGGGCAACCTAATTGGGCTGACCACAACAAGGAATTAGCTAACACACTGAGATTTTGGCTAACTGCTGCGATAGGTGAAGGACAATTTGTCGCAAAACTAAAATTACCAGCAAAGCCAGAGATGAGCATGACTGGTTCAAGAAAGGAGAACAAGAAAAGAAAAAGACGTTTAGCTAATATTGCGCCCAGTAAAGCAGAAATTAAATTAATTGCCGCTATTTTGGATCAATTTAATTTACCTCCCGCATTATTAAATTGGCGGTCTGATTGCCTAATCAGAAACAATCACGTTTTTATACCGGCGCAAGATACTACAGGCTTACATGTAAGAATTCTCGCTAATGGGACAGAATTGGGCTTGCTTAAAAAGAATCGGTTTGAACCAGGGCACCAGTTAGCCATGGTTTTAGCAGCGCAGAAACAAACTAGAGTAATCAATCTTACTGCCAATTCCTACAATAGCTATTTACATGGAGAAGCAATCAAAGTGAACACCGATCTAAAAGGGTTTGTGTTAGTCAGCTACCATAACTTTATATTGGGTTTTGGTAAGGTTGCTAATCAAGTTTTAAAAAACTATTATCCTAAAGGATTAAGATTTTAAAGGAAAGACTATTATTTATAATGATTAAATTAATTGCGACAGATATGGATGGTACTTGGTTAAACGACCAAAAAACATACGATGAAGAATTATTCTTGCGTGAATTTAAGATCATGACAGAAAAAAATATCAAGTTTGTGGTTGCAAGTGGCAATCAATTTGAAAACTTGTATTTACGTTTTCCTCACGTAGCAAATAAGATATATTATATTGCCGATAATGGCGCTTTGGTTGCTAAAGGCAGACAAGTCATTCACGTTAATTCACTTTCTCATTCAGATCTCCAGACAATTTTACAAATTACGCAGCAATACGATGAAAAAGCAACTGTTTCTGGTTTAGCCAGTGCTTATACTTTAAGAAAAAACGGACCAGACTTTGCGCGAGAATTAAAGAAGTACTATGAAAAATTATTAGTGGTTGATGATTTTGATAATTTAAATGATCAGATTTTCAAAGTAACTTTCGATGTTTCTGCGGAGAAAATGCCGCACCTGCTTGACGAATTGAAGCGAAAATACCCTCAAATCGGTTTTGTTTCTGGTTCTGCTACTTCAATTGATATGTCAACTAAAGGAATGAATAAGGCTGAAGGACTAAAGTATCTCGGTAGTAAATATAAAATTAATCCGCGAGAAATGGTTGCTTTTGGCGATAGTGGTAATGACGTGGGCATGTTAAAATACGTTGGCAACAGTTATGCGACAGGCACGGCTCTGCCAATTGCCAAGAGGGCAGCCAACCATGTTATTGGTTCAAGTAACGACAGCGCTGTCCAAAAAGAAATCTGGCACATGTTAAATTAATAGTTTAAATAAAAATAATCCCAAAAGTTATTACACTTTTGGGATTATTTTTTATATTTGTTCAATAATATTTTTTAGCTCTAAATCATAATATTTAGGAATATTGCTTAAACCGCTTAAACTGTGTTGTCCGTACATCGCCAGTAAACCAGCCAGTTCTTGTTGCCAATTTGCAATTGTTTTTTGCAAATATTCCTCATCGTGATTAAGCAGCGTTTGCAAAAATTGGTTGGAAATACCCACATACTTGCCGCCTAAACAGAGTCCTTTAAAAACATCAAGTGGATTGCGTACACCACCAGAAACTATAAACTCAACTTGCTGTTTTGCTGCCGCTAGAGCTGAAACAACAGTGGGCAAGCCGATGTCATTTAGATATGACAAATCTTTAGGATTGCGGGCATTTTCGATTTGAGCAAAATTTGTACCACCACTACCAGCAACATCAAAGAGCTTAAAGCCTGCCTTTTTTAACATGCAAATAGTTTTGGGATCTAAGCCGAAGCCCACTTCTTTGATAATAATGGGAACCGTTATTTTCTGGCGCAAATCTTTTAAATTATCCAGCCAATAAAAATTGCGTTCTCCCTCTGGCATAGCAATTTCTTGCACTGCGTTAAGGTGAACTTGTAAAGCATCTGCATTTAATTCGGTAATAATCTTTTGTGCCTGTTCTGGCAATGTTTTGCCATTAATATTAGCAATTAAAACGCCATCGGGGTTTTCTTCACGAGCAATTAGAAAACTGTCTAGCTGCTCAGGTTCTTTATTTAAGATACTTGCAGAGCCTAGTGCTAGGGCAATATTGGTTCTGCGGGCAACTTGACCCAAAGCTTTGTTAACAATATAAGATTTAGCAGAGCCACCAGTCATTGCGTTGATGAAGAAGGGGGCAGTAACTTTTTTGCCGAACATCGTCGTTTTAATTGTAGCTAAATCGACTTCAGTTTCAGGTAAGGCTGGTCTAATGACATGGACTTGGTCAAAGCTATTCATTTTTTCTTTTTGATAAAACTTTTGTGCCAGCTGCAAATGTTCTTCTTTACGCTTAGATCGGATTGTCATAATTTTTCCTTTATTTTATTTTGCTAATCTAATTTGGTGTACGTGGAAGTCGAGGGGCATAATGCCGTTTTGCCGCCATTTTTCTTCCAGAAAATCAGTATCAGTATGTTCATCGGCAATCACAATACCGCAGTCACCATTACCAGCACCGGAAGTTTTAGCTGCGCCACCAAACGATTCGGCGATGTTAATTAATTTGGATAATCGGGGAATTTCAATTGCAATTTGATTAATTTGAGCAAAATGCTGCAGTAGTTTACGGTTAACTCGAATCTGCTTTTTAATTAAACGAATATCGTGGCGTTCAAAGCCGGCAATCATTTTCAAAACACATAGGCGGGAAAGCTTGAGAAACTCTTGATACTCGCCGTTTAAAGCAGCCTTATTAGCATTAGTTTCGTCTACTAGTCGAGAAGTAGAAGCTGGCTTTTGGCTCCAGCCGATCATCAGTTTTAATTCGGCAGGCGGCGTCAAAAGTTGAATCTTTAATCCGGGCCAAGCTTCATTGACGACCTCTGATAGAGATTTTTGGGCTAATTCGTTGCTCAACCAATTTTTGTCAAAAGTTTGATATGCAATCCAGCCGCCATAGACGCTGGCAGCAATGTCGCCTGCTGATCCATTACCTTGAACAGAATAGTGCGAAATAGCTGAAAGCTTATAAACTAACTCGTTACTAAACGGAACATTGTAAAAGCGTAGAATGGCTTTAACTGTGGCTACGGTTACCGCAGCACTTGAACCAAGACCATACTTTTTGCCGTCAGAAGAATCGAGATCGGAATTGATGTATAAATCGTAAACTTGCATTTTTACTTTTTGTTCCAAGCAAAAATGTTCTGTGTAGGAAATCGCAGAAAGGATGTATTCAAATGGATTATCCCGGTTATCAATAACCATTTTAGCTCCCCGCCTAACCCAATGTATAGAACTTTGGGAATATTGTTTTGAATGAATTAAACCGGTGGTAGATTTTGACTTAATAATTGAAACACGGATAAATTGGTTAACTGCGACTAAGATAGCGGGGCAATCTTGTTCTAAAACCGCATATTCGCCGGCAATATATAATTTTCCGGGTGCTTGTTCTGTTATCAAAAGAAATAAATCTCCTAATCAATTAATTTACATTAATTAGTTCAGGTATGAGATACCTGGACCGAAACTTGCATTTATTATCTTAACATTCTCGAATTCTGTTACAAACTTATTAGTAATATCTTTTACATTTTTTAATTGACTTAAGATTTTTATATTAGGTCCAGCATCAATTGTAAAATAGCATTCTATACCGTTTTGACGTAATTCTGATACCATTTTGATTGCCTTGATAGTTGCTGGCTCAAAGTAGGTAAAAGAAGGTCGTGCGGTTAAGTTAACGGCGTGCATCTCAGTCGCATTTAATTCAGCTAGACTGCCAATTGCCGTGAAATCCTGAGCTTTAACAGCAGAAATCATTTGCTCTAATTCCTGCTGATTACGCAGCAGCCAGGGTTGAAAAAAAGGCGAGCTTTGTGCCATTTTCATCCCAGCAGTTGATGATATCCTTTTTTGCTTGGTATTTAATTCGACGGCCAGCAGCTGTAAATCTATTTGGGGATTTTCATCCAAGGCATAGGCATACGAAGACTTATCATCTGTGCCTTTTTGCCATACAGAAAAGCCGCCATAAATTGATCTGCAGGCTGACCCAGAACCTAAACGTGCTAAACGAGAAAGTTCAATTGGAGTTAGTTGAATATTATAATGAGCACAAAAAGCACCAGCTAAAGCCGCAAAAGCTGAACTGGATGAAGCTAGACCGGCAGCAGTAGGAACATTATTGGTTGACTCAACTAAGAGGTGACCAGTTACGCCAAACCTCTGCTGTAAAACTTTTAAAAAGGAAAAGACTCTTTGAGCGCTCACGTCTTTTTGCCTGATACCATTTAAAACAAAACAATCTTCGTCACTAGCAGAAATCTTAGTATCGGTATAAAACTGGTCAAGAGTCATTGACAAACTAGACATAAGAGGTAAGCGCAAATGCGAATCGGCTTTGCCCCAATATTTAATTAATGCAATATTTGTATGAGCACGAATTGTTTTAACCATATAACTATATTTCCTCAATCCAACTGTTAGCTATGATGTTTTGACACTTAGCAGCTATCTTTTGTGCATTTTCAGAGTTATGGCAAAGCGCAATCACTATTCCGCCCAAGCCACTACCAGACAATTTAAAACCTAGGGCACCATTTGCCAGAGCAATTTTTTGTAATTGGTCGATTTTAGAGGTTGAAAGGCTAAAAGAATGCAAAATAGCCTGAGCCTGATTAAAGATAGTGCCAATTTGTGCCTGATTTTTTTTTAACCAGGCACTTTTGGCTTCATCAGCTAATTTACCCAGCTTAGCGATTTTGGCTGCAGCTTTTGGATCATTTTCAACTTGTTCATGAACCAAGCTGACAGCTTTTTTAGTGCTGCCTAATTCTCCTGTATCCATGATCAGTAAAGTAGAGTTTAATTTGGCCTTGAGCGCTGTAGGGCCTGCTTTTTTATTAAAGAAAACTAGATAATTCGAATTAACAGTGGCAGCATCTAAGCCAGAAGCCTTGCCATGATTAATCATTTCGGCATGATTGGTAATAGCAATAATCTCATTTTCACTCAGATTGAGTTTAAAGTAGTCATTCATAGCCCGCGTAGTAGCCAAAGCAACTGTAGCACTGGAACCAAGCCCGCGTTCTATAGGTATTTCTCCGGTATACGTAATTTTAAGCTTTTCGGTGCTATTTGCTTTTTCCAGCATAGTTTTGACAACATATTTCAAGCCGTCATATTCAGATGGAGCCATAAAAAAAGGGCCTTGATAATGAGCTGTATCCATCCACATTTTTGCTGCAGGTTCAACCGTGGTTTTAATATGCAAAGACATAATTGGCATTGCCAATGCATTATAGCCATACACTACCGAGTGCTCTCCAATTAAAATTACTTTTCCATGTGCTAAAAAGCTTGTTTTCATTTTACTTAAGATCCTTAATGTATATAAAAAAATTTTGCTCCTATGATAAAATAATGACAAAGGAGAAGAGAAACGATGATCAAAATATTACTGGGTCGACAAACCGATCCGATGCAGGATAAAGTCTTAACAGAAGCTGTGAAAAATTATCAAAATTATCCAGAACACGAAACTTTTGTCATCGTCCCTAACCACATTAAGTTTACCACAGAAGTTAGAGCAATAAATAAGCTTGCCATTAGTCAGGGGCATTCTGAACAATCTGTTAAAAATTTGCAAGTTTTATCTTTTTCCCGCTTAGCCTGGTTTTTTTTGAAGGATGCCGAAAAGGGCTTGCCAACCGAGCTTGATGAAGCTGCAGCTTCAATGCTGCTTGCCAAAATTATTGCGCAAAAAAAAGAACAGCTGCACCTTTTTCAAACCACAAACTTGAATCCTGGCTTAATTAAACAGCTATATGACACAATTTTACAAATTCGGGAGGGCAATTTAGACCTAAATGAGATTAATACCGAATCCCTAACGCTGGAAACTAAAAACAAAATCGCTGATCTCAAGATTATCTATGCTGATTTCATTGCCGCAATTGCCGGTAAGTTTTCTACCACTAACGAAGTTCAGCTGGAGTTAAATGAGTATTTAAATTCAGAAGTTGACCTAAGTCAAACTGACTTTTATTTTAGCGACTTTTCTCATTTTTCTTTACAGGAATGTCTCACAGTAAAATTATTAATGACAAAAGCGCACAGCGTGACACTGGCGTTTAAGACTGAACTAGGTGAAATTGAGCCAAAAGCGCAACCTGGTGATTATGATTATGTTATTCAAAATACCATTAACAAGCTAATATGCTATATTAAAAGCAAAAATTTAGAATATCAAGTCAGCTCAACAAATGCTGATCATAAACCTTCAAAAAGAGAACTGCTTAACGAATTTTGGACAGGAGAAATTGACAGACTGGAAAACAGCGATCAAGTCCAACTTGTCCGCGCTGATAACCGCTATGCAGAAGCTTATTATGTTGCCCATACGATATACCAGCAGGTAACTTTAGGGCATTATCGTTATAGCGACTTTTTGGTGTTAGCTCCAAATCTGCACGAATATGAAACTTATTTAACTCCTATTTTGCGCCAAAATGAGATTCCGTTTTTTAACGACTTGCAACAGGAAATGAAGTACCATCCAATAGTTGTATTAATAGAAAATATCGCCCAGCTTTTGACCAGACCATTGCAGACAAATAATATGTTGGCAATTATGAAAACCCGTCTTATCATTCCCAAGTGGTATCATGATGATGCCTCTTACCTTTATGATGTCGACCAGCTGGAAAATTTTGTGCTTGCACATGGCATAAACCATAATCTTTGGCGCAAAGACTTTACTAAATATATGGCTGCTGAAGTTATCGGCTTAGATAAAATTCCAGATGAAGTAGGTAAAATAAACAGGCTCAAGGATTACTTTGTTAAACAAATTTCTCATCTTTTTACAAATTTAAAGGCTGAAAAGGATACTCAAAAAGCTATTACTATCTTTTTTAATTTTTTACTAAAAAATGGTGTTAATACTGTTCTGGAAAAGTGGCGCACTACTGCACAGAATAAAGGTAATTTGCAAGAAGCCCGTCAATCCGAACAAGTTTGGGATTTACTAATCAACTTATTGCATGATTATCTTTTAATTAATCCGACTGATTTTGAAACGGGAAGTTTTTTTAACGTCCTAATCAACGGCTTTAAAGAAGCTACTTTTTCCCAAATTCCTGCCACTTTGGATGCTGTCAATTTGTCAGAAATGGGAATTGTGCAAGTTAGTGGCTATAAACAGGTTTTCGTTATGGGTGCTACAGTCAATGGACTACCCCAAATTCAAAATACTCCGGGTTTTCTGAGCACAGAAAATCTGACTGAACTGAAAAATGATTTTGGTGAAGATTCATATATTGAAGATCGGCAACAACTAAGTAATTTGGACCAAAATTATCAGTTTGGCAACTGCATGGCACTAGCACACGACAAATTTTATTTGAGCTATTCCATTGCCAATGATGAAGCAGCAACAGCGCAACCTTCAATTTACTATGAACGCTTAAAAAACGCTGGTGCTCCTGAATATAGCCAACATAATTTACCGGAAAATTTGGGAGAATTACTGAGTTTTATTACCAACCCGCAAGCAAGCTTGGGTTACTTGAGCTATCTTAATAGGACTAATAAAGAGAATGATGTTGACAATATTTTAAAATTAACTAAGAAATACCTGCCCCAAAGAACAGATAAGGTAATAGCTGCCAGTCAGTTTATTAACGAACCGGAAGATATTGGTCCTAAATTAGCGCAACAATTGTATGGGGAAAACTTAGATTCTTCTGTTTCGCAGCTTGAAACTTTTTATGAAAATTCCTACGAATATTTTCTTACCTACGGATTGCGACTTCATAAACGATTCGAAAATGAATTGGATGTAATTCAAGCTGGAAATTATTTTCATGAGACCTTTGACCGGCTAGTCAAAGAATTAAACCAGCAAAGCCTTAATTTAAAAGACATTGATGAAGTAAAATTGCAGCAATTGCTTGACCTGGCCCGCAGTGAAATGAAAAGCGAACCAAAGTACCAGCAATTATTGAATGATCCTTTCAATGAGTTTCTTTTTAAGTGCCTTGATCATACTACTAGTAATGTGGCTCATAACTGGCACAAGGCAGTTCAAAAAACGCCGCTAAAAGCTAAATATTCAGAATTAAGTTTTGGCAATACAGAAAAAGTCCAAGGCCTGCAACTAAAAGTACCTAATATTTCAGGGGATCATTATGTTAATTTGAGAGGGAAAATGGACCGTGTTGATTTAGCCCAAATTCCTGATCAAAATGAAATTATGGCACAGGTAGTCGACTATAAGTCTTCCGCCAAGAAATTTAATCTGGGGCTTTTTTACCATGGCATTTCGCTACAAATGGTTTCGTATTTGGACGTACTGGCCCGCAATCAAAAATTTTTCACTCAATCAGAAATGCCGTTATCACTTTTAGGTGCTTTTTATCAAACTGTCACTAGGCAAATGGAACGAATTAATGGCACGAAAATATATAATAAAAAATTAGAGCTTAACAAGGCTTATCTTGACGGCCAATACCGCCTTAAATACACCGGATTAATCAATGACGACCAACTATTGTTGCTTGAGGCTGAACCGGAATTAAAGAAACCTGGTACTAGTTCCAGCCTTTATTCAGGAGTTAAAAGCAGAAAGAAGGACGGTTCGCTTTCTTTCAGCGGAAGTGCTTTTAAGGATGATGAACTGAAACTGCTGCTCAAATATGACGAAGAACTAATTAAAGATGCATCTAGCCAAATCTTGTCGGGTCAAATCAAGCTCAATCCCTACAAGTACGGTAATGGCATTAGCGCACTCACATATTCCGATTTTCGTGATATCTTCTTTTTCGATGCCATGTTGAAAGAAAATAGGTACCACCAAATTGGCAGTATGGATAAACCAGAATTAATCAAAAAAATCACAGAACGGTTACAGGAGGACGACTAAACATGGCAAAAAATACTACTGAGCCCCCATTTACTGATATTCAAAGAAAAGCTATTGAAGATGACAACCGAGATATTTTAGTGTCTGCGTCTGCCGGCAGTGGTAAAACTACTGTTTTAGTATACCGCTTGTTAAGAGCAATATTGAACGGCACCAATATTGACCAGCTTTTGGTTGTTACTTTCACCAAGGCAGCCGCCGCAGAAATGAAAAAGCGCATTAAAGACTTGCTTTTAGTAGAATACCGCAATGGCAACACCAAGGTTAATTTCCGCCAGCAACTAAATCTAATTGATTCGGCCAACATTTCTACTGTTGACGCATTCTGTTTAGACGTGATTCATCGGTTCTATTACGTTGTCGGCATTGATCCCAGTTTCAGCGTTTTAACAGATGACACTCAGGCGGAATTAATGCGAGAGCGGGCATTAAAAGAAATCGAAAGTGAGTTTTTAACAGAAAAAGATACTGGTTTTATTGCTTTTTATGACAATTTCGCTGGCGACAGGGATGCCCAAACACCTCAAAATCTATTATTAGATTTATATAATTACGCCATGGCCAAGCCCGATTACCGTGAGTGGCTAAAGCAATTGCCTCAAAAATATCAAATTGACCAAAGCGTAGTGACATCAGCTATTTGGCAAAAAGAAATCAAGCCGTATTTGATTACGCTATTTGATGATTTAAAAGATAAGATAGACCAATTATTGCAAAGCGCAATCATGAATACTAAAGAATTTGGCAAAGTAAAAGAAGCCTTTACTTTGTTTAATGAGTGCTTAGCCGGTTATTTAGATAGCCTCAAACATGACTTTGCTTATGATGATCAGAGAGCAAAATTGCGTGCTTGTATTTTTAGAAAAAATATACGTAGGTCCAGTAAATGGGATGAGGATCTCGTTGCTTTTTATGAAGAATGCATTAATTTAAAAAATGAAGCAGGAGATCAAATTTTTACGACATTTACTTCATTCTATGCTAGTGAAGAAAAAGAACAAATTAATCTCTTGCAAAAGGGCTCTCAGATAATGGCGGCAATTACAAAAGCTGAATTGGCTTTAATAGACCGTTTTGAAGAACTAAAAAGAGCACAGAATTTACTTGATTTTAGTGATATGGAACAGTTAGCGTATCGCATATTGAGTCAAGATACTTCTGCTTCGGCAATGGCCCGCAAATTTTATCAAGATAAATTTAGCGAGATTTTAGTTGATGAATATCAAGATATTAATCCCTTACAAGAAAAGATACTGCAATTAATTAAAAAAGACGGTCACAACAACATGTTTATGGTGGGGGATGTTAAACAATCGATTTATGGCTTCAGGCAGGCTGAACCAAGCTTGTTTTTACATAAATATCAAGAAGCTGCCCGTCAAGAAAATGCTGCAAAAGAGGAACGAATTCTTTTATCCGATAATTTCCGCTCGACTAAACCCGTTATTAATTTTGTTAATAAGGTTTTTGCCAACATTTTGACCCCTGATTTTGGTGGTATTGACTATGCTAAAGAAGGGCAATTAAAGTATGGTTCCAAGAACCAGCCCGAAAATTTGGCGGACGCCACTGAAATACTTCTTCATGATAAAAGTAAAGAGACTGATAATACTCAAAATGAGAATGAGAAAGACATTGATTCAGCAGAAATCGCAATGGTCATTAACCGCATTAAACAATTTAAAAAAGAAAACTTGCTAGTTTATGACCAACATTCTCAAGAACCAAACAAACTCCGTCCTTTTAAATATAGCGATATTGTGATCTTAACCAGGAGCCGGAGCAATAATCTTGAAATTATGCAGGAGTTTGCTAAAAATAATATTCCCATCATGGTCACAGACGCTAAAAATTATTTTCAAACATTGGAATTAACTATTATTTTAAATTACCTGCGGATTATTGATAATCCTGATCAAGATATACCGTTGGTAGCTGTTTTAAGGTCGCCTCTTTTTAACTTTAAAGAACCTGATTTAAGCCGAATTAGAATTCATACGCCAAATGCCAGTTTTTATAGTGCGTTGGCAGCTTACGTTGCAGTCGGTGATCAACTAAGTCAAAGAATAAAGGACTTTTTAAATCAACTGGAAGAATTGCGCCAATTTGCGACAACACATAGAATTTCTGAATTGGTGTGGAGTATTTATGAAAAAACCAGCCTTTTGGAAATTATGACGTCTTTGCCAAATGGCAAGCAACGCAGAATTAATCTCGAAGCTTTGTATGAAAGAGCGTCTTCTTATGAGAGCGCCGGCTTTAAAGGCTTATATCAATTTATCAATTTCATTGAGCGCATGAGACGCAGCCAAAAAGATTTAGCCCAGCCCTTATTAACTAAAGAAGCTGGTAATTCCGTCCGTCTTATGACAGTTCACGGCTCTAAAGGGTTAGAATTTCCAATAGTTTTTTATCTTGGACTAGAACACCGGTTTCAGCTGCGTGACCTAAGCAATAATTATATTATCAGCTCTGATTCAGTTGGTTTAACTATTAGATGTAAGCATTATCGTGCCGATACTTTAATTAAAGCATTTGATAACGTCGCCAAAAGAAGGCAGCTCCTAGAAGAAGAAGCGCGGATTTTGTATGTAGGAATGACCCGCGCAAAGCAAAAACTAATATTGGTAGCAGATATCAATGATTTGCAGAAAACATTTCAAAAATGGCAAAACCCACTTTCTCTTAATAGTAAGCTAAATTCCACAAACCCAATGGATCTAATTGGACCATCTATTAAATTTGACGAATTGATCGCACAAAAAGTTTCTGATATTAATTTTGCCTCTGAAACTGGTCAGGATTTGTTATACATTGACTATCAAGGTGAAACAATAAATGTGACGGAAACTCAGGTTCAAGAACAAGCAGATACAGAAAACTCTTATTTACTATCAAGAATTAAAGATTTGTATGGGCTTGATTATCCTTTTAAGGATGCAAGTAAAACAACAGCCTACCAATCAGTTTCTGAAATAAAAAAGGCTTTTAATGATCCGCTTGACAATGAACTTGAAAATGCCCACTTACTCTCATCAACAAATAGGTATTTGCAACCGATTGATACCAAGCCTAATTTTTTATTCAAAACTAAGTTTACTGGTGCTGAAATTGGTACGGCAATGCACCTAATTTTGCAATATTATGACTATCATGGTCAGGGAAAGCCGCAGCAAGTTGAAGAAGAAGTTCAACAACTAGTTAAGCAAAACAAATTGAACAGTAATCTAGTTTCAAGTCTTGACCTGAACCAAATTAATTGGTTTGTTCACAGTGATTTTGCTGCCAAGTTTTGGCAACAACCACAAAATTTAAAACGTGAAATTGAATTTTCCAGTTTATTGCCTGCTAGTATTCTTTTTGAGCATTTTGACGATCCAAATGCTAAAATTTTAATTCACGGAACAATTGATGGTTACTTTATTGAAAAAGATGGCATAATATTATTCGATTATAAAACTGACCACATTGATCCTACACATTTAGATCTGGCAATCAATAATATTAAGCAGAAATACCGGGGGCAGTTGCGCCTTTATGAAAGGGCATTGAATTCCTTTGCTGATGTCAAAGTTAAAAGCAAATATTTGATTTTATTAGATGCTCAAAAAGTTGTAGAAGTGAAATAGATGAAAGGAGGGTCAAGTTAAAAAATGAAGTCATTTGCCAATACTGTTTTTGCTGTAGTAGATTTGGAAACTACCGGGACACAGCGTGAAGACAACAATCATATTATTCAGTTTGGTTGTGCCATAATAAAAAATCTAAAAGTTGTAAAAACGTATTCTTTTTTGATTAATCCTCACCGTGAAATTCCTATAGCTGTTCAAAACTTAACGCACATACATGATAAAGATGTTGCTCACCAGAAGGACTTTTCATATTATGCTCCTCAGATTATTAAGATTCTCAAAGATACAGTTTTTGTAGCTCATAACGTCAACTTTGATTTGCCTTTCTTAAATTATGAATTGGTAGAGCATGGCTACGAGCCTCTTACTAACCGGGCAATTGATACGGTGGAGCTAGCTAAAATAGCTTTCCCAACCGAACCATCCTATAAGTTGAGTGATTTGACTGCTCAATTACAGATTGAACATTTAAATCCGCACAAGGCTGATTCCGATGCTTACGGAACTGCTGTGCTGCTAATAAAAATTATTCGCCGCTTGGAAAAATTACCGCAAGCAACTCTTAACACACTTAGTTCATTAGCACATGGGTTAATTCGTGATACGTCATGGATTTTTACCACGATCGCTGATGACGCTCGCAAAGAAAAGCGTCCTTTACCTGCCAAATATCAGCAGGTACGTCAAATAATTTTAAGAAAACAAAAAAGCGTAGCTAATAATGAGCAAGAGCATTCAGCTACTTTTCCTCAAAGTGATCAGGCAAAAAGAAAGCTTTTTAAAAAGAAAATAAATTATAGGCAGCCTCAAGTTGATCTGATTAACCAGATTGAGCAATTCATTAATATTTCTGACCAAAAAGCTTTGCTGGTTGAAGCACCAAACGGTACCGGAAAGACATTTTCATATTTATTCGCATATTCTTATCAGCTTTATACCAGTAGAAAATTAGTAATTGCCACGCCGACTAAAGTTTTGCAAAGACAAATTATTAATAAAGAGATACCTCAGTTATTAAATGTGACGAACTTGGATTTAAAAGCAGAAGAAGTTAAGGCCAGCAATCATTATCTTGATCTAGATGGTTTTTATCAAAGTTTATACCAAGATACACCAAATAAATTAACTCTGGTTTTGCAGATGCGAATTTTGGTTTGGTTAACTGAAACGAATACGGGTGATTTGGATGAATTGCAGTTAACGAATTATCGAGCACCCTTGTTTGCACAAATAGCTCATCCGGGGGATGCTCGTGTCGGGAGCAGTTTTGCGAAAGTGGACTTTTGGAATCTGGCAAGACAACGTCAAGAACAAGCTGATATTCTAGTAACCAATCACGCATTTTTAGCTAACCATTATAATGACACTATTTGGGGACAAAATCCCTATTTGGTGATTGACGAAGCACATCGCTTTGTAGACAATGTTATTAGTTCGCGCAATGATTCTTTTCAATTTGAATCCCTATGGGGAGCCCTAACTCATTTGCGTAATTTGCTTTTCTACGCTGATGACAGTGTGTTTAACCAATATGGCAATGATGTCCAATTTAATTTTTTACTGGAAAAATTAGATCCCCAAATATTAGATTTAATTAAAGTAATCAATCATTTGCAACATTTGTTATGCTCTAAAAAGAAAAAAGCCGTCAGCCAAAGTGTTTTGGCTAATGGCAACTTACTTCTCAGCTTTAAAGGCACAGATTTATTTCCGAAAAATAATCAATTTTTAGTAAAACTAGCTGAGTTACAGCGCAAATTAGAAAATGTCAGGCAGCAAACTAACCAGATCTTATTTAAACTTTATAATGAAACTGATAGTTCTAATATTGATCGGGATGCTATTTTGAGTGATATTTCTGCCCAAATAGATCAGTTAGACTACTACATTACTAAAAGCTATCAATTATCAGATTTATTGCGGAAAAGAACTTATCTTGATCTCGAAGGATTTATAGTTTCTTTAACCAACCCCCAAGATCCATTGAGTGCCAACTTAAGCTGGTTAATGCTCGATGCTACTCCAGAATTACGTAAAATATATGATCGTTTCGATCATATTCTGTTTGTTAGTGCAACTCTGACTAGTGAAAATGGGTTTGATTTTATTGTTAAGCAACTTGGTTTGACAGACCTGACACCACAAGAATATGTCGGCACCAGCACCTTTAAACTCGCTGATCATCTGGAAGTTTTATCCGTTAATGATTTACCTGATGTCAACGAACCGACTTTTGCAAAAATTTTAATTCAAATTCTAGAGCATGACTTGCAAACCAAAAATCATGTTTTAGTTTTAATGACTAATTTGGAGTTAATAAAGAATGTTTACAGTGCAATCATTAACTCACCGCACTTACGAGATTTTGAAATTTTAGCTCAAGGCGTCTCCGGCTCAAATAACCGTATTATCAAAAGATTTGCAATAGCAAAAAGAGCTATTATCCTTGGAGCAGACAGCTTTTGGGAAGGGATTGACTTCCATGAATGTGGTGTTGATCTCGTAATAGCAACTAAATTGCCGTTTGAATCACCAGATTTACCAGAGGTTAAATTGCGCCAAAAGCAACTTGTTGATAGCGGCGTTGATGTTTTCCATTCTGATACTATGCCGCGAGCAATTATTCGCTTCAAGCAGGGAATGGGCAGATTAATTCGCGGTGAACAGGATAGGGGGCAGTTTTTAATCTTAGATTCACGGCTATGGACTAAAGATTATGGGCAAGTCTTTTTAGCTGCTATCCCTGTTAAAGTCAAAAAGATAAATTTAAACGAATTGGAAGAAAAGTTAGATAACTATGATAAATGATGATACAAAACAAACAGTTAAGTTTTTAACCTACATTTTAATATTGATAGTATTTTTATACTTTGCTTTCATTATAATTTTTTATAAAGCTGGAAATCCCGAAAGAACACAAACACGTGAACTTAATAGAATTGCTTTACAAAAAACGCCAATTAAGTATACGGAAAAAAATTACCACTTAGACCGCGGTATAAACAGCTACGCACTTAAAGGTCTAGATAAAAAGCGTAAAACTTTCTATTTTATTTATCTTCCAGGCTCCAAAAAAGCTTACTTGTATCCGGCAAATAAAGGTGTGAACGAAGAAGTGATTCGTCATAAATACGAATCTAAAAGACCAGATGAGAAAATTACCGAAGTTAACTTAGGCTGGTATCAAGGAAAAGCTGTTTGGGAAGTCAGTTCTAAAAACTTAGTAGGTGAATATCACTACCAACTATATGAATTTAAAAATGGAAAATTAGTGGGTTAAGTCGATAAATCGATAAAACTTTGGTATTATTAATTTGATATGATAAGGAAAGTGGAATAAAAGTTTATGACAGAATTAATTTCAATTGAAGATTGCCGCAAACACGTTGACGAAGAAGTCCAAATGCATGTTTGGCTTACTGACAAGCGTTCAAGTGGTAAAATTGTGTTCTTGCAATTACGTGATGGTACTGCATTTTTTCAGGGTGTAGTGCGTAAAAATGCAGTTTCTGCTGAAGTTTTTGAAATTGCAAAATCGTTACATCAGGAAGCCAGTTTTTACATAACCGGTACTGTTCACCAAGATGAACGTTCCCATTTTGGCTATGAAATTCAGATCTCAGATCTAAAGCTTATTACCAATAATGAAGGCTACCCAATTGGCAACAAAGAACACGGAATTGACTTTTTACTTGACCACCGTCATTTATGGTTAAGAAGCAAACGTCCTTTTGCAATTATGCGTATTAGAAACACAATTTTTAAGGCGACTGTTGACTTTTTTGAAAAAGAAGGCTTTATAAAGTTTGATGCCCCTATCTTCATGCATTCTGCTCCAGAGGGAACCACAGAATTATTCCATACAGAGTATTTTGGTGGTGACGCCTACCTCTCACAATCTGGACAACTTTATGGTGAAGTAGGGGCCGCTGCATTCGGTAAAATTTTTACCTTTGGTCCAACTTTCAGAGCTGAAGAATCTAAAACAAGACGTCATTTGACTGAATTTTGGATGATGGAACCTGAAATGGCTTGGATGCATCAAGATGAATCTCTTGATCTGCAAGAGCGGTTTTTATCCTACGTTACTGGTCAGGTTTTACAAAATTGCCAATATGAATTAGAAATATTAGGACGTGATCCTAAGAAATTAGAACCTGCCGCTCAAGGAAACTATACCCGTTTGTCTTATGACGATGCAGTAAAAATGTTGCAGGATGACGGACGTGATTTCAAGTGGGGCGACGACTTTGGCGCACCTGATGAAGCCTTTATCTCTGAAAAATTTGACCGTCCTTTCTTCATTGTCAACTATCCAACTGCAATTAAGCCATTTTACATGAAGAAAAACCCTGATAATCCAAAAGAATATCTCTGTGCAGATGTTTTAGCTCCAGAAGGATACGGCGAAATTATGGGCGGTTCTGAAAGAGAAAGTGACTACGATACCATACTTAAACAGATAGAAGAAGCAGGTTTAAACAAAGAAGATTACGGTTGGTATCTAGACTTGCGTAAATATGGCAGTGTTCCTCATTCTGGTTTCGGCATGGGCTTTGAACGGGTAATTGCCTGGATCTGTAAATTAGACCACGTCCGCGAAGCTATTCCATTTCCAAGAATGATTAATCGCTTGCAACCTTAATTCAAAGTTAATAAAACAGTTAAAAGTTGAACTAAAGTTAATTTAGTTCAACTTTTTTAAAGGAGAATTTATCATGCAGTACAATGATTACCGCGTTTTAGGTACAACTACTTTTTTAAATGGTCTTCTTGCATATTATCCGCAACTTAAAATTGATGATGCTGAGATGATAGTCATTATTCAGCTGGAAATGTTTGCTCAAAAAGGGAATTTTTTCCCAACAGATGAGCAACTGGCAGCAAATACTAATTTATCAGTTTCCGAAATTACGGCCCTAATTCAGAAGCTAATTGAACAGAATTTTCTTAGTATTGACCAAATTTCCGACAAAAGTGGCAAGATTGGCAATAAGTATAATTTAGACCAATTGTATAACCAATTAGACTTATTGCTGGAAGATAAAATTAAATCAGGTAATAAAAAAGCCGGCAATAATAGCTCTACTTCCAGTGTTGATAATAGTCCACTAACACAATTAGTGCGTCAATTTGAAATTGAGTTTGGACGTTATTTAAGTCCAATTGAACGTGAAGAAATTGCCTCTTGGCTAAACGTTGATCATTATGATCCGGTACTTATCAAAATGGCTTTGAGAGAAGCAGTTCTAGCACAAGCATATAGCTTAAAATACGTTGATCGCGTTTTGCTTAATTGGCAAAGACATAATTTAAAAACAAGTAGTGAAGTGCAAAAATTTTTAAGAAGGAATCACTAATGACGCAAGAAAAAATTTTAACTACAAAAGAAGCACGAAA
This sequence comes from Lactobacillus sp. wkB8, assembly GCF_000761135.1. NCBI lineage: Bacteria > Bacillati > Bacillota > Bacilli > Lactobacillales > Lactobacillaceae > Lactobacillus > Lactobacillus sp. wkB8. Next base: position 979,635 of record NZ_CP009531.1, on the reverse strand, counting down.
AGTTTTGGAATGTATTAACCACATGTATCCGGATGCCAAGGGTGAGTTAGTTTGGGATAATAATTTTCACTTGCTGTGTGCCGTGTTAATGAGCGCGCAAACTACTGATAAAATGGTTAATAAAGTAATGCCCAAATTTATGGCTGACTACCCTGAACCTAAAGATTTAGCTCAAGCGACTATTGGTGCAATTGAAAAGCATATTTCACAGATCGGGTTGTACCATTCGAAAGCAAAGCATTTAAAAGCTACTGCCGAAATTTTAGTAACAAAATATCATAGCCAAATCCCTCAAGATAAAGATGAATTAATTTCTTTGCCAGGAGTAGGAGAGAAAACGGCTAACGTTGTTTTAGCTGAAGGCTTTGGCATTCCAGCTATTGCAGTTGATACTCATGTGTCTCGTATTTCCAAACGTTTTCATATTGTACCGCAGGATGCTAAGCCGCTGCAGGTTGAAAAAAGACTGGAGGAAATTCTTCCTCGCGATGAATGGATTCATACTCATCATGCGATGATTTTATTTGGACGTTATTCTATGACAGCCCGCGATAAAAACGATCCTTATTCATATTTAAAGTGTAAATAATATTAATTGTTAGAAAATAATGGTATAATTTTATGAAAAATATAATATTATTTTAAGCAAATATAATTTGCTTGAGAGGTAAACTTGATGAATAAGTGGCACATAACTAACGTAGTTCTAACAATCCTTTTCATAATCACAGCAATATTTCTCTGGCTACGTCCTTATGACGGAACTGGCGCTGTTAATACCATGAATGTTAAATTAGTTTCCTTAGCTGTTTTAATTGTCTTCTTTATATTTATTCTTTTAGTAGAACTATTAGTTTATTTGATAGTAAGAAAATAAAAAAGAAACGTCGGAATTTTTCGACGTTTCTTTTTTACTCAGTGATGATGGCTACCTTCGCCATTAGATGAATTTGAATTGTCACCACCTGGTTTATTAGGCTTTTGCTCATTTTCGGTGGAATTGCCAGAATTAGAATCATTTTGATTATTATTCTGACCAGAATCCTCGGAGTTATTTTCATTTCCGTTAGTAGACTGTTGATTTTCCTTCTTACTTTTAGATTTTCTTTGGTTTTTATTTGATTGTCTAGCGGTACCATTTTGCTCATTTCGAGTTGAATTATTTTCTTGGGTATTTGTAGTCGATGAAGAATTATTATTATCGGCTTTTTCATCATCTTCATCATAATCACTACTGTCATCAACAATACCAATAGGAGAGTGACCCCGCACGAACAATTGCCAGTCGCCAGTTGATGATACTTCAGGCGGATTTGAATTGCGAGCAATTCTAGCTCTGATGACAGAATCAGGTTTTTGCCAGTCAACATTTTCTTTATTTCTCATTAAATAAGACATCATATTCTTATAAAACAATTGAGCAGATTGTTGACCGATACCAGAAATTGTACCGTCCTTTAAGTTATCATAACCAGTCCAAACGCCTATTGAATAGCTTTGAGTGTAACCAACAAACCATGAATCTTTCGGAGTTGACCTGTAATTAGGGTAACGGGCTAATTCTTCTTCAGAATATTTAACAGAACCGGTTTTACCAGCTTGGTGCAATCCTTTAATTTGCGCATTCTTTCCAGAACCGTTCTTTATGACACCTTTAAGCATATCTGTAATCATATAGGCTGTGGCTTTACTCATTACTCGAATTCCTTCGGAATCGTAATTTCTTGTTAAACCATCTGGCGTTTCAATTTTCGAAACAAATTGCGGCTTATGGTAGACGCCCATTGTAGAGAAAGCACTGAATGCACCTGCCATTTGTAGACTGGAAGCATTAGCACCGATGGCAACAGAAAGACCAGAGTCTTTAGGAATATTAATATCCATTTTACCGGCAAATTTAGCTGCGCGCTTAATGCCGACATCCTTCAAAGTTTTAACAGCCGGAACATTTCGTGATTGTTCCAAGGCGTGTCTCATAGTCATGACGCCATCATATTTATTGTCCCAGTCATATAACTGAATATTAGTGCCCGGATAGACATATTTGCTGTCGTCCAACATTTTAGCAGTCGACCAATTAAGATATTCAATTGCCGGGCCATAATCTAGCACAGGCTTGATTGACGATCCCGTTGAGCGCGAAGTTTGTACGGCACGATCCAAACCTAACTGAACTGAAGAAGGTAAGTGTCTACCACCTAAGATCGCAATTACGTGACCATTGCTTGGGTCAACTACTGAGGCACCAATTTGCATTTTATCATTAGTAAATGGAATAGTACCATTGTTAGCCAATTCGTAAAGTTTTTTCTGCGCCTTTTGATCCATATTAATGGTAATTTTCAAATTATCACGAAACGGATCAAAACCTTTAGCTCTGACTTCAGCAATTGCTTCCTTGACATAAGGATCATTGATTTTACGTAAATTCGATTGTTTACGTTTGTTATGAGGTTTTAACCCCTTTTTTACGCTTTCTTTAACTGCCTGATCATATTGCTCCTGAGTAATCTTTTTGTTGTTTAACATTGCCTTTAAGACTATGTTCCGACGATACTTGGCATATTGCGGATAAGTATAAGGATTATAAACGGTTGGTCTATTAGGCATTCCCGCTAACATTGCTGTTTGCGCCAAGTCTAAATCGCCAATTTTTTTACCATAATAGAAATTAGCAGCCGTACCAATACCAGTATTGCCGTAATTCATATAAACCTTATTAATATAAAACTCTAAGATTTCATCATGACTGTATTCACGTTGTACCCTCATAGCCAGCCAAGCTTCCTGTGCCTTGCGCCGCAGGGTACGTTGTGATGCGGAAGTTGAAAATTTGGTCAGCTTAACGAGTTGCTGCGTAATAGTCGAACCACCAGCCGAAATACTTTTACTTTTAGCATTAGTAAGCATCGATCCGACTATACGGATAGGGTCGATACCCAAGTTATCCCTATAAAAGCGCTTGTCTTCAACTGAAACAATAGCATCTTTTAACAACTGTAAGTCTTTGCTGTCTTTAACATAAAGCCTTTTTTCAGTCCCAAGCGACATGATGAATTTGCCATTAGTATTATAAATACCTGATGAACCACCGCTTTCTAAATCAGCTCTACTGATATTAGGAGCATCTTTTGCATAAAAAGCAAAGAGCCCGACACCAGCAATTAATAGGAGAAAAATTCCTAAAAAAGCCCATTTGAGTATTCTGCGCCATAATGGTTTAGGTAAATTCTGGCGATAATTCTTCCGTGATTCACGACCATTATTTGAGTTAAAGTTTTTATTCGTCATCTTTCATTTTCCTATCCGAGATAAAGTGATCTACAGCTTGCAAATAGGGAAGGGTTGGTTGAAAGCCGCTCTTAATCTCTATTGACCATTCCTCAACTTCTTTTAATGTTAATGAGCTCTTATCTTTTGTCCACCAGGCTTTGATAATTGCACTTGCCGGAGTAACAAAATAGCGATTTAAGCTCGTAAATCCAATTATTGTAAAGCAAATTCCTTTTTGCTTCAAGCATTCTGCTAAATGGACTATTTGATGTTCATGAAAGTTTTTTAAAGGGAAATTGGTCTTATTCTTAGTTTCTTTAGCCTCAAAATCTAGATAGTAGCCATTATAAACACCATTATAATCAGTCGTTGATTCTTGACGAAAGTAAGCTTCTTTGATCACTGCCCGTGACCTTTTAGGATAATCAACTTTCACAATTTGAACTGGTGTCGGCTTTTTGTGTACTACAGCTATTTCTTTAACACGGTAATACTTATTAGATTCATTAATCATTTGCTCAAGGTTCATTCCTCGATCAGAAAAATTAATATTCTTATGTTTTCTTTTTTGACGTTTACTTTGAGACTTATAATCTGTTTTGCGAAAAGCAGCTGAGCTGCCGGTTGGATATTTGACCATCAATCTCACTCCTGCTAGCATTATAGCAATAAAGAAAAAGTTTTTGAACAAGGAGCCATTTGTTTCATTATGCAAAGACTATGGATTACTGGATACCGCAATTACGAATTAAATACATATAGTGATAAAGATCCTAAAATTAAAATCATTAAATTAGTTTTAAAAAAGCATATGACTAACTTGCTGGAAAATGGTCAGCTTGATTGGATAATTACTGGGGCAAATTTAGGAGTTGAGCAATGGGCAAGTGAAGTTGCTATTGAATTACGTGATAAATTTCCTGTGCGTGTTTCTATCATTATTCCCTATGAAGAATTTGCCAGCAGATGGAATGAAAGCAATCAAGAAAAGTTTTTGACCTTAAAAAGTCAAGTTGATTTCTTTGCCTCAACTTCCAAAGAACCGTATCATAGTCCAGTGCAACTGCGAAATTATCAAAACTTCATGTTAATGCACACAGACGGTGCCCTAATGATATATGATACGGAAAATCCTGGTAAACCTAAGTTTGATTATAATTTAATCAGAGATTATCAAAAAACGACAGATTATCCGCTCGAATTAATTGATTTTTATGATCTACAAGATGAAGCTGAAGAATATCAAGCAAATCAAGAAGATAAATTCGATGAATAAAATAATAACTTTGTTTAAAAGTTAACATTTTAGTTTTAAGCTAGATTAGTTTTTGCTAGAATAAGGGGGATTGGAAAAGGAGTTGTATATTATCATGGCAGATTTAAATGATATTCAACTATCCACGAAGGATATATTAAAAAAACAATTTAGAACTAAAGTTAAAGGTTTAGACCCAGATGAAGTAGACGCTTTTTTAGATAAAGTGATCGCTGATTATGATACCTTTGAACAAATAATTGAAGATCTTTATGGCCAAATTGGTAAACTTCAGGGTGAACTGATGGAAGACCAACATAAAGAAAACTCCCTTCAGAATCAAAGAACAAGAACAGAAAGTCTTTCTTCCACTTCTGAAAATATACGTACATATACACCTAGTCAGCAGCGAGCAAGTCAAAACTTTGGTTCAATGAATGAAGAAAATTCTCAAGCTGAAAATTCCACTAACATGGCTATTATTCAGAGAATTTCTACACTTGAGCGCAAAGTTTATAACCTTGAACAACGAGTTTATGGGTTACAAAAAGAATAAGCTTTGTTATAATTTTTAATGGTGCAAATTTTGAGCAGTCGCGGTTTGACATGTAAATGATCAAACTGAGGAAAGTCCACGCACGCACAAGCTGCGATGCTTGTAGTGATCGTATTTAGCCCAATAAGCTAAAGAATCTACAATTTTGAGCAGAAATAACAAATTTAACAGCTTAAAAAATTTAGATTACGGCGAAAAAAATGCTAAGTCCTACTAAGGATATGCATGAATATTCTGAAAAGTGCCACAGTGACGAAGCAAAGATGAAAACATTTTTGGTGGAACGAGGTAAACCCTGCGAGCGTGCAACCCAAACTTGGTGGGGGCGTTTCAATCTAAGAAATTGAACTAAAGATTGGATTGTTATTATTTAACAAAGATAGATGGCTGCTAAAGGTATTTATGCCGCAAATACCTGAACAGAACGTGGCTTATAGAAATTTGCATTGGCAGCGTTGAGCTTTTCAAAGGGCTCAACGCTTTTTTTAAAAAGAAAGAGTCGAAGATGGGAAAATATCAACTTTATACAACAATGGGTGTTGGATTCGAGAGCGTTGTTGCTAAAGAACTGCAAGCACTGGGATATAAAACGCGAACTGAAAACGGTCGTGTTTTCTTTAATGGTGATCAAAGTGATATCGTTAAGACAAATTTGTGGTTGAGAGCAGCAGACCGCGTTAAAATTCTGCTTAAAGAATTTTCTGCCACTGACTTTGATACGCTTTATAACCAGGTCTATGATATTGATTGGGCTGAATTGCTACCAGTTGACGCTAAGTTCCCAGTTAGTGGTCGTTCCGTTAGGTCAAAATTGCATTCTGAGCCCGGAATACAGTCAATTGTAAAAAAAGCAATTGTCAATAAAATGTCTGACCAATATCATCGGCGGGGTTTTTTGCCTGAAAGTGGCAATGAGTATCTTCTTGACATACATATATATAAGGATACTGCCAGAATTTCACTTGATACGACCGGCTCAAGCTTATTTAAAAGAGGCTATAGAATAGAACATGGCGGTGCCCCGCTTAAAGAAAACTTCGCAGCTGGTTTGCTCAAACTTACTCCTTATGACGGTACTCATCCATTGATTGATCCTATGACAGGTTCTGGGACTTTAGCAATTGAAGCGGCTTTAATTGGCAAGAATATCGCACCTGGAATATGGCGTCAGTTTGCATTTGATGGCTTTGACTGGTTTAATCATTCGCTGCACCAAGACATGGTGAATGAAGCTAAAAGCCAAATCAAGCCTCTTGAGCAGCCAATTTGGGCTTGTGATATTGACCAATCTATTTTAGAAATAGCAAAACTAAATGCCAATAATGCCGGTGTTTTACAGGATATTTATTTTAAGCAAGTTGCTGTGAAAGATTTTGCTACAGATTTGGAAAATGGCATCCTAATTGCTAACCCACCTTATGGAAAAAGACTAAAGGACCGCAAATCAGCAGAAGATCTTTACCAACAAATGGGAGAAACGCTTTTAAAATACGATAGTTTCAGTCAATATTATTTAGTTGGAGATCCAAAGTTTGAAGAATTTTTCGGTAAAAAGGCAACGAAAAAACGGAAATTATTCAATGGTAATTTAAGAGTTGACTTTTACCAATACTGGACTAAGAAAAATGATCACAAATAAAGCAAATACGGAATTCTGGGTCATTACCGATACGCATCTGATTGCTGACAGTTTACATGACGATGGTAAAGCATTTCAGCTTATCCAAGGTACCAGCCAAGGTAAGGATTTAAATTACCAAGAAACTGCCTTGCGGGCTTTTTCTGATTATACCAACGAAAAAAAGCCTGCTGCTATCATAGTCACAGGTGATGTCACATTCAATGGTGAACTTATTTCTGCGCAAAAGTTTGCCGAAATATTTGATAGGCTAAAAGAGACAAAATTACTGGTGCTACCCGGTAACCATGATATTTATGATGGTTGGGCCAGATCTTTTCGTGGGACTAATCAATTATATGCTCATCAAATAAGCCCAGAAGATTGGCGGAATATTTTCAAAAAATCGTATGATTGCGCACATAGTAAAGACCCCAATTCATTAGCCTACAGCGTTAAGCTAAATAGTCAATATCTTTTGCTTTTACTCGATTCCAATATTTATGGTACCCACGAAGCAAGTGGTGCCCCAACTACAGAAGGACAATTAGGGGAAGAACAGATTTTATGGTTACAAAGACAATTAGAGCAGGCAAAAAAAGAGGGCTTGCGGCCACTGCTATTTTTGCACCATAATCTTTACGTTCATAATCCAGCGGTTAATCGCGGATTTGTTTTAAACAATGCCCAATTATTAGGACGTTTGTGTCAAGATTATGATGTTAAGATTGTCTTTTCCGGGCATATTCACGCGCAAAACATTGTTGGTCCTAAGGAAAAAGTTCCAGCGACCGAAATAGTAACTTCAAGTTTTTGTTCTTATGATCAGGCTTATGGCAATGTAAAAGTCAGTCCCAATTGTGTTAGCTATGAGCGCAAAACGTTTGATATGAGTCCTTATTTGACCGCAGAGGAGAGGCAAAATAAAGAGTTAACCCATTTTCATTCGTATTTAAAAGAAATTCAAATTAGGAATTTAGTAGGTAACACGAATAAAAAAGATCATTTAAACGTTGAAGAATCTCAGTTATTACAAAAAGTTAACCATCTTTTTATTGAAATGAACTACCAGTACTTTACTGGACATAATCATATTGAAAAAAAGCAGCTTAAAAAGCTTTACAATTCTCCTGAGTTTAAACTTTTAGTCAGTCAAAGACCAAGATTTAGTAAGTATATGAAGACATTATTTGATACCACTGATCATAGTAACTTAAAAGCTAAAATTAAATATTGAGGAAAGAAGATCGTATGAAAAAGAAACATTTTGTCATTTTGGGACGGTGCGGCTTGATTTATTTCAGTTGGGTTTTTATTGTGTTGCTTTTAAGCCTAATCTTGTTATATGAAAGCACTAAAGTCTTTAATTGGCCAGCACTAATTTGTGCCTTAGTCTTTGTTATGCTGCTTTTTTATACATATTTTTATTCTTATTGGAATGAGAACATTTTGAAATTACCATTTCGCACACGGATAAAGAAGGTGGCAGCACCACAGATTGTGCTGCAATGGCATTGTTTTAAAATTTATAAAATAAAAGTTGCAGAAGTAGGGCAATATTTTTTACTAAGATGTGAAAAATAAAAAGTGGGTTTTTAGCCCACTTTTTTACTTTCTAAGAGGAAAGTTAGCGTTATTCTTAATTTATGGCTAGTAATGAATAAAAATCATGCAATATTTGTTATAATTGAAATGATTAATTAAAAGGTGGGACCTAAATTCTAATATGAAAAGAGTATTACTTAAAATGGAAAAATAATTTTAAAATTTAAATATACAGAAAGAGGCATGCGCAATGAAAACAGATATTCAAATTGCACAAGAAGCACACGCATTACCCATTAGCGAAATTGCTGCTAAAGTTGGTTTAAATAGCACAGATATTGAGCCATACGGCAATGACAAGGCTAAGATTAATTGGCAGGCGATTAAAAAGACGTTAGCAACTAAGCACTTGGGTAAACTTGTTTTGGTTACTTCAATTTCACCTACTCCTGCAGGAGAAGGTAAGTCGACTATGACAATTGGTCTGGCAGATGCCATCAACAACCAGTTACATGAAAAGACCATGATTGCTTTAAGAGAACCATCCATGGGACCAGTTTTCGGCTTAAAAGGCGGAGCAACTGGCGGCGGACAAGCGCAAGTAATTCCTATGGAAGATATTAACCTTCACTTTACGGGTGATATGCATGCTTTGACAGCTGCTATTGACACATTGGCTGCTTTAGTTGATAACTACATTTATCAAGGAAATGCAATCGGTCTTGATCCTGATAGAATCTTATTAAAGCGCGGAATTGACGTTAATGACCGTAGTTTAAGAAACATCACTGTCGGTCAAGGTTCCAAATTTAACGGCGTGGAGCACAAATCAAGTTTTGCAATTACTGTTGCTAACGAGTTAATGGCTATTTTATGTTTGGCCACCGATATTGACGATTTGAAAAAAAGAATTGGTTTGATGTTAGTTGGTTATACCAAGGAAGATAAACCAGTTTACGTTAGTGACCTTGGGTTTGAAGGTGCGATTGCGGCTTTACTTGCCAATGCCCTTAAACCTAATCTTGTGCAAACTATCGAACACACACCGGCTTTGGTTCACGGCGGTCCTTTTGCTAATATTGCTCATGGCGCTAATACTGTCATTGCCACTAACTTGGCTTTGCACTTAAGTGATTATGTATTGACCGAGGCAGGATTTGGCAGCGACTTGGGCGGTCAAAAGTTCATGGACTTTGTTTCGGGTCATTTGGATAAAAAGCCCGATGCCAGTGTAGTGGTTGCCACCGTACGTGCCTTAAAATACCAAGCTGAAGGTACTACAGATAACTTAAGTACTGAAAATCTGTCTGCTTTACGTAGCGGTTTTGCAAATCTTAAGAGACATATGAATAATATGCGAAATTACGGCATTCCCGTTATTGTTCTAATTAACCATTTTGCAACAGATACTGAAAATGAAATTTCACTCTTACAGCAATTGATTAAAGATGAAGGAATTGATTCTGTTGTTGTTGATTACCACGAACAAGGTTCAAAAGGTGGAGTAGAGGCAGCAAAAGCTGTAGTTAAACTGGCAAATTCTGGCGTTGGGAAACTGAAACCTACATATCAAAAAGATGATGATGTAAAAACTAAAATTGAAAAAATAGCTCAAAAAATCTATCATGCCTCAAAAGTTGAGTACAGTGAAAAGGCTGAAAAAGATATTCACGAGCTTGAAAAAATGGGAAAGGATAAATTACCCGTAATTATTGCTAAAACACAATATTCATTCACTGACAACCAAAAATTGTTGGGTGCACCAACTGATTTTACTTTGCATGTCAAAGGAGCCAGTTTGAAAAATGGTGCTGGTTTTATAGTTATAACGACAGGGCATGTTTTAGACATGCCAGGTTTACCAAAACACCCAGCTGCTTTAGAAATTGATGTAGACAATAATGGTAAAATCAGCGGTTTATTTTAATTTTATCAATGCAATTTTTTTATTTATTAATTTCATTACTAATCGTTGCTTCAGATCAAGCTTTAAAGTTTTTTATAGTCAATAACTATCAACTGGGAGAAACTCATCAGGTTATTCCGCATGTTTTTTCATTGACATATATTCAAAATGAGGGGGCAGCCTGGAATATTTTACCCGGTCAAATGGGACTTTTTTACCTGATTAGTGCAATTGCCATTGTGGTTTGTTTATATTATCTGCTAAGAAAAAATTTTAATAGCAAGATTTTCAGCTCTGGGGTAGCCTTAGTTTTAGGTGGTATTATCGGGAATCTAATTGACCGTATACACTTAAAGTATGTTATTGATATGATCCAAGTCGAATTTATTCATTTTAATATTTTTAATATGGCTGACTCTGCCATCACGATTGGAATAATTATGGTGTTTATTTATCTCTTATTTTTGGATGAAAGTGAAAAAAATAATGCCTGATAAATACCAATTCATAATCAAAGACGAACAGGGTAGATTAGACAGTTTACTTGCAAGTAAAATTCCAAACTTATCGCGGACAAGAATCCAGGAATTATTGCGTGATAAAAATATTTTGGTAAATGATAAGGTTGTTAAACCTTCTTATAAAGTACAAAAAAACGACTTAATTGTTGTTACTATTCCGCAACTAAAACCACTAGCTATGATACCAGAGGATATACCGCTCGATATTATATATGAAGATCAAGATGTCCTTGTGGTTAACAAACCTCAGGGAATGGTGGTCCATCCAGCGGCCGGACATCCAGATCATACACTTGTTAATGCACTGCTATTTCATACCAAAAATTTAGCACAAAGTCCTGAGGGCTTTCGTCCTGGAATTGTTCATCGCATTGACAAAGATACTTCGGGTTTATTAATGGTAGCCAAAAACAGTTTTGCACGTGAGAGCTTAGAAAATCAATTAGCACATAAAACTAATAAAAGGTTATATTTGGCAATTGTTCACGGTAATTTTTCTGAAAAATCGGGGGTAATAAACGCTCCTATTGGACGCGATCACTTTAACCGTAAAAAGATGGCAGTGGTTGAAAATGGTAAAGAGGCTGTCACACACTTTACTGTACTCGAACAATTTCACAATTATAGTCTAATTGAGTGTCGCCTTGAAACTGGCCGTACTCATCAAATCAGGGTACATCTTTCATATATTGGTCATCCAGTTGCTGGTGATCCATTATATGGTCCCCAGCATAGTTTAAAAGGCCACGGTCAATTTTTGCATGCTCAAATTTTAGGTTTTAAGCAACCACATTCAGGTAAATGGCTCGAATTTAAGGTTGAGCCTCCGCAAATCTTTTTAGAAAGACTGACGGAATTAAGAAAAAAGTGATTAAATGAAAAGATATTTAATTCTTGAAGATGGCAATTATTTCCCTGGAGAAGGGTTAGGAGCTTCGATTATTTCGACCGGCGAACTAGCCATTCAAACAGGTAATTTTGGCTATCAGGAAGCTTTAACAGATCCAACCAATACCGGTAAGATTTTAGTGTACACTGCTCCAATGATTGGGGGAAACGGCATTAATGCAATTGATTATGAAAGCATTAATCCGACCGTGAAAGGTATCATTGCTAATGATGTTGCTCAAAATATTTCTGATAGCGAAAATTTTCAAGATTTGGACTCATTTTTAAAAGAAAAAAATATCCCTGCTATTTATAACGTGGATACGAGGGCTTTAGTTCATCTTTTAAATAAAGAGAAAACTATCAAAGCCTCAATTATGGATACCAATGATGAACATGCCTTTGATCAAATAAGAGCATTGGTTTTACCGAAAAATAAATCAGCTAGTGTTTCTACTAAAAATGCTTATGCTGTTCCTAATGTGGGCAAAACCGTGGCCATTATTGATTTGGGTTTAAAACATTCAATGCTTAGAGAGCTGTCTTTGCGTAAAGTTAACGCCACCGTCTTGCCTTATAATGTGTCAGTTCCTGACATTAAAAATTTACGTCCGCAGGGTATAATCATTTCTGGTGGACCCGGCAGAGTAGACGAGCTTAGAGAAGATCTTGAACCGATCTTGAATGCTTTTTATGGTCAAATCCCTATATGGGGAATTGGCTTAGGTTTCTTGGCATTAAGTGATTTCTTGAAATTCGAATTAGTTGATTTACCGCAAGTATATAACGGTATCAACTTTCCCGTGATAGAGCAAAATTCAAATCAAATTTGGCAGGTTGCTATGAATATTGACCAGTTAGTTTTACCTAGTAGTGTTCAATTCGCAATGGAAAACGAATTTTATGATCTCCACAGTGAACTGCTGGCAGGTTTTAGCAATAAGGCAAATAAGGTAATTGGAACTGCTTTTAATGCGGAAGGAGCTCCAGGCAGTCTTGATGCTCTGCCAATATTTGATAACTTCGTAAAGATGATGGTGTAATTATGCCTTTAGCAAATGATTTAGATAAAGTGTTAATTATTGGATCTGGTCCAACCTTAGTTGGCAAGGTTTCCGAAACTGACTTGTTAGTTAATGACGCAATCAAAGCACTTTTTGAAGAAGACATTCAGATTGTTTTAGTTAATCCTAATCCGGCAACTGTTTCTACTGACAAAAAGTCTGGATTAACCGTTTATCTTGAACCAATGACGTTGGAATTTCTTAAGCGCATAATCCGTATGGAAGAACCTAATGCTATAATTTCAGCATACGGTTCTACAACCGGTTTAAAAATAACACGTGAATTGGTTAAAGACGGTATATTACAACAAATGGGAGTTAAGTTGCTAACTCTCAATAACCAAACTCTGATGATGGACAACCATCAGAAAATGAATGCTTTTTTAACAGCTAATAATATTGAAGTTAACAAATATTGGAATTTAACTGACTTTAGAGTTGATAACTTAGAAAAACAAATTTCTGAACAAGTTCAATTCCCGCTTATGCTAATCAAAGAAAATCAGTCATCTCATAATGAGCAAATTGTTTTTGAAAATCTGGCTGACTTGCTGAATTACCTGAAGAAAGAACAACAAAAAGAGCATTTTTCATATAGCAATTATCATTTATCTGAAGACCTTTCCACTTGGGGCGAAGTCATTGCCAATGTCATTCGTGACAGTTCTGGAAATGTTCTTTTTACTAATTTAGCAGATACTATTGAATCTGTAGGCATTAATGCTGGTGACTCGGCAACAGTAATGCCGGCTTTGACACTCAACAATGATCAAGTACAACAAATCCGCACAATTGCTAAAAAAATTGCTAACAAACTTCAAATCGTGGGAATTTTGAATATTCATTTTGCTGTTAAACATCAGGGTACAAAGTTTGCGGTCAAAATTTTGTCAATCAAACCCAGATTAACGCGCAGTGCAATTTGGGCCAAAAGAGTAGGACTATATAGTTTAGGCTACATTGTCTGTAAAATCGCATTAGGTTATCGGTTAGATGAAATTACAGATCCATTATCAGGACTAAATGCTGCAGTAGAACCTACTTTAGATAAAGTAGCTATTAGAATGCCTTTCTGGTCACTAACACAATCAGGTAGTAATCACTATCTTTTAGGAACAAAGTTGCAGGCCAGCGGTGAAGCAATTGGAATAGGTACTAACTTTGAATCAGCTTTTTTAAAAGGCTTAGCTTCAACTGTTAACGTCAAGATGTCAATTAACGTCTTTCGCAGTGAAAAAACTAAAGACAAGTCAGAAATCATAGATGATTTAAGGCATCCCGATGAATTACATTTAATTAAGTTGTTAGCCGCAATAGCTAAAGGCTTTAATTACAATGAATTGCAGGACATTATCCATATTCATCCAGTATATTTTCAGAAGCTTGAAAATATAGTTAAAATTGCTCAGAAACTGGCCGATGAGGCATTGACGGATAATTTATTGCTTGAAGCGAAAAAAAGGGGTTTTCGCAACGTCTTAATTTCTCAAGTGGCTCATATCAGTGTTAGTGCCATTAAAAAACGTCTGGAAAAGCTGCATTTAAAACCAGCCTACCAACAAATAGATGGGACAGCAGGAACCATTAAGCCTTTGGTAAACGCATATTACGGTGCTTTTGGCGTTCAAGACGAAAGCATTCCACTCACAGCACGCAAGAAGGTGCTAGTGGTCGGTATGCTACCTTCACAAGTTTCAGTTACGAGTGAATTTGACTACATGATTAGTCATGCTTTAGATACTTTACATAAAAATAATTATGACACTGTTTTGCTATCAAATAACGACGAATCTGTTGCTATTAGTTATAAAAGGACAGACAAGGTCTATTTTGAACCAATTACAGTTGAAAGTATTCTCCATATCGCTGAAAAAGAGCATATCAAGGATGTGTTAATACAATTTTCGGGAAAAGAAATTAACGCTTTATGTAAAAAATTGATTGAAAATGGATTGAATATCCTAGGCAGCGGTGACATTAATCCTAAAGATCGAATTGAACAGATACTTAATAAGCCGTTAAAGAACTTAAACCAAAATAAGCTTTTAACAACAGTAGATAAGTCTGAGGCTAAAAAATTTATTAATGAGCATGGTTTTCCAATCTTAATTGGCGGTTTTAACAATATGGGAGTTAAACAAAAGTCTGCCGTAGTTTATGATTTACCTGCTCTTAAAAAGTATTTGCACGAAAATCAGCTTTCGAAAGTTAGCTTATCTCATTTTATTGAAGGCAATAAATATGAGATTACTGCTATATCCGATGGTCAGAATGTAACTATTCCCGGTATTATTGAGCATTTAGAACAAACTGGATCTCATGCATCTGATTCCATTGCAGTTTTTAAACCACAAAATCTAGCAAAAACTGGTAAAAAGCACTTAACCGACTTTACCATTGCACTGATTAAACGTTTGAAAATGCGGGGCATTTTTACACTCCATTTTTTGATTGTAGACAAGAAAATTTATTTACTTCAAATCAAGCCCTATGCGGGGCATAACATCGCTTTTCTCTCTAAAGCACTCGGTCAAGACATAACTGAGTGTGCCACAGAGGTGCTTATTGGTAGTAATTTGCCCGAATTAGGATTTAAGAATAGCCTGTGGCATTCAAATAATTTTATTTTTGTCAAAATGCCCGTTTTCTCATATATTGATTACCAAAGTGAAAATACTTTCGACTCAAAGATGAAGTCTTCAGGATCAGTTATGGGTAGAGACACAGAGCTAGCAAAAGCTTTGTATAAAGGCTATGAAGCAAGTGGTTTACGTATTCCCAGTTTTGGCACGATCTTTATTTCAGTACGAGATGAGGATAAGAAAAAAGTAACAGAATTGGCCCAACGATTTTACCGTTTAGGTTTTAAAATAATTGCGACGGAGGGGACGGCTAATTGCTTAGCTGAAGCTGGTATAACAACGGGAATTGCTTCAAAAATTAACTGTGGCTCAAGTAGTCTATTAAGTAAAATAAGACAGCATAAAATTGACATGGTTATTAACATTACTAATTTATCAGATTCTGCCAGTGATGATGCGATTAGAATAAGAGATGAAGCTCTCAATCAAAATATCCCTGTATTTTCCAGTATTGAGACTTCCGAACTCATTTTATCTGTTTTAGAATCACTGTCTTTAACAACGCAACCGATTTAACAGAAAAAGAAACGAGGATGATTTGTTCATCCTCGTTTTTATTTAATTCTTTTACTTAAAACACGTTCTTTTTCTGGAGTAACTTCGATTGAATTTTGCCCAGTATAAATTACAAAACCCGGCTTTGCGCCATTAGGTTTTTTAACTCGCTTGTCAACCACATAATCTACTTGAACGTGGGCTGAATTCTTAGCTTTAGAGAAATAGGCCGCAATCTCTGCAGTTTCTTTAATGTCTTCATCAGTTGCTTCACTAGATTGTAATATGACATGTGACCCTGGAATATTTTTGACATGGAACCAAATATCAGTTTTATTGGCTTTCTTCAAAGTTAACCAATCATTTTGTAAATTATTTTTACCGACCAAAACGGTCTTGCCCGATGAAATGCGGAATTTATTAAGATTTTTTTCCGTAATTTTCTTTTTGCGCTTCGGTTTTTGTGGCTTTTTCAAATAACCTTGACTCGTTAATTCATCAGTAATTTGGTCAATATCTTGGGGTTCCGCGTTGTCAATAGCTGTTTGAATTGTATCAAAATAGTTTAAATTAGTTTGGGCAATGCTGATTTGCTCCTTAACATGCTTGATTGAATCACGTAGCTTTTTATACCTAGTAAAGTACTTTTGACCATTACGAGCAGGAGAGAGTGCAGTATCAAGTTTAATTTTAATTGGTTTGTTATTGTCGTAATAATTAGGTAATTCTATTTGACTCATTCCTGGTTTTACTTGAGCTAAATTCGCATTAAGAATCTCACCACGAATCCTATAGCCTTCGGAATTTTCTGCTTGATCCAACTGTTTTTTCAGCTTAACAATTTTTTTGGTCAGTTTATTATGCTCATTTTTAATGACACGTTCAATTTGACTAGATTTTTGTTTGACCCAGTCCTGATTTGACTGATACTGATAAAACTCGTCTAGCGCGTGGTTGAAATCAGGATCGGAAGCTTCTTTTGTTAAGTCCAAATGATACGGCAAATAAGGGAAAATTTTTCGTTTATTTTTCGGCGTTTTTAATATAAAAGCACCTTTTTTATCGAACTGGTCCATAAAAGTTTTAAAAGATGAAAATGATAAATCGTCTTCCAAATAGCCCTCAAGCTCTTGGCGATCATCACGATCAAGGCCACCAAATTGCTTGGCTAATGCTGCAGGATCTGTACCAGTCGCTTTTAAATTAAATTCTGCCTCGGTAATCTTAAAACCATTAATTCCAGGGATAAGGGGAGGTAATTCATATTTTGCTTTAGGCAGCAATAAGCGAACCCGATTTTCATCAGGATTAACCCGTTTTAGCAGATCTATTATCTGTCCACTTTTTTGGTCATACAAAATAACATTGCTGTGACGCCCCATTAGCTCTAGAGATAAAACCAGTTGAACTTGATCACCAAGTTCGTTACGATTACTAAAATTAAAATTGACGATACGGTCAACGCCAACCTGATCAATCGATTGTAAGACAGAGCCCTCTAAGTATTTGCGTAAGACCATTACGAAAGTAGGGGCCTTGTCCGGATTAACTATAGCCTGCTTCGTCACATAAAAACGTGGATATTGCGCATTAGCAGAAAGCAGGAGTTGAATGTTTTTGCGTTCTTTTCTAAAAGTTAATATTAAATCCTGTGCAAATGGCTGGTATATTTTTGAAAGCCTGCCGTTTACAACTAAAGGTCTAACACTATTTAACAGACTATGTATGAATAAGCCATCATAAGCCATAATTATCACCTCAAAACACGTTTTCTATTATACCAATTATTTGCTGATATGTATAAGGGACAAATTACATTTTGTAAACTACAAAATTGCCTTAAACTTAAAATAGAGTACTGCTATTAATATATTAATTTATAACGCATCAAAAAAGAAAACATTGCAAAAACTTGATATACTGGTAATATAGATTTAAAGTTATCACAGCGAATGTTTATAAGCTAAAATTAATAGTTACAAATATTACTATAAAAGTTAAGCACAATTGTTTCACAATTTTTAACTGCTATTCTAATATCTGCTTAGCAAGCATAATATTGCTTTAATTTAGTTTATAAAATTTTTTTATGATTTATTTTAATCAGAAAAGGTAGTTAAATGGACGTTTTATCATTTAGTACAATTGCGGGCAATATCAAAAATGAGATCAGCAGAAAATGTGGGTTGAATCTGTCACAAACAAGAATATTACTGTATTTTTACCGAAATAACAACACAGCTTTAAAAATGGGGGATTTGGCTAACAAACTACAAATTTCGTTATCAACTTTAAGTAGGCAATTACAGCAGAAAAAAACTATGAGTCTAGTGACTATTAAACGTTCTGAAACTGATTCAAGTAAAACTGTTTGGTTAAATCAACATGGCCTGGCAAAAATTGAAGAATTAAGGAAGACTTTAAAAGAAATTGAGGAGTCTTTATTACAGGGACTATCAGACGACGAAATTAAACTTTTAAATCAGATTTTCACTAAGTTAGTTCAGAAAACTGAAAAATCAACTTCTATATAGTTGATAGTCGAAACACCTACTTTTTTATGCTATAATTCTTTTATATTGTACAGACAAAAGCGGAAGGTAAGTTAGATGAAAATTGCATTAGTAACTGATAGTACTAGCGCCATAACAAAACAAGAGGCAGAAGAAAACAATATTATTGTTGTTTCAATTCCCATTATCATAGGTAAAAAAGAATATTTGGAAAATGTTGACATTACCTCTGACCAGCTTTTTAAAATGCAACGTGAAGGGGCAGACTTCCCCAAAACCTCTCAACCAAGTACAGGAAGTTTAATTCGCCTTTTTGACCACTTGCTTGACCAAGGTTATGAAGCAATCATCGCTATTACACTTTCAAGTGGTATCTCAGGCTTTTATCAGACACTATGCAATATCGCAGATAATAATCCTAAATATAATTTACATCCTATAGATACCCGAATGACTGTGCGTTTGCAAGGAAACCTAGTTTTAGCAGCGGCAAAGATGATCAAAAACGGTGTTGAATTGGAGAGTATTCTCACTCATCTTGATGAAATTCGGTCAACGATTGATGAAATATTTGTTGTCAACGATCTGAATAATTTAAGTCGTGGAGGACGGCTAAGCAATGCTGGTGCTTTTATCGGCTCAATGCTTAACATTAAGCCGCTACTTACGTTTAAAGATGGCAACATAGTTGCCTTTGATAAGATACGCTCAATGAAGCGAGCATTTCTTAAAATCAAGAAGTTAACTGTGAAAAAGATTGATCAACTACCGTATAGGGATAAAATCAAGCTATTTATCATTGATTCCAATGACAGTAGTCAAGTCGCTGAAGCGAAAACTTTCTTAAAGGAGAAATTTCCTGAGCAAAGTATTTCAGTCACTAAATTTAGCCCGGTAATTGCTACACACCTAGGTGAAAAATCTTTTGCAATCGGTTGGATGATTGATATTGACAAAATTGACTTAACGAAATAAAAGCAGCTGCTAAGAGCTGCTTTTTTGCTATGAAATTATGAGGTTACTAATGAAAAAATTAGATCAACTTACAAAATGGGCAGTAGAATTGCAAAGTATAGCCCAAAATGGTTTGGAATATGGTCATGACCGCTTTGACAGAGAAAGGTATGAGCAAATAAGAGTGATTGCCACTAAAATAATGGCTGCTAAAACGGATTTGCCGCTTAAGGTAGTTAAGGGTCTGTTTAGCAGCGAGGATGGTTATCAAACGCCCAAGGTATCCACCAGAGCAGCAATTTTTCAAGATCAAAAAATAATGCTGGTAAAAGAAAGTACAGATAACTTATGGTCAATGCCAGGTGGCTGGTGTGAACCAAATTTAACAGTCAAAGAAAATTGTATTAAAGAAACAAAAGAAGAAGCTGGTCATCAAATTACTGTAGAACGCATCATTGCAGTTAATAATCACTCAACTAATATTCATAATAAAGAACAAGTAGAACGAGTGATCAATGTTTGCAACGTAATCTTTCTTTGTCATGATCTTGGAGGTAAATTTGCTCAAAACACTGAAACAAAAGAATGCAAGTACTTTTCATTAACCAATCTACCAGACTTATCTTTACCACGTAATACCCTAGAAGAAGTTAAAATGTGTTTTGCAGCAAACAATGATCCACAATGGCAGACTAAATTTGAATAAAAATTTTAAGGCTGAATTTTATTTTTAGTATCCTTTTCGTTAGTAGCCCCATTTTGGTCTGCATTTGCTATTTTATTTAAGGCTGCACGTTGTTTTTTTTGATCGACATGCGTGTATAAGTCTGTTGCAGTAGTACCTTTTTGCCCTAATTGTTGGGCTACTAAAACCTGATCTTTGGTCACACCATATAGTTCAGAGGCCAGGGTGTGACGTAACTTATGGGGCGTAAGCGGGTGCCCAAAAGCAGCCGAATATTTACTAACCATTTTCTCAATTGCACTTGCCGTAATCCGTCTCGTTTTATTATGCCAACGAGTGAGAAAGAAAGCATTCGTATTTTTCGTAGCAGAATAGCTCTGTCTACGAATTTTTTTATATGCTGTAATATAACTTAAAGTCCACTCAGCAATTGGCACACTGTCTTTTTGACCGCCTTTGCGGGTGACATCAAGTGTAGCCTTCTTGAAATTAATATCTGATAGGTCTACACCAGCACATTCAGAAACCCTTATTCCAGTACCAAGTATTAAAGCAATGACTGCCATGTCTCGTTCTTTATTAATTTTGAAGCTTGGTAAAGCATGTTTGTTACAGATATTCTGATAGTCGTTTTCAATAAAATCTAAAAATTGGTATTTTAACTTTCCGGTATACATATGTGATTCAAGCACGTGTGCACGATAATTTAAAGTTTCTGTATTATTGAGTGAATCAATCTTAAGCATCACATTGCGCTCAAAGTAAGGCTGGCCGTTGATATTATCTGCAGTTATAGTTAAAAATTTAAAAAGAGATCTAAGTGCATTAATTGAACGATTAATAGTGGTGGGGGAGCTTAAATTGCCCTGCTTGTTTTTGACGTGACCAAGGTAATTAATGTAAAGCATAATATCATTTCGGTGAAGATTTGCCAGGGTTTCTGTTGTCACATGCTGGTTATCCTTAGCATCTGAAATTCCTTCTTGGCGAAGCCAATTAAAAAAACGTCTAATTTCTGTTAAATACTGGTAAGAAGTGGCTAAGGAATGGGTAGTGCCAAAGTTATATTCCTTCACAAAATCTGGCATCTTATTTAATTCATCATCAATTAAGTTTAAATATTTTTTGGTTTCCACGTAATAAATTCTTCTCCTATAAATAAATCATTTTTGGTAGTTAATAGCTTGTTCCAATAAGGAATTAAGCACAACAAACATTGGCATTTTGTTAGTTAAGTTATAACCTTTATAAAAAATGTTAGGTGAATAACAAAATAAGGGTATATCAGCCATTTTTGCTAAAGGGGAGAAATGGCTGACATCACTGACAGTTATTAGTTTGATGTTTTTTTCTTTAACTAACTTAGCAATTTTTAAAGTTTGCTCTGAATCGCCGGAAAAACTAAGCATACAAACTATTAAATTGGAATAGTGGTTAAGAATATCCCAAATTTCTTCTGTATAACTGCAAAAAACCGAGTTGTTGTATACAGCGTTAAACGCATAAGTAAAATAACGTCCAACATTGCCGGTTTCACCAGAAGCACAGAAAACAACTTTTTTAGCTTTACTGAATAAGTTGACTATCTGTACTTCTTTTTTCTTGTTAATTAGCTTAACCGTATTTTCAAAGAGAATTCTTTGAGAAAAAGCCTGACTGTCTTCAGAGAATGTATCTAAATTATATTTCAGTTCGGTATATCCTTTATAATTAAGCTTTTTACACAACCTAGTAATAGTATTAGGCACTACTGAAGTATTAGATGCCAAACAGGTTATGGACATGTTCTTAACCTGACTACTATGCGCAAGAATATAGTCGCAAATATATTCCTCTGAATCTGTTAATTCATCTTCATGAGCTTGATAAACTTCTTTAAAACTTAGCATTTTTACAACTCCTTTCTCAAGAAACTTTATAAATCTTAATTCAATTATGTGTAATTTTACACATTGGGTCAAGGAGAAAAATAAAAAGGTTGCACTTTTAACAGAAAAGCAATCGCTTTCAAAATTCGTATTAAGATAAAAATGAAATCAATAAAAATAATATATTTGATTGATTTCATAGGTTTTGAGCTCAAAAAAATAAGGTTACCAAGTTAAAGTTTTTAATTAACAAACAGGAAGGGTATGTTATGAAAAGAATTTTGATTTTAGGAAGCAGTGGGGGCAATTTATACAATCTTGGAGGAAAAGATCCAAAAAGTCTTTTAGAAGCCGTAGTTAGACAGGTGCAATCAACCACAGAAACGGAAATAGCAGCAATACAATTCGTTGCTGTAGATGCTTCATTAGATTTCGCTAAACCGACCACTGCAGCACATTTATGGTCATGGAATGGACAAGAACCAGTAATTATTGCTGAGGGCACTTTAAAAGAAATTGATAAAGTTGCCCAAGAGCATGATCAAAAAATGGCAGATTTAATAGATTCTAATCAGGTTGATGGCCTAATATTAATGAGCGCTGATCCCGCAGGAACGAATAAAAAGGCGATCACTGCGGCAATTAAACATCATATTATTGCTGCTGGAACTGGCGGCACATCTATGTCCAATGCGCAAAAAATGGGGTTGGATGTAGTTGCCGTATCTGGAACTACAGGTACTACTAATGAAACTAGGGCAGTAAGTGCAATGTTTGCTTTAACCAAAAAATGGCAAATTAAATATTCTCCTTTAATTGGTGGAACTGATAAGGACAATAATGGAGCTAGTCAAAATATTTGGCAAAATATTAGCTTACGCGGAATTTTAATGGCATGTTTGCCAGCTTTTATTACTATGGCAATTACACTTTTAATATCGAAGATACCCGGTATTCCCAAGTCTACCAATGCGCTTTTTGACATCATGCTGAACGGTTTACCAGTAATAATATCAGCAGTTGCCGCCAAACAAATATCTGGTTTGAACGATATTGCTATCTGCGCCGGCGTGATCGCTGGACTCTTTTCAACAAAAGGTGGTCTAATTGGCGGAATAATTTGTGGTATTATGGCCGGAATTTTGGTCAGTGTCATTTTTAAAAAATGTTTACAATGGCATTTTCCGGGAACAACAGCAAATATTTGTGCAGGATCATTTGCCGGATTAATTTCTGGTTTAACAGGTTACTATTTAATTGCTCAGTTATCGGCAAAATTGGGCGATTTTTTACAATTTATTTTAAATACTGCGATCGCTATTAATCCTATTTTAGCAGGTGCGGTTGCGGGTTTCATCATTTTTCCAGCCATATTGACAGGCTGCTATCACGCGATTTTTCTACCTTTAATTATGTTGCAAATGTCTAAATATGGAAACAGTTTCTTGGGTGCGATTGACATGTGCTCTTTAATAATGGTTGCTACAGGAATAAATCTGGCAAATGTACTCTATCCCCAAAAACCAAGTGATAGAGCTTTAGCAGTCCCAGGTTTATTTATAAATCTACTTTTTGGAACGTATGCCGAATCAGTTTATCCTTTTATTCTTTCAAATAAATTGGAAATGATTGGCACGTTAATTTGTTCAACTCTTGCAGGATGCGTCGTAGGCCTATTTAACGTGAGTGGTACCGCTTATGTGCCATCGTTTTTAGGACCCGCAATGTCGAATAACTGGTTGGGCTTTTTACTTGCAATGCTAACGGGTATTGTATCTGCATTCATAATGGTTTTGTTAATTAACAAACTTGAAAAAGGCAAACTCTCGTAGCCAAAAAGATTGAACTCAAAATCGCATGGTGTTTATTATTCAAATTTGCAAATATTTAGGAGGAACTTATGATAAAACAGGACATGAAAAACAAAATGGCAATAGCACGGCAAAAGGTTGAAAAGGCCATCGAAAAAGACAATGGTACCACATTAATGAGTACTGGTATGACTGGTGATGACGCACGACTAGCTAAAGCAGCGGTTGCAGGGGGAGCAAAAATTTTAGAAGCAAACCATCCCGCAGTTACTTTAGCAAGAGGCCTCGAGGGTGTTTCAACTATGGGAGACGCCGAATATGTGCGGCACGAACTGCCATTAAAAAGTATGCTTGAATGTGTGAGGGGAGTGCGCGCAGTTGTCGGACCGGATATTTATTTAACCGTTGGTTTTCCTGGAAGTTTTACAGAAAGAGAGCCCATTCCACTGACAAGTGAAGATTTTCGTCAATTGGCTTTAGCAGGTGCAGATGGTGTTCATTGCCACAAATCTAGTTTAGCCGATTTAAAAGATGTTGTTACCTTAGCACATGAGAACGGTTTACTAGTCGATTCTTATATCGGTAAAAAATCAGATCTGCACCAATTTGGTATTGGTGCCGAAGATATTACAGAAGTGAAAAAAGTTGCCTTAGCAATGCAAGAAATTGGCGCCGACTTTATTGGTATGATGACAGGAATGAGTTATGAAGGCGTCGCTGCAGGAGAGATACCACAGGAAATTAAAGACCGTTTACAAGCATTGATTGAGACTGTTTCAGTTCCTACATTCGCTGAAGGGGGGATCAATGAAGTCAATGTGAAAGCCTTTAAAAATACCGGAGTAAATGTGGTGACAGTGGGGACAGCAATGGATGACTATGCAGAGGGGGCGATTAAATCAGCGGTAGCAAAATTTATTAATCAACAATAAAATTAAAGAATATTTTTAATTGAAATGCACCTTGTTAAGTTGAGGTGCATTTTTGGTATTCAAAATATAAATCTAATTACCTTTCATTAAAATTATAGTTTTAATGAAAGCATTCTTTAAAAACAGCTATCTAAAAGGCTTTTCAGCAATTAAATTTATTCAGCTTTCATATATTATCGCCTTTAAGAACTATTTAGTCAAAACAACAAGCTCAGCCACATCATTATCATGATCTGTTTTACACAGTATTGTTTATCAAACTCTAAATTTTTTAGTCGCATTAACCTAAAAAATAAAAAATTTAATTTAGGTTCCAAGCACATCAAAATAGACACTGGTAATTTAAAAACACGAGATGAAGATTTTAAGTTCATTACGTGATTAATCATACGTAAAACTAATTTAAAGTCGTTTAAAACTTTATCTTCAACAACTTAAAATAAGTACCTCTATTTGAAGTCTATCTTAAAGTTTGATATTACTTTACATAATATATATTATACGAAGTTACATCGCACCTTTGAGTTTATCAGATTTGCTGCCCCTGCTTGTATTATTCTTCGATTACTTTTACCAAAGAAATACAAAAATAAAAATTTATATTTCTTTGGTAATCAAACTATTTTTACCAGAATAAAGCATAAATTTAATTCTTTGACAAAGATTGTATTCAAAATATAATTGAACTGTTGTGCTTAAAAAATAAAATCTTGCTGTTAAATTATAGTCTTTTAAGGGTTGCTCTTTTATTTACTTATTTAAAATAACCCTCAAAAAATGTAAAAATATAAATAAAAGCGCTTTCTATAATAACTAACTATATGAACCACAGATTTTTTTAGATCACTTTTTAAGTAATCTCGTATATGCAACTACGACAAGCAAATACACGCTTTGATAGAATATTTAACGTTATTTCCTTTTCCATTTTAGTTTTAATTAATTGGTGCTTTTTTATTTTAATTTACCAAAAAATAGCTTACAATACTATGTGGGGTATAGTTTAAAACATTTAGTTTGAGTAGAAATTTGTCAAAAGCAAGTGTTTTATTCATTATTATTTTTGTTTTATTGTTCACTTCTATAATTAATCTGTTATTATAGAATATGGAATTATTTTTTTGAAAGGGTTGAATTTATTCCATGAGTATAAATTTAGGAAAAGAAATATGCCGTAGGCGGCGTGAACAAAAGTTGACTCAGGAGGATCTCGCTGAATTAAGTGATTTATCAGTCAACTTTATTTCACGTCTTGAACGTACAAAAAACCAAAATATTAGTATTCAAAAGCTTGACTCAATTGCCAGAGCCTTAAATACTACTACACCAGATATTATCATGAATGCTTACCGCTTTAAGGAAGTTAAAGTTGAAAACCATCAAGATAATACTCCTGTATTTATTAAGAAGGTTCTTAATGAACTTAGAAAAATGTCACCTGACAAGGCCGAAAGAGTATGTAAATCATTCATTATTTTGGCTAAAGAAATCAATAAAGACTAAAAAAAAGCACGAAATAGAAATTCTATTTCGTGCTTTTTTAAATTACTTGAATGCGTCTGTCAATGGCGGTACTACTTGTTTCTTTCTTGAAACTACTCCTGGCAAACTGATTTCTGAATCTTTGACAGAACCAAATGCTTTTTCAAATGAAGCTAGTGCATCATCTGAACCTATAACTAATGCAGTTGAATCTGAGTCGAGTACATTAGTTATAAGCAGCATAAATAAATCGTAACCAGCAGAATTTGCTGAATCGCTCATGGCTTTCAAGAACGCATCTTTACGTTCTAAGGCTTCTGGTAAATCAACTACATTTATCTGAGCAACGCGAACGTTTTTACCGTTAAGGTCAAAAGACTTGGCGTCCAAATCAATTAGTTCTTCTTCTGATTTACTTGCAATATTAGTACCAGCTTTAAGTTCTTCCAGACCATATTTTTCATAGTCAACGTCAGCAATCTTGGCTAGTTCTTTTACTGCTTCCCTATCCTTTTCAGTTGTAGTAGGAGATTTCAATAGCAAAGTATCTGAAATTATCGCAGATAACATAATTCCAGCTATATTTTGGGGAATTTCAACACCAAAGTGCTTGTATAGTCCCAGCATAATTGTACTTGTGCAACCTACTGGTTCAGCCAAATAGAATAACGGCATACTGGTATCAAAATTCATAATTCTATGGTGATCAACCACATGAGTAACAGTAACTTGATCAATATCCGCAACACTTTGTTGAGGTTCATTATGGTCAACAAGCATTACTTTCTTAACTTCATTTGCTGCTGTTTTTATCACTCTAGGTGCCTCAAAGCCAAACTTATTTAAAGCAAAAGCAGTTTCGTCATTAGCTTCACCTAAAGCAACAGCTTCTGTGTTATACCCTAATTTATTTTGTAAATAAGAGTAAGCTATCGCTGTACCAATTGCATCTGTGTCTGGATTTTGATGACCAAAGACTAATTCTTTTTCCATTTATTCTCCTCTATTTCTTCTTTTATAAAAATATACTTATATCATAGTTTACCCAATAATGCTTAAGTAACCAAGAGTATTTTTACACGGTTAAATTTATTTAAAAATTATACTCTATATTAAATATTAGCTTAAAAAGTTCTTCAATTCGACTAAAAAGTTCTTGATTCTGGGAACGTCTTTTTTACCCTTACGGTAAATAAACGAAATTGAAAACTTTTGAACACCCTTTAAAAAGACTGGGGTCAGAGTAATTTCATTTTTGTGTAATTGAAAATATGAATCGCTCACAACTGTATCATATTTAGTTTCTTGTGCAGTCGCCACTAACTGCTGAGTGGAAGTAAAAGTTAGGGGTACTTTTAAACCATTTCTGGTATTTAATTTACTACCCAACTTTCCTTT
The DNA here is from genome assembly GCF_000761135.1 of Lactobacillus sp. wkB8. Taxonomy (NCBI): domain Bacteria; kingdom Bacillati; phylum Bacillota; class Bacilli; order Lactobacillales; family Lactobacillaceae; genus Lactobacillus; species Lactobacillus sp. wkB8. Next base: position 952,229 of record NZ_CP009531.1, on the reverse strand, counting down.
TAATAATTGAGTTAAATAAAAGTCGTCAGGATAAAGAACCCACTTTTTGCCTAAAAATTTAGAAACAGGATAGGCCTTCCCTACTTCCGCTTGATTATCATGGGTTAAGATTGTCAATTTATCCTGAACAATTTTCATTTGTTCGTACTGATTCTGAATGTTTGCTTGGCTTTTCTTAGTTGTTTCAGGCACATACAACAAAGCTAAATCAATTAAATTATTGTCGAGATTATACCAAAGGTCTTTACGATTATAGTAGGAAACATTAATAGTAATATCTGGAAATTTTTGGTTAAATTTAACCAAAAAATGTCGCAGAATGTCAGAATTAACACTTTCCAAAACTCCAATAGCAATATGCCCTTTATCTTCTTGGGTAAATTCTTGAATATCGCTAACAACAGAATTTACAGTTCCAAGAAGCTTGATTGCACCGGTTTGTAATTGTTTCCCAGCTTCAGTAAGATAAAGTTTTTTGCCCATTTGACCAAACAAAGGAGTTCCGATTGCATGCTCTATCTTTTTTATTTGTTGAGTTAATGCAGGTTGAGTAATACCAAGTATTTGAGCAGCTTGAGTATAATTCATGGTATCGATTAATTGCAAGAAATAATGTAAGGACTTGGTTGATAGTATTGTTTCTGTTTTAGGCATAAAATTATTCCTTCTATCTTAACAATTATATAGCTCTATTTATATGCTATTATTAATCAAAAACCCCTTTGTGTCAAAGTAATATTAAATTTTATCAAAGTGCTTTCATAATTTATTTATATCATTAAATAAATTAAAATTTATTCTGCACTTAACGGCTTTCCCAATCGTATATTGACTGGTACCCCATCACTCGTTATATCAATTACAAATGAACCATTTGAATATCTATCACTAACCGGATACTCATTAGTTAACACTTTAATTTTTCTCTTGCTTGTAGTAGTAACAAATAAGGTATGATCCTGACCATAAGCTGTAACTGCCGCAATACGATGTGGTTTGGTCTTTAATTCTCTTAGTACTAAAACACCCCGTTTAGCCCGTGTTACCTTATTGATCAGATCAGCTTTAAACTGCTTAAAGGCACCTCTTTGTGTAATTAAACCAATACGCAGCAAATCAATAAATTCTGGATTTACTAAAACATAGGAAACTACAAAGTCTTCAGTTTTAAGATTGACTGATTTAACTCCAAAAGATTTAGCACCAGATTCAGGTACTTCACTAATATCAAAACGAATCGCATAAGCATTATGGGTAAATAAAATGATTTCTGCTGCACTATCAGGTTTAACTAAATCAACACGAATAACTTTACTATCGGCTTTTTTCATTTTCATAGCTGTGATAGCTCGTGAACGGTAAGTTCTTGTAGGTTGAAGGTTACTTAAACTCAGCTGCTTAATATAGCCGTCATTAGTAGCCAGCAAGAAATTAATATTTTGGTCCAGCTCAGCAAAATCAAATACGCGAATGATGTTTTCATCATCATCCAACCCTATTTCTTGAGAAAGATGCTGCCCTGTTTCTTTCCACTTAGCTTCAACCAATTCACTTACTGGACGATAAATCACATTTCCACGACTAGTAAAAAGATATAAATTAGTCAAAGTAGAGAGCGTTTTTTCAAACACTACATCATCCCCACCCGGCAAACCATTATCTTCATCATCGCTTGACTGCCATGAACGCAGAGAAGACCTCTTTAAATAGCCATCCCTACTTATTAACACCCGCACTTGTTCATCAGCAACCAGTGCTTTTTCGTCAATTTGAATTTTGGCGTTTTCTGAAGAAATTTCTGTCCGGCGAGGATTGCCAAATTCTCTTTTCACGACAGATAATTCTTTAACTATTTCTTTTTCCAGTGTCTTCTGGTTAGAGAGTAACTCCTTAAAACGCGCAATCTTCTCGTTTAATTCTGTCTGTTCTTTGACTAACGCATCAACGTCTGTATTAGTTAATCGATATAACTGGAGAGATACAATTGCTTCCGCCTGTCTAGCAGAAAAATTAAATTTTTCAGACAAATTGGTCTTAGCTTCTGCTTTATTTTTAGAAGCCCTAATTACCTTGATAACCTGATCCAAAATATCCATTGCGTGAATTAAGCCTTGAATTATTTCAAGCCGTTCCTCAGCTTTATTTAGATCATACTTTGTCCTCTTAGTTACAATATCTTTTTCATGTTCTAAGTATGAAGACAAGATGTGTTTCAGACCAACCTGCATTGGTGTCATGTGATCAATAGCAACCATATTGAAATTGTATGATACCTGCAGTTCAGTATTTTTAAAGAGATAATTTAAGATATTTTGTGCATCAGCACCCTTTTTAAGTTCGACTACAATAGATAATCCATGTCTATCAGTTTCATCACGCACTTCTGCAATGCCGTCAATCTCTTTGTTTAAGCGGATTTCATCCATTTTTTTAACCAAAAGAGCTTTGTTAACGGCAAAAGGAATTTCCGTAATTACTATTTCTTCGCGGTGACCCCTTATTTCTTGAATAGTCGACTTTGCGCGTACCTGAATGCGGCCGCGACCAGTTTCATAAGCTTCACGTAATCCTTTTTCTCCTAAGACAATAGCCCCTGTCGGAAAGTCAGGACCTTTGACAAATTTCATCAGGTCATCTAAAGTCGCAGCCGGATTTTTCAGCAAATAAATAGTAGCGTCGATAACTTCAGAGATATTGTGAGGTGGAATTTCGGTAGCATATCCTGCTGAAATACCGGTAGAACCATTAACTAACAAATTAGGAAAACGAACTGGTAATACTGTAGGCTCGTACTCGGTATCATCAAAATTAAGTACCATGTTGACGGTGTCTTTATCAATATCTTGCAGCAACATGTTTGAAATCTTGCTTAAGCGCGACTCGGTATAACGCATAGCTGCAGGACCATCCCCGTCCATAGAACCGTTATTACCGTGCATTTCTATTAACGGCTCACGCATTTTCCAATCTTGAGAAAGGTGAACTAAAGCACCATAAATTGAACTGTCACCATGAGGATGAAAATTACCCATGATATTACCCACAGCCTTAGCTGCCTTTTTAAACGGTTTATCATAAGTGTTATTGTCCTGATACATAGCATATAAAATTCTGCGCTGCACAGGTTTTAAGCCATCACGAATATCCGGTAAGGCACGTTCTTGAATTATATATTTAGAATATCTGCCAAAGCGCTCACCCATAACTTGTTCAAGCGGCATTTCACGAATTCGCTCTTTAGTTGCCATTAATCAAACCCCTATTCATTTTCTTCCTCTAAAATTGAAGCATTTTCGCCCATTCTGAATTTAACGTTTTCTTCAATCCATTTTCTACGCGCTCCCGCCTTGTCACCCATTAATGTAGTCACACGGCGTTCTGCTAAAGCGGCATCATCAATCTTAACGCGGATCAGTAATCTGGTTTCAGGATCCATGGTCGTTTGCCATAACTGTTCGGCATTCATTTCACCAAGTCCTTTAAACCTTTGCAGGGTATATCCCCGACCCATTTTCTTTTCGTCAGCTGCTAATTCTTCATCGGTCCAGGAATATTTGACCTGCGCTTTTTTGCCTCGCCCTTTTTGCAAGCGGTAAAGGGGCGGCAGTGCAATATAAACCTTACCGTGTTCAATCATTGGTCTCATGTAACGATAGAAAAAAGTAAGCAGAAGTATCTGAATATGGGCACCATCGTCATCAGCGTCCGTCATAATAATTACTTTATCGTAATTTGAATCTGCCACTTTAAACTCAGTCCCAACACCCGCACCAATTGTGTAGATCATAGTATTAATTTCTTCGTTTTTAAAAATGTCTTGTAATTTAGCCTTTTGGGTATTTAAAACTTTACCCCGTAAAGGCAAAATAGCTTGAAATCTACGGTCACGGCCCTGTTTTGCTGAGCCACCGGCAGAGTCACCCTCAACTAAGAATAATTCATTTTTCTTAGGGTTGCGTGATTGTGCTGGTGTTAATTTACCGGAAAGAACCTCTTTTTTACGCCTTTTTTTACCGTTTCTACTTTCGTTGCGGGCTTTTTTGGCAGCTTCACGGGCATCCCTGGCTCTTTGGGCTTTTTTAACCAGTTCCTGCGCCAGTTCGCCTTTTTCCATTAAGTAATAAGACATTTTTTCATAGACAATAGCATCAACTACCGACCTAGCCTGAGGAGTACCCAGCTTACCCTTAGTCTGCCCCTCAAATTCCAATAATTCTTCTGGAATTTTAACTGATAAGACAGCACTTAAACCTTCCCGGTAATCAGAACCGTCAATATTTTTATCTTTTTTACTGAGTAAGCCTTGTTTTTTGGCATAATCGTTAAAAGCGCGGGTAAAACCGCTTCTTGCACCCACCTCATGGGTACCGCCATCTGCTGTACGAACATTATTTACAAAAGAAACCAAATTTTCAGAATAACTGTCACTGTATTGACCACTAAATTCAACTTCAATTTCATCTTGTTTGCCGGCAAAATAAAAAACATCATTCAGAGTATCTTTACCTTCATTAAGGTAGGAGACGAAGGCTTTAATGCCATCGTCATACTTGAAGTCATCGTGATGCTCCGGCTCACGTTCATCGGTTAAAACGAACCTGACACCTTTAAGCAAAAAAGCCGATTCACGAATACGTTCTTGAATAGTTTCATATTTATATTTAATGGTTGAAAATATCTTTTCATCTGGCTTGAATGTGATGGTCGTACCTGTTTTTTCTTTAGTCTTTCCTAAACGTTTTAAAGTCCCAATGGGATGACCGCCATCTTTAAATTCTTCTTCATACTCTATACCATCACGCACGACTTTCACATCCATGTAACTGGAAAGAGCATTAACAACGGAAGAGCCCACACCGTGTAGACCACCGGATGTTTTATAATTTTGTTCGGTAAATTTACCCCCGGCATGCAAAACAGTTAAAATAACTTCAATTGTCGGTTTACCTGATTTATGCATCCCAGTTGGCATACCGCGGCCAAAATCGCGTACGGTGACGCTATTATCTTGATGAATTGTAACGTCAATTTCTTTACCGAATCCGGCCATTGCTTCATCAACTGAATTGTCTACGATTTCGTAGACTAACTGATTCAGTCCGTGTACATCGGTTGAGCCGATATACATCCCCGGCCTTTTCCGCACAGCTTCCAAACCGTGAAGAATCTGAATCGCTGAATCATCATAAGAATTCGTTTTTTTACTTGTTTTAGTCAAATAGACTCCTCCAGTTTAAAATCATTTATTTATTTTCATCCTCATACTTAGTAATCTCTGATAAAATAGCCTTAGATGTTAAGAGAGTAGGATATAAATGATAAATCTAAATTTAATTCTGATATTTATTCTAGCATATTTAATAGGATCGTTTCCTACTGGGGTTATCGTAGGCAAGATATTTTTTTCTGAGGACATTAGAAATTATGGTTCCGGCAATATCGGCACTACTAATTCTTTTCGTGTTTTTGGTCCCGTTGCAGGAAGCGTAGTTTTAGTGATTGATGTTCTCAAGGGTACATTAGCAACTAACCTGCCGCGGCTATTTCATATTAATGGTCCTAAATACTTACTATTAATTTCCGGTGGGCTGGCTATCTTAGGGCACACTTTTTCTATTTTTCTTAAATTTAAAGGTGGTAAGGCAGTAGCTACCAGTGCCGGCCTTTTCTTGGGCTATAATTTAAAATTCTTTGGTGTTTGCGCGCTAATATTTTTGCCACTGGTTTTCATAACATCTTATGTCAGTTTATCCAGTTTAATTGCGGTAGTATTAATATTTATTGTTACTTTCTTTTTTCATGATGTTTTTCTTGAAATCATCGTCGGCTGCATCATGGTCATCTTATTTACCCGCCATAGAACTAATATCGTTCGCTTGCTGCACCATCAAGAAAATATCATTCCCTTTGGTCTATGGTATTGGTACAAGAAAAAGCACAATAAGTTATAACCCCTATTTATTAATATTTTTAGCTAGCTCAACTGCTAGCTATTTTATTATAATTGTTAGAACGTTAGTTCGCAACATCAGATTTTTGTCATAAAAAAAGAAAGCTCATGCTTTCTCTTTTATCATATAGAATTTTTCACTCATCTCGATCATGGAATGCCATACTGAACCCAGCGGTAAAAGTAGCTCCAGCTTCAAGATGATTCATGCCGTATTTTTCTTCGAGCTTTTGATTGGTGTCAGTGCGATCGGCAATCCCCCACCAAGGCTCAATACACACGAAGTCAGCTGTTTGAGGATATTGTGACCAGACTCCCACAAACGGAGCATCCCTCAGCCACACATTGACGTGAAAATTATTCGCATCTGTTTTTAATGAGATACGGTTATCATGGCCGCGCATTTGAAAAATCAATGCGTCATCTTTAAACAGATGATCACTCAGAGTAATCAAACTATTGGTTGAAGCTAGCGACCTATTAGCCCAATCTAAAAACTGACCGTTAAGGGGTATCCGCACGCGAGCTCTTGAAGGTTTGGTACTGAAGTAAAAATCTTCCTTAGTTAAATCAAAGCTCGTAGGAATATTAAAACCTGGATGCCCCCCAATACCAAAAATCATTTCTCCGTCAGACTTGTTATGTACGCTAAAATTTTCTTCCAGTAAGTTATTAAGCATGTTGTAATTTACCCGTAATTCAAAACTAAACGGATACACCTTTCTGGTTTGCTCATTATCTGTCAGCAAAAAAGTGATACTTTCAGCAGTTTGCTGCTCAACGGAAAATTCCAAGTCTCGGGCAAAACCATGCTGAGTTAAATGATAGGTTTTACCTTGATAAGTATATTCATCATTTTTCAGTCTACCCACAATGGGAAAGAGAATAGGTGCATGCCTTTGCCATATCTTTGGATCAGCCTGCCAAATGTATTCATACCCGCTATGTAAACTTTTAACACTTTGGACCTCAGCACCTTTACTGGCAATTTTAACCTGTAAAAAGCTGTTTTTGATAATGTAGTCCATGTTTGATCATCACCTTTGTTAAAGAATGAACTTAGTTAAATCCTTATTTGTAATTATATCACTAAGTTTTTCATTAACGTATGCTTCAGTCACTGTAATTTCGCCCATTGTCATATCAGGCCCCTCATACAGGACATCTTCAAGCAGTTTTTCCAAAATAGTTGATAAACGTCTGGCACCAATATTGTCTGTGCCTTGGTTCACATCATAAGCAATTTGAGCTATGCGATCGACAGCTTCTTGTGTAAAAATTAACTTGATCCCATCGGCTTTCATCAAAGCAACATATTGCTCTAAAAGCGAATCTTCAGGATCCTTCAAAATTTTGACAAAGTCATCTTTAGTCAGTGCATTAAGCTCTACCCTAATCGGAAAACGTCCTTGCAGTTCAGGAATCAGGTCACTCGGCTTAGATTCAGAAAAGGCACCAGCAGCAATAAAGAGAATATGATCTGTTGCTACGGGTCCGTATTTAGTTTGAACGGTAGAACCTTCAACGATTGGCAGAATATCTCTTTGCACACCTTCACGCGAGACTTCACCGGAAGTATTTTTATTGCCCGCAGTAATTTTATCAATTTCGTCGATAAAAATGATGCCGTTATTGGCTGTACGTTCAATTGCCTTTTGATAAAGGGAATCATAGTCGACCATTTTGCGCGATTCTTGCTGTATCAAAATTTCTCGGGCATCTTTTACCGGCAATGTACGCTTGATTTTTTTCTTAGGTACTAAACCGTTAAGCATGGAGCTCATATCAATCCCCATTTGTCCCATCATATCACCCATAGGATTAACTTTCGGCGCTTGTTCAACTTCGATTGTGACTTCACGATTTTCAAGCAAACCTTTACCCAATTGTTCGGCTACACTCAATCGTTCATTGCGGACATCATCAGTGATCTCTTCTTGATCAGAATCTGCAGACTGGTTATCTCCCTGGCCTCCAGCCATTAACATTGACATCATGTCCTGCCATTCCTGCATTTGATTTTTCCTGCGATCACGCTTAACACCAGGGACCAGCAAACGAACCAAAATTTTATTGGCTTCTTTTGTCGCTTGGACGCGAACGCGGTCAAATTGGTCTTTTTCTTCCATGCGGACAGCTTCATTCACCAGATCCCGCACCATTGATTCTACATCACGACCAACGTAACCAACCTCGGTAAATTTAGTCGCCTCTACTTTAACAAACGGAGCATTAACAATTGCTGCCAGCCTTCTCGCAATTTCAGTTTTACCGACACCAGTAGGACCAGCCATTAAGAGGTTCTTAGGTGTGATATCTTCTTGCATTTTTTTAGGCAGCTGCATTCTTCGGTAGCGGTTATACAAAGCCACAGCAACGGCTTTTTTGGCTTCATCCTGCCCAATAATGTATTCATTAAGTAAGCTAACTATTTGTTTCGGTGTTTTTGTTTCCATTTCTTTCCGCCCCGTTTTTACAATTCATCTGTAATTATCTGGTCATCAGTAAAGATATCAATTCCAGATGCAATTTCCACAGCTTCATGGGCAATTTCACTAGCACTCATGTTGGCTGAATGTCTAGTCAACGCGATCGCTGCCGCCTGAGCAAAATTCCCACCAGAACCAATTGCTACAACATTTTCGTCAGGCTCGAGCACTTCACCATTACCTGAAATAAGTAGCAAGTCTTTTTCATTAAAAGCAATGAGCATTGCTTCAAGCTTTTGCAAAGTAGCATCTTTTCTCCAAGCTTGTGCCATTTCAACAGCAGCTCTGCGCAAGTCGCCGCCAAAAGCTTCTAATTTACCTTCAAGCATGTCCTGCAAACTGACAGCGTCAGCTACGCCACCAGCAAAGCCAATAACTACTTTGTCGTGGTAAATGCGTCTAATTTTCTTAGCAGTGGCTTTGGCAATTACTTTTTCACCAAGAGTAACTTGACCATCACCAGCTATTGCTGTTTTACCATTGAATTTTACTGAACAAATTGTTGTCATTTTTTTGCCTCGTCTTTCTTGTCATTACGGGTAAAATATTTTTCGTAGTTTGCCTGTAAATGACTCATTGTCACGTGAGTATAAATTTGAGTAGTGGATAAATTATCGTGTCCTAATAATTCCTGTACACTACGTAAATCAGCACCATTATTTAACATTGCAGTCGCAAAGGAATGCCGCAACTCATGTGGATGTACCTTACCATTAATACCAGCACCATTAAAAACTTTTTGCATGATATATTCGATACCGCGGTCAGATAACTGTTTACCCGCATTATTGAGAAAAACATAGTTTAAATCCTCTTGATTGCCCAAGAGTTTTTGACGACTATTATCAAAATAACGCGTTAAAGCAGATTTTGTTTGCTCATCAAAAGCAACATAACGATCTTTGTTGCCCTTGCCATGAACCAGAATTATTTTTAAATCTAAATCAATTTGCTTAATTTTGAGGTTTCTTACCTCACTCACCCTCATGCCGGTGGTATAAAACAATTCAAATAAAGCTAAGTTACGCAAGGTCAAAGGGTCATTTCCGGTTAATGAATCAAAAACCTGCTTAATTTCAGGTGCGTAAAAAAATTGCGGCAGTTTACGTTCCCTTGCCCGCAGAACTATCGTCTGCGTTGGATCTATTTTAACAATATTTCTTTTAGTTAAAAAGTGATAAAAAGATCTCAAACTGGACATTTTGCGAGATTGACTGGTACGCGCCAGGTTACGGTCTGACAGATTTTGAAGGTAAATTTCTACATCCCTTCTGTCTATGTTATTCCACCCATTAAAGCCGCCATTTTCTTGCCAAAATTTTTTTGCTTCGGTTAGGTCTGTTTGATAAGACAGTATTGTTTTTGGACTGTAATGCCTCTCATTTTGTAAATAAGAAATAAAAAGCTTTAATAAATCGTCTTGATTGGGAGTCATTTAATTTAGCACTTTCTCTTGAAATTCTTTTAAACAATCCAAACCGCGCTGACTAATTTTAAGATGACGCTCTTTTTTATTACGCACTTTAGGACCTTCAAGCCCGGGAATTAATGCAAAACTGGCATTCATTGGTTGAAAGTGTTTGATATCTGCAGTAGTGACGTAGTTAGCCATTGAACCCAATGCTGTTAACTTGGGAAAAGCTGCCGGTTCAAGACCTAAAGCTCTGCGGGATGCATTAATTCCTGCTACCAAGCCGCTGCCCGCACTTTCAACATAACCTTCAACGCCAGTGACTTGACCGGCAAAAAATAAGCCGGCTTGTTTTTTTGCCTCGTATGTAGCTGACAAAACTCCAGGAGAAGCCATATAGGTATTGCGGTGCATTTTACCATATCTAATAAAGCGGGCGTTTTCAAGTCCCGGAATCATTGAGAAAACCCGTTTTTGTTCACCATATTTCAGGTGTGTTTGAAAGCCGACAATATTGTACATTGAGGCAACAGCATTATCTTGTCTCAGCTGAACCACAGCATACGGTGTCTTGCCTGTTGCCGGGTTTTCTAACCCTACAGGTTTCAGCGGGCCAAACAGCATAGTTTTAATGCCTCTTTGTGCCATTACTTCAATTGGCATGCACCCTTCAAAAGCGTCACTGTTTTCAAAGCTATGAACCTCTGCTGTTTCCGCATTGACTAGTTCGTGAGTAAAATTCTCATATTGCTCTTTAGTCATGGGGCAATTTAAATAAGCAGCTTCACCTTTATCATAGCGCGATTTTTTATAAACAATATCCATATCAATTGAAGATGCAGCAATAATTGGAGCCGCAGCGTCAAAGAAATGCAGGCTTTCCTTACCCGAAAACTGTTGTATCTCTGCCGCTAACTTGTCACTAGTCAAAGGACCGGTTGCTATTATCGTGATACCATCAGTGGGAATAGCAGTAATTTCTTCTGTATGAAAATTGATATTCGGCATTGAATGCAGCTTATCTGTGACATAACCGCTAAATTCATCCCTGTCAACTGCCAACGCCCCACCAGCTGGCACCTGAGAATGATCAGCAGCTTGCATGATCAGTGAATCAAGCTGACGCATTTCTTCTTTTAACAACCCCACTGCATTAGATAATTGGTTGGAACGCATAGAATTTGTACAAACTAATTCAGCAAACTGGTCAGTTTTATGCGCCGGGGTCATTTTTTGCGGGCGCATTTCATATAAATCAACGGTAATTCCCCGTTTAGCCAGCTGCCAAGCAGCTTCGCTTCCGGCTAATCCCCCGCCAATTACAGTAACTTTTTCAGGCATATTATCATATTCCTCTACTAAAAATATTTGTTTATATATAAGAATATCATCAAACCAAAAGTGATCTGATGATATTAATATAAATTTAACTTTCTGCAGCTTCTTTTTCAGAGTTTTGTTCTTCTTTGTAATCCCCATTAGGACAAAGAATTACAGGTCCCTTTTTATTTCTCTTTTCCACCAAGAAATGACCACAATTAGGGCAGTTGCGGTTAATCGGCTTATCCCAAGAAACAAAGTCACAATCAGGATAACGAGAACAACCGTAAAACTTCCGGTTACGCTTAGACTTCTTCTCAACTACGTCACCCTTACCGCACTTAGGGCAAGTAACACCAACTTTCTTAACAATTGCCTTGGTATTGCGACAATCAGGAAAGCGTGAGCAGGCATAAAACTTGCCGTAGCGTCCCATTTTAATCACCATGGGAGCACCACAAATATCACAGTTAAAGCCAGCAGGCTCATCCTTAATCTGCACCTTTTTAATGCCGGCATCTGCCTTGTCTAATTCCTTTTTAAAGGGATGATAATAATCATCAATTACCTTTACCCAGTTTTTCTTACCTTCTTCAATTCCGTCTAAGTCATTTTCCAATTGGGCGGTAAAGTCAATATTAACGATATCAGGGAAGAATTTTTCAATCAGATTATCAACTATTTCACCTAATTCTGTCGGCACAATAGATTTACCATCTAACTTAACATAATAACGCCGTTGAATTGTATCAATAGTAGGTGCATAAGTAGAAGGTCGACCCACGCCGTTTTCTTCTAAAGAATGCACTAGACTTGCTTCGGTATATCTTGCGGGTGGCATGGTAAAGTGCTGTTTATTATCAGACTTGGCCAATTTAACTTTATCGCCATCATTTAATTCAGGCAGCTCAACATTTTTTTCCTGCTGGTTATCATAAACCTTGGTAAAGCCAGCAAATTTCATTTTAGAACCTGTAGTTCTAAATACTACCCCATTTTGCGTGATATCTGCTCTGACCGTGTCATAAACGGCGGGTGTCATTTCACTAGCCAAAAATCTTGACCAGATTAATTGGTAAAGACGGTACTGTTCGGTCGTTAAAACTGACTTGAGTGATTCTGGCGTGCGATAAACACTGGTAGGACGTATAGCTTCATGCGCATCTTGAGCATCTTCTTGGTTCTTAAAGTGACGTGCTCCCTTAGCAGCGTATTCTTTACCGTAGTTTTCATTTAAAAATTTTGAAGCCTCAGCTTGAGCAACTGGTGATGTCCGTTTGGAATCAGTTCTCATATAAGTAATTAAACCAACAGTACCCTGTTTGCCTAAACTAATCCCTTCATACAATTGCTGCGCAATACTCATCGTTCTGCGGGTGCGATAATTTAAACGTTTATTTGCTTCCTGCTGCATAGTTGAAGTTGTAAAAGGAGCCGCCGGTTGCCGTCTGCGCTCACGTTTAAGAACATTTTCTACCTGAAAGTCTTTCTTCTTATCAATTTTAGCCAAAATGTTTTGAACCGCATCATTATTCGGCAAATCGACTTTTTTGCCATCTACGCCCCAAAATTGACCTTTAAAAGTCTGACGGGATTTCTTAAATTCGGCATCAATTGTCCAGTATTCCTGTGGTTTGAAGTTTTTAATTTCCTTTTCGCGATCAATCACCAGCTTTAAGGCGACCGATTGAACTCGACCAGCACTCAAACCTTTTTTGACTTTATCCCATAAAATTGGCGAAAGAGAATAACCGACAATTCTATCCAAAATTCTCCGAGCTTGTTGGGCATTAACAGTATCCATGTCAATGGTTCTAGGATTTTTAAAACTGTTTTTGACAGCATCTTTAGTGACTTCGTTAAATGTCACTCTATTTTTATCATTTTGGTCTAAATTCAGCACATGGGCAACATGCCAGGCAATAGCTTCACCTTCACGATCAGGGTCGGATGCTAAATAAACATCTTTTGCTTTTTTTGCTTCCGCCTTCAATTCTTTAATGGTGTCGCCTTTACCGCGAATCGAAATGTATTTTGGCTTGTAATTATTGTCAAAATCAATCCCCATTTGTGATTTAGGTAAGTCACGAATATGGCCTTTAGATGCGATTACACGGTAATTACGCCCTAAATACTTTTCAATAGTTTTAGCCTTTGCCGGAGACTCAACTATTACTAATGTTTTCTTACGTTTCTTTGGCTTTGATTTAGTAGGCATCAAAAGCCTCCTCATTTAATTCTTTTTTAAATACTCAATTGAGAATAGAATATTTAACTGCTAATTGTCAAATCTTTCAAGTTGCAAATCAAAATCAGTGATGGGATAGGCACCAGCCTCAATCAGTTTATTTGGTCCTTTGGAAAGAGCACTGGTAATTGGACCCGGAATAGCAAAAACATCGCGATTTTCCTGTAAAGCCAAGTTGGCAGTGATCAAAGAACCAGACTTTTGTTTAGCTTCAGTAACAATCACACATTCAGCAATGCCAGCCAGAATTCTATTTCTCTGCGGAAAGCGAAATGGTCGCGGCGGCGTATCCGGTAAATATTCGCTAATTAGTAAGCCATTTTGTGCTATTTGTTCTTGAACATGACAATTTGTCAGAGGGTAAAAATGATTTAAACCATTACCTATCACAGCAATCGTTTGTCCAGCATATCTTAAAGCTGCTTTATGCGACATGACATCGACACCCTGCGCCAGACCGCTGGCAATAACATAGTCTTTTCTAATTAAATTGGGTACGAGTTGATTGATTACTAATTGGCTATAATTAGTTGCCTGTCTGGAACCAACAATCGTCGCGATTTTACGCCCCAACAAAGCAGTATTACCCTGAAAAAATAAAATCAAGGGTGGTTGATAAATCTGACGCAATTTTTCAGGATATTCGGGATCAAAAAAACTAATAACGTGACACTGTTTTTTTATCCGTTCAATCATTTTACTGCTCTTACTATCATTATAAGCATTAATACACAAATTGATTAAATTAGTTGGCAGATCTAAGTCTTTAATAGTCTGAATTGTCACATCTGCAGCATTTAATTGACTTGCAACTCGTAATATCTTAACATATCCCATTCCTTTTTGTAATTTAAGATGCAAAAGAAAGTCCGTAAGTTTCATAAAAAACCTCCTAAATACATGTACGTAAAAAGGAGGTAAAATTTTTATTTAGTTAAAGAGTTAATCGGCGCAAAAGTTTTACGGTGAATCGGGGTAGCGCCATATTTCTTAATTGCCGCAAGATGTTCTTTAGTGCCGTATCCGGCATTTTCAGCAAAGTGATATTCTGGATAAATTAAACCATAATCCGCCATTAATTGATCCCTGAATACCTTAGCAACAATTGAGGCAGCGGCAATTGAATTCGATTTTGCATCCCCTTTAATTAACCGCACTTGCGGCAGGTTGACCGGCACCTGCATGGCGTCAACCAATAAAGCATCAGGTTTAACGTCTAAATTTCTCACTGCTTCAGCCATCGCTAACCGGTCAGCTTCATAAATATTGATCTGATCAATGATTTGCGCGCTTTTCACGCCCACCGCCACACTGACCGCTTTTTGTAAAATTAACGGATATAATTCTAAACGCCGCCTGGCACTTAATTTTTTAGAATCATTGACATCAATTAAATCAAAGCTGTCATCTATGACTACTGCAGCTGTAACTACCGGGCCGGCCAAGGGGCCTCTGCCTACTTCGTCTACACCAGCTACCACTTGCTTTTTAGCCCAAAAGGCTTTTTCATAGGCAAAACGTTTTAAAAATGCAGCTTTTTTCTTTGCTAATTTTTGCTGGCGGTTACGATAACTAAGCACAAGTTTTTGAACGCCAACCCGAGAATCATTTTCCAAAAGAGCAAGGTCTTCAGCGCTTACCGTGCCATTTTGCAGTAATTTTTTAATTTCGCCTATGGTCATAATCGGTCAAGGGTAATCCTTCCTATTTTTCCTTTACGTAGTCGTTGCAGCATGTATGTAGCAAAACGATCATAATCATCTCTCATACCATATTCTTCTGTCAACGCCAGCAATAAATCGGTATCATTAATTTTGGTAATTTCTTCTTTAGTAGTCCGAGCAAATTTGCTTAAGTCTTTAAGATAGTGCATGCGCAATTTTGCCAGCACAAATAAGGCAACATCATCAGCACTAAACACGCTGTCCTTAATTGCACCTAAAGCCGCTAGTTTCAACCCAACCGTTTGATCTTCAAACTTAGGCCATAAGATACCCGGCGTGTCTAAAATCTGAATGTTATCAGTCGTTTTAAGCCAATTTTGCCCTTTCGTAACTCCCGGTTTATTACCTACTTGAGCTACATTGCGCCCAACCAAACGATTGATGATAGTTGATTTACCACAGTTAGGGATACCGGCCAAAGCAATTCTAATAACTGGCTGACTTGCACCTTTAGCTGTTAATTTTTTAATTTTAGCAGCCGCGGCTTTTTTAATCATGCGCACCAGCACCTGCATGTTAGTATTGTGCAGTGAATCTAATGCCATGACAAATTTACCCTGACTGGTAAATTCTTTCTGCCACCTTTTGGTCATAATTGGATCAGCCAAATCAGCTTTATTTAAAATAATTAAGTGCGGTTTATCGCCCACTAATTCTTCAATCATTGGATTGCGTGACGATTGCGGAATACGTGCATCCAAAACTTCAACAATCACGTCAATCAATCCCATTTTATCTTCCAGTTGATTGCGTGCCTTGTTCATATGTCCGGGGTACCACTGAATGTTAACCATAATTTGCCTTTCAAACACTAAAAAAGCTCCCAAATTGGAGCTCAATTTAATACGACATTTTATCGCGATACATTTGATATGCCCTATCAAAAATGCTCATGCTGGGTAAATAACCAGCATTAAGTTCGAGATAATCAGATAATTTTTCATAACTTTGTTCTTGCTTAGGAAAAGTCTGATCATTTTGTGCGTTATTTGCGAACTGAGCCACCTCATCTTTTGAATCCGCATCGCGTTGGGTCATTAAAAAACGGTAAAAGCTCTCTCTGTATGCCAATTTTTACTCCGTATAATAAAGTATTGCATACGCACCCATTCCGGCATGTGTCGCAATAATAGGACTGGTTTCGCGAACCAAAACGTCTATTTTAGAATTAATATCTTTGATTTTTTGAGCAAAGTCAAGCAGTTTTTGAGGTGTCTCACCAGTGGCAACATAAGAAATGCCCACTTCTTTGATCTTTTCCTTATTTGCTTCAATATCATCTAAAACACGTTTGTCAAAGGCCAAAGAAAATTTCTTGCCTCGACCTTTTTTAGCAATTTTCAGCTGACCATTTGGCATTTGCAATTCAATTCTAATATTAAGCATATTAGCGATTTTTCCTGCCAAAGGTCCTAAACGACCACCCTTAATAACATTTTCCAAATTAACGATTAGAAGATGCAAACGCTGCGTTTTTTTGATTTTTTCAATATGACTTAAAATTTCGGGAATAGTTTTGCCAGCAGCAATATCTCGTGCAGCTGCCAAAACTTGAAAGCCCTCAGATCTATCTGTTAATTCTGAATCTACAATATGTACTTGATCCGCTTTACCAGTTAGTTTGACCGCTTGCCGAGCAGCATCAATCGTGCCGCTTAATACTTTTGCCAAGAAAATTCCAATAACTTCGCTGCCATCTTTTGTGAGCTCATTAATCGTATCAACCATAGTGCCAATAGGTGGTTGGCTGGTTTTCGGCAATTGTTCCGATTCGCTCATTTTTTGTACAAATTGTTGCCTGGTAATTTCCACACCATCTAAGTATGTCTCTCCATCAATTGTAACCGACAAAGGCACAACGGTAATATGATATTTTTCAATTTCTTCCGGCGTTAATTGCGCGGAAGAATCTGTCAAAATTTTAATTTCTGACAACGTTCTCGCCCTCAATTCTGCTTTGCTGTTCTCATTTATGATAGAATGTGAACTGTATTAATTATAATCATTATAGCAAAAAAACTAGTAAAAAAAAGAAAGCGAACAATCTGTTTCATAATGAAAATGCAAAAAATTTGGCAAGAACCTGAGCAAAGACCGAAAAGCTACTATATTTTAGACAATACACTCAGTGCAGTTACCCACGGGATTGGCTTTTGTCTGGCTGTAGCCGGCTTGGTACTGCTGATTATAAAAGCTGCTGCTACACATAGTCCACTTAGAATAGTTACCTTTACCATTTATGGTTCATGTCTACTTCTTTTGTATCTCTTTTCTACGCTTTTTCACAGTCTGATTTTTACTAGAGCGCGCAATGTATTCCAAATTTTTGACCACTCATCAATTTACCTCCTGATTGCTGGCTCTTACACTCCCTACTCTTTGGTAGCAATTGGTGGTAAGTGGGGTATTTTATTATTCAGCTCAGTCTGGCTAATTGCTATTTTTGGCATTGTTTACTACATTTTCAATAGAGGAAAACACGTCATATTAGATACGGTTTTATACGTCGCGATGGGCTGGCTCGTAATCTTAGCTGGCAACTATCTATACGTTAGGCTCAGTCCCGTCGGTTTCTGGCTCCTTGTTGGTGGTGGCGTGGCTTACACAGTAGGTGCTTTTTTATACACAATGAAAAGAATTCCTTTCATTCATGTAATCTGGCACTTGTTTGTGATATTAGGTTCAGCTTTAATGTATTTCTCTGTCTTATTTTATGTTTAAGTTATTCTATCTGGTTGAGATAGTCCTGAATTGCCTCTTGAGTATTTTCTACTTCACCCGCAATCACTTTTTGTTTAATTAATAAGAGAATCTGACCTAATTTTGGTCCCGGTTTAATCCCATTAGCAATTAAAAACTGACCATCAACGGCTAATTCTGCATCCGCTTTGATTGGTAAAGCAGTGTAGCGGTCAACCAAAGCTTCGGAATTAACTGGTTGACCTAATATGTGAGCGACATCAATTGTGTTAAGCAAAATATTTTTCCCTGCAGTAAACAATTCAAAATCAGATGGTGATTTTTCGGAGAGCAGATCAAATAAAGCTACTATCTTTTTTACCTTTTCAGTCATCGCATTGGAATTCTTCCAGTCACGCATGAAGTGTCCAATTTCGTTATTAGGTATTTTTAAAAGAATAATGATCACTGCCCACAAGCTGGTTTCCATACTGGGATTGAACTTTAGCTGGGGATAAATTGCCAACAAATCTTTTTTGCCGGCAAAATCTGGGACTCCTTCACTTAACTCAGTATCTAAAAAGACCTGAAAGGCTGCCCGTGAATTAGCCCCTGTTCCCATTTTGACAAACTCATCACGGATGCGTTCAACTGAAATTTTCGGCAACAAATCATGAAATTCCCTGACCGCTTTTTTAGTCTTACTTTCAAGCTTAAAGTCTAGCTGGCTCATAAAGCGCACGGCTCTCATCATTCTTAAGGCGTCTTCATGAAATCTGGTTGCCGGATCGCCAACGGCTTTTATTAGACGCTTTTTTAAGTCACTTAAACCGTTAAAGAGGTCAATTATCTCTCCTCTTGTATTCATTGCTAAAGCGTTAATCGTAAAGTCACGCCTTTTTAAATCTTCCGCGAGGTTTTGCACAAACGTGACGTGATCAGGTCTGCGGAAGTCTTGGTACCCCGATTCGGTTCTAAAAGTAGTAATTTCGTAACTGGCACCATCATTTAAGACCGTCACTGTACCGTGTTTAATGCCCGTATCGATGGATTTAGGGAAAAGGGTTTTCACTTCGGCAGGATATGCGCTGGTGGCAATATCAATATCATGGATAGGTCGCTTTAAAAGCAAATCACGAATAGAACCGCCTACAAAATATGCTTCATATCCAGCCTCATTTAATTTATCAAGCACGGGAAATGCAGCAGTAAAAATAGGTGGTAAATTGTTTATTTTCTTCATTTTTTAGTCAACTCATTTATCAGTGTTTTTTTAATTTAATTTATGTTAGTTTAAAGATAATATTTTTTAAAGAAAGATTATATATTATGCAGAAAATCAACAAGAAAAATGTCATAGATCTGATTATGATAGCAATTGGTTGTGCGATTTACGCGCTTAGTCTGGATATGATCTCTGTTCCGAACAAACTTACAGACGGCGGAATTAGCGGTATCACATTGCTGCTGAGACATTTTTGGGGAATAAATATGGGGTTATCATCCCTTTTACTTAACATCCCCTTAATAATTTTGGGTTATCGTTTCATGGGTAAAAGGCCACTAGCCTATACCATTTGGGGAACTCTATGGTTATCATTTTTCCTGTGGTTTTGGCGCTTAATCCCTATTATATATCAATTAAACTTAGAACACGACCTCTTCTTGTCGGCAATTTTAGCAGGAACGCTTTCCGGTATTGGTTTAGGACTAGTTTTTCGCTACAACGGTACTTCGGGCGGAACAGATATTATCGCAAGAATTATGCAAATTAAGTTTGGCTTTTCTTCTGGAAAAGTGCTTCTTTTCTGCGACACCATCATTTTGCTGTCATCTTTATCATATTTAGACATTAAGCATATTATGTATACGCTGGTAGCCGCCTTTATTCTTTCCAGAGTAATGGATGCTGTGCAACAAGGTGCCTATTCTGCTCGCGGACTATTAATTATTTCGGATCATTACCAAGAAATCGCCCAAATGATTGACCTGAAATTAGATCGCGGTTTTACTTATTTTGAAGCTCGTGGTGGCTATAAAAAAACAAAGAGACCAGTGATTTATCTGGTAGTTTCTCCCAGAGAAATTCCTGTGGTTAAAGAACTGATAGCCGCTGAGGATCCGCAAGCTTTTGTCAGTGTAATTGAAGTACACGAGGTTTTAGGTGAAGGCTTTACTTACAAGCAAAAAAGGCACCATTTACTAATTAGAAAATAGTTTTAACTGGTTTAAATTTAAGCACATAAAAAGCCCTTAAATGGGCTTTTTTATTACGATACTTTTTTATTTAAAATTCAAGTTGTCATACATTTCCTGCATTTCTGTATCTTCAGGTTCAAGTTTCAGGTACTTTTCGAAAAGTTCTTTGACAATTTCTTTGGCATTAGGCTCTGTATTGAAAAAGCGGATCATTTGTTTTAAAAATGCACTATTATCTTTAAATTCAGGATAGGCTAATAAAAATTCACTTTTGGCCTTTGCACTTTGATCTAAATTTTGATAGGAAATTGCCAGGTTCCAGTGCACTTGTGGTTCAAGATCTTCATCATCCAATTGCTTAAACAGGGCAATATTTTCTTCATCTTTATTTTCTTTTACATAAAGATTAGATAATTGTATGCGCAATGCGATATTTTCAGGTAAAAATTTTATTCCCTTTTGCAATAATTCTTCTGCAGTTTTAAAGTCATTAATTCTTAGAGCAGCTTGGGCGCCTTTTTTATACAAAACTGGGTCAAGCTCATTATAGGCTATTCCAGCTTGAGCTGACCGCAGTTCCTGCTCATTATTATGCTGCTGCTCGTATGCGTCAACTAACAGACGGTATGCGTTTACGTAATCAGGACTTTGATCAATTACTTCATTCAAGTATTTAATAGCCTGCTCATCTTTATGAACAGCAAGCATTACTAAGGCAGCTTGGTATTTACTGTCAATATCCAATATTTCGTTGCCGTTTTGGGAAATAACTCTGCTAGCTTCTTCGTAGCGGCCTAATTTGGCTAAAGTTTGAAATAACCGATCATTCAAATTTACTTCGCTAAATGTTTTATGGCGCTTTAATAGATCTTGGTATCTAGACAGTGCCTGCTCGTAACGCCCGCTGAGATAATCCAGTTCGGCTAAACCAAACTTGACGACATCTTCATCAGGTGAAATTTTTGCAGCCTCTAAGAGCTTTTTATAGGCTGTTTCGAGCAAACCATTACTTTGATAATAATCTGCCTGCACTAATAAGCTGTCAAGGTATGCCGCAGAGTCTGGTTTAACACCGTAAAGTAAAGTCAAGGCATCTTCGTCTTTGCCGTCATTTAATAAAATTTCAGCTAAATAGATTTTGAATAGGTCCTCTTTGGGAAAACGAGCAATCAGACTGCGGTATACTTCCTTAGCTAAGTCAGTAAAACCTAATCCTACAAGGTTTTCTGCCAATGATGCTAAAATTTCAGGTTCATCACTGTCTAAGGCTTTTTTTAATAAAATTTTTTCCTGGGAAAAATCTTGCCGTTCAATGGCATCAAGAAGTTGTTCTGAATAGCTCATTTTAATTCCTCCATGATTAATCTACATTTAAAATAATAACAAACAAAAAAGATGATGGCGAATTAGCCACCATCTTTTAAGTAAAAACTATTAAGCTATTTAACAGCTTCTTTAAGAGCCTTACCAGGTCTGAATGCTGGTACAACACTTGCTGGAATTTTAATTTCAGCGCCAGTTTGTGGATTACGTCCTTTACGGGCTGCACGCTTACGCACTTCAAAAGTTCCAAAGCCAATCAATTGTACTTTCTTACCTTTAGAAAGATCTTCTTGGATTGAGCTAAAAATTGCATCAACAGCTGTAGCTGCGTCTTTTTTTGTTAACTTTGTCTTTGATGCAACTTCACTAACTAATTCTGCTTTATTTGCCATTGGGAATTCACCTCCTGAAACATGAATCTCTAAAAAGATTCCTAACTAGTTCCTCAACAAAGGAACAAGGAATAAATGATTATCTAGATCACTATTTCCTTGAATTCAAAATAGCACAAAAGCCCTGCTACAACAAGCAATTTAATCTAAAAATGTGTTTTTTATGCATTTGCTAGATACAAACTATTTTCTCTTACGTGGAATAATCTTAATTGGTGTTCCAGAAAAGTCAAAGTTGGCTCTTAACTGATTAGTTAAAAATCGCTCATAAGAAAAGTGCATTAATTCAGGGTCATTCACAAAAACAACAAAAGTGGGCGGATTGGTAGCAACTTGAGTCATGTAATAAACACGCAGTCTCTTACCCTTAATCATAGGTGTAGGAACTAACTTACTTGCTTCTAAAAGCAAGTCATTCAAGACACTTGACTTAATTCTTTGCTGCTGATTGCGATAAACTTGCTTAACCATTTCTGGAATTTTTGCCAAATTCTGTCCGGTTTTAGCTGAAACAAATAAAATTGGAGCATAATCTAAATATTGGAATTCTGTTCGAATAGTTTGCTCAAACTCTTTGGCACTATTGCTATTCTTTTTTGGTAGATCCCATTTATTGACCACGATAATGATGCCGCGTCCTGCTTCATGGGCATAACCCGCAACGTGCTTATCTTGCTCTCTGATACCGGTATCGGCATCCAGTACCAAACAAACTATATCGGAATGTTCAATAGCGCCCATCGCTCTCATAACAGAATACTTTTCAGTTTTTTCGTAAACTTTACCCCTTTTTCTGATACCGGCTGTGTCTACGATTCTAAATTTAGTACCATCAGCCGTTTCAAATGGAGTGTCTACTGCATCACGGGTGGTACCCTCTTCGTTATTAACGATGACCCGTTTCTCTCCCACAAGTTGATTTACAATGGAAGATTTTCCGACATTTGGTCGACCAATAACACTAAAAGATATTTGTTTGTTTTCGTTTTGATCTAAATCCTGCGGCAAGCTAGCAACAATGCGATCCAGCAAATCACCAATACCAGTTCCATGAATACTTGAAATTGGGATAGGTTCACCAAATCCTAAGCTGTAAAAATCATATATATCCATGCGCTGTTCAGGATTATCAGCCTTATTGACAGCTAAGATTACCGGCTTCTTAGTTTGATAGAGCATTTGCGCAATTCGTTCATCAAGACTAGTTAGGTGGTTGGTCACACTGGTTAAGATGACAATTACATCAGCTTCTTCAATCGCTATTTCTGCTTGAGCCCTAATTTCTTCTTCAATATTACTGCCTGACCAAGTTATACCACCAGTATCAATTAAATCAAATTTATGACCCAACCATTCTGCTTGAGCATAATTGCGATCTCTAGTTACACCAGGCTTATCTTCGACTATTGCTAAACGTTGATTAATAATCCGGTTGAAAAGCGTTGATTTACCAACATTTGGCTGTCCAACTATTGCAACAACGGGTAAAACCATTTTTCAGCCTCCTTCATAAATAAAAAAACCGACTTAAAAAGTCGGTCTTTTCATTAAAAATTAACGACGATCTTTTAATTGGTCACCTATGATATCACCTAAAGCAAAGCCGTTATCATCATTGTTCATGTATTTCTTGTTAACCGAATTGCGATTGTATGAACCGTGTGATTGGTTGCCTTCATTTTCAGAACTCTTAGGCTCAGCAGCCTTCATTGAAAGTGAAATACGACGTTCATTAGGGTCAATGTTTAAAACTTTGACTTTAACTGTTTGACCAACCTTTAACACATCACTTGGCTTATCAACATGCTTATAAGAAATTTCTGAAACATGTACCAAACCTTGAATGCCATCAGCTACTTCAACAAAGGCACCGAAGTTAGTTAAAGATTTTACTTCGCCTTCAAACACATCTCCTTCGTGTAAGTCAGCTGTGGCTTGTTCGAATGGAGAAGGTTCAGTTTGCTTAATCGAAAGGGAGATGCGATGTCTATCATCATCAATACCAATTACTTTAACTTTAACATCTTGACCAGCCTTCAAAACATCGCTTGGCTTATCAACATGCTTGTATGAAATCTCGGATATGTGGACTAAACCGTCAACACCACCAACATCAACAAAAGCTCCGAAGTTAGTTAAACGAGAAACTTTACCTTCAACAACATCACCAACAACTAATTGAGATGCTACCTTATCAAAAGCTTCTTCACGTTCTTCTTCAATTAAGTCCTTGTGAGAAAGAATTAAGCGATTCTTACTTGGATCAATTTCGGTAATCTTAAGTTTCATGGTCTTACCAATGAAAGGCTTAAGATCTGAAACGTAACGGTTAGAAATCAGTGAAGCTGGCAAGAAACCTCTTGTACCAACATCAACTAACAAACCACCACGTACAGATGAAGTTACAGTACCTTCGATAGTCTTACCTTCTTCGAAGTCCTTTTGTAATTCATCGTAAGCTTCTCTTTCCTTTAAGCGGGTAACTGAGAAGAAGAATTCTCCGTTTTCTTTGTCACCGCCAGCTTTTCTCAAAACCAAAGCTTTGAACTTGTCGCCTGGCTTAACGGCTTCACGTAGGTCAACATTGCGATCTGAAGTGTATTCACGACGAGGAATCACACCTTCAACGCCGGCATTTACAACACCAACATCAATTTGACCTTCTTCAACGTCTAATACTTCAACATCTACGATATCTCCGACCTCAACTCCTTGCATTTGCTTTAATGCATCTAAAAATTGATTACTGTTTTCTGACATTATTTACCTCCCAATATCATACTCTAATTTTAAATGAAAGTTAGAGATTTTTCTACTGTTTTATCCCCTTTTTTATAGTTTTTTTTGACTTTTTTTAATTTCAAATAAAATTGCATTAACAACTTGCTCAATCGTCATTGCAGTCGTGTCAATTTCGATAGCGTCCTGTGCTTTTTTTAATGGTGAGATTTTACGGTGAGAATCTTTATAATCCCTTTCCGCAATGTCATGTTCAATTTCTTCAAGTGATTGATCTACTTTAATGCCTCTCTCTTTAAAGTCCTTCATTCTTCTTTCCGCACGGGAATGAGCAGAAGCAATCAAAAAGATTTTTACAGCAGCATTTGGTAAAACAGTAGTACCAATATCACGACCGTCCATCACCACATTCATTTTACCAGCCATCTGTCTTTGTAGTTTGACCATCTTTTCCCTCACTCCAGCAAGAGCTGATACTTGAGAAACATGAGCTGAAATATCTGGCGTGCGAATTTCTTGTGAAATATCTTTTGTACCCACAAAAACCTTTTGTTGACCGGCAACAGACTTCAGTTCGATATTTTCCTGATCAATAGCAGCCAATATGCCCTTTTCATCACCATAACTAAGTTTGTGTTCACGTGCTAACCACGTAGAGGCACGATACATTGCTCCCGTATCAATATAAGTGAAGTTTAACTTTTGAGCGATAATTTTTGCTACTGTACTTTTACCAGCAGATGCTGGACCATCAATTGCTACTTGCATTCCAATAAAAAAGGGACTATTAACTATTAGTCCCTATTCCTTTCTATATTATTATTGTCTAATCTTTAATGTTTGACCAATATCAACTTGACTATAGGGATCAAGTTGATTTAACTGTGCCAAATAGCTTACAGACATATTAAAGTGGTGGGCTATACTTGTTAACGAGTCTCCACTTTTTACAACGTACTGTGTCACAACTGCACGTTTCTTTTTAGGCTTAGTCTGAGATTTTTTCTTTGACTTTATCTCAGTTTTAGCCTTGGTTTTGCTTTTATTTATAACTTTTTTATTTTTAGCAGGCAAGTTTTTAGCTTTGGTATGCTTAATTGTTTTTTTACTTGTTTTGCGTACTTCAACAACTTTGCTGGCAGAATTATTATTTCCAGCCAAATGATGAACTACAGGAACGAGAGCTACTAAAACAACAACCAACAAAACTATCAGGGCAATCCAGCCTTTTGACACGGACTTATATGTCCTGACCCTTGATTCCTGAGGACGTTCATAATGATGATATGGACCCTCTTGATTATAATTCATCGTGAAAACCTCCTTACCTAACCTGCTTAATTTTAGCATATTTGCCATTTAAGTGGACAAAAAAATCAGTCATTTAATAGACTGATTTTGGTTTTTCACTATATTAATTTTTTAAATTGAAGTTTCTCCGTACAAAAGGCTTAAATGTTCGTAAAACTGTTTCAAATAATAAGTAAACAACTACACCATTAATTGTTCCTTTTAACAGATTAAATGGCACAATAATGCCAAAAATATAAGCACTCATAGAAGGAATATGTAACAATTGACCTAAATAAACCTTTTCCGTAAAGGCAAGCAAACCAGTATAGCCATGGATTGCCGGTAAGTTAGGAACTGTAGTTACCGCATAAAAAGGTGTTAACACTAGAGCATTGAGTACGGATAAAACTATAGTCATCGCCACAATCCCCAGAACAATCCCTAGTATTGGCTGTAAAAATTTTTTCGAGAAACTCTTTTCATCTTTACTAATATTTTTAGTTAGATAATAAAATGGCAAAGCAAAAGAAAGCGAAGCAAGAAAAGCTGCAGTTTGTCCAACTATACTTGGTAAAGCAAAGCCCTTATAAATTAAATTGATTAACATCCGCACAAATGCAATGAATGCTCCGGGTCCAGGTCCAAACAAAAATGTACCAATTGTAATGACCACGTCTGAAAAATCAAATTTTAAAAAACTAGTCAGTAGCGGAAATTCAAGCAGCATTAATATATATGCAATCGTTCCAATTAAAGTATAGGCGACTATGTTAGCTAAATTACTAGATTTCTTTTTATGCAAGATTCTTACCTCCAAAAAAATACATGGTCTGTTGCTCCTAGCAACAGACCATGTAAAAGTAAGCTATAGATCTTGGCTTTTAGTTTAGTCTGTCTTCTTTCATCTAGACTTTAACTATCGGTATCTCATTAGATTCCACCACTATCGTGGGTCGTGGACTTGCACCACCGGTCGGGATTTTCACCCTGCCATGAAGACAACAAACTTATTTTTAATTTCCACATATATGTTAATCTACGTCCTTTAATCTGTCAACTTCTTCATGAGTTAATTCTCTATATTTACCAGAAACTAAAGAAGCAAGAGTTAGAAAAGCATATTTTTCACGCGCTAATTTTTTAACTTGATGGTTTACAGACTTAAACATTCTTTTGACTTGATGATATTGTCCTTCATGAATTGTTAACTGCACAATTTGGTTATTCTTTTTGCGATCGGTCTTAATGATTTTTACTTTGGCAGGTGCACATCTACGCCGATCAATTTTGACACCATTTTTCAGTTGACCGATTTCTTCAGGCGTAAGCTGACCCGTTATTTTTGCCACATAAACCTTGGCCACGTTATTGCGTGGGTGCATTAACAAGTTAGCTAATTCTCCATCATTAGTCATCAGCAGCAACCCTGAAGTGTCATAGTCAAGTCTTCCGATTGGATATAGCCGGTACGGTAAGTTTTTAAAATAATCAACTACTGTTTTCCTACCTTTATCGTCACTGGCAGTAGAAACTACGCCGCGTGGTTTATAAAACAAATAAGTATGTAGACTTTCACGCTCAATCGGCTCACCATCAACAGTAACGTTGCTAAAAGTGTTAACTTTAGTTCCTAGCTGAGTAACGACTTTCCCGTCAACAGTCACTCGTCCTTCTACAATCATCTTTTCGGCCTTGCGGCGTGAAGCAATCCCAGCTTCCGCAATTACTTTTTGCAACCGTTCTAAAACCATTATTTTTCTCCTTTTTGAGTTTTTGCAATATTTTTATCAGCTTGTCCCTTGGCAGCAAATAAATCTATTTCGCCTTCAGCGTTTACACTTTCATCCTCAAAGTCCTCAATTAAGGGCAAGTCGGCCAGACTGTGATAACCAAAATATTGTAAAAAGTAGTCACTGGTCACATATAAGTTTGGGTGGCCGGGAGCTTCTTTTTTACCATCTATTTTAACTAATCCGCGCCAGATTAATGTTTGCAGTGCACCAGAGGAATTAACGCCTCTAATTTCATCAATTTCTATTCTGGTTATAGGCTGCTTGTAAGCAATAATCGACAATATTTCAAGTGCAGATTGACTCAAGCTTTTTGTTAAATCTTTTTGAAAAAAGTGCTCAATGATCGCACTCATTTCGGGACGAGTAGTTAATTTATAGTTGTCATTAATATGCTGTACTTGAAGACCTGAATCAGCATTTTCCAGCAGCTTTTTTTGTAATTCTTTGGTCAGTTCACGCAAAGCAGGCTTGGTAATTTGCAAGAGTTCACACAAATTTACATCTGTAATACCAGCATCACCAGCTACATATAATAGTGCTTCTAACTGCGCTATTTTACTTGTCATCACAATCAATTCTTTCTAAACAAAGATCGCCAAAAGTCCTTTTTTGTAGCACTTTTACTTGTTGTTTTTTACATAGTTCAAGTAATGCTAAAAATAAGCCAATCACATCGGATAAAGTTCTCATTTCTTTACAACACGAAAAAAAACTGACAGTCTGCTGTTTAGCTAACTTTTTTTGTAAAAAATGAGCCATTTCTGCTACAGAGGTTTCGTTTACATTAACCGAAACGATATCAGGCTGCCTAATTTTCATTCGTTGCAAAATTACTATAAAAGTATTGGTTAATTCCGTAGCTGTGATCTGCCCTTTTGGTAAAGGCTGAATCTTTTTATTTTGGGGAACACTTTCTTCCTTAGCAGCAGTAATTGGAACTTCTTCGTTTCTTTTTCTAAAATAAGCTGAAACCTTTTTAAATACTGAGTAGGTTACTAGTTGCTGCACTAATTCATCCCGCGGATCTTCCTGTTCTTCGTTTTCATCTGCAAAATCATTATGCGGTAATAATGATTGAGATTTAATGCGCAAAAGCATTGAAGACATCACAAAGTATTCTCCTGCTATTTTGAGATTTAATTGTTGCATTTCTTGCAAATAGGCCAAATACTGACTGGTAATTTGAGCAATCGGAATATCATAAATATCAATTTTTTGGACTTTGATTAGGTGCAGCAATAAGTCCAAAGGACCTTCAAAATTAGGTAATTCCAAAGTAAGATTTTCACTCATTATCTCGTGTCCTTTTTAAGATATTTAATCAGTTTAATATATTCAGGAACAGCAGTAATAATTTTTTGCGGATTAGCCTGGGCCAATTCATTGACTGCCTGTGCCACATACTTTTCCTTACGATAATCAGGAGCAAACGAAAGATAGCGAATAACTACAAATTGCTTATTCGCTTGGGTTCCGATTACGCCCACAAAATTTGGATCCTGAGCACGATAAAGGTATAGATGAAATTCATTGCTATTCTTGTTTAAATGAATTTCATCTTTAAGGTTAGCAAGGTTTTTAAAATCAGGTAAATATGACAACAAGCCCATTGCTACTTTTTCTTTATCATTTTTACATTCAATTAACATTTAATCACCTATGTCCGCGGATGAGTTTTTGCGTACACCTGTAAAATATGCTTCTGCGACAAATTGGTGTAAATTTGGGTGGTACTAATATCTGAATGACCTAAAATTTCTTGAACTACACGCAAGTCCGCACCATTTTCCAGCAAATGCGTAGCAAAAGTATGCCTTAAAGTATGAGGAGTAACATTTTTTTGAATACCAGCCATATTACAATATTTTTTAATAATTTGCCAGACTGCCTGCCTTGTTAAAGCGGTACCGCGACTATTAAGAAAAATAAAGTCACAGTTTTTGCCTACTTTTAATATTAACGGATCCCGTACTTTTTCCTTATAACTATCTATCCAGGACAAAGCTACTTCGCTTATTGGAATTAACCGTTCCTTTGATCCCTTACCGAAAACTTTGATCAACTTTAGTTCTTCATGTAGATCGTTAAACTTGAGGTTGATTAATTCACTCACCCTAATTCCAGTTGCATATAAAGTTTCAAGTAACGCCCGATCGCGCAAACCCAGTTTCTTATTGGTATTAGGTTGCTCAAGCAAATGATTGATTTCATCCACAGTGAGGGCTACAGGTAAAGAACGCCGCTTTTTGGGAGAATCTATTTCTAGCATGGGATTAATTTTTTGGATGTTTTGTCTTACCAGCCACTGATAAAATTTGCGCAGACTAGAAATTAACCGACTAATTGAACTGGTGGCTTTATTTAAATCACGCTGTTGAGCCAAAAAGGCATCAATATCAAGAGCTTTAGTTGGCCAAGTCTTTAAATGCTCCTTTTTTAAAAAATTGATAAAAGCAGTTAAGTCTTGCCTGTAAGATGTAATGGTATTCGCGCTTAAACCGCGCTCAATTTGGCTGTATCTTAAATAATCTTCAACTTGTTCTGCTAAATTGTTCATTTTGCTACATCTTCAGGATCATTAATTAAAGTAATTGTACCTGCGTCCTTGTCTTCTACAATATAATTATTTTTGAGCAAATGTCCCAATGCACGCTTAAAAGCAGATTTGGAAATGCCAAAATAATTTTTAATATCTTGAGCATCTGATTTATCGTAAAAAGGCAACATTTTGTCGCTTTTACGCCGCAAACTCATTAAAACCATTTGGGCATCATCATCAATTTCTTCAAAAGCACGAGGTAAACTGCTTAAGTTTAACCTGCCATACTGACTGATACCAACTACCCGGCCTTTGAACTGTTCACCTAAGCGCAGGGGACGCGCCATTTGTGAAGGATGAACAAAACCAAGATAATATTCTTTTGTAATCACAAAAGCTCCTACTTCACGTGCAGAATAGACCGTTCCAAAAACATCTTTGTTTTTCATGTCATCTGGAAAATGAGCAGCAAGCTGTTCAAAGATATTTTCATCAGCCAGCTTTGCCCAAATACGATCCTTTTCATCTGTTTCTAAATGAACTAAAAGCTGGTCATCTGGGCGAGGCCACCGATCTTTATTAAAAGGTAAATCATCAAGAGATATTACAACATCTTTATCCGGCAAACCAATATCCACGAAAACTCCGAGGTCATATTTAACTGCTGTGACCTTACTCCAACCATATTGGTCTTTTTGAGCAAACGGCAGGAATTGGGTCATTTCACGATTATGTTGTTTATCGTCGTATAAAAAGCCCTTGATTTCATCCCCCAGTTTAGGCTTTTCTTCCTGCGTGATTTCTTTTCTTTTTAATTCATAAGTAATGCCATCAATTTGCACGAAAAAAGAATTTTCATTTTGATCAATAATTTTACCAGCTGCGATGGTGCCTAACATAACTTTCTCTCCTAAATCTAAAATTGGGATCTTTAAACAAGTATATCATTTTCGAAGTATTTAGCTCTAATAGTCATTTGACTTTACTAGTAATATCTATTGTATCATTGCCTAGTGTATTTAACTCAAAACAAAATAGCCAGTGACAACCACTGGCTATTTTGACAAATGAACTTAATTAAAGATTTGAAACTTCACCTTGGTAAATAGCACCACGACGAGCATCAACAGTAATAGTAATTCCACTACCAATCTTTTCAGTTGCATCACTAACACCAACAACAACTGGAATACCTAATGATAAACCAACTACAGCAGCATGTGAGGTCAAGCCGGAAGCTTCAACGACTAAACCGGAAGCCTTCTTGATCGCTGGCATGTAATCAGGGTCAGTGGTCTTGGCAACAAGGATGTCTCCTTCTCTAGTCTTGCTAATTGCTTCTTCGGCACTGTTAACTACAACTGTTTTACCAACAACTGAACCGTTGCCTACTCCTAATCCTTGAGCTAATTTGCTACCAATAATTTGGAGTTTCATCAAGTTGGTTGTACCTGAGTCACCAACAGGAACACCAGCAACGATGATTACTAAATCACCATCTTGAACGTAACCTTGTTCTTTAGCAACTTTAGCTGCTACTTCGAACATGTCATCAGTAGAAGCAGGTTTTTCAGTAAGCAAAGGTTGAACGCCCCAAGAAATGCCAAGTGAGTGTTGGATCTTCTCGTCAAAAGTTAAAGCTAAAATGTTAGCATTTGGACGGTACTTGGAAATCATTCTTGCAGTATAACCAGAATTAGTTGCAGTAATAATGGTTTTAACACCTAATTCTTGGGCAGTCCGCACAACTGATTCACCAATAGCTTCAGTAACGTTTGAACCCTTATATTCTTCAAATCTTTGCAGAGCCAAAGTGTTACGCTTAAGAAGTTCTTGTTCAGTTCTTTCATCAATTTCAGCCATTGCTGAAACAGCTTTAACTGGGTACAAACCATTTGCTGATTCACCAGAAAGCATAGTAGCATCAGTACCATCAAGAACTGCATTGGCAACGTCTGAAACTTCAGCACGAGTCGGACGAGGATTTTCCTGCATTGAGTCAAGCATTTGGGTTGCAGTAATAACAGGCTTACCAAGTGCGTTTGCTCTCTTGATTAAATCTTTTTGAACAAATGGGACATCAATAAATGGAATTTCCACACCCATGTCACCACGAGCAACCATTAAACCATCTGAAACTTGCAAGATTTCGTCTGCGTTATCAATACCTTCTTGTGATTCAATCTTAGGATAAATCTTAACATAATCACAACCAGCATCTTCACACAACTTACGAATATCAAGGATATCTTGCGCCTTACGTGCAAAAGAAGCAAAGATAAAGTTAATGCCATGAGCTAAACCAAACTTAATGTCATCAGCATCTTTTTCAGTAATTCCTGGGAGGCGAATTTCAACGCCAGGTGCATTAACACCCTTCTTAGAGCCTATAACACCAGTGTTTTGAGCTTCACAAACTAATTCTTTCTTTTCTTCGTCTTTTTCTTTAATTAATAAGTCAACTAAACCATCGTCAATTAAAACGTGACCACCAACGTGGGTATCACCATATAGACCTTCGTAAGTAACATGAATCATGTCCTTGTTACCAGGTTTAGAATCGTCCATTGATACACGAATTTGGTCTCCAGTATTAATGGTAAACTTGCCACCTTCTTGATCAGTGGTTCTAATCTCAGCGCCTTTGGTATCTAAAGCAATACCAAGTACTAAACCAGTTTCTT
This sequence comes from Lactobacillus sp. wkB8, assembly GCF_000761135.1. Taxonomy (NCBI): domain Bacteria; kingdom Bacillati; phylum Bacillota; class Bacilli; order Lactobacillales; family Lactobacillaceae; genus Lactobacillus; species Lactobacillus sp. wkB8. The sequence goes on along the minus strand of NZ_CP009531.1, from coordinate 919,446 downwards.
TTTCAACTTGACGAACCATTTTCATCCGTGAAAGATGTTCAGCATGGTCACCATGTGAAAAGTTGAAACGAAATACATTTACGCCTGACTTAGCCAAAGCTGTAATAGTTTCAATATCATTTGAAGCTGGCCCTAAGGTACTAACAATTTTAGTTTTCTTCATTATTTAAAAATCTCCCCAAAATCGACTATTATTTAGTCATTTCTTCATTAATGTCAAGTAAAGACTGTTCACTGGCGTGCTGTTCATCAAACAGGTCCAGAATATCGTGGGTTTCTAACTGACCATTCTCCATGCCGACAGCTAAACCGCCTTTACCATCGAGAAGTAATTTAACCGCATAGTTACCCATTTTTGTGGCATTAATTCTGTCCAAAAGGGTTGGTGAACCACCGCGTTGCATGTGACCTAAAATATTTGCTCTACAATCAAAGTCACCGTATTTTAAAAGCTCTGTTCTAAAATCAGCAGCATTCATGACACCTTCAGCTAACACGATAATACCATTATCTTTGCCATCTTTAAAGCCGCGCTTTAACCTTTCGGCAATTGCCTTAATATCGTATTCTCTTTCCGGAACAACAATTGCATCAGCACCGGTAGCAAGACCTACACGCATAGCAATATCGCCGCAATCGCGTCCCATAACGTTAACTACGAAAACGCGGTGATGGCTGCTGGCAGTGTCTCTGATTTTGTCAATAGCTTCCATTGCAGTATTGCATGCAGTATCAAGACCAATTGTATATTCAGTATACGGAATATCATTATCAATAGTACCCGGTAACCCAATTGAATTAATACCCAAACGTGTTAATGCCAAAGCACCGTGATATGATCCGTCACCACCGATTACAATAATAGTATCAATATCATGCTTTTTTAATTGTTCAACACCCTTCTTTTGCACTTCTTCTTGTGCAAATTCAGGATAGCGGGCACTGTAAAGAAAAGTACCACCAGAATTAATCATATGGTCAATGTTTTCAGCAGTTAATGTAACAAAGTCACCTGCTACAAGGCCGGCAAAACCATAACGAATACCAACAACACCAAGCCCGTGATGAATAGCGGTTTTTGTAACAGCCCTTACGGCTGCATTCATACCTGGAGCGTCGCCACCGCTCGTTAAAATTCCAATTCGTTTCATGAATTCACCTCATCAAGATTATTGTGTAATTTCTCACATCACCTAAATTTTAACATTCTTTCAGGAAAAAATCTCACAAAAAATGATTTAAATTCTTGATTTAACAGTCTTTTTAGATGTTAGCGTTAACAACAGCTACTTGCTCAAGTTTACGCAAAAATCACTCTTTGAAGTTGACAACCTTTAAATTTGTCAATACATACTGTTTTTTACTGGAATCAATACGGTCATTCTGTATTTTAATACCTAATAAGTAAATTCCACCTTCCTTTAAATTCGATTGAATTTTATCATAAACATTAGGAAAAATAACAATATCCTGCTTGCTGCTTGAATCCGCAAAGCTACCAAACGCCATGGTTTGCCCATTTTTGGTTCTAATTAATTTTAAATTTAACAGCTTCCCCACTGTTATGCCTGACTCGTGGATTTCAAAATCACTTAAAGGTCTGGCATTAAATTTTTGCGCATATTTTTGTACCGCTAATAATGGCGAAGTTAAAGTGGAAAAACCCAGGGCTTCTTCTTCCATGCGGGCCTTTTCCTGTTTAGATGGTGCTTTAGCCGGCTCAATAGGTGCTCCGCCTAAACTCTCAGCAAGTGCGAGATTTCCCTGCGTTAACTTGACGTTTTCAACTATTTCCGTACTATTTTGTAACAACTCATTTCTATTAGAGTTAAGTTGATCAAAACAGCCAGCTTTAATCATTGATTGTATTACTTTGGTTTGAATGAACTTGGGATCAATTTTTCGCAAAAAATCACTCAAAGACTTAAATTTACCATTCTGTCTTTTTTTGACTATTTCTTTCAGAAAGTCAATCCTAATACCCTTAATTGCCCGCAAGCTGACTAAAATTTTACCGTCAATCACCTGATAATTTAAGGTGCTCTTGTTAATATCAGGGGACAGGATTTTTACCCCGTCACCTTGTGCCTTCATTACATATTCAATTAGCTTATTTTGGTTACCAGTATTTGAATTAAGCATAGCCGCATAAAATTCAGCAGGATAATGAACTTGCAAATATGCTAACCAAAAAGCGATCATTGTGTAGGCCACAGCATGGGAGCGGTTAAAACCATAATTTGCAAATTGTTCAATATAGTTATAAACCTTGGCCGCTACTTGTTTAGTTTTGCCTTTTTTGACAGCACCGGAAATAAAGCGCGATTTTTCTTTCTCAATAACGCTCTGGTCCTTTTTTGACATTGCTCGTCTCAAGATATCGGCTTCACCCAAAGAGAAACCTGCTAAAACTTGAGCCGTTTGCATTACTTGCTCCTGGTACACTAAAACGCCATAGGTTGAAGCCAAAATTGGTTTTAAACTTGGATCTGGATACGCTACTTTCTGCTTGCCTTTTTTTCTAGCTATAAAAGTCTTGATATTTTGCATTGGGCCTGGCCTGTAAAGAGCGTTAACAGCAACTAAATCTTCAAAGTTGTCGGGATGTAATTCACGCAATACATTTCTGATCCCGCTTGATTCAAACTGAAAAACCAGCTCGGTTTCCCCTTTTTGGAAAATTGCTAAAGTTTGAGGATCATTTAAAGGTATTTTATTAAAATCGATTTTTTTACCTTGTGTTCGTATTAATTTTTCCGTATCCCCTAAAATTGTAAGATTTCTGAGACCTAAAAAATCTATTTTTAATAATCCTAGAGATTCGACATATTTCTTTGTTTGCTGAGTGATAGGTATGCCCAACTGACCAGATTGTAAACCAGCAATCGCGGCAATAGAATTATCACTAAGGACTAGACCGGCTGCATGAATAGAATAGTGCCGCGGTAATCCTTCCAAACCATTTGCCGTTTCAAAGAGCAGCTTATTTTGCGCACTGGCATTCACTAGCATTTGCATTTTCTTTGAGCCCTGATATGCTTCTTGCAAAGTGATTTTACCTTTAGAAAAAGGTACGCTGTTTGACCATTTGCTCATTTGCATTTCTTGCAAGCCAAAAACGCGTCCCGTATCCCGCAAAACTTGTTTAGCGGACAGAGTACCGAAGGTAAGAATTTGTGCCGCATGGTCCATGCCGTATTTAGTGAACATGTATTTGATGACATCGTCTCTGCGATTATCAGGTATGTCTAAATCAATATCTGGCATTTCGTGTCTTGCCGGATTTAAAAACCGTTCAAACAGTAATTTATATTGTATAGGGTCAACTTCCGTGATGCGCAGTGAATACGAAACTAAGGAGCCACAGGCAGAGCCGCGTCCCGGCCCCATGACTATATCAGAGCGGTGACAATAATTTACCACATCCCAAACTATCAAAAAGTAATCGTTAAAGCCCATTTGGTCAATAACCTGCAGCTCGTAGTCCAGCTGCTTTTGATAGTTTAGCGGTATTTTATGCCCATGAAAACGGTCCTGTAGACCTTGTTGAGCTAAAGAATTAAGATAATCCTTTGAGTTAGCAAACTGATCCTGTTTGTATTTAGGCAAAACAGGTGTTTGAAAAACAACTTTGGCAGCACAAGCATCAGCGATCTTGCCCGTATTATTTAGAGCATCATCCAAATTAAGCTCATGATAACGGTCACTTATTTCCTGAACTGAAGGCAAGTAATGTGAGCCTTTTTGTTTTGCCAACTCAGAAATATCCTGCATTACAGCGCCTTTTTTAATAGCTTGTAAAGTCTTGCGTAAAAATTGATCCTGCGGTTTCAAGTAGCATGTGTCTTCAACACTAACAAGGGGCAAGTCAAACTGCTTAGCAATCTGCGTGACGTATTGAATATAATTTTCTTGTGAATTGCCGCCGTAAACGCCTAAATATAGTGAACTGGTTTTTGGCACCAAACTAATTAAATGCCGGATGAAATCAGTGCCCAAGTTTTCATTCTGCAGCTGCAAATTAAGTAACTCACTATGTGTATTTGCAGGTGTGATAAAAATCAGTTCATTTAAATCTTTAGTTAAGTTTTCTAGAGTCAGGATTTTGTCATTAGTACCATTTTCAGTTAGCAGATTGATCCTACTTGATAATCGTAAAATATTGCGGTATCCTTCATCTGTTTTAGCAAATGCTATTAAATTATATTTATGCGCACTATCAATTAGTCCATTAAGTCTCAACTGCATCCCTAAAAGTGGCTTAATACCGACCTCTTGTGCTACTTCGTAAAAGTTAACTAGACCGTATGTGACATTAATATCCGTTAGCCCTACGGCATCATAGCCCAAATTTTTAGCGGTATTCAATAAATTTTTGATCTTTATAGGACTTTCTAAAAGCGTGAAAGCACTAAGATTTTGCAGAGCAGCATATTTCATTTTTGCAGCCACCTTCCCTATAAATTAGTATACCAAAAAGCTATCTTCTGGATTGAAAACGTGCATAATTTTTGTTAAAATTCATGTGTATGAAAGAAGGAACCACTATGGGTCGTTATATCGTGACTATTTGCTGGAGCGTGGTTTACATGCTAATTGTAGGCTTCATCGCTGCTCCATTAACGCAAAATGTTTTTAATTTAAAAGAAGCTGCCATTGTTGGTTTGATTTTCGGATTGCTTTTTGCGGCAATCATTCCTACAATCACAGCTCACTCTCATAAAGATAAAAGTAAATATTCTAAACTCAAATAAAAAAGTCATTAGTTTTAGACTAATGGCTTTTTTGTTTACTTAAAATAATAATTTCGCGTTGAATCCAGCTTAATATTTTTCTTTTGTAAATATTCCTGAAACATCTCTACATAATCTTTATCCAAAATAGTTTCAATTTTATCTGGTGAATATTCAGGATAAAAACCACCGCCCTTCGCCCGATAATTATTTACGGCAAGATGATATATTTTTTCAGCTACAATTGGTACTCCGTTTAATTCCAACTTAGTTAGGCGACTGCCCTGACTCTTAGAAATATCTGCTTCATAAGTCAACGGATAAAACACATCAAAATTAAAAAGCAGGTTTTTATACTTAGGCTTGAAAACTACTTTTCCAGTCTGATCTTTTGTCAGAAATTTTAAGGAGTATTCAACAATATTACGTAATTCTTTGCCTGTCAGTCTAACTTTGCACAATTGATTGGCAAACGGATAATTTAGTAAAATATCACGCATAGTTACATCTTTGTTAAATCCCTGAGCCGTTTCACTCATTAGTGCCGTTGCAGAAATATCAGCTTTGGTAAAATAAAGTTGCATATTTTGAATTAAATTGATGAAGTCAGACCCATTAATTCTGGCCTGTTCAGCGTTCATTATTAAGGCTGGTTTTTCTAAGTGAGCAATTGGCTGATCCAGCCACAATTGTGTTTTTTTATCTAGACTAGAGCCTAAATTAATAATTTTATTGTCTGGAACATGATTTTTGCTATCCAATAATTCCACAGACATGTGTTGAATTTTGTTACTCTTATCAGCAATATCCATTACTACTTTGGCAACACATTCTCCCTTGTAGCCCGGTTGAACAATAGCAGTATTATTTGAAATGAGCTTTAGCTTGCGGTGCTGGTGACCTGTTAGCATTACATCAATTTCTGGAATATTCAGTAAGATACGGTAGCCCTCATTTTCACCTGTTTTTGGTTCGGTTCTCTTACCAGTTTTTAGATCAGCCTCAAACCCGCCGTGGTACAAAACGCCTAATACATCAACTTGCGGACGTAAAATTCTGGCTATTTTTTGAACCTGAGTAAAGGCAGATTCAAACTGTAAGCCTGTAATATGGTCTGCAGGCTCCCAAAATGGTATTCTCTGGGTCGTAATACCGATAAGACCAATTTTTAAGCCATTTTTATGCAGAATAACATAACTCTGACCAAAAGCTGACCGACCCGTTTTACGAGATAAAATATTGCTGTTTAAAAAAGGTGACTGACTATACTCCAGATAGCTTTTTAAATAATCTTGACCAAAATTAAAGTCATGATTGCCGAGACACCTTGCATCATAACCAATCTCATTATAAAAATCTGCAAATTTTTTTAACACAGAGCTGTTATTAGCTTCATGAACATAAGCAGCAAGCGGTGAGCCTTGAAGAAAATCTCCGGCATCGGTCACAATCACATTGTCTGGACCATATTTTTGACGTTCTTTTTCAATTAGACTGCTTACTAGGCTAAGACCAAAAGCAGCAGAATAGTCATTTTTATTCTGATAATCAGTAGGCATAATGTTGCCATGAATATCACTTGTGTGCAAGAAAACCAGTTTCATTTCAGCATGTTCATCTTTCTAAATAAAAAAAGACACCTAATTTTTGGTGTCTTTTAATTATTGGTTGTCGCTTGAGTTAGTTTGGTTAACTACTTGGCGACCTTTGTAATATCCTTTAGGTGAAACGCGGTGGCTCAAACGATATTCTCCAGTAGTTGCATCATAATGCATTGCTGGCACAGTTAACTTAATATGACCACGACGTGAACGTTTCTTTTGCTTAGAAGTATGTCTTTTAGGAACAGCCATTTAAATTGATCTCCTTTTTTGTAGAATTACGATTTTAGTTACTTAAAAAGTACCCAAAATACTTCACGTTTGTTAATGATACTATTGTATCCCGAATAAATCAAGCTATATTAGTTATTCTTGTTTTGATTATGTCCATAAGATCCCCAAAAATAACCAATTAGAACTCCAATAATAAGCATTAATACTAAAATAATGATTAAGGGCAGCTTGAATTTGAACAAGCCAAAATTGATAGCAACATTATCGGTATTTAAAACCACAAATATTACTGCTAATAATGTCAAAATTAAAGTAAAAATTAGTTTGATCTGCCTGCCTGTGTTTTTCATATTTTGCACTACTTTCTTGAAGCAAACTTAAGTGATAATTTATCACCAGTGGTGGGAAATAGATTATATAATTTGGCTAATACTCCCAAACTTACCGGTAAGTTAAGTTCACGCTTGTTACTGCCAAAGAAATGAACTACTTGCCAAGCAACATCATCCGGGTCAAGCATAAATCTTTGAACGTTTTCAGCATAATGTCCACTCTTATCAGCAATATTAAAGAAATTAGTATAAACAGGACCCGGGTTCACAGTCATCACTTTGACTCCAAAAGGTTTTAGTTCTAACCGGAGTACATTAGAAAATTGAATGACAGCCGCTTTGGACGCGCTGTATGCTGCTGATTTTACTGTAGGAACCTTGCCGGCAATCGAACCAATATTAACAATTTGACCAGCTTTTTGATCTATCATTAAACGACCAATTAGACGGGTAAAATACATTAAACCCAAAACATTGACTTGAAACATTGCCGTCACTTCGTGACGATTTGATTCTAAAAAATTTTCAAATTTGCCAAAGCCAGCACAATTAACTAAATAGTCAACGTGTTTGGTTAACTTTACTATTTGTTTAAACGCAGCATCAATTTGATCACTATGATTCATATCAGCAACAATTGTATAAGCTGGAGCGCCAGACAATTCGTGTGTTTCTGAAGCTACCTTTTCTAATTTTGCCTCATTTCTGGCAATTAAAATCACTGTAGCTCCTCTACCAGCACTTTCTAAAGCAATAGAGTGTCCTATTCCACTAGATGCACCGGTTATTACAACTACCTTATTTCTCAGAGAATCACTCATTTTTCTCACCTTTCATCGGAATTACAATTCGATCAAAATCATTAGCCAACCTAGTGTTTGGAAAAATCTTCTGGGCTTGGTTTTCTAATTTTTTGGCTTTAGCACCTAAATATCTGGCAGAGATGTGGTTTAAAAACAAACGTTTAACCCCATTATCACGCGCAATTTTTGCTGCTTCAACAGCAGTGGAGTGATAATATGAATGAGCTAAATTTGCTTCATTGCCAGCGAAAGTTGATTCGTGAACCAGCACATCAGCATTTTGCGCCAACTGGGCAATTGCCGGTGTAGCACGGGTATCATAAATAATTGTCACTACTCTACCCGCCTTATTAGGTCCTAAAAAGTCCTTACCATCTAATATAGTACCATTATCTAGGGTAATTTTTTCACCATTCTTTAGTTTACCAAGTAATGGTCCGTTAGGTACATTATATTGCGCTAATTTATCCATTAAAAGTTCACCCGGTCGATTATCTTCGACAACTCGATAACCAAAACTAGGAACACGATGAGCTAACTTTTCCGCATATACCCTAAAACCATTGCCTTGAAAAATGAGCCCTCCTTCTTCTAAAACCACAAATTTGATCGGATAACTAATTTTAGTGCGTGAAACTTTTAAGGCTGTTCTGACAAATTCTTCTAATCCGGCTGGACCGTAAATTGTGATTGGACCTACATCCCCTTGAAAAGACCTGGTCGCAAGTAATCCCGGCAATCCGAAAATATGATCACCATGATTATGAGAAATAAATATTTTGGTTACTTTGCGTAGTCTGATATTCGTACGCAAAATTTGATGTTGGGTAGCTTCACCAACATCAAATAACCAAATCTCATTAATTTCATCGAGCATTTTTAACGCAATACTTGATACGTTGCGTTTTTTAGATGGTTGTCCTGCTCCAGTTCCTAAAAATTGTAACTCCATACTCTTCCCATTCTAATACTTAGCTTTTTCAACGATTTGTTTAACAATTAGAGCACTATAGTGCTTTGATCCCAGTGGCGTTGGGTGCGTTTTATCTTCATAGAACCAATTTGGATGCTGACTGGCATTTGAATACCAGTCAATAACAGTAAAATTAGGGTATTTTTTTGCTGCTTCATTTAATAAACTATTAACTTCATTCTGCCACGGTTTATTTGGTACATAAGTATTAATCCAAAATACTTGTTTCTTTTTTCCTATTTGATTCATGAGCTCATTTAGATCTGCCATTTTAAACGGACCGTTAGTGCCTAAACCAATCAAAATATTTTTACCCAGTGCATTTTTACTTCTATAATGCTTAAGCAAGCTAAAAGAAACACTTAGCTGCCGCGAAATTGCCGCATCTATCACGGCCTTAGGCATTAAACGGTTTAAATCATCGCTGGACCCCGCCATAACTGAATCACCAATTGCTGTGAGTTCAACTTTACGCGCCAATTGCAACTCAGTTTGTGAGATACCATATTTCATGAATGATTTATTAACAGGATGCTTTTTAGCAGCAAGTTCAGCTTCCTTCAATAGTTTAGCCTTTTTTTGTTCTTTGGGGCTAACATTTTGGCGCTTAGCAATTAGTGCCTTATTATTTTTCTCTTGCTCTTTGCAATTAGCTCTAATTCTCCGCGCAAGTTGCGTCTGATTGAAATTTTGGGCTTTAACTGTTGGGGAAACAAGAATTGCGATACTTCCAATTAGAAAAATTAAGCTTGCCAAAATAGCTTGGGCCCGAAGCAGATAATTACGGGTATTTTTAGCAAAAACCTGCCGCCAAAATTGTTTCAGTTTCAGCCAAGAAATTTTGCCCAGAGGTTTTTCTACCAACCTGTATGATAATTCACTGAAAATAAGAATTAAAATTAACTCTAGCAAATGATAAAGTTGAACATGATCTGCCATGTTAGAAACTTTATCTTCAAAGAAAATCATCACTGGAAATTGGTAGAGATAAATTTCATAGCTGCGTGAGCCAAGCCAATTGAATATGGGATTAGTCAACCAGCTATCCCAGTGGCAGCCAGGATGAGCTGTGACACCGACAAGCAGAGTAACAAATATGGTAAATAACAGCATACCGCCGTAATAAGGAAAAGCACTTTCCGGATTCATGGCTGGATTGAAAAACAAAATTAAAATACCAATGAGACTAGTTAAGCCTATCAGGTCTAAAGTAATAGTATCACTAGTTTTAATGTTGCTTTTTAGTTTGTTTAGTGGCCAAATTACCGCTAAAGCTGCTCCCAAGCCCAGTGCAAAGAACCTGGTATCTGTGCCATAATATATTCGGTTAATATCAACACCCGATTTATACATTAGTGCCATTTCACAAGCTGAAAGAATGGACAAAGTGCAAATAATACTAAAAATATATTTTCTTTTTTTACCATACTTTACCAGTAAGAAAATAACTACTGGCCACAACAGGTAAAATTGACCGTTAATTGACATAGTCCATAGGTGGACAAATGGCGATTCATTGACTGCAAAGCGCTCAAAGTAGCTTTGCCCGTTGAGAATTTGCCAGAAATTATAAACGTTAAGCAGATTAGCCACCACAATCTGACTTAGTTTAGCCAGTAAATTGCGTTGAAATAAAATTATATAAGCAGCTGAAAACCATAGTACCGCAATCAGTGGCGGATAAATTTTTTTCAGCCTGCTTAAATAAAACTTTTTACTATCATAAAAGCCTTTTTCTTCATAAGACTTTAGTATCTGACACGTAACAAGATATCCAGACAAAACAAAGAAAATCGGTACACCAAGATACCCGCCCACAAAAGTATTAGGGTCAAAGTGATATAAAATCACTCCGATTACCGCCAAAGCTCTAAGTCCAGAATATCCTGTAATAAACCGATTTTTTGTCATATCTTTCAAAACTTTTCTATTATTTTATTGGACAAATTCAAAATTGAATGAACCAATGATTACATCATCGCCGTCAACGGCTCCTTTTTTACGTAATGCATCATCAACACCTAAGTTTTTCAGCTTGCGTGCGAGTCTCATAACTCCGTCATGGTAGTCAAGATTAGTCCGTTCAACCAACCTCTCAATACCTTCACCTTTGATTTCAAAAACATGTTCTTCTAATCTAATAATTTCGAATTCTTGTTTTTGCTTTTGTTCATATTTGTATTCTTTAACATTTTGAACGTTTTCAGTGGTCTTTGCAACTTGTTCTTTTTCAGCTTGTTCTATCAAACTAGCCGTATCCTGCATCAATTGGTCAATACCCATGTGAGTGACACTAGAAATAGCATAAACTGGTTTGTTAATTTGCTGAGACTTTAAGTCCTTTTTAAATTGACTTAATTTTTCCTCTGCACCCGGGATATCCATTTGAGTTGCAACAATAATTTCACGTCTATTTTCAAGGCTCTGATCATATTGCAGCAGTTCATGACGAATAGTCTGATAATCTTTGATTGCTTCACGCCCATTAGCAGGATCCATTGCTACTAAGTGCAAAATTACTTTAGTTCTTTCAATATGACGTAAAAACTGGATTCCCAATCCTACACCATTACTTGCCCCCTCAATTAAGCCGGGCAAGTCTGCCATAGAGAAATCACGTCCATCAGGTAAAATTACCATGCCTAAATTAGGAGTCAAAGTCGTAAAAGAATAAGCGGCAATTTTAGGTTTAGCTTTAGTTACAACAGATAATAAAGTTGATTTACCTACAGAAGGAAAGCCCACAAGACCAACATCTGCCAAAACCTTTAGTTCTAAACGTAAAACCCGGTCTTCTCCTGGTTCCCCATTTTCAGCAATTTCAGGAGCGGTATTAACACTGGTGGCAAAATGAATATTGCCGCGACCTCCGCGGCCACCGCGTGCAACTACCAATTCTTGTTTATTTTTAGTAAGGTCACCAATTTCTTCGTTAGTCTCAAAATCATAAACAGTAGTACCAACAGGTACTTTTAAATATAAGTCGCTTGCTCCTCGACCATATTGTGATTTAATGCGACCGTTTTCGCCATTTTCAGCTTTAAATTTACGGCGATAACGAAAGTCCATTAATGTTCTTAAACCGCTGTCAGCAACAAAAATAATGCTGCCGCCACGACCTCCGTCGCCGCCAGCTGGTCCGCCATTAGGGACATATTTTTCATGGCGGAAAGCAACCATACCGTCGCCACCTTTTCCGGCTTGGACTTCTATCTTAGTTTGGTCGACAAATGTTGGCATAAAGATTCTCCTTCCGTCTTTCTTAACCTTATTACTATACCACAAAAGCTTAGTGGAATTTGGGTTTAAATCAATAATTACAACGTTAATTTAACAGTTTGAGCCTGCGGTAACGTCAAACCGACAGAGCGCAATTCATCAATTGAAGCTTCCTTGATTTTTCTCAAGGAGCCAAAATGTCTTAATAGCTTATTCCTGCTTTTAGGACCAATCCCTTTAATAGAATCAAGTTTACTTGACAGTGCATTTTTGGCATGTGTTTTTCTATGAAAGGTAATTGCAAAGCGGTGTACTTCATCCTGAATTCTAGTCATCAAATAAAAGCCCTGTGATTTAGGATCTAACGGAATTAACTTTAAGGGTACACCATTAATAGGATCTCCATACAAAAGATGATTTGTGCGGTGCTTATTATCTTTAACCATGCCAGCTACTGGAATGTTAAGGTCTAGCTCATTTCTTAAAATATCTTCACACGCATCAACCTGAATTTGACCACCGTCCATTAAAATTAAATCCGGCATTGGTTTATGCTCTTTAAGTAATCTGCTGTATCGCCTGCGGACAACCTCACGGGTATTGCGCACTTCATCACCACCATTTTGATGCTCGACTTCGCCCTTTAATTTATATTTCCGGTATGAATTTTTGTCCGGTTCGCCGTCTCTAAAAACTACCAAAGCCGAAACTGGGTCAGCTCCTTGAATATGTGAATGGTCGAAACTCTCAATGACATGACCATAAGGCAACCCCAAGGAATCAAAAATTTCTTTCTGTGCTCCCTTAGTTTTTCTATTGCCTAATTCCAGCAAGCGAAATTTTTCGTCCAGTTTGAGTTTGGCATTGTCTTTTGCCATATTTAATAAGGAACGCTTTTGCCCTCTTTTTGGCGTTCTCACCGGTACGTGTAAAACCTCGCTTAGAGCTTCGTTATCAATTTTGGCAGGTACAAGAACTTCTTTAGGCAGTATTCTATTTCTTTGCCCGTAAAATTGCACAATAAACGAGGAAAATGTGTCTTCAGGATCATTAGTATCAGTTAACGGATACATCCTAGTTTCGCTTCTGAGCAGCTTAGCTTGTCTTAAAAAGAAAATTTGAATGGCAATCCAAGATTTATCAACGTAAAAGTTAAAAATGTCACGTTGTGTATTGTCATTAGAAATTATTTTTTGCTTTTCAACGGTTTCTTCAATGTAATTAAGTTGATCGCGAATTTCAGCTGCGCGCTCAAATTCCAGGTTTTGAGATGCAGTTTCCATCCTTTGATTAAGGTCTTTTTTGACCCAACCAATATCACCGTTCAGAAAACTTTTGATCTTTTTGATTTGAGCGGCATAAACTGATTTGGGTACATTTTTAAAGCAGGCGCCCAGGCATTGACCCATATGATAATATAAACAAGGTCTACCTTGTTTACCATGACAACGCCTTAACGGAAAAACTTTCTGGATGAATTTGAGTGTAGCCTGAGCAGCGTAAACATTCGGGTAAGGACCAAAATAATAGCCCCCATCTTTTCTAATAATACTAGTTAATTTTGTTTGAGGATCTCGCTCGTTAGTAATCTCAATATAAGGATAACCTGTACCTTGCTTTAATTGTACATTATAGTATGGCTGATACTTCTTAATTAATGTTACTTCAAGTAAAAATGCTTCCTTATCTGTCGAAACCGTGATGATATCGTAGTCACTAATATTTTCAACTAATTCAGCACGTCTTCCAACCTGAGTACTTTTAAAATAAGAACGTACACGACTTTTCAGATTTTTTGACTTGCCGACATAAATTACTTTACCGTTAACATCCTTCATCAAGTAACAGCCTGGTTTAGCCGGTAATAGTTTTAATTTATTTTCAATTAATTGCGATGCCAAAAAATCACTCCCTCCAAAATCAGCTATATTATTTTAACATATAATTTACCGTTTGAAATTTGCTTTTGCTCATTAAACACTTTATGCTATTACTTAAATTATTATAATCATTATCTGTTTACTTTACATAAATAATATTATTTAAACTTAGATCAAAAATCTAGCTAGCTACTTAATATTATTTTTATTATAATGAAATCAGGAAGGAATTTAATTATGGGTTTAACATTCAAAAAACAAGATGAACTAGAAAAACTATTCGATAAATTTGCGACAGTGCCAAAAGATAAAAAGAAAAAGTTCACCAAAGACAAAGACGAAAAAGACAAACAAAAGGATAAATAAAAATGGTTCTCCTAAGAGAACCATTTTTTCTTACAAATTTACAGATTTTGTTCAATCCATTGCCACACTTCTTTGACATGTAATTTTTGAACTGAACTAAAAGTAAGGACTTCCACGTTATCGTGCTTTAGATCAAGCTTATGACTTAATGCACTGATGACCTGATTTCGCTGATTTTTCTTAATCTTGTCAATTTTTGTGCAAACCACCAAAATCGGTAGATTTAAATAAAGCGCATAATTATACATGGCTATATCATCTTTTGTAGGATCGTGGCGACCATCGATTAAAATGATTAAACCTTGCAAGTTTGCTCTGGTTTCCAGATAATCTTGAATCATTTCGCCGAACTGCTGTCTTTTCTTTTGCGAAACTCTGGCATAACCATATCCAGGAACATCAACTAAGTAAAAATCATCATTAACTAGATAAAAATTTAGTGTTTGCGTCTTACCCGGTTGACCCGACGTCCGCGCTAAATTTTTACGGCCTAACAATGTGTTAATTAAGCTTGATTTACCCACATTTGAGCGTCCTGAAAGCGCAATTTCCGGTAAATTATCAGTTGGATATTGTTCCTCTCGGACTGCACTAATAGCGTATGAACTATTTTTAATGATCATTAGCAGCCTTTATTTCCAAATTATCTTCTGGATTATCATCTTCACGGCGAGTTACTTCAGGCTCAGCGTTACTCTCAATTACATCTTTAGTAACTTTTACTTTTTCAATGTCTGGTTCACTTGGCGTTTTATACATGATACCCATCATCGCATTTTCTATTATAGTACGTAAACCACGAGCGCCCATATTACGTTCGATTGCCAAATCAGCTATCGCATTTAAGGCTTCCTCAGTGAACTCTAAGTTGACTTGATCAAGTGACAATAGTTTCTTATATTGTTTGACTAAAGCATTCTTTGGCTCAGTCAAAATTCTTACTAAATCAGCACTGTCAAGTTTATCCAAAGTAGCAATTATAGGTATTCTTCCGATAAATTCCGGAATTAAGCCAAATTTAACCAAGTCACCTGTCGTCAGATGTTCTGTCCAGGAATCATCCTGAACTTTATTCAATTCATTTTCGGCACTAAAACCTATTATTTTTTTGCCCAGACGACTTTTAACGATCTGCTCAATACCGTCAAAAGCACCACCGACAATAAATAAGATATTCGTAGTGTCAATCTGAATTAATTCTTGCTGTGGATGCTTACGACCACCTTGAGGTGGCACAGAAGCAATTGTACCTTCCAAAATTTTCAGTAAAGATTGTTGTACACCTTCGCCAGAAACGTCACGCGTAATTGAGACATTTTCAGACTTTTTAGAAATTTTATCGATTTCATCTATATAAACAATGCCGCGTTCTGCACGCTCAATATCATAATCGGCATTTTGCAATAACTTAAGCAAAATGTTTTCAACGTCTTCGCCGACATAACCAGCTTCAGTTAAAGTAGTTGCATCTGCAATAGCAAAAGGCACATCCAATATTTTAGCCAATGTTTGGGCTAAATAAGTTTTTCCTGACCCAGTTGGTCCGATCAAAGCAATATTAGATTTTTGTAATTCGGTTGAAGAATCTACGTCCATTTGGGTAACACGTTTATAGTGATTATATACAGCAACCGAAAGAATTTTTTTAGCACGTTCTTGCCCAATAACATATTGATCAAGCTGCTTTTTTATTTCCATTGGCTTAGGTAAATCACGTGCCTTTTTTAATGAGTCAGATTTTAATTCATCATCAATAATTCTTTTTGATAAATCCACACACTCATTACAAATATAAACACCATTACCAGCAATCATCTTTTTAACTTGATCTTGTGTTTTATCACAAAAGGAACATTTAATTTCCTCTTGTTGATCAGTAAATTGTGATGCCATCATATTCCTCCTCATATCTTCAACTCTAAGGTTAGCATAAAATAGAGGCTATACATGAATTTTTTGCTCGGAGATAAAATAAAAAGGCAGTATGACACTGCCTCAGTATTTCAGAGATAAATCCTATTTTTTATCAGACTTTTTTTCGTCTTCTTTTATTTTGGATTTTGCAACTTGCTTTGCGCTGTCAGCAACAATGTCAATTGCTTTACGCACATTAATGTCATGAGAAAGCATATCATCAGTCAGAGTATTACGGACAGTCTTTTCGTCCATGTTGTATTCACTGGCTAAGTTCTTAATTTCCTTGTCAATTTCTTCTTTTGAAGCTTTAATTTCTTCTTTTTTGACAATAGCTTCAAGAACCAAGTTAGTTTTTACTCTTTCTTCAGCATCCTTGGCAAATTGTGAGCGTAATTGTGCTTCAGTAGTATTAGTTATCTTGTAGTAAGTTTCTGGACTAATACCTTGGCGTTGCATATTTCCTAGATATTGATTCATTTGGGTATTAATATCTTCTTGAATCATTGCATCTGGAATTTTATCAATGGTAGCGTTATTAACTGCACCTTCGATAGCTGCTTGCTCAATTTCTTCTTTTGCAGAATCTTCTTTTTGAGCTTTCAAGTCCTTCTTGATCTTTTCTTTGAGGTCATCAAGAGTATCTACCGAGTCATCTACATCTTTAGCAAATTCATCATCTAATTTAGGTAATTGCTTTGATTTTACTTCATGAATCTTAGTTGCAAAGTGAGCTTCTTTTCCAGCTAAATCTTTTGCACCATAATCTTCAGGGAAAGTTACAACAACATCAACATCATCTCCAGCTTTATGACCAATCAATTGGTCTTCAAAGCCAGGGATAAATGTGTTAGAACCTAGTTCAAGTGAGTAATCGTCTGCAGAGCCACCATCAAAAGCTTTGCCGTCAATTGTACCTTTATAGTCAATAGTTACGGTATCGCCCTTAGCTGCAGCGCTCTTTTTCAAGACTAATTCAGCATTCTTTTCGCGTTCTTCCTTCAGCTTGGCATCGATATCTTTGGCATAAACGCGAGTATTTTGCTTAGGAACTTCAATTCCCTTGTATTCACCTAATTTAACTTCTGGTTCAACAGTAACTGTGGCTTTCATTTGCCAATCCTTGCCCTTTTCCATTGAAACAGGCAAAATTTGAGGTTGACCAACAGCAGCAACATCAGCTTCTTTGATAGCAGCAGAATATGCTGCTGGTAAAACGATGTTTAATGCGTCTTCATATAATGATTCTTCACCGTAATATTGATCAAAAATAACACGGGAAACGTGTCCTTTTCTAAAGCCCGGGACACGCAGACTATTTTTCACTCTCTTAAATGCTTGATCTAGCCCACGCTTCACTTCAGCTTGGGGAATATCAAAAGTAAGTTCACCGGTAGTTTTATCGGTTTTATTCCATTTTACAGACATTAATTAAATACCTCCAATGTCAAGTTAAATTGCATCGTTACATACTAAATTATCTTACATTAAACGCTCGTAAAAAACAAATTTAGACAAAAAAAGATGTACTTCTATGAAGAAGTACATCTTTTTAAACTGTCTTTTAACGAACTAGTCAAGAATTTCAGTAACTTGACCAGCACCAACAGTACGACCACCTTCACGGATAGTGAACTTAGTACCCTTTTCAATGGCTGCTGGTTTAATTAAGTTAACAGTAAACTCTGTGTTATCACCAGGCATAACCATTTCAGTACCTTCTGGTAATTCAATTTCACCTGTAATATCAGTAGTGTGGAAATAGAATTGTGGACGGTAGTCTGAGAAGAATGGAGTATGACGTCCTCCTTCTTCCTTCTTCAGTACGTAAACTTGACCCTTAAACTCGTGGTGAGTTTGAATTGAGCCAGGTGCAGCTAGAACTTGTCCACGAACAACTTGGTCACGGTCAATACCACGAAGCAATACACCGACATTATCTCCGGCTTCACCTAAGTCCAAAGTCTTGTGGAACATTTCCAAACCAGTAACAACTGATTTAAGAACTTTATCAACTAAACCAACAATTTCAACTTCATCACCGATCTTAACTGTACCACGGTCAATACGACCAGAAGCAACAGTACCACGACCAGTAATAGTGAAGACATCTTCAACTGGCATTAAGAAAGGCTTGTCAGTTTGACGTTCTGGAGTTGGGATATATTCATCAACTGTATCCATCAACTTCAAAATAACTTCTTCTTGTTCCTTGTCGCCTTGTAATGCCTTCAAAGCTGAGCCACGGATAACTGGAATATCATCACCAGGGTAATCGTATTCAGTTAATAAGTCACGAACTTCCATTTCAACTAAGTCGATCAATTCTGGGTCGTCAACTAAGTCAGTCTTGTTTAAGAAAACAACGATGTAGTTAACACCAACTTGACGAGCAAGCAAAATGTGTTCACGAGTTTGAGGCATAGGACCATCAGTTGCCGCAACAACTAAGATAGCTCCATCCATTTGAGCAGCACCAGTAATCATGTTCTTGATGTAGTCAGCGTGACCTGGGGCATCCATGTGGGCGTAGTGACGATTTTCAGTTTCGTACTCTACGTGAGCGGTATTAATAGTAATACCACGTTCTTTTTCTTCTGGCGCAGCATCGATTTCTGAGTAATCTTCAGCCTTAGCCAAGCCCTTTTCTGATAAAACTTTAGTAATAGCCGCTGTTAAAGTGGTTTTACCATGGTCAACGTGACCGATAGTACCAATGTTTACGTGTGGCTTTGTTCTAACGTAATGTTCTTTTTCTGCCATTAAAATGACCCTCCTGTAAATTTGCAAGAAGTCCGTTGAGTAAGTAACGGATAGTTCTCTGTTGAATATTGTACTACTTTCATTGGCAAATGCCTAGTATTTTAATGCATAGAGCCATGCCTAATGAAAACGTCCTTTGCTATTATACTAAATACTTTGAAAAAGTAAAGGTATTTATCCAATTTTATTCGGATATATTATGATCGATTCTCTCAAACAGTTTTTGATTGCTCCTACCATCCTGGTTTTCAATATATGAAGCAATATCACTGGCAAAACTATCCGGATCATCAACATACTTACTTAGTTTAGGATAAAGACTGCCTAAAATCAAATTTACTTCGCCTAAAACGGCTGGAAGTTGGCTCGGTTTATGATAATATCTCGATCCAATACCAGAAACAACTTCACGATAAATCGGCTCTTTTTCAAGCAAGTTAATTTTTTGCGGGATAAACTCCTCAGTCTGCCCTAACACTAATACCTTGAACTTTTCCTTAATGCCTAAGCGAAATAAATCCTCACATAAAACTATGCGGCTAGCAAAATTCAAGCTAGGATCAATTAGTAAGCTTTGAGCATAATTTTGGAAGTTAATTAAATCAAGTTTAAAAAGTTGCTCATAGTCAAATTTTGTCGGTTTGCTTTTTCCTTTAAAATTGAGCATTATTTGCTGCTGCTCTTTTAAAGGAACAGGCTGGATTTTATCCGGCAAATCATAACCGGTAATATTTTTCACTTCAAGTGCTTCAATCAAAAAGTTATTCGCCTGTAAAACTTTACTATAAACAGAGAAAACTTGGGCATCAGTAAATAAATCTTTTTCTTCTTTAATTAGTTCATAGGCTGAATAATTCTGCCCATTCTTAATGTACATCTGACAAAGATTGAGAACAATTGTATCACTGTAGCCATCTCTTAAAGCTTCTTCCAAATATTGAACTGCTTGGGGAAAGTCACCATTTGCTGCAACTTTATTTGCCAAATTAAGCAAATTTTTTTGACTCAACGACGTCATTATTTATCTTTCTTGACAATCCTTTGGCCAGTCTTATTAACATCAACTGGATGATGGGTTTCTTCCTTCGCCTGCTCATTTTTGTTATTTCTTTTTTGCATAGCACGGTGGCGATTCTGATTAACTTCCATTACTACTGGTAAAACCACTGGTCTGCGATTTGTTTTACGATATAAAAACTTTTCCAAATCGTTACGAACATCTTGTTTAATTTCAGTCCAATCAAATTTTTTATGTTCAAAATTGTTTTTAATAGTTTTTCTAATCAATTCAATGCTGTCACGCATTAACTGCTGGTTGGCTTTAATATAAACAAATCCCCGGCTTGTTACCTGTGGTTGAGCTATAATTTTTTTCTTACGCCGGTCAATCGTAACTACAGCAATAAAAATACCATCATCTGACAATACTTCACGATCGCGCAGTACGATGTTACCAACATCGCCAATGCCGGAGCCGTCAATCATTGTATCTTCTCCTGGAACCGGATCAGTCAGGTAAAGTCGTTCTTGGTTAAAATCGTAGCTTAAGCAATCACCATTTTTCGTGATAAAAATATTTTCTCTTTTTATTCCGGCTCTGATAGCTAAATCTTTATGAACCTCAAGCAGTCTGTATTCACCAATTACAGGAATTAAAAACTGGGGCTTTAAGATACCAATTAGAAGTTGGAGATCTCTGCCGGTAGCGTGACCACTAGTGTGTTTAGCTTTACCTAGCTGGATAACAGTGCCTCCAGCACGATAAACCAGATCGCTGGTTTGCGCCACAATAGTTTCAACAGAATGCGACGGTGTTGTAGCAATAAAAACCAAATCACCTTTATGAATTGTGATCATGCTATGGCGCTTTTTAGCCATTTTTTGCAAGGAATTTAAAGGTTCTCCCATTTGACCCGTTTCAAGAATGACGGTTTTTTCATCAGGAGTTTCTTTTAAATTTTTAACCCGCATTAACAGACCTTTAGGAACTGTTAGATAACCCAAGCTCATAGCTGTTCGCACTATTTTAGCTAAGTCTCTGCCAGTCAATAGAACACGTCTACCAGTTTTATGGGCGGCATTTAATACTTCTTGAATTCTGATTAAATTGGAGGCTTTAGCCGCTACAATTACTCTGCCCTTGGCATTACGAAAAACATTCGTTACATAATCCCCAATATCTTGTTCTGCAACGTTAGGAAGTGATGCTTCAGCATTGGAAGAATCACTTAACAGTGCCAATACCTTTTTATGTGCTATTTCCGCTAAACGATCCAGATCCGTGCGGTATTTGGGTGCTGCTGAAGGATCAAATTTGAAATCTCCCGTGTAAACAACTTCACCTGCAGGGGTATGCACATCAATTCCCAAAGAGTCAGGAATAGAGTGTGTTGTAGGGAAAAATGAGATATTAGCATTCTTAAATTCAATCTCAGTATCTGCATCAATCACATGAAAAAGACTATTTTTGCAACGTTTATTTTCGCGTTTAACAGTAATCTTGGCTAGTTCAATTGTTAGTTGTGAGCCAAAAACGGGTATGTCGTACTGACGTAAGATATAAGGCAAAGCGCCGATAGAATCAGCATGTCCGTGTGTTAAAAAGATGCCGACAACCTGATCGCCGTATTGTTCAAAAAAGTCCAGATCTGGAATAACCAAATCAATTCCAAACAACGTACTATCAGGGTATTTAAGACCGGCATCAAGAACAAAAATTTCATCATTAACTTGAACGGCGAACATGTCTTTTCCTTGTTCACGAACACCGCTCAGAATCATAATTTTAACTTGATCAGTCATTATATTTCCTTTTCTTTAATTTTCTATTCAGTTGTTATTTAGGGATCGTGTGATCACAACGTAAAAAGTATCTTTTTTTATTCTAGCATAAAATAGCAGTTTGACAAAAATAAAAAAGCCAGTTCAAAACTTTGAACCAGCTTTTTGACATTTCAAATGAAATTAACGACGTAAACCTAATTTCTTAATTAATTCACGATAACGATTAATATCCTTATTCTGTAAATAACGAAGCAAGTTACGACGGTGACCAATTTTCTTTAACAAACCAACATAAGAGTGGTGATCATGTGAGTGATTTCTCATGTGCTCAGTCAGATTGTTAATATCTGTAGTCAAGATTGCAACTTGAACTTCAGTTGAACCAGTGTCACCTTCGTGAGTCGCAAAATTTTTAATTATTTCATCTTTTTCTGCTTTTGAAATTGCCATTATTTTTCACCTTTCACTAGAATAATTGCCGTTAACAACGTTAACCGTCAGGTGTGAGCGCGCAAACAGCGTTAACGGTTCACAACAATAGTATAATACAGACAATTTTTTTAAAAAGCAAGTATAATTTATCTTGCATCTGCATTTATCTTTCAGTATAATCTATAAAGTAGAATTACGATTGATGGAGGTGAATTTTTATGCCACAAATTAAATCAGCTATTAAGCGTGTTAAGACTCAAGATGCTACTAGAAAGCGCAATGCCGCTCAAATGAACAAATTAAGAACTGCTATTAAGAAGTTCAAGACTGCTCAAGCAGCTGGTGCTGAGAACGCCTCCGAATTACATGTAGAAGCAGCTCGTGCATTAGATAAGGCCGCTTCCAAAGGTCTTATTCACAAAAACAAAGCTAACCGTGATAAGAGTCGTTTAGCAAAACTTGCAAAATAATGATCTTGATTATTGATAATCAAAAAAGACAGAAATGAATATCATTTCTGTCTTTTTTTGCTGTAAATATCAAACACTCAGGATAAAAAGTCTTAAAAAATTCTCACTGTGATATTGTCCGTTTTTATAATTAAAATCAAGTTTAATGGCTTCTTGTAATAATTTTTCTAATTTTTGTAAACCTATGTTATTCCTGAGAGCCACCTTAACTCGAAATGGGTGTACACCTAACTCACGCACAATTTCCGCCTCACTTCTCCCTCTGGATTGCAACACCTTTACCACCAAAATAAACTCTATTTGGTTTTCAAAAACAGCTAAAAGCTGCACTGGACTGTTACCATTATGTAGTTGATTATCTAAACGTGTTAGTGCTTCTTGATAATTTTTCCTTAAAGCAACTTCTAAAATAGCGAATATATTTTGTGCTAATGACAAATCAGTGTTCTTTTCAACTAATGCTGTTGTGATTTTCTGATCGATTGCCGCCATTTTCAGTTTATTGTAGTTACTCAAAACCGTATCCAGCACTTGATCGCTACGCTCCAAAAGCAATTTAAGGGCATCGTCTGTTATTTGGTATTTTTCACTTGTAATCAGTCCTCTGACTACTTTTTTCAGTTCATAGGGCTTTACTTGGGCTTCAACGACGTTAAAATTCTGTGTAATAATTTTAGTTATTTTCTTGCGCCGATCCAGTTTTTCATATGACGCTACCATTATTATCACATCATCCAGTTGGGAACTAATTTCAAAAATATTTTGTAATTGCTCAACTTGTTTATGATATTTTTGTGGTACTTTAGCGGTCAGAAAAAAAGGGTTCTTAACAGTCACCACTTTTTTTTGACTAAAAAGGCTTGATTCAGTGAGAGCTGCAATTAAATTATCTAATCCATCTGTTTCACAATCAACCATTACCCTTTCATAGTCTGAAAATCGTTCTTCCTGCAGATAGGATTTAGCAAGATAGTCGTTTAAAAAAAAATCAGACCCACTAATGAGCGTATTTAGAATGTTTTGCTGGGAATTCTTAAATAAAGAAAGTAACGTCATTTTTTTGCCACCGGTAAAAATTGTTTAAATTTTGGTTTCATTAATCCACCATAGTTCCAAGTTATCATACCACAGTCCTGAGTGGAAGCCCATGAGATATGTTGGTTTTGCAGCGTTCCAATAGTTTCTTCATGTGGGTGGCCAAACCTATTATGACGTCCGGCAGATACAAAAACTCTTTCCGGCTGTAAAGCTTTTAAAAAATCCGGATTGGAGGCTGTCCGACTGCCATGATGACCTAACTTAAAGTAATCTGCGTGTAAATGGTACTTAGCCATGATTTCTGCTTCCCCTGCTTGACCGAGATCGCCAGTAAACAACCACTGCTTACGGTCTAACTTAAATGTTAATGACAAAGAATCTTCATTTTTGCCAATACCCGGCTTAAACGGGTAAACAATTGCAAAAGAAATATCTGGATATTTAACATTTTGCCCAGCTAATAATTGCACAACCTGCTTTTTACCAATGCGCGAGGCAATCCGTTTACGAAAGGAAGGATTGTCTAGAAGTCCTTGAGCCATGTATAATTTTTTTACCTTAACTTGATCCAGCAATGGTCCCAAGTCTCCCACATGATCTGCATCTTGATGACTTAAAAATATACCATCAATCTTGCTTATTCCCTGTGCTTTTAAAAATGGAATTGTAATTTTATTAACTTGCGGAGTTACTTTTTTACCGTTAAAGTTTAATTTCCCACCAACATCAATCAGAAAAACGCGTCTAAATAAGGGAGTAGATATTAATATGCTGTCACCTTGACCAACATCAATAAATGTTACCTGTCCTTGCAACGGAAAATGGATGCTGAAAAAGACTATTAAATAAAAGAACAAGGTGCCTTTCAAAAGATATTTTTTAAATTTAATGCTAAAAGTTTGTTCATTAATAGCCACTAATAATGCAGAAGTTAGTAAGAGCAAAAATAAGCACTGCCACCAATTGATTTTACCAAAAGTAAATAATCCGATCTGAGTTTTAGAAAACTGCGCAATTAATTGCTCACCCTTTCCTAATATTCCTTCTAACAGCCAACTCAAATGCGGCGTTATTTTAAATACCACTAAATTTAAAAATGTCATCGGCATCACTACCCAATTAAAATAAGGCACAATAATCAGATTAAAGATAACCGTTAGAAAATTAAACTGGAAGAAATAAAACAATAATAAAGGTAAAAGGAGCATGTTTAAAGCAACAGATTGCTTAAAGTTCGTCATTTTATTTGTTAATTCTAATCCTAGTGCCAAGATGTAACTTAATAATGCACCAGTACCGAGCATTAAACGCGGATTGATAAGCAAATGAATTATCGCCGTCAGCCCTAACAAATCTGGTTTATTTATTTGCAGTTTATTTAAAGTTAAAATCTTGCCAATAATATAAGTCAAACTTGCTCTCACAAAACCTGCTTGACCATTACAAAGAAATATCCCTACCAGCAAAATGAGTAAACAAAAGCAAAAGGCTTCATTTTCAGTCAACTTGAAAAAATAACAAATCGTACTAATTACGAGGGTATAAATACCAACATGTAAGCCTGAAATACTCAAAATATGAATGACACCAAGATCGCGATAATTATTTAAGATCGGTTGAAAATCTTGACTGGGGTTTTCCCCTAAGAGCAGTTCATAACTGAAGAAAGAAAGTATAGGTGGCATTTTATGCAAGTAAGTCTTTAAACGATAGCGTAAATAATGTAAATAATTCCAAAACCCTCTTTTTTCTACTGTAAGATTGCAACTAGTCAATTTGACTTGTTGAATAATGTTCTTGCTGCGATAAAAAGAGCGTAAATCAAATTGCCCGTAATTAGAAGCAGGCTCAATTTGACTTACCTCACCAGCCAAATGAGAAAAAGTAATTTGATAACCCTGAGCAATTTTTCTAAGCTGATTAGGAGTTAATTTTCCCGAAATTAAAATTCTGCCGCCCGGTGCTTTTGCCTCAGCGGAAAACCAATCATCCGAAATTTTAACCTGATCAGGATAAACGTCGACAGTGGCATGAGGCGTCAGCATAAATTTCGTTTCTTTGTTATCGACATGGAAAATAATTGCCAACAAAAATACTGACAGTAAAATAAACCATTTTAAGTTGCTAAATTTATAAAATAATAATAATGTTAAAAAGCTAATCAAAGCATAACAGACCAATTTTTGCGTTACAGTTTGTTTTAGAAAAATAATAAAACTTAAACCAATTAATAAAAGTCCTAATAACAAGAAAAAGCCTGGTCTGAGAATGCTAAATTTCCAGTTGATCCTTAAGTCCTGCAAAAGTTTTGTCCCCTATTCCAGAAACTTGTTTAAGTTCGTCAATTGCTTTAAACTGGCCATTTTCTTGCCGGTAACTAATAATTTGCTGAGCCTTTTTTTCACCTATGCCATTCAGTTTTTGTAATTGAGCTGCGTCCGCTGTGTTAATATTGACTTTATTATTTTTAGCTACACTTGTTTCGCTCGCCACTTCAGCTGAATTTGTTTCAGCACTGTCCGAAGAATAGGTTTCAACAATCGCCTTTTTAGTGATCTTTTCACCTTTATAGGGAATACGAATTTTATCCTGATCATTCAAAATTAGTGCCCGATTAACATTTTTGATTTGGGCATTGGTTTTTAATCCGCCTGCAGCAGTGATTAGCTCATTTAAGCGAGCTCCTTTTTTTAACGTATAAACACCTTGATTTTTGACTGCACCGGAAATATCACACGTAACATTTTGCGGTTTATCAATTACTTGTTTTTTTGCGGCGGCTTCTACCTGTTCTTTATCATTCTCGTCATTATCAAGGCTTTCTTTATTGGCACAGGCAGCACTTTTATCCTCATTAAAATCGATCAATTCATCTTTTTGCGTCTCTTTTCTTGTCCAAATGACAATAGTTAAAACTAGCAAAACAAGTCCCACGATAAAATAGAGTTTGTATTGTGCAATAAAATTTTTAACTTTTTCCCAATCCATTGTTTTCAACTCCCAATTTTAAGTACGAAAAAAGCTCAAAAAATTTTGAGCTTTTTATACTTTATTTGAAATTTTTACGTAAATAATTGAGAGCATCATCAAAAGTACGAACAGGAACAATTTTCATTTTTGTTCCGATCTGTTTAGCTGTCTTTTTGGCGACGACATAATTATTGGCGCTCTTTTTCAATCCACCAGTATCAGTAGGGGCAAAGAATACTTCAGCACCTGCCTTATCTGCAGCAACCACTTTTTTATCTACTCCACCAATGATGCCGACTTTTCCAGAAGGAGTAATAGTGCCTGTGCCAGCAATTTTATGCCCTTTTGCTAAATGTTCACCCGAGAAGATTTCATAACTAGTCAGCGTAAACATCAAACCCGCAGACGGTCCACCAATATCACCTGCATTGATAGTTAACTTGGGCTTGGTTTCAACTTTAGTATGCTCAACTAATTGAATACCAATACCTGGCTTACCTGTTCCCTTGACTTTAACGATTTTACCGGTAA
This sequence comes from Lactobacillus sp. wkB8, assembly GCF_000761135.1. NCBI lineage: Bacteria > Bacillati > Bacillota > Bacilli > Lactobacillales > Lactobacillaceae > Lactobacillus > Lactobacillus sp. wkB8. The sequence goes on along the minus strand of NZ_CP009531.1, from coordinate 892,403 downwards.
AAGCAATTTTTTTCTGCTCTCTGAGAACTGTTATCTGTACTTTTGAGCCGATTTTTCTCTTTTGCAGGTAATTGATCATTTCTGCAGTAGAACGGAATCTATGACCGTTAGCGCCCAAAACAGTATCACCAATTTGCAATTTTTTTCTAAAACTCGAACCTTTTTGTACTTGCATTACATAAACGCCTTGATAATGCAACTTAGGTTTAAGTCCAGCTTTCTTAGCAGCACAATAAATAGCATTTTGCTGACTGGTTTCCATATACCAATTTTGCAGTTCTTGATACTGGCTATTTGTGGCGCTGCCTAACAGTTCTTCTTTGGGAACCTGGCTAACATGTTTTTGGGTAAAACTAAAAAGGTATTGCCATACTGAAGCTGGCTGACTAGTTTCACTTACGGTAACCAAATAAAAGTTATTAGGTGCCTTTGAGTTGCTACGCATAAATTGTCCTGTAGACACTGCGCTACCGGGCATTTCAATATAATAATTGGTTGGCCAATTTAAGCCAATAAATATTACAGCGACTGTTAGAATTAACAGGAGGAACTTATTTAGTCTGCTCCTTTTTTTGGTCGATTTTTTTGGTTCATTCATCTTTTTCTTTGCCTATTTTTTTCCTAATTGCTGCAGCTGCTTTAGCAGGTAAAAATGGATTGGTATCACCATTAAAATTAGCAATTTCTTTCACAATGCTGGACGCAACAAAACTATTCTCTGGTTTGGTAAAAAATAGAACAGTAGTTACGTCCGGTGCTATTTCTTTATTCATTTCCGCAATTTGTTGTTCATATAAAAAATCAGCGTTGTTTCTGACGCCCCGAATAATAACATTAGCTTGAAGATCATGAGCAACATCAACCGTTAAACTATTTGGCCTTAACAGAACCGTCACATTTTTTTCTTCTTTGACAGCATCCTGTGCCAAGGATTGTCTCTCTTTTTCAGTAAAAAGATATTTCTTGGCCGTATTAGTCATTATTACAACATAAATTTGATCAAAAATCTTGGCAGCTTGCTGAATAATATCAACATGACCATTTGTCAATGGATCAAAACTTCCTGGAAAAATAGCGGTACTCATTAATTTTCCTTTCGATAAAAGCGCACAATTGTCTTACCTAAATGTTTTTCCTGCATTAACTTAAAGCCTTCAACCTGACCTAATTCAGTTTCATCATCAGTTTCAGCCACCACAATTGCATCTTGGCCTAATAAAGCTAATTTAAGCATTTTTTTCATGTCAGACACAATGTGTTGCTTGGCATAAGGCGGATCTAAAAAAACCAAATCGAATTTTTGCCCGTCACTGGCCAGCTTCTTTAGAGCAACATTACTTGGCATTTTATAGATAGAAAAGCGATCAGGTTCTTTAGTAAGAGCAACATTTTTACGAATTATTTCTACGGCTTGATAATTAATATCAACTATTACAGCATGGTGACATCCCCTTGAAACTGCTTCAATTCCTAAGGCTCCGCTTCCACCGTAAAGGTCTAAGACGTTGCCCCCTGAAAAAAACTGACCTAGTGCGTTAAAAAGTGATTCTTTAACTTTATCACTTGTTGGTCTGGTTTTTTGACTCTTAAGAGTGTATAAATTGCGCTTGGCGTATTTACCAGAAATAATTCTCATAACAATTGTTCCATATCTTCCTGTGTTTCTTGTAACTTCTTTTCAGCTTGGACAGCCAAATCACTTATTTGTTTTTCAATATGATCACTTGAAAGATCAATCTGATCCCAACTTGATTTCGTAACTTGGTCGACAAAATCAAGCGCGTTTAGTTCTTCCCTAATTTCATCAGCATCCTTTTGATTAACATATAAAATGCAGTAAGCACATTTTTTGGAGAAATAAACTATATCCCCATAACGTCGTAATTTGTATTGATTGTTAACAGACTTTAAATAAACAATCAAACTCTGTCTTTGATTAATATTTTTATGTTCCAAATCTTTTTCAATACTCATTTAAGTTCTTCTTTCTCTTTTTTAATTCGTTCATTAGCAGAAATATTTAACACAATACCAATTGCAGCTGAAAGGACGAGCAAAGATGAGCCACCATAAGAAATAAAAGGTAGAGTAACACCCGTGATGGGCAATAAGCCTAAAACAGCCCCTACGTTAAAAAATGTTTGGGTAAAAATAATAGTGGCAATGCCAAAACAAACCAGCGCATTGAATTGAGAAGATGCCTTGTTGCCAATTTCCATTATGCTAAATATCAGGTAAAATATCAGTCCCAAAACCAGTAAAGCTCCTATTACCCCAATTTCTTCGGCAATAATAGCCAGAATAAAATCAGTATATGGTTCAGGAAGGTAGCCCCTTTTTTGCATACTATTTCCTAATCCAACGCCAAGGAGACCACCATTATGAATAGCATAATATGAATTAACTAATTGTGCTCCGCCCTTTTGTTCTAATTCAAAAGGATGGAGAAAGGAAAGAAAACGCCGATACTGGTAACTTTCCTGCAAGAATTCTGGATTCCACTTGATTATCAGAAATATTAACAAAAAGACACTAATGCCGATTCCAATCAGACAAAGCACCGCGTTTTTAGCAGGGACACCTGAAACAGAAAACATCACAATCACAATCATTGCCAGTACTGCAGTACCTCCAAAGTCAGGTTCAAGAATAACCAGAAACATCATAAATGCTGCTAAGATAGCCGGTCTAGAGAGGTTTTGAATAATGTGCCCCTTCTTAAAGGACCCATCGTGGCGGTCTAAAAAATATGCTAAATAGATTACTAGGGACAGCTTGGCTATTTCAAGAGGTTGTATTTTGATAATTTTCAAATCTATCCAGCCAACCGAGCCGTTAACAGCAGCTGCAGACCCCTTAAAAAGTTTTAAACAGATTAGATAAAACAACATTAAAAGACATATAGCTAAAAAGCCGGCAACAAATCTGCGACTTTTGAAAATGTCTAATTTTAAAAAAAAGCACAGAGCACCAACCAAAAAAATTGCGCAAAACGCGTATATTGCTTGTCGAATACCGTAGATAGCTGGATTGAAGCCATTTACCAATAAAATATCAGAACTGGCCGAATAAACCATTACTATGCCAAAAACAACCAATAATATATAAGGCACCAAAATATTATAATTTAAATGGTGAAGTTTTTGTCGCACAAGTTGACCTCTTCCCTGTGATTAATACACGTTCATTATAAAGCATTATAAAACAAAAAGGGCACCACTTCATCAGTGAGTGCCCTTCTTAAATAATTTATTTATTTTTATTGCGTTTCTTATCAGCTTTTTGCCGCTCAGAAGTGTTCAGGATTTTCTTTCTTAATCTGATGGAATCTGGTGTTACTTCACAGTATTCATCATCATTTAAAAATTCGATGGCTTCTTCCAGAGTTAAAGTCTTAGGAGTTCTAATCGCAGCGGCATGGTCCTTACCGGCAGCACGAGTATTAGTCAAATTTTTACCCTTAATGACATTAACAGCAATATCACGATCACGTGATGATTGGCCGACAATCATTCCCTCATATACTTCGACACCGGCACCAATGAATAGTTCTCCACGTTGTTCAACTGTCTGTAAAGAGTAAGTAGTTGATTTGCCTTGGCTAATTGACACAAGTGCACCGTTTTGACGGCCCGGCTCCCAGTTTTTCACAACTGGTTTATATGAATCAAAACTGTGGTTCATAATGCCGTAACCACCTGTTTGGGACATAAATTCATTGTTATAACCAATTAAGCCACGGGAAGGAACCAAAAAGTCTAAGCGAGTTTGATTATTACCCGTTGAAGCCATATTTTTCATTTCACCTTTTCTTTGAGAAAGTGAATCAATTACGGAACCAACATACTCATCAGGTGTATCAACTTGCACTGCTTCAAATGGTTCGCACATTTTGCCGTCAATTTCACGGTAAATAACCTTTGGTCTTGACAGTTGCAATTCAAAACCTTCACGACGCATTTCTTCGACTAAAATCGAAAGGTGCAGTTCACCACGACCAGAAACAGTCCAGGCATTTAATTGATCAGTAGGCTCAACTCTTAATGAGACATCAGTCCGAGTTTGCTTGATTAAACGGTCTTCCAATTTCTTAGGAGTAACCTTGTCACCTTCACGTCCTGAGAAAGGAGAATCATTGGCAACAAAATCCATTTGCAAGGTTGGCGGATCAATTTTCAGAATTGGCAATGCCTCAGGATTCTCTGCTGATGCAATAGTTTCACCAACAAAAATATCGTTAATACCGCTGATAGCAATTATATCGCCAGCTTTTGCCTCAGTGATTTCATTACGCTTCAAGCCGAAGAAACCAAATAATTTGGTAACTCTAAAGTTTTGAGTAGAACCGTCACGTTTCATAACTGTGATATTGTCACCAACTTTGACCCGACCACGGTATACACGACCAACACCAATTCGGCCAACATAATCGTCCCAGTCAAGCATTGTAATTTGGAATTGCAGAGGCTCATCAGAATTATCAATTGGTGCAGGAATAGATTTGATAATCGTATCAAATATAGGGTTCATAGTCTCTTTCTGCTTAGCTGGATCTGGATCGTATGAGGACGTACCATTTAATGCAGAAGCATAAACAACTGGGAAATCTAATTGTTCATCGTTTGCCCCTAATTCAATGAATAATTCCAAAACTTCATCGAGAACTTCTTTTGGACGAGCACCTGGACGGTCAATTTTATTAATAACTACAATGGGCTTAACTCCAGCTTCTAATGCCTTTTTAAGTACGAAACGAGTTTGCGGCATAGTTCCTTCATAAGCATCTACTAAAAGTAAGGCACCATCTACCATATGCATAATACGTTCAACTTCGCCACCAAAATCGGCATGTCCCGGAGTATCCAAGATATTGATTGTAGTATCGCCATACTTAACCGCAGTGTTTTTAGATAAAATAGTAATACCACGTTCACGCTCAATATCGTTTGAGTCCATTGCCCGATCTTCCAGAGCCATATGTTCAGGGAGAGTGTCGGATTGCTTCAATAATTGGTTAACCAAAGTAGTTTTACCATGGTCAACGTGAGCTATGATAGCTATATTCCTAATATCGTTTCTTCTTTTTTCTGACAAAAGTAATTCCTCCTCCACTCCTCAATAAAAAAACTGTGACCATGTCACAGTTTCGGCGGCACGTCAAAAACATGCTAATCGAAGTGTTTCATATCTGTATATTTACGCTCATTGATTTTACCACCTAACTATATACTGGTCAACGTTTATCCCTCTTTTTCAAATTAAAAATTTAGTATAGAATAAAAAGCAGACAAATTAGTTTACTTTATGTTACAAATATAACTATAAACTTTTATGAAAGAGTGAATTTAATTGATATTAATGAAAGATATTACCCGTGATGGTAATCCTGTGTTACGTAAAGTCGCTAAACCATTAACTTTTCCTTTAAGTGAACACTACCAAAACTTAGCTAAAGAAATGATGGAGTATCTTGTTAATTCTCAAGATCCTAAAATTGCCGCAAAACACCAACTAAGAGCAGGTGTAGGCTTAGCAGCTCCGCAGGTAGGTGAAAGTGTCCAAATGGCTTCACTATTAGTTCCTAACGATAAGGGCGATATAATTTTTAAGGAAACTTTTGTTAATCCCGAAATATTGTCTGAATCTGTTAGGCAAGCATGTCTCAGTGAAGGTGAAGGCTGCTTAAGCGTTGACAAGGTAATTGACGGGTATGTCCCTAGACCGGACAAGCTAAAGGTCCATTACTACACTGTCTCCGGAGAAGAAAAAACCGTACGCTTAAAAGATTACCCTGCAATTGTAGCATCCCATGAAATCGAGCATCTACGGGGACATCTGTTTTATGATCGCATTAATAAGGAAGATCCATTCAAACTGGATGATGATACTGTTATAATTTATTAATTGTTTTAAAAATATTTAAGCCGTCTTTTTTGATTTGACGGTTTTTTTAATAAAGCTATTAGAACTTGATTCTATACTTGATTTCTTATGTATGGTAGAATTTTATTAGCTATTGGGTATTTTTTGTTATCCAAAATATGAACGTTTTATAAACTGAATAAGGAGAATACAAATATGATCTACAAAGTTTTGTATCAAAAAGACAAGGTTGTCAACCCTAGACGGGAGACAACTCAGACTCTTTACCTTGAAGCCGATAATATGGTGGCAGCAAGGACTATGGTTGAGGAGAATACCCCCTATAATATTGAACTCATCCAAGAATTGGCCGGAAATTCGCTAACTTACGAAAAAGAACATGCCGACTTTAAATTGACCTCTTTTGAGAGTAAGAAGTAGTTTTCGTGCGCATTAAAAATAATGAAGTTGCCGTCGTTGCAATCGGGGGGTTGCACGAAATAGGCAAAAATATGTATTGTGTTCAATACCAAGATGAGATTATTATCATGGATTGTGGTATTAAGTTTCCTGAAGATGATCTTCTTGGCATTAATTATGTAATTTCTGATTATTCGTATTTAATTAAAAACCGGAAAAAAATTAAAGCACTTGTTGTGAGTCACGGTCATGAAGACCATATTGGCGGTATTCCGTTTTTACTGGAAAAAATTCCAGAAATTCCGGTTTACGCCACTCCTTTTGCTTTGGCACTTATTAAAGGAAAACTCGAAGAACACGGCATTCTGCGGACAACAGAATTGCACGAGGAGCATGAAGACACTGTCCTTAAATTCAAAAAATTAACAGTGACTTTCTTTAGAACTACCCACTCTATTCCTGATACTCTGGGTATAGCCGTTCATACTCCGCTGGGTGCAGTCGTGTTTACTGGTGATTTCAAATTTGATTTAACACCTGTCATGAATCAACCTGCCCCTGATTTTCAAAAAATGGCTAAATTAGGTAACGAAGGTGTTCTAGCTTTATTATCTGATTCGACTAACGCTGAAGTAACGCAATTTACCAAGTCCGAACGTTTTGTAGCCAAATCGCTACATGACATTATTACAGGAATTCATGGTCGAATAATATTCGCCACCTTTGCCTCTAATCTTTACCGTGTTTCAACCGCTATTCAGGCGGCCAAAGATACTGGACGTAAAGTTGCCATTTTTGGACGGAGCATGGAAAATGGCGTACAAAATGGGATTGACTTAGGTTACTTAAATGTTCCTGATGGTTTGATCGTTGATGCTAACGAAATTAACCATACCCCGGCAGAAGAAGTCATGATTTTATGTACTGGTTCCCAAGGTGAACCGCTGGCGGCTTTATCTCGAATAGCTAACGGCACTCACAGGCAAATAAGTCTGCAACCAGGAGATACAGTAATTTTCTCCTCTAACCCGATTCCTGGAAATACCTTAAGCGTCAATCATTTGATTAATAAATTAATGGAGGGCGGCGCCAATGTCGTTCATGGCAGAATAAATAACGTCCATACATCTGGACATGGTGGTCAGGAAGAACTTAAAATGATGGTTCGTTTGACCAAACCCAAGTACATGATTCCTGTTCACGGCGAATACCGGATGCAAGTCATTCATACTGAATTAGCACAGGCAGCCGGTGTTCCAGCAGAAAATACTTTTGTCCTTGAAAACGGCGAAGTAGTTTGTTTTGGTCCTGAAGGATCAAGAATAGCCGGTCATATTCCTGCGGGCGATGTTTATGTTGACACTTCAGGTACTGCTGATGTGGGCAATGTTGTTGTCCATGACAGACAAGTATTATCAGAAGATGGTTTGGTGGTTGTGGTAGCAACTGTTGATTATAAGCATAAACGTGTACTGGCTGGTCCCGACGTTTTAAGTCGCGGTTTTGTCTACATGAGAGAATCTACAGAATTAATTAATCAAGCACAGAAGCATATTTATCATGTGCTAAAATCTGAGATGGACAAAATGGAACACCCAAAAGACAGCATAATTCGCAATGCGATAATCGCTAACCTATCAGACTTTCTGTATTCTAAAACAAAAAGACGGCCAATGATCTTACCTATGTTAGTTGAGAAAAAATAAAAAAAGCCTGTTTTGTACGGGCTTTTTTGTATAATGAATGAAATTATATGAACAATAAAATAAAGATACACCTTTTAGTAAATGAAACTGCAGGCAATGGTCACGCTAAGTCTGTATTTGAGCAAACTACTGCATTACTCATAAATGATAATATTAATTTTGATACTAGAAAAAGCGATTACGCTGGTGAGGCAATTCGCATCGCTCAAGACTATAGTAATCGACCACATTCTTCAAATGAAATTTTATTAGTAATCGGTGGAGATGGTTCACTCAATGAAGTGCTTAATGGCATTAAGCGTTCAAGTAATCCTGCCACACCTATCGCTTATTTGCCCGCTGGTACAGGAAACGATTTCGGGCGTGCAGCCAGTTTAACTGCTGATCCTAAAATTTTACTTGATCGCTTAAAAGGCGGAGTTAAGCCCGATCAAATTGATTGTGGTTCATTTATTTTTCCTGATATTAATAAAGATAAAAAATACTACTTTGCCAATAGTTTCGGTGTTGGTTTTGATGCTTTTGTTAACCACAATAGCAATATCTCTAAATTAAAAAAATTACTGAACAGATTTAATGAAGGAAAACTGATTTACGGCTATAACGTTTTAGCAAGTGTTACTAGACAGGATACTTTTAGTGTCGATATTGAAACTAATAAGCGTAAGGTCCATTTTGATGACGCCTTTTTGGTTACAACAACCAACCATCCTTATTTAGGTGGTGGCTTGCCTCTTTTACCTAGCGCAAAAATTGACAGCCACAAAATTGACACTGTAGTAGTAGAAAAATTTGGTTTGAGAAAATTAGTCAAATTATTTATTAATCTGCTTAAAGATGGTTCCCATGTTTATGATCCCCAATTCCATTATTTTGAAGCTAAAAAAATTACCGTTAAAACTAGGCAAAAAGAATATGCTCAAGTAGATGGTGAGGAAATTAAACGCAATACTTTTAATGTTGAATTTTCCGTATCTAGTTTTAATTTATTGCGCTAATTTAATATATTTAAAAAAGCAGACATTTATTAAAATGTGTCTGCTTTTTTGTTTTGCCTACAGTTTTTCATCATTTTGATTTGAGCTAGTAGCAATTAACAATAGTTTTATGTACTATGAAAGATTAAACTTTAAAAAGTGTCAAATGATCCGTTTTTACGTTCTTTTCTAATACTAAAATTGAAAACTAAAATACCAACCAGAAACCAAACTAAATTTACCACTATAAATAATATTAATTTTGAAATCGAAATTCCATGACCAAGAAATATTTGCCGAACTATTTCAACACCACCTACATAGGGAATGATTTCTTGAAAGACATTATAGACTGGTAAGTAGACGTTGGACAACATGAGTAATAACGCCTGTAAAATAGTAGCCCACTGCCCCATTCTTTTAAATCTAATTGAGCCTGAGGCGAAAATCATCCCGATGCCAAACATTCCTAAGTTGGAAATTAAGGAGAAGACAAACGTTAACAGTAAAGCCTTTAATAATTCAAGTACTGAAAAGATGGAAAAGAACGAGGCAATAAAACCTATAATAAAAAGATAGATCCATACAAACAAATTTCCTGCCAAAGTTTGGATAAAGTATAAGACCCATAAGGGAAAGACAGATTGACTTTCACTTTCAAGCAAACCAGCTTGCTCATCAGCCTCTACTCCATTGCTACATTCACCCATTGAAGAAATGCCAATACTCCAAAACAAAAAGCCAACTATAGTAAACAAAACTCCTTGTTTTGTACCATACGCCTGGCCCAATTGTGCAGGTTGGGTGAACAGAATAACTATTAAAAATGCACCAGCATATAAAACCAGTGAACTAATAGCCGAATTAATATAGCGAGTTTGCAGTTTTAACTGCAGATAGACTTGTACGCAAAAAATATTGAATAGCTCTTTAATTTTTTTCATTTTGCTTCCTACTTTCGCCTGTAAATCTCACCATATTCAGTAATCAGGTCATTTTCTTGCATTTTATGTTCAATGTTTTTTTCAATCTGACCATCCCTTAAAAACAAGTAATGATCAACAACTCCTGAAAGCATTTGCGTATCATGAGACGAAATAAAAATAATATTGCCGTACTTATTTTTTAAATCAAGAATAAAGGCAGCTAAGTCTTCCTGAGCGGCTATATCCAGACCATTTGAAGGCTCATCCAAAAGCAAAACTTCTGTTTCCAAAGCGGCTCCCACTAAAATAGCAGCCTTTTTCTTCAAGCCGGTAGACAAATCCTGAAAAAAAGTATTAAGCTCCTTTGAAAAATTAAAGACTTGTGCCATTTCGCGAATATTTTTTTCGGTTCTTTTGACACTAATTCCTTTAAGTGACGAAAAATACAGTCCATTTTCAAGAGTATTCAGTCTGTACATGAGGCCTCTTTCACCGGAAGCCACAAAAGTAGTATGCAACCTAGCCCATTTAACATAGGATTCCTCGGTTTGATCATTTTTAATAATACCTTCCGTTGGTTCCAATACTCCGGCTAGTAACCTTAACATGGTTGACTTTCCCACCCCATTAGGTCCTACCAGACCAATCACTGTGGGCTCCAAGGGAATTTTAAAGTTAAGATCATAAAAGACAGGCTTTTTGCCGTAGTTTTTCTTCACCCGCTCGAAAATTATTGCCATATTTTTACTCCTTAATTATTAGGCTATAATTAAAAATATAACAATAATTTAATCATTATTTTTTTAAAATAGCAATAAAAAATACTATTTAAATTCATTTTCTTAATTTAAATATGATACATTTACTTCTATTTGGGCTAACTGCATGATATTTTTTACTAAGTTTTCCGGGTCACTTTCACAACTGATTACACCATTTTCAGCGTTAAAAGAAAATCCTGCATTAAAGACCAAATCTGCCGCTGCATCTATTAGTTCGGTATCACTTGCACTTGGATCCAACTTAAATAATGCACGTCCGTCATCATTAATATCGAAACTACCGTTTTGACTCTTTTCGACAAAGCAGTAGACAGTCTCACCAAAAGAATCTTTTAAAATCGTTTCGATTTCAAGAGTATCTGGCCCAAATTCTAAAACTTTAGTATGTTGTGCTATCCATTTAGTAATATCTTTTTGCAGGCTCAAACTAGAATAATCAGCGTTTTCATGCACCATTTTTTAAATTCCTATCTCGTTTTAGTTTCTAACTTAATATTTTGCATCCCAATCATCGGGTCTATTTGACCTGAATATATCAATTCTGGGGTTAAAATATAATCTTGTTTTGGAGTTGCAAGTGTGTTAGTTTCAGCTATATCTTGCTTATCTCTATTTTTATCGGACTTTTCCTCTGCGCGAGAGTCCTCTTTCACATTTAGCGCTGTTTGCAATTTAGCAGTTAAACCGGTTTGGCGGTCATTACCTGAGTTATTCAAGGCCATCTCATAAGCACGCGGATCACCAATTAAAACCAGATTTTTTTCAGCACGAGTTACCGCGGTATATAACAAATTACGTTTAAGCATGACGTAATTTTGCATAGTCAAGCTCAGAATTACTAACGGAAATTCCGAGCCTTGTGCCTTATGTATTGTAATTGCATAAGCTCTAGTTACATCAAAAAGATCTTTTTTGCTAAAAGTAATTTCTCTACCATCAAAATCAGCAACCATACACTTTTGGGCATTATCATTATCAATTGCTAAAATTTTACCTATTTGACCATTATATATATCTTTTTCAGGATTATTTTGTAATTGTAAAATGCGGTCGCCAATGCGAAACTTTTCATCATGAATTTCAAGTATTTTGCTAGTAGGTTTTGCAGGATTAATTATTTCCTGAATTACATTATTTAGATTAGTTACTCCGCCATCGCCTTGGTACATTGCTCCTAAAACTTGAATATCATCCGGATTAAACCCTTTTGCTAGGGCGCGCTCAACTATTTGACTGACAACATGAGAAACTTCATGAGGCGGGCAGGAAATAAAAGAATAGTTTTTGGTTTTCTTAAACAAGGCCGCACTATTCTGTCCAAGATTTATATCATGGGCAAGCGTAATAATGCTTGAATCGTCTCCTTGCCGATGAATTTGTTTGAGAACAGTAGTCGGAAAAGCATGCGACTTAATTAAATCACTAAAGACATTTCCCGCTCCCACAGAGGGCAACTGGTCTTTATCGCCAACAAAAACAATATGTTTGGTCTCATTAATACTGGCAACAAGCTGTTTAAATAAAAACATATCTACCATTGACATTTCATCAATAATTAAAATTTCCCCATTGAGTTCGTTCAAATCGGTGGCATCATTTTCACCAATTCCTAAACCCAATAACCGGTGAATAGTTTTAGCTGTAATACCAGTTATTTCTTCCATTCTTTTTGCGGCACGACCAGTGGGCGCAGCTAGTAAAAACGGTGGGTCCGAGCTATATAAAGCTGATGATGGTATTTCAGCCAAATCACGCAATGCTAATAGAATGCCATTGATAATAGTTGTTTTCCCAGTTCCGGGTCCACCTGTTAATATTGAAATAGGATGGGTCAGAGCGTTTTTAATAGCAGCTTTTTGTGTTGCATCATATTTAATTTTTAATTTGGTTTCGGCCTTAGTTATCGCCTGATTAAGTTCCTTGTCACTATATTTTGCAGTCTCTTGACTCTTTTCAACCAAGTTTTTCATTGTATTGGCAATATCTGTTTCAGTTTCAAATATTTCTTGCAGAGCTGCATGATTGCCCAACACAACTACTTTACCCTGATGCTGCAAGTTATTGACGCAGTCAACAATGACATTAAATTGGTTAATCTGTAATAGTTTTTTAGCATCGGTCAGAAGCTTTTCCAACTTAACGTAAGTATTGCCTTCTTTTCCTACTTCATCAAGTAAAATTTGAAAAATTGCACCGTTAACTCTTTTGGGATCCGCAGCAGCAATTCCTAACTTTTGACCAATACGGTCGGCACTTTTGAAAGCATAACCTGTCACTTCGGCAATTGAGGCGTATGGATCTTCTTCCAGTTTAGTTAAAGTTTCGCCATGATAAAGTTGATAAAGTCTTCCCGCCACTTTTTTATTTAAGCCAAATTGAGCTAGTTGCAAAACTGTTTCCGAATAAGAATCCATTGAGTTAATTCCGCTGAGCAAACTGTCCTTTTGCTTTTTAGTTAGAGAAAGAGTAGCAATTTTCCCCGGCTTTTCTTTTAATACATTCAGTGCATCCATCCCTAAATCAGATACGATGGTGTCAGCTGCTTTTTTGCCTATTCCGGGAAACTTATTTGAACTTAAATAATTAATTAAACTGCCTTTTTCATGTGGCAAAGCCAATTTATAATTTTCGCAGTGAAATTGTAAACCGAATTTATTATGTACTGTCAACTTACCAGTAAAACTATAAGTCGCTCCTATTTGAACATCGCCAAAATTACCGGTGACTTTAATGTCATCCCGGTCGTAATTTTCCAATTGACCTATAATCGAAACGTCAAGAATTTTATAAAGATCTTGGTCGTTTTCGAAAACAATTCGATTAATTTTGCCAGTAAATTCAGTCATTTTTCTTTCTCGCTTCATTTACTAATTTTAAGATTGAAGCATACTGCTTTTGCTCTTTACTAAAAAGTTTGGGGTCTTGCTCTTTTGACCTAGCAAAGTATTTTTCAGCTTCTTTGCGACTTCTAGTTAAAATGGTGATGCCCAACATAAAATTGCTTTTGGCTGTTCTTTTTATGGTAGGAATTTTGCTATAACTCATTTCTGCTTCTTTCAAATTTCCTAAGCTTAACCAAATATCGCCGATTAACTCTAAGACTTTAGCATCAACATTTTTAATAGTCAGTGCATAGGCCAGAGCTTTTTGGTTCTGCCCAATTTTAAAAAACACCAATGCTTTTTGATATAAGACTAAATCATCATTAGGAATTTGCTTGAATAAACTGAGTGCTTGGTCAAATTTACCCTGCATATAATAACATACTGCCAGATCGTAATCTAAATCCTGGGGATGAGCAACTAAGTTCTTAGCTTTTTCAAGCAATTCAGCTGCTTGATCGCTACTACCCTGTTCAATTAAATAGGTAGCAAGTTTTAAGTAGTTTTCACTATCATGCGGGTGAGCATCAATTTTCTTGATTAACTCATGTACTCTCTTTTTAACAGGAGTTGAGTCTCCTGCAGCTTTTTTGTCTGTTGTCATAACGAATCAGAATCCACCATTTTTCTATCTAAAAAGTCTGTTTTATTCCAAGTCAAAACTTTGAAGGTCTGCCCTTTATCTTTTGTTTCCAATATAGTAAGGCTTGTGTTGCTTAAACCGCCATTTTTCCTAATATCTGCTAGCGGATAACCTAATAAACCACCCATAATTGCTCCTAGAGCTGCTCCATGGCTTACTGCTAACACTTTATCATCATTTTGGTACTTGTGAGCTACTTCTTGGCCAAAACTTAATCCCCGAGCAATTACTTCAGGATAATTTTCTCCACCAATACTGTGACCATCATATTTTGCGGGTTTATTCCAGATATCATCAACTTGTTTGGGATATTTACTTTCTGCTTCAGAAAAAGTGAGCCCTTCCATCGCTCCCAGATCAAACTCGCGCAAACGCTCATCTACATTTATTTGGGCTTTATAACCAGAAATTTCAGCAAAATTTTCTGCCGTAGTTTTCGCTCTTTTTAAGGGACTAGTATAAATGCCGGCAAAATTTGTTCCTCGTAAATAATCAGCCAGTTTGCCGATATCAATTAGACTTTGAGTTAAAAGTGGTGAATCACCGTGTGCCCCCTGAAAACGTTTTTGTAAATTCCATTCTGTTTTACCATGTCTCACAAAATAAATCTGCATTAAATAATTATCCTTTTCTGTTGCTATTAGTTTCTAGTTTATCATTTAATTTGTTTAAAAGAAAAAGAGTAGGAGTAAGCAAAAAAGGAATGCCGAAGACATTCCCTTTGATAGCTAAAATTAAACTAATTGTAATTGCTGCTCATTCTGGTAAGCACAATCAATATTGCCGCCACCCAAGCATTCTTCGCCTTGATAAAGAACCAATGCCTGTCCTGGAGTAACAGCACGAGCAGGCTCATCAAAGTAGACTTTTGCTTTGTTATTGGCTGCATCATACGATACAGTCACACCAACATCAGGCTGACGGTAACGGAACTTAGCAGTGCAATGGATCTCAAAATCATGCTCGGGTTGGCCAGTAAAGAATGACATATCACTAGCTTCTAGCTCCGTCGCATAGAGCAATTTACTGTCATAGCCCTGATGAACAATCAGTTGATTCTTTTGCAAGTCTTTACCAACTACAAACCAAGGTGCTGTTGATTCTTTAGTTGAACCAAGTCCCAAACCTGATCTTTGACCAATAGTATAGTACATTAAGCCGGCATGGTGACCAACAACGTTGCCATCAGGGGTGATCATATCTCCAGCTTGGGCAGGTAAAAACTCACTCAAAAACTTACGGAAGTTTCTTTCACCAATAAAGCAAATTCCAGTTGAGTCTTTCTTCTTAGCAGTGGCTAAACCACTTTTAAGTGCAATCTCACGCACCTGCGGCTTAGTCAGGTTAGCTAATGGAAATATCACACGACTAATTTGATCTTGGCTCAGCTGACTTAAAAAGTAAGTTTGGTCTTTATTACCATCTTTAGGACGCATCATATGGGTAACGCCGTTCTTGTCCTTAAAGGTTTTGGCATAATGACCCATTGCAATATAATCAGCGTCAAGATTGAGTGCGAATTCCAAGAATGATTTAAATTTAATTTGGCTATTACACATAACATCAGGGTTCGGTGTGCGCCCTTTTTTATATTCATTTAAAAAATATTCGAAAACGCGGTGCCAATATTCTTTTTCAAAGTTGATAGAATAATAAGGAATGCCAATCTGATCGGCCACCCTTTTAACATCTTCATAATCGTCAGTCGCAGTGCAAACACCTGAATCATCGGTGTCATCCCAATTTTTCATGAAGACGCCGATAACATCATAGCCCTGCTCTTTTAAAAGAAGGGCAGAAACCGAGGAGTCAACTCCTCCACTCATACCAACAACAACTCTTGTTTTGCTTTTTGCCAAATTAATCAATCCTTCACTGCAACAATAATATTTCGCTCCTCTAAATCTTTCAAAATGTAGTCTAAAAGTTCAACTGTAGGAGCTAATTGCTTATTCTTAAAAATATTAACCTTTTGCAGACCATTTTTATCAGTCACAACCATTGTTAAATGAGACATTTCTTTATTAATGGTCATTTTTAACTTAGTTGGGGCATCGTATGGCGATTCATTATAAAGCGGATGTTCATAACTAAAATTACCTTTAACGGTTTTAACAAAGCCCGCATCGATTAACGCATAGAGTTTTAAATCTGGGCTAAGAGTAAACTTGCGTGTATCACCATTAATAATAACTGTATTTGCCATAATTTTACCTCACTTACTAATAATAAGCATATTTGTTTTAAAAAGCAATTATTTTATTTGTTTTGGAGCTTGCTCACAACTTTAACCAACTGGTTTGCAAAAGCGCGCACCTCTTTCTCCGTAGTGAAGCGTCCAAAAGAGATCCGAATAGATTCATTAATTCTTGGCGATTTTTTACCAAAACAAGCAACTAGTACATGTGAAGGCTCAATTGATCCTGCAGTGCAGGCAGAGCCACCGGAAACCGCAAAACCTGCTAAATCCAAATTTGTCTGTAAAAGGGTGGTGGAAACATCATTAAAAAATAAATTTAAGATATGATGTGAATCATATTCTTTAATGCCGCCATTTACTTGAAAGTCTAATTGAGCTTCTTCAAGTTGATTTAAAATTATACCTTGCAGCTTTTGATATTTCTTTTGCAGTTGTTCCTTATCTATAGCAGCAATTTCACTGATAGCCTCACCAAAGCCGGCAATTCCGGGAACATTCTCAGTGCCAGCTCTGCGTTTGGTTTCTTGTTCACCACCATAAACTAAAGGCGGCAAGTTAATTGCATTTCTTTCATATAAAAAGCCTAAAAACTTGGGTCCGTTTATTTTATGAGCAGAAGTTGACAATAAGTCAATATTCATTTTCTCTACGTCTAAGTTAATGTTACCTAAGCCTTGGACTGCGTCAACATGAAAATAAGCATTGCTTGGCTTTACAATAGCTCCAATTTCCGCCAAAGGGTTGATTGTACCCATTTCATTATTGACAGCCATAATTGAAACCAAAATAGTTTGAGGAGTAAGTGCCTCTTTTAAATCTGCTAAAGAAATACGCCCGTTTTCATCAACATCCAGATAAACGACATCATAGCCTTCTCGTTGCAACTGCTGCATTGGTTTTAAAACGGACGGATGCTCAATTTTCGTTGTGATGATACGCTTGCCGATATTTTGACGACTATGTGCTGTACCAAAAATTGCAGTATTATTGCTTTCTGAGCCTCCGGAGGTAAAAATAATTTCACTTTCTGAAGCATTTATCGCGTGTGCCGCTTTTTGTCTGGCTAAGTCGACAACATGACGAGCCTTTCGTCCTAGTTCATATGTACTTGAAGCATTACCAAAGTCATTTTTCATTTCAGCCGTAATAACATTAATTACATTATCTGACATTGGTGTTGTAGCAGCATTATCTAAATAAACTTCTGTCATTAGTTTAAGCCATCTTCTCTATGTATGAACAAATTATTTTAGCGGCTTTTGCACCAACTTTTTGAGCAAAATGGTCAAAATCGCCGTTAGCATCTTGGTTACCATTATCTGAAATGGCACGTAAGCCAATCAAGGGCTTTTCAAAATGATAAGCTACTTGAGCAAAAGCAGCTCCTTCCATCTCCACTCCTAAAGCAGTAGAAAAATTCTGCTTGATTTTATCTTTTTGCACTTGAGAACCAATAAAAGAATCGCCTGTAACAATTAATCCTTCTTGATAACCAGTCTTTTCTTTCTGTAAAAATTGGGCAAAATTACTTCTAGCAGTTGAATCTAAGTTGAATACTGCCGGTTCGCCCGGTATTTGTCCTTCAACATAATCACCAGCCAAAGTGTTATGGGCATCATGATACGCAAAAGCACTTGCCAAAATTAAATCTTCTTTATGAACACTATCTTGTAAAGACCCAGCAGTACCAGTCATAAAAATTAAATCAATATCAACCAGACTTAGTAAACTAGCTAAATTCATAGCTGCTTGCACTTTGCCTATTCCGCTCAAACCTATATACACATCATTCTGATTAACGCAAAAATGCTCGAATGTAGTAGATCCGAACATTTCTTTGTGACCAGAGTGAAAATACTTACGATAATATTCAGCCTCAATTTCCATTGGGACAATAATTGCTATCTTCATTTTTACCCTCGTTCAATTTTATAAGTGAAATAACGCAAATAATACCAAAATTATTAAAACAGCCACAATTAAAATAGCACGGTTGAGCTTGCCTTTTAATTTTAAAGCTTTTTCCTGACTTGTAGGTGACTGTGACTTAGCTTCTCTATTGGGAGAGTTTCGTTTCTTTTCGCCAGTTTCTGCATTAAACTGCTCGTTTGTGTGCACAACTTCATCTGCATCACGGGTAAATTCAGGATTAACATCAACTTCTTCATCACTATCATCAAAAGCAGACTTGATGGAGTTTAGAACCTTCTTACCCCTTTGCCGTTTTAATTTTTTACGGTAATCAGATCGTTTTTCAGTCATTTTGCTCCTTAGTATCAGCACCCGTCAGCAGCATATTTTCCCATACACTCATTGCATACAACGTTTTGGCATCAACAATTTTACCTTCTGCTGAAAGACGCTTCAACTCTTCTAAATTAAACCAATGACTAGTAAGAAACTCGTCTGGGTCAAGTGCCTTTTTATCAGTCAGTTTTGTTAATGTATCGCAATAAAATAAATAGAGCTTTTCGTCAGTAAAACCTGGTGAAGAATAAAATTCAGTAATTTTCTCCCAGTAATCTGCATGATAGCCGCCTTCTTCATTCAGCTCTCGTTTCATCGCATCCAGTGGACTAGCATCAGTATCATCAATTAAACCAGCAGGAATTTCTAAAGTCAGTTCTTTAATCGGTTCGCGCCATTGTTCAACCAGCAACATTTCCTGCTTGTCATTTACTGCGATAGCAGCTGAAGCAGGTTGATGTTTTACCACTTCCCGCGAGGCAGTTTCACCATTGGGCAATTTAATCGTTCTTACAGAAAGATCGACAATACGACCCGTAAAAATTTGTTTTGAAGAGATTTCAGTTTCTGTTAAATCCATTATTCACTTTCCTGTTAATCAGCTAAATATACGTTGACACATTGTAAGCCATTTTTACCTTGAGCGAGTTGGTATTTAACTTTTTGACCAACTTGCAAGCGGCGATAACCTTCTTCTTTAATAGCTGTATAAAAAACAAAATATGATTTCTGATTTTCATCATCAGTGATAAAACCAAAACTGCTGTTTCGGTCAAACTGTTTTACTTTACCGTAACGCATTATTCTTCCAAGCCTTCTTGAACTGCTTCGGGATAATCTTCTTCAACTATCTTAGCACATCTTCCGCATAGCATAGGTATTTTATTATCTGCACCAATGTCTGTTCTGATCATGCGGCAACGTGGACAAACTTCACCTTCAGCATGTTCAACTATAAAAGCACCATTTGGCAATTTTTGCGCATTTTCAGGTGCTGCACCTGAAGCAATAGTTAATTTAGAAACAATTAAAATTTGTCTAAAGTTTGCGTTCAGTTTAGTTAAAACTGTTTGCATTTCAGCTGTTGGATAAATTGTAACCGCAGCTTCAAATGATTTACCAATTAATTTTTGATCACGAGCTTCTTCAAGAACTTTTAGGACATCATCACGTAAGTTCATGAATTTATGCCAATTTTCAGTCAATTCATCATGGTTTGAATAAGTTTCAACCTGAGGCATTTCTGCAAGTTGAACGTAATCTTCCTTTTCTTTAAGGAAAGACCAAACTTCTTCCATTGTGTGTGGCAAAATTGGTGTCAAAATTTTGGCCAATTTAACGGCAGCATCATAGATAACGGTTTGCATTGATCTTCTTGCATGACTGTCTTGACTTTCAATGTAAAGCACGTCTTTAGCAAAGTCTAAATAAAAGGCAGACAGATCATTTGAAATAAATGCGAATACTTTTTTATAAACATTATTAAAGTCATAACGTTCATAACTGTCAAGACAAGTTTTAACTAAGTCATTAAGACGTACTTCCATGTATTGGTCAATTGAGTTGAGATCTTGATATTCTACACGATTGACTTGTGGGTCAAAATCTGAAGTATTGGCCAACATATAGCGGAATGTATTTCTAATCTTACGGTAACTCTCTGAAGTCTGACGCAATATATCTTGTGAAACTGCAACATCAGAAGTAGTATCAACAGATGCGACCCACAAACGAATAATTTCTGCACCCATTTGCTTGATGACATCATTTGGTGAAATTACATTACCTAAAGATTTGGACATTTTATGTCCTTTTTCATCCAGAACAAATCCTTGAGATAAAATGCCACGATATGGAGCAATTCCTTTTGCTGCTACAGAAGTAATCAAACTGGAGTTAAACCAACCCCGATATTGGTCACTGCCTTCAAGGTAAAGATCACATGGAAAGCGCAAATCAGGTCTTTTGGCTAATACAGCTTGATGGGAAGACCCTGAATCAAACCATACGTCCAAAATATCGGTTTCTTTAGTAAATTTACCATTTGGAGAATGCTCAGAAGTAAAGCCTTCAGGCAATAATTCCTTAGCAGTCTTCTTATACCAAGCATTAGAGCCCTCTTTAGCAAAAATCTGTGCAATATGCTCGATAGTTTCTGGCGTAACAATTGGAGTGCCATCTTCTGCATAAAAGATTGGCAAAGGAACGCCCCATGCCCGCTGTCTTGAAATTACCCAATCGCCACGATCTTTAATCATGTTATGCAAGCGTAACTTGCCCCAAGAAGGAGTGAAATTAACTTGATCAATTTGGTCAAGAATTTGCTGGCGACACTTATCAATTGATGCAAACCATTGGGTAGTAGCACGATAAATCACAGGCTTATTCGTACGCCAATCATGTGGATATGAGTGGGTAAAGAAACTTAGTTTCAGTAAATTGCCTGACTTCTTTAATTTTTCGCTGACAACTTTGTTTGCATCATTATAAAATAATCCTACTAAATCAGGATCTTCAATTTCTTCCGTAAAGCAACCCTTATTGTCCATTGGACTATAAACGGGAATGCCATATTTTTGCGCTACATTATAGTCATCTTCACCAAAACCGGAAGCTGTATGAACTAGACCTGTACCATCACTGGCAGTGACATGCAAAGCATTCATTACTAAAGAATCACGATCATATAGTGGGTGTTTAGCTACCATACGATCCATATCTTTACCCTTTAGGTGTTGGGTAACTTTATAGTCATTCCAGCCCAATTCTTCAGCAACTGCTTCTAATCGATCAGTACCAACAACGTATCGCTTATCGTCAACTTGAACTACTGAATAATCAAAGCCCGGATTTACAGTAATTCCTTGGTTAGTAGGAATAGTCCATGGTGTAGTTGTCCAAATCAAGAAATAAGTGTTTTGTGGGTCTAAAAGACCTTTGCCATCTTTAACAGGGAAAGAAACATAAATTGATGGTGACTTGATATCATGGTATTCAACTTCGGCTTCAGCTAGAGTTGACTCACTTGAAGGTGACCAATATACAGGTTTTTTACCTTTATAGATATAGCCCTTTTCGAACATTTTACCGAAAACGCGAATTTCCTCTGCTTCGTATTCAGGCTGAAAAGTAATGTACGGATGATCCCAATCACCCATAACACCTAAGCGCTTGAAGTCAGCCATTTGCTTTTTGACTTCTTCTTGAGCAAAATCTTGACAAAGCTGACGATAATCTGCCAGATTCATCTTCTTGCGGTCAACACCCTGCTTAGTCAGTTGCTGTTCAATTGGTAAGCCGTGAGTATCCCAGCCAGGCACATAAGGAGCATAGTAGCCGTTCATATTTTTAAAACGAACAATAATATCTTTAGAGATCTTGTTCATAGCGTGACCGATATGGATATTGCCATTAGC
Source organism: Lactobacillus sp. wkB8 (assembly GCF_000761135.1). Taxonomy (NCBI): domain Bacteria; kingdom Bacillati; phylum Bacillota; class Bacilli; order Lactobacillales; family Lactobacillaceae; genus Lactobacillus; species Lactobacillus sp. wkB8. Next base: position 870,342 of record NZ_CP009531.1, on the reverse strand, counting down.
AAATGGAGGACCGTCATGCAAATCAAAACGAGGTTTACCCTTGTTTAACTTTAATCTCTGTTCATATAATTTGTTTTCTTCCCATTCTTTTTGCCATTGCGCTTCTCTTACAGGCAAATTTCCTCTCATTTTGAATTTGGTCTTACCCAAATTAAGAGTATCTTTCACTCGCATTTTTATTCCTTTCTGTAAAAAAAGCCTCGTCCTAAAATTAGGGCGAGGTTAATTATCGTGGTACCACCTAAATTGAGCTTTTAAGCTCCACTTATTGATTGTGTATCGTACAACTTACGTAACAAACCATTATTAACAGCTGATCAACCTTTGAGCTCTGATACTAGCCTCACACCGGCGCTAATTCGCTGAATTGCTCTTAGGTTTTACTGCCAGTTTGTTATTTATGATTTTTATAGTCATTCGGAAAGATAACAGTAGGACCTGAACTATTGGTATTGGAAGAACTGCTTTGATTATTGACAGTTTCAATGCTGGGACTATCACCCGTCATTGGCTGAGGACTATCATTATCTTCGTCAATGTCTTGTTCAAAGTTTACTTCATCGGCACTATCGTTGTCAACCTCGATGCCATCATCGTCATCATCATCGTCTACGTCAACTTCTTCTTCTTCATCGGTTAACATGATTGGTTCTGCACCATCTGGAGGATAAAAACGCTCTGTACCGAAGTATTTATCAAGAGCTTTTTGCCATTTTTCATCATTAAGATTTTCAATAGCTTTTTGTAAAAGCTCTTGAATGTAACTACGGTAACCAGCAACCTCTTTTTTAACACGATCATAATCTGATTTAACTGATTCAAGCTGTTGACGCTGATAATCAGTATCAAGCTTGGCCTGTTCAGCCTCATTATTTGCTTGAACAGTTGCATCGTTGATGATTCTTTCCGCTTTAATCTTAGCGTTACCAACTGCCTCTTTAGTTGCATTTTCGTTTTGTTGATACTGGTCAACTTGTTTCTGTAATTCAGAAACTTGATTTTGTAAATTGACAACCTTATTTTTTAAATCAACAGTTTGATCGAGAGCATCGCCATAATCGTTAATAATTTGATCTAAAAAACTATCAACTTCACGTCTATCGTATCCACTGAAGCCCCGCTTTTTAAATTCTTTATTGTGAATTTCCATCGGAGTTAGTCTTTGCTCTTTTTCCTTTTCGTCTGCCACAGTTTATACACCACCTTAAAATTACCTTTCCTAGTTGTTTTAACGTCTAAAATCTTTATTCTGCCAAAGTGTCTTATGCTTAGGACATCATCTTCTTTAATCATTATATTAAAATTGGTTGCACTATGCCAATTCAATTTAACCAAATTATTTGCTATATCATTTTTGGTTTGTTGTCTGCTTTTTTTCGTTATAGCAGCTACTAACGCATCTAGTCTTAAAGAAGAAGCAATGGCAGTCGCTTGTGCGCTATCATCTTCTACAATAAGAACTTTTTGCTTAGTGGTAGGTCTTAATCTCACCTTCGTGTGACCGATATAATTTATTTCACTGGTAAAAAAATCGCTCAATTCACTTTTAGCAAAAAATTGCCAGTGACCAGCACCATCGGTAATAATATCGCCAAAAGTTGATGTTTCAACACCAGAATTAGCTAAAGAACCCAAGATTGCACTATGAGTCAAGGTGGCAAATTTTCGAGAATATTCAATGTCAAAAACAGTGATTTGAAATGCTGCTGGTGAGAACTCTAAATTACTATTATCTAACAACACCCGCTTTTTTTCGGCAGAATTATAGCCGCCAAATTCAAACAAGCTAACATCGTCACCAGCTACACTTTTGAGAATATCCCTTTCTCCAGGATTTAAAAAATCTGTCAATACCACGTTGTGCTTATAAAGAACGTCGTTGATAAAACCAGTCATTTTATCTACTGTTTTTTCTGCAGCAACATCATTTTTAAATAAAACGTTTTTAGCATATTGGCTACGCTTATAAACGTTTTCTATTTTCACAAAATTCCTCCTAAAAACACTCAAATACCTGAGAATGAAACTTCTTTTTTGATTAATTATAGCATGAACAAACTTGTAAAGGCAGGTAAGTAAATTTGTAAATAAATAACTGATAAAGCTAAGTTTTGTTTAACGAGTTTTATCAGCTATTTTATTCATTTTTAAATTGTAATTAAGCAAATATCCGGAAAAGAATATTCGCAAGCCATTTAATGGCATAATCCTGCACAAAGTAAAGCAATAATAAACCGATTAAAAAAGAAATATCAATTCCGCTAGTTTGTGATAACCGTTCAATTGGACCTTTACGAAAGAGATTTAAGTAGGGATCAATAATACGATTAATTATTCTGCCAACAGCTGAATCACGCATTGAAGGAACCCAACTTAAAATCGCATCAATCACCATAACAATACTATATATCCAAATGGCATAGTTTAGTATGTAAATTCCGTAGTATATTATTCTGATTGCCATTAACTCAAAGTATCTTTCTTATCAACTAAATCACTAATTTTACCATTAGTAACAAACTTTGGTGGTGTAGCCAAAAATATTTTATCCCCAATACGTTGAATTTCGCCATTTAAAGCGTAAACAGTACCCGTGATAAAATCGACAATTCTCCTAGCAGAAGCATCTTCCATTCGGCTAAAATTAATGATTACTGCTTTATTACTAAGCAAATTTTGGGCAACATCTTTTGCATCTGAGTATACACGTGGCTCATAAAGAACTATCTTACTCTTATTCGCGCTGATACCCGACTTGATAGAAACTACCTTGTCACGATCAATTGCACCGTTATTAAGATTGTCCTCATCAGCTATCTGCTGTTCTTCACCGTATTCATCTTCCAACATTTCGTCATCATCGCTGGCAACACCGAAGAACTTGCCTATTTTACTAAAAGCCATTACTTTTGCCTCCTATTAGTTTTCACCACGATGCCTGAAAAATGGAATGTCATCAGTATCATCGTCATCAAAAGCGTTAGTTTCGATTTGTGAAATTCGGCTCTGATCATCATCATCAAATGAACTTGAAGTTTCTTCTTGCGAACTTATCTCACTTGGATTTGTACGACGATTCCCTTCATTATCATTGTCTAAGCCCCAGACACTTGTCGGATCAACCATAGGTTTATGCTTAGGAGCTTGCTGTGCTGAACCGGAATCGCTGCTTAAGCCTGATTTTGGCTCAGAAACTGTTCTGTTAGCTGTTTCAGCAGTACTATTTGAACTAACACTTTCAGGGTGAGATTTAATCTGGTGGCTGTGTCCTGGTAACTGCTTAGAAGCTTCTTCTTCTGCTTGTGAATTTATCCCAGTCGCAATCACAGTTACCACAACTTCATCTCCTAAATTAGGATTAATGGAAGTACCAAAAATAATATTGACGTCATCTCCAGCAGCCTTAGAAACTATCTCAGACGCATCTTGAGCTTCAAATAAAGTTAAATCAGGACCACCAGTTATGTTAAGCAAAACTTGTTTAGCCCCATCAATTGATACTTCAAGTAAGGGAGACGAAATAGCCAACTTAGTAGCTTCTACCGTTCTGTTTTCACCACTCGCACGACCAATTCCCATTAAAGCCGCTCCTTGGTTAGCCATCACTGTTTTAACATCCGCAAAATCAAGGTTTACGTAATCAGTGGAAGTAATCAAATCAGAAATACCTTGTACACCTTGCTTTAAAACATTATCGGCTTCCTTAAAGGCATCCATCATTGGAGTTTTCTTATCAACCATTTCCAGCAAACGGTTATTGGCAATAATAACTAGTGTATCAACATACTGTTTCAGTTGCGCAATTCCCTCAGCAGCATTTTTCGAACGCTTAGGACCCTCAAAAGTAAAAGGACGAGTGACAACACCGACAGTCAAGGCGCCTGTCTCCCGCGCAATTTTAGCTACAATAGGTGCAGCACCAGTACCAGTGCCGCCACCCATACCGGCAGTGATGAAGATCATGTCCGCACCCTTTAATGCATCCTCAATAGTCTGCTCACTTTCTTCTGCAGCTTTTTGACCAACTTCTGGGTGAGAACCTGCACCTAATCCTCTTGTCAATTTAGGCCCAAGTTGAATTTTATTTTCAGCCTTATTACTATTTAATGCTTGTACATCAGTGTTAGCAGCAACGAAAGATACTCCTTGCACACCATCATCGATCATCCGATTAACAGCATTACCACCAGCACCACCGACACCAATAACTTTGATGACAGCATTTTTATTGTCGTCTGAATCGAACGTGAAATCCATCTAATTAACCACCTTTAATCAAAGAACTTTTTAAAAAAGCTCTTAAAGCTTTTATCTTTATTTTGCGTATTATTTTTTGGTTTACTTTGCGAACTTTTTTCTCGCTTTAGTAACTCATGTCTATTATATTCTTCTTTTCTTTTTGTTTCATTAACAGCAGCCGCTCTTTTAGAAGTTTTTGTACTTTTTGGAGCTGAATTTTCTTCTTGTCCTAACGAGTTACTACCGTATATAGCATTAATTACTAAAAAATCAATATCCGACATTTTATATGCATAGTTCACAACACCGAAAGCAGCTGAGTAAATTGGGTTGCGCATTCCAATCTGATCTGGTTGATAAATTCTGGCTTTGACGTTTAAAGTGTTAGCAATTATGCTATCAAAACCTTGTAGAAGGCTGCTTCCACCTGTAATCACAATGCCGCCCGGTAATTTCAAGGCATCATGCTTAATTAAACCTTTTTCAATTCTATCAATGGTTTGCATAACCCGAGCGTTGATTATTTCACTTAAATATTCCTCATCAATCATTTGTTGGCCGTTGGAACCGACGCTATTTACTGCAAATTTATTTTTACTTGAGGCTAAATTAGGATCGGCATAACCATAATCTAATTTAATTTGTTCAGCGTCTCTTTTTGAGGTGCTGAGAACAACTGAGATGTCACTACTAATATCGCTGCCACCTTCAAAATCGATATTGGCATATTTAATCTGATTATTGTGAATTACAGTAGCAGTAGTAACACCCCCGCCTAAATCAAGGATAATTGAGCCAAAATGACGTTCACTTTCAGTTAAGGCTACGCTGGCAATTGCAAGTGGGGTGGGAATAAAAAAGTTGTTACGATAGCCAGCACGTTCAATAGCTTTTTTAATATTATGCAAAGGACTAGCCGGGGCAGTCAGCATGATACCCTGTACGGAAAGCGAATGAGCAATCATTTTGCGGGGATCATCAACTTCAGTTCTGCCATCAATTAAAAAACGGCTTGGCAAAAAGGCAATAGGTTCTCGTTCATTTTTAACGGCAGATCTGACTGCAGCACGTACAACACGCATTACATCCTGATTGCCAACCTCTTGACCATTATCGCCTACATTAACCAAATCGCTTGCAGTTTCAAGCTGCAACATTCCTACAGGTATACCAGTTACAACTCGATAAATATTAGCATTTGTTTTTTTAGCTATTTCTTTTAATGCTTTACTAATAGCAGATGCTGTTTCATCAATATCAACTATATTACCATGCCGCATCCCTTGATTAGGAACCGCAACTGCTCCAATTACCTTGCCTGAATCGGCTACAACCGCTTTCACACTTGTGGTACCAATGTCTAAGCCCACTAATAAATTTGAATTGTCCAAAATTTACCCCCTGTTGCTGCTTTTAAAAAAATTTTACCATAAAAGGAGCTCAAAATCAGCCTAAGTTAAACCATAAGCTCGCTTTTCGTTTGGTGTAAGTGGCCTGCTAAACGCACCTACTTCCAAATCAATCAAAGTATTTTTTCCCACTTTAGTTTTTATTTTATTATAATACTTTAATTTGCTTTTGAGGGTAGAAACGTTGCCAATAACTACATTTCCATCTTTCATTAAAAATATTACTTGGGATTTTCTGCGAGTATTGCCACTTAATAATTTGATTTGATCTTGAAAATCACTCGGTAAGCTGTTGAACAAATTTAAAGTTTCCTTTAAGGAAATTTCGTGATTGTATCCGACAAAAACCGGTTTATCTGAGCTAACTTTTGACCAAGGAATATATTGGCTACCTAATTTGCCATGCGAAAGTATCTTGCGATAACCCTTATTTGTTTTGATATATCCTTTAGTGTGATATTCATCAATTTTAATTACTAAATTATTAAAATGTTTCACCCGAAAATTGACATTTTTAATTTCAGAGTATTTCTGGGATAATTTGTTATTTACAACTTGCTTATTAAAAAGATAGTCAACGACCTTATCACTGGCTTTTATTCCGGTAGCAGTAACTACATCTTTTACTGGCAGGTCGGTTTCTCCTTCTATTTGAACACTTTTAACATTGGCAAGAGGAGAAATATAATAACCTAAAACTAAAATCGCAAAAAGTGATATACCAACAAGGAGACCTAAACGCTTTAATAACGCTGACTTTCTTTCATTACGTAGTTGGGAAAGCGAGGCAGAGATCTTTGTTTTAGCTTTGGTCTTTTTCTTTTGTCGATTAGATTGATGGTCCAAATAAGGTGACAACTTTTCCTTTGGATCTATCTTGGTTACGCGCTTTTTAGTCAACTGCCCCACCTCCTTTTTATTGGGAAATTTCTTGCATTACTTTAATTACTTGATCTGAAGCATCTGGAACACCCAGTTTTTTGGATGCCTGACTCATCTCATTATAGTATTTGCGATCAAGCACAATATGATCTATTGAAGAAATGAAGTTATTAATATTAAGATCATCTTCCGCAATCACCGTTGCAGCTCCTGCTTTTTCAAGATCAAGTGCATTTTTCATTTGATGATTATGAGTTACATTGGGACTAGGTATTAGAATTGCGGGAACACCCAAGGCAGTAAACTCAGCAATACTGGTAGCTCCCGACCGAGAAACTACACAAATCATTTTTGGTAATAGAGCCGGCATATCTTTTACGTATTGCAAAACCTTTATACTGTTGCCATAATCGACACCAGCCAATTTTTGCTCAATTTCCTTATAATAATATGTTCCTGTTACCCAGATAACTTGATAAGGTTTCTTTTCAAGTCGAGTCAATGATTTCAGCATTATCCTATTGATAGCTAAAGCACCCCGAGAACCACCAAATACCAGAACAGTCGGTATTTGCGGATTTAGACCCCATTCTTCTTGCATATCAACCTTGGTTGCAGATAAATTGAGCACCTGCTGTGAACGCGGGTTGCCTGTTTTGACCAGTTTCTTTTTTTCTCTAAACTGCTTAGCCGCATCATCAAATGTGTAGCAAATTTTATCTACATAATGACCTAAAAACTTATTAGCAACTCCGACAACGGAATTTGATTCGTGGATCATCGTAGGAATTTTCATTTTTGCTGCTTGATAGACCATTGCCCCGCTAACATAGCCACCGGTTCCCATAACCAGATCAGGCTTAAAATCAGTAATGATTTTCTCTGCTTTTTTTGTAGCTTTTAAGAATAGGTTAATTGTAGCAAAATTACTCAATATATGTTTACGAGAAAAACCACGCATTTCAATAGTTTTAAAATTGACCCCTGCTGCCGGAACAATTTTTGCTTCTAGACCGGTTTTAGTTCCAACAAATAAAATTTCATCATTAGTTGCTAAATTACGTTCTTTTAATCGTTCAATCAGTGCCATAATGGGGTATATATGTCCACCAGTTCCCCCACCAGTAAATATTATTCTCATTTTATTTCGTCTTTAATTCCTTCACAAAGTTAACAAAATAATCGCCGCGTTCTTCAAATGTCCTAAATTGATCCCATGACGCACATGCCGGTGAGAACAGTAAAACATCACCCGCAGTTGTTAAATCATACGCCTTAGGCACTGCTTCCTGCAAAGTATTTTCAATTACAATTTTAGTAATACCTGCTTTACGTGCTGCATCTGCAAGCAAATAACGGGTTTCGCCATATAAAACTACAGCCTTCACGTGTTTTTTTAAAAGGGGCACTAATGAATCAAAGGTAAAGCCGCGATCTAGTCCTCCTGCAATCCAAACCTCAGGTTCAGAAAAGGCGGGAATCGCTACTGAGGCCGCTTCAATATTGGTAGACTTTGAGTCGTTATAAATTTTCCGACCGTTAAGGGTCATGACATACTGTAAACGGTGCTTCGCACCAGTAAAACTAGCTAAAACTGCCCTAATGTCTTCATCAGCAGCACCCATTAATTGTGCAATTGCACTTGCAACCAGAGCATTCTGCTGATTATGTATACCAGGCAGCTTCATAGCCGCAGTTTTCATGATTTTTCCGTGCTGATTTTGTAAATAACCATCGGCAATAAAATAATCTGCCGTGCGATCATTTTCAGAAAAAGTTAAAACCTGAGCATTCGTCGCTTGCTTTTCCTTTTGTAAAATATCCTTTTGATCAAAGTTGGCTAAGAAATAATGTCCACTTGATTGCGTTCTAGTAACATTTAGTTTGGCATTAACGTAATTGGTGAACGTTTTATGATAATCTAAATGCACGTTATTATAAATATCAATAATTACTGCAATAACAGGATCAATATCGGTTACACCAAGAAGCTGAAAGCTTGAGGTTTCACAAACTAAAATATCATCTTTGGTAGCTTTTTCTACGACAGAAGAAATAGGAACGCCAATATTGCCTACAGCATAAGCATGGTGACCTTTTCGGCTTAAATAGCGGTCGAGTATCTGCTGTGTCAACATAACAGTGGTAGTTTTACCGTTAGAACCAGTGACACAAATATATGGTGCTTCACTGACACTCAGAGCTATTTCTGGTTCAGTAATTAGTGGCAGATTTAATTTTTGTGCCTCTTGCACCATTGGATTTTCATACGGTATTCCAGGATTTTTAACAAGATAGTCAAAATGTTCCTGACTCAATAATTCAACTGGATGCTTACCGCCAATAACGCGCACACCCATTTTCTCAAGTATTTGCGCATTTTGATTTTTACTTAAATCAGCCTTATCGTTCAAAGTCAGCTTTGCACCAAGTTTAAGCAGTAATTTACTTACTGCAAAACCGCTTTTACCGAGGCCTAAAACTAAAATTTTTTTATCCTGATATGTTTTAACTTGCCTCATTGATTATTTTTTAACCCCATATTACTAAATATAAAATACTACCTATTAAGCCAACTAACCAAAAAATAATATCAACTTTCCACTCGGAGTAACCCAGCATTTCAAAATGATGATGGATCGGTGTCATCTTAAAAATACGTTTACCCGTTGTTTGAAATGAAATTACTTGTAAAATCACGCTCGCAGTTTCACAAACGAAAACAATCCCGATTAATAAGAGCGACCACGGTCTATGCAAAAAGATACTGACAGCTGCCAGTCCGCCTCCTAAGGCTAATGATCCGGCATCACCCATGAAAATTTTAGCAGGTTTATGATTAAAAATAAAAAATGATATTAAGCCGCCAATAATACTCATGCAGAAAATTAATACCGCAAAGTTTTTTTGCTTGAATGCAATATAGGCATAAGTAGCATAAGCAATAAGTGATAGACCGGTAGCCAAGCCATCTAAACCGTCTGACAAGTTAACAGCATTAGAAAAACCTACCAACCAGAAAACGACGAATAAGGTAAAAATGACAACACTGCTGACCATACCTAAAAACGGCAGATAAAGATTAAATTTAAAATGATCAGTTGTTGCTATCATCACGATGATAAGAGCAACTAAAATTTGCAAGGAAAATTTCTGCCACGCACGTAAACCTAAATTACGTTTGTAAAAGAGCTTGATGCCATCATCTAAAAAGCCAATAATACCGTAACCCAGCATGCTTATTAGCAATATCCACATCATCTTAGATACTTCATGTTGCCATGCAGAAACCCAAATAGTAGAAATGGTTGCTGCTAAAACAAAAACCACTCCGCCCATAGTTGGTGTACCGGATTTTTTTTCATGCCATTTTGGTCCTTCATCACGAATTTCCTGTCCTTCATGATGTGACCTCATAAAAATAATCATCCAAGGTAAAACAATTCCTGTGAATGCCAACGAACTTACTAATGCAATAATGCTAATAATCAGCATAAAATGCTACTCCTTTAATTGTATTTTGATTTTGGTTCCTGTTTTTAGAGGCTTTTGAGCAGAAATACTCTGCTTATGAACCACGCCTGAGCCTTTGATGCTTAATTTGACACCTGTTAAGTCAGCAAATTGATGTAATTCATCAAGATTCCAGCCCTTCATGTTCGGACAAATAAGTTTGCCATTCGTCCGCACCAAAATAGTTTTTCCAGCTTGCTGCTTTTGTCCCTTAGGATAAGACTGCTCTGTTATTTTCGTGCCTGTCCCAATTTTTAACAGTTTCAAACCGACACGCTGTGTGACCTTTTCAGCTTCTTCATAGCTTAGACCCTTCATATCCGGCACTTTAACTACCGTTGAGCTATTCAGGTCATTTTTTGACATCATGATCACTCTGTTCATCATTGGTTTAAAAATTGATGAGAGAATGACTTCTGCAGGTTTACTCATCCTGCGAGGTTGTTTAACAGTAATGTAAATGCAATAGCGCGGGTGTTTCGCCGGTGTCACCCCAACAACAGAAAAGATATAATTATTATTACCTTTCAAATAGCCCCCACCTTTAAGGTTAGCTATTTGCGCAGTACCTGTTTTAACAGCAATACTTTGATTTTTCATTTGATAAGCTGCACCGGTACCAATTCGTTTATTTAAAACCCGGCGCATGTTTTTAAGCACAACTTCCGCTGTTTCCTTAGTATAAACTGGCTGACCCACATTTTTAATTTGATAGCCGGTAATAGTATGATTATTGGCATCAGTAATCTTTTCAACAAATTGCGGCTTCACCATTTGACCATTATTTGCTAAACTGCTAAAAGCTTGCATCATTTGCATGACATTTACGTCAACGCCCTGACCAAAACTGGTAACAGCTTGATCAATTGGAGAATTAAAGGCGATGGTTCCCGCCTGTTCGCCAGGTAGTGTAACTCCCGTTTTTTGACCAATATGAAATCTTTTGAGGTATTTCTTCCACGTTTTCGCTCCCATCTGCTGCTCAATATGAACAAAACCAGTATTACTTGAGCGGGGGAAAGCTTGTGAAAAAGGTATGCTGCCCCACCCACGTGGTTGCCAATCATGAATTACGGAACCATTAACTGTAACAGAACCAGAATTATAATATTGGTTAGGATGGTAATTTCCGCTATTAACAGATGATGAAAGTGTTAATACTTTAAAAACAGAGCCTGGTTCATACGTATCTTGTACCAAAATATTACGGTAGGACTTTTTCAAGCCCTTTTTTGTTTGCGGGTTAAAAGTTGGCCTTTGAGAAGCAGCTAAAATTTTACCTGTTTTAATATCTTCTACAACAGCAGTCATAGAAACAGGGTTAAAAGTATTTTGCACATACGACAATCTACTTTCAAGATATGCTTGCAGCTGTGAGTCAATAGTCAAATAAATATTGTTACCATTTACAGGTGCCTTATAAGTATGGGCACTGTTAGGTGTTTGAAAGTTCGAAGCATCGACAGCTGATAGCTGGTAACCGTTTTTGCCAGTAAGCACATCATCATACCATGCCTCCAGCCCCATTGTCCCCTCTAAATTTTGTTGTCTGGTCTTTTCATCAAACTTGGGTGTAGCCATGCCAATTATATGAGAGGCAAAGTTACCATTGGGGTATAAACGCGACTGGGTTTCAAAAAATTTAATTCCAGGCAGTTTCATTTTTTCAATTTGAACCTTTTGCTTTTTGGTCAAATTAGAACCTGCAGTACCAAATTGTACCTGAAAAACAGAATGTGATGGGTTAAGATAATTTAAAATTTTGTCTGCTTTAAGGGGTAAGACCTGAGACAATTTTTGGGCAGTTTTATTTTTATCTACTACATACTCCGGCTTATTTTTATAATTGATAGAAGACTTGTCAAGAATTGCATAAATAGTGTACAAGTGAGAATCTTGAGCCACTGCCAAACCATTACGATCATAAATAGTGCCGCGATTAGCCTTTAGCACTTGGTTACGCATATATAACTGCTCAGTCTTGGCTGTTAAATTCTGCCCATTAACTTTATTTGAAATACCAATATATAAAAATCTACCTATAAATACAAGAAAAACCAAAGCAACAGCTACCTCGAGAAATCTCCCGACTGTAAAACGGTATCCGTGAGCTTTGGATTGTTCAGTATTCGAATTACTAACGCGTTTTTTCATTAGCGTAAAGTCCTAATATTTTTTTCATTCAAAGCCAACCCCTTGCTGCGAGCAATCTTATTCATGCGCGAGCTCGAAGTTAGTTCTCCTAGTTCTTGATGCAAATCTCCAACTTGACTCTGACTCTTAGCAACAGAACGTTGCACATTTGTAAGTTCATGTTGAGCTGAAGTAGCAGAAATACTGGAAGAAACAAGCATTGTCATTAAGCCAATTGTAATCATCATTCCTACTGCAAGCAAGAACTTCTCAAAGCCAGTCCAGGCCACATTGTGATGATTAAGAACCTGACGTTGTCTTTGTTGTAGAACTTTTTGTTCACTAGGATTAAACTCTACTTTTCTTGCTAAATTATCAGCCATTGCCTTTTCCTCTTTATAATTTTTCTGCAACCCGCAACTTTGCACTGTGTGAGCGGTTATTATTTTTAAGCTCTGCAGCAGAAGCTACAATTGGTTTGCGGTTAACCAAACGAAGTGTTGGTTTCATATCATCTGGTATCACAGGCATCCCTCTTGGAACTTCAACCTCAGAATATTTCTTAAAAATATTTTTCACGATCTTGTCTTCATCAGACTGAAATGTAATCACGCAAATCCGACCACCGGGCCTAAGGAGCGCAATAGCCTCCTCAAGCGATTTATTTAAAACTTCAAGCTCGTGATTTACAGCGACACGTAAAGCTTGAAAAGTCTTCTTTGCGGGATGTCCACCAGTTCGACGTGCATACGCTGGAATTGCTTCCTTAATAACCTCAACTAGTTCAAAGGTTGTTTCAATTGGCTGTTTTTGTCTTTTAAGAACAATTTTATGGGCGATTTGACGAGAAAATTTTTCACCGCCAAATTGATACAAAATATCAGCTAACTCTTTTTGGCTTGCATTATTGACAAGTTGATATGCATCAAGACTTTGAGTTTGATCCATCCTCATGTCCAGCCTAGCATCAAAGCGGTAAGAAAAGCCTCTTTGTGCTTGGTCGAATTGAGGTGAAGATACGCCTAAATCATAATAAATACCGTCAATGCCATTCTGGTAACCCAGCTTAACCAAGTTAATTTTTAAATGACTAAAATTGTCGTGTACTAGTTGTAATTTAGGTTTTGCATCAGATTTGAGTAAATCAGCAAAGTTTAACTTGGCCGAATTTATTGCATATTCATCTTGATCAAAGCCGATTAAAGTGCCATTTGCAAGTTGATCTAGTAAATATTTTGCATGTCCGCCACCACCAAATGTCGCGTCTACATAAAGACCACCATTTTTTGGTTTTAAATTTTCTATTGTTTGGTGTAAGAGTACACTGGTGTGTTTGAATTCCATAGTTATAGTTCAATATCATCCAAATTTTCTGCGATATCATCATAGTTTTCGTTTGCTTCATCACTGAAGTTTTCCCAACGTTCTTTCGACCAAATCTCTATTCGGTCAGAAACTCCTACAATGACACATTCTTTAACCAAGGCTGCGTGTTTCTTCAACGTTGTGGTCAGATTTACACGACCTTGTTTATCAAATTCACATTCCATCGCACCAGAGTAAAACAAACGCGTAAAACTACGAGCGTTTCTCTTAGTTAATGGAAGTTGCGCTAATTTAGCTTCAATTTTTTGCCATGCTTCAGTAGTATAGCCAAAAATACAGCCTTCCATTCCGCGGGTAAAGATCATCTTGTCACCAATTTGACTACGCAAACGGGCAGGTATAATTAAACGTCCTTTGCTGTCGAGATTGTGATGAAATTCACCCATGAACATGGCTTAGCCCCCTTCCACTGAATAATTTACCACAATTCACCACTTCCTACCACTTTTTAGTCAAAAAAAGCTAAATATTTATTTTTTAATGACACAAAAAGCAAAAGTCGCAAACCTGTTCGGGTTTGCGACTAGTATTTTTGCTAATTTTTTTATTTTAAGTTTGACTATATCATCATAAATAACAGGCCTAAATACCAAACAATTGTATTCACTGTTAAATAGTTCCAGATTTTACGCATTGTTTTGCCTAAGGAAAGGTTTTTGTTTTTAACAGCTTCGGAAACGGCAAGCAAGATTACCAAAAAGAAAAAAACAAAAAAGCCATAGGGTAAAAATTCGGGTTTTTGCTGCTGTTTAGTTATCAAATGACAACCATATATGAAAAATATGGGCAATAAGTCATAGCCCCTAAACTGAGCTTTTGGGAAAATTTTATTTACAATAAAAGCCAATGCAAGTCCTATTAATGGAATTATCAAAATTGAAAACATTTTTATTATAACCTCGTTTATTAATTTCTATTTTATCCTACTAGTCGTTTGAAAAAAACAATTAAGTAGCATAAAATATTGTTCAAATAGGGAGGTCTATCAATGACGCGAAGACATAAGAAAAAAAGATCTAAATTTGAAAAACTGACGATCGCAATGGCTTGGTTAATGGCGATTATTACTTTAGCAGCAGTTGTAATGCAAGCTGTAGGCGCCCTTGGCTTTTTCCAATAAAAAAACGTGAGAATAATTTCTCACGTTTTTTTATTAGCGATAATTTTCTAAATTAATCATAAATGGATGGTCGCGTGCTAAATTCCACCATAATCTATATGTAGCTGCTGCAAAAATAAAAGACCAAATTAAAGTAGGAAAAATACTTTGTAAAAGGCTTGTAAAAGCAATATTAGACAGACCGGTTACATTGAGAACGAGCCAAGTAAAAGAGTCAACTAAAATTGCTGCAACTAAAACTGCTAAAATCCGAGCCCAAAAAACTTCGGGTAAAAAACGTGCGACCTTTTGTAAAAGCCAGCAAAGTAGTGGCAAACAAACTGCATAAATACCAATGATGCCAAAGGAATATATATCACTAACAACGCCAGCACCCAAAGCAAGCCAAATTTCTTTTGCATTCGTATCATCAAAAAGTGCAATTAGCATCATACTTACAGGTAACAACAAATTTGACGCATTACCAAATGAAAAGAACTGGTGGAGATAAAATGACAAACTGCCATTTACTGCTAGAGTAACAAACAAGGCAAAAGCAAGACTAAATTTTTGCAAGGACCTCATTAGTCATCCACCTTTCTTTTGATAATTGTAACAACAGAAGGGTCATTTAACTCCCCAGATGGTGTAATCTTAACTAAGTCAGATAGACCAAATGTATCATGTGTTGTCGTTGCAATGGTACCCACTAGCAAACCTTTAGGAGAATTACCTCCCATACCGCTGGTGTATATCTTTGTGCCACGCTTTAACTTTTTACCGTCAGCTGCTTGCGTAAAAGCTAAAGTATTATTACCAATTACAGTGATGATGCCATGCACTTTTTTACCATTTACAGCTTGAGCTTCAACTGCAAAACGGTTAGCTGATTTATCACTGGTAGTAATTAATTCAACTTTAGCCGAAGCAGCATTCACCTCTACAACACGACCAATAACGCCTCCTCCAGACATTACTGCCATATTTTTACGTAATCCTGCTGTTGTCCCTTTATTAATGATTAAAAGATCTGACCAACTGTCTGGCGAACGAGAAATAACTGAAGCTTGAATTTTCTCATAATCTGTCAAACTTTCTTTTAATTTAAGGGCTGATTTAAGTTGCTTATTCTCAGCTTCAAGGGTGGCATTCCGAGTTTTTGTTTGTTCCAAATCAGTAACTTTACTCTTTAAATAGTTGTTTTCATTCTGAGTATTCATAAGATCGTGAACATTATTTAAACTGCCAGAAACAAAACTAAGAGGAAAATCAATTATCCTTGCACCAACAGCAACTACATCGTTACCAAAACTTTGAATAATCATGGGAGTATTTCGCTTGTTACGCATAGAAACACTGCCACCTAGAATAGCAAAAATCAAGACCACTATTATACATGCTGATAATAATTTCTTATTTTGTAAAAATTTCTTCATATGGAAACAGTCCCTAAAGAAAAGTCGGCACTAATAGCCGACTAGTTTATTTATCTGCGACTTTTACGCATTACTTCGATATTTTTCAGAGACTCACCGGTACCAACTGCGACACAATCTAATGGATCTTGTGCTATGAAAACTGGAACTTTAGTAGCTTCTGAAATAACATCAGGCAAATTCTTAAGTAAAGCACCACCACCAGTTAGCACAATACCATGATCAATAACATCAGCTGCAATTTCGGGAGAAGTTTGCTCTAGAGTTTCTCTGATTGCTACAATAATATCTTGCACAACATCTTGAATAGCTTTGGAAACATCAACAGCTTTAACATCAACTGATTTTGGCAAGCCCGTTACTAAATCACGGCCACGAATATTAACTGATTCAATACCCTCAGCTTTTTCAACTGAAGCCGAACCAATCTGGATTTTAATATCTTCAGCAGTTCTTTCACCGATTAGAAGGTTAAAGTTAGAATGAACATAATTTACAATAGCATTATTGAATTTGTCGCCAGCCTGACGAATTGAAGTAGAGGAAACAATACCACCTAGTGAAATAGTTGCAACATCAGTAGTACCGCCACCAATATCAACTACCATTGAGCCGGTGGGATCCATTACTGGTAGACCAGCACCGATTGCTGCAGCAAATGGTTCTTCAATCACATAAGCCTCACGTGCGCCAGCAACCCGTGCAGCATCAATAACTGCTCTTTTTTCAACTTCTGTGACGCCTGAAGGTACACAAATCATAGCTGATGGTTTGGAATTACCTACTGTCTTTTCGATGAAATATTTTAACATTGACGCTGTGGTATCATAATCAGCAATTACACCATCTTTCATTGGTCTAATTGCTACGATACTTTCAGGCGTTCTACCAATCATTTCCCTTGCTTCTGAACCAACCGCGATTACTTTCCCAGTATGGGTGTTCTTTGCCACTACAGAAGGCTCTCTTAGGACAATACCTTTGCCTTCCATGTAAACAAGAGTATTGGCAGTCCCTAAATCAATGCCAATATTTTTTGCTCCTAATCCAAACACGAATATCTCTCCTTATTATTGCAGTCTCTAAATCTTGAATAATTATAGCATAAAGTGCAACTTAAAAAAGAAAATGGAATGTAACTTTAAGATGAATTTAAAATAATTGTCGCTCACGCAGACTTAAATACTGTCCCTTACCTACAATGAAATGGTCCAAAAAATCAATATGAAACAAGTCTGCTGCTGCCTGCAGCATTTTAGTTAATTCAATATCACTACTGGATGGAATCAAATTACCACTAGGATGATTATGAACAATAAATATCCCTGCACACGCATATATCACAGCCCAACGGAATATATCCCGCGGATGAGCTATTGACTTATCCAAAGTTCCCTGAAATAATCTTTTTTCAGCAATAATATGATTACTATTATCTATATATAGTGCCCACAGTTCTTCTTGTTTGTGTCCAGCTAATTTATCAGTCAAGTATGTTCCCACTTCGTTACTTGAAGTCATGATCAAATCACGGTCAGGAACTGCAGCTCGTATCCGTTCCAGTAATCCTTCAGCTAAAATAGCTAAGTCATCATTACATTTGCTGCCAGAGATATATTTTAGCAATTCATCAAAGTTTTTGATATTAAGTTCTTTAAGCTTCACAGCAAGTTGATCAAACTTTGTTATTCCCAGTTCTTTTAATTCATTGACAAAATCATTTAAAATTTCCCAGTCAGTTTTCACCAAATAGTGTTTAGATTTTATTAATTCCATAAAACCATCCTTTCACTATTTAAGTACGCTTAAATCTAGTAAATTTTTTTCAAAAACTCGTAAAAATCCTGACAAACAAAGGTCGCTTTTTGCTTATCTTTGGCAGACGCAGGAATTAAGTCGGGAACCATTACACACTTTATACCGGCATTAACAGCAGCCAATAAGCCTGGCGCTGAATCTTCAAAAGCCAAAATATTTTCTTTTGCCACATTGAGTCTTTTTGCAGCTAAAAGATAAATATCAGGTGCTGGTTTGGGTTTGACCTTGTTTTTCTGCACATCGTCATAATTTAAGTGAAATTGAAAATAATTGCGTGCCCCAGTTGCCCACAAATTATGCTCAACCACATCTTCAGTGTTACTAGTTACAACTGCCATTGGTAAGCCAGCTTGTTGAAATAGATCAAGGGCTTTTTGTACGCCGGGTCTTAATTTTAACTTACCCTCATCTGTCCATTGCCACACCAGTTCGTCTGTGCGTTTAATGAATTGGTCGCGCTGCTCGGTATTCGCAAAATATTGTAAGTAAAAGTCATTCATATCTGTATTAGTAGAACCTACAAGCTTAAGGTAGATATCATCAGGTGTACCTATATGTGCCTCTTTTGCCGCCTGAATATTTGCCTGCCAATATAAATTTTCCGAGTTTACCAATAAGCCATCCATATCAAAAAGAATGCCTTTAATATCTTCTTCAATTCCGTGAACGCGCATTATGTTTCTCCCTTTGCAAAACTTCCCCCACTAAATAAAAAGAACCAGTTACTAGCAGTATATCATTTGTTTGACTTGCTTGCTTTAGATTTAGATAGGAAGTTTGCCAATCAGAAAAGTAAGGGTATCTTTCTTGAATCCAGGCGGGAAAATCATCTTGCTTGGCTGCTCGTGGATAGTTGATAGTAGTCAAATAGACCTGATCCGTCGACTTAAATAAATCAAAAACCTGTGCAATATCTTTATCTTTCATCATCATGATCAAAATCCTAATTTGACCGTGTCTTTTTTCTTGTTCATGATGAGCAAAATCCAGCAAATTGTGGACAGCCTGAATATTATGAGCACCATCCAAAATTATTAACGGATTATTTTGCAGGACTTGGTAGCGCCCGGGAACAACAGTGTGATTAATAGCATCTTGAATGTCACTTGCAGACAAAGTTAGATCTAGCAAACTAAATGCTTGAACCGCAACGCCGATATCATAACCTTCAACTAGCGGTTTAGGTAAAAATGATATTTTTTGAGAATGATCTTTATAAAGCAATTGTTTTTCGTCTGAAACCGTGAAATCTCGTCCCAGCAATTTAACAGTTGCATGTTCTGATTTAGCTTTCTGCTCTATGATAGGCAGCACTTTTTGAGGAATATTACCTAAAATAACGGGACGATTTTTCTTAATCACCCCGCTCTTTTCACGGGCAATATCTTCAATTGTCGGACCAATTATTTTTTCGTGATCTAATCCGACAGTAGTAATGACACTGATTTCAGGTGTAATTACATTAGTCTTATCATGTTCTCCCCCAATTCCCACTTCAATCACCGCATAATCACATTTTTCCAATGAAAAATAAAGAAAGGCCATTACCACTTCATATTCAAAAGTAACTAAAGAAAATTGACTATCTATTTGGCGGATTGCTGTTAAAGCTGCCTCTACAGTATTAGCGACTTCCACTAATTTGTTATCACTAATGTTTTGACCATTTAGTTGAATACGTTCATTAAATTCAAACACGTACGGAGAAACAAAAAGACCAGTCTTTTGACCGGCCTTTTGCAGTAGACTACTTAAATAATAAGAAGTTGAGCCTTTACCATTTGTGCCCGTAACGTGAATAGTTTTTATTTGGTCTTGCGGATTGCCCAAAAAGGCGAGAACCCTTTTAATATAAGATAAATCTGCCTTATCGTGCAGTTTAGGAAGTGAGTATAAATAATTAATCACATCTTGAGCTTTAGTAAAAGTCACGTTATTCACTCTTCTTTAATTCTTGAATTCTTTCCTGAACGCTTTGAAGTTGATTTTCGTAATCAGCTTTTTTCGCTTTTTCTTTATTTATCACAGCTTCAGGAGCATGTGCGACAAAGCCTTGATTACTTAGTTTCTTAGTTGAACGTTCAACTTCAGCTTGCAGATCTTTTTCTTCTTTGGTCATGCGCTTAATCTCGTCTTCAATATTGACTAAATCAGCTAACGGAACAAAGATCTGTGCACCTGAAATCACGGCAGTCTTAGCAAGTTTTGGTGCAGCAATTTGAGTTGAAATGGTTAATTCTTTTGGATGCAAGAAGTTCTTAACGTAATCTTCATTGTCAGTTAAAATTCTTTCATTCTTTGCGTCTTCTAATTGAATCATAATGTCAATTGAAGAAGACAACGGAGCATTTACTTCCATACGAATATTACGTACTGCTTTAATGATTTCGATTAAGAAAGCCATGTCACGACGAGCTGGTTCATTTTTAAACTCAGCATGCGGTTCAGGGTATTTCGCAACCATAATTGATTCACCATCGTGTGGCATGGACAACCATAATTTTTCTGTCACGAATGGCATAATCGGATGAAGCAAGCGTAAGATCTGATCAAGAATCCAAATCAAATTATCTTGTTTTCTGGTTTTTAATTCTTGATTATCACCATTTAAAGCAACTTTAGCCATTTCAATGTACCAGTCACAGAAGTCATTCCAAATAAAGTTGTATAATTCTCGACCAGCTTCACCAAATTGATAATCATCAAATAAACGAGTTACTTCGCTAACAGTGTGATTTAAACGATCGAATATCCAGCTGTCAGACAAATCAAACTCACTAGTATCAGGCATGTGAGCAGCTTGTGCATCTTCTGGTAA
The DNA here is from genome assembly GCF_000761135.1 of Lactobacillus sp. wkB8. NCBI lineage: Bacteria > Bacillati > Bacillota > Bacilli > Lactobacillales > Lactobacillaceae > Lactobacillus > Lactobacillus sp. wkB8. The sequence goes on along the minus strand of NZ_CP009531.1, from coordinate 849,609 downwards.
ATTCATAATCACAAATCTAGCGGCATTCCAAATCTTGTTGATGAAGTTCCAAGCAGATGCTAGTTGCTTAGGATTATAGCGAGTATCTTGTCCTGGGGCTGTACCATTGAGTAAGAACCAGCGTAAAGCATCAGCACCGTACTGGTCAATAACATCCATTGGGTCTACTCCATTACCCAGAGATTTACTCATTTTACGTCCCTGTTCATCACGAATCAGACCATGAAGAACCACGTCATTAAATGGTCTTTCATGTGTAAAATGCAAGCTCTGGAAAATCATTCGTGAAACCCAGAAAAAGATAATATCATAACCGGTAACCAAGGCATTAGTTGGAAAGTAACGCTTAAAATCAGCAGAATTTTCATCGGGCCAGCCTAAAGTTGAGAATGGCCACAAAGCACTGGAGAACCATGTATCTAAAACATCTGGATCTTGTTTCCAGTTTTCAATGTCCTTGGGAGCATCTTCGCCAACATACATTTCACCAGTCTTTTTATTGTACCAAGCAGGAATTCTGTGGCCCCACCATAACTGGCGTGAAATTACCCAGTCATGGACATCTTCCATCCAGTGATCTAAGGTTTGTTCAAATCTTTTTGGTACAAAATTAACCTTGCCAGCAGTTTTCTGATTTTCTAAAACTTTGTCAGCAAGTGGTTTCATCTTAACGAACCATTGTGTTGACAAACGCGGTTCAACTTGAACACCAGAACGCTCTGAATGTCCAACCGAGTGCACAATCGGCTTAACTTTGAGCAAATAACCCTGTTCTTTCAGGTCTTTAACTAATGCTTTGCGACATGCAAAACGATCCATGCCCTCATACTTACCGGCATTTTCGTTCATTGTGCCGTCGTCATTCATGACGTTAATTCGTTTTAAGTGATGACGATTGCCAACCAAAAAGTCGTTAGGATCATGAGCAGGAGTGATTTTAACTAATCCGGTACCAAATTCTGGATCAACATGTTGATCTTCAATAATTGGGATATGACGACCAACTATTGGCAAAATTAATTCTTTACCGACAAGGTCTTTATAGCGCTCATCACCAGGTGCCACAGCAACCGCGGTATCACCGAACATAGTTTCAGGACGAGTAGTTGCGATTTCGACAAATCCCGAACCATCCGCAAACGGATATTTAATGTGGTAAAAGGCGCCCTTATCGTCTTGGTGAATAACTTCAATATCACTTAAAGCAGTCTGCAATTCAGGGTCCCAATTAATAATGTATTCCCCGCGATAAATTAAACCTTCATTATATAATTGGACGAAAACACGCCGAACAGCTTTAGATAATCCTTTGTCTAAAGTAAAACGTTCACGCGAATAGTCTAATGATAACCCTAGTTTAGCCCACTGGCTTTTAATAATAGCGGCGTATTCATCTTTCCAATCCCAAACCTGTTTAACAAAGGCTTCACGACCCATTTCATGACGATCTTTACCTTGTTTACGCAACTTTGCTTCAACTTTAGCTTGAGTTGCAATCCCGGCATGATCCATCCCTGGTAAATACAAAGTGTCATAGCCCTGCATTCTTTTAAACCTGATTAAAGTGTCTTGAATCGCTGTGTCCCAAGCGTGTCCTAAATGAAGCTTACCAGTAACGTTTGGTGGTGGAATAACAATTGAATATGGATGTGCCTTTTTATCTCCAGACGGTTTAAACAAATCTTGATCAAGCCATTTTTGATATCTACCCTGTTCGACCTCACGTGGGTCATATTTTGGCGCTAAATCTGTCATAATTCTCCTCCCAATAAAAAAGTCCTAGACATAATGTCTAGGACGATATGATTAACCGCGGTACCACCTAAGATTAAGCAGAACTACTTCTGCTTCTCTTAAAAATGATAACGGCATATTTACCGGGCCAGCTTACTTTAAGTTCAGCCAACCAGTCCAATCAAGCTACAAATTAACCTTCATTCGGCTTTTCACCAACCATGAGCCTTTCTCTATCTATAAGGTTAATACCTCTCAATTATTGCTTTGCAGGTATTATAACACTTTTTTTATAGCAGTGCAGCATCTTCTGCCGCTTTATCTGCTAAAAACTTGTCATTAGGATAAATTGCTGTAACTTGAATACCTGCTAAAGCTCTTTCTATTAACCCTTCTACATCCAAACGATTTTCAAATTCACGGGCCTTATCAATTCTAGGTTTAGTTTTTGGGCGTGGTGGCGCAAAGATAGTGCAGCAATCTTCAAATGGCTGAATTGACAGGCCAAAAGTACCAATTTTTTCAGCTAAACGGATAATCTCTGTCTTGTCCATTGTAGCAACTGGCCTAACAACAGGCGTTGTTGTGACATCATTAATTGCGGCCATTGATTCTAAAGTTTGTGAAGCTACTTGTCCGACGGACTCACCGTTAAAAATAGCCAGTCCTTTTCTTTTGGCTCTGATTTTATCAGCTAATTGCAGCATAAACCTCCTTTGAACAGTCATTAAGTAGCCTTCAGGGATTTTTTCTTTAATAGTTTCTTGAATTTCCGCAAAAGGTACTGCAATGAAATTGATTTTCCCTGCATAATTAGCCAAGATACCGGTTAATTCTTTAGCCTTATTTAGCGCTTTTTCTGTAGTATACGGTGGACTATAAAAGTGAACCATATCAATGTCAACGCCACGTTTTAAAGCTAAGTATGAAGCAACCGGTGAGTCAATACCACCTGAGAGCATCATGACAGCGCGCCCGCCTGTACCAACAGGCATACCGCCAGCCCCATGTAGTAATTGATTAGAAATATAAACGGCATCCTTACGCACCTCAATTCTGAGGACCAGATCAGGATATTTCATTTCTACCTTCAAATCACTCATGTTGGCAAAAAGGTAGTCACCTATCATTTTATTTAATTCATTGGTATCGTATAAAAATTGGTGGTCGCTGCGTCTGGTATTAACTTTAAAAGTCATTCCCTTTTTGAAAGTTTCGTTCATTAAAGAAAGCGATGTCTTTTCAATTGCTTCTAATGTCTTTTCAACTTTAATAGTAGGTGAATAAGTCTGAATGCCGAAAACCTTTTTCAGCCGTTGATCTACTTCCTTAAAAGGAGCATCGTTTAAAACTATGTGCATCCGATCATGACGCGGATGAATTTCAACTTGTGGAAAATCGCGCAACACTTTAGTGACATTACCGGCTAAGCGACCGATAAAATCTTTGCGGTTTTTCCCTTTCGTTGAAAGTTCACCGTAACGAACCATTATCTCAGTATATTTCATCTAATTTTATTCTCCTAAATGATTAATTGTGGCAAAGTGCCGGTAAATCTGATCAAAGACTTTAATAAATTCATCAGCTTCTGCAAGAGTGTTAGTTTCATCAAAGCTAAGGCGAATAGCGCTGGTTGCTACTTTATTATCAACATGCATCGCCACTAATGTGCTAGCCTCATCAACTTTAGTCGAGGCACAGGCAGAAGTCGTTGAAGTATAAATATCATGTTCTTCCAGTGTATGTACCAGTGTTTCTCCTCTGATCCCTTCAAGTGCAAAACATAAAATATGCGGTGCAAAGTCAGCAGAAACAGGTGAAAAAATAGTTATCCCCGGTTTATCTTGTAAGTATGCTACAATTTTGCCTTTAATAGCAGCCTCTTTTTGAGCTTTAGCCGCTTCATTTTCTAACAGAAGGCGGATAGCTTTAGCCATTCCTGCAATTGCCGGCAAATTTTCGGTACCCGACCGCAGCCCTTTTTCCTGACCACCGCCATCATGAAGTGGTGCGAGCATTTTTCCTTCTTTTTTGTAAAGAATACCCGTACCTCTTGGAGCATGAAATTTATGAGCAGACAAACTGGAAAAATCCACGCGGGGAGTAAAAACACGCTGCCAAATATTTTTACCTAAAGCTTGGACGTTATCAACATGAAAACTGACTGTCGGATAATTAGTTAACAAATCACTAATTTCTTCAATAGGCTGAATAGTTCCGATCTCGTTATTAACACCCATAATTGATACCAAAGTAGTGTCAGAATCCAGTGCATTACGCAAATCATTAACGTTAACGCGCCCTTCTTTGTCAACTGGCAGGTGAGTTACCCGAAAACCCAGATATTCTAAAGCATTAAAAGCATTAGCGACAGAGGCATGTTCAACACTTGAAGTAATGAGGTGTTTACCAAATTCACGTTTTTGAAAAGCAGTCCCTTTTATTGCCCAATTGTTCGCTTCGGTACCACCTGATGTAAAAAATATTTCAACCTGTTTAACCTTTAAAAGTGCAGCAATTTGCTTACGTGAACTTTCTAAAAGTTGAAAAGCACGGTCACCCAATTTATGTAAACTGGAGGGATTGCCCCAAATAGTTTGCGCAACTTGATCATAGGTTGCTAAAACAGAAGGGTCAATCTTGGTCGTGGCACTATTGTCAAAGTATATCAAAAGTTTCTCTCCCCCAAAGCACTACATGATTAGCTATTAACTTATAAATTGTAACTTAAATTAACTAAAGCTTCAATTATTAATGCAGCTGCACTAAAAAAGCTTTAAAATCATTTGCTAATCTTAAAGCTTGATAATTATAATTGGTAACTAAAATATAATCAATTGTTTTTCTTATCTGAATAATACAAGTTTTCTAAACGCTGATATGAACCTGGTTCGACTTTTTCAATAGCTGTCGCAATCGTATCAAGAGCATCTTTATAATTGAATTCTTCTTCATAAAGTTGCATTGCCTTTTTCTGAGCAGCTTTAATTGACCCATTATTTGAATATTTATTTGAATATTGTAAGGTGAGCTGAACCAAGTCCGCAGAATTGATAATATCGTCTGACTCTCGTTTTAACCTTTCAACGTCATCAGAAATTTGAATTAATTCCTGTGAAATTTTTTCCATATTTAATCGCACTTGACTTAACTCTTTAGCCACATGCCCAATTTCATTGACGACTAGCGTATACATCTGGACAAACGCATCGGGGTTCCCCGGCAGCTTCTTACGCTCCAAACGCCGATAAACCAGAGAAACTTCCTGCTTGAAGCGGTTGATTGAATCATTAGCCACATTTTCAGAATCATATAACCCGTCAACATCTTGCGCCATTTTTTTCTGTTGCGCACTAATTTCGCGTAAACGATCCAGCATACTTAACCACGACGATTTAATTGCAGAATATACTCCTTTACCATCAGCCACATTCTGCGTATCAACCGTATATTGCCGCTCCATATCATTAACTTCTTGTTCTAATTGCCTACTGGTAGCTAATTCATTATGTGTTAATTCATAACTTTCATCAATATGGCGTAATTTAGCGACCAAATTCTTGGACTCTACTTGTTCATGAGCCAATAAGCGTTGGATTTTCTCCTGGTTTTCCTCTACAAATGGACGTGACTTGTATTCTTTAATCAAAACGTCGTACAGGGCCGATATTTCTTGTTTGATTTTAGCAATTTCTTTATTTAAAGCAGAAATTTTTAATTCGGTTAATAGCTTACCAGCATCGGCAACTTGACCACGGACTTTTTTAATTTCGGCTAAAACGTCAAGCTCAGTAATATAAAACTTGGAAGACATCATCTTTTTATATGTATCAGATAATTCATCTAATTGATCTTGAAATACCTGATCAAGTTGATGCCTTGCCTCTCTGACTTGGGGTAAAAGACAGCCTACATTTGCCAAAGCAGCTTTAATTTTTGAAAGAATACGTTTTGCTTCTACCTGATCGCCTTGAGCAGTTAAACTCTTAGCTTCGGAAAAGTCATTTTCCATTGTTGTCAGTTCGTTTTCAATTTGATCAAGGGCAGAACCATACTCAAAAGAATCAGCAAGTACATTTTTGCGCAGGTCTTTATACTGATTAAATAAGTCATCATATTGCTTTTGGTTTTCTCTATTTGATTCGAGCAGTTCAGTGAAAACTTCCTTAGTATTTTTCGCATCATCATAAGTTTGCGTCATAATTTCCTGCGCTTGTTTGATGTTTTTGTGCGCTTTAAATAAATGATAATGCGCATTTTGGTCGGCTGCTTGTTCGAGAAAAGTCTGCGCTGCAGGTATTTTTTCAGTTGCTGCCTGCTTATAATTCTTGCGCCATGTAGTCAAAGTAGTCAGACTCTCACCTGCTAAATCCATTTTATCCAGATTAATGATATCTGTTTCCAAATGCATTTTTTCTATTTCTGAGATCTGGTCGTCCAATTCCAAAATTTCCCGCAATTGACGACGATTGACTACTATCATAAGTACTACAATTATAATAATGATTAAACTTGCTATGATTACAACTATGGATTGAGCTGGTGACATAATTTTCCTCCAAAACTAACCCAATTATAACAAATTTCTGTATTATTGTGGGTATGAGTTTTCTTTACTGGCAAAAATAATCCAATTCTGCCGAGAAAATTTAGTTACTATTAATAAATACACTCTAGTTTTAAAGGGAAATTGTTTAGTATGAGAGCTAACTAAAACTGGTTTTTCTTTTTTCTTCCTATTAAATAAAGTAAACAATGTTTTCCTTGCTTTAATACACTGAGACAACTATAATATAGAGCGTGTAAAATATTTGCAGCTATAAGTGGCAAGAACGTCAACATCTTAATACGTTTTAGTGAACGAGTAACCGACGCTGCAATAGGCGAAAATGAAAATTAAGATGCACGAATGTTAAACTTATACGTAACTATTTTACTCCAAAAACTGTTATCAGATTTTATTGGAGGATTTTATGTCAAGATATACAGGTCCAAGTTGGAAACGTTCTAGAAGATTAGGAATTTCACTTTCAGGTACAGGCAAGGAAATTAGTCGTCGTAACTATGCTCCTGGTCAACATGGTCCCAATTCACGTGGTCGTTTATCAGAATACGGCGAGCAATTGCACGAAAAGCAGAAGCTACGTTGGATGTACGGTTTAAACGAACGTCAATTTAGAACTTTGTTTACACGTGCCGGCAAGATCCGTGAAGGTGAACACGGTACTAACTTCATGGCTTTACTTGAATGCCGCTTAGACAGTCTTGTTTACCGTTTAGGTTTTGCTACTACTAGAGAACAAGCTAGACAATTAGTTAATCACGGTCACATTACTGTTGACGGCAAGCGTGTTGATATTCCATCTTACGAAGTTAAGGTTGGTCAAGCTATTAGCCTCAAGGAAAAGTCAAAGAACTTGCAACAAGTTAAGGATGCACTTGAAGCAGTTGTATCCCGCCCATCTTTTGTTTCATTTGATGATAACAAAATGGAAGGTTCACTTGTTCGTCTCCCAGAACGTGATGAAATGGAACCAGAAATTAACGAAGCTTTAGTTGTTGAATACTACAACAAGTTACTTTAATTTCCACATTTTACAAAACCCCTTTCCTGCTTGGAGAGGGGTTTTTGCTACCCGAAAGGAGAGCTACTGATGACTGAAGATTTAAATACCAGAGTATCGAACGCTGCTCAAGGGATTACCCCGCAAACAAGACCTGATGAACGAAGAAGATTTTTAGGTTCCCTTCGCGAACGAGTTTTAGTTAGAATGACTAATAAAGAAGTACAAGATCCCAAATTAACTAAACTATTCTTATTACACTTTAAAGATTATACAGGGTACAACATACTAATAAATGGCAATTTGCATGATAATTTTGTGGATCAAGTAGAAACTTATTGTAGTAAATACGAGATTGCTTTTACTATTGTTAACAACGAAACTGCTAAAACCGGTCCAGACGACTCAGCCATTTTAGTAGTGGCACCAACCGCAATTAACAAGATGCGGATTGAAATTGATCAGGTATATCCGCCGGAAATGCCTAAAACCCAGCTTAGCAATACTAATCAAAAAAAGGCTGGCTTTTGGCACCGGCTTTTTCACGGAGACAATTAAATGAAGCCATTAGCTTACAGAATGAGACCACAAAATTTAGACGAAGTTGTTGGTCAACAACATTTAATTGGTCCGGGTAAAATTATTCGGCGAATGGTTGAAGCCAGGATGCTGTCATCTATGATACTCTATGGTCCCCCTGGTATCGGCAAAACCAGCATTGCCAGTGCAATTGCCGGTTCAACCAAATATGCTTTTCGCCAGCTGAATGCGGCAACAGATAGTAAAAAGCAGTTAGAACAGGTAGCAGCAGAAGGAAAACTCAGTGGCACAGTTATATTATTATTAGATGAAATTCACCGTTTAGACAAAACTAAACAGGATTTTCTCTTACCATTGCTAGAATCTGGACAAATTATTTTAATTGGTGCAACAACTGAAAATCCGTATATTGCTATTTCTCCTGCTATTCGTTCCCGGTGCCAAATTTTCGAACTTAAGCCTCTTGCTGCAGAAGACATTAGTAAAGCAATTGACCGAGCTTTAACCGATGATAAAAATGGTCTGGGAAAATATCAAGTAAAATTAACACATGATGCTAGAAATCTTTTAGTGCAAAAAGGCAATGGTGATTTACGTGCAACTCTAAACGGACTTGAATTAGCTGTGCGCTCAACAAAGCAAGAGCTGATTGCAGCTGGTAAAACTGAAACCGCAAGCCTGACTATTAACCAAGACGAAATGGCAAATTCGATTCAGATGCGTAGCCAAAACTTTGATGCCAAAGGTGACGGCCACTATGATTTAGTATCTGCTTTTCAAAAGTCAATTCGCGGTTCTGATACTGATGCAGCCTTGCATTATTTGGCGAGATTAATTGAATCAGGTGATCTAGTAGCAATTTGCCGACGTCTAAGCGTGATAGCTTATGAAGATATTGGGCTGGCTAATCCAGCCGCTGTTCAGCATACTCAAGTTGCTATTCAAGCTGCTAAGAATCTCGGATTTCCTGAAGCCAGAATACCTCTAGCTAACGCAGTCATTGAGTTAGCAATATCTCCTAAGAGTAATAGTGCAATTAGTGCGATTGATGCTGCCTTGCAGGATGTCAAAAATAAGGATTATGGCAGCATACCAGCAACCTTAAAGGATGCCCATTATTCCGGAGCCAAAAATTTAGGTCATGGCAAGGGCTATATTTACCCCCACTCTTTTGCAAATGATTGGGTAGCCCAACAATATTTACCAGATAAATTAGTGGGTAAACAGTATTTCCAGCCTAAGGGCAATTCTAAAATTGAAAAGGGCTTAAAAAAGCAGTACGAAACCTTGCATGAATTACAAAAAAATGGTTTAAAGAAAAAATAAACGAATTCAAAAAGTGCCACAACTGTTATTTCTAACAATTGTGACACTTTTATTTTAGTTAAGAAATTGATTATCCTTTGATATTAGCTTTCTTAACAAATTTGTTCTTTGCTACGGTGTAATATTTCTTACCCTTAATCTTAACTGGATTACCATACGTCTTAACGGACTTATGTTTCTTCAGCACTTTCTTACCAACACGACTGCCATACTGATTGTAAATGTATGCGTTGCGCTTTAGTTTAAGTTTCTTAGAGTCGATATTACCTGCGGCAATATACAAACCATCTTCAAGAACATAATAGATCTTCTTATTAACAACTTTTTGAGTCACCACATCAACCGTTGAACCTGCGTTAATGATTAAGCCATTGGCACGAATACCTTTTTGATCATATAGGTATGCGTTATGCATAACTTTCTTATTAACCAGGATGTGTGATTGATCTCCGCTGGCAACTGCAGCTCCTTGTTTTGCTGTTGCACTCTTAAGCAATACATCTTGACTAGCAATATTAGCAGCTTTGATATAACGATTCTTAGCAATAGTGAAGTACTTCTTGCCGCGAATTTTGACGCTGCTGCCATAAGTAGCAATAGCTTTACCGGTCTTCAGTTTACCAGATTTCTTAACTCGCTTGCCATATTGGTCATAAATGTAAGCATTGTGCTTCAGCTTTTGGGTTGTGCTCTTAATGTTGCCAACTGCTACATAGTATTTCTTATCATTATCACCTTTATCAATTAAGACATAATATTGGTCACCGTTAATTGCTTCAATACCGTATGTATCAAGGATTGAACCAGCTCCTAAAGTAATGCCGTTTGCACGTTTGCCATTGCTATCGTAAAGGTAAGCATTGTGCATCAAGACAACTCTTTCAGAGTCTTCATTCTTCTTATCAGTATCCTTATCTTTATCATCAGTCTTATTTGGTTGATTTGGTAATATTCCAGGAGTTTGAGCACCACCGCCATTTTCTACAATGTTAGTGACATGAACATTAGCTTCAGTAGCATCACGATATAGTTGATCAATTCCGAGATTACGTTTTGCCGTAATTATTTCACTAACTGCCGAACTAGCTTCGATACTATTTAGAAGATCGTTGTAATCTTTTTGAATAGTTTGCTTAATCTGAGTCTTAGCAGAAGAATCATAATTATTATCGCTATCAACCCGCTTATTAGCAGCCTTTTGGGCATCTGCTAAAGCACCCTTGGCAATCAGCTTTTCACCTTCAAGTTCGGTTGCTAAGTCTGTAGGCTTGTCTTTGAGTTTTGCTAGCGCGTCTTCATAACTTTGCTGAATGGCACTATCATCAGTATCAGGACCAAACTTCTGCTTCAAATATGTAGTAGCAGCTTCACGAATCTTAGCAAGTCTTTGACTGAGAACTTCCTTATCTTGATTTATGATGTTGTTAACTTCCTGACTGTCAGGAATTGTTTCACCAATTATCTTGTCAATTGCATCCTTACGAGCTTTATCCACACCAGCTGAATCGCTTGCTTGATCAATAGTACCATTCTTATCAATAGCGTTATGAACATCTTTGTCAATTTGGTTCTTGATAGCATCTTTTTCAGCTTGGGTATAGTCAGTACCATCTTTGTGCTTTAATTCATCAACTTTCTTCTTAGCATTTGTGCCAGTATCTTGAACTTCGCCTTTAGCCAATTCCCTTTCGGCTGCTAATTCGTGCTCTTTAACTTCATCAACCGATGCTCCAGTGATGTCCTTATTCGAGTTGAATGCTTTATCTACTTCAGTGGTATCTGCATCACTACCAAACTTATCTTTCAGTCTTGCTACCGCATCATCATGCTTTTTGCTCAATTCTGCTTTGGCATTTGAGATAGCTTGAGCTAAGTCTTTTTCATCATTACCTTTTAAGGCATTAATTTTATCAATAGCGTTTTGCTTAATTCTAGCAACATTGGCAACAGTTTCAGCTGAATCAATATCAACACTTGCCTGTTTTGCTATTTCATCTACCCGATCCTGATTATCTTTACTCAAGCTTGGCTTAGCTGTAGAAGCTGCTTTATTGACTTCATCTTTGGCAGCTACTTTACTGAAGGCTAGTTCAGCTGTTGCTGCCGCAGAATCAAATTGTCTAGAAGCATTGTCAACTGCTGCTGCAACCGCGTCTGCATTAGTAGCACTGTCTATCTTAGTTTCGGCTGCTTTCTTAGCATCCTCAATAGCGGCTAAAGCATTGTCATAATCAGCTTTAGTAGTTGCTTTTTGAGTGTCATTAAGCTTGTTATAAGCTTCATCAACACGGTTTTTAGCTTTAGTTGCTGCCTGGTCAACATTTGTTTTATTATTTGACTTGATAGCAGCTAAGTCATCTTTATCTGATTGATCTGCAGAATTCTTAATACCCTTAATTGCAGTAATCACTTTGTCACGAATGCTATTTACAGAATCAATTGTAGTTGCAGCGTCAATGTCTTTATTAGCTTGGGTAACAAGATCGTCGACCTTGTTCTTATCCTCTTGTTTATTTAAGCCACTCTTGATATCTTCAGCAACTGCTTTAACTGCGTCTTTAGCTGCAGCTTGAGCAAAGGCTAATTCAGCGTCATTTTTAGCTTTGTCAATGTCAGTCTTAGCTTTATCAGAAGCATTATTGACATCTTGCTTGGAAGTAGCTGAATCTATTGCTTTTTCAGCATCAGCTTTAGCCTGATCAATATCTGCTTTAGCTTTGTCATACTTATCTTTAACTTCCTTTTGCTGGTCAAGAGTCAGCTTATTATAATCATCATCAAGTTGTTTCTTAGCATTGTCTGCCGCAGCCTCGACTTTGGTCTTTTCGGTAAGTTTAGAATTTCCTAAATCTGTATCTGTAGCAGTTTTTTCAGCTGTATCAATTGCACTTTCTCCGGCTTTTTCAGCTGCGTCTGCCTTTTCGACAGTTGGCTGTGAACCAACAGTCTCTTTAGCATCATCACGAGCTTTATTGATTGATTCAATAGCCTTTCCTTTATCAGCGTCAGATAAATCAGACTTATTAATCTTGTCAATTGCTGCAGAAGCATGATCATCTAATTTCTTTTGGTCATTTGCAATAGCTGTATCTAAAGCTTTTGCATCCTCAAGAACTTTGCCCATGTTATCGATGCCTTCTTGTTTAGCACTATTAACTTGGTCAGAAGTAGTTGTACCTGCATCTTTAATCTTGTTAACTGCATCTTCGTAGTAACGATCTACTTTATCTTTTAGAGCGGTCTTGTTTTCAGCACTGACATTTTTCAGGGAATCGATGCCATTTTTAACTTCAGTTTGTTTGTTAGTTAAAGCAGTAATTGCATCTTTCTTGTCATTATCAAGCTTAGTAGCAGCAGTTTGATCTGCGTTTGTCTTGACAGTATCAATATCACTGATGGCTTGATTTCTAATATCATTGATCTTTTGCACTGTATCAGCTGTATTTAATTGTGTATTAGCTTCGTTGACAATCCCTTCAACTTTAGCCTTATCACTTTCAAGGCTCAAGCCATTTTCGATCTTATCTGCTTCATTTCTAATATCTTCTTTAGCAACTGCCCTTGCAAAAGCTACTTCAGCCTGAGTGGCTGCTTGATCAAAGGCTGTATTTGCAGTTGAAACAGCTTCAGCCACTGCACCCTTATCTTTTGCTTGCGCAATAGCATCATTTGCTGCTTTTTGTGCATTTTTAATTGCAGCAATAGCTGCATCATGATCTGCTTTAGTCTTGGTTTGTTGCTGCGAACTAAGCTTATTATATGCATCTTCAACGCGTTTTGTAGCGGCTGCAGCAGCTGCATCAACACTTGCCTGACTGTTGTCTTTAGCTTCTTCTAACTTAGCTTGTTCAGCGGTATCTACAGTATTCTTCACCTTATCAATATCATTGATGGCTTGATCTCTGAAGTCATTAACCTTTTGCACTGTATCAGTTGAAGCACTGTCAATATTTGCCACTGCAGTGTCAGCGATATTCTGAACTGTTTCCTGATCTTTTTTGTCTTTCAGATTCTTAATCACATTTGCAGCTTCAGCTTGAACCGCATCTTTAGCAGCTGTTTTTGCAAAAGCTACCTCTGCGGTAGTTGCTGCTGCGTTAATCTTGTTAACTCCATCATTAGCTGCTGAAGTGATAGCATCTTTGCTTGTCGCTGCATTGACTGCATCAATGGCTGCTGTTTGGGCATTTTCAATTGCGGTAAGCGCATTATCATGGTCAAGTTTTGTTGCTGCCTTTTGACTTGAACTTAGTTTTTCATAAGCATCTTCAACTTGTTTCTTAGCAGCTTCTGCGGCATTAGTGATGTTCTGAGTGCTGTCTTTACGAGCCTGCTCTAGCAAAGCCTCATCTACTGCTGATGCAGTATTTTTAACAGCATTAATTGCACTAATAGCATTTTCTTTGATGCTGTTTACTTTGTCTACCGTATCTGTTGCAACATCATCAAAATCGGTATCTGCTTGATCAGAAATGTTTTGAACCTTTTGCTTATCAGCAGCGTTCTTTAACTGACTTTGAGCGTTAGCGGCTTCCTTGTGAACTGCATCTTTAGCTGCCACTTTTGCGAAGTCTACCTCTGCTTTTGTTGCTTCCTGATCAAATTTTTGCTCTGCTGTTGCTGCTATGGCTACCACAGCATCTTTAGTTTCAGCATTTTGAATATCGGCATTTGCTTTTTGAAGTGCATTTTCAATTGCAGTAATTGCATTATCATGAACCTGCTTAGTTTTTTGTTGTTGATCTTTTTCCAGATCATTATAAGCTTTTTCTACTCGGGCCTTAGCTGCGTCTGCTGCACTGTTCACATTACCCCTTTGATTATTCTTAGTTTCTTCTAAGCTTGCTTGTTCATTGCCATTAGCTGCGTCTTTAACAGCATCGATATCATCAATTGCTTTATCCCTAATACTGTTTACCTCTTGCACTGTGTCTGTAGCGCTGTCGTTAAACTGGATATTAGCTTGGTTAACAATACTATCAACCTTGTTTTTATCAGCTTGAGACTTCAGGTCATTCTTAACCTTTGTTGCTTCCTTTTGAACAGCAGCTTTAGCTATAACTTTAGCAAAGGCTACTTCAGCTTTGGTTGCAATATCATTAAACTTAGTCTTAGCATCATCAACTGCCCCTTTAATTTCGTCAGCAGTTTGGGCTTGACCAATTTTGATATTTGCTGTATCGGCGGCATTGTCAATTGCAGTAAGAGCATTTTGGTATGCTTGATAATTATCATTCTTTTGGTCAGAATTAAGATTATTATAAGCATTCTCTACCCGTTTTTTAGCATCAGCAGCAGCACCACTAACATTGGTATTACCATTTTCCTTAGCTTGCTCCAAGGTAGCTTTGTCGACTGCATCGGCGGTTGCTTTAACAGCATTGATGTCGCTGATTGCCTTATCTCTTAATTGATTGACAGTTGTGATATCGGTAGCTTTATCAATAGCAGTATCAGCTTGAGTTGAAATTACATCTACTTGTTTCTTATCAGCATCCTTACTCAAATTACCTTTAACAGTATCTGCCACTTTATGAACAGTATCTTTAGCTGCTACTTTAGCAAATGCTAATTTAGCTTCCGTTTCTGCTTGGGTGAAAGCCTGATCGGCGTCTCCGACAGCTTTACTTACGGCATCCTTGTCCGTTGCTTTTTCTATAGCAACTTGAGCTGCTGTTTGAGCATCGGTAATGGCTTGGATTGCCTTGTCATAATCTGTCTTAGTTGCAGCCTGTTCATCTGCACTAAGAGTATTATATGCATCCTTAATTCTTTGCTTTGCGGCTGTGGCAGCTTGATCGATACTCTGCTTAGAATCATCCTTAACTTTAGCTAAATCCTTCTGCTCATTTTCCTCAGCAGTATCTTTAACGGCATCAATGTCTTTAATAGCTTGAGCTGCAATAGTATTTACATTATCTACGCTTACGGCTGCAGCAAGATCATTTTCAGCCCGTAACACTATATTATCGACTTTAGCTTGGTCAACTTCCTGTTTCAAGCCTTTTTTGACTTTATCAGCTTCAGCTTGGATTGCAGTCTTAGCTGTCACTCTAGCAAATGCCACTTCAGCTATTGTAGCTGCCGTATCAAAGGCAGTAGATGCTGTACCGACCGCTTTAACAATCGCATCAGCATTTGTAGCGGCACTAATCGCATCATCAGCTGTAGTTTGTGCTTGAGTGATGTCAGCCATGGCTTTATTATAATCACTTGCAGCTAAAACTTTTTCGTCTTTTCCGAGTTTGTCATAAGCATCTTGAACACGTTTTTTAGCAGCTTTAACTAAATCATCAACACTAGCCTTATTATTTTCCTTAGTTTGCTCCAGTTCTTTCTGTTCATTGTCATCCGCAGTTGCTTTTATATTACTTATATCATTGATCGCTTTATCTCTAATGCTGTTTACCTTATCTACAGTATCTGCTCCAGTTGCGTCAATATCTTTATCTGCTTGATCAGAAATTTCCTGCACTTTTTTCTTATCATCAGATTTATTTAACTGATCTATGACAGATTTGGCTTTTTCATGAACTGCATCCTTAGCTGCTACCTTGGCGAAAGCTACTTCTGCTTCGTTTGCTGCTGCATCAATCTTATTAATACCCTCATTTGCTGCCTGAGTAATTTCTGCTTTTGAATTTAATGAAGAAATTGCATCGTTAGCAGCTTTTTGCGCACTTGCAATTGCGCTAAGAGCGTCATCATGAGCCTGTTTGGCAACTGCTTGTTCAGTTCCCGTCAGCTTACTATATGCTACTTCAACTCTCTTCTTAGCTGTTTCAGCTGCTTCATTAATATTTGCAGAGCTGTCTTTGCGAGCTTCTTCAACAATTGCTTGATCTACTGCATTTGCCGTGTTTTTAACAGCCTTAATGGCACTAATTGCGCTATCTTTAATGCTGTTTACTTTGGCAACAGTATCTGTCGAATTTTGGTCAATTTCTTTAATAGCATTGTTAGCGATGTTCTGCACAGAAGTCTTATCGTCCTGACCTTTAAGGTCGGCAATAGCACTCTGTTCTTCAGCCTGAATCGCATCTTTAGCAGCTGTTTTCGCAAACGCCACCTCTGCTTTTGTAGCTTCTTGATCAAGTTCCTGCTCAGCTGTTGCTGCTATATTGCTTACCGCATCCTTAGTTTCAGCACTGGCAATATCGCTATTTGCTTTAAGGCGCGTATTTTCAATAGCAGCAAGAGTATCATTGTAGGTCTGCTTTGTTGCATCTTGTTCAGCAGGTGTCAGCTGAGCGTAAACCGTATCGACCCGTGTTTTAGCGTTTGCTGCTGCTTTGTTGACATCACCAGTCCGATTATCCTTAGTTTCTTCCAGACTGGCTTGTTCGCCACCATTAGCTTCAGCTCTAACAGCGTCGATATCTTTAATAGCCTGATCCCTAATACTGGTTACTTTAGCTACAGTATCAGTATTAGTGCTATTAATACTAGTAGTAGCAGTGATAGCAATATTGTCAACCCGATTCTTATCAGAATCAGCCTTTAGGTCTTGTTTAACCTTATTAGCTTCATTCGAAATATCTGCAACAGCTGTTATCTTAGCAAAAGCTACTTCAGCTTTTGTGGCTGCATTATCAAACTGAGTCTTAGCAGTTTTAACTATTTCTGATATTTGATCACTTGACTGTGCCAGTGTAATTTGGTTATTTGCACTATTTGCAGCATTGTCAATCGCATCATGGGCATTTTGGTAAGTCTGGTGATTAGCATTCTTTTGAGATTCATTCAACTTGCTATATGCATCATCGACACGTTTTCTAGCAGCATCAGCAGCTTCCTTAACATTAGCGGTGTTGTTTTTCTTGTTTTCATTTAGCTGTGCTTCTTGAACGGCGTCTGCCACAGCTTTGACACCATTAATATCATTGATAGCCTGATCCCTAAATCTAACCACGTCAGTGATAGTAGTAGCCTTATCAATTTTAGAATTTGCTGTAGTTACTATCTCTTGTACCTTTTGCTGGTTTTCATCATCAAGACCGTTAGTAACAGCATCTGCTGCTGCTTTAACCGCAGTTTTAGCTCCCAATTTTGCAAATGATAGTTCTGCCTTGTTGGCAATATCATTAACTGTAGAAATTCCTGCTGTAGCAGCATTTGTCGCATCATCTACCGTCTTTGCAGCTTGGATGGCCGCATCCGCAGAGTTCTTTGCCTCATTAATATCACTGACAGCTTTATTGTATTCTGACTTAGCCTGCTCTTTTTCAGGTGCACTTAACTCGTTATAAGCATTCTGAACCCGTTGAATTGCTTCAGCTGCCGCTTTATCAATATTAGCTTTATTGACTGTTTGGGAATTGTCAACAGCTGCATCAGCTGTAGCTTTAACATTATCAATATCTTTAATTGCCTGGTCTTTAATGAAGCCAACTTTGGTAACACTATCAGCATTGTTCAAATCAGTTTGAGCCTGGGTTACTATACTATCTACTTTATTAAGATCAACAGTTTGCTTTAAGCCTTTCTTGACTTTGTCCGCTTCACTCTGAACTGCATCTATCGCAGCCACCTTGGCAAAGGCCAATTCGGCGTCAGAAGCTGCTTGTGTAAAGGCTTTATTAGCATTATCAACAGCTGTCGTAATTTCTGAATTAGTTTGTGCGGCAGCTATTGCAGTCTCTGCTACAGTCTTAGCTTTATCAATGGCATTATTAGCTGCGTTATAAGCAGTTTGAACTGCGGTCGTCTTTTGCTCATCAGAAGTGAGCTTATCATAAGCATCTTTGACCCGCTTCTTAGCGGCATCTGCTTGGGCATCAACACTTTCTCTGCTTAATTCTTGTGCTTTTTGAATTGTTTGCTCTGCATTACTTTTGACGTTGTCAATTGCCTTGATTGCATTCTCTTTTATTCTGTTTACGTTATCAACGGTCTCAGCAGCACCAATGTCGGCTTTAGCTTGGTCAACAATTTCATCTACTTTATTTTGATCAGCTGTTTCTTTGAGATTAGGTTTTACCTTTCCAGCTTCAGCTTGTACTGCGTCGTTAGCAGTAATCTTGACAAAGTTTAATTCAGCTGCATCAGCCAGCTTATTAATGTTTGTTGTACCTTCACTAGCTGCGGCAGCAACTTCAGTTTCAGTAGTCGCAGCTGCAATCTTGGCTTCAGCTGTAGTTTGGGCATTCTTAATGGCGGTAACAGCTTGGTCAAAAGCAGCTTTATTAGCTGACTGTTCAGCAGGTGTTAAGTTCTTATAAGCCGCCTCAACGCGAGCAACCGCTGCTTTAGCTGCATCATCAATACTAGTCCTATTCAGCTCTTTTGCCTTTTCAACTTTTTCCTTTGAATTTGAATCAGCGGTGGTTTTGACCTGATCAATATCTTTGATAGCCTGATTTTTAATATTATTAATTGTTGGAATATCGGTAGCTACATCAATTTTGCCATTAGCTGTAGTCACAATGCCATCAACTGTTTGTTGATCAGCTGCACTTAAATTCGGCTTAACCTTAGCAGCTTCATTTGCAATTGCCTCTTTTGCATCGGCTTGGGCAAATGTTACTTCTGTCTTAGTCTCAATAGCAGCAATTGCTTGTGTGCCTTTTTCTGCTGCAGTTATAATGTCTGCCACATTTTGGGCACTCTGAATATTATTTTTAGCAGTTTTTGCAGCTTGGTCAATATCATCTAAAGCTTTCTGTAACGATTCTTGGTAACTAGTTTGGTTAGCCTGTGACAATTTATTGTAAGCATCAGTTATCCGTTTCTTGGCTGCTGTGGCTGCCGTATCAATATTAGCAGTTTGAGTATCCTTGTTAGCCTTGATTTCGGCTTCCTTAACTACATCAGCAGTAGTTTTAACATTGGCAATATCTTTAATTGCCTGATCTTTAATGCTGTTGACCTTGTCGACTGTTGTCGCTTTTTGGAAATCGCTATTAGCTTTTGCTACGATACCATCAACTGTCTGTTGATCAGCTGCACTTAAATTCGGCTTGACACTGTCAGCTTCTTTTTTGACGGCATCAACAGCTGCTATTTTGGCAAAAGCAACTTCAGCTGTGGTTGCCGCATTGTCAAACTTGTCTTTAGCAACGTTAAAGGCATTAACGATTGCATCTTTGGTTGTAGCAGCATTAATTGATTCGTTGGCAGCTGTTTTAGCCTGATTAATAGCTGAAATTGCAGCAGTTTTATCAGCAGCAGCTTTTTCCTGCTGACCAGCTTCTGTTAAACTATTATAAGCTTTATTCACACGCTCAATTGCGCTATCAGCAGCAGCGTTAAGGTTAGCAGTGTTAGAAGTTTTAATAGCTTCAATATTGGCTGCATTTGCGTTGTCTTCAACTGCTTTTATCGCCTTTTCGCCATCATCTTCAGCCTTATCTGCACTTTCAGACGTTAATTGTTTGCCCACATTTATCTTGGCCTCATCACGAGCCTTGTTAATGTCGGTTACTGCTTTTTGCTTGTCTTCCTCAGACATGTCCGTCTTATTGATGCGATCCGCTGCAGCTTGAGCGTAATCATCAAGTTTTTTCTGGTCAAAAGCAATTTCTTTATCCAGTGCTGTAGCTTTGTCCCATACGCTGTCAATGTTTCTAATCCCAGTGTTCTTCTCAATATCTACCTGTTCAAGGCTTGCTGGTGACGGGTTATTAACTTTGTCAACAGCGTCTTGATAGTAAGTTTCAACTTCTTTATTAAATGCAGTTTTAGCTTCAGTACTGATATTCTTTAAATTAGCGATGTTATCTTCAACAGTTGCCTTTTCAGCTGCTAATTCTTTCAAAGCGTCTTCTTTAGCAGTCTTTAAGTCACTTACAGCTTTATCAATAAGTTGTTGTGCCTTAGCATCTGTTAAAGCTTGATCAATGTCTGCTACACCCTTAGCTTGCGCTTTAGTGATTTCATCAAAACTTTCACAGTCATCAATAGCTTTCTTTGCGGCATCGTATGCTTTTTGAGCTTGATCTTGATATATCTTAACGTTGTCCTGGGTTAAACCACTGTTTGCTAAATCAGCAATTTGGTTAACTACACCAGGCATCCCGGAAGTACCATTACCATTAAGCTCATTCTCAAGTGCTTGTTTGGCAGCTTCTTTGGCTGAAGCTAATTTATCTTGCTCTGCTGATTCTTCATTAGCAATTTGCAAAGCTTTATTCACAAGGTCAAGAGCCGCTCCTTTACGTCTATTGACTTCGGCAATTGTATCTGCACCATAAACTGTTGTGTCTTTATTAGATTCAGTGACTGAATCTGCCATTGCCAATGCTTTAGCCAACTCATCTTCAAAAGTCTTTGATTGACTTTCTTTTAAATTAGTTGGCTTCTTGCTTTCGGCGTCTTTTACCGCATTTCTGATCGTAGTAGCAGCGTCGTCTTGAGCTTCTGATAAAGTAAGGATATCTATACTCTTAACTATCGGACGAGAACCTACTGCGACAACTTCTGGACTGTATTCAACGAAATTGGCGTTAGGTGTTATTTCAACCTTATCGCCCTTATTCATATTTAGGGTAATATCAGCAGGTATTGTTACTGCAAAAGTACCGTCTGGATTAATTGCAGAGGTAAAGACAGTTGGCAATTCTGAAACCCGGTCAATAATATTGCCACGGTATGTGTCATTAGTATCGGCATAAGGCTTCAGATTTTTATCTTCCTGAATAACCTTGTTATATTTAGCATTGCTGCTAACGTATCTAATAATTACATAACCCTTTGTACCCTTAGGGAAGTACTTATAAAAGGCATTATCATTACTTGGACCATCTTCTGCTTCGGTGTAATTCTTGACCTTGCCTTTGATAGTTCTAGAACCATCATTATTCTTGATAACTTGTAAATTATCATCATCAATATCCAAGAATCCACTTGGGTTAGCAGGAACAAATGTCACGTTATTATAGCTGTCAGAATCTGAACTGCTGAGAGCGTTTTCTAAAGCATTTTTGATAATATCATCTAATCTATTAGATTCTGGATCCTTAACAGCAGCTTCAGCAGCAGTTAAGAAAGAACCAAATTTTCTGTCATTAATAATATCTTTAATGGCAGGATCGTTCTTAATTTCATCTAACTGTTCTTGAGTTAACGTCTTATTGCCATCAAGCATTTCAAGAGTATTTACAGAAATACCCTTAGCTGATTTCTGCAGCTGTAAAACATGGAAAGGTGGCAATGTGAATCTGCTGCCAGAGTTAGTTTGCAGCTGCTGGCGAACATTAGTAATTGTGATCTTGTTATTGCCAATAATGCTGGTTGCAGTGTTTTTATTATTATGAGAATCCAAAATAAATGATGTCGGGTTGTTAATTTTTAAAGTTCCACCTTGAACATCAAGTAGTTTAATTGCTCCTGTGCCTGGATCATCGCCTAATCTGATATTAAAGGCACCATTTTCAACATCAGCAGAGCCAGTAACATAAACTAGTGTGCCTGAGTAATCACCCATGTTACTACCCAGAATATTTAATTCGCCATTAGGACTAATGTTCAAATTACCGTTATCATAAAATAGATTTCCTGAAGCAGCGTCAGTAATATTACCATTCGTATTAATATTGACTTGGCCATTCTGTAAAATGTTAAATGTTGAACCAGAATCTTTTAAATAAACAGCCCTGGCTTTACCGGCATCTCTTGTGCCCTTATAAGGTCTCACTTTATTTAGGCCAATATTAATATTCAAGACGCCACCAACTTGAACAATTCCGCCGCTTTCCATGTAAATGGCGCTAAAAGGTTTGCCCCCCTCACCAGTGCTTCTGTTTTCATCAAAGTCTTGCACGGGATTAAGTGTTACGGTTGCACCTCTGTTAATTTTAACAGTGTTAGTCTTACTCTTCATTTCGATTATAGTGCCACCGTACGTTGAACCGACAAATTCACCATCCAAGAATTCTATGCTGTCATTTTCATTTCCATTAGTAAACTCAAACATTTGTTGATCACTATGGTTGGGCCATTTTGCGGTATGAACATCATTATTTCCGGTAAAAAAGATATGAGTATTGCTACCAGCATAGATTAATTGCGACCCTTCAAACGAGCAGTCCTTAAACATAATGTTGGCATGATAATTATCACTTACATATTCGGTATCCCAAACACCGTAATAGTCCCCACTGCGCATATTAAGACTTTGATAAGTAATATCTGCATTTGTACCACGGCTTTGTCTAGGTGAATAGCCAGTGAAATCAAGTTTATATTTGGCATCTCCGTTTGATCTAATTAAGAGAGTACGCCCAGGAACATTAAATCTATTATTGCCATTATTAGGATCTGCGCTAACATCATTCATTAAAATAATTTCAGTGATATTTATATTGTTAAGCGCATCTTGAAAATCTTTCCAGTTATAAACCTGATAAGAAAAACCATCGCCAGCATCCTTGACTAATGGATTTTTATTTTTAGCAGGCGCAATTTTATCCGTGCTGTTATTTTGCTCATCATTATTGCTAGTATCATCACCCGGCTTAATCACATTTGCCTGTGAATCTTCTGGCAATTTGCCATCACTGGCTGTGTTGTCTCCTGAGGTAATATCAGTGTTAGTGTCTTTACCAGTTGAATCAGTTTTTCCCGGTGTGACTGCATTTGCATCATTTGCCTCAGTATCTGGCTGCTTAACAGCAGTAGATTGATCGGATTCTTTACTATCTTTCTTTGTCTGCTCTTTTGTGGTTTTTGTCTTGCTGACAGATTTCGAGTCTTCATCACTACTCTTCAAAAATGAAGATAAGCCTGAAAAAGTAGATAATTTTGGCTCTTTTTCGGTCTTTTTGGTTTGTCTATCATCCTGAGTTGATTGAGAAGCAGCCTTATTATTTTCTGTTGCAGCATTACTCAAATCAGACTCGGATGACTTGGTTTCAGTTTTTCTATCGACTTGTTGGGTTGATAGATCAGTATCGGCTTTAACCGTTTGACTACCCAAACCCAGAAAAGTGAATCCTAACAAAACAGAAGCGGCACCGATCGTCAATTTGCGAATTGAAAAGCGGTCTTGCTTTTGTTGCATTTCCATTTTTCTTAGTCGTTCTTTAAAGTTATTTTTCCCTAACATAAGTTGTCCTTCCTTGAATTAAAAATACACTTTGAATTTTATAACTAGCGTTATTCATTGTCAATATAGTATTTAGCAATAGATGTTAAGCTATAAATAACCGTTATTTTTAAAAAATACTAATTCTGATTAAAAATAACTTTATTATTTTTATGAATTACTATTTTACTGCATTTTAAGCCAATTAAATAAAAATAACTAAAAGTGATTAAAGGAAAAACTATTTTGCAAATTAGTTTAAAAATGTTTTTTATTACATTTGTGATACAAATTTATCTAGTATGTTTTTGTATATTAAATAACATATACAAATTATTTTTAGTTATAACTTATTTAATAATTAATTTTAACTATGTTATTTAAACTAGTAGTAAAATTTTGCACACAAAAATACTCCCAAATCTAGCCAAAATTTGGGAGTAATATCATTTAAATAAACTGAAATAACTTCTTTAAATAGGTAATTTTGCGACTTGATCACTTCGTTAACAGACACGAAATGATGGCTGTTTAAGTTTTACTCTGACTGGTCATCAAAATAATTTTCGCTTAATTCTAACTCTTGAAGTGCTAACTTTAGTCTGGAAATGTAACTTCTTTTGTTATGATTATTTTGTCGGCATTAAAACTATAGCAAATCAACAGTCACATGCTTAATAAATAAGACTTTCTTTTAAAATTTCAGCGGCCACTTGTTTACTAGTATTAAACTAAAATTACTTCTCTGAACTTATGGCCAGAAAGCAAAGCGCTGTAATATCCAATCATTTATGTTAAAGCAACTATCAGCTTAAAGCTGCAAACCTATTTTTAGCAGTAATTAGCTAGAATAGTGTTTTAATAAAAAGTCCAGACGCAAAAATACCCCAAATTTACCTTAAATTTGGGGTATTTTGTGGTTTTAGCAACTAGTCAATCTTAAAGATTAATTGCCTAAAAGTTTGCCTTCTTCACATATTTACCACTAGCTACAACATAGAATTTCTTATGACCAATTTTGACTGAATTACCATAAGTTTTCACAACTTTATGTTTCTTCAAAACTTTTTTACCTAAACGATGACCATACTTGCTATAGATATAAGCATTATGTTTCAGTTTTAATTTCTTAGCGTCAACATTGCCACTATCTATCAGTAGACCATCTGCTAAGGCATAATATATTTTGCCATTAACCGTCTTTTTGCCAGTAGTTTCTATTTCTGAACCAGAATTAATGATTAACTTGTTGGCACGTTTGCCGTTTTCATCATAGAGATAAGCGTTGTGCATTAACTTTTTAACTACAGTGGTAGTTGCTGGAGTAGCAGTATTGGTACTTGTTGCTGTCACTTCTTCCTTAGCAGTTTGCGCTGCCGTGACTGGTGCAACGTTAGCAGCTTTGATATAACGGTTTTTACCAATAGTAAAGTATTTCTTACCGCGAATTTTGACTGCTGCGCCGTAAGTGTTAACTGTTTTACCTTTCTTGAACACTCCAGACTTTTTAACTCTCTTGCCCACTTGATTATATACATAAGAATTATGCTTAACTTTTTGGGCAGTAGCTTGACCATTAGTTGCAGCAACATAATATTTCTTATTGTTAGCACCCTTATCAACTAGAACGTAGTATTCTTTACCATTAATTGTCTTGGTACCATAAGTGGTAATTGTAGAGCCAGAACCTAAAGTAACCTTGTTTGCGCGTTTACCATCTTCGTCATATAGATAGGCATTGTGCATTAAAGTCACATTAGTGCTTTCACCTAAGTCATTTGGCGCACCATTTGTTCCATTTTCTTTATCAGTAGTTGGTTGCTTAGCTGGGGCAGCAGGGTTAGTAGGAATAGATGAAACACTGCCATTACCATCGGAATTAGAATTGTCTCCTCCATTATCGGAATTATCATTATTGCTGTTATTATTGTTGTTGGCACTATCTTTAATAATTTTATCAATGACAGTTGAATCTGATGAGGCCTTATTAATCGCTTCAATTCCATCGTCACGCTTGCCGTCAATATCAGTTAAATTATCATTTTGATTAATCTTTTTCTGGGTATCAGCTAAAATACGATCAATTTCACTCTTAATGGCAGCTTTTTCATCGTCAGTATAGTTGTTACCATTTTCATGTTTGACCCTGTTATTATCAATTTTCTTTTTAGCATTAGTAGCAGCATCAGAAACAGCGGCTTTAGCAATTTCACGTATCCCAGTTATTCTATTATTCAGAACTGCATCATAAGAATTACCAGAGATATCTTTAAATTTGTCATGCTCACTATTAGTTGCATAAATCAATGCAGACTCACCAAAATATTTTTGGTTCTGAGCAACTGCACCTTTGTATTCTGTCTCAATATCCCTATTGGCAGAACTCTTAACTGCATATAACGCTTGTTGCATTAACTGATCAATTGCTTGCCTTGCCATGTCAATATCATGGTTCATCTGGTTGGCAATATTCTCGTAAGATGTGTCAGCTTGAGCATCTTGAGTAAGCACAGTATCTATACTTCCATGTATGCCATCAAGTCTATTTTTGAAATGATCTCTATCCTCAGGAAGTAGACTATCTATATCGTTAAGCGTATCCTTTGCTTTATTGAACATATCATTAACTGTTTCTTTACCCATTAGTTCGTTATAAGCATTGATTCCGTTGCTATACGCTTGAGTAGTGGAGCCAATATTTGTTGAATGCTTAATTGCATCAATTGCATCCTGGATAGCTTGAATATTCCTTTGATAAGCAGAATTAGCTTTTTGTTCTTCAGTTAAACCATTGTATCCAGCTTCTAGACCTGTTATTTCATTTCCAGCACCCTTTAAGGCATTAGCTTGATTATAATCAAACCATTCAGACGTATTTTGATAAGTATCAGTTAGCTTAGTACCGATTTGATTTTCGTCAGTCGGGATTTTGTTGATATCAGTTTGCTGCTCTATGCTTGCTTTTTCATTTGCATATAAATCATCAACTATCTTGTTCAATGCTTTCTTTTGAGCAGCAGTTAGTTGAGATAACCCAATAATGTTGTGAGTTGTTGAATATTTCCTTTGTAAAATATCCTCTGCCTTTGCTTTCGCAGCAGCAAGATCAGTATCTTTTTCGACATCAGCAAATCCAGGGACGTGACTGCCAGAATCGCTATCAGAATATCCTTGAGTTGCATTGTTGACAATCTGATCAACGTCCTTTTTGACGTCATCTGTAGAACGTTCATTTCCGTTCTTATCTATTGTTGGAACTGCATTAATCTTTGCTTTGCTCTGATCGTAAATATCCTGAATCTTCTGCTTTTGTTTTTGTAAATCAGAGTTTACTAAACCAGAATCTTCAAGCTTTTTATCAGCTTCTGCTTTTTGCTCAAGAAGATTATTAATAGCATTTTGCTTAATTTGATATATTTTTTCTTTATCTTGGGCAGTTTGGTAAAGCTGGTTAATTCCAGTTTCACCTAAATTGATTGGGTGTCCTTCGCTATCGAGCCCCTTTTCAATATTTTGCAATTTTTGTTTAGCATTTTCGAGATCTGTTGTTGTCGGACTGCTTGGTAAAGCAACTTTACTAATTTCATCCTTGGTCTTTTGAACCAGCTGATTAAGTTGATCCTGTAAATCCGCCTTTTGCTGATCAGTTAAATCACTGGCAACTTGGCTAATACTGCCCTTATCTTTGACATACTTATCAATAGCCGCAATTTGCTTATTCTTTTCACTTAGTAAATTGGCTGGAATACCTGCTTGATCTATAGCGGCTTCACCAGCTTTTTCAACTTGACCTAAGTCTGCATTATCATCAGCACCATATAAGTCGCTAACACCTTTTTGCATTGCGTTATTTATTGCAGCTTCATTTTGACTTATTTCTGTTGGATCAAGTCCTGAACTGGGTAATTTTGCCTTAGCAGCTTCAGCATATTCTTTCAGAGTATTAATTTGCTTGTTCTTTTCTTCGAATCGCTGAGTTAAGCCAGTAATTGCATCATTACCAGCTTGCGCTGCTTGATTCATTGCACTATTTGCATCAGTCGCATTGTTTTGAGCAGCTTGAATATTTTGAGCAGCTTTATCACGTTCTGACTTAATGCGATCTCTCATCTGATCTGCCAAACTAGGATTATCTTTAGCAATCTTATCTGCAGCTTCGTTTGCCTTGTTAACTGCATCTTGCAACTTAGTCAATGCATTATTGACAGATTCTGCTTTGATGATTTCATTATTAACTTTATTCAAATCAGCATTATTCTGACCTTTAGCATCAGATAATTGATCCTGGTTGGTAGCAGAGTTTATTCTAGTTTCACCTGACTGACGAATTTGATCAATTTTATTCTTCAAATCATTATATTGGTCTTGACCTAATTTTTTATCAGCCAAGTCTTGATCAATTTGCTGTTGTAATTTATTAGTTGAATTATCAAAATCATTTTTAGCAGAAGTCTTAGCGTTAGTAATGTTCTCATCATTAGCTGTATTAACAATTGCTTCAATTGCTTTATTACCCTCATCTTGAGCCTTTTGCACATCATCTTGATTTTGAGCTTTATCAATATTGTCTTTTGCCTTATCCCGCTCGCTTTCAATTGTAGATGTGTCTTTAGCGTCTTTAGCAATTGAAGTTTGAGCTTTATCATCTAAAGCAGATTTTGCCTTATTTTTAGCTGCCTGCAGTTTAGCATCAGCCAAAGCCTGGTAAATATTGCTTAGACCGGTATTCTTTTCTGTATCAATATTTTCAGATAGAGCGCCACTGACGTTTGCAACAGCATGATTATAAGCATCTTGTGCTTGTTGTTTAAACTTAGCCAGCTGATCAGAGGTTAAATCACTTAAACCATTTATTTCTGGTAGAACACCGGTATCACTTGAGCCTTTTCCAAGAGCTTTATCAAGTTCTTTAATTGCTTGATCTCTTTGCTTACGGATATCATCTGCATCACTCTTGCTTGCATTAGCAACTACATTACTAATACCCTGTAAGGTATTATTTTTGATTTTTTCAACTGTAGCGCTGTCATTGGCCGCGCCAATATCATTAATGCCTAAATCAGCCACTGCAAAAACTGCATTTTGGTCTCGTGAATCATTTAGTTTAGCTCGAGCCGCGTATGCTGTATTTTTAATCAAATCGGTGGCAACAACTTTATCACTAGCTAACTTGGCAGCAGATTCAATGTTATTAATTTTATTTAATGCATCTTGATAAATTCCAGCTAGTTGTTCTTTATTTGTGGCTGCGTCAATTTTACTATTTGCATCCGTTGGGATTGACCCTAGCTGACTAATTGCATCATCAAATTGCTTTTTTACTTTATTTCTTTGGTCATCAGACAATTTGCTATAAATGTCACTTAAACGATTCTTGGCACTGCTTGCAGCATTGGCAATACTATTTTTAGTATCAGTTTTAGATGTATTAAAACCATTACCTGCAGCTTCTGCAGCGTCAATATCTGATTCGCCCTTTTTCTCAGCTGTATTAGCATCAGAGACAGCATTTGTAGAATCAATTATTGATTTTGCATTATCGCGTGCAGATGTAATGTTATTAATAGTTGTTGTCTTGACATCATTGGTAATATCTGACGAATTATTAATTCGGTCAATCGCCTTTTGAGCATAATCATCAAGCTTTTGCTTATTAAGGATCTTATTAACATTTACGTCACTAATCACATCATCAATTGAAGACTTACCATTTTGGACAATTTTATTAAGTTGCTCATTGGTAGTGGTGTTTTTATCATTAATTCCATTAACACCAATATCATATGTAGCATCTACTTTTGAACGCAATTCATCTTTGTTGGCACTGGTAATCTGATCCATATTGCCAATCTGCTCTTTTACTTTATTACGCTCGTCCATTAGAGCTGCTAAAGCCTGGTCTTTTGCAGACTGCAAGTTTGCTGCAGTTTGAATGTTTGCTAAATCGCTTTTACCTTTAGTTAATGCTGCATCTATATCATCTTTACCTGCACCTTGAATAGCAGTTTGAGCTTGATTGAAGGCATTTGTAATCTGATTATAGTAGTCATTCTTTTCGGTTACTCCTAAATTAGGATCATTAGTAATCTGACTGCTTGCAGAATCACGCGCATCTTTTAATTTTCCAATTGCAGTTTGACGCTGTTGTTCTAAGGCCTGAGCTTCGAGATCAGGAGAAAGAGAATTAATAACAGAATTAATGGCATCAATTCCTGTTTGAGCATCAGTGTTAATATCAGTTACTCTATGGTCATTAGTGATCGCCTGGATTGCTTGATCATAACCCGCATCAATCTGGTCCTGTTTTGCTTGAACTATTGCCGGATCAAGATGAGAATTTGCAAGAGTATTTTTGGCATTAGCCTTGGCCTGTTGCAATTTACTAATTGCCTGCGCCTTAGTGGCTGTGATTTGAGCAGCACCTAAATCTTTAAGAATATTGTTTTGACCTTCTTGCTTTGCCGAAGTGATATCAGAAACATTTTGAGACGAAGCAATTTTAGCCTTTGCAGCCTGGGCATCTTGATCAATTTGGTCTTCATAATACTTCTTATTTGAAGGACTGAGTTGACTATCATCAATGCTTTCAATTTTAGCTTTTGCATCATTAACAGCTGTATCAATGTCTTGAGCTGCATTGGTTCTAGCTTCTTCTACCTCCTTATTGGCAGTACCCTGTGCATCGCTTACAATATTATCTATACTGTTTTTAGCGTTAGTGACTGTCTCAGCGATTTTAGAACTATCGACCTTGTTTAAAGTATCGATATTGTCGTTAACTACCTTGCTGATTTGATCATGATATGCTTTCTTTTGTTCATCAGTCAGATTGCTTGTCTGATCGATTTGATTATTAGCGTTTGTTTGCGCTTGTCTGATCTGCTTGATAGCATCAGCCAAAGAATTGTTACGCTCACCATTAGCTTTAGCTGAAGCCAGTAAGTTGTTTAAGGCATCAATACCATCATTACGCGCTGAATCAATTGCAGTTAAGCTCTCTGCCTGATCAATGCGCTGGTTATAACCAAGAGGAGTGTTTGAATTATTGAGCAGTTTCTGTGCATTTGCCACGCTATCGTCAATATCATTTGCTGATAAGCCCGGCAAACTACGCAGTTGGGTTTCAATATCGCTTTCTACTTTAGCAAGTTTAATCTTAGAAAGCTGTCTTAAAATTGACCGCTTAGTTGACTCCTCAGTTGTCGAAACAGCAGCAGAATCGCTTGCTTTATCAATATTAGTCAAACCATCACTTACTGTTTTTTCTATTTCAGAGTTTGAAGAAATGCCTAGCGAATTTTCATTAGCATTTGCATATCCCATGATTTCAGCTTTTGCAGCATTTTGATCAAAAATAGTTTGTGTTGCTGCTTCTCTTTGATTGATCGCAGTATTATCAGATGTGCCGTAAATTGACTTTTGCTCATCATATATAGAACTTCCTGGTTTAGCTGTTGCAACTTCTGCTGCTTGATCAATTGCATCTAATAAAGGGACCTGCTTATCAGAACTAATACCTGAATCTTGTACTCGCTTTTTGGCAGCAGCAGCTGCAGCATTAATTTTGCTTGCTTCTTGATCAGCATTTATATCCTTAATAGACTCCTTACCCTTGGAACCATCGGGATCATCACCAGTGATAATGTCGTGAACTGCTTTATTATAGGAATCCTTTATTTCTGCAGTCTTATCGGCATGATTGTTAATTTCATCTTGAGCAACAGCCTGTAAGTCTTTTAGTGCTTGAATTGTTTTGTTAACTTTATCAATTATATCTTGAGCTTCTTTTTGGTGCCCATCTACTGATACTTGGTCAAGATCTTTTTCAATATCGCCTTCTGGTTGAGCAATAGCCTGAGCACGAGCCAGACGAGTCGGTAAATTAACTACTTCATCCTTCTCTTCTTTATTTAAGTTAGGATCATTTGCAAGCTTGTAAGCATCAACATAGACTTGATCAATTTTTTGCTTAAGATCAGTTTCAATACTCTTTTTATAGCCATAAGCTGCCTGATCAATTGCATTAATACCATTCTTCATTGCCTCAGTAATATCTTTATCAGCTTGAATACCTTTGATAGTATTAATTGCTTTATCACGTGCAGCATTAATTGCATCTATCATTGTAGGAAATCTCTTTGACTGCAATGTGGCTTCATTATTTAAATTAGTTATTGCGCTATCGCGAGACGCCTCGATAGTGGAAGAATTTTGCGCCTGACTTACGATATTCTTAATTGCATCAAGGGCAGCATTCTTACGATTATTAACCTCTGTTAAAGTGTTTGCACTTGAAGCATAAACCGAAGTTTTTTCATTATCGGAATTAATTGTTTTGGATGTAGCAGACGCAACTTTATCTAACTGTTCATTAAAGTCTTTAACTTGAGCTTCAGATAGGTTATTAGGTCTATGAATTTTCGCATCACTTATCGCATCAGTAATTGCCTTTGCAGCTTGATCTTGAGCATATGATAAAGTTAGAATATCCAAGTTTTTAATTATTGGGCGACGTCCTGCAGCTACACTAGACGGATCGTAGCTAACAAAGTTTGCATTTGGAGTTAATTCTACAGAGTAGCCTTTATCAAACTTAATCGTTTGATCGGCTGGAATAGTAAAACTAAATGAACCATCATCATTTACAATTGCTGCAAATTGTGTTGGTAAAGGGTTCAAAGAACTGTTGCTTGAATCTCTTATGGTGTCTTTTGTTTGCGAATATGGGTTGTCAATTAAATTCTTGCCATTTTGATCCTTTGGTGTCCACGCAGTTTTTACTCCCATACTATCGATTAAATTAGCCATAATATATGCTTTAGTCGCAACTGGGAGAATCAAACTAAATGGGTTTTTCAAATTTTCTGGATCTGAATCCGGACCATCAACAGTAGAATTATAATTAATTACGCTGCCTGGTTCACCGGAAATTGTTTGTGAACCATCAGAATTTCTGGTTATCTGTACCTTACCAGGATCAATATCCAAAAAACCACTCGGATTGGCTGGAATAAAACTAATGTTGTTATAGCCAAAATTATTGCTATTGTTGAATGCTTTTTGAATAATATCCGAAAAGATTTGATCGTAAGTCCAGCCGTTCTTAATACCATCAGCCAACGAATTTTGAACATCAGCCGGCAATTTATCAAGTGAAATATGAGCTTTGGCTGCCTGTGCTTTAATTTCTGCTAATTTATCTGCAGTTAGCTTTTCTTGACCATTAAGCAACTCAATATTATCAACTGCAATTGTATTGTCAGTTTTCCTAACAGTTAAAACGTGAAATGGTGGCAATGTTACTTTACCAACCCCAGTTTGTGTTGAGCTCAAATCAAACTGCTGCCGGACATTTGTTAAAGTAATCGGCATTGTACCGATAATACTCGTAGCAGGATTGGTATTGCCCTGGACATTCAAAATTAATGAGGTAGGATTATTAACAAATAACTTCCCGCCTTGCACATCTACCAAAAGTATTTGGCCATTACCGCCATCTACGTATCTACCATTTGGACCTGGCGTTCCTAGAATGATGTTAAAACCACCGTTTTCAATATTGGCCGTACCCCTAATTAGGACTAAAGTACCAGAATAGTCGCCCATATTTGAGCCATTAATGTTTAACGATCCTCGTGGCAAAATGTTAAAATTACCACCATCATAAATCAGGTTTCTATTGCCCCAGTTATTAGCTATATCACCGTTAGTAGTAATATTTACTTTCGCATCACTATTAATATTAAAAACAGAGTTGCCATCATTAATCAGGATTGCACTTGATTGATCGTTGTCATTTGTACCATTATAGTGATCACTGCCAACTATGATGTTTAATTCACCATTAACATTCACGGCTTCATTATTACCTAACATGGCGATGGCCAAAGGAAGCCCAGTATGTTCAGCAGCGTTAGAGCCTAAATTATTATTAGGAACATAGATTCGAGGAGCAAGTGTTACCTTGGCATCCTTGGCAATATTAACAACATTGTTGCTCCCAGCCATTTCTAATACGTTACCACCGACGGTTTTACCGGTAAAAGTACCGCTAAAATCAATAGAGTTGTTTGAACCTGTAAATTCAAATAGTTGTTGAACATCACTACTTGAGATTGTAATGCCAGGATATGGTGTATGAGTCACTTCACCATAGTTAGTTCCTGTAAAGTAAATTTTAGTATTGTTACCACAGTGAACCATCTGCGAACCATGGAAATTAACATTATTAAACGTTACTTTTGAAAAATGCCCGTCCTTGTTGTAATCATCAGTCATGATGACGCCCCAGATATCGGCACTCCATAAATCAAGGTTTTCGTACGTTATATCTAAATCCTGCGTACTGCCACTATTTAATTGGAGATGGTTACCTTTCAAATCCACCTTAAATCTGGTATTACCATTGCCAGCGGATTTAATCAGCATTTTTCTGCCATAAAAGTAGAACGCTTGTGATCCATTCTCTGGTCCGTCAGTAATATCGTTCATAACGTCAATTTCTGAAATAGATTCATTCTGAAATGCAGCTATAAGTTCATTAAAGGTATGGACCTGTGCTACATCAGCATCCCTAGTATTTATTTCTGTGTTTTCAGCAGCATTTGAATCTTCATCTACTACAGCAGTTGAATCAGCAGGCTTTGTTGTTGTATCTCCTTTAGCGGATGAAACATCATTAGTTTGTTGACTTTGGCCAGATCCTTGATCTGAATTATTTTTTGACGCGGGGGGCGTCTTTTCTGATTTTTCCTGACCAGTTGATAAACTGTGACTAGCTTTTGAATCACTGCCACTATCTCTTAAAAACGAACTTAAGCCAGAAAAAGTACTTAAATCGTGCTTTTCATCATTTTGACTTGACTGCTCTTTTGTATTTGCAGTTTTTGCGGTACCCTTTGTTTGTTCTGTTTTAGTTGTTTCATTCTCATTTTTTTGAGAATTTACTTCTTCATTTGCCGGATCAACTGTATCAGCTTTAACTGTTTGATTGCTTAAGCCAAAGAAAGTAAAACCAAGCAAGACAGAAGCAGCACCAATGGTCAATTTACGAATTGAGAAGTGGTCTTGCTTTGCCTGCATTTCCATTTTACGTATTCTTTCCTTATTGTTATTTTTACCTAGCATAATAATCCTTCCTCAAAATTATGATTACATATTAATTGTAAGTCCTGTTATTTTTACTGTCAATTTAGTAACATTATTATGCACTCAAATAGGTAATTAAATTTAAAGTTTTGGTTTATTAAATAACTATATTTTATGATTTAATGCTGTTTTGTAAGAATATTTTTGATTAAAATAACAATAATTACATTTTATTATACACACTTTATATATGATTTATAAATTCGATTTAGTTTAAAAGCAATATTCATATATAATATACAAAATACTGTTTTACTGTGTATACATGAATATGCTTTTGATTTATTTAACACGATTAATTATGTAAACATAATTTTGTCTGACTTGTTCATATCATTTTTGTCTGTTTGACTTATACGCTTTTTAACTAGATTTTACAGAAAAAGAGGAAACCACGT
The DNA here is from genome assembly GCF_000761135.1 of Lactobacillus sp. wkB8. Lineage (NCBI taxonomy): Bacteria > Bacillati > Bacillota > Bacilli > Lactobacillales > Lactobacillaceae > Lactobacillus > Lactobacillus sp. wkB8. Next base: position 814,876 of record NZ_CP009531.1, on the reverse strand, counting down.
CTCTTTAAAAATAACTAATTGTAGTCCTTATTAAGATTTTTATTATTTTTGATTCGCAAATACAAAAGAAGTGCCACAAATGTGACACTTCTTTCATGATATTTAAGCTTTATGTTTTAAAACTCTAGTTATTTAAAAGTTTGCTTTCTTAACGAACCTCCCTTTACTTAACGTGTAGTACTTTTTATGACCAATTTTAACAGGATTACCATAAGTTTTTACAACTTTATGTTTCTTCAAAATTTTTTTACCTAAACGATGACCATACTTGCTATAGATATAAGCATTATGTTTCAGCTTTAATTTCTTAGCGTCAACATTGCCACTATCTATCAGTAGACCATCTGCTAAAGCATAATAGGTTTTGCCCTTAACCGTCTTTTTGCCAGTAGTTTCTACTTCTGAACCAGAATTAATGATTAACTTGTTGGCACGTTTGCCGTTTTCGTCATAAAGATATGCATTGTGCATTAACTTTTTAACTACAGTGGTAGTTGCTGGAGTAGCAGTATTGGTACTTGTGGGAGTCACTTCTTCCTTAGCAGTTTGCGCTGCCGTTATTTTGGTAACATTAGCAGCTTTAATATAACGGTTTTTACCAATAGTAAAGTATTTCTTACCGCGAATTTTGACTGCTGCGCCGTAAGTGTTAACTGTTTTACCTTTCTTGAACACTCCAGACTTCTTAACTCTCTTGCCCACTTGATTATATACATAAGAATTATGCTTAACTTTTTGGGTAGTAGCTTGACCATTAGTTGCAGCAACATAATATTTCTTATTGTTGGCACCTTGATCAACTAGAACGTAGTATTCTTTACCATTAATTGTCTTGGTACCATAAGTGGTAAGTGTAGAGCCAGCACCTAAAGTAACCTTGTTTGCGCGTTTACCATCTTCGTCATAAAGATAAGAGTTGTGCATCAATTTGACATCTGTGGAATTAGACAAATCAACATCAGTATTTTGATTCTTGTCTTTATCTGCATCACCTGAGCCAGTTTCTGGTTTCTTTTCAGGTGTACCTGTCGAAACGGTAGAACCACCACCAGAGTTCCCACCATTGCCAGTGTTAGAACCACTGCCGTTATTATCGCCGCCGTTAATCACCTTATCAATTGTTGACGGGTCAGAACTGTCATGGTGAATATCGTTTATACCGTTATCACGGTTCTTATCAATATCATCACCGCTATTTGAATGATCAATTTTATCTTTGGTATCGTCTTTCTTATGGTCAATATCATCCTTAATCTTCTGCTTTTCGCCATCCGTCAAGTCACTGCCATCTTGATGCTTAGCCTTATTATCATCAACATCTTTTTTGGCATTCTTAGCAGCATCATCAACTGCACCTTTAGCGATATCTTTTTCAGCTTCAAGTTTATTCTTCTGAATTTCATCATAAGAGTTGCCTTCGGTGTGTTGGTGTTTGTCTAAAGCATCTTGGATTGAAGAAGTATCTGCTTTGTCACCAAATTGTTGGTGAATCTGATCAATAGCATCTTTTGCCTTATCAGCAACCTCCTCGTCAGCTTTCTTCTTACTTTGATCAATTGCTTTATTAACCTCTGACTGAATGTCATTTTTGGCAGTATCAGACGCTTTATCTATATTAGTTTTCTTACCGGCAGGATCATCGCTAGGAGCATTAACCTGATCAACTGCTGTTTTACCATCTTTAACGTGATTATTAACATTGTTAATTAATTCAGTCTTAGTTTGATCACCAATATCTGCGTTATGGTTGATTTCTGTTATCGCCTTATCAGCTGCAGCATTAATATCTTCTTTAGCTTTAAGCTTATTCAAAGCTGTAATACCAGTATTGTAAGCGGAACTAATGTCTTTAATATTAGTTGCCTGATTGATAGCAGCAATACTATTGTTAATATCTTTGATGTAATCCTGGTAATCTTGATTTTCTTTTTGCTTATCAGTTAAACCATTAAGCTCGTCTTGTAAGCCATTAGTTCCCTTCAAAGCATCCTGCTTATCTTTAGCAACCCAGTCAGAGGAGTTTTGCCAGATATTATCAATATCTTTTCCAATCGTCGAATCTTGCGGGACCTTATTAATATCAGTAACAGCATCAATCGATGTTTTTTCTTTATTATAAGCGTCATCTATTGCGTTATTAGCATCTTGCTTTTCAGAATCCGTTAATTGCGACTTATTAATAATATCATGCGCTTGATTTTGCTTAGATTTGAGTTGATTTTCAGCTTTGGTTTTAGCACCGGCTAAATCTGCTTGTGCAGTAATATCATTGAATCCAGGCATTGAACTGCCAGATTCAGAATCTTGATAGCCGTTCTTGGCCTTATCAACTATTTGGTTAGCATCTTGTCTGACATCATCAGCGTCACGATCGCTACCATCAGCTTTTTTATCTGGGATATTATTGATTTCTGCTTTGCTCTTGTCAAATATATCTTGTACTTTTTGCTTCTGTGTATCTTGATCAGCTGCCGATAAACCTGAATGTTCAATATTATTATTAGCCTGATCCTTGGCATCTTGTAGCGCTTTAATTGCGTCTTGCTTTGCCTCGTAAATTCCCTCTTGGTTCTTAGCTACATCGTAAATCTTGTCTACGCCACTTTCACCAGAGTTATTGGCTGTGTTATCTGCCGCAGTACCTTTTTCAATATTTGCCAATTGCTGCTTAGCATTTGCCAAATCAGATGACTGGGCATTCTCAGGCAAGTTAACTTGACCAATCTTGTCTTTAGTATTTTGCACAACTTGATTAAGTTGGTTTTGCAAATCGGCTTTTTGATCAGGAGTTAGGTGACTAGCTACTGAACTCAGATCGCCCTTACCTTTGACATAATCATCAATAGCGGCAATTTGCTTGTTCTTTTCAGATAGCAAATCACTTGGGAGTTTAGCTTTGTCAATTGCTTTTTCACCAGCAGCTTCAATTTCGGTTAAATTGTCATTATCCTGGGCGCTGTATATATTGCTGGTACCATTTTGCAGAGCTGCAGTAATATCCTTTTCACCTTGACTGATTTCATTAGCGTCAAGTTTATTACCTTGTAAACTGCTCTTAGCTTGTTCAGCATAGTCCTTTAGTTTGTTAATAGCAGTATTCTTTTCTTCAAAGCGATCAGTTAAGCCAGTAATTGCTGCAACCCCATTTTGTGCGGCAGTGCTCATGGCATTATTAGCATCTTGAGTATTGCTCTTAGCACTTTCAATATTTTGGGCAGCTTTATCGCGTTCAGCCTTAATCCGATCTCTCATCTGTGCAGCTAAATCAGGATTGTCCTTGGCAATCTCGTCTGCTGCAGCAGAAGCCTTATTGACAGCATCTTGTAACTGCTTTAATGCACTTGTTTGAGATTCATCTTTAGCGATCTCAGTACCGAGTTTATTCAAGTCAGTTTGATTTTGACTCTTAGCACTATTTAAGCCTGTCTGATCTGTGGCAGAATTGATTCTCGTTTCTCCATCTGAACGAGCCTGATTAATTTTGTGTTTCAGGTCATTATATTGATCTTGACCCAGTTTCTTATCAGCTAAGTCTTGATCAATCTGATTTTGTAATTTATCAACATCACCGTCAAAGTCATTTTTAGCGGATGCTTTGTCATTTGCTAGAATTTGATCAGAAGCATTCTTTTCGATACCTTTAATGGCATTGTCGCCGTCGCCTTTAGCTTTATTAACTTTGTCAATAGTATCTGATTGATCTATTTTATTTTTAGCCTTATCACGTTCGTTGTTAATAGCATCTTGGTCAGTTGGATCATTTTTCCCAGCATTCGCTGCTGCTTGGTCCAAGTCAGACTTAGCCTTGTTTTTAGCTGCTTGTAATTTAGCATCTGATAATGCCTGATTAATATTGACTAAACCAGTATCCTTTTCTGTATCTATCTGGTCAGCAGCGGCACCATCAACCTTAGCTACAGCACGGTCATGCGCTTCTTGAGCTTCAGACTTAAACTTATTCTTTTCGTCAGTGCTTAAATCAGTTAGACTATCAATCTGGTTATCGACACCAATATAATTTCCACCACCATTAAGTGCTTTGTCAAGTTCATCAATCGCTTTATTACGTTGATCTCTTATTGCATCTGCATTAGTAGAATTTGCATTATCAACAACATTTTGGATACTTTGCAAAGTATTATCTTTAATTTTGCCAACTGTTTCAATATCATTAGCAACACTAACATCGCTAAGACCCAATTGGCCAACAGCATCAACCGCATTTTGATCATTAGAGTTACTTAATTTACTCTTGGCATTACCAGCTGCATTTTTAATTGCAGTACTTGCAGTGGCTTTGGCATTTGCCAGATCTGCATTTGCATGCGCATTATTGATAGCTGTGATTGCATCAGTATATGCTCTATCAACTTGATCTTTATTGGTTGCATTATTAATATTTGTACTTGCATCTCTATTTGCTTGTTGAATTGCCGAAACAGCATCACTATAAGCTTTTTGAGCCTGATCTTTTTCATCACCGGCTAGCTTATCATAATCTTTGCCTAATTGAGAAATAGCATTATTAGCAGCTTCAGTTACCTTGCTTAAAGCACTATCACGGTACGAGTCAAAGTCATTTCCTTTAGCTTCTGCCGCATCAATTGCAAGTTCACCATTATGCTCAGCTGTATTAGCATCAGCTACTTTATCTTTACTGTCAACATCAGCCTTTGCTTGGTCACGTGCTGCTTCTATTCCAGCAATAGTTTTATTCTTAGTATCTTGACTGATATCAGTTGCATTATTAATGCGGTCAACTGCTTTTTGAGCATAATCATCAAGTTTTTGCTTGTTAATGACTTTATTAATGTTCGTATCACTGATTACATTATCAATTGCAGCTTTGCCGTCTTTTGCAATTTGATTAACTTGTTGAGTGGAAGAAGTACTTGCTGAATTAATATTGTTAACGGCTTGGTTGTATTGGTCGTCAGCTTGTTTTCTTAATTCATTCTTGTAACCACTTGTCACTTGATCCATGTCGCCAATTTGCTCTTTAATCTTGTTTCTTTCAGCAAGCAGGTCATTGATAGCTTGATCTTTGGCAGACTGGAGACTTGCAGCCTCCTGAATTTGGGTCAGCTTCCTGGTACCATTGGTAAGTGCAGTATCAACATCATCTTTACCTGCTGATTGAATAGCAGATTGGGCAGAATTGAAAGCATTATTTATTTGGTTGTAGTAATCATTCTTTTCAGTTACGCCCAAATTAGGATCATTAGTTATTTGCTTATTGGCGGCATCACGTGCTGTCTGCAGCTGTTTAATAGCATCTTGTCGCTGTTTAGCTAGGTCTAAGTCTGCCTGATTTTGGTTCAGACTATCTACAACACTTTGAATGACTTTTTTACCATTTTCAGCATCATTTTGAATGTCTGAAGCATTTAGATCACTGGAAACAGCTTGAATTGCCTGGTCATAAGCCTTATCTATTTGGTCTAATTTATCTTGCCAATCATTATCGCCAAGTGAACCACTACCATGAGCGTCAGAGATAGTCTTTCTGGCATTATTCTTAGCATTTTGTAAGTCACTAATTGCTTGGGCATGGGCTGCAGAAATCTGTGCATCGTTTAAGTCTCTAGTAATATCGTTCTTACCGTCTTGAGCTGCCAATTGAATCGAATTTTGATCTTGTGCAGCCGCAATTTTATCTTTAGCAGCTTGCGCATCCTGGTCAATTTGATCTTCAAAATGCTTTTTGTTTGATTGACTGAGTTGGCTGTCAGGTATGCTTTCAATCTTGGCTTTCGCATCCTTAGCAGCATCATCAACTGCTTGAGTAGCTTCTTGACGAGCATTTTTGATTACTGTGTCGCCTTTATTTTGAGCATCAGCAACTATACTGTCAATTTTACCTTTAGCTGTTGTCACAGCATCATCAATCTTTGCAGTGTCAATATTGCTTAAACCGTTAATACTGTCGTCAGCAACCTTCTTAATTTGATCAAGGTATGTGTTTTTATCTTCGTCACTTATGTTTGGCGTTTTGTTAATAGCATCATCAGCATCCTGTTGCTTTTGTCTTATCTGTGCAACAGCATCACTTAACTGATTATTGCGCTTACCCAAATCTTGCTGATTAGTCAACAGATTGTTCAGAGCAGTGATACCGTCATTTCTGGCTCCATCAATCGTGTCAAACGTGTTAGCTTGATCTACTCTTTCTTCATAACCTAGAGGATTAGTGGTATTACTTAAAATCTTTTGTGCCTGTTTCTTGGCATCGTCAATATTTTGTGCGGTTAAACCAGAAATGTTGCTGATTTGAGTTTCAACATCAGCTTCAACATCAGCTAGCTTCTTCTTGGAAGTTTCTTTCAAAACCTTCTTTTTAGCTGTATCTTCCGCAGTAGCTACTGTTTGTGAATCAGTAGCCTGATCAATAGTTGCAATACTGTCACTAACAGCTTTTTCTATATCAGTGGTTGAACTGATTCCAAAAGCACTTTCCTCAGTTATAGCATATCCAGAAACCTCGGCTTTGGCTGCTGCTTTATCAAAAGCAGTTTGCGCAATTGCCTCTCTTTGTTTGATAACTGTTCCGTCGGTTGTGCCGTAAATAGATTTATTGGCATCATAATTTGCACTACCCGGCTTTGCTGTGGCAATTTCAGTAGCATTATCAATGTCAGTTAAATATTTATTCTGCTCATCAGAACTCAGTCCAGAATTTTGGACTCTCTTTTTGGCTGCTGCAGCTGCATTTTTAATATTTGTAGCTTCTTGATCAGCGTAAACTTGTTTAATTGCTTCTAGACCTTTTGAACCATCTGGATCATCGCCATTAATAACACTGTGAACTGCCTTATTCAATGAGTCTTGAATATCAGTCGTTTTGTCACTATGCTTAGAAATTTCATCTTTAGCAGCATCTTGCAATTTTTTAATTGCACTGATAGTGTTTTTAACTGCATCAATATCATCTTGGGCTTCTTTTTGATGAGCTTTGACTGAAGACTCGTCAGAATCTTTATCAATATCACCTTGATCAGCAGCAATTGCTTCTGGGCGTTTAAGTCTATCAACTAAGCCGTTAACCTCTGCTTTTTCAGTGTCATTTAGATTAGAGTCCTTGGCAGTACTTGCTATATCATCTTTAACTTGTGCAATCTGCTCATTAATATCTGTTCTAATTCCGGACTTATAGTCTAGACCTACTTTATCAATCGCAGTGATACCCTGACCTTTAGCAGTATTCACATCATCTGAAGTTTGAGCTGAGTTAACTTGCTGAATTGCGTTGTCACGGGCAGTATTAATTGCCTGAGTTTGTGAAGGATAATATCCAGATTGTTTACTTGCCTCATTATTCAAATCATTAATGGCATTAGTTCTATTAGTTTCAATTTGAGCTGAGCCCTCTGCTGCTGTAACAGCATCAGCAATAACCTTTAAAGCAGCATCCCGGCGTTGGTTTACAGATGTAATGGAGTCAGCACTAGAATCATAGACTGAAGTTGCCTTATTGTCATTATTAATAGTTTTAGATGCTGCAGCGGCTGCCTTATTCATTGCGTCGGTAAAAGCTTTATTTTGCTCAGCAGTTAAATTATTTGGCTTATTAGTTTTGGCTTTATTAATTGCCTCATTAATAGCCTGTGCTGCCAAATCGCGGGCCTCACTTAAAGTTAGAATATCCAGTGATACTCTAACAGGACGACCATTTTTATTAAGTTCATTGGGGTTATATCCAATAAAGTTGGCACTAGGCGACAATTCTATGAAATAACCTTTATTATACTTGACAGTTTGATCCGCGGGAATAGTGAAACTAAACGAACCATCGTCATTAACAACAGCCGCAAACTCTGTCGGTAAAGGATTTAAAGAAGGGGTTTGATTAGTAGTATCTCTCAGCGAGTCATCTGTGTTTATATACGGACTTACAATAACAGGCTTGTTATCCTTATCTTTAGCAGACCAAACTGTCTTAGCACCTTTATTATCAATAATATTGGCAACAATATAGGCTTTAGTAGCAACTGGCATGACCAAGCTAAAAGGATTCTTAGGATGCTGCAGATCTTCATCTGGACCATCTTTAACCTTGTCATAATTTAGTACACTGCCTGCTTCTCCTATGATAGTATTTGAGCCATCATCATTTCTTTTAACAGAAACCTTAGTACTATCAATGTCGATAAAACCACTCGGGTTTGCTGGAATTAATTTAATGCTGTTATAGCCAAAATTATTTTGATTATTAAATGCTCTTTGAATAATATCAGTGAACAGTGAATCGAAAGTACCACCTTTAGTAGCTGCAGTCTGCAAGGCTTCAAGCACATCTGACGGCAACTTAGACAGATCAATCTTGGCATCTTTAACCTTATTTTCAATATCTTGTAGTGTTTGCGTAGTTAATTTTGTTTTACCATTCAATAGTTCTATGCTGTCTACTGTAATAGTGCCATTATTCTTTCTTACTTTCAAAACGTGGAAAGGCGGCAAATCAACTATACCTAATCCAGCATTTAAACTACTCAGGTCAAATTCCTGCCGTACATTAGTAATGGTAATTGGCATAGTGCCAATAATACTGGTTGCTGGATTCTTATTTGCTTGAGCATTCAGAACTAAAGAAGTAGGGTTATTAACAATTAAAGTACCACCTTGAACGTCTACCAAAGTTATTGCTCCGCTACCAGCACCAGTGCCGTTACCAATGCTATCAGAACCATTCAAACTAATATTAAAAGCACCATTCTCAACGTCTGCCTTGCCTTTGATTAGTACTAAAGTACCTTTATAATCACCCATGTCCTGACCAGTGACATTTAATGCACCTTGTGGCAAAATATTAAAATTACCATTATCGAAAATGAGGTTGCCTGAATCAGCGTCAGAAATATTGCCATTAGTAGTTACATTAACAGTCCCATTAGTTTGGATATTAAAAGTCGCATTACCATCTGCTAGAAAAATAGCTCTGGATTTACTGTTGTTAAGAGTACCTTTATATTTAAAATCACTCGAATTATCACCCAAGCTGATGTTAAGTGAACCATACACATCAAAAGTACATTTACCACCTATATATACTGCACTATATGGTTTACCCCATTCACCAGTTGCAAAGTGAGTATTATCATAGTTTTTAACCGGCTTTAAGTTAACCGTTGCTTTTTTATCAATCGTAATAGTATCATTAGTCCCGGTCATTTCAATGACACTGCCACCGTATGTAGAGCCATTAAAAGTACCATCAACGAACTCAATACTATCGTTTTGCCCAGTAAACTGGAAAAGTTGCTGGTTATTATCATCATAAGGTCCACCAGGGAAATATGGTGTTTTAATAGTTTCTGCAGTATTATCACCGTGAAAGTAGATGTGGGTATTATCACCGGTAAAAATCATTTGAGATCCATGAAAATCTGTATTTATAAATGTAATATTAACGCTTTGATTACTTTGTATAAATTCAGTATCATAAACGCCATAGTAGTCACCACTCCACATACTTACATTCTCGTATGTAATATCAGCTGAAGTAGTTTGCTTGTGCCAAGGATGATAACCTTTAAAGTCGATCTTATACCTAGTGTCCCCTATGGATTTAATTAATAGTTTTCTACCTGGTGTGTCAGTGCTATCAAAAGACCAATCATCGCCATTTGGAGCATCAGTAATGTTATCTGTTAAATCTATTTCTGTGACATTTTGATTCTGATAAGCTGCGACAAAATCTTTCCAGTTAGCAACTTGAACAGTGCCATTAGCAGTAGCATCCCTTTTAGCATCCTGATCATTTAGAACAGGAGTCTGATCTACTTTATTTTGGGATTCATCTGTTTTAGCGTTATCACCCGTTGCTGAAGTATCCTGACCATCATTACTGGAAGTTCCTTGGCCAGGAGCCTGCGAATTAGAACTTGTTTTATTATCAGTCTTATCTTCAGCTTTAGAGTCAGAGTTAGCAGCTGTAGTTGAGTCAGTGGAGCTTGTCACGCTAGTATTAGAACTATCCTTTAAAAACGAACTTAAGCCTGCAAAAGTACTTAAATCCTGTTCTTGTTTCTGTTGACTTGACTGCTTTACTGTACTCGCAACACTTTGTGTTTGCTTTGTCTTAGCTGTTTGATTGTCATTCGATTGGGAATTTACTTCTTCTTTTGCTGGATCAACTGTATCAGCTTTAACTGTTTGATTATTTAAACCTAAAAAAGTAAATCCAAGCAAGACAGAAGCAGCACCAATTGTCAATTTACGAATTGAAAAATGGTCCTGCTTTGATTGCATTTCTATCTTGCGAATTGTTTCATTAATATTATTTTTACCTAGCATGATAGTCCTTTCTCAAAAACCTAATTACATGGTAATTTTAGTTCTAGCACTATCTATTGTCAATATATTATGGTTTATACACATTTCATAAATAACTTGTAAATAAAAATTAGATGAATAATCTTTATAAATAACAATAATTTATATTAAAAATCATATTATAAGCTACTTATCGAAGTAAAAATAACATTAATATTTTTAAAAAATATTGATTTTTATTATAGCTTATGTTATATACTAAATATTTTTTATATTCATTATCAACATATAATCTTATATACTATACAGATATAAAATGAATATTTTGTATATCCAGCTATTTTTGTGATTGGCTTAACAACTTGATTTGTGACTTCAATTTTTCTAATAATAAAAAATGATATTATTTTAGTATATATATAATGACAAAAGTAAAAAATCAACTTTTAAACTAAAAAAATACCACAAATTGTTTTTTCAACAATTTGTGGTACTTTATTCAAGCTATTTCAATTTAAAAGTTGGCTTTTTTAACAAAACGTCCTTTTGTAGTAATGAAATATCTCTTACCATTGATTTTGACTGAATTACCATAAGTTTTAACTGACTTACGTTTCTTCAGCACTGTCTTGCCTACGCGATGACCATACTTGTTGTATGTGTATGCATTATGCTTCAGCTTTAACTTCTTGGCATCAATATTGCCGCTTGCTATATATAGTCCATCAGGTAAAGCATAGTATGTCTGACCATTGATTGACTTCTTACCAGTAGTCTCAACTACGGAACCTGCAGTAAAGATCAGCTTATTTGCACGCCTGCCACTTTCATTATAAAGGTAAGCATTATGCTTTAAGCTCTTAGCAACTGTTTGAACAGGTTTCGCAACAGTATTGACATTTGTTGGCGTAACTTCTTCGCTTGCTGATTTGGAAGCAGTTATCAACTTAACATTTGCTGCTTTGACAAAACGGTTCTTGCCAATAGTAAAGTATCTCTTACCGCGGATCTTAACGGCATCGCCGTAAGTATTCAGCGTCTGACCCTTCTTGTAAACGCCTGCCTTCTTAACCCGCTTGCCCAGCTGGTTATAAACATACGCATTGTGAGTCAATTTTTGCTTAGTAGCCTGTGCATTACCTACAGCAACATAGTACATCTTATTCTTGGCACCTTGATCAACTAAGACGTAGTATTCTTTACCATTTATCGTCTTAGTGCCATAGATAGTCAGGATTGAACCAACACCTAGAGTAATCCGGTTAGCCCGTTTGCCGGTTTCGTCGTACAGGTAGGCATTATGCAGCAATTCGACTGCAGAAGAATTGTTTAAATCAACATCTGAACCATTATTCTTACCGTCATCTTTATTGTTGTTGGCATTATCGTCAGGTTTCTTATTTGGATCAGTTACAGGAGTTACTGCAGAACCACCACCAGTACCTGAACCACCACCGTTATTATTTCCGCTTTGAATAACCTTATCGATTGTTGTCGGATCAGAACTATCTTGATGAATAATATCTATCCCGTCATCACGGTGCTTGTCTACATCATCACTGCTATTTGATTGATCAATTTTATCTTTGGCATTATCTTTTTGACGGTCGATCTCATCCTTAACCTTTTGCTTTTCACCGTCAGTTAAGTCAGTACCATCTTGGTGTTTGCCCTTATTATCGTCAACATCCTTTTTAGCGTTCTTAGCAGCATCATCAACGGCACCTTTGGCAATTTCCTTTTCCGCCTCAAGTTTATTCTTTTGAATCTCATCATAAGAATTGCCTTCAGTGTGTTTGTTTTTATCAAAAGCATTTTGGATTGAAGAAGTATCAGCATCTTCACCAAATTCTTTATGAATCTTATCGATAGCGTCTTTTGCTTTTTCAGCAATTTCCTGATCAGCCTTGTCTTTGCTGATTTGATTTGCCTTATTAATCTCAACTTGGATATCGTCTTTAGCTGTGTCAACTACCTTATCAATATTAGTCTTCTTACCAGCAGGATCATCACTAGGTGCATTAACTTGATCAACTGCTGTGTTGCTATCTGTAACGTGCTTATCAACATTATTAATAAGTTCTTGCTTCTTTGTATCATCTAAATCTTTATTATTGTTAATCTCAGTTTTTGCCTTGTCAGCAGCAGTTTTAATTTCTTCCTTAGCTTTAAGTTTATTCAAAGCAGTAATGCCTTTATCGTAGGCAGAACTGATATCCGGAATATTGTCAGCCTTACTGATGCTGGCTAAAGCATCAGTTATATCTTTAATATGATCCTTATAATCTGGATTATCTTTTTGCTCACTAGTTAATTTGTCATATTCATTTTGCAAACCATTAGTGCCATTTACAGCATCATGCTTATCTTTAACAACCCACTCAGAAGAATTTTGCCAAATCTGATCAATGTTAGCACCAACGTGATCTTTATCTTTTGGAACATTCTCAACATCTTTGATAGCTTCAATTTTTGCTTTTTCAGCATCATAAGCATCATCAATAGCCTTAATAGCGTCCTTCTTTTCAGAATCAGTTAACTGCGACTTATTAATAATATCATGAGCCTGATTTTGCTTGTCTTTCAGATAACCTTCTGCCTTGGTTTTAGCTCCGGCAAGATCTGCTTGATCAATAATATTTGAAATGCCAGGAACATCTTTTCCAGTTGAAGGATCTTTATAGCCGTTCTTGGCCTTATCAATTATAGCTTGAGCATCGTTTTTGACTTCATCAGCAGTTCTATCGGTAGTACCATCCTCTCCTTTGACAGGAATATCATTTATTTCTGTCTTACTCTTGTCAAAGATATCCTGTACTTTTTGCTTTTCCGTATCTTGATCAGCTGCCGATAAACCAGAATCTTCAATCTTTTTATCAGCTTCATCCTTAATATTTTGCAGTTCTTTGATAGCATCTTGCTTAGCTTCGTAGATATCCTGTTTATTCTTAGCTATATCGTAGATCTTATCTACACCGGCTTGGCCGAAGTTAATTGGCTCATTATTTTCTGGCACACCTTTTTCGATATTAGACAGCTTATTCTTTGCTGTCTCCAAGTCAGATGCAGTTGCATTCTCAGGTAAGGTGACTTTACCAATTTTGTCTTTGGTACTTTGCACAACTTCATCAAGTTGCTTTTGCAAATCAGCCTTTTGCTCATCACTTAAACTAGAGGCAACTGAACTGATATCACCTTTTCCTTTGACATAATCATCAATAGCAGCAATCTGCTTGTTCTTTTCAGCTAGCAAATCACTTGGCAACTTGGCCTGATCGATGGCATTTTCTCCAGCCTGCTCAATATTATCTAAATTGTCACTATCTTTAGCGCCATATATGTTGCTGATAGCGCCTTGCAGAGCGTTATTGATATCTTTTTCGCCTTGGCTAATTTCATTAGCATCAAGATGATCACTCTGCAAGCCGTTCTTTGCAGTTTGAGCATGCTGCTTCAACTTGTTAATGGCTTCATTCTTAGCTTCAAAGCGATCAGTTAAGCCAGTAATTGCTGAAACACCACTTTGTGCTGCCTGATTCATAGCGTTGTTAGGATCATTTTCATCATTTTTAGCACTTTGAATGTTTTGCGCAGCTTTATCGCGTTCAGCTTTGATCTGATCTCTCATTTGATCAGCCAGATCTGAATTATCCTTAGCGATCTCGTCTGCTGCAGCAGAAGCCTTATTGACGGCATCTTGCAACTGAGTTAACGCATTTGTCAGTGATTCTTCTTTACCAATTTCAGCGCCGATTTGACTTAGATCATTTTTGTTCTGGCTCTGGGCATTAGACAAACTACCTTTATCAGTGGCCGAGTTTATTCTAGTTTCACCATCTGAACGAGCCTGATCAATTTTTTGTTTTAGCTTATCATATTGGTCTTGACCCAGTTTCTTATCGGCTAAATCTTGATCAATCCGTTGTTGCAGTTTGTCTGCAGCGTTTTTCAGATCATTTTTAGCTGCAGCTTTATCATTTGCAAGTTGAGCATCCTTACCTGTCTGCTCTATACCCTTAATAGCACTTTGGCCTTCTTCTTTAGCTTTATTAACTTTGTCAATAGTATCTGATTGATCTATTTTGTCTTTAGCCTTATCACGTTCGTTGTTAATAGCATCTTGGTCAGTTGGATCATTTTTTCCAGCATCAATGGCTGCTTGGTCCAAGTCAGACTTAGCCTTGTTTTTAGCTGCTTGCAATTTCGCATCTGATAATGCCTGATTAATATTGACTAAACCAGTATTCTTTTCTGTATCTATCTGATCAGCAGCGGCACCATCAACCTTGGCTACAGCACGATCATGCGCTTCTTGAGCCTGGTTCTTAAACTTATCCTTTTCGTCTTCACTTAGATCAGTTAGGCTATCAATTTGATTATTGACTCCAACATAATTTCCGCCGCCATTGAGCGCTTGGTCAAGTTCATCAATTGCTTTATTACGGTTATCTCTTATTTCATCTGCATTAGAAGCAGAAGCAATATCAAGGATATTTTGTATGCTTTGGATAGTGTTGCCTTTAATCTTATTAACTGTTGCAATATCACTGGCTGCCTTTATATCTTGCTCACCAAGATCGGTAACAGCTTTTACCGCATCCTTATCTTTTTGGTTTGTAAGTTGGGAATTTGCGTTAGCACCCGCTTCTTTAATTGCAGTTATTGCGGTAGCTTTTGCAGCAGCGAGGTCAGCACTTGTTTCTGCCTTGTTAATAGCAGCTAATGCATCTTTAGTAGTTTTTTCTACCTGGTCTTTATTAGTTGCCTTCCTAATACTATCAATTGCATCGTTTGAACTTTGCTGAATAGTATTAATAGCG
This sequence comes from Lactobacillus sp. wkB8, assembly GCF_000761135.1. Taxonomy (NCBI): domain Bacteria; kingdom Bacillati; phylum Bacillota; class Bacilli; order Lactobacillales; family Lactobacillaceae; genus Lactobacillus; species Lactobacillus sp. wkB8. The sequence continues at coordinate 799,784 of NZ_CP009531.1, read as the reverse complement.
TTATCAAATGCTTCCTTAACAGTATTTTGCTCACTTTCACTAAGACTATTATAAATTCCAGTTAAACGGGAAGTAGCGTCATTTGCAGCAGTAGAAATTTGATCAATGGCACTTTCCTTATAGCCTTGAAGACCGTTGCCTTTTGCTTCTGCCGCATCAATTGCTAGTTCACCATTTTGTTCTGCAAGATTAGAAGCTGGGATATTTTCTGCATTATCGACGTTAGCCTTTGCTTCATCACGAGCAGTTTTGATTCCAGCAATAGTGGAGTCCTTTACTGTCTGAGCAATATCTGTTGCATTGCTAATGCGATCTATAGCTTTTTGAGCATACTCATCAAGTTTTTGTTTGTTAATAACTTTATTAATGTTCGTATCGCTGATTACATCATCAATAGCTGCTTTGCCTTGTTGAGCTGCTTGAGTAACTTGTTGAATAGAAGATGTACTTGCAGAATTAATATTCTTGACTGCTTGATTGTATTGTTCTTCAACTTTATTACGTAACTGATTCTTATTATCACTCGTAACTTGATCCATATTGCCAATTTGTTCTCTAATTTTGCTTCTTTCCGCAAGCAAGTCATTTAGAGCTTGATCTTTGGCAGATTGCAAGTTTGCAGCTTCCTGAATCTCAGTCAGTTTCCTCGTACCATTTGTAAGGGCATCATTGATATCGTCTTCTTTACCTGCTGACTGAATAGCCGATTGAGCAGTATTGAAGGCATTTGAGATTTGGTTATAGTAATCGTTCTTTTCCGTAACACTTAAATTAGGATCAGTAGTTATTTGGGTATTCGCATTATCGCGAGCCTGTCTTAATTTCTTAATAGCCTCATCACGCTTTGCTACTAAAGCTTTTGTTGCTTCGTCATCCGAGATACTGTCAACAATGCTTTGAATATTCTTTTTGCCTTCATCTGCATCATCATTAATATCTGAAACATTAAGGTCACCTGTTACTGCTTGAACAGCTTGGTCATAGGCATTGTCAATCTGGTTTAATTTGTCTTCCCAGTCCTTGTCTTTAAGTGAGCCACTATCATGTGCTGCAGAAATGGTCTTTCTGGCATCATTTTTAGCAGTTTGCAAATCAGATATTGCTTTGGCACGTGCCGCAGAAACCTGCGCGTCGTTTAAGTCCCTGGTAATATTGTTTGCACCATCTTGAGCAGCTGATTTGACAGTGTCTTCATCTTGAGCAGCAGCAATCTTATCTTTGGCAGCTTGCGCATCTTGATCAATCAAATCTTCATAGTGTTTCTTGTTTGATTGACTAAGTTGACTGTCAGGAATACTTTCAATCTTTTGCTTGGCAGCCTTTGCCGCCTCGTCAATTGCTTGAGTAGCTTCTTGACGAGCCTTTTTGATTACACTATCGCCCTTATTCTGCGCATCAGCAACTATACTGTCAATTTTACCTTTGGCTGTTGTCACAGCATCATCAATCTTTGCAGTATCAATAGTGCTTAAACCGTTAATACTTTCGTCAGCAACCTTCTTAATTTGATCATGGTATGTCTTTTTATCTTCGTCACTTAAGTTTGGCGTATTGTCAATAGCATCATTTGCTTCTTGTTGCTTTTGCCTAATTTGTGCAACAGCGTCACTCACCTGATTGTTACGCTTACCTAACTCTTGCTGCTTAGTCAACAGATTGTTCAGAGCAGTGATACCATCATTTCTGGCTCCATCAATTGTTGTAAGGGAGTCAGCTTGATCAACCCTTTGAGTATATCCCAGTGGATCGGTATTATTGCTTAAAATCTTTTGGGCCTGTTTCTTGGCATCGTCAATATTTTGAGCGGTCAAGCCGGAAATATTGCTGATTTGATTTTCGACATCAGCTTCCACATCAGCTAATTTCTGTTTAGAAATTGCTTTAAGCACATTCTTTTTGGCAGTATCTTCTGCAGTTGCTACTGCGCTAGAGTCAGCTGCTTTATCAATATTTGCCAACCCATCACTAATTGCTTTTGCAATATCGCTATTTGAGTTAACTGATAAATCATTTTGGTTAGTAACAGCAAAACCTGCAACTTCAGCCTTTGCTGCAGCTTTATCAAAAGCTGTCTGTGCTATAGCTTCTCTTTGCTTTATAGCCGCAGCATCTGAAGTACCGTAAATAGATTTGCTTGCATCATAGCTTGGGTCACCAGGTTTTGCAGTCGCAATTTTAGCAGCATTATCGATTGCATTTAAGTAATCTGCTTGATCTGCTGCTGCAAGTCCTGATTTCTGCACTCTCTTTTTGGCTGCTTCAGCTGCCTTATTAATATTGGCAGCTTCTTGATCTGCATATACCTGTTTGATCGCTTCAAGACCCTTTGAGCCGTCAGGGTCATCGCCATTGATGACTTTATGTACAGCATCATTTAAAGAATTTTGAATATCAGTCGTTTTGTCGCTGTGCTTAGAAATTTCATCTTTAGCGGCATCTTGTAATTTTTTAATTGCACTGATAGTATTCTTAAGAGCATCAATCGTATCCTGAGCTTCTTTTTGATGACTTTTAACCGAATTTTCATCAGAATCCTTATCAATGTCACCTTGATCTGCAGCAATTGCTTCTGGACGCTTAAGCCTATCAGTTAAACCATTAATCTCTGCTTTTTCAGTGTCGCTTAAGTTAGAATCTTTTGCAGTTTCTGCTATATCGGTTTTTACCTGTTCAATCTGCTTATTAAGATCAGATTTGATAGAAGCCTTATAGTCAAGAGCAACCTTATCGATTGCCTTTATTCCTTCGTCTCTAGCACTAGCAACATCATCGTTATTTTGTGCAGCCTTAACCTGGTCAATTGCCTTATCTCGCGCTTGATTAATTGCCTGAGTTTGTGAAGGATAATATCCAGATTGTTTACTTGCCTCATTATTCAAATCATTAATGGCATTAGTTTTATTAGTTTCAATTTGAGCTGAACCATTAGCAGCTTTAATTGCATCATCAATAATCTTTAAAGCATCATCCCGACGCTTGTTTACAATCGAAATTGTATTTGCATCAGACGAGTAAACAGACGTGTCCTTGTTAGCACTATTGATGGTCTTTGAAGCTGCAGCAGCAGCTTGGGTCATCGCATCATTAAATGCTTTATTTTGCTCATCCGTCAAATTATTAGGCTTATCATTTTTAGCCTTGTTAATCGCATCATTAATAGTCTTAGCCGCTTGATCGCGAGCATCACTCAATGTCAGAATATCCAAACCTACTCTGACAGGCTTACTGGTATCAGTCGGATCATATCCAATGAAGTTAGCACTCGGAGACAACTCAATACTATAATTTTTATTAAATTTAATGGTTTTTTCTGCCGGAATATTAATAGTAAATGAACCATCGTCATTGACCACAGCAGCGTACTGGGTTGGCAGAGGATTAAGTGAAGGGTTATGATTATCATTTTTGGCATTGTCAACCGTATTTTGGTATGGATTGGCTATAGAATCATCTGCCCAGATAGTTTTCTTATTTTTATCATCAACAATATTGGCAACAATATAAGCCTTGGTAGCTATCGGCATAACCAAACCGAACTTATTTTGAGAGTCTTCCAGACCATCTACTTTAGGGTCATAATTTATTACACTACCTGCAGCGCCCGTAATAGTGTTTGAACCATCGTCATTTCTCGTGACAGTGACTTTGCTAGTGTCAATGTCCATAAAACCACTTGGGTTGGCAGGAATAAAGGCAATATTGTTGTAACCAAAGTTTTTGCTATTGTTGAATGCTCTTTGAATAATATCAATAAAAAGATCGTCAAAAGTATTATTGCTATTGCTGCCTGCAGTTTCTTCTAAAGATTCTTGCACGTCTTTTGGTAAGCTTTCAAAATCAATACCAGCAGATGCTATTTTGGCTTTTAATTGATCCAATAGATCTTTAGTTAGCGTCGTTTTACCATTCAATAGCTCAAGTTTGTCTACAGTAATGGTGCCTCTATTTTTTCTAACTTGTAAAACATGGAATGGAGGCAAAGTAAGTTTGCCTAGTCCAATATTTAAATCGGTAAGATCAAATTGTTGCCGTACATTTGTTATAGTAATCTGATTCTGACCAACGATACTTGTGTTTTTACCCGTGTTAGCCTGCGCATTCAAAACTAGTGAGGTTGGGTTATTGACAATTAAGGTACCACCCTGAACGTCTACTAAAGTAACATCACCGGAACCGGCACCAGTCTTATTACCAATGCTAGTGGAAGCGGGAGAACCATCAAGAACAATATTAAAAGCACCGTTTTCAATGTCAGCTTTACCCTTAATCAAGACTAAAGTTCCGCCATAGTCACCCATGTCCTGACCAGTGACATTTAAGGTACCCTTAGGTTTAATGTTAAAATTACCACCATCATAAATAAGGTAGCCGCCACCATTTGCGTCACTGATGTTACCATTAGTAGTAATATTTACTGTACCATTGGTTTCAATATTGAAACTAGAATTAGAATTCCGTAAATATATGGCTCTACATTTGCTGTTATTGCGAGTTCCCTTATATGGATATACCTTTGAGTTATCAGTCATATTAATATTCAAAGTACCCGCAACGTTTACAGTACCACTACCGGTAATAGCAATAACAGTAAATGGTCTTCCCCATTCACCATTTGACCCGTGAGAGTTGTCATAGTTTAATAGTGGCGTCAGATTAACAATGGCACCTTGACGAACTGTAACAACGTCATTATCGCTTTCCATTTCAATCATGCTGCCGCCAAAAGTAGAGCCTGTGAATGTACCGTCTACAAATTCAACACTACAATTTGGACCAGTAAACTGAAATAACTGCTGGTTGTTATTGTCAGATGGTCCACCATCATAATAAGGTGTTTTAATCGTTCTTATTTCATTATCACCACGAAAGAAGATATGAGTGTTCCGCCCAGAATAAATTAGCTGAGAACCTTCAAATTTCGTATTTTTAAAGGTAATGTTGGCATTTTGTCTACTATTTAGCCCACCAGTGTCAAATACGCCATAATAGTCTGCACTTTTCATTGCAACATTTTCAAAAGTTACATCAAATGAACTATTCGTAACAATTTCAGGGTGATATCCTTTAAAATCAATTAAATGTCGCGTGTCTCCATCGGATATGATGCGCAGCGTTCTTCCGGGAACTCTACCAATAGACACATGTCCACCATCTTTTGTGGGAGCAATATCATTCATGATACGAATTTCGCTCACATTTGCATTAAGTAAAGCACCTGTAAACTCGTCCCAATTTGTGACTTGCTTAACTCCAGTAGCATCCCTTTTTGCATCTTTATCAACTAATTCAGGATCCTGAGAATCAGTTTTTTCAGGATCATTCGTTTCTGAAGTACCCTGATTTGTGTCATCATCAGTTTTAGCTGGATCCTTAGCATTACTTTGATCCTGATCAGGAGTTTTGGAACTGTCGTCAACAGTATTATCCTTGTCCTTATCTTTTGGAGCATCAGTCTTGGAATCGTCAGTTTTATCTGTAGAATCTTTTCCTGAAGTGGTTGGTTTTTCAGTATCGGTACTCTTTAAAAAAGAACTCAGACCAGAAAATGTAGTTAAGTCTGCATCCTTTTTCGTTGAGTTACTTTGCTTGTCTTCACTTGGAGTTTGGGCTTTATCTGCTGTTTGATCAAGCTCAGACTGAGACTCATTAGTTTTAGTATTAATTTCTTCCTTTGCAGGATCAACAGTATCAGCCTTAGCGGTCTGACTATTCAAGCCAAAGAAAGTAAAACCGAGCAAGACGGAAGCAGCACCAATTGTCAATTTACGAATCGAGAAGTGGTCTTGCTTTGCCTGCATTTCCATTTTACGTATTCTTTCTCTCTTATTATTTTTACCTAGCATAAAATAATCCTTTCTCAAAAATACTATTTATAGCAATATTTTAATGCTAGGCATTATAATTGTCAATATAGTATTTATTATAAACTAATCTTAAATAACATATAGATAAAAAATAAAACTTTATTTTTTTAAAATAACTTTAAAATATCTTAACTTTACTATAAATAATAGGTTTATACTTATATAAAATAACATTAATAATTTATAAAAAAACGAAATTTTAAATATTTTTATTTATATAAGAAACATTTCTATTATTTTATATCTTCATATATTTACATATACTATACAAGGTTTTAAATAATATTTACTATATTTAGCTATTTTTGTAAGCCCTTTAATAGCTTGATTTATTAAATTAAATCTATCATTTTAACAAATGCTATGTAAAATGATATTTATATACTCTTTGTTTAAAGAAAATGTAAAAAAGTGCAAAAAAAGTGCCACGAATTGTTATTTCTAACAATTCGTGACACTTTATTTAAGTTATTTCAATTTAAAAGTTAGCTTTTTTAACAAAACGTCCTTTTGCAGTAATGAAATATCTCTTGCCGTTTATCTTGACTGAATTACCGTAAGTCTTAACTGACTTATGTTTCTTCAGTACTTTCTTGTTTGCACGACGACCGTACTGGTTGTAAACGTAGGCATTGTGCTTTAACTTCAACTTCTTAGCATCAATATTGCCGGCTGCAATAAACATACCATCTGGAAGTTCGTAACAAACCTTGCCTTTGACTGTCTTCTTACCAACAGTTTCGACTTTGGAACCTGCCTGGAAGATCAACTTATTAGCACGAGTACCATTTTGATCATACAGATAAGCATTATGCATCAAAGTCTTTTCAACAATAGTTTGTGGCTTTTCAGCAACTGCACTTGTTGGAACTACTTCAACTTTGGCTGTGCTTACAGTAACAACTCCTTTAGCAAAGTTGGCAGCTTTAATGAAGCGGTTCTTGTCAATGATGAAGTACTTTTTGCCACGAATCTTGACAGCATTACCGAAGGTCTTAACTAACTTGCCCTTCTTAAATACGCCAGTATTCTTTACCCGTTTGCCAAATTGATTGTAAATATATGCGTTATGCTTCAGTTTGCGAGTAGCCGCAACAATATTACCAGCTGCAACATAGTAAGTCTTGTTGTTAGCTCCCTTATCTACAAGAAGGTAGTAATCCTTGCCGTTGATAGTCTTAGTGCCGTAAGTAGTCAAGACTGAGCCAACTCCAAGCGTTACTTTATTAGCACGTTTACCATTTTCATCATAGAGGTAAGCATTGTGCATCAAAGTTACATCTGTAGCATTGCTCAAATCAACATTGGTTCCGTTAGGTTTATCCTTGTCAGAAGTGTTAGTAGTTGGGTTTTTAGCCGGTGTTGCTGGTTGAATAGGAGCAACTACTCCGCCGCCACCGTTATTACCATTGCTGTTATTACCATGCAAAATATTATCAATTGTAGATGGGTCAGAGCAATCTTGATGGATTTGGTGGATACCATTATCACGAATATTATCAATATCAGTTATATTGTCAGCCTTATCAATCTTATTCTTGGCATCTGTAGCGTCCTTATCAATCTGTTGCTTAATCTTATTCTTATCAGCATCAGTGTAATCACTACCATCCTCATGTTTCAGATGGTTGACTTTATCTTTAGCAATATCAGCTGCATCGTCAATTGCGCCTTTAGAAATTTCCTTATCAGCATTGGTCTTATCAGAATTGATACCTTCATCAGTTGTACTATGAACATGTTTGTTCTTTTCGTAAGCATCATCTGTCTTAGGTGTCTTGCTGTCATCACCAAACTCATTGTGAATGGTATCAATCGCATCACTATGATTCTGGGAAATTTCTTCGTCGGCATTAACAACATCGTTAGACTGGTCTTCAATACCGAAGTCGTTTTCAATGGCGGTAATATCGCTTTGAGCATCATGAGTAATCTGATCAATCTTGTCCTTGTTAGTTGACGCGTTACCGACAGAAGAATCGATCTGGTTAAGCTTGTCCTTAGTGTCTTCAACAACTTTATCAACGTCACCTTCTAGACGTTTTTTAGCTGTCTCATTTAAATCACTACTATCAATATTATTTTTAGCCTTTTCAGCATCAGCCCTAACTTGTTCAAGGGCATTCAACTTGTTAAGAGAAGTCATGCCCTTGTCGTAAGCAGAACTGGCGTCTTTAATGTTCTTAGCATCTTTAATTGCTGCAATAGCATTAGTAATATCGTCGATGTAGTCTTTGTAATCAGCCTTTTGCTTGTCGGTTAATTTATCAAGACCAGCTTCAGCTTCTAAACCTGCTACACCATCTGTACCTGACAAAGCATTATTTTCTTCGTCATTGAACCATTCATTCTTTTCATCAGAAGAAGTAGGTTTGGTCCAGATAGCATCGATTGCTTGACCAATCTGATCTTCATCTTTTGGAACATCATTTATGTTGGTCTTAGCATCAATATCAGACTTTTCGGTATTAAAGGCATCGTCGATAGCTTTATTAGCTTTTTGCTTTTGATCTGCAGTTAATTGTGAACCGTTAATAACGTCATGCGCTTGAGCACGTTTATTATTAAGAATTTTTTCAGCTGTTGTCTTAGCACCATCAAGTTGGGCATTGTTAATAATATCGCTAATTCCAGGTACTTTATTACCACCATTGTCTTGATCTTCAAAGCCATTAACAGTGTTGTTAATAATTGTATCAGCTTCGTCTTTTACCTTCTCAGGAGTCTTAACATTACCCTTATCATCTGTGTCAGAGATATTAATAATCTGATCCTTAGCTTTATCAACGAGCTTTTGGACTTGATCCTTTAAAGGCCCTTGATCAGCAGGAGACAAACCTGAATCTTTGATTTTATTATTTGCTTCTTCTTGTTTCTGCTCAAGTTCAGCAATTTTGTCATTCTTAGCCTTAACAACATCGGCTTTTTGCTTGGCAAGCGTCTTAACTTTGTCAATTCCAGCTTCACCAAAATCAACTGTTTCGTTATTTTCAGCAACACCTTTTTCGGCATTTTGAACACTAGTTTTGGCTTTGTCAAAGTCAGCCTGGCTTGCACCTTTTGCTAAAGTAACATCATTGATCTTAGAAATAGCCTTATTCTTGGCCGCTTCAACTTGTTTCTTAAGTGCTGTGATAGTATCAGCTGGTAGACCATCCTTATTCTGATCGGATTGAGTAAATTTATCAATTTCTCCTTCCGCAGCAGTAGCATACTGGTTGATAGCAGCAATCTGTTTGTTCTTTTCTGCAAGAAGTTCAGTTGGTAATTTCGCTAACTCAACCGCGTCTTCAGCTTTTTGTTCTGCTGTTTTTGCATCATCTACAGAAGATGCTTGGTAAATATCGCTAATTCCAGTTTGCACAGCGTCGTCAATATCAGCTTCACCTTGTGCAACATCACTTGCAGTAAGTACAGGGTTACCATTTTCATCTGTTTCATCTGTCTTAAGTTGGTTAAGATCATCCTTAGCTGCTTCGGCTTTTTGTTTCAGAGTCTTAATCTGGTCAACCTTATCGGTGTAATCATTAGTCAGACCAGTAATGGAGTCAACACCTTTTTGGCCAGCAGTCTTAATGGCATTTAATGGATCATCTGCTGCATTTTGAGCATCTTTAATGTTCTTAGCCGCATCAGCACGCTGTTTTTCAATAGCATCCTTCATTTGTTTAGCAAGTTTTTGCTGTTCTTCAGGAGTCTTACCTACTTCTTCAGCAACTGCATCAGCAGCATCATTAGCTTTGTTAACCGCATCAGACAACTTACCTAAAGCGGTGTTAACTGCTTCGACTTTATCAATATCGGTATTAATTCCGCTTAAGGCACTTTCACCATCACTTTCAGCACCATTAATATTTGATGTACCATCAGCATTTGAAATGGCTCCGTTAGCTGCATCAACAGCATTATCTACCTTGTCTTTCAGGTCTTGATATTGATTATAATCTAGCTTTCCACTATCCCTGTCATTCTTCAAACGGTCATAAATCTTATCAGCGGCAGCAGCAAGCTTATCTTTAGCAGTCTGTTTCTCTTTAGCTGATGAGGTACCATTATCAACGTGACCTTTGATTTCTCCTTCACCATCGTTTTTAGCATTATTAACTTTATCAGGTGTGTCGGCATTATCAATGTCTTCTTTAGTCTTGTCACGGTCTTTGTTGATATTATCGATGATATTTTGTTTATCATCTTTATTAATAGTATCGTCTTTATTAACTTGATCAATGGCATCATCAGCGGTCTTGTCAACATCTGCTTTAGCAACATTCTTAACAGCTTGCAGTTTAGCATCTGTTAGTGCTTTATCAATATTAGTCTTGCCAAGGCCTTTTTCAGAATCGATTTGATCCTCAGTAGCACCTTCAATTCTGATATGTGCCCTATCGTGAGCAGCCTGAGCCTGATCTTTAAATTGCTTCTTTTGGTCGGCAGTTAAATCAGTTAGTTTGTCAATAGCAGCGGTAGTATCGTCAAGTTCTTGAGCAAGTTCAGCATTAGCTTTATTCTTCTTATCCCAGAGAGCATTATCTTTATCTGTATCACCAGTACCAGAATCTTTAATATTTTTGATACTGTTAAGAGCATTATCTTTGATATCGAGTACTGTCGAGCTGGTAGTTGCCGCATTAATATCAGCAATTCCTAAGTTAGCAACATCATCAACGCCAGCCTTGTCTCTTTCGTTTGTCAATTTATCCTTAGCGGCTTGTGCGGCATCCTTAACAGCTTGTACAGCGACAACCTTAGTCATTGCTACGTTAGCTGTGTCACCAGTTGAGTTAATTGAATTGATGGCATCGTTAGTTAAATCACTGATAGCACCTTTGTCGAAGGCTTTATCAATTGCGGCCTCAGCTTGTTCAGCAAGTGCTGGAATATCTTTGAGAGCCTTATTGTATGCATCCTGAGCTTGCTTCTGTTCATCAACAGTTAAACCGTCATAAACATCCTTTAAGTTTTGTAAAGCTTTGTCTCTAGCACCATTAATTCTAGCTTTGGCTGCATCCTTGGCCTTGTCCATATCATTCTTATTTGCCGTGGCCTCAGCTTTTTGGATGCTAGTTTCACCATCTTTTTCAGCCTGATTAGCATCTTCAACGGTAAGTTTGTTGCCAACTTCCGCTTGAGCGTCATCACGAGCTTTTTGAATATCTTTAATGGCTGCTACCTTATCAGTATCTGACATAGTTGAGCTGTTAATCCGATCAACTGCTTTTTGAGCATAGTCTTCCAGCTTTTTCTTATCATCTAATATTGTCTGGTCTAAGCCCTTGGCCTTACCCAGAATATTCTCCATGTTGGTAATGCCAGCATCACTTGCCGAATTAATCAAAGCAATAGTATTAGAAGTTGGATCTTTAACTTTGTTGACGGCTTCATTATACGCATTTTGCAGGTCCGTCTTAATACCAGTTTTACCAGCAGTACTAATATTGGTTAAGCCATCAATAGCAGCACTATCAGCATTAAATTCGTTTTGTAAATCAGTTAGAGCCTTGTCTCTAGCAGATTGCAAGTCAGCGTTATTTCTAATGTTATTTAATTCTTCAATACCTGCATTGTGTGCTGAGTTAACAGTGTTCTTATCAGCTGCGCTAATAGCTTGTTCTGCATTATTCAAAGCAGAAGCAATCTGGTCAAGATAATCGTTCTTTTCAGTGTTAGATAAATTAGGGTCTGCTTGAATATGGTCATGCAGTTCTTGAGCTTGATCTTTCAGATCTGCAATCGCTTTATTCTTAGTTTTTGCTAATTCAGCCTGTTCTGCATTTCCAGAAACGCTGTCAACAACTGTCTGCATAGCGTTGATACCAGTGTTCTTGTCAGTAACAATATCGGTTGGAGTATGGTCATTAGATACAGCAGTTATCGCAGTGGTATAGGCATTGTCAATAGCATCAAGAGCTTTCTCCCAGTCATCGTCACCAAGTGAACCATTCTTATGAGCATCATTAATAGCTTTCTTGTCATCACTCTTTGCCTGATTCAGTTCCGCAATTGCTTGTGATTTAGCGGCAGCAACTTGGGCTGAAACAAGATCACTATTTATGTTGCTTTCACCGTCTTTTTCAGCAGTATCAATATCATCTTTGTTACTTGCTGAGTTGATGGCGTTAGTTGCGGAAGCAGCATGCTTATCAATCAAATCTTTGTAGTACTGCTTGTCACTTGGGCTGAGATACTTGTTATCAATCTGGTCAATAGTTTCCTTAGCTTTTGCAGCTGCATCTTGTAAAGCTGCAGTTTGTGTTTTTTGCTCATTCTTAAGATCTGCCAAATCTTTGCTTGAAGCAGTGGCCGTGACACTATTAATTTTGTCTATTGCCGCCTGTTTATCAGTTCGGATTTTATCAGGATCAGTATCTTTGTTGACATTGTCAACACCTTCAGTGGCATCATCTTTAATAGTGTTAATTAATGAATTTCTATCTTCATCAGATAAGTTAGGATATTTAGTTTTATCATTAATATCATTAATAGCTTTGTCTCTTGCTTGATTAATAGCATCAATTGCATCGTTCTTGTTACCAAGAGAGGACTTGTCCGTCAATAATTTGTTTAGAGCAGCAATACCATCCTTAGTGGCAGTATTGACATCTTCAAAAGTTTCAGCAGCATCAACTTTGTCCTTGTAACCAGTCTTCTCGCTATTAGTTAGCAGATCTTTAGCTACTTTCTTAGCGTTTTCAATATCATTAGCAGTCAAGCCCTTGACGTTTTCAAGTTTGCTTTCAATATCCTTTTCAGCTTGATCAAGTTGCTTCTTTGCCGAGTCTTTGTAGGCAGTTAAAATAGCATTCTTACCTTTAGTAATATCTTGTTTAATATCATCTGCTGCAGTGTGACCATCTATATCATCTTCAGCCGTCTTAGCAGCAGCATTAATACCAGCATCTGTGTCAACACCGAGATTGCTCTTAGCTTCATCGGCATAATCTTGAACTTGCTTCTTAGCAGAGTCCTTGAACTTGTCAGCAACATTGGACTTAGCACTATTTAAATCTTCAGTAACTAATTCAACCGAGCTAGCCTGACCAATTAAAGTATTGGCGTTATCAACAGCTTGGTCAATATTAGAGTCAGATTCTACACCAAGTGCCTTTTTATCGGACTTAGCAACTTCAGCAAGCTGATTCTTAGCAGCTTTCTTATATGCGGTTAGGACGTTGGTCTGACCTGTGGCCACATCATTTTCGATATCATTAAAATCAGTATGATCATCAATAGCTTTTGCAGCATCACTAACTGCTTGATCAATGTTTGTGTCTGATTTAACTCCAAGACCGGTTTCAGCAGCAGTAGCGTCTTTTTGAACTTTAGCTTTAGCTGCAGTCTTTAGTTTATCTAATATAGCTTTCTTAGCATTCTGTTCAGTCGCATCTATATCAGTGGCACCCTCAATAGCGGTAAGTTGATCAGACAAAGCTTTATCAATTTCATCTGAAGAAACACCTAAAGTTTTCTTGCCGTTTTCAGTATAGCCTTCAACTTCGGCTTTTGCTGCTTCTTTATTAACTAGGTCATTAAATGAATTTTGGATGTTTTTAATGTCACTTGGCGTATTCGCAGGATTATAAATTGAATTCTTGTTAGTCGAAGGGTTTTCCAGAGCGGTCTTTTCAGCGCTATTAATGGTGTCAATGTATTGTGCTTTTTCCGCATCAGTTAAGGCTGATTGCTGCTTTACACGCGAAATCGCGTTATTAGCTGCAGTAGTGATAGCTTTTTGTGCATCGTCTTTAGCCTTTTCAGCGGCTTGAATTTGTTCAACCACTTTCTGGGCTGTTTCCATAGCATCATCTAAAGCTTTTAATGCAGCGTCTTCACGCTGAGATACTTCATCTACTTTTCCCGCACCATATACAGATTTACCAGACTCGTAACCAGAATCCAATGCAGTTTTTGCAACTTCTGCTGCATTATTTATTGCAGTTTCAAGAGCAACTTGTTCTTTAGACTTAGGATCTGACTTAGGGAATTGACTATCTAAATCATTAGCTGCGTCAATTTTTGATTTGATATTTTTAGCAGCAGTATCCTGTGCTATTTTTAAGATGCTTACAATTACTGGACGTTCTTTACTGTCTTTATCCAGTGGATTGTAGTCAATAAAGTTAGCAGTAGGTGTTAGTTTAATTTTAGTATTGGAACTAATATTGCCCACAACTTCAGCAGGTACATTTACCTTAAATATATAATTACCATTTTCAGATTTGGTAACTTCACCAGCAAACTCAGTTGGCAAATCTTTAGCATCCTTATTCGTATATTCATATGGCGGATCTGGAATCTCATTATTTAAGCTTAAAGGAGTACCTTTTCCATAATCTATCTCTGCCATGATATATGCTTTAGTGCCAAGAGGCAACTTCAAATACTGTCTAAATGGGTTCTTAAGATCCGAGTCAGGTCCGTCTTTTTCACTACTATAACCATCAACAGTTCCAGAAATTGTCCAAGAACCATCTTTTTTACCTGAAGCATCAACATTTGCTGTGGCAGTGACATTTTCAGGCTTGATATCTAAAAATCCAGAACTATTAGCCGGACCAAAGGCAATGTCATTATACCCAATGTTAGTTGGATTGGAGAAAGCAGCATCAATAATTTTTGAGAAAATTGTATCATAGTTTATTGGGTTGCCCTCTTCAGCCAATCCATCTAATAAAGTCTTAATGTTCTTTAATTCTGGAATTTTAAAGTAAGGTAATTGACTAACTTTCTCCCACAACTCAGGTGTGAACATATATTCGCCATTCTTACCACCTTGTCCATTAAGTAGTACCAGTTTATCAACTACAATATTTTTAGTAGTTTTATCTTTGCTAACTTGTAAAGTATGGAATGGTGGCAAAGTTAAACTATTACCTAAAAAGTTTAATTTCTGGCGGACATTGGTAATCGTGACAGCACTACTATCACCAATAATACTTGTGCCTGTTGCTGTGTTTAAATGTGAATCAAGTACAAGTGACTGTGGGTTGTTCACAATTAATTTACTATCACTACCAGTAACGTCTACTAACACAATTGGGTTAGTTCCTGCACCAAAGATTTGAGCATCCTTATTTTGATCACTGGTTGGATCGCTTTTATCATAAGGATGGTTCGGGTCTTCTTCAAGTCTGATTTCGAATGTACCGTTTTGGACATTAGCTATTCCAGCAATTTGAACCAAAGTACCCTTATAATCACCCATATGTTTACCGATAATACTTAATTTTCCATCAGGCTTAACAGTAAAATTACCACCATCATAAATTAGGTTGTTACCACTGTTATAGTCTGAAATATCACCGTTTGTTGTAACTTTAACCGAGCCACCACTTTCAACAGTAAACTGAGATGCATTGTCATTTAATCTGATGGCTGTAGCCCTATTTGCATCAAGTTTGCCTTGGTATGCGTTATCTCCAGAATTAATTCCGACGTTAATATTTAATTCACCTTTAACATCAACTTTTCCAGTACCTGAAATATAGATTGCGTGGACTGCAGAAGTATTTTCTGCTGGATTATTTCCTAACGTTTTCCCGTCAGAATTAAGCCTTGGATTTAAGGTGACTGTCACTCCTTTTTCGACTGTAACGTTGCAGTTACTGCCCCTCATTTCGATAACGTTACCACCAAATGTGGCACCAGTGAAGGTTCCTTCTTTAAAGTCGATACTATTATTACTACCACCAAATTCAAATAGTTGTTGGTGATTGGCACTGCTTGCTCCCCCATCTTTATAAGGTGTATAGATTGTTTCAGCGGTATTTGTCCCTGTAAATGTAATATGAGTGTCCGAAGCAGAGTGAACCATTTGAGAACCATGGAAGTCAATATTATTAAATGTTAGATTGGAGACACCTATTTTTTCTCCACTATTGTCATGAGGCTTACTTGAACTATTATTACGGTCAGTCATAATAATGCCCCAATAATCGGCACACCAAAGTTCAAGGTTACTATACGTTAAGTTAGTAACTTCAGAACTATTTCCTCTAATTCTAGGGTGGTAACCGTTAAAGTCTATTTTGTATTTATTCGTACTACCATCGGCATCATAAGATTTTATCAATAAAGTTCTACCATATACGTCTAACCCATTTTGACCACCTTTATTATCCGCTGTGATATTATTCATGATATCTATTTCAGAAATACGTTTAGTATCATCAGGGTTTTGTGTATCTTTATCAAAACACTCTTTATTATCAAGAGCATAAACAAGCTGATTCCAATTATAAACATGTGCTACCCCATTGATGACAGTTGGGGTGTCACCAGTTTTATCATCATTAGCTAAATCATTAGCTAATTTCTTAGCTTCATTAGCTTTTGAATCTTGTGTAGTATCAGTATCTTTACCTGAATTAGTAGTGTCACCAGTTACATCAGTTGGCAACTTACCAGTGTCGGAGTTGTGATCATCTGAACCAGTTATGTCAGTTGGAGTCTTATCAGTAGTGATATCTTGATTACCTTCATCTGAGCCGGTTGCAGGAGAAGTTGCACTATTGCCAGTTGAATCAGCTGTAGTAGTTTCCTGCTTATCCTTATCAGTTTTATCTTTAGCAGTAGTATCAGCCTTGTCCTTGGCTGTAGTATCTTTTACCTCATCACTCTTTGAGTCTTTTAAGAATGAACTTAATCCTGAAAAAGTTGACAAGTCCGTTTCGTTCTTCTTTTTAGACGCAGCAGCGTCTGACTTTGTTGTATTCTTAGTACTTGTTTCCTTAATTTCAGTATTAGAGTTATCCCTGTTCGACTCCTCTGTAACATTTTGCGATGGATCTATAGTATCAGCTTTTACGCTTTGGCTATTCAAACCAAAGAAAGTAAAACCTAGCAAAACAGAAGCAGCACCAATACTCAATTTACGAATTGAGAAATGGTCCTGCTTATCCTGCATCTCCATCTTCCTTAGTCTCTCATTATAATTATTTTTTCCTAGCATATTTATCCTTCCTAAAAAAGTATGTATGTTTAGTATGTTCGAATACTATTCTAGAATAGTCAAATATTAATGTCAATATAATATCTATAACTAATGTTGTATTTATAAATAACTACACAATTTAAGTTGATAAATTTTAGAAAAGAAAAAATGATATATTTGCTAAATATTTTATTAAGCTCTTAATTTTTCTGCTAAAAATAACATAATAAAGAGCATTAAAATTGACTTTTAAATATTTATCCGGAATAATTTTCAGCTAAAAATAATATAATAATTTTTAAAACTATTTGTATTCTAATTACATAAAATATTAAATAATGCTTTATTTTAAAAATTATTTAGTGATATTAGTAGGGGTTTCTAAAGAATAAAAATTAAGCAGATTTCATAACAAACAAAAGAAATTAAAATAAATCTATACTGTTATACTCATAAAGATTTTGATAACATTTTTTATTGTTTTTCTTAAAAAAATTTATAATAAAAAACGGGCTTCATACCGATTTTTTGAAAATCCATTTTACTATTAAAAAATAAGTACAAACTATAAAGTAATAAATTATTACCGATAGTTTTATAGAAAAAATTATTTTTTCTCATAAGGAACATAGATATTTGAAATCTCTGTCTTGACAAATGATGTGATGCTTAGTAGTATAATAATTGATCTGAGTTGATCGACTAGCTTAATTGTATAAGGTTGACCGGTCAAACATAAGACATGCGAGATAGTAAATAACTTTCGAATCGGAAGACTATCTTTTGCGATAGGATCCATATTCGTTGCGCTACTTCTCATTTTTTGAACACTGCGGGTTCAACAAGCATTGTTTTGCTATGTTTCGACGACTCGGATTTCTTGAGAATTTTAGGAAACGGTCTGTTGACCGTTTTTTTTATTGGAGTTTTTATGATTATCAAAGTTGCTATCATAATTTATTTAGCTGTGTTGCTTTTAACTGCCTATTATCTTTGGCATAATCGCAAGACTCACTTTCTAATATATAACAGCAAGAATATTGCTAATTTCAGTTCAATTATGACTGGAACTGCTATCCTATTGGTTATCGAAAGTTTGATAGGAATATTTCTGGCTTTCCAGTCTAACGAATATCTTAACCTCATTACCTTGGCACTTAGTACAGTTACTATTTTAATTTTTAGCCTTTTACTTAATCAAAAGGATGATTAATTGGACTAAAATTTGGTAAAATAGTTGTAAGAGAGGTGTTTTTAATGATGAAACAATATCACCGTATTCAAGTTGCAGTTGATGGCTCAAAAGAAGCCGATTTAGCTTTCAAAAAAGCTATCGCTGCTGCTAAGCGAAACGAAGCTGCTTTGGAAATTTTACATGTCATTGATACTAGATCTTTTCAAAACGTGTCTAGTTTTGATTCCGAGATGGTAGAACAAGTGTCTAATGATGCTAAAGAAAAACTGCAGAACTACTACAATAAAGCTACAGAAGCTGGGGTTAAGGAAGTTCATTACTCAATTGAATTTGGCTCTCCCAAAGCAATTATTGCCCATCAGTTTCCGCAAAAGCACCAAATTGATTTAATTGTGTTAGGAGCAACGGGACTTAATGCCGTTGAACGAATATTGATCGGCAGTGTAACTGAATATGTAACCAGAACAGCAGATTGTGACGTTTTGGTTTGCCGTTCAAATGAAAATTTAACCAAGTAAAAAAGAGCATTTCATCTCTGAAATGCTCTTTTTGTATGTTATTAAAATTTTTAAAAGTCTCCTGCACGGCTAAACATGTAGTCTTTATTATGGAACTTCATGGACAAAATCATTCCAATACCAATCATATTACCAATTAAGGCTGATCCACCCTGGGAAATAAACGGTAATGGGATACCGGTCAATGGCAAAAGGTCAATACTCATGCCGATATTTTCAAAAACATGGAAAAGGATCATCATAATTACGCCGGTCGACACATAAGAATAAAATGCGTTCTTAGTATCAAATGTTATCCGGACCATTTGGACTATCAAGTATAAATAAAGCAAAATAACTGCTACACTACCGACAAAACCAAATGACTCACCAATTACTGAATAAACCATATCTGAGCCACGAACTGGTACGTAAACACTTAGATTTCCAAAGCCATTACCAAAAATCTGTCCAGATCCAATCGCTTGCATACTCTGCCACAATTGATAGGCTGCTTTTGAAGTATCAGTAGATGGATTCAGCCACGACATGATACGAGCAAATTGGTACGGTTGAAAAGAATGACTTAGAATAACTTGACCGCCTGGTGTAGTGACCATAAAAATCACTATCGCACCCATAATTGCAACTATGATAAACATTGGTGTTATTATCTTCCAAGATATTCCTGAAACAATAATTACCCCACCAACTATAGCGAAAAAGACAAGCATCGTGCCGAAATCATTTTGTAATTTTAAAAGTACGGCAATTGGTAGCAACCAAGCAAGCATTTTCCCAATTAAAATCCAATCGTTTTTAATGGTATGAGTAAACTTGTCATTATGTTCACGGACAACCCGCGCCAGCATCAAGATAAACGCCGGTTTCATGACCTCTGACGGCTGAAAAGAAATTGGTCCTAGCTTAAACCAGCTTTTGGCGCCGGCATCTGCAGCTATACTACGATTGTAAAAGAACAAAACCGCAATCAAAAGTACTATTCCTAATCCGTATACATAAGGTGCAATCCGGTAGAGCTGTTCAGCATCAAATTGAATGACAAAAATCACTATGGCAAATGAAATAATATACCAGAGAGCCTGCATTGCCACAGCCCTTACTGGACTGCCCATGTGACTGGGGTCATCAATTGCCGCAAAATAAATGGAATATAGGCCCACTGCTGCTAAAAGCAGCACAGGGACCACAATATTCCACGCGATGCGATCAAAAAGATTGGTTTTATTTTGTACTTTGACCATTAACTATCACAACCTATTATTTTTCATGTAAAGCAAAGTATGAGAGCAAGTCATTAATAATGCTTTCTAAACTTTTAGCATACAAGACACTATTGGTTTTACCAGTCGTTGCACGGTATCGTCCGCTTAATTTTTCAATTACACCAATAGATTTTTTCTGGGGAATAACTACTTCCCATGTTGGGTTTTCCTTGCCTTTGACTTCGTTAATTTCAACATTAATATTTTCAGGTTTTTTTGACATAAATTCTCCTACTTCATATTTGGATGAAATTTCTTTGCAATAATTTCATCTTCATATCTTTCTGGATGAGGATTACGAAATATAGTAAATTTATTTGGTACCGGATCAACACCGCCGTGCACAAAAGGATTGCACCGTAAAATCCGAGCAATACCCATAATTAGTCCCAAAATAGGACCAAATTTAGTTAAAGCGTCGACCATATAGGTCGAGCAAGTCGGATAATAACGGCACGATTTTGGCAAAGCCGGAGAAATAAATTTTTGGTAGATTTTAACTAAATAAATTAAAATTTTTCGCAAACCGTGCCTCCAAAAACTAGTGGCGCTGATGTTTTTCGATATTCTTGAGCAAAATTCCAGTTCCCAGCGCTACGGCTTCAAGTGGATGATCAGCCGTTAACACAGGCACCTTGAGGTAATAAGAAATTAGCTTATCAATATTCTTAAGCAATGCTCCACCACCGGTCAGCATAATTCCTCTGTCGATAATATCAGCAGAAAGCTCAGGCGGAGTTTTTTCTAAAACTTCTTTGGTAGCTGCAATAATAGTCATTAAGCCATCATGAAGTGCCTCTTGAATTTCAGGAGCAGACACCGTTGCTTGTTTAGGCAAACCATCAACTACATCACGACCACGTACTGTAATAGTTTCGTTTTTATCTGGTTCAAAAGCACTACCAATTTCAATTTTAATTTGTTCAGCTGTGCGAGAACCTATCAGTAAATTATGTTTGTTCTTAATGTAAGAAACAACTGCCTGGTTCATATGATCACCGGCATAGCGCAGTGATTGACTCGTAACTATCTCACCCATTGATAAAACAGCAATATCGGTAGTACCACCACCAATATCAATTACGATGTTACCTTGAGGTTTGAAAATATCAAGGCCCGCACCAACAGCAGCAACTTTAGGCTCAAAATCAAGGTAGACTTTGCCTCCACCAGACTTTTCAGCAGCCTGAATAATTGCTTTCTGTTCAATTGATGTTACTCCTGTAGGAGCACAAATTAAAATATTTGGCTTGGACATGAAGCCTTTAACGTTTAATTTTTCAATAAAGTAGGACAGCATTGCCTCTGTGATATCAAAATCTGCTATCACGCCATTTTTTAAAGGACGAATTACTCTGATGTTACCAGGGGTCCGCCCTACCATCTTATAAGCTTCTGTTCCAACAGCTACCACTTTATTTGTACTTGTATTAACAGCAACAACTGAAGGCTCATTTAAAACGATTCCCTTACCGGAAACGTTAATAAGCACATTAGCTGTTCCTAAATCTATTCCTATATCTCGTGCCACGATAATCCTCCATCATATTCAATGTATATTTTACCATAAAGATTTTAAGTTTGTGGGCGACTTTACCCGCTTTACCAAGTCTTAAAAGAAATTGCTCAGTTGAATAGAAGTGTCAATTAAGGTAATGAAGAAATTACCCACTAGAAAACCTAAGGCAATAGCCGCAAAAATTAGAAACAGCTGGGCTTCAAATACTTTATTCTTACGAATTATGTTTTCAATACGTACGCTTTTCATGATTTGAAACGACAAGCCAATCGTAATTAAATAAATTATTATACTAATTAAGGCATGAACGCCAAGTTGAAACATATTTTTTCTCACTTTTCTTAAGTCACAATAAAAGCGGACACACAAAGTAGTGCATCCGCTTAAAACTTTAATTCTATTTGTCTGAGTTGTAAACACTTATTCTGTTTACTGCCCTTCTTAATGCAACCTGTGCCCTTTCAAGAGACTTCTGGTCATGCTCTGCTTGAGCCTTCTTCAAGGCATTTTGAGCACGTTCCCGAGCAGCCTTAGCTCGAGACACATCAATATTACCGGCACGTTCTGCGCTATCAGCAATGATTGTAGCTACATTATTGGAAAATTCAAAGTAACCGCCACTGACTGCAATGTGGTTAACCACGTTGTTCATTTCACGGCTTCTCTTAACTTTAATCTCACCAATTGCAAGTGGGGTCAAAATCGGCAAGTGATTATACATGACCGAGCGTTGACCATCTATTGCTCGCATTTCGACAATGCTGGAATGGTGGGAAAAAATCAGACCATCAGGAGTTACAATATTTACCATAAAAAGCTTTTCTGGATCTGCCATTTGACATCACCTTACTTTTCTAATAATGCTTTAGCTTCTGGATCGCTAGGAGTTACACCCATTTGCTTAGCCTTCTTCAAGACATCTTCAATTGGGCCGACACTACGGAAAGCATCTTCTGGAAGATCATCTAAGTGTCCCTCCAAAATCATCTTAAAACCTTTGATGGTTTCTTTGATGGGAACATAAGAACCGGGAACCCCAGTAAACTGTTCTGCCACAAAGAAGTTTTGTGATAAGAAGAATTGAATTTTACGAGCACGGCTAACAATAACCTTTTCCTCATCAGACAACTCATCCATTCCCAAAACGGAAATGATATCTTGCAATTCATGATAACGTTGCAAAATATGTTGTACCCGAGTAGCAACTTCATAGTGTTCTTGACCAACAATTTCAGGGTCTAAAGCACTAGAAGTGGATTGCAACGGATCAACAGCTGGATAAATACCTTGTTCAACTAGGCTACGTTCCAAGTTGGTCGTAGCATCCAAGTGAGCAAAAGTAGTAGCTGGAGCTGGGTCAGTATAGTCATCGGCTGGCACATAAACCGCCTGAATTGAAGTAATGGAGCCCTTCTTAGTAGAAGTGATACGCTCTTGTAATTGCCCCATTTCAGTCGCCAATGTTGGCTGATAACCAACGGCACTAGGCATACGTCCCAGCAAGGCTGACACCTCGGAACCAGCTTGAGTAAACCGGAAAATGTTGTCAATAAAGAGTAAAACGTCTTGACCTTCAACATCTCTGAAGTATTCAGCTAATGTTAAGCCAGTTAAAGCTACACGCATTCTGGCACCAGGCGGTTCATTCATTTGACCGAAAACCATGGCGGTTTTACTTAAAACACCAGATGCTTTCATTTCAAAGTAAAGATCATTACCTTCACGTGTTCTTTCTCCAACACCGGTAAAGACTGAAATACCACCATGTTCTTGGGCAATATTATGAATTAATTCTTGAATAATCGTAGTTTTACCAACACCGGCACCACCGAATAATCCAACTTTACCACCACGAACATACGGTTCAAGCAGGTCAATAACCTTAATACCTGTTTCCAAAATTTCCTGACTAGTAGTCAGTTCATCGTACTTTGGAGCATTTTTATGAATACTTTCACGCGCATGATCTTTTTCAAATTTAGGACCGTTATCAATTGGTTCACCTAAAACATTAAAGACACGCCCCAAAGTATCATTACCTACAGGTACAGAAATCGGACCACCGGTATCTTCAACCTTCATGCCGCGCTTAAGACCATTGGTAGATTCCATGGCTATTGTTCTTAAAACGCCGTCGCCAAGCTCCAGCGTAACTTCAAGGACAATAGATTCATCATCCGATTTGATAACACGCAAAGCATTGTCGATATCAGGCAGATTTTTGTCAAGCGGAAATTTAACATCGACAACAGGGCCGATTACTTGAACAACTTCACCTTCACTCAAAACATCTACCTCCTTTTCTTAATTATTTCAAAGCATTAGCACCACTGACAATTTCAGTAATTTCAGTAGTGATTTCTGCTTGTCTTGCACGGTTTAATTTAGTAGTTAAACTCGAAACCAAATCGTCAACATTATCTGTAGCACTCTGCATCGCAGTCATTGAACTGGCGTGTTCAGCAGTCTTGGCATCCAGAATTGCGCCGTAAATAGTTGAACGGGCATATTGAGGAATTAATGTGGTTAAGACAGCATTAACGTTTGGCTCGATATCGTATTCTAAATCTTTATGTGCTTCAGCTTCTTTGACGCCAATATCAATATCGACAATTGGCAACATTTTTTCAACCCGAAATGCAGATGACAAAGAGTTAATATGGTGAGTATAACAAACGTATAACTCATCATATACTCCATTCAAATACATTTTGATCGCAGTTGAAACAATTGGTAAAACTTCATCAAAGGTCGGCACGTCACCAATATTGTCATTTTCATAGACAACATTCAGATTATTTTTCTTGAAAAAGTCAGCCCCAACAGACCCTACAGCCAAAACTTTGATATCTTTATGTTCAGCACGAGAGTCTTCAAATAATCCCATCATGTTTTTAATGACAGCACTATTATAGGAACCAACTAAACCACGGTCACCAGTGATAACCAAATAACCTGTGGAATTAACCTTTTTACGTGCTTGAACCATATCGGAAACAATACCTAAGCCGAAAACATTTTCATAATCGATTTTGCTAATGCTCTCATTGTCGATTGCCACATTTGCCTTATGCAAGTGGTTTACAACCTCGGCACTCATTAAACGCGATAAAGTTTGCCGCACATGATCATTATAAATCGTGTAGCCTTTATCCCGCTTTTCCGTTTGGTTCAACTTTGACGCGGAAACCATTCTCATGGCTTCAGTGATTTTACCAGTTTGCTTAACTGAAGCAATTTTTCTCTTCAACGCAAGTAAAGATGCAGGCATAAAGCTACCTCCTATTTATTACTTGGTGAAAAACTATCCGCAAACTTCTCAATTGCTGTTTGCAATTCTTTTTCATCCGGCAATTCACCAGTTTCACGGATATGTTTTAGCAGATCAGCATGGTTGCTGTCGAAATTGTCATATAATTCTTTTTCAAACTTGGCAATATCATCAACAGGAACTGAATCAAGATATCCGTGAGTTAAAGCGTAAAGTATAACAACTTGCTTTTCAACTGGAATAGGTGCGTGGAGTGGTTGCTTTAATACTTCTACAACTCTGCGTCCACGGTTCAATTTTGCTTGTGTTGCCTGATCCAAGTCGCTACCGAATTGGGCAAAACTCTCTAGCTCATGGAAAGCGGCAAGGTCAGTACGCAAGGTACCAGCTACCTTCTTCATCGCTTTAATCTGAGCACTACCACCAACACGGGAAACTGAGTTACCTGCATCAATGGCTGGACGAGTTCCCGCAAAGAATAAGTCGCTCTGCAAGAAAATTTGTCCGTCGGTAATTGAAATCACGTTGGTTGGAATATAAGCTGAGATATCTCCCGCTTCAGTCTGAATAAATGGTAAGGCAGTCATAGAACCGCCACCCAGTTTATCGCTTAGCTTGGCACTACGTTCAAGTAAACGTGAGTGCAAATAGAAAACATCACCAGGATAAGCTTCACGACCAGGCGGACGACGGAGAAGCAAAGAAAGTTCACGGTAAGCAACGGCTTGTTTGGACAGGTCATCAAAGACCACTAAAACATCCTTACCGTTGTACATAAATTCTTCGCCCATTGCCGTACCAGCATACGGTGCTATATAAAGCATTGGTGCTGGTTCACTTGGTCCGGCTTCAACAACAATCGTATAATCCATTGCGCCAAAGCGTTTTAAAGTTTCTACTTGGGATCTGACAGTTGATTCCTTTTGACCGATAAAGACATAGATGCAGATTACATCTTGGCCCTTTTGGTTCAAAATAGTATCTATTGCCAAACTAGTCTTACCAGTTTTACGGTCACCAATAATTAATTCACGTTGACCGCGACCGATTGGGACCAAAGCATCGATAGCCTTGATACCCGTTTGCAGCGGTTGATTAACTGACTGGCGTTCCATAACACCCGGTGCCGAAGCCTCGATTGGACGAGTCTTAGACGTTTTTATTTCGCCAAGTCCATCAACCGGCTGTCCTAATGGGTTAACAACGCGACCAATTAGTGCATCACCAACCGGTACACGCATAATTTGACCGGTTCTTTTGACTTGGTCACCTTCACGAATATCATCAAAATTGCCTAGAATAATGATACCAACATCATTTGATTCAAGGTTTTGTGCTATACCATAAGAACCATTATCAAATTCCAATAGTTCGTTGGCCAAAACATTGTTCAATCCGTGAGCCCGGGCGATACCATCACCTATGTATGTTACAACTCCGACTTCATTGATGTCGAGTTTATCATCATAGTGTTCAAGCTGCTGCTTGATTAAAGAGCTAATCTCTTCTGCTTTTATGCTCAATGGTTTCACCTCTTTTAATTTTTATTAATTAACTGCGCACGAATCTTATTCAGTTTATTTTTGACTGAACCATCAATTACGCAATCACCAACTTTTAAAACTACGCCGCCGATCAGACCTTGATCAACCTCATTTTTAAGGATGACTTTTTTAAGGCCATATTTTTGGGCGTAGCCAGCACCCAATTTTTGTAATTGCTGCTCATCTAGCGCAACGGCTGAAATAGCCACGCCAGTTGCAATTTTTTCTTTTTGATTGTATAGACTATTAAAACAATCAATGATTGCAGGCAATTCCAAAAAATGGTCATAATCTAACAGTAAATTCAAAAAATTTTGAACTTCCTTAGTCAGACCTTCTGCAATTACAGAAAGTGAGTGAGCTTTTTCTGCGCTATTAAAAATTGGATCACTAAAAACTTTCAGGATCTGAGGATAGTTTGAAATGGCTTTTGCCAGTTCCTGCAAATCTGCATGAACAGCTGTTAAAGCATCCATATCCTGTGCATAATCAAATAGTGCAGTACCATAACGTGCAGCAATTTCTGCTTTACTTAAGGCCATTATTTATTCAGCCCCTTAATGAATTGATCGACTAAATCTTTTTGGTCATCAGCAGATAAATTCTTCGCAATTACTTTTTCCGCAATCGTCACAGAAATATCTGCAACTTGTGCACGAGCTTCATCTAACGCATCAGCTTTTGCTTGTGCAGCATCGGCTTTTGCCTTTTCATGAATTGAAGCAGCATTATTATTAGCCTCTGCCACAATCTGCGTACTTGTTTTTTCCGCATTTGCTTTTGCGTCAGTAAGTATTTGCGTTGCTTCTTGTCTTGAGTTCTTCAAGGCAGCTTCACGCTCATTAGCCAAAACTTCGGCCTTTTTGCGATTGTCTGCAGCTGAATCAAGATCATTAATTACCTTTTGGCGCCTTTTTTCCATCATGTCGGAAACTGGTCCCCAAGCATAATGTTTAACCAAAAGAAGCAAAATTGCGAAAACAATCAGGTACCACAAAGTATTACCTAAATAAATATGACCTGCTGAGGCTGCAAATAAGTTATGAAATGTCATTTACTGCCCTTCTCTCTTTTACCTAAATTATTTTAAATAAAATTAAACGAAGAGAATCAGGAAAGCAACAACAATCGCCAAAATAGGAACGGCTTCAATCAGACCAACACCAATGAACATTGTTGATCTTAAGTTACCGGCGCTTTCTGGTTGACGAGCCATGCTCTCAACTGTCTTAGTAATAACTTTACCGTTACCCCAAGAAGCTGCTAAAGCAGCAATACCAGCTACGATAGCTGCTGAGATATATTTAAAAGCTTGTGACATGTTTAAACCTCCAAAAAATTATTCTTTTGTAACCTTTTTTCCGACATAGACCATGGATAAAGTTACGAAAACATATGCCTGGATAGAGCCAATGAAGACAGAGAATCCTTGCCAGATCATAGCTAACGGTGCTGCTAAAACCAAAGTGGTAACACCAAAGCTGGGAGCAAAGCTATTTCCTATTAAAGTTAATAACACTTCACCAGCGTAAATATTACCATATAAACGCAAAGACAATGTCAAGAAGTTAGTGATCTCCTCAATCATATTGATTGGAAACAGGAAACTAACAGGTTCGGCATAATTGCGCCAATAGCCACCAGTACCGAATTTTTGCATTCCGAAAGTGAATGAAAGAAGCAAGGTCATCATTGCAAATGACATTGTTGTCACTGGGTCTGCCGTAGGTGATTTAACAATCATAGTGTCGCCTACTTTAACTTCCAAGAAAAGTCCCAGTTGGTTCATAAACCAAATATAGATAAACAGAACAAAAGCATAAAGTGAAAGGTGCCTTCTGGCATCAGGATCACTGACATTGTCTTTAACAATACCATCAGTAAAATCAATCAGATATTCTAACACATTTTGCTTTTTATTCGGCTTCATTTCAACTTTGCGCGAAAGCCAAATGCAAACGAACAAAACCACAGCTGCCATCAATGTTGAGCCTATAATTCCTGTTAAATCAAATTTAAGACCCAGGAATTTAAACACAAATGATCTCTCCAATACTTCGTGACCTCCCTTCTCGTGCCCAAATTATCGAACACTCATACAATATTAACACCATTCAATAATTTTGTGAAAAATGAAAGCGAATTATACGATTATTTTACGCAAAAAAATTTATTTAGTGCCAAATAACCGGTCGCCAGCATCACCTAAACCGGGAGTAATGTAGCCATTTGGTAATAATTTGTCATCTTCTGCTGCTGTATAAATATCAACGTCAGGATTTTCTTTTTGTATAGCCTTAACTCCCTCAGGTGCGGCAACCAAAACTGCAAGCTTAATATCTTTTACTCCACGCTTTTTCAAAGCACCAATTGCCATATTTGCAGAACCACCGGTTGCAAGCATTGGATCAACCACTAAGCATTCACGTTCTGCAACATCCTTAGGCATCTTGCAGAAATATTCGTGCGGCTTAAGAGTTTCCTCATCCCGATACATGCCAATTACTCCTACTTTAGCTGATGGAATCATTTCCATTACACCGTTAAGCATACCAATACCTGCACGCAGAATTGGCACAATAGTCAGCTTTTTACCGGCAATCTCTTTTTGAGTGGTCCTGCCAATTGGTGTTTCAATTTCAACATCTTTTAGTGGCAAATCTCTGGTAATCTCGTAAGTCATTAGCCCACCGATTTCACCAACAATGCGTCTAAACTCGTTGGAACTTGTTTCCTTACGCCTAATAATTGTTAACTTGTGTTGAATTAACGGATGATTCAAAACCGTAAATTTGCCCATCTTTTTCCTCCTATAAACATAATTACGTTTACGAGTATTTTAATAAAAAAAGCAAAGGGTTTAAAGTCCTTTGCTACCAAATTTTTATTTTGGCATATAGTGATGACCAGCAGCGGCTTTATTCAGCCTATTCATGTAAGCTAAAGTATCTTCACTGCCAGAAAAACCCTGCACAAATATTTGTTTAATATTAGATTTATCATCAAAGTAACGTAATCCTCCAAAAAGATTATGATCAGCATCTGCCAAATTTTTACCCAAATTAAATTTATTAGCAGCTGGCAACTCAATCTCATTGAGAATTTTACTTAATGCCATTACCCCTGTTTCATTAGTCAAATTAAGATGAGCAAAATCCTTGGGATCATCAACAACGACAACTGGGGCACTAGGAGCATAGTGACGGTACTTCATACCGGGAGCCTTAGGTACATCTTTATCGGCAACTTTGCCCGTATTAATCAAAACTTTTTCTCCTAAAGCTGCACTTAATTCTTCAGGCGTAATAGCACCGGGACGTAAAACAATAGGAGTTGCTACTGACAAGTCAATAATGGTTGATTCTAATCCTACCTCTGTTGGCCCGCCGTCAATAATACCAGCAATTTTACCTTTCAAGTCGTGATATACGTGTTCGGCAGTAGTGGGACTTGGTTTAGTCGAAGTGTTTGCTGAAGGACCGACTATTGGGTAGCCTAATTTACTGATTAGTTCATGCGTTAATTTATCCTTAGGACACCGAAAAGCTACCGTATCAAGTCCACCGGTCACAGCTTTAGGCAAGCTATGAGGTTTAACGTAAAGTAATAAAGTCAATGGACCAGGCCAAAATTTTCTGATTAATTTTTGCGCACGTTCTGGAACTTCTTTAGCATACTGAGCCATCATACTGGCATCAGAAACAGTGACGATTAACGGATTATCACTGGGACGACCTTTTGCTGCATAAACATTTTTAACAGCTTGCTCGTTAGTAGCAATTGCACCTAAGCCATAAACTGTTTCAGTGGGAAAAGCGACTAAATCTCCTTGAGCGAGTAATTTTACTGCATCATCAATTTGATTCTGTGAAAAAATTTTAGTTTCCATTATTTATTCCACTTCCCTTTAACCATCCGCGGCTTGCCAGACAAATCGTTTTTAAACTCAATAGTAAAATCAGGTAATTCTTGAGCAAATAGTTCTGCCAGCTGGTCTTTTTCACTAAAGCCAAATTCCAAGAAAAATTCGCCGCCAGTATTGAGGTGATCACGCACCTGTTTGACAAATTTCTGGTAAAATTCAATCCCATTCTGACCGCCAAAAAGTGCCTCTTGCGGTTCGTTTTGCAAAACATTTTGATCCATAATATCTTTTTCCGATTCCTTAATATAAGGAGGATTGGAAATGATTTTATCGAATTTTTCCAGACCAATTAAAATATTTGCTTTGCGTACTGTCACATCAACTTTATGAATTAAGAAATTTTCCTCACACGTTCTTAAAGCAGCATCAGTAACATCAGAAGCATATAAATCAAGCTTTGTAATATTCTTTTTGGCTGCTTCTTTAGCTAAAGCTACCGTAATGCAGCCTGAGCCAGTACCCAAATCAAGCACCTTATCACCAGTAGTTAAATCTGCTAAAGCCCATTCTACTAATTCTTCAGTTTCAAAGCGCGGAATTAAAACTCCCCGCTGAACCAAAATTTTATAGCCTAAAAACCACGAGTAGCCCAAAATATATTGGGGTGAAATTCCTTTAGCCAGCTTTTTAACGTCTTTTTGCGCTTGCTTAACCTGATCTAGAGTAAGCTGCAGATCTTGTTTCAATTGAAACCCGCTTGGATTTAACTCAAGCCTTTCAGCCAGTAAAAAGTCAATATCCTCAGGTCTTGCTTCTGGTGCTGTTTCAGCTGCCCATATCCGCAGACTTTTTAAAGTGTCAATTTTAGACATTTTGTTCGGCCAGCTCCTCCAATTGCTTAGTTTGATTATATAAAATTAAAGCATCTATAATTTCATCAAGTTCGCCGTTCATTATGCGGTCAAGCTTATTCAGTGTCAAACCGATACGGTGATCGGTAACACGGTTTTGCGGATAGTTATAAGTCCTAATCCGTTCTGATCGGTCACCAGTTCCGACAGCATTTTTACGTTTAGCATCATATTGATCCCGGTTTTGACTTTCATAATAATCATAAACACGTGATTTCAAAATTTGCATTGCTTTTTCACGGTTTTGTTGTTGACTACGTTGGTCTTGCATTGCGACAACGATACCTGTTGGCAGGTGCGTCATGCGGACCGCACTGGAAGTTTTGTTAATGTGCTGACCACCGGCACCACTTGAGCGGTAGACGTCAACCCGAATATCTTTTGGATCTAAATCAAGGTCAACCTGTTCGTATTCGGGCATAACAGCTACAGTTGCTGTTGAAGTATGCACACGACCTTGTGATTCAGTCACAGGAACTCTTTGCACACGGTGAGCGCCATTTTCATATTTAAGCTTAGAATAAACCTTATCGCCCGTAATCATAATCGCGATCCGCTTATAACCACCAACTTCTGTCGGTTCGCTATCAACTACAGAAACCTGCCAGTTTTGTCTTTCCGCGTATTTTTCATACATTCTGAGCAAATCACCGGCAAATAAAGAAGCTTCATCCCCACCTGCTGCTCCTCTAATTTCCATAATAATGTCTTTATCATCATTAGGGTCTTTTGGCAGCATTAAGATCTTAATTTCATCTTCAAGTTGGGCGATTTCATCTTCCAAATCGTTATTTTCTTCTTTGGCCATTTCTACCAAATCAGAATCGCTTTCGCTTGCAATAATATCTTTATTATCTGCAATTTCTTTTTTATCAGCCTTAAACTTGCGGTATTTTTGAACCACATCTCTCAGATCTGCTTCTTCTTTTGATACCTCCATATACCTCTTGGTATCATTGATAACCTCTGGATCGGCCATCATCTCTTGCAGTTCATCATAATGAGCAACAAGACCTTCAAGCTGCGCCATAATTTTATCCATGTTCTATTAATCCCTCTCTATCTTGATTGACTTGGGTGAAAATAATGAAAACGACAAACTGGGTAGTAGCTTTCATCCCCACCTATTTGTACCTGTTCTCCTTCATAAACCGGTTTGCCATTATGTATCCGTTGATTCATTGTAGCCTTTCTACCACAGTAGTGGCAAATTGTTTTTATTTCTTTAATTTTATCAGCAAAAATCAACAGGTTTTTCGTTCCTTCAAATAAATTGTTTTGGAAGTCATTTTTTAAGCCGAAAGTCATTACCGGAATACCTAAATCATCAACTATTTTGGCACATTCCACTACGTGATGCCGTTCTAAAAATTGCGCTTCATCAACAAACACGCAGGCAATTTCACCATCTCCGCGCGCTTTCTCCTGCTCGTTTACTTCCTTAATATAAGCAAAAATATCAAAGTCATGATCTATAGGAACTGCGTTTCTGTGCAACCCAATCCTTGATGCCACGGTACCGACTCCACTGCGATTATCAATACCGCTTGTTAATAAAACAATTTTCCGACCTTGAGCCTCATAATTATGAGCGTCTTTCAGTATTTCCAAAGTTTTGCCACTGCTCATAGTGCCATACTCAAAAAATAGTTGTGCCATTCTTGCTCCTTTGTTTCATTTAAATTCACCTAACTCATCTAGTATAATGTAAAAATAAAATAAGTGCAGTTAAATAGTCGCTAAAAACTCGTTTTCAGTTCGTGGCTATGCTATAGTTGTTAATGATTTTAAAGCGAGGGAAGAATATGAGTTTTAAATCTGGAATTGCTAAAGTTGCCGGCAAATCGAGTTACTGGTTTTTACATAATGTACTTAAAGGAGGAACCAGTTTCCCCGGCAAGTTAGCTATGGATATTGATCCTGCAATTTTGAAAACATTAGCTGATGGCTACGAAACGGTTATTGTTACCGGAACAAATGGTAAAACAATGACAACGGCATTAATCGTAGCAGCACTGCGGGAAAAATACGGCGAGGTTTTGACCAATCCGTCCGGCTCGAATATGCAACAGGGAATCATTACCGCTTTTTTGGCACACAAGAAGAAAAGGACCAAAAGGCCAATAGCAGTACTGGAAGTTGATGAAGCTAACGTCAAAATGGTAACGGAACTGGTTCACCCCAGCGTTTTTGTTTTAACCAATATTTTTCGCGATCAAATGGATCGCTATGGTGAAATCTATACCACTTACGAAAAAATTGTTGCTGGAATTAAATTAGCACCTGAAGCAACCATCATTGCAAATGGTGATGCCAGTATCTTTTCTTCCGTTGACTTGCCTAATCCAAAAATCTATTACGGCTTTAAACTGCCAGATGATAATCCGCAAAATGATATGAAGGCTCCCGTTAATACTGACGGTATCCTGTGTCCTCAATGCGATCATATTTTGCACTATCACGAGCGCATTTACGCCAATCTCGGTGATTTTTTCTGCCCCAATTGCCAATACCACAGACCGGAGTTGACATATTCTGTTAACAAGATTATTGAACAAACGCCGAATAAACTTGAGTTTCAGATGGGTAGCAAAAACTACATTATAAACATTGGTGGTACTTATAACATCTATAATGCTTTGGCAGCTTATTCTGTGGCAAGTCACTTTGGCTTAAGCGAAGATGAAATTGCGCAAGCTTTTGCCAGAAATAAACGTATTTTTGGTAGACAAGAGTTAATTGAATATGAAGGAAAAGAAATTGATCTGATCTTGGTTAAAAATCCGGTGGGATTAGACGAAGTACTCCACATGCTTAACACAGAAAAAGATGACTACTCCCTAGTTGCCCTGCTTAATGCTAATCACGCTGACGGCATCGACACTTCTTGGATATGGGACGGTCAATTTGAAGACTTAAATCACGATCAAATTAAAAAAATTCTGGTTGGTGGACAGCGTTGGCATGACATGGGCTTCCGTCTTGAAGTCGCCGGCTTTGACCCCGGTAAAATGGTTACCTGCACAGATAATGAGGAACTAATCGCCAATATTGCCAATCTGCCAACTAAAAAAGTTTACATTTTATCTACTTATACTGCTATGCTTTCTTTACGTAAAACTATGGCTGAAAAGAAAATCGTTAAGGCAGGCATGTAATTATTTAAGTAAAAATATCCGCAAAACGCTGGTTGTATGTTTTGCGGATATTTTTTATTTTTAAACTTAATTAGAACACTTGAATGGTTAAAACTAATTGTCCCTACCTATATTTAAGTCAATGCCCTTTTCGTGCAAATTAGCCAAACAAGCTTTTAAATAGGCAGCATCATGCTCCGGATAGATGGGATCTGTCCAAGGAATAGCAGCTAAATTTTCGTATCTAGCACAATACTGTCCGCGATAATATGGATCAAACCATTTAATATCCGGATGATAGTGGCGCCTTGCCATTTCAGCTAATACCAATAAATGAAATTGATAGAGTTTATAGGGCGAATATTGAAAAACATAGTTAACAGTGGCATGAGGTTTACCCCAGCCACGACCACGCAAAGCAGCAATTTCACGGTGTTGCCCTAATAATTGTTGCCGGGGCAATTGCCAGATTAGTTCTTGGTGCCATAACCTCATGATTGTGCTTGAGCCTCCTGCATTAACCGCGAATTTAATAAGTAGGTAACTTGATATTTGTTGGTTAGATCGCTTAAAAACGGACCTAATTCATCGTCTTGCGGCGTCAATTTTTGTAATAAGAGTAAATAAGTTTGTTTTTCTTGTGGTGTACAAATTTTCTTAAAATAACCCCAGACATGCTGATAGGCATTGGTTAATGTTTTAGTAGTGGGCGCTTGACTAGCTGCTTGTGCTAACAATTGCTCAAATTCAGCTTCTTTTTGTTCTGACCACATATTATCTTTAGCTAACAATCGAATCTGCTCATAACATGCTTGAGAGTGAGCCATTACCCAGTATTTGTTATAAGCCCAGTCTTCCTGCCATTTAATCATTTACCTAACTCCATTTTTGTAAACTTATTATAAAAGGTGCATATATAGTTATCACTTTAATAGTGAAAATTCTAACTGACTGCATTTTAGGCTAAATATAAATTTGGTACAAATGATTAAGTCTAACAGGTTGATTTGCAAATTTAACTAAGATTTTTGCTATAACTAAATGTTTTTAATAATTCCCTTTTTAGTTAGCGCCTGAAAATATAGGCACAATAGTACCCCCAAATCTCTTTTTAATTCGGGGGTATTATAAAACTAAATTATCTAACCGTTCTGTTGCCATCAAGCAAAATTGTTTGACCCTGAATATACGAATTTTCAGGACTAGCTAAGAAGTATGCCAGATTGGCAACGTCCGAAACTGTGCCAATTCTTCTAACCGCAATTTGTTTTAGCAAAGGCGCCAAACTCTCCTTAGTAGGATAATGCACGCTTAACAAGCCGGAGTCAATTACCCGCGGTGCAATAGCATTAACGGTTACCCCTTTTGGTCCCAGTTCCTTGGCAAGACCGCGCATCAGTCCTTCTCCGCCGGCTTTTGAAGCAGGATAAGCTACTCCGCCGCCAGTTCCACTAAGAGCCGAACCAGAGCTGATAAATACAATACTTCCTTTGTTCTCCAGAAATTCTTGATAAAAGGCTTTAACGGTGTAAAAGTAACCACTTAAGTTGATATTAAGCACTTTTTGCCATTCTGCCGGTGTTATTTCGGATACTTTATCAGCGTAGGCAATGCCTGCATCAAGTACAAGGACGTCAATTCTACCAAATTCAGCCATTACTTGGTCATGAACGTTTTGTAAATCCTGATAGTTAGAAACATCCGTTTTAACAAAAAGAGATTTTTGATATTTATTTGTTATCTCTGCCGCAGTTTGCTTTCCCTTTTCACTGTCATAATCAACAATGACCGTATTCGCACCGTTTGCGGCAAACTTTTCTGCTATTCCTTTACCAATACCGTTAGCGCCGCCTGTTACCAGTACAACCTGTCCGTCAAACTTTTTCATATTATCTATCCTTTCTCTCACTCAAAATCCGCGTGTCTTTGAAACATTGAAGCTGAAGTTTCACCGGTCTGATCCATTAAATTCATTACTATGCCGTCAAAAGTTAAAAATGAGAGTTGTTCAAATACCGAGCCCATTGGTTGCGTAAAACCAGTAGTTTTATCTTGCACTGTCTTGGTTTTTCCCGGAATAATCATTGTATGATTAGCAAGTTTCGCAATAGTAGATTCCTTAGTCGTAGAAAACAAGATGATTTTTACTTTAGCGGCTGCAGCTTTTTGCGCTAAGGCCTTTAAACTAGTAGTTTCTCCGGAGCCGGAACAGATGATTAATAAATCTCCCGGCTGTGAATGCGGAGAACTGATTTCTCCGACGATGCTAACTGCAAATCCTAAATGCAACAACCTATTGCCAAAGCCCCGCACTGCCAAGCCAGAACGGCCAGCACCTGCTAAAAATATATGATTAGCATGCAATATTTCAGTCACAACTAAAGCAATATCAGCTGTATCTTCTTGTTCCGCATAATGTGTCAACTGGTTTAAAATTTTTAAGGTGTAATTTTGCAATTTCTTTTCTCTTTTCATCACTATTTGACTGCATTTCTGAGCTTAAGCAGTTGCTGTTTCACTTGGTTACCATTAAATAAATAACCACCTACTACCAACATATCTGCTCCTGCAGCAGCACACTGTGCGGCATATTTATCATTTATTCCACCATCCACTTCAATTTTGATGTCGCGTCCCTTGACCATTTCCCGTACGTTTTTAATCTTGTCAACGGTTTGCGGAATAAATCTTTGCCCAGGCTGACCAGGATTAATCGACATGACCAATACATAGTCAATTTCATCTAAGAGGTATTTCAATACTGCCTCCGGCGTTCCGGGACTTAAAGCAACACCAGCTTTGCAGCCGGCTTTTTTAATTTGCTGTAAAACAAAATGGATGTGCGGTGTTGATTCATAATGAACGCAGATCATTTCCGCACCTGTAGCAATTGCATCATCTAAATGTGCCAACGGATGGGCAAGCATCATATGAATATCAAATTTCATCTTGCTGTATTCTTTCAGCGCCTGAACCTGATTAGGACCAAAAGCAATGTTGGAAACAAAATTGCCATCCATCATGTCTACATGCAAAGTCTTAACGTTTTCACTTTCTAAAATGTCAATTTCCTTTTGCAGATTAAGAATATCTGCGCCAAAAATTGACGGTAATATTTCACTCATATTTTGGATAACCCCATATATCTTTTTAAAAAATAGTACTTAACCAGTAAATTAGTGCATTCCACGGCTCCGACAGTGTCAGGTCAGATGACAATCCACTGACATGGACGCCGCCGGTTTGAATCATTTTGGTTGCGCCGGGGGCAACATAAGCTTCCAAATACAGGGTTACGCTACAGAAAATCACACCAATCAAAATAGTTCTAAACAAGTTGCCCTTAGTCATTAAAGTACCCGCAACCGAAATATAAATAATTGACATTAAAAGGCCCACTGGGAACAATCTAATATTTGGCAAAAACAAAGCACAGAGAATCACCAGCGGAATGGTGATGACAGTGGCAGTTTCAGTGGCTGGATCGCCTAAGCCTAAAGCAATATCCATCCCAATGTTCAAGTTTGCCTTTTTACCCATTTGTTCCGTCATTGTTGAACGTGCCGCTTTGCCAACTGGAGAAATACCTTCCATTAACACTCCCACCATTTTTGGCATCAAAACCATAACGCTGGCTATTCCAATCGCCATAGTAACTGTGTGAGCCAAATTTTGGCGGGTTAAAAGTGCGAGTAAAATACCGACTATGGTGCCGATAACGGAAGATTCGCCAAAAACACCTAACTTTTTGTTTACTTTCTCTAAACTCAGATCAACCTTATTTAGCCCGGGAATAAAATCAATTAATTTATTGATTAGCCAAGCAAAAGGCATGACCCAAGCAGTATAGATAATCGTAGTACAGGTGGTGCCATCTAAACCGAAGTAGTTTTGCCATTTTGGTGCTAATTTATCACCAATGAAAAGCGCAATAACTGACATGCCCACCGTCACCAGCAAACCAATCCAAAAATTATTGAATAAAACATAAGCTAATGAACCTGGTATTAAGAAGTGCATGTAATTCCAAATATCAACGTTCATTGTCTTTGTTAAACCGGTTCGCACCAAAACAATATTGATAATTATTCCTAATAGAATTGCCAAGCCGGCAAAAGGTGCTACCCACGAAGCTGCACCGACCGCTGGCCAACCAATATCAGTAATCGTGTAGCCGGTACCTAACTTAGAATAATAGTCCACAGCAGGTTTTAATGAAGCAGTTAAGAGATTAACAACTAAAGTAAGTCCCATAAATCCGATGCCGACAGTTAGACCAGACTTAATTGCATCCCCGATTTTCATTCTAAAAATCAAGCCCAAGATGAAAATGATGATTGGCAGTAGAGCTGTAGCGCCAATATTGATAATGGTCTTAAAAATTTGTCCTAGTATTTCCATAATTTCACTCCCTATCCTTTGTTAAAGAAAGCAATTTTTCGCCTACTTTTTGCCTTAGTTCTGCAGTATCAATCCCAGTAATAAAGCCGGTGACGCTCATTAAGGGCGTATCAATTTTGCCGCGGTAATTATTGGTGGTAAAAACAATGTCATAGTTTTGACTCATACTGGGCATTTCCGTCATGCTGCATTTGGAAATAGCATAATTAGTAATCCCATATTCTCGGCAAACATCTTCAATATCGTCTGCAGCAATAGTTGAAGTCGCTACCCCACTGCCGCAAGCAACTAAAATATTTAATTTTTCAGTCATCAGAATTTTCCTTTCTCTTCTTTTCTGCAACGCGAATTACTGTTTCCACTTCGTCTTTATTTGTGCAATTTTTGATTTGCTGAACAAATGAATCGGTCTGCAGTAATTTCATAATTTCTTTAAGTAAATCAAGGTGATCACTACCATTAGTGAGACCAAGCGTAAATAGTGTGTCTACGGGTAATTTGATTGTCGCATCATCCATGCGTCTCATAGTAATTGGTTTAGTCAATGTAATAACAGCTACAAAGGGCTTGTTGATGAACTGGGGATCGCCATGCGGAATTGCTACAGTATGGTTTTGCAGCTGCAGCCCCGTAGGATAGTTATCCTCTCTGTGATTAATAAAATCTAAAAAGCCTTTTTTGACATAACCCTCATTCAAAAGCTTGTCTGACACTTTTGAAAAGAGTTCTGCCCTACTTTGAGCTTGGCAATTCAAAAAAATCGTATCTTTTTTAACATAATCGGTTAATTGCAAAACTTATTTGCTCCTTTCTTAAGCGGTAAGAAACTTTTGGACTAATTTTTCTGCTTCCTTGGTATTCGCAGATTGAGACAGCGTGTGAATAAAGGTCGTATCTTTTGCCATATTCTTAACTTGATAAAGTAAAGGTAAATGATCTGTCTTATTCGGTGTGGTCAACAGAGCGACAACATTGACCTTGGCTGACCCGTATTTGACGGGATTTGCGGAAACTAATAGTGTCAGTCCTAATTGTTGGGGATAAACGTCTGGATCTAAATGTAACAATGGTATCTGCCTATTTAACAAAATGTAGTCGGGTTGATCACAGTACTCTTTTTTCAAAGCTAGGAAGAAAGCGTCATTCACAATTTTGCTTTTAATCATTGGCTCCGAAATTTTTGCTATTAACCTTGTCCAAGAATATTGCTGGTGGGTAAAAATGACCTTAATATAAGGTTTGCTCTTTGACTGTTCTTGTGATATCTCGTCAAATAAATTACTTTCCGGTATTAGCAGCTTAGTCAAACCGTCTTCAAGACCTTTTTTATCCTTTATTTCAGCAAAGTCAGCAACTACCTTCATGATTTGGGGAATATCAATATTAGAGAAGTTTAAGTTCAACAATTTTTTAAAAACATCATTTCTTAGTTTGGTAATACTGTGCTCATTTAGAATTTCATTGATAACAAAAACTGTTTTTTCTGACTTAAGCGGCACTGTTGAAAAAACCACATCATAAGGCAAAACAAAATTTTTATATTCACGCACAGAGCAAGCTGGATAAAACGATAACTCAGGAAAAGCAACCCTCAGATTATTTTCCAGTATTTTTGAAGTTGAAACTCCGTTAGGACAAACCGGTATTGCCCGGCCAATTTTTCTCTTGCGGTCATTAACCTTATTTTCTAGGAGGTGACCGCCAATAAAAATAGTCACAAAAGCAGTTTCGTCAGGCGAAATTTGAGTACCAAAAAAATTATTTAAAGGTGTCATTGACTGCGCCACAATCTCATATAGGCTGTGATATTTAGCGGTAATTTCCTTAAACATGGGATTGTTATCTGGCAGTTTGTATTTAATGCGGTAATAAGCTGGTCTAAAATGATCAATCAGTTTTTTTAACAGATCCTTTTTATTCGGCAGCACAATAAATGACTTTAATTCAAATTCATTCAAAAATTCCCACAATGCGTTAATCAATCTTGTTTGCACGGAAGCGGATATTTTTTGCTGCTGCTTAACATTTGCCCCTAAAATAAAAAGAGCAACGAAACTTTTTTCCTGAAGTGAAAATTTATTAAAAAAAGTTTGTTCGAGGGCCTGATATTCTGCTGTATGCTTAATTTCTTCATCGCTAGCCAGTTCATTAGCGATCAAATTTTTATTTTGCTTGATCCGATTAGTGACTGCTGTTAAAAACAAAATTAGAAGGAAGAAGTCATCATCAGTATATTTTTTCCCGAGCTGTTCTTCTATTTTCAACAAGCTGTTTTCAACTGCAGGGTAGTTATCATTGATGTCTGGCAGCAGCTGGAGGCAGGTATCAAAACCCAGCGCCGTATAAATCTTTAAAATACATTTATACAGCAGCATGCGTTTATCCCATTCGTGTCCTATTAGCCGATAGCCGTTTTTACGGGAAAAAGTAATCTTTAGACCTAAGTCTGCAATTTGGGAGCGGGTCCGCTTAAGATCGGCTAAAACGGTGTTCTTGCTAACATGAAATTCAAAAACAAAATCGTTTAGTGAGATTGGACTAGTTCTGCTCAAGATCAGTGTTAGTAGAAGCCACGCTCTTTCGTCAGGTAAAAAAGTACGTAAATTATTTTTTTCTTTGTGATTAGCAAAATAATTAACTAGTTCTCTCTTGGCAAAATAAGTTTTATTTTTTAAGACAATTAATGGTAACTTCTGCAATTTAAGATTGCTGTTGATGTTGGCAATAGCATAATTAACCTGCCTATCCGTCAACTTGAACTGTTCTTTAAGCTCTTTTTTAGTAACTGTGCCCTCTTTCGCTATTCTTAATAAAATTTCTTTATTCTGGCTGCTCAATTCATTCACCTCCTTCCGCTCAATTCGATTATAAGCGCTTACACATACTGCTAAATCAATAAATCAGTCCAATTTATGTCATGCTCATTAGTGAATTTGTGTTTTACGGTTAACTCTAAATATTTTTGTTTATCATTTTGTTTGAAATAAAAAGTGCCAGACTGACCAAACAGCCTGACACTTTTTAGTTATTTCTTCAGCTTGGTTAAACCAAACTTTTTTCCAAAATCTTCTTCCAGAGCAGCTTTTAGATACGCTCTGGCCCGCCTATCTCATCAGAAAGCAAAATTACTATCTTTAGTTACAGAGATACGGCAGCGATAAGATATTCCGCTTTTTAATTAAAATCAGCTCCAATTTTTACAGATTATAACTTTTGTTTATCTTTTCATTAGCTTTTATCTTAAATTCTTTAAAAGGCACTAATAGCTAAACTCCCCTTCATTACTGCTGTTAGACCTATTCTAGCCGAGAATTTAATCGTCCCAAATTTTACCAAAATGATCTTTTGACTTATTTACCTTAATAGGGTTCTAGGATAAAATTAAACTATACCGGATTAGAAATTGATGATGAAATGTGGCTTTGAATTCAAAAATATTTCATTAATGCTATGAGCAAACATTAATTTCTGTTTTGTCCACCACGTCAGTGACATTAAACCTACGGCAATAGCACTTCAGGAGGAAGTAATGAAAAAGTTCAAGAAGATTTTGACAGTGGCAGCAACTGGCATGATTGCCTTATCATTGGTTGGCTGTTCTGATAATAGTAAATCTGGCGGCAGTAAGCCCAAAAGTAGCCAGAAAGTAAAGAAAACTAATACTCAAAAAACTTCTTTTAGAAATCATACAACAAAATTAAAGTTGGTGATGTCACGCAACAAGGTAACGGTGGCAGCACCATTAAAGATGTTAAAGGCATTTTGGGTCAGCCTGAGTCGGTTTCATCTACTGCAGTTAAAGGTTTTAAGGTGAAATCATATTCTTGGACCAAATATGACACTACTATTTTGGTGCAATTCAGTCATAAAAAGGCTATCACTAAGACAGTTTCGGGTTTTAAATGGACTCGCAGTAGCAATAAGCTATCACTTAAAGCATTTAATAGTTTGAAAGACGGCAGTTCTTACAGTACTGTCGTAAACACCTATGGTGAACCTGACGGACTGAGTGAAAATGTAGTTTTGGGTAAGAAAAATGTCACCGCAGTTTACTTCACTGGAATTAAAGCTAAGAATGCTGGTGCAAGTGCCAGTTTTTCGTTTACTGACGATAAACTGTTATCTAAAACGCAAACTAATTTAAAATAAACAAAAAAGCTGGATGAGCAAAACTCATCTAGTTTTTTATTAAGTAATCTATGCAAATTTAATTGTTTGGTCTCAAGAGTCTTAATTGAGAGTGAGAAAATAGGACTAATATCTTTTCTACACAATTGGGCAATAATTAAAATTTAATTGACAAAACTTCTTTTATTAATTACTTTACTATATGTAAACAACTATTCCAAATATTCATTAAAAAATGATATTTATTAATGTATAATTATTTTTGAGGTGAGGAAAATGAGTGAAAAATCAGAAAAAAATAAAGATACAAATATTGAACAGGAAGCCTGGGATTTTGTTGATCTTGTATTTACAGGTAAATATAAAACAGATACGCAGGACGCTAACCTAGTGGAACTTGCGGAAAATCTCAAAGATAATGAAATCGCTTTAAAGTACATTGATCTAGATATTCAAAATCTTATTTATAGCACTGTTATTGGTAATGATAAAGGATTCAAGGAAATATTAAAAAATTGCTATGATGAACTTGACAAACCAGATTCGGAGCCAGTTAATAAAAATAACTTACCACTTTACCTAGGGAAATTAAAGGATCTTACAGATTCTGAAAGTCAAGACCTTTATCAAGACCTTTATAATAATGTAGTTGCTTCATATAAACGGTATTATGGTGTTATAACTAAACAAGGGAATTTGGTTAATATTAAGGAACGACTGGATGACGTAGAGCTAAGCGTCAAAAACAATAGTATAGCTGCAAAAAATAATATAAAAAATAATATTATAGAAGCAGAAAACAATATTAAAAAGGAGCTTTATCCAGAATTCATTGCAATTCTCGGTATCTTCACCGCTATTACTTTTGCCATTTTCGGTGGAATGAGCTTACTTAGCAACTTATTCCAAAATATGAGAAGTACACATGCTTCATTAGGTCAAGCTCTAATTCTTGTTTCCGTTTTCGGCTTTACCTTGTGGGGACTTATTGAAATACTTTTTATTTGGATTTCAAAAATCAATCTAACAAAAGATGATAAAATTGATAAAGATGATAAAAAAGAAAAGAAAATAGATAAAAAGGAAAAAATTTTTAATTGGTCTGCACTTAGTTTCTTAACAGTAATACTAATTTTTGGACTTGCGCTATTTTTCAATTAGAAAGATATTTCGCATATTAATAAAAACCATGTATCGATAAATAGATATTAATTTTACACTTTGAGATAGCTTTTAAATTTAAAACAAATTTGAGAATTTTATTTTAGCTAAACACTAATAGATTAGTCTACTTACTGATCAATTTAAAAAATTAAAGTTTTAGCCCATTTGAGCTAATTCATAAAACCAAAGAAAAAAAGCTAGATGAATCATATTCATCTAGCTTTTCTTAACGCTCTGATGGACAAATGATGGGCAAATCTGATTTTTAAC
This sequence comes from Lactobacillus sp. wkB8, assembly GCF_000761135.1. NCBI lineage: Bacteria > Bacillati > Bacillota > Bacilli > Lactobacillales > Lactobacillaceae > Lactobacillus > Lactobacillus sp. wkB8. The sequence goes on along the minus strand of NZ_CP009531.1, from coordinate 755,802 downwards.
TCTCATAAACCTTGCCGTTGAGCTATTTTTATTGGGATATCCGGGCTCGAACTATTAGACCCGTTATGCCTTTTATATCAGTATTTTAAACAGGTTGCTCGGAATATGAAGTCTGATATGAAGTCGATTTTAGCCTTCCATATACCTTTCAAATTCTGTCACGGTTTCCTGTTCGCTTTGTTTGGTTACATGAGTGTAAATATCCATTGTGGTTTTCATGGATGAATGCCCAAGCCTTTTTTGTACATCCTTCATTGATGCACCAGAATCAAATAGCAGGGATGCATGAGTATGCCTAAATCCATGAACTGTAATATGTCTAAGATGGCCATGCTCACAGATGCTATTATTCCATTGTGTAGGCTGTGTTGGTTGATTAGGCTTATTTTGCCAAGTCGGGAAAACCAAGTTATTTGTACTAATAAAATTATACCCCAGTTTCAGCATTTCTTTTTGTTGACGTGTTCTCCACTCTTTTAACATACCCATAGTCTGCTTGTCCATTTGAATGGTTCTCACACTACCACGTGTTTTTGGTGTAGAGATATAAAGTCTATTATTAATGCCCTTGCTTACCGATTTATCAACTTTTATTTTATTATGCATAAAATCTATCCTATCCCATTTTAAAGCCAATGCCTCGCCTTTACGCATCCCTGAATAGGCTAATAATCTAAAGAATACATAATACATAAAATTTCTTTTCTTAGCACAGCATAGAAATTGTTTTAATTCTTCCTTAGAATAAAAATTATCAAATTCTTTGGGTTGCTCAATATACTTTGGTCTTACAACTTTTTTCATTGGGTTCTTATCAATTAATTCAAGATCAACAGCATAGTCTAGCATGCGGGATGCATAACGTATATACCGCTTGTAAGTTTTATGAGACACTTCAAACCATTTATTTACAGCACTTTGACACTGGAAAATGGTAAGCTTATCTATATAAATATTACCTAAGTCCTTAAGAATATGATTATCGAAAATTCTAAGTGCGGTAGCATATGTACTTTCCTTAACCGTAGTTTCATAGGTCTTAGACCATAATTTAAACAAGTCCTTCATGGTGTAGCGCCTTTTGGTAAGTGGTTCATATTCACCATTAAGGACTTTTATTTTGTATTCATAGTATGACTTTTCTGCTGCATCCCTGGTCTTAAAGCCTTGTTTTTTTATTTGAATCGTATGACCGGTCGTATCATTTTTACCTACATAAATATTAAATCCGTATCTACATTGACCACTGGGTGTGGTGTACTCTTTAATTTCATTATCCATGTTTAATTAATTCCCTCCTAAACATTAGAAGGCGTGCAAGTGAACTAATCTTAAATATTTAACATGTGGTTATTATATTTATGCAGTATCATTTCACAACTAAGTTACTTAAAGAAATTAGTAATTAGTTTTACTAAAATCTATAAATGGTTCTCCATCTTCATCTATAAAAATATGTTCATTGATAAATTCCTGTCTTTTTTGTAAAAGCTCTTTTGGTGATTCTAACCATTCTTTACCATCTTTTTGATCCTTATTGTCCCTCTCTAACTTAAGTAATTTAGTAGCAAGCGCATCCCTGAGAGCATCTACTATATCCTCTTTAGTAGCATCTAAAGGTTTAGTAATTAACCATTTAACCGCAATACTATTAAAGATAAACGAGAAGTTTTCATTCCAAAAATCAATATTATTAATTTCTTTTTCGGATAATAGATTAAATCTTGGTTCATCATATGGCAATAAGCCTTGTGCTATGCATATCAAATCCACGTTGAATGAAACTTCGGAGATTTTCTCACTATAACCTAAAGAACTTTTCTTAGATTCAGAGATATAACTATTTTTTAAGACTTCTAAAATTTCCTCTTTGCTATAGGCACCCAGTATGTATGGTACTGATACGTTGAAAAAATTCGCTAATTTTTCCAATATTTCTTTATTAGGCATTCTCTCGTTGTTTTCATAATTGCTAATAGCTTGTCGAGTAAGCCCAGTCGCTTTAGCTAGGTCACCTTGGCTCACATTATTTAACTGACGTAATTCTTTTATACGAATTTTGCTATTCATGATTGTCTCCTTTAAGGCAATTTTACATTTATTTGCATTTTGTAGCAACATTTTTGTTAATAGCCACAATTTTGTTGACAAGATAACGAGAATGCTTTATGATTCTTTTGTAAACGAATTTGTTGCTAAGGAGGGAACCATGAAGTTAACAGAAAAACAGATTTTGGCACTTAAACGTAAACGAGGAGAAGAAAATTTAAGTATTAAAGAACTAGCAAAACAAGTTGGCGTTAGTCGATGGACCATCAGTCGAATTATTAAGAGTCAACCAAATTTGTCCTCTACTACTATTGAGAAAGTAAAGGATTGGCTAATTGATCAGTACACTACAATCAGATAGGAGAAAAGCTATGGAAAGAAAAATCAAAGTAACCAGTGAATTCGACAATAAGTTTATTCAAATGGCAACAGAAAGCTTGGATATTCTCTATTGTCTGACTATCCTTTCAGACAAAATAACTGAAATAGAAAGTCCTAGCGACTTAACGCTAAATCAGTTAAACGAAATATCTGCTTTAACAAATGTAATTAAGAGTTTTACTAAGCGTTACAGCGACTTAGTGAATAATTCGTACATGCTAACTTATTGTGGAGAGGAATAAACCATGGAATTCAAATTAGATCAAGAACAAAAAACAGACCTACAAAACTATGTTTGTGGTCTGATTAAAGACAGTATTAAAAAAGTAGCATCCCCTCAGCAGCCATATTTAAACCGTGTAGAGATTGCAAAGTACTTTGGTGTAGCTCCATCTACTATAACTTATTGGGCCTCTCTGGGGATGCCAGTGGCTATCATTGATGGTCGCAAACTATATGGTAAGCAATCCATCACGAAATGGATTCAGAGCAAAGAAAAAACCGTTTCTTAGACAACCACGAAAAAGAAAACGGTATTTAGATAATTATAACATCTAGAAACGTGCAAGTGAATTAATCTTAGATGTTTAACTGAAAAGGAAATAAATTATGAGTCAAGACAACGAAGAATTAATCAAATGTTTAAATGAAATAAACCAAAGTCTGAAAGATATAAATAGCTCACTTAAAAGTCTGAAAATTATAACAGCTTGTGTCGATTACTAATACAGTATTCTAGAAAGAGAGGTTTCAAATTTGTCTGATAATAAACCACGAGCAATTACCATAGACCCTGAGTTAAAGGAAAAATATGAACAATTAATCAATAAAACTGTTTGTTGGATAATAATTGATAAAGATGGCAAATCTAAAGTCAATATTTCTGAGTTAGGCAATACTATTCTTGAAGTAAATAATTGCATTATCGTTGAGAACGGCAATAAAGACGATTTTTACGAGTATAACGAAGTAAAAGGGTACTGGGAGCTTAGAAACATTAAAAGCATTAAGAGCGTTATTACAGAGCTTTTAAACAGATATAACGTGTGGACTGATCGAGTAGCCAGGGATGCTTTTCATTTTGTTTGTGACAGCATTAAGCGTGTTAAATGGAAAGATACGTTTGGCAAAAAACAAGGTAATTATTTCAACTTCAAAAATGGTGTTTGGAATTGGGATGATTTCAAATTGCAAGAGCATTCGCCTAAGTACTATTTTACATCATGTGTTGATTATGACTTAGTCCCCTTTGATGTAGAAAAAGAGTTAACTAATATCAAGAATAAAAAAGCAGCGCAATTTGAAACAACTAAGTGGCTTTGGAAATCGTTTGGCGAAAACATAACTCCAATAATGGAATTGATCGGTTATTCTTTCTACCCCAGTTACAAGCCCATTCAAGCTTTTGTTTTGATAATAAGTAATGGTGGTGACGGTAAAACAACTTTTGCCAATTACCTGCAGACGCTATTAGGCCAGGAAAACGTTGCTCATGTTTCTCTAGAGAACTTGACAGATGATAAGAGCAACAACTTCAGTCTTTCAGAGCTAGCTGGTAAATGGCTAAATATCCATGATGATATTTCAAAGTCCTTTATTAAGAACCCAGCTATTATCAAAACCTTAACAGGTGGCGGTGAAATGAACGCTCCAGTAAAAAACAAAGCTGATATCACCTTTTCTAACCATGCTAAACTGCTTTTTATTGGTAACGAAGAACCTAGCTTTTCCGATACCAGCAATGGCTTTAAGCGCAGGGCAAACATAGTTCACTTCATGCGAATAGAAAACTTTGATAAAGCCATCGATACTGAAAAAATAAGAAAAGAACGTGGTAAATTTGTTTATTTATGTATTTACATAGCAGAGAAAGCCATGGCTAAACATACTCTCACCCAAACTTTATCAATTTTGAAAGCAAGAAACAAATGGCTAACTGACAACGATCTAGTTCAGCAATTTATTAATGAAAATTACATTCAAAGTGAGGGTTCAACAGTAAACCAAGAAAATTTATATCAGACTTATAAAAATTGGTGTGATGACAATGGAATTAAACATCCCCTCACAATGACTAAACTCAAAAACGAATTAGAAAGAAAAGGGATAGTACGAATTAGCAAACAATTGAGATTATCAAACGGCAAAAGACCACGCCTTTATTTCTACAAAAATATCAAAGCTAAATAACTAAGGGAACAAAAAACAATCCTCATAAGCACTGACATATCAGCAAAGGAACCCATGTGAACAATTAAAGAACAAAATTCAAAATGACCAAATCGCTTGAATAACTAAGTAAGGAACAAAGGAACACTCTTATATTAAAACAGCAGAAGATATATATAATATATATACTATATATACGTGCGTGGCTAAAATCGTTAAAAAAATTTGTTCCTTGTTCCCAACCTTGATACTGTAAGGCTTAGGTCTGTTTTTAAATTTGTGACAGCACAAAAATAATTGTGACAAACACCTCTATACATTCGCTAATCAGTTTCAAAAAGCGTGAATGGTCAATTACCTTTTATAGAAAGCAAGGGAATTAAATTTATGTATTACTCACTTGAAGATATAAACAACTTTAATAAATTAGATTTTGTTATGCAGATTGAAAGAAAATCTGGTAAACATGCTGCTATTCATTTCTGCGATTGTATGACATTAATTTTAAAAAAAGCTGAACACAGCGATTACTTTGATGAAATGAACGATAAGCTAAGTTGGTCAAGGATAGCCGTTGAACATGATGGTACCCCTACACTATTCTGTGGTTCCTTTTCAAATAAGACATTTTATATCTACACCATAAAAGGTAATCAAATTAAACGTGAGGTCAAGCAACTAGAAAATATTTAGTAAGTAGATCAGGATGCAGTCGTAAAGTACGGCTGCATTTTTTATGCTAACAAATGCTAACCTTATCAATGGTTTACTAGCAGGGATGCTGCGGTATCAAATCAGTACCGCAGGTATAATTTATAGCCCCCCTACTCTTTTTTATTTACAGGAGCCGCAACATGTGGTGTTCGCTTGCGTGACAGACCTAATTTCCAAATTTTTTTGGTAAGGGGGGTAAAAGTGACAAAGGTTGATTTAACGGCTTCTATGGTGCCTGAAACAGTACCTAACTGGCTTAATAATTACGGAAAACATGTAAAAACGAATATGTTTGTTTATGCTAACGAATGCTAACTTTATTCACGATTTATTTAGCTGTGTAACCAATAACTCACCGCAAAGAATGGTATAGAGAAAATTGCAGACAGACCTTTCGTACAATGATACGAGTTCTGAGTGCAGTAGCGGCAAAAATTTTGTGTGCAGCTTTGCACATCTTTTTATTTGTAAAAATGCCTATACAATGGTACTGGTTGTGATTTCATTTGCACCCTAAATGTTGGAAAATGTTTGCTTTTTATTCAGAAGCAGTAACTAATTATTAATGTCAGGGATGCCAAAATGTCAAATGTGTGTTGAAACTCTATTGTTACAGATATTTTTGGATTAAATGATAACGTGAAATTACTCAAATATCTTAATAAGTCCCGTATAACATTATTTCTAAAGAGAGTTTACATAATATAAAGCTGTTCTTCAATCAAGACTGTAAACAATTCGGTTACTAGAAAGGGAGCCTTAACGTGGGGCCCCCTTATTATATTTAGTAATTAAAAAATGCTCTAAACAGTTTAATCACTTAAAAACCAGTTTTGGTTTTAAAATATTTAGCAATCATGCTAATTTTTATGCCCAATCCACATTTGGTTTGGGGTGCAAAATAAGTTAAACAACCTAAATTTTATTTCAATTGCAATAACTACTGTGAAAGCACTAGGACAATCCAATTTTGGCTTTTTCTATGATTAAAAAGGAGTGTCCATTTCGTTCACCCCTTTGAATAATTCATAAAAAAGTGTGCAGTTTTCAAAAAAGTGTGCAGCGACAAAATACGCTATATATCAGCATTTTTGACAGTTTTTGTTAAATAAATATCCTAGTAAATGCTAGTATTTGCTAGGATTATTTCTTTTTAACTAGTTGAAATGGTCGCCTAATAGTAGATTAAAAACCTGAAAAAACTTGAACACTTTTCCAAAATCAAACTTTTCAGTCTAAATAAAAAGCTGTAGTACATAGAATGGTACTGCAGCTTATTTTATAAACTTAAATGACGGGTTTAGATTCATTTCCTTTTGGATTTTAGCAAAATTTTCCATAAACTCATCAATTGCTATGTGCTTTAAATCATAATAGCGTGATTGTTTGCAACCAACATCCCCCATTACTACACGATTAGGTTTATCAAATATATACACCCCAGTTAAGATTTTTCTTGATTTTTCTGAACAAGCCTTAATTGCTTTAACAGTACATGTGGTAATATTCTTAGCATACTCAATTCTATTGTTTGTTTTAACGCCTTTAAATCTATCTACGGGACCTTTTACTAAATCAGCTTTATGTTGCCCTGAACGAGCTGCAAAGACGCTGAAATCACGTTTAAGAAAAGTTCTCACGTCTTCTTTATACTCCATTTTATGTTCCTCTTTTTGGTTAACACTTTATTTTTAACTACAGTTTGCAGTTCTATCCAAAATATGAAGTCTTTTTACTAGTACTACTCTTTAATTTAACATTTCTTAAAGAACTTTCAATTTACTTGGTATCCCTTTAAATCACTTAAAAATTAACGTTTCCCATTAACCAACTATACCAATTTAGCTAAATATTTAAGATTAGCCCACTTGCACGTCTGCCTTAAAATATGAAGTCTAATATGAAGTTTTTTAGCCCATTTTGAGCTAGTTTCAGAAAATTTGAAAAAACAAAAATGCCTTTATACCAGTGTTTAAACCACCTGATATAAAGGCAAAAATGTAATTATTGGGATATCCGGGCTCGAACCGAAACATGCAGGAACCAGAAACCTGTGCCTTACCATTTGGCTATATCCCAGTGTTAAATCACCCGCACGAGAATTGAACTCGTAACTCCACCTTGAGAGGGTGGCGTCTTAACCATTTGACCAGCGGGCAAAATCAACAGTAATTATTATGCTTGAAGAGAAGGTCGATGTCAAGTGCTTTTTACTCTAAAAGAAAGATTTTGCTAACCTCTTAGCAATTCTGATTGAATAAAGACGATAAAGCCTGCCGTATTTAGCTTTATCCCCCATCTTCCAGTTGTCATAGAAAAACGACCAGTTACACAAATTTTGTTCACAAAATGATGCTCCCTTGCTATCTTAAATGCTAAGGAAAGGAAACTAAGCCATGCTAGTAAATCAAAAAGCAATTTCTCACTTGCGAGAATTGTTCGTGACAGTCAATACACCACAAATTGATGAGAACAGCACTAATCTGCGTGATAATCTGGATCGCTTTTTAAATGAGCAAATCCTTATTGGTTTTAAGTCTGGACGGAAAAAGATTATTGCTTTTCACGAAATTATTTCAATTCATACACAAAACAAGGAAGTCGTCTGCGAAACTGAGCAAGATGTGTACCGAATAAAGCAACGTCTTTATGAAGTCAAGTTTTTGCTTCCAACTCAACTTTTTGTACAAATATCCAGTTCAGAAATTGTTAATTTCAGCTACATTCAAGAATTTGCAATGGCTCAAAACGGAATTTATCAAGTTATTCTCAAAAACGGCAAAATGACTTACACTTCCCGCCGTTATATGCAAAAAATCAAAAAGGAGTATTTATCATGAAAAATCTCAAATCTATAATTAGCCGTTCCCTTATCTCTGCACCGATCGGAGTAACTATTGGGCTAATTTTTGCACTTATATTTTGTCAAGTAAACAACTTACCACAATTTACCCCATCTACTGAAAATTTTGTTAGTTTATTTGCTAATCCGGTGCAGGCAACTTTTGTCTCCATGATTATTTGGGCGCTAATGGGTGCGATTTACGGTGGCAGCTCCGTAATTTTTGAACAAGAAAGATGGAGCATTACCCGCCAAACAGTTAGTCATTTTCTCATTACCTATATGTTGGTGACGCCCCTGTCTATCCTTGCGGGAATGCCTTTTAATCTCACAATTTTTTTGGGTTACAACCTCAACTACTGCGTAGTTTACTTCATAATCTGGCTTGCCACCATGTTCTTTTCTCGTAGAATGGTTGAGCAATTAAACGAAAAAATCCCTAAATAAAAATAATAGTAGTATTTAAAAACTTGACTGCTGACTGGCTTTCAAGTTTTTTTATACCAAACTGCGTGAAAAGATAATAAATGTCATTTAGTTAGATATAATATAATTAGAAATATTAACTGAAAGACAGATTTTATGATTGACTACTCAAACACCCAAAATTTAATTGAATCAATGGTTACGGAACGCATTGTACCGGGCGTAAACTATGCTTTTTTTAAAAATGACCAAGTTTTCACTTCAACCGTCGGCTTTGCAAGTACCTATCCGACAGTTACGCAACTTAGCCCGTTTGCTATTTATGATTTAGCCAGTCTGACCAAAGTAATTATTACTGAAAATATTTTGCTTAAATTATATCAAGATGGACAGCTCAATTTTACTGAACCACTGCACGACTTTATTCCCGAATTTAAAGATGAACGTGTCCGCCTTTTTCATCTGCTTACCCACACCAGCGGAATCCGTGGCTGGATTGAAAAGCGTGATCAATTATCCCACGACGAATTAATCAATGCCATCATTCATTTACCTGTCACAGACGAGTTTGAACATAAAATGCGCTATGCCGATACGAATTTTATCTTGTTGGGGTTGGTTGTTAAAAAAATATTTGGGCAGCCAGTTCAAGAAGTTGGTCAAAAATTAATAATCGAGCCTTCTGGTTTGGAAAACACGACATTCAATCCCCCTAAGGACTTATGTGTGCCCACTGCTGTTTACCAAGGGAAAGTTTTGCAGGGTGAGCCGCACGATCCTAAAGCACGCCAGCTTGGCAGTGATTGCGGTTCAGCAGGACTTTTCTCCACAATGAATGACTTGGTTAAATTAAGTAAAGGTTACTTGGGCTTAGATAAACAAATTCTGCCCTTCAGTCAAGAACTTGTCGCAATGTTATTCGATAATAAAAATCCGGCGGGCGTCAAACCGCGCTCATGGGGCTGGGACTTGCGCTTTGACCCTCAGTTGCATTACCCCCTAATTCTGCATACAGGCTTCACTGGTGTTCTTATGCTTCTTGACCGTGTAAAAAAGTCTGGTCTAATTCTTTTAACCAATCGTATTCACCCTACTGGTCATAATCAGGTCTTTCTAACTATGAGAGAAAGAATTATTCAGAGTTTTTTAAAAGAAAACGATCAATAAAAAAATAGTTTAATCGCATTACAGCTGAAGTTGGCACTCCTTTTCAAAATTAGCTTGTAGTATACTGGTAGAAGAAGACAGAATTTTACTCCCAGTTCGTTGATATCAGTTCTGCCAGTAAAGCAATAGTTTTTTTGTTATAAGGAGTGAAAAAATGAAGAAGAATAAACGCATAATCTTTGCGACAATTGCCGCTTTAAGTCTGGCTGCGCCAATGACAGCAGTCTTCAACTTTGACAATGTTCAAACCGTTTCAGCCAACCACCAAGGAACCAAAGTTTGGCTCCAATATGGTACTTTAAAGTATGCTTTAAAAGGGCCATCAGGTAGAGTATATCCTGCTGGTACTAAAGTAGTACGTGAACTTAGTGACGATGCTAAGCCACCTATTTCAATGCACGGTCGTCCATTTTATTTGACACTTGTTATTGGTGGCATTCCCGGCAATCAGCTATTACAAGACGTTGGTGGCGGTGAGATTGCTGAGGCTTATGTTAATTATGAAGACTGGCATGAAATTGATTATCCATCAGATTATACCGTATTAGTACAAAATACCGAAGATTACAATGATTTAAAATCTAGTGATTTTCATCCTGTAGATAGTAGCAATCCTGATGTACCTTGTGCAAATCTTGATGCGCTAGAAGAAGCATACGCTGATTTGACAAGAATTGCTGGTAAATCTTCCGTGGTTGGACAAGATCGTGAAAAAATTTATCGTTTTACAGACCGTTATAATGCTGCTAAAGCTATGGGTGCAACTCAGGAGAGTGTTGATGCTCTAACTAAAGAAATCAATGATGCCGTTGCTAGCTACAAGAAGACTGGTCACCTCGTAAGTGGTAATTCAGATTCTGGCAATAACAGTAACTCTGGCTCATCTAACTCATCTAATGGTAATAACGGATCGACTAGTGGCAACACGCCAAATTCATCTGGTTCATCCACTTCAAGCAAATCTAAGTCACGAGTAGTAAGATTGCGTAAAGCATCTTACCGCTATACTCGCAAGGGTAAACGTGTATCTAAGAAACTGCTTAAGAAAGGCTCATACGTCAAAATCAACGGCAAAACTTACCGTATTAAGAAGAAAACCTTCTACCGTATTGGCAAAAACCGTTACATCCGCAAAGTGAATGTTGCTAAGAATTAAATTTGCTAAGAACAAAACCTCGAAACTGGATAAGTTTCGGGGTTTTTATTATCAAGGAAAACAAAAAAGGACAATTCTTTACCCACTGAGTTAAAAATTAATCCTTAATAAACTTGCGCTATTAAAATTTAAACCTTGTTTAGCACTTTTTACGATTTGGCCAAAAATGATAGACAAGGTCAACTACTGCTTGAGCCAGCATACCGCCTGCCATCCAGTACATCCCCATCATCATATTGCCGGTAAAGGTATAATAAGCGGTAATAGCGTAAACGACTACCCACAAAATTTTAAAAAACAAATTATCACACATCATTTGTAAAAAAACTCCCTTCAATTCATTTCAAATTATACCTTTTTTTAGACAAAAATTGGGGCTATTTTTAGTTATTTAATCACTTAAAAGTTGTTTTACCAAAATTATCTACAATAAATGTTATTATATAAAAATGTTTACATTCGTAAGCATTAATTAACTTTTTTAAAAATATTTTTTTCGCTGAAAGCATTTTACCATTTTTTATTTGTTATGTAATTTAATTGCATTTGCAACTATAAAAAAGAACTTTAAGTACAGAAATTTAAAGTTCTTTTATTATTTAAAAATTAATTGGATTACCGCAAGTACTCTTTGACGCGATTTAAATATTATTCAGAAAAGTTTTTACAAAATAACCTTTTACAATTAAAGATTACTCATCAATCTTTTTCTAAGTCACGACTTTTCCATTCCCAGCAATTACTTTCTGGTAAAAATAAAAACTATTATTGAGGCATTTCTTCATACCAAGCAATTATTTTACCATAATTTATTGCACCTTCTCATCTCGCGTTAGAACGGTATTTTGCCGGAGAAATACCAAAATAATGCTTAAAAATTTTATAAAAATAGGACGCATTTTCATATCCTACTCTGGTAGCAATTTTTTCAATTGAAACCTTGGTATACTTTAGATATTTGGCAGCTACATTCACTCTTTGCAACTGCACTAACTTAATAAATGACAAACCGGTTTCATTTTTTAAATGATCGGACAAATAGTTGGGATTAAAGCCAAAATGTTGTGCCATTTCTTCTAACTTGATCTCAGAATAGTTTTTTTCAATGTAAAGAAGTAACGACAATAAATTATTGTTTTTATTTTTCGAACCAGTCACTGGCGGTTGACGGTAATAGGCTTTTCTTATTAATAAAGAAAACAGCGTCAACATTTCTAATTTAATGATCTGGTCCGCTTGAATTTTATCAGCATAATATTCAGCAATAATATCGTAGATTATTGCAGTAATTTTAGGGTCATGATCAATCTCAAACAAACTGTAACGGCCTTCACCGTGATCTTCATCGGATAGTAAGGAAAAAAGCAAACTAGAAATAGATATGCCGTTGCCCTTAGACTGTAAAAAATCGAGCAGATTTAAGGAAAAAGCGGAAGTACGAAGTGCGATGTTTAAAACTACCCCTTTCTCATCAATCGGTTCCACCTTGTGAGGGGTTTTGATACCGATAAAAATCATGTTATCTTGTTTCACCTTAATCCGCTCATGTTCTGTTACCACCACACAATTACCTACCAAGGGAATTTTTATTTCAACATAATTATGAATATGAAACGGAATGTATGATTTTACAGGTTGAACAGAAATTGTGATTGAGCTGCTGTTTAGTACAAAATTATCAGAATAAGTATTGAAAAATTCATAAATTGGCTCGCTGTCGATATGACCAGCAATTTTTAATTTGAATTCACCAGATCTAAAATTCTGCAAGACCATATTCCAATCTCGAAAACCATTATTCTGACGCAACATTTGGATAATTTTTTCGTGCATTTGGGCTACCTTTTTATTCGTGTTATAACTTCTGTGAAATAGACAATTTTTTCATGTAATTTAACAATAATTTACTTTTTACATTAAGTTAAAATGAAGAACAAAGCAAGACAGTTTAAAGATTTTTTGAAAGAAAAATATCGCAGAACTAGGTCTTAAGGCTCACAACTTAACGGGCACGCAAAATGGTTTCGTTAAAAATAAGGTGACAAGCACATCACCTGCCGTAAACATCTGACAGCTGTTCTTTGTCATTAGCAAAGATAAAATTCAAAAAACTTAGCTAAATTAAATCAGAAGTACCAATTAAGTGACGTAAAGTTACGGTTTTTGTTCGACTTCAAAAAAGTTTCGGCCTGCTAGATACTTACAAGCAACTGCAACTTTCAAAATAATCAAATACTTAGTCATTAAAAAAGTGCCCCCTAATAGTCAGATTAATGACTAACTATTATGGAGCACCCCATAGCCCTGAAAAGTCTTTTCACGGGTTTTAATTTTAAATAAATTGATGTAAGTGTAATGACAGATATTTAATAAGAACTATTCGCCTAAATATGCAAAGGCTACATTTTCATCGTAAACATGGAATATTTTTTCAAAAAGAAAACGGCAGATAAGTGCAACTACTACAGGAATTACAATCCAGACCACTAGCGCCAATACAAAATTAATGCTGGCTTTTCCAGCGTCTAAAGAAGCTAGCGGCCCGACTAGACCAACAAGACCAAAACCCGCTGAAGCTGGCGTACCGCTAACATGGAATAGGGCCACCGGAATAGCTGAAACGACAGCAGTAATTAATGTCGGTAGGAGAATAATTGGATGTCTGAAAAGATTGGGCATCATCATCTTCATTGCACCTAATGCAATAGCAATGGTCACACCCGACTTATTAGTCCGCCACGAATGCACTACCAGAACCAATGTGGTGGCAGCTACTCCCATTGCCGCCGCACCAGCTGAAATGCCATTTAATTGAATAGCCATACCAATTGCAACTGTTGAAATGGGGGAAATAATCAACACTGCAAACATGCAAGAAATTAAGATGCACATAAAGATAGGCTGTAAATTTGTGAAAGAGTTGATAACTGTACCTAACCAAGTCGTAATCTTGCTAACATAAGGCAAAATTAGCATGCCGATCCAACCGGCTCCACCACCAATTAAAATTGGTGCGGCAACGATTTTAATCGAACCAAAATGCTGACCCACTAGTAGCAAAAGCCCCACAGCCAGACCGGCGGTAATCATCGTATTAATCAAATCACCGGTTCCTGCAGAAACAAATACACCTTGAGCTTTTGTAGCTGGATTTACGATCTGCGGCACAAACTTGGTCACGCCGGAGCCAACATAAGCTGCGGCTCCTACAATAGCCACGTCCAAAGGCACCATTTTAAATTGAATAGCAATCAAGGCACCAATGAGCAATGGTGTTGCACACTGGAAAATTAACAAAGCTTGGTTTAATGAAGTTGCTACTGGGTTTTGCCCAAATAATTTCAAAATTGCACTGAGTACGGCATTGGGAATTAAACCCACTATAATTCCTGTTGCCGTCCCAGCTAGTATTTTATTAAGAAAAGTTTTTACTGTTAGTTTATTAGAATTGGTTGAATCAGCCATATTTCATACTCCTTAAAATTCAGATTTTTCTAGGTACGCTTTGTCCGCAAAATAATTGGGGACAAAATCAAAATATGGTGAAGTGAAATTCGTCGCATTATTGTTTCCTCCTTAAATTTAATTATTAAGTATTTTATCATTTTATTTAAAAAAGTACACAAAAAACTTAATATTTTCTAATTATATTTAATTTTAGCTAAAAAAAGCAACCTAGATAACTAGGTTGCCGCAATTTTTCACTTTAATTGATGTTCATTTTTTTCTCAAGTCTAAATAAATTTAAGTAGCTGAGCAAGATAATTACACTAACAAAAGTTAAAAACAAGAACGCTTCTTGACTACCTTGTGCTGTCAGTGCAGCATAATTGCCTGGTCTCTTTTGCCAAGAAGAAATGATGGCAGCCATGACGGTTGTCCCCATTGAGCCAGCATATTGCTGTCCAGTTTGAAAAACCGCTGTGGCATCTGTATGTAATTCTTCTGGCTGCAATTTGGACGCTTCTGCCATGGTATTATTAAAGGCCATTTGCCTGCCAATAATCATAATGCCATAAAAAACGCCGACCATTAACGTACTGATTTTCAAGCTAAAAATAGCAAAAAGCAGACAAGCTGTTAGACAAAAGATTGTTCCGGTAAGAAGTGGCAAACGTGGCCCCCTTTTATCGTAAATATGCCCAAACCAAGGGTTCAATAGACCACTGATAATGCAGCCGGGAAGCAAAACCAATCCTCCAATTAAAGAAGTAGCGTGATTAACAATTTGGACGTAATTAGGAATTGCAAAACTGGTACCAATATTAATAAACTGCAAAAGCAGGTAAGAAATCATGGCAAAAATAAAGGGCTTATTTTTAAATATGTCTAAGTTAATCAATTTCTTTTTACTTGATCGCGACAATTTGATAAATACGTATAGCAAAAGCGCAACCACGACCATGCTTAGCCAAAAGCCCCAATCTGTTAAGCCGTTGCTAATACGATTGAAACCTAAATTAAAAATAATCATAGCACTTGCAATCACAATATAGCTTAACCAATCAAAACTGGGATGCTTTTTTTCATGATATTGTTCAACGACAAACAAACCCAGAACCATGATAATTACAGCAATGACGGCCACAATTTCAAATATTAAAGGCCAGCCGAAGTAATAAACCACAGTACCACCAAATGTAGGTCCTAAAGATGGAGCTAAAATAATTACTAGACCAGTAAGACCCATGTAAAAGCCCCATTTTTCCTGCGGCATCAATTCTACGACCATGTTAAACATTAACGGAATTGACAGACCGGCTCCCACAGATGATATTATGCGTCCAGCGAGTAATACCCAAAAATTATGAGCAAGCCCCGCAACTATTGAGCCCGCGATAAAAGCCACGGCGGCGGTCAAAAACAGCTGTCTAGCTGAAAAGCGGTCATTTAAATATGAACTTGACACCATTATTACAGAAATTGTTAATAAGTAACCGGTTGTAGTCCATTGCACCAGACCTAAACTAATATGGAACTGCTTCATTAGTGTAGGAAAAGTGACGTTTAAACTGGTCTCAGTCAAAATCGACACAAATGCCATTAAAGCACAACTGATTATAGCCAGCACCCGCTTTGGCGTTTCTCTTTTTGCTTCCATATTTCTCTCCTTAATAAAAAAGGGTTAAAAGCCTAAACTTTTACCCTTTCCATAATTGGTATGACATCAATAATTTAAAATGTACAGGATGAATAATACTAACTAATTTTATCAATAATAGGTTCCATATAATAATAGTATTAATTCATGAAATTAGCAATTATCTAATTATTTTTCTTCTTTAAAGCGAGCTACAAGATCATCATGTAATTCTTCATAGCCTGGCTTGTTCAATAAACCAAACATGTTACGCTTATAAGCCTCAACGCCTGGTTGGCTAAATGGGTTGATACCATTAAGATAACCAGAAATTGCGATAGCTAATTCAAAGAAGTAAATTAAGTAACCCAAAGTGTATTCAGTCTGATCAGGAATATTGACTGTCATAACCGGAACACCACCATCAGTATGAGCTAACACTACGCCCTCATATGCATGTTCGTTAACGTAGTTCAAGGTCTTGCCTGACAAGAAATTCAATTGGTCTAAATTACGGTCATCAGCTGGTATTTCCACATCATTTGCAGGATTTTCAACCCTAATGACAGTTTCAAACAGATTACGCAAACCTTCTTGAATGTATTGACCCAATGAGTGAAGGTCAGTGGTGAAGTTGGCACTTGCAGGCCAAATACCCTTACCGTCTTTACCTTCGGACTCGCCCATTAATTGCTTGCACCATTCACTGAACATTCTCAATGTTGGTTCGTAATTCTCCACAATTTCTGTAGTGTAACCCTTGCGGTAAAGTATGTTACGTAAAGCAGCATATTGATAAGGAGTAGCTTCACTTAAGTCTGTAGAGCTATAATCTGCTCTGGCATCGGCAGCACCCTTCATTAATTGGTCAATATCTGCACCAGAAACTGCGATTGGCAAAAGACCAACAGCTGATAAAACGCTGTAGCGGCCACCAATATCATCCGGCACAACAAATTCTTCGTAACCCTCGGCGTCTGCTTCAGTCTTCAATGCACCTTTGGCGCGATCAGTGGTAGCAAAAATTCTGGTTTTAGCTTCTGCAGCACCATATTTTTTAACTAATTTATCTTTAAAAATACGGAAAGCAACGGCTGGCTCTGTAGTAGTACCAGATTTAGAAATAACATTAACACTGAAATCTTTGTCTCCAAGCCATTCAATCAAGTCATGTAGGTATGAACCTGACAAAGAATTACCACAAAATACAACAGTAGTATGCTTATCTTTGCCTCTGCCGTAGAAAGCACCATTTAAAAATTCAATGGCGGCTTGAGCGCCTAAATAAGAGCCGCCGATACCGATACAAACTAGAACTTCAGAATCACTTTGAATCTTCTTTGCTGCCTTTTTTATTCTGGCAAACTCATCTTTATCATAATCAACTGGTAAGTTAACCCATCCTAGGAAATCGCTACCTGCACCAGTACCGTTTTTTAGTTCACTATCAGCAGCATTAACCATAGCCTGCATTTCACTTAGTTCATTTTCGTGGACAAACGGCGTTAATTTAGTGCTATCAAATTTTATTAAACTCATAAAATACGCTCTCCTTACTGAATTAAATATTTATTTCACAAGAATATTTTAGCAATCTTAATTTGCAATTACCAGTGCTTTTAAATAGTTTTCGACTTTCTTCTAATTAGCATGACAACCCAATACAAGAAGTAGCCAATCGCTGCCCCGCAACTATTGAAAAAGACATCATCAATATCGCTAACACCAGTTTCAAGCAAAAATTGCATTGTTTCTATAAATAACGAAAATATCAGCCCCGCAAGCAGTACCCGACCAAAAGTTTGTTTTTTCGCAAAAACAAAGGGTGATAAAAAGCCAAACGGAACGAAACATAGGACATTACCAAAGGAATTGTAGACAAAATCTAACCGACTTTGCGCATGGTACATCTTCCAAGTTTCTTTTAAAAATACAAAATTGATTTCATTAAGTGGTCTGTGCAAGTTAAATGTCAAATTCCACGGGAAATAAGTATTGCGAAATGTGGTTAACATTAATACTAAGATTAAGTAAAAAGCAAATAACCATACTGCTGCTTCTGACTTGATTGTCCGCCTACTTCTAATAGTCATTAGCCAGATCAAACGGATTACCATGAAAAACAAAAAATAAAACATCGTTTTATCAAGTGCCAACATTATCAGCTTAATCAAAGCAAAATGATTAATTTTAGTAGCATAAAGTTGCGAAAGCAGGTTATATAGTGGTCCTAAAAATATCATTCTCATTCAATTCCTAAAATAGCGTTCATTTAAATTATACTCAATCTTGGTCAATTAATTCTTAAAAAAGGACTAACAATACGAAAAAGATTGTCTAAAACCCCAGAAACTTTTAAAATAGTCAGATAAGGGAGAGTTTTTATTTTGAATAAAAAAAATCTGACCAATTTCATTCAGACTCGTACTGGCTTTTTTTGCCTTTTAGTTTTTTTATTTACTCTAAAATACATTTTTGCTGCGTATCATGATTTTAATCTGGGTATTTCAGATCCATATCAACACATCATCATGTGGATTAGCCCCATTGGCAGCGCAATTTTGTTAATTAGTATTGGACTTTATTTTTCTAAACCAATAGTTTCATACTGCGCTATGCTCTTACTTGACGTCGCAAATTCAGGTCTGTTATTTGCCAATATTTTGTATTACCGGCAATTCTCAGATTTTATTACTGTAAAAACAATTAATAATGCTGGTAAAGTAGCGCCGGGATTGGGAAAAAGTGCTGTCGCTCTGCTCCAGCCGTCAGATCTTTTATTATGGCTGGATTTAATTGTAATAACGGGCTTACTAGTAGCGCACAAAATAAAAATTGACCAAAAATCCTATGGTTTGCTGACACCATTTGCCGTAACTTCTGTTGGGGCCTTTGTTTTAGTTCTCAATATTTTTATGGCTGAGTCATCTAGACCACGACTTTTAGGTACTACTTTTGACCGGTCATATATCGTAAAGTATCTGGGAATTGATACTTATACCGTTTATGACGGCATAAAAAATGAACAAACAGAACAAGTAAACAAGAATGCGAATACTGCCGATTTAAATAAAATCCTGACTTACACTAAAAAGAATAAATTGCCAGTAAACCCGCAATATTTTGGTAAGGCCAAGGGTAAAAACGTAATCGTGATCCATCTGGAAAGTTTCCAACAATTTTTAATTGATCTCAAGATTAACGGTAAAGAAGTTACGCCTTTTCTTAATTCTATTTACCATGATAAACATACCTTAGGTTTTGCTAATTTCTACCATCAAGTCGGTATTGGCCGCACCAGTGATGCCGAAAATATGCTGGAAACAGGAACTTACGGCATTTCGGATGGTTCTTTGTTTACTGCAATGGGCAGTTCCAATACTTTTCAGGCTGCACCACAAATTTTACGGCAACATGGTAAATATACTTCTGCTGTCTTTCATGGCAATGTCGGTTCTTTTTGGAATCGTGATGATGTTTACAAAAACATGGGCTATAATTATTTCTTTGACCAGAACTATTTCAGCCATGATAAAAATGACCATATTGGTTATGGTATCAAAGACAAGGTCATGTTTGCAGAGAGTATTAAGTACTTAGAAAGAATGCAGCAGCCCTTTTATACAAAATTTATCACCGTAACTAACCATACCCCTTTTGATATGGATGAAGAAGATCTGGATCCAAATTTTAAAACCAGTGATACAACGGATAAGTCCATTAATAATTATTTTGAAACTGCCCATTATCTTGATCAGGCAATTCGTGAATTTTTCACTTATTTAAAAAAATCGGGTTTAATTAAAAATACCATGGTAGTAATTTATGGCGACCACTATGGCCTGACTAATTCTGAAAATGAAACTCTAGCGCCAATTGTTGGAGAAAGCTCTGACACCTGGAACAGCTATAATAACGTGCAAATGCAGCGCGTACCTTTCATGATCTATTCGCCCAATTTGAAAGGAAAAATTAAGCATGAAGTTGCAGGAGAAATTGATGTCTTACCAACTCTGCTGCATCTTTTAGGAATATCCAACAAGAATTATATTCAATTTGGCAGCGATCTTTTAGCGCCAAAATACCGCCCATGGTTGGTTTTTAGAAATGGGACTATTGTTAGTCAAAAATACGTCATTATTGGCGGCAAGGGGCTTAAGGGTGTTGTTTATGACCGTAAAAGCGGTAAAGAGATTATTAATTTTACCGCGAAGGAAAAATACGAAATCACCAAATTAGCAAAAGAAGGAAAACAGTCGCTGAAATATTCCGATTTATTGAATAACCATAATCTGCTCCGCTTCTATACTCCAAAGGGATTCAAGCCGGTTGATCCTAGTGAATTTGACTATTTAACCAATTATATTCAAATGGAAAATCTCAGATACCGTTTAAGAAATAAGTCTACTGCTTTAATAACCAAACACCGCAGATCAACTACCAGTCTTTACAAAACAGATGCAGCTGAGTTAAAAGGACGAGAATATGAGATTACAACGATTCCAGAATCTGTATCTGGTAATCACCTAACAGAAAAAGAAAACAAGTCTAGTAAAAATCATAAAAAGTCCTATAATTAATAAATATAGAATAAAATATTATTTTTTTGGAGGACTTTCATGAAATACTTATTTTTAATTATGATAATCCTAGTTTTAGTGCTGGCATGCTGTAGAGTAGTCCCGCAAAACAACGAGGGCTTAATTGAAACTTTGGGCAAATACTCAAGAACTGTTAAAGCTGGATTAGTTCTTATTATCCCAGTAATTCAAAGACTACGTAAAGTTTCTCTAGCCATGTTTCCGGCGGAAATTTCCAAATATTCTATTATTACCAAAGATAATGCAGAAATTACTACCAGCTTGACCCTAAACTACTTGGTGACTGATTCATACAAATATTTTTACAACAATACCGACTCCGTTAAATCAATGGTTGAATTAATCAGAGGGCATTTACGGGATATTATTGGTCGGATGGACTTAAATGATGCGTTAGGTTCCACCAGCAGCATTAACTCGCAGCTATCAGAAGCAATAGGTGATCTCACTGATATTTACGGCATTCGGGTCGTCCGCGTCAATATTGACGAACTATTGCCTAGCACTGAAATACAAAAAGCAATGGATAAGCAATTAACAGCTGATAGAGAAAAAATTGCTGCTATTGAAAAAGCCGAGGGTGAAGCTAAAAATATTGAGTTAACGACTAAGGCTAAAAACGAAGCATTGATCGCTACAGCTAAAGCCAAAGCTGAGGCGGTCAAAACAGAAGCCGATGCGGAAGCTTATCGGATCAACCAATTGCAGTCAAGTCTCGCAAAAGCAAGCGACGGCTACTTTAAAAATCAAAGTCTGGACAGTTTCAATAATTTGGCAAAAGGACCCAATAACCTTATAGTAGTCGATAAGGATAATGTAACTAATCTAGGTTCAATTCCAGCTGCTGCTAAAGTCTGGCACAAAACCACTACTGACAATGAATTAGAAAAATAAGTAATACACAAAAGGCTAATAAATCATCAGTTTAAGATGATTTATTAGCCTTTTTAATTGCAAGCAGAATTTTATTCGCACTGCTTTAGTTATCAAGATATTGTTCATAGCCTTTATCAAATAAAATTATAGTAAATACAGCACCTTGATTTGACTTAGACTGAACGCGAATTTTGCCGCCATGCTGCTTAATTAAAGAAGAAACAATTGATAAGCCTAAACCATATTCGCCTTTACCCGAACGCGTGCGCGATGGATCCGCCTTAAAATATCTTTCAAAAATATACTTAAGTTGCTCATGACTCATGCCAATACCATTATCTTTAACACTGATGATGGTGGCATGGGCAGCCCGATAGCCAGTAATCTCAATTCTACCATTAGTAGTAAACTGAATAGCGTTTTGAATTAAATTGACCATAATTTGGGTAAAGCGATCTCTATCGGCATAAATTGGCAAATCTATAGGTGCTGAAATAATAATTTTATCATTTGCCTTAGCAGCATTATGTTTAAGCTGCATTGTAACATCGTCTAATACTTTTCTAGCATTAAACTTGGTTTTAATTAAATCTATTTGATTATTACGTATCTTTTCATAATCGAGGTTTTCGTTTACGAGGCGGATAAGCCTTTTTGTTTCCCTGCTCATTAAAGCAATAGACTTCGGCTTGGCTTTATCCGGAATTGCATCATATTGCAGCCCTTCCAAAATACCGTTGATTGTAGTTAGCGGTGTCCGCATTTCATGCGCAGCATCAGCCATAAACTGATCCCGTCGTTTTTCTTGTGCCTTAACTTCTTGATTTGATTTCTTTAATGCGCGCACCATTTGGTTAAAGTTATCAGCAAGCTGAGTTATTTCATCATTACCACTGTAATTAGCCTGTACATCAAAATCTCCTGCAGCAACTTTTTGAGTAGCTTGAGACAATTTTTTAATCCTATTAGTTGCATAAAACGACAAGATAAAACTTAAAATTAAGCCAACTATTAATGCAGTCACCAAAGCACTGAACAAATTTTGTTTGGCACTTCTTATTGGTCGTTCAACGGTTGACACCCGAACTCCCAGCCAAATTGCACCAATAAATTTACCCTGATCACGCCAAGGCAAAAGCACTCCAGTACAGGTGTCTTTAGTATGACCAGTTTGCGAAATTATTTGATTGTTGTTTTTGATATGCAGCTTTTTTCCACGCTTTACTTGTGCAAAGTGCTTGTCAGAAAGTTTAATCTTGTTATTTCTTTTGGGATAAATCTGTTTGCCCCGCGTATTAAAAACACTAAAATACACTTTATCGCTGTGAAGGACAAACTGCAGTCTATGCAAAAACTTGGGGTTAAGCATTGCTGAGCCATTCTTTTCTTCACTAGCAGCCAAAGTTCCCAGAGCAGAAGCAAAATCTTCCATTCTCTGATAGTTATGGGCATAAGATTGCTTAGTGACGTTATTAATTTCTGAAAAGCCAATTATTGATACCGTAGTAAGAATGATTAGTAAAAAACTAAGCATGTGCTGATAAATCAACTTCATAATAAAAACCTACGAATCATCAAATTTATAGCCAACGCCCCAAACAGTTTGGATAACATCTGCACCCACGGTTTCCAATTTTTGACGCAACTTTTTGATATGAGCATCAACTGTTCGGTCTTCACCATAATAATCGTAGCCCCAGACAGCTTCTAACAATTGTTCACGGGAAAATACCTGTTTAGGTTTTTGAGCCATAGTATATAGTAAATCGAATTCTTTTGGTGTAATGTTTTGAACGTATTTTCCGTCATATAGTACTTCACGTCTGCTCTTAGAAATTTTGGTATGAGCTGTCTCGACATCGAATTTTTCGGTTTCTTTAGTTTCTTTTGATTGTTCTTTATGATCATCAATTCTAATTCTGCGTTGCAGCGCCTTGATACGAGCAATTAAAGCTAAAGGACTAAAAGGCTTTGATACATAATCATCTGCACCTGCATTAAATCCCTGAATCTGTTCCTCCTCACTACTGCGAGCAGTTAACATAATAATTGGAATTTGCGGTGAAATCGCACATACGTCTTTAGCAACTTGTATGCCATCTTTTTTAGGTAGATTGAGGTCTAACGTGATCAAATCATACTGGTCAGGATTTTTGGCAAACATTTTAACGGCTTGTTCCCCATCAGTAGCTACATCCATGGTCCAACCTTCTTTTTCAAAGAACATTCCCATCATTTCTGCAACTGACTGATCATCCTCGACCATTAAAATTTTCAGTTTCATTTTCGGTCCCTAAATCCTTTTGTTCTCTCCCTTTTTACTTTGTCAGGATCTATATAATCTGCCGGCAATTCATGACGGTTTTGTAAGTAGCTTTTTAAGGCTTTTTCCGTAGCCATGATTGGAAAGATAATGAAAAGATAAAATGTCAGCAGCCAAAGTAAAAAATAACGATCCCATTTAAATAAATGTATTCCAATACCCAACAATAATTGAATTAAACCAAAAGCAATAAAATTTAAACTTGCTCTTTTTTGAGCAAACTTGAAACTATTTTTATTAACTTGGGCCAAGTATGAATGATACCCGTAAAATGGAATTTGTCTTTTTGCAGGCGAGATTAGCCATAGCAGTCCAATTACTAACATAATTGCACCACATGCGATATAAATCATACTTTTTCCTTTCTCTGATAGATTTAATTCTCGTTTCCTGGTGTTGAAATAACTATTTTCATATTACCTTCAAACTTAAAATTCTTCATTTCATTAGGAATAATCAAATTTGTTCCTAATGCTAAATCGTAAGTCTTATTTGCAAATTCGAGTTTACCCGAACCATTAATGATTGTAACTAATAAGTACGGGTGACTATTTAAGCCAGTTTGCCATTGACCATTAAGGTCTATTTGCCACAAATAAAAATGAGGTGAAGTTGGTGGCTCAACTAGAGTTTTGATAATAGCATCCTGTTCACGTTTAGTCTTGATCTTAAGTTGGGGATCAACGTGAGGAACCTGAGTAACATCAATTGACTTTTGTGTATGTAATTCGCGTTTCTGACCTGTCTTTTGATCAACTCGGTCATAATCATACAGTCTATAAGTTACGTCACTTGATTGCTGGGTTTCAATTACTAATATTCCTTTTGTAAGTGCATGGATTGTACCTGAGGGAACGTAAAAGAAGTCTCCAGCTTTGACTGGGACTTTACGCAATAGCTTATCCCATTCCCCTTTTTTGATCATTTCTGCCAATTCAGCGCGAGTTTTAGCGGTATGACCATAAATCAGATACGAACCAGGGTCAGCCTGTAAGACATACCAACTTTCGGTCTTGCCGCTGTCATTCTCTACTCTGCGGGCATAATCGTCATCAGGATGAACTTGCACAGATAAGTTGTCATTGGCATCCAAGAATTTAACCAGTAAAGGAAATTCTTTACTTTTTGGATTGCCAAAAAGCTCTGGATTTTCTTGATACACTTGCCGTAAGCTTTGTCCTTTGAATTGACCGCTAGAAACAGTTGAAGCGTCATCCTTATACCCAGAAATAACCCAAGCCTCTCCGACTTGACCATCTGGAATATCATAATTAAAAATAGTTTTTAATTTGCGCCCACCCCAAATTTTAGGTCTAAAGTATGGCGTTAAAAATATTGGTTCCATCATAATTCACCTCACTATTAGTGTAATCTTTTAAAGTGCAAATTTAAAACTATTTTTTCAAATATGAAAACAAAAGTTATTATTTTAAAAGTGATTTCCAATACAAAATAAAACTACATTTTGATTTATTTTATTTTAATATGAGAAATTAAAAACACAAGAAAAAAGCCCAACAGAGAGAATTCTGCTGAGCTTTTCGGGGAAACAATTTACTACTCGACAATTTTTTTTCTATTTATTTTTACTCTTTAATCCCTCCAGTCGTGACTCTGCTATTTCATGGTCTAAGTCATTAACATATTGCTCTTTTAATGCCTTATCCCAGCCATAGTAATCAGACATATGCTTTACTACACCATCTTTAACTTGGCTCAAGGTGTCACTCTTGAACAAGATGTGGTAAGTGCGGCGTAAAAGATAATCGACTGGAGTCAAAGTCATTTCTTCGTTTAATGAATAGTCCAGTGCAGCCGTTTCGCCTAAACTTAAACCATCTGCCGGCTTAATCTTTTGTGCATAGTCGTATATTTGCTCTGCTTGAGAACCAAATAGGTTAGCGATTTCAGTTGCATCTTCAGAAGCTAAACCAGCAGCAACACCATCTTTAGCGATCCGTGCCAGTTCTTCTTCTGCATGATCAGAATCAAAGTCACCACCAGCAACTTTAATTTCAGCAGAATCTTGCAAAGTGAAGTTCTTAGAAAACTTATCATGTAATTTCTGTTGTATTTTCTTCATTGCTCCATTAGCCATAATGCGGTAGTCTGTCAATTTACCACCAGCTAATGTAATTAAACCGTCTTCAGCTTCAGTTAGTGAACTACCACGTGATACAGCAGACGGAGCAGAGGTACTGTCAGAAACACTGGCTCCAGTAGCAGCATCAGCTGCTTCGTTTCCTTCAACCTCTACTTCAATTAAAGGACGAACTCCTGCCCAACTGGCTTCAATATCATCAATTGTCAAATGGGCTGCAGGATACTTTTTATTAATAATGTTTAACAAGTAATCTACATCGCTTTGTTCAACAGTTGGATGAGCGTAATCACCGGTAAAGTCGGTATCTGTAGTACCAAAGTAAGTTTTACCTTCTCTTGGAATTGTGAAAATCATACGACCATCTGCCGTGCCTGAACCAAAGTAAGTTGGTTGTGGCACCGTCAGGCGTGATTGGTCTACTACAAGGTGCACACCTTTAGTTGGACGCAAACGTGGTTTCTTGTAAACCTCTTTATCTTCTTGACGTACTAAATCAGACCAAGGACCAGAAGTATTAATAATTACATCTGCGTGTATTTCAAATTCTTCACCGGTTAAATTGTCGTGAACGCGCACACCATTTGCTTGCTTTTGATCGTTATGTAAAATTTCGATGCACTTCAAGCGACTAACAGCCAAACAACCTAAATCATGTGCCTTTTTAACGTTTTCAACAACCAGCCTTGAGTCATTGTTTTGATAGTCTAAATAAACACCCGCACCTTGCAGATTCTCACTATTTAATTGTGGTTCACGCTTTAAAGTTTCTTCTTTATCCATCATGTAGTTAGCATATTTGATTAAAGGTGAATCTCCTTCAATACCAGCTAGATGATCATACAAATCCATAGCCACTTTGACTGAAAACATAGTAAATGTGGTGCCAGGTTCATCATAAATTGGCAAAATCATCGGGTCTGGTTGTGTCATATGTGGTGCAATGTGCTGGATAACTGCACGTTCCTTAACGGTATCGGAAACCACTTGAACGTCAAAAGTCTTAAGATAGCGAATACCACCATGTACTAATCTGGTAGAGCGAGAAGAAGTACCTCCACCAAAATCTTGCATGTCAATCAAGCCGGTTTTCATTTTAGCTGCACTAGCTTGCAAAGCAACGCCAGCACCAGTAATGCCGCCACCAATAACCAGCAAATCTAATTTTTCATTCTTTAAACGTTCAATTTCTTCTTGTCTCGTTTTAATTGAGAACGCCATGATTTAGCCTCTTTCTCTCTAATAAAATTAATTACTTTTGATATGGTTTGTATGAAAAGCTTTGAGCGGCCTTAACTGCAGCTTTCCAGCCTTCATATAAGTGATCTCTTTCTGCACTACTCATTTGCGGCTCGAAGGTCTTACCTACCTTTTGGATCTTCTTAATCTCATCGACATCTTTCCAGAAGCCAATAGCTAATCCTGCAAGGAAGGCAGCACCCATCGCCGTTGTTTCAAGGTTAGCAGCACGTTCAATCTTGATGCCCAATATATCAGCTTGGAATTGCATCAAATAATCGTTATTAGCAGCACCACCGTCAACTTTCAACTTAGGGATTTTAATTTTAGTATCTTCGTGCATAGTATCAATAACGTCACGGCTCTCATAAGCTAAGGATTGCAAAGTTGCCTTAGTAAAGTCATCCCTTGTCGTACCTCTAGTTAAACCAAAGACAGAACCACGGACATTTGAATCCCAGTATGGAGCACCTAAACCTGTGAAAGCAGGAACTACAAAGACTTCGTTGTTATCTTTTGAGCGCTTTGCTGCTTCTTCTGATTGTGGAGCATCATCAATAATACCTAATTGATCACGTAACCATTGAATAGCCGAACCAGCAACATAAATACTACCTTCCAAAGCATAATTTACTTTGCCATTGATGCCGTAAGCCACAGTAGTCAACAAGTTATTAGCCGAGAATTTTGGCTTTTCACCAGTGTTCATCACAGTAAACGCACCGGTACCATAAGTGTTTTTAACCATTCCCGGTTCAAAAGCTAATTGACCAAATAAAGCTGATTGCTGGTCACCAGCCATACCGGCAATTGGAACCTGACTGCCATAGAAATGATATTCTGCTGTAGTACCGTATATTTCGGAGTTAGAACGAATTTCTGGCAAAATTTTTCTTGGAATGTTTAATAACTTGAGAATTTCATCATCCCAATCCAGTTTAGTAATGTTAAACAACATTGTCCGGCTGGCATTAGTGTAATCAGTGACATGAACTTTGCCGCCGGTTAACTTCCAAACCAACCAAGAGTCAATAGTACCAAATAGCAATTCACCATTTTCTGCTCTTTCTTGAGCCCCCGGAACATGGTCAAGAATCCAGCGAATTTTGGTTGCAGAGAAATAAGCATCTGGAATCAGACCGGTCTTTTCATGAATCATATCAGAATAGCCGTCAGCAATGATTTTATCGGCAATATCAGAGGTCTGACGTGATTGCCATACAATCGCATGATAAATTGGCAAGCCTGTTTTCTTATCCCAAATTACAGTGGTTTCACGTTGATTGGTGATACCGATAGCCGCAATTTGATTTGGTTTAACCCCAGAATTAATAAACGAGTTGGCAATTGTAGATAACACTGAATTCCAAATTTCATTGGCATCATGTTCTACCCAGCCTGGTTTAGGAAAATACTGATTAAACTCTTTACGTGAGTCAATTACTTTTTTACCTGCATGATCCAAAATAATTGCTCGTGTACTAGTAGTACCTTCATCAATCGCTAAAATATATTTTTCAGCCATTATACTTTCTCCTTTTAGCCATAAAACTAATAGTATAGGTAACTGTTGTTACAACTCAATTTTACCCTCGCTTTTTAGTAAGCGCTAACATATAATGGTGATAACTTATTAGTTAAAGTTATAAAGAAAAGGATGATACATGATGAAATACAGCTTGTTAGCATACAAATATTTTGTTGATGTAGTTGAAACTCAAGGATTTACCCCGGCTGCCAAAAGAAATTTTGTTTCTCAAACCGCGATTAGCAACGCAATTAAAAATTTGGAAAAGCAACTTGGAGTGCAGCTAATTGACCGTTCGACTTCTCATTTTAAAGTAACTTTAGCAGGTAGCAATCTCTATCACTGCACCATCCCTCTTTTAAATAAGTATTACGAATTTGGTGAGAAAATAACCCAGTTAAATAATTCGTTTAATATCTTAAAAATTCATTATCTTCATGGATTTGGTTTTTGGACAGTCAAATTAGCACAATCTTTGTTAACATCTAACCCCAAATTACAATTACAATTAGACACAGAGAATTTTGCGACAAGTTTTACAAAGTTGGATGCAGGAGATTATGACATTCTGATTGGTTTTTCAACGGCTGTGAGCAAAATCAAAGATATTCACGTTAAAAAAATAGGAACAGCCAATTTTAGCATTTTACTTAATCAGAGTTCTTTAACTAAAAATGGCAACATAAGCAAAAAGACTATAAAAAGGCAGCCCCTTTTTTTACAAAAATGGACTGCTACAGATAGTAATGACGTGCAATCAAAAATTAAAATAATTCTGCGTAACATGCACATTGACTACTCTCAAATCATTTATCTAGACAGTTTCGACGCAGCAATATCGAATGTTATTTTAAATCATGGTCTGGCAATTTATCCGCGAGAATTATCAATACCAAAAAAATATGATGATTGTCTCTGCTTTTTACCTCAACTGCCTGAACTGAAATATGACGTGGTGGCTATTTATAAAAATCCGGCTCTCGCCAATATTTTGGAACGTGCAACTGATTAGCAAACTCTAATCATGATAAATTAATTTTTGCAATCGCACTTTTGGCAATGATTAAATATTCACTATTCCACCTTGCCTAATTTGCTCAAACCGCTGAATATAGTAATCAAAATGGAGCCAAACATGCAAATAGCGGCAACAATAAATATTGCATGCACTTCTGCCTTAATTAGAAAGCCGCTAATTAACGACATAATTGGTCCAATTATTCTAGTTAAAGAGGTTGAAATTGAGGTGATTGTGCCTTTATACCGGTCTGGAGTCTCTGCTTGAATTACAGTAAAAAAGTTAGCTTGTGACCAGACGCTACCAAACGAAACTAAAGCATAACCAAAAGTAACTAGTAGATATGACTGAACATTAAGCATAACTATAAAGCCAATCATTATCAGCGAAGCAATCATCAGCATTTGTGTACCTAATTTCAGATTTTTATTTATTTTTAAATAGACAGAGTTGCCAATAATACTGGCGACAGCGGCGACTGTGAAAAAGATACTAACTAGATTAACGGAAACCTGCATTTTTTGCTTTAATAAAAAAGTTAACATAGGCACGACCGCTTGAAAACCCACATTAGCGACAAAGAAGCTGGCAATTAACCATTTAATATTGTGATGAGTAAATAAAAAAGAAATTCCCTTCCTAGCACTCTTAATAAACGAATTGCTCTTTTTCAGCAACTTATTTTCCCTATGTAATGGCTCATAGCCCTTAACGACATAGGTCAAATAGCCGAAGCTTAAAGCATCGAGTAAAAAGCCACCGAGATAATTAATTAAATTAATGACTATGGCAGCGATGCCAGGACCAAAAGTTTTTTGTAAAGAAGAAATCAAACCAACTTGACCAGAAACAGATGATAGTTCTTCTTTTTTAACTGATTCAGCTATGAATATTTGATATCCAGTCCAAGTAATTAAATCAAATGTGCCTAGCAGAAATACTACTAATAAAAGCCAATATATAGAAAAATTTTTTATTACTAAAAATGGGGCAATGACAATCAGAACCATTTGCATGACTAATGACAACATCATAATTTTCTTGCGGGAATAGATGTCAAAAAGTGGTCCAATCGTCAATCCAAAGAGCGCCGTTGGCAAATATTCAACTGCTGTTAAAAGTCCCATGATAACTGATGAATGAGTTCTAGAAAGCATTAAAAGCGGAATTGCAAAAGTGTAGAACTGATCTCCTATTCCTGAAATAGCATAGCCTAAAAGTAATTTGTTTTTTTGTGATAAATTTTTCATTGTAATTTCTTTGTTATATCTATTAATACCTAATGAAATTTATTATAGCGCAGATAAATTGGCTTAATCGAAAATATATAAATATCACGCAAAACTTAGAATTATGCCTATATAAAATTAGTTTGGTCCTTTTATGCCGTGCATACGCCGTGCGAAGGCAAAATAAAACCCTATGTATGCTTTATTCATAGGGTTTTATTGATATATTTTATTAAATACTAAATTTATAGCTAGTTTATAGCAAAAATATTTATTATTGCCTTAATAGCAGCATTTCTAAAACTAACATAAATAGCTAAATATAAAGTTGGCGACCAAACGGCGACCAATAATAATAAAAAAGCCTATAACCACAAAGGTTATAGGCTTTTATTTATGGAGGTGAGGGGAATTGAACCCCTGTCCAAACGCATTCCGTCACTAACATCTACGATCATAGTTATATTATTTGAACTTCACTAGTCCAAAACGCCATATAACAGGGCTAGTATGGACTAGCTAACCTGGAATGACTCTTTTTAACTATTCAGATGAGGTAGTTAAACGTAACTCACTAAGTTGATACTTGGATTCAGACGTGAGTAATCCGAAAACAAGCAACACATGCGCCTAAATTAGGCAGCTAATGCGTAAGAATTTTCTTTATTTGCAGTTATAAAACTGTGACGTTTTTACGTAGCCGTGACCTACGAACCGCAGTCAATGCGAATCTACGCCTGTCGAATCCCAAAACACCCCCGCTTTGGGTAAAAACAATTATAGCATAATATAGATATATTTACTAATATTAAAGAAGCCTCACCCTAAACCGCTTTAAAGTGCAATTGCTGCCAAAGTACATTGGCTCAGCTTAAAAGCACATAAATGTTTAAATTAAGGAAAAAAAGCCGTTAAGAAGTTATCTTAACGGCTTAAAATAATTATGTTTTAAACTAATTCAAATGGGCCAAACGAACTACATCACGTTCAATCATTAATTCTTCATCAGTTGGAATAACTAAAGCTTTAATTTTAGAATCTGGTTTGGTAATAAACTTCTCACCATTGGTCTTATTAGCTTCTAAATCAGGTTTTAACCCTATAAATTCAAATGATTTCATTACATTTTCACGAATACCTGAATCGTGTTCTCCAACTCCAGCTGTGAAAATAATAGCATCAGCACCCTTCATTTCAACCATGTAGGCACCAATATATTGCCTTACACGGTTAACAAAAATGGCACGCGCAAGGTCAGCTTTTTTATCAGAATTGTTTTCTAGGTCTCGCATATCAGAAGAAATCTCAGAAATACCTAATAAGCCGGATTTATCATTGAGAATCTCAATCATTTCATTAATATCAATATGATCTTTATTCATGATATATTGCAAAACTGATGGATCAACATCGCCTGAGCGGGTTCCCATGGTGATACCTGCCAGTGGCGTAAAGCCCATTGAAGTATCGTAGGACTTACCTCCTTTTACAGCGGTAATTGAAGCACCAGAACCCAAATGACAAACAATTAATTTTAAATCTTTGGCATCTTTACCGAGCATTTCTGCAGCTCGACCCACAATGTAGCGAACCGATGTCCCGTGTGCACCATATTTACGCACACCATATTTTTCATAATAATGATAAGGAATTGAATACATATAGTGAACTGGATCTAAAGTTTGGTGAAATGAAGTGTCAAAAACGCCCACTTCGGGTACACCAGGCAAAAGCTTCATAAAGGCCTCAATTCCTTTTCCTTCGGCAGGATTATGAAGTGGGGCATATTCCTTTAAATCATAAATTTTTTGTAGTTTTTCTTTATCAATTAGCGCAGAGTCAGTAAAATCTTCACCACCAGCGACTATTCTATGACCTACACCTACAATCTCATTAATATCTTCAACCACATGGTATTGTTTTAAAGCTTTCAGTAATAAGTTAACTGCAGTTTCTTGATCTGGAATTGCCACATCTTCACTGTGTTTTTCACCATTTGCCAGTTCAATTTCAAAAGAAGAACCATCAATACCTACTCTGTCAGCAATACCTTCTGCTAAAACTTTTTCTTCAGGTAAAGCAAACAACTTATATTTAAATGAAGAACTGCCTGAGTTGATTGCTAAAACTTTTTTCATATATGTAATTCCTCCATAAATATCACTTTAAATTTATTTCACAAATCAATTAATGTTTTTAGTATACCACTCATTTAGTTTAACATTAAGCTTTATTAGGTCATCTTCGTTTTTAAACGAGTCCAACTTTGTGAGAAATACTTCACTATTTCCGATATTTTTGCCATGATTTTGTAAAATTAAAATTGCTTTTTGATTAAATTTATTTTGAAAAGCACTGTCAGGAAGTTCAACAATTGCGCGCAGAAAAACCTTCTCTGTTAGCCATGGCATAAAGTCACTGCCACCTTTTCCAGATAAAATTGCTTTTGGTACAACAAGAAAAGCAAAGCCTCCTTCTTGGAGATTTTTAATAATCTGTTCAATAAATAAAAGATGAGCAAACGAGTGACCATTTTCCGATTTGGTAGCAAAATTAGCAGCATTTTTATCAATAGGATAATAGCCAACGGGTAAATCACTAATAACAACATTAGGGCTCTTAAACAGCCAAGGAGTCAGTGCATCTTGACAAAACATTTCAATATCAATGTTATTCAAATGTGCTGCAATATCAGCTAAACTCAGCATTTCTTCGTCATTATCAATACCATATAATTCAAAATTAGTTTTTGAATGGTTAGCGCTTTTTAGCTGCTGAATTACAGAAAACAATAAATTACCTGTGCCAATAGCAGGATCAGCGATTACCAATTTCTCTTTAGGCACCAGCTTTTGCACAAACATAGCAATTATAGTAGAAATAGCTGGTGGAGTTGGCATTTGATTGGCATCAAGCTCATCTTCAGTAACTGCTTTCAAAGTCAAATAAGTGAATATTTGTAATTTGGTATTATTCGACAGTTTGTCATAATTCAATTTGGCATATTTTTGACTAAGTTGTTTGACTGTTTCTTTATCAGGTGCCCCCAGTTCAACTTTAATCTGCCCATTTTCAAGATTATCAAAAGTTTCTGTCAGAGCATCCCCAAAAGATACATTCAACGCCTTCTGTAAACATTGAACGCAGTCCAAGAAACTATTAAAAATATTTTCAATTTTATCCATTTTTATTCCCCTTATCTCTAAAATATTTTAATAGAAATACGGTCCTAAGAGCAAGGAAATCAATTATTAAGTAGGTATTCAATTAATAAAAAATCATTTTCCATACTATTTCGATATATTTCCTGATAAAATTGCAAAAATATTAAACAAGTAGTTAATACCAGCACACTACTTAATAAAGCACTAGCTTTTAACAATTTTCTTTTTCTCATTGCGCTTTTCTTTCTTCGGTTTGGGATCAAACTTTAAATATATTTCTGATTGCCTGCCATCCTTTTCAGTCACTTTAATTTTAATCTGCTCATCTTTAGTAAAAAATGAAGCACGGGAAACATTAATTAACAAAGGCATATGTCCACCTTCAGGGGTAGTAACCCTAATCATGTTTTTGTAAAAATTGATAGAGTAAAATTTTTGTTCATTATTTTTGCTTATTATCTCAAAATCCGCATTTTTGAACGTAGATTCAGCGGGCTGGGTGTAACAATACTTGAACTTTTGTTTTTTAAGAAAACGATTGAATTGAACATATGAAAATACCACGTCATCGGTTTTATGATTTATTTTATTTGCTAAAGTAGTACTTTTCAGTAAATTCTGCAGTATTAATACTACTAATAAAGTGGCAAAAACTGAAAATAAAGCCTCGGCAAGTAAAAACCCTTTATTTTCTAATTTGATATGTCTTCTCATTAGTTTCATCATAAACGCTCATTTTTCCA
Organism: Lactobacillus sp. wkB8; assembly: GCF_000761135.1. NCBI lineage: Bacteria > Bacillati > Bacillota > Bacilli > Lactobacillales > Lactobacillaceae > Lactobacillus > Lactobacillus sp. wkB8. Next base: position 720,996 of record NZ_CP009531.1, on the reverse strand, counting down.
GTAAAATAATAAACATGATCGTGTACAACGATCTTTTTTAAGTTATTTTTGCGCATCACATGCCAGGCATAAGTAAAATCCGTTTTATGCTCAATATTTCGTTCAATTTGACGGCTTTCACCTACAATTAAAGCTAAGGTAGCAACGCCCATTAAGGCAAGCATAAGGGCAACCATGCTTTCCACTATGAAGAAGCCTTTCACTTTTTTATTAATCAGCAATTGCTCTACCCCACGTCATTTGTAATTTTATTCTTTTACTATTTTTGTGGTCACTAATCGTAATTGTATGTGGTGGCATAGAGCCGCTAGCTGATATTGCCAAATTTGACAAATTATATATTTCAAGGTGAGGATTGATTTTTATTCTGCGTAAATAGTCCTTGCTAGTTATCCTGATGCTTTTTGAACCCGGATAATAACGAATATAGGCAGCTTCATGGCGAATTGTGGCTATCCGAGCCGCTTGTTCAATCGAACTCTTAACTTCTTGAGCGGTATTAGTTAAAATCATTTTTTCTCGATACCGCTTGATTTCAATAGTTCCCAGCATTACTAGACTGACCACAATAGTTAAAGTAATTACCATTTCAACTAAGGTAAACCCTTTAACTTTGTATTTATTCATTCTTTTTAACCACACCATTTGTTACGGTATAATTTTTTGATTTTGCAAATTGCTTTTTGGTTAGATAGCCATCTTCAAACATATTTTGGAAAGTAATTTCCTTACCTTCACGATCCTTATCATCTTCATATAAAGTAGCTTGTGTTTGTAAAGTCGTTTTGAAAGCATCATTTGTTTTCGCATTGGCGCTATCTTTTTGCTTGGTCAAATTGGGTGCTATGATAATTAGCAACATAACTATTATCGCAACAACTACTACCATTTCGATCAGGGTAAAACCTGGTACTTGTCTATTTTCTAAATTTAAACGTAAAAAATTACGTCTTTTTTTATTTTTCATTATTTACTCCTAATTTCAATATCTTAAATTGATTGCATCATGGCATAAATTGGTAGTAATAGTTTTAAATACATGCCAATAATACATAAGCCAATCAAAATAAAACAAACTGGTTGCACATTAACAATCAACTTTTCAATTTTTTGTGCTAAATCATTAAAAAGTGCTCTACCTAACAGCAAAAATCTTTTGCTTAAGTCGCCTTTTGTTGAACCTGCTTCTATTAATAAAATTAGTTCATTAGGTAAAAATTGCTCTTTTTTAATGATCTCATCCGGACTCATTCCTTTAGCCAGCTGTTTACTTACCTTTAATCCAACATGATGCTGCAAAGAACCCTCAAGTTGTGAAACAGCATAATCACAGATTTTTTGTAGAGAAAAGCCGCTGGCTAATAGCAGTCCTATGTCATAAATCAAAATATATTTCACGTATATCCTGATTAGAGGACCAACAAGAAAAAAGTGCGAAAGCTTAACTAAAGCACTATAATCCTGTCTTCTTAATAAAATCATTATTTTACTCATAAAATAAAGTATGATCAGGCAAAATACTAGTAATAATAAAAGCATGAGGTCCCCTGTATGCTCGTTTGATTCGGCAAATTGATTGGATACAAAAGTTTGCATAAATAGCAATAGAAAAATCATCATTATTACTAAAACAAATGGATAGGTCATTTCAGATTTTAATTTTTTAAATTGCGCATTTTTCAAACGATTTAGCGTTGCAATTTGTGTCAAGCATTCAATCAAATTTCCCTGTTCTAGAGATAATTCAATCTGTGTCGCAATTGTTTTGGAAAAGCCCAAGTTTAACATTTCGGTACTCAACTTTTTACCTGCTTGAATTTGCTTATTCAACTGCTCAAACAAATTTTTACGTTTTGGCCATATTATCGGCATCATTTCCAGACTGGCATTTAGTGAAAAACCGTTTGCCAAACTGTTTTGAAGATATTCCAGAAATTCTAACCGTTCTTTATTATTTAACTTATCCTTCCTGATATTGGTAACATACTTGCGCACTAATTTTTCCTTTCTTTTGCAGCTGGGTTAAATTCTGGTGCCAATCGACGTAATTGCCCCTCTTAGCCATATTGATGTCTGCCTGAAGTTCTGGACCACTAGCAATATCCATTAAGCAGGAAAAGCCGTCGGTGGTCGGTAAAAGCCGTTGATAACTAACGGCCGTCAGACAATTAAAAAGATCTGCTGTGCTGATATTTAAGCTCTCAAGTCTTGAAATTGTTTGCAAAGTGCTTTTAGCATGAACCGTAGCCAAAACAAGATGACCACTTAATGCAGCATCAACAGCTAATCTTGCCGTGTTAGCATTCCTAATTTCCCCTATAATCAAAATATCAGGTCTATGCCTTAAAGCTGCTTCGAGTAGTCCAGAGTAAGTAATATCCGCAGTTAGGTTCACTTGAGTTTGGATAAAGCTTGCTTCATGAATTTCCACCGGATCTTCAATCGTCATTACAACTTTATTTTGACCAGCGATTTTAGCCAAATTATACATTGTTGTAGTTTTACCCGATCCTGTCGGGCCACTAGTAATTAATAGTCCCCTTTTTTCAGTTAAAGCTTTTAATTGATCAATCTGGCTGTTAAAAAAGTACTTACTCTTATCAATTTGATAGATAATTCTGATAACTAAAGACTCGCAGTCGTTAAAGTCCCCAATACTTGATAACCGAAGAAAGTAAGTCTTAGCTTGAAATTCATACTCAAAAGCACCTACTTGTGGTCTACGATGCTCAGCAATATCCATTTGTGCAGCGAACTTTAAAAAATTGATTAGTTCTTTTCCTTCATTTACTGAATATTGGGTATGCTTTGTTATCCCTTTTATTGTGCGCAAATTGACTAGTAAACTATTTTCGCGCAATAAAAAGAAAATATCACTTGCATGCTTAGTTATTGCTTCCTCAATTAGATTGTTTACAGCGTCTTTTATTCTCATAAAAACCCCCTTATCTTGCTACCATTATTAATTACGCAAAAAAAAGAATTTTTCTCACAAAACTAAAAAAGCTCACACAATTGTGTGAGCTTAACTAAAAATAATTATGAGAAAGAAAGTTATTTGGTGCTTAAAATATAGTCAACATATCTCTCAGATTCTTTTTTTAACTGTTCATCTGTTAGATTTTGCATTACTCCTTGGAGGATAAAAGGTTTCAGAAATTTTGTTCCTATTAAGTTACTTGTAGCTTTAAAAGGAATAAGCATTTCATCAATGGTATAATGAAAATCACCATAAATATGATAATTTTTAGCTGGAGCACCAGTAGAAACAGCAATCATCATTTCTTTGCCTTTAAGAGCATTTCCTGTACTTCCATAAGCCCAGCCATGTAGAAGAACTTGGTCTTCCCATTTTTTTAATAAGCTGGGGCAACTATACCAATACATTGGAAATTGTAAAACTATTCTACCGGCTTTTTCTAACAGACTTTGCTCTAATTCAACATCTATTTTCTCATCTGGATATTTTTCGTATTCATCCCTTACTATCACCTCCTTTGAAGTATTTTTTAGAACTTCTTGTTTCAAAGCTTTATTTACTCGTGAATTATTTATATGCGGATGAAAAATCAAAACTAAAGTTTTCAATATAGTTTCCTTTCTTTTATGTTTAGTATCTTAAATTATGAAGCCATGAATTTACTTTGGCTTTGGCAGAGGCAGCATTTTCTCCTTTAATCTCAAAACCTTTTTTCAATTTTGCTTTAGGAAAAACACTATGAATAGTATTTAGTGACTTGCCCCAACCCGAACTCGCATTTGTAGAAAAGGGTATTATTGTTTTATTATTAAGGTCGACCTGATCCATAAAGGTTCTGACAATCATTGGAATATCATCCCACCAAATTGGATAACCCAAAAAGATGGTGTCATATTTAGAAACTTTAGGTAGCTTACCCTTTATTTTTGGTCTAGCATTATTTTTTTGCTCCCTTTCAGCTTGACTTACTGTTTGATCATAAGATTTTGGATAAGCCACTCTGGGTTTAATCTCAAAAATTTGGGCACCAGTAACTTTTTTAATTTCATCAGCAATACGTGCAGTATTTCCCCGCGTTAAATTAACTCCAGGATAATTTTGACCAGATCTTGAAAAATAAACGATTAAAATGTGACTTCTGTTCACACTTTTTACTTTTTTATTTGAAACCTGTTCATTTCTTTTGTCATCCGCTTTTTCCTGAGCCTGATTTTTATTTATAAACCAGTACAGCCCTAAACTTAGAATTACTAGTATTAAAAGTAAGACCATAATAATTGTAGTTTTCTGCTTTGAAAATTTTTTCATTGATATTCTCCCAAAGTTTATTTATGAACTTAACGATTGAATCGTTTACCAAATTATTGAGGTTAAAAATATAAGTTAGTATTTCTCATATACGAAATTTTGTGGTTTGCCTAACATTATTGCCATTCACCACCTTTTACAATAAAAGTTTAAAGTCACATTTAATAATTGTCTAATACTAAAAAGGTATGTTAAATCATACTTTTTATGTTATATATCCCTATAAAAAACAAAAATCATACAATAATTGTATGATTTTTGTTTTGCTATTTAATTTTATATAACTTTAGATATAGTTGGAAATTTCAATTAAATTTTTATCTGGATCACGCACATATATTGAGCGAATTTTTCCATTTGCACCAGTTCGTAACACTGGTCCTAAAATTATTTTTAAGTGTTCATTTTTAAAGTGCACTATTAAATCATCAATTGGAGTATCACTTATCAAACAAATATCACCTGCTCCAGGCGTGGGAAAAGCAGCTTTAGGATCAATTTCGTGTCCGACTTCATGTAAATTGATCTTTTGCTTTCCAATTTTTAGGGCTGTTCTGCCATTTTGAAAATTAATTGTTTCTATACCAAAATATTTATGGTAAAAATCAGTAGTTGTTTTAATATTTTTAACTGTTAGCACTAAATGGTCAAGTACAATTATAGCCATATTTGCCCCACCTCTTTTTCAATTATTATATAATGCCATAGAGAAAAACGTTTGGATTTAGTTCTGAGTGTTTTTTTCAAACCAAAAAGCAACACTTGCGTGTTGCTTTTATCCATTAAATACTTATTCTTGCTGCGACTTTAAAAACATACTTATTTAGATAGAAAAATTTTTTATTAATATGAATAAACACTAAGAATAATAAAAATCATTTAATCGCAGTTTGCCGGATTAGTATTTAAGGCTCATTCCAAATAGCCTCACTCTCCTTTCTTTTTACGGAAATCTAAGACACCTAATAGAGAACCGAAAAGAGCAATAATGCCGCTGATTAGCAAAGCTAACTGACTTTTCTTTTCGGTACCAGTTTGCGGTAATTTGGCTTTATCTGCTTCTGTTTTTTGTTGGCTAGCTTCATTACTTGCTGTTTGTGCTTTATTTTTATTTTCTTGTGTCAAAGCAGAATTGTTTTTACCTGATGTTTGTGCATCGTTTGTTTGCTTTGGCTTTTTATTGTTATCAGGCTTTTTTGCTTTGTCATTTGGCAAAGGCCTATTAGTTCAGTTGTTGTCAGTACTTTGTTCCGGTTTCGTCGTCGGAGCTTTTTTATGGTAAACATAAGTCACAGTCTGCGGCATATTAGTAAAGTAGCCTATCCGGTTGCCATTAACTGAATCATAAACATAATCGTCAATATCAAGTGGTGAACTGATGTAGCCATCACCAACGTTACCGGACAGAATTTGAACTGGTTCTCACTAGTTTATTAGTCTGCGATTCAGCGCCTTTTCTATCATCTTGGTTAATAGAAGCAGCATTTACGTTAGAAGCGGTTTGTGAATTTTGCTCGTTTCTTGACAATGTATTCTGAGTTTCTGGGATAGTCTCATCGGCTTTAACCCTGTTCGTCTGCAAAGCTAAACTAAGTAAACAAATTGGCACTGACATAGCGGTTGCTAATAATTTATTTTTGTATTTTTTATACACTCTTTTTCTCCCCCCCAGATTAATTTTTAACAGTCAAAATAGGTTCAATAACTAACAATTACTTTTTTAGTAAAACAACAATATTTTTCTAAAAAAATATTGATTAGCAATCTAAGCAATAGATTAATATTAGATTTCTATTACTTAAACCAATTAATTACAGTTATACATTCATTTTGTATTTTCAAGGATTTTATATGTTAGGTTTTTTTAGAATGTAACAAGTGCAATTAATTGTGATTGCTAACCAATATATTGCAATAAAAATTGCTTTTTATTGCTGTTTTACTTCTTTGTATATATCATTAACATAAGAAGTAAAACCTTGGTAAACAAGTTTTCTTCTTTACCTAAATAACATTGATATATGACTTTTCTAAAAAACTAAATGTTAAATTTTAAGAGATTACCCCTCTACTGTCTTCTTTTGCGCAAATCACAAAGTTGCTTTTTACACTACCACAAGTGATACTATTCAGGTAAACTAAAAAAGTAGTCAGATTTCGTACCACGGCTACTTAATTATCTAACACAATAATGAGAATTTTGTGCTGTCCACTCAGTGGATGATTTTATTATATTACCATTTATGATAGTGGTCAAGTACAAATACAATCATTTGTGATACTTTTTAAGGAAGAATTTGAATGAATGTATATTCGCGTATTTTTGATACCGCTAAAAAACATGGTTTATCCATTAAAGAACTTGCTAGAAGGGCTAAAATTGGAGAAAACAGTATTTATAGATGGAAAACTATTAAGCCTTCCACACAATCTTTGACCAAAGTAGCTCGACAATTGCACGTTTCTACTGATTATTTATTAGGTCATGAAGAAAATAGTAATAAAAAAGACTGCTTAGATATAGCTGATAAAAATGCTCAGTTATTATATGAAGGTCAACATGTACCTGAAAAATATGTCAAAATGCTTCGCTTTATTATGGAAGAAGATCGCGCAGAAAAAACTAAAACTTCCAAAAATTAAGTAAAAAAATTCTCCAGAATTGACTAATCAATTCTGGAGAACTAATCAAATAAGATTTTACTTAATCTTCGTCAGCTGCCGCTGTATACACATTTTGAACATCTTCATCATCTTCGAGAGCATCTACCAAATGATCAAATTGTTCTTTTTTATCATCTGGAACAGGTGTTGTATTTGCAGGAATCATCGTCAGCTCAGCATTAGCCAGCTTATATCCGTCCTTTTCAAGTGCATCACGTACTTGTGCAAATTGTTTAGGATCAGTATAAATTTCGTATGCATCATCGCTTGTTTGCAAGTCATCGCCACCTGCATCCATTACATCAAGCAACATCTGGTCTTCATCAGCATCAGTGGTAGAACGATCTATCACGATATAACCGCGACGATTAAACATATAGGCAACAGAACCAGTTGCTCCTAATGAGCCACCGTTACGAGTAAATGCAACTCTTACAGCAGAAGCAGTCCGATTTTTGTTATCGGTTAATGCTTCAACAAATATTGCTACACCACCTGGAGCATAGCCTTCATAAGTAATTTCATCATAATGCTCGTCTGAATTTCCTTCAGCCTTTTTAATAGCACGATCAATATTAGATTTAGGCATGTTATTTGCATGGGCCTTATCCATTACCATACGCAAATTAGGATTTCCGGAAGGGTCAGGACCACCATTCTTTGCAGCCATATAAATTTCACGAGATAATTTTTGGAAAATTTTACCCCTCTTTGCGTCTTGCGCATTCTTGCGGCCTTGAATATTATGCCATTTTGAATGTCCTGACATTTAAGAATCCTTCTTTCTTTTGATAGCGTATTAACGATATTATCTTACCGCATGAAGCTATAAATTTCAATACTAGCAATCATCCCCAACAAATTTTTAAAATTTTTTTGAATTCGTTTTCTTTAAAATAGTTTACTTTGCTACTAGTCAACTTTTTATTTAATTAGTAAAATAAAAACATTAGTTAATTTTCAAAGGAGAGAATTTTAGTGGAGGAAATAAATTCAAATAAAAAATATATTTCTTGGCCGATATTAACACTCATGGCCTTTTGTACTGTGATCGGCTTGGACGATATCATGTACAACTTTCAAAACCAAGGAATGCCGGTTGTTACCTCATGGATTATCATGTGCTTATTCTATGTCATTCCCTATTCATTAATGGTAGGCCAACTTGGTTCAGTTTTTAACAGCGAAGGCGGAGGTCTTTCATCTTGGGTTCGTGGAACTAACGGTGAATTTTTGGGCTACTTTACAGCCTGGACTTATTGGGCCGCTTCCATTCCCTATGCTGTTGATTCAGCTAACGAAATTATAGTTGATATTGGCTGGGCTTTAACCGGTTCTGAAAAATTTCAGAGTCAAATTTCTAACACTAAATTTGCTTTAATGACATTTGCCATGTTCATTATTTTTATCATCATCGAACATTACTTTTCACATTCAATGGAAGTATTGTCAACTATTGGTGGTGGCTTAATGTTGATCATGACATTAATGTTTGTTTTCTTAGCTTTCGTCGGTTTAGCAAAGTCTGGTGGACATATGGCAACGCAGCCATTCACTTGGCGCACACTGATTCCCAAGTTTGATATGCATTACTGGACTACCATTGCAATGCTTATTTATGCTTTAAATGGTTGTGAGCTGGTAGCTCCTTACGTTACCAAAATGAAAAAACCAAAATCTGATTTTCCTAAAGCAATGGTTGCTTTAGCAATCATGACTATTTTTCTGACAGTTTTTGGTTCATTTGCACTGGGAATTTATTTTAATAGTTATCACATTCCAAACGACTTAAAGATGAATGGCGCCTATTACGTTTTTGACATGGTAGGACACCAATATGGTATGGGCAAAACTTTACTTTATGTTTGGGCGTGGACTTCTGTCTTTTATAACGCCGCATTGTTAGCCGTATTACTTGACGCAATGACCAGAATGTTAATTTCAGATACTGGCGACAAGTACATGCCTAAATTCCTACAGAAAAAAGACAAAAACGGTCTGCCGATTAACGGCTACGTTTTAACCGTTTCTCTTTCAGCTTTCATTATGCTTTTAGGAATCTTTTTACCAGATATGAATGATATCTTCAATTGGCTGTTAAACCTGAATGGTATTATTTCACCGGGAGTTACTTGCTGGATCTTCTTCTCTTTCATGCAAATTAGAAAGAATTCCGCCAAATTTACTTCTGACTATGTCTTTATCAAGAATGACAAATTGGCATATTTAGCTGGTCTGTTCTTATTAATAGTTACTGCCGCAGCCACTATTTTAGGTATTGCACCACAAGATATTAAAAAATTCAGTGGTTATTGGTGGTATGAATTAATCATCAATATCATTGCTATTATTGTCTTAATTGGTCTGGGAGTAATTTTGCCAAGTATTAGACGACGTGAAGAAGAATATGGCATTGCGTTTAGTCGTAGACAATGGAGCGTAATGTTTGTCCTCATAATTGGTTCAATCATATTTGATCTCTACTTGGGCGAAAAGAATTCTTTATTCAATAATGCAGCGATCAGCTTAGGACAAGTTAAAATCGGAATGAATATTGCTTTGATTGTCTTAGAAACAGTTTTGGCAATTCTCTTATGTTGGCTTGTCGGCAGAAAAAAGCCTGTACAAATTAATAAATAAATATTGTAGTTTATCAGCCTGCGAAATCATTTCGGTTTCGCAGGTTTTTCTTTAGCTCCTAAAAAAATACTGGTCGTTAATTCAAGTGGACCAGTTAAAATATTAAAGTTTCTACTATATAATAGTAATAGAAAAATAAGTTAAGGAGAGTTCAATGAATAATATTCCTTTTAAAGCAGTAGCTGTTGATATGGATGGTACCTTTGAAAATGATGAAAAAAATTTTGATCATCAAAGATTCGAAAAAGTCCTAACTAAATTACGACAAAACCACGTTCATTTTATTGTTTCAAGTGGCAGACCCCTATCGCGTTTACGGCAGGATTTTTATGATTTTTTGGATCGTATTGACATAGTGGCTGATAACGGTTCAATTTTGACCAAAGATAATAAAATTATTGTACGGCATGTTTTTACTTATAAAACTGGCATAAAGCTTATTAGTTTTATACAAAATAATTATCCGCAAATTCGGATTGCTGCAAGTGGTCTGAACAAATCATATATCAGTAAGAAAGCTCCACGTTATTTTAAAAATTCTATGCATTATTTTTATCCCGATGTGGATGAAATTGGCAACTTGGTAGATATTCCTACCAGCGATAGCTTGACCAAACTAACTCTTGAATGTTCGGCGGAACTTGCTCGCGAGCTGGAAAGAAAGTTTAACCAAACAAATGCCGAAAGAATTCACTGTACAACCAGTGGTTTTAATAATATTGATGTAATGCCCAGCAGAGTTAATAAAGGACAAGGCATTAAATATTTTTTACGTTATTTCAATGTTAAGCCTTCTGAATTAATTGCTTTTGGGGATGGGCTTAATGATCGTGAAATGATTGAACTGGCAGGATTTAGTTATGCTATGAAAAATGGTCATGAGGAACTTAAAAAAATTGCTAAATACGAAGCACCTTCTAATAATGATATGGGCGTTTTGCAAGTATTAGAAAGCTACCTAGACTAAAATAACTATATAGAAGAAAAAGATTTAATAAGGACCTGTTTTCATGAGTTATATTGATGTACGACACAACTATAAACGTTATCAAACTGGTGATACTGAAATATTAGCCAACAACGATGTAAGTTTTACTGTTGAAAAAGGTGAATTAGCCATCATTTTAGGTGCCTCCGGTGCGGGAAAATCTACTATTTTAAATATCCTAGGCGGAATGGATACCAATACCTCTGGTGATGTAATAATTGATGGTAAAAATATTGCTAAATATAATAAGCGCGAACTAACTGGTTATCGGCGCAGCGACATTGGTTTCGTGTTTCAATTTTATAATCTTATTCAAAATTTGACGGCAAGAGAAAATGTTGAACTAGCATCAGAAATAGTTCCTGACGCACTTGATCCTGTAAAAACACTGATTGATGTTGGTCTTAAAAACCGGATTAATAATTTCCCAGCAGAACTTTCCGGTGGCGAGCAGCAAAGAGTAGCGATTGCTCGTGCAATTGCGAAGAATCCTAAAATTTTGCTTTGTGATGAACCAACCGGAGCTCTTGATTATCAGACTGGTAAGAGTGTTTTACAGACCATCATTAACATGAGCCACAATAACAAAACGACAGTCGTAATAGTTACGCACAACAGTGCTTTAGCTCCCCTAGCTAATCGTGTGATCCATTTTCATGACGGTCAAGTTACCCAGATTGACACAAACCAGCATCCAGAAGATGTCGCTAATATAAAATGGTAGAAAAGGTTGATCATGAATAACGTAATTTTAAAAGATTTTTGGCGGTCAATTAAACATACTAAGGGACAATTCATATCAATTATGGGCTTAATGATGATTGGTGCATTTGCTCTAGTGGGCTTGATGGTCACCGGTCCCGACATGCGTGACACTGGGAATCACTATGCGCAAAAATTAAATACCGCTGACTTGACTGTTATTTGTAACTATGGTCTGGATCACAAGGACACTCAAAAAATTAAGCAAACTAAGGGTCTGCAAGACGTTGAATTTGGCTATATGACAGATACGGTTATCAAACATAGCCATGAAAGTTTTCGCATTTTTTCAAAGCCAAAATTAGTAGGTAAATATGAAGTGCGCCAGGGTCATTTACCTACCAAGCAAAATGAAATTGCTTTGGCCGATCACTATTCTTCCCGCTACAAAATTGGGCAAAAAATCAGTTTCACTGAAAAGAAAAATATTTTAGGGACCACATTACTAAAACGTAAAAGCTTTAAGATCACTGGTTTCGTGCGCTCAAGCCAAATTTTATCCAACGTTAATTTAGGACAAAGTAACAGTGGTACTGGTGAACTTAAAGGGTATGCTGTTGTTAGCCCCAAGGCATTTGACCATACAGTTTACACTACTGCCAATTTAAGATATAAAGATTTACGCGGACTTGATTCATACGGTAAAACTTACACCAGTAAAGTCAAAAAACATAAAAAAGTTTTACAAAATGCTCTTAAAAATAGTGCTCATCAAAGAAAGCAAAGAATTTTAAATTCTGCGCAAGAAAAATTAGCTCCTCAGGAAAAGAAAATCCAACGTGCCGAGCAAAAAATAAAAGTGGCAGATCAACAAATTAATGCGGCTGAAAAACAATTAGCAACTCAGAAGGCTAAACTAAATACGCAAATAGCACAGGCAAAAAACGCAGGTACAAATTTACCAGCCACTGCCAAAATGCAGCTTGAACAAGCTCAACAGGAAATTGCTGCAGGAGAACAAAAGCTGCAGCAAGAAAAAAGGCAATTTTCCCATCAATCGGCCGTTGCCACTAAGAAAATAAAAGCTGGCAAAAATAAGATCAATAAGATAAAGAGTAAGTTAAAAAAGCTAGAGCTACCAAACTACAGCGTATATAACAGGCGTGAAGTTCCAGGTGGTGAAGGAAATCTAGTGTACACAACTGTTGCACAAGTAGTAGAAGATCTGGCTAAAGTGTTCCCGATTTTTCTCTACTTTGTTGCTGCTCTTGTTACCTTTACCACCATGAACCGTTTTATTGATGAGGAAAGAATTAACTCCGGTACAATGAAAGCATTGGGCTATGACGATTATGTCATCATCAATAAATTTATTGCCTACGGCTTTATTTCTGGCACTATCGGTACTATTTTAGGGGTTTATTTAGGTCATACTTTGATGCCCCAGATTGTTTATCATGCCTATTACAAATCTATCACGATCCCGCCAATCGAATTACACTTTCATTGGCAAATTAGTTTGATCGCGCTTTTATTATCCTGGATCAGTTCAGTTTTACCTGCTTACTTGACTGCTAAGAATGAATTTAGGGAAAAACCAGCTGCACTGCTATTGCCAAAGCCGCCAGCAGCCGGTTCTACAATTCTACTGGAAAAAATTCCTTTTATTTGGAACCATCTTAGTTTTACCCATAAGGTCACTGCGCGTAATATTTTTAGGTATAAGAAGCGCATGTTAATGACAATTTTTGGCGTTTGTGGTGCCGCTACAATGCTATTTGCCGGATTTGCAGTTAAAAATTCGATCACTAATATGAATAACAGGCAATTCAATGATCTTATTCACTACAACATGATTGTGGCAGAAAAACCTGGCATTTCCGATCAGCAAGAAAAAAGTTTAAGTAAGAAATTACAAGCTGGCAGCATTAAGTCGGAAACCCCTATTTATTATGAATCCTTGTCTAAAACTGCTGGTAAAACCGGTGACACTCAAGATATCACGTTAATTGCTCCTTCTTCCAGTAAAGTCTTAAAGGATTATGTTCATTTAAATAACCGTAAAACAAAACAGACCCTTCATTTAAGTAATAACGGCGTAATCATTTCTGAACGCCTTTCTACCCTGCTTAATGTGAGTGAAGGCGGCTATATCTCAATCACAGATAAAGATAACCACGTTAGAAAAATGAAAGTAGCTGGTATCACAGAGATGTATATGGGGCATTTTGTTTTCATGAACAAAACAGAATACCAGCGAGTCTTTAAACGTAATTTCAAATCTAATGCCTATCTGGTTAATTTAAAGAATTCGAGTCGCCAGAACACGAGAAAAATGGCCGCACAATTTATGGCACTAAACGGCGTGGCAGGAGTTGTCCAAAATACAGCAGTTAGCCAAGAATTAGACGTTGTAGTGCAATCTTTAAACTTGATTATGGTTGTTTTAATAGTAGTTGCAGGTCTGCTAGCAATCGTTATCCAATATAATTTAACTAATATCAACATTGCTGAAAGAATACGTGAACTTTCAACTATTAAAGTTTTAGGTTTCTACGATAATGAAGTTACCATGTATATCTACCGTGAAACCATTTTGTTAACAGTAATTGGTATTTTGGTAGGCTATTTGACAGGTGATTTGCTCTATCGCTATATTCTTTATGTTGTTCCACCTGATAATGTCATGTTTAATCCAGCATTATCAATGTCTAGTTTTCTTTGGCCACTGGGAGTTATCGGCATAATTACTATTGTTTTAGGCTTTATCGTGAATAGAAAACTTAAGAATTTGGACATGCTGGAAGCTTTAAAGTCAGTGGATTAAATTATAATGCTCTTTTGACCAAGAGCATTATTTTTATTTCTTTATAAAAATATTAAATTAAACTAAAATTATGCTATAATTATTTTATTAGATTTAATGTTCATGAAAAGATCTTCAAATTAACCTGTATACGAAATATTTATCATCCTTCCTTTTTAAATGATAAAGTTACTACAAATTAATTTTGGAGAAAAAATTGAATAATATTTTACAAGTTAAACATTTAAAAGAAACCTATAAGAGTAAAAAGCAGGAATTTCAAGCTTTAGATGATGTTTCTTTTACAATTGACCAAGGAGAAATACTGGCGCTTTTAGGCCCTAATGGTGCTGGAAAAACTACTATTGTCTCAATCATTGGCGGTTATTTAATCCCTACTTCCGGCCGTGTGATTTTGAATGGTCAAGATATTACCACTGCACGAAAGAGACCAAACATTGGCGTTTCTTTTGGTGGTGATTTAGGTTTTTACCGTAACGCTACAGCCAAGCAAAATTTACAATTTTTTGCTGACTTGGCAAAGGTTCCCTTCCGCAAGCAGAATAAAGAAATTGAACGTGTTCTGTCAATTGTTGACCTTCTGAATGTTGCCAATAAAAAAGTGGGAGAATTTTCTAAAGGAATGACGCAAAGACTGCATATAGCACGCTCTTTGCTCAATAATCCTAATCTATTGCTCTTGGATGAACCCACAAGTGGTCTTGATGTTGAAATTGCACAGAGTGTGCAGAATACAATTAAAAATCTGTCTGACTCGGGTATTAGTATTTTATTAACCAGTCATACTATGTCCGAAGTTGAAAAATTGGCTAAACGGATAGTTATTTTAGGTGCAGGAAAAGTATTTTTTACCGGCACCATTAATGCTGTTTTTGGCTTAGCTGAAAAAGAAATAAACCAAAAACCTAAAAATTTAGAAGAAGCCTATTTAGCTTTAGCGCCTAAATTAAGGAGGAAATAAAAATGCGTTTTATTCGTCTTTTCCTCTTTCATGTTAAAGATTATCTTTCAGATCAATATTTTGTCTGGTTGACGATCACAAGTACTACTTCTATCTTTTTAATGCAATATATTATGGCGTACGCTACACATAATTTGGATAATACACAAATATGGCTCCAAAGCGGTATTTTTGGAATGTGGACTTCTTGTACAACCGTTGCCGGTTGCATCAGTTTTGAACGTTACAAAGGAACGCTGCCTTATTTATTAAACAGCCAGTATGATGAAAGAGCTTCGTTAATTACCTTGCTTTTGCCTGCATCCAGCTATGGCCTGTTTTCGTTTCCGATTGCATTTATTCTGGCAAAAATTTTAGGAGCAGCTACTGGTACAGTTTCTCTTTACATTATTTTATTAATTTTGCTAATGTGGGTCGGTTGTGCAGTAATGGGCATCTTAATTTCATCTTTTCTAACTCTGTCACCAAATGCAATGGTCTATGAGAGCTTAATCGGAACCCCCATATTATTATTAGCAGGATTATTCGGCAATGATACCGTTTTAGGGCCATTAACCAACGTATCACAATGGTTTATTCCAATCACGGCACCAATTGCTGCTTTATCCCATAATAAAAGTCTCAACTGGTCTTCTTATTTCTGCAGTTTACTTCTTTGGATTGTATTAATTGTGGTTATTGTCAGAAAAATTAACGACCTGGTAAGAAGGAAAGGAGCTCTGAAAATTATCTAATGTTTGCTACACAGTTCTCGGGCCTTTCATTTCTGAATAATTGGCGGACAAAGCTAACTTACTTTTTCATTACACCAATGATTAGTTTGGCCCTGTTAGTATTAATCAATATGCAATATTCTAATCAATTTAATTGGGGAGTTGCTATTAGTTCAATTGCAATATCTGCAGCTGTACTTACTCTTGAAACATTTTGTTCAGCTGTGATTAACGATGCTAATTTAAGAATTGACTTTGAATTAATTGCCAAAAAACCTTTCAGCTTCAGATATTGGCTTACTAAGTGCATTGTTGCCCTTATTATAGGCAGCACTTTAGCACTAATTAACCTTTTTCTCTTGTATTTAGTAGGTGCGCCCTTAGTCATTATTGGACGAGCTTTACTCATGCTGCCGCTTTTATGTCTTTATGGCTGCGCTTTAGGTTTTGTATCTTGGGCTATTTCCTGGCAAATGAATGATCCCTATTTTTTAGAGAATATTATCAGTAGTATAGCCGAATTAGTCTCAGGAGTGCTAGTTGTAATTTCAGCTTATCCTGATTGGTTAAAAGCAATTTCTTTTTTATTCCCCTTTTCAGAACCAGTTACTTATATCAAAACAGGTGATGCTAACCTAACTTATAGTGTATTTATTACCTTCATTTGGCTTATAATTGGCATTTTAGCTTATATTTTTCAAATCAAGCCTGTTTTAGCTAAAGGAAAACATCATTATTAAGGCTTACACAGTAAAAAAGAGCGGTTGAATATTTTTCAACCGCCCTTTTTGTTTTTAACATCCTATATTTTGGCTTTGCCTAATAAAACTGAACTAATTACAACTGATAGTGAACTAAATGCCATAGCTAGGCCAGCTATTTCTGGACTAAGAGTAAGACCAACGCCAGCAAACACACCAGCTGCAACCGGTATACCTAAAACGTTATAAATGAAAGCCCAAAACAGATTTAACTTTATCCTGTTAAAAGTCTTACGGCTAAGCTTCAAAGCCCGCACAACGTCTTCAAGATCGTTTTTAATTAGCACAATACCACCTGCATCTATTGCGACATCGGTACCGGAACCCATGGCAATACCAACATCTGCTTGGGTCAAAGCCGGCGCATCATTGATTCCATCACCCACAAAAGCCACATGATGCTTCTTCTGCAGGTTTTTAATAGCATCCGCTTTATCAACCGGTAAAACTTCAGCTATTACTTGATCAATACCAACTTGCCCAGCTATTGCATCAGCTACCTGCTGATTATCACCTGTCAGCATTACGGTTTTCAACCCTAATTGGTGCAAGTCACTTATTGCCTGTTTAGCATTTTCTTTGGGAGCATCTTGAATTGCAATTAAGCCAATCACTCTTTCATCTTGAGCAACCGCTATTACAGTCTTTGCCTCATTTTGCAATTTTATAATTTTGGTCTTAAACTCCGCAGAAAACTCAATTTCACTCTGATTTTTTGGACTTCCAACTAAAATTTTACTGCCAGAAACAGTGCCACTTACGCCCTGCCCTTCAATTACAGTAAAGTTTACTACTGGTTTCAGGGTAATATCTTCTTTTTTCGCAGCAGCTAAAATGGCGGGTGCAAGAGGGTGTTCAGAAAGTTTTTCCAAACTAGCAGCAAGTTGTAAAACGCTTTTTTGATCACCTACAACATCTGTTACTTGGGGCTTTCCCTTAGTAATAGTACCGGTTTTATCAAAAACAATGGTATCTATATTATTCGCAGCTTCTAAAATTTCTCCGTTTTTGATTAGAATGCCCATTTTAGCACCACGGCCCGTGCCCACCATTAAAGCGGTGGGTGTAGCCAAACCTAAGGCACAAGGACAGGCAATCACCATCACTGCTACCGCAAAAATTAAAGCAGTAGCGACATTTTTGCCTAGAACAATAAACCAAACCAGAAAAGTCACGATAGCAATAATTAAGACGGTAGGAACAAAGATATTTGCAACTTTGTCAGTCAACTTTTGAATTGGTGCATGACTATTTTGCGCCTTTTTCACAATATCAATAATTTGGGCCAACATAGTATCATTGCCCACCTTTTGTGCTTCCATCACAAAAGATCCAGTTTGATTAATCGTCGCACCAATTACCTGATCGCCTTGGGTTTTTTTAACTGGTAAACTTTCACCCGTAACCATTGACTCATCAATATTTGAATTTCCCGAAACTATCTTGCCGTCCACAGGAACTTTTTGCCCAGGCATAACTTGTATCAAGTCGCCCTTAACAACTTTAGTTATTGGAATACTGACAAATTCATTGCCACGCTTAACTAAGGCATCCTTAGCACCTAAGTTTAATAGTTTGCCCATTGCATCTGAAGCTGTAGCACGCATTTTTTCTTCCAAGACCTGTCCCAGCAAAACAAAGGTAATTACAAAAGCAGCACTTTCAAAGAAAACCGGTTTGCCCGTAAACATCGCATAAATGCTATAAACATAAGTAATTGAAGTTCCTAAGGCTACCAGTGTATCCATATTAGAATGATGTTTCTTAAAAGCCGACCATGCACTGGAAACAAACGGCCCTGCAGAAATTAGCATAATAATTGTAGTAAAAATCAGCATGGTCCATTTGCCGCCTGGCAGCATCCAACCTGTAAACGGGTGAATGATCATTTCCAGC
This sequence comes from Lactobacillus sp. wkB8, assembly GCF_000761135.1. NCBI lineage: Bacteria > Bacillati > Bacillota > Bacilli > Lactobacillales > Lactobacillaceae > Lactobacillus > Lactobacillus sp. wkB8. Next base: position 702,556 of record NZ_CP009531.1, on the reverse strand, counting down.
AGCATTGGCAATGAAAGTATCAGTGACGTCCAAAAGCGTGTTGTTATCTTCATTTCTTTACCTACGCTTATTTAACAATCACTTTGCCATGAAACATATTCATACTGCATTCCCAGTCATATTCACCCGGCTTGGAAGTATCTATTTTAATTTGTTCTACTTTACCTTGAGGTAGCTTTTGATTAATACCAAAATCAGAAAAGACAACATGGTCCAGACAATTGGATGAGTCTGTCCTCTTAAAGTTCAAAGTAGCCGGAACGCCCTTTTTTAAAACAACTCTTTCAGGTGAATATCCACCCTTGACTTCAATGTCAACACTTTGTTTATTGGCATTAACTTGCGCATTTGCTGCCGCCACATCATGTTTGCCGAAGAACCACCATGCAATAAAAGCAATGAGTGCAAGTCCTAAAGCTAAAGTAATGATTTTATCCATGATAATTTCTCCTTTTTTCTTCTTTAAGTTAGTGTCTACATATGTAAACTATAATTAGTATAGATGGTTAATTTACAATTGTAAACATTAATGCTCAAAAAAATCACTGGCTTTTGTCAGTGAAGAAAAAACTATCTAATCAGCATTGAGGCTCTGCAACCATTTTGCCAAATCTTTTTCTTCATTTAATACATGTTCCAGCTTTATATTGTCTTCTGCAGCTAATGACAGCATTAATTGCAAAAAAGCAGGTACTGAAAGTCCATGCCGATCTAAGTTATATTGTGCTTGTTTTACTGTTGCACTTGCTAAATTAATTGAGAGTACTTCATCTTTCATTTTATATTTAATCCCCAAACCTTTTTATTAAAACTAATAGACCATTTTAAAGAAATTACCTGCCGCTACGCAAGCTTTTAGCAAATAAAAAAATAACTACGTGGTCTATCTGCCGGCACCATTATATTTTTTCAAGCCCAAATTCCAGACAAAGTGATCCAAAAAAATAAAGATAACCGCCATTAATAATTGTAATAACAAAAGTTGCCAATCTTGAGCCTGCAACAAAATTATTGTTGCAGGACAAGCTACCAGGCCAAAAGGAAGAATAAAATTAAAAATAATATTGCCTACTCCGCGGTAAATACTGGCTGGATATCTGCTCATTTGGATCATACTTAAAAACAAATCGTTCCTGCCAAAATTAGTAGGAAACCAAAAAGCGGAAATCGTCCATAAATACCATAATGAATAGTAAAGAATGCACCCACAGATACATGACAATATAAAACAAAGTAATTGCACTAATGTGATCTTGATATTTTGACAAGCATAAATAATTACGACTAAGCCTAAGAAGGAGTTTACCAGCTGCGTAAACTCAATAGCACTAAAGAAATAATATAATTTAGTATTGATTGGTTTTAACAGGACGGAATCAAGTGTTCCCTCCCTAATATCATTTTCCATTTTGGGCATGGATTTAACCAAGAAAGCCATTAAAAAGCCATCAAGCATAGTGTAAACACCAACGAGCAATAAACATTCTTTGTATGTCCAGCCGCCAATTGTGTCAACGCTTAAATAAATCACCTTAAAAAATGCAATGGGAATACCTAACCACAGGACTGATGAAATAATACCAAAGAGTGTGTCTAATCTGAAACTCACTGTTTCCAAAAGAGCAATTTTTACCAAAGACCTGATTAACTTAAGTTTATTTCTCATCGTTTAACCCATTACATCAGAATATCTCTGAAGCCCTTTCTTATTAACTATTTGCACCATCAGATAAAATACAGCTGCCCAAATTAGCTCTACCAAGGTATTTTTACCCCAATTTGCTAAGGAAAATCCTTTGACCAGAGTATCAATCGGAAAAGAACTAAAATACTGAAATGGCAAACACTTAGTTATTTTTACTAAAAAGGACGGTAAAATTTCCAGCGGAAAGTAAAAACCAGCAAGCAGGTTCACCACTACCTCTTTCACAAGTAAAACAAAAAAGAGGTTATCAAACCAATAAGCCACACTGCCAACGATATATGAAAATAAAAACCACAAAATTGCAGATAATACTATGCTAACAGCAAATTCGACCAAAATCATTGGCGAAACATGCAACAAATTATTTAACAGAATGTACAAGAAACCAATTACAAGAATTGGCAAAAGTAAAAGCAAATTTGCCAGTCGGTCACCAAGCATTTTAGCGAAGTAATACTTTTCAATTGCTATGGGTCGATGAATGATATTAGACAGTTCTCCTGAATGAATATCATCATTTAGTTCCCAATCTACTGCGTACCATACAAATGAATTAATAAAATTGACACCTATATAGTAGATCACAATCTGATTTTTGCTAAAGCCGCCAATTGTTTGTCCCTGATCTAAAATTAGAGACCATAAATAAAACATGACTAGACTAGGCACAAGTGCTTGCAAAAGCAAAATCACCACACTGCTTTTATTAGCCAAGATCGACTTCAGAGAAATTTTGCTGATAGATAAATATGTTTTTAGCATTTTAATTTTCCTCAGCAAACAATTCCAAGATAATATCTTCCAGTTTGAGATCGTTTATTTGATAATCTGTGCCTTGGTTGTTTTGAGCTAATTGTGCTATCACATGATCAACTTTTTGTGCAGGAACTTTAATTGTAATTGTGACATCATCTTGATCAATTATTTTAGCTTTGATATTAGTTTCATTAAAAGACTCAGATTTTATAAAGCTAATATATTTATTATTGCTAAATTTATCTAATAGCTCCTGTTTTTGACCGTCCCAGATTATTTTCCCGCGGTCAACAATAATCAAATGATCACAAATACTGGCAATATCTTCCATGTCATGAGAGGTTAGAAAAACCGTTAGCTTTTCCTCCTTGTTTAATGATACTAAAAACTTGCGAATATCCCTTTTGGCTATGACATCTAAACCGATTGTTGGCTCATCTAGGAAAAGCACTTTAGGCCTAGTGGCTACCCCTGCTAAAAATTCAATTTTCATGCGTTCACCTAAAGATAATTTCCTAGTCTGCAGATCTAGTTTTTCAGTAACATTGAGAATACGCGCTAAGTTGGCGACGGTTTTCGCAAAAACACTTTCAGGAATGTCGTACATGGTCTGGAGCAACTCTAAATAATCCCGCGGGGTTAGATCTGGAAAAAGTTGTGATCTGTTGCCCATTACCACTGAAATTGATTTTTTAAAATCGTTAGTCCTTTCAACCGGATTATAGCCATTCACTTTACAGTAACCAGATGAAGGAAACAAGGTACCAGTTAGCATCTTAATCGTCGTAGTTTTCCCAGCACCATTTTTGCCAATAAAGCCCACTTTTTCTCCACTCTTAATTTCAAAATTGAGCGACTGTACGGCTTTAACTACAGACTTTTGTGGCTTAAAAATATTCTTGGCCACTGCTGCCCAGTTTTCTCCCCTGCTATTAATAACATATTCTTTGGAAAGATTATGTACTTCAATTGCATTTTTACCCATGATTTACCTCTTTATGGATAAATAGTTAGGACAAAAAAGCAATTTCAAGAATTTTTTCAATAAAATTGCTTTTGTTTGAACATAAATCATAATATTTAATTAGGAAATGTCATTAATTTAAACTTGTAAAAAAGATTTTAAATCAGCAACACTAGGTAAATTTTACCATGTCTTCCGTTATTTTTAAATTATATTTAATGTTTTTTCCAAGTAATTACTATGCGCTCTTTTTACTTATTTTTATTTCGCAGTAAGTATTAGCTATTTTCTTTCTAAGTATAAGTTTTACTTTAAGTAAATTATCCCAGTATTTTCTTACCTAGTTATAATAGCCGAACTTTATTTTTTACTTACAAATATTAACCCTATATTTTAAAGCTTAAATATTTTTATCTCTAATTAATCACATACATAATTTTTAATAAATAATTAATTGTTCGTATTAGATTACAAAAATTTTTGAAGCTTTTTTTGAAAAAAAACAATTTTCGACTTGACCCAGAACTAAATCACTAGTAAAGTGTAATCAATTTATCTATTATTTTTCAAAAAGGAGTGTGCATTAAATGTCAAATTGGACAACCAAATTCGTTAAAGAGGGCTTAACTTTTGATGATGTGTTATTAATTCCGGCAGAAAGTCACGTTTTGCCAAATGAAGTTAATTTACACACACAATTGGCACCAAATCTTAAGCTTAACATCCCTCTAATAAGTGCCGGCATGGATACTGTCACCGAGGGTGCAATGGCTATTGCCATTGCACTACAAGGTGGTCTGGGCGTTATTCACAAAAATATGTCGATTAGCGCCCAAGCTGGTGAAATTGCCAATGTTAAAAACGTTGTTGTTCCCGCTAACATTACTAAAGCTGCAGTTGATGACGACAATAGACTACTAGTAGCGGCAGCCATTGGTGTTACTAGCGATACCTTCGAAAGAGCCGAAGCGCTCCTTGAAAAAGGTGCAGATGCGATCGTAATCGATACTGCCCATGGTCATTCCGCTGGAGTCTTGCGCAAAATTAAAGAGATTCGCGATCATTTTCCCAATATTACGTTAATTGCTGGTAATGTTGCCACAGGCGATGCTACCAGAGCACTTTTTGATGCTGGTGTGGATATCGTGAAAGTGGGTATTGGCCCCGGGTCTATCTGCACAACCCGCGTAGTAGCCGGTGTTGGCGTACCTCAGATTACTGCTATCTATGACGCGGCTACAGCTGCACGAGAATACGAGAAACCAATTATTGCTGACGGCGGCATGAAATATTCAGGTGATATTGTTAAAGCATTAGCTGCTGGCGGCAACGCTGTTATGCTAGGTAGTATGCTTTCAGGCACTACCGAAGCTCCCGGAGAAATTTTTGAGAGCAATGGTCGTAAATATAAGACATATCGTGGTATGGGCTCGGTTGGTGCAATGGCACAAGCGCATGGTTCTTCTGACCGCTATTTCCAAGGTGGTGTTAATGAGGCTAATAAATTAGTGCCTGAAGGTGTTGAAGCTCGAGTAGAATACAAAGGCGATGTTTCTGATATTGTCTTCCAAATTATAGGTGGACTGCGTTCAGGTATGGGTTATGTAGGCGCTGCTACAATAAACGATCTGCGTGAAAATACTCAATTTGTTAAAATTACTAATGCTGGGTTACGTGAGTCTCATCCTCATGACGTCCAAATTACTAAGAATGCACCAAATTATGAAAGATAATTAAACAAAAAATTAGTTATTGGTTTAATCCAATAACTAGTTTTTTTATGTTTCAACTAATTTTCTGAAATTGCTTTATTTAATTTTTGCAAGTTTTCTATTAGTTCTTTTTTAGTGTCTGCCCCAAGTATTGCAGCATAACTATTTTCAGAGCTTATAAAATAATTAGTTATTTTTTCTTCGAGTTTAATCGCTTTATCAGTCAGTAAAATTGCCTTTAGTCGTGTATCACGCTGATCTACTTTCTTATAGATCAAGCCTTTATTTTCCATTAAACGTAAAACATTAGTAGCAGTCGATTTCCTGATGTTAAATTCATGCTCAATATCTTTTTGATAAATTGACTTAGTCTGCGCAAATGAAGCTAAATATTCAATAATCAGCATCTGTGTACCCGTCAAGCCAATTTTTCTAGCATAATAATCGGCATTACGATTAAAAGTATTTTGTACACGCTGCAAGGCCAATCCGAGTCTGTTCATTATTTTATTCCTTTGTTTTTACTGGTTTCGTTGCCGCATACAGTAAGTATACACCAATAAGAACAATCATTAGAATAAAAATAAAGCCAACTTGAGCAGCAGCAATATATTTTCCTGTAACAGAAGTTTGGCTGCTCGTTTGTTCAACAAACTGCATAATTGCGGAAATAATTGCAGTTCCCACAGCACCTGCAAATTGCTGTGCCATATTGAACAAGCCATTACCATCTGTATTTTCACTTTCTGCCAATTGTCCAATCGAAGCTGTCATCGTATCACCCATAACTAGTCCGATCCCTAACATTGTAATAGCATAAAATAAAATTATTTTGCCAGAAGTGAGTGAAGAAGCAAAAATGCAGTATAGTAGACCACCAATAATTTCAAAAACTGCCCCAGTCATAATGGGCTTTTGTGCACCATAGTTATCAAGGAGTCTACCACTAATAGGTGACATAATTGCTCCTACAAGTCCCCCAGTGAGCAGTAATAAACCTGCTGTCATTGCAGTGGAGTGGTTAACAATTTGCACATAATTTGGCAGGATAAAGGACAGACCTAAAGTATTTACTTGAAATATAAAATAAGCTGTAATACCTTGCGTAAATTTAGTCTTCTTAAAGACACGAATATTAATTAAAGGGTTGGATGTATTAAGTGAGTGCTTAATAAAAACCACAAGGCTGATAACACCGATAACTAAGGGGATAATAAACATTAATGGTTTCTGTAAAATAGTTGACAAGTTACTAAAAGCAAAAATTAATCCGATAAAAGTTAAAGCAATACTAATGAAGCCAACTACATCGAGTTTCGTGTGTTTAACTTGTCCAGTTTCACCAGTAATAAATGTTAGACCCATGATTAAAGAAATGATCATGACTGGAATAATGAAAATAAAGATATAGCGCCAACCTAAAGTGTTAACGACTAAGCCACCAAATGTGGGTCCTAAAGCGGGCGCAACAGCTGTGATCATTGTTCCTATTCCCATGAGTAAACCTATCTTATCTAACGGTGTTCTTTCCAAAATAATATTAAACATTAATGGAATTGCAATACCGGCTCCTGCTCCCTGAATAACGCGACCAAGAACCAAAAAGATAAATTGATTTGCAGCAGCATCAATTAATAAACCACAAATGAATAAGACTGCCGCGGTTACAAAAAGCTTACGTGAACTAAAATTCCTTTTCAAGTACGCAGATAGCGGCATAATGATGGAAGCAACCAGTAAGTAGCCTGTTGTCATCCATTGTACTGTTGCCATATTGACGTGAAAATCATTCATTAAAACAGGAAATGTAACGTTTCCTGCAGTTTCAATTAACACACCTGAAAAAGACATTAATCCAGCTGCAAAAATTGAACAAATTAGTTTTGCATCTAATTTTCTTTGCATTCAAATTCCTCCTAAAATTTAGTTAGCAAGCTAACTAAATAACCATAGTAACTCACATTTTTTTGAAATGCAATAAATTTAAAAGAAAGAAAAACTCACCTTGATTTTCAAGGTGAATTATTTTTAAAATACTTACTTATCTATATCAATCACATATTTTTGCCAGTAGCGCCAAACATTCTCACTGGATGAGCGTTTGGCATTTTCATACGCTCCCTCATTCATTTTTCTGCGTAATTTAGGACTAGCAAAAAATTCAGTAATTTTGGCTGCTAATTCATCAATATGACCACTAGGAACAATAAAGCCGCTTTGCCCATCTGCAATCAGATCTGCAGGACCATAGTTAATATCATAAGCGATTACAGGCACACCATGTGATTGGGCTTCAACTATTGAAAGTGGTGCTCCTTCATACCGTGAAGAAAGAACTGAAAGCTGCGCATTGTCATACACAGAATCCATATCTTGCGTATAACCCATAAAATGAATAACATCTTCTAATCCAAGATCCTGCACCAATTTCTTTAGCATTTTTTCTTCTTTAAAATTATCGTTACCGTCGCCATAACCATAAATATCCAATGTTAAAGAATCATTTTTTTGATAAGCCTGATTAAAGGCTTTGATCGCATCGTCGATACGCTTTTCATAAAATAATCTGGCTATGATTATTATTTTTCCTTTAGTCCGTTCACTCATTGGAATATGTTCTGCCTGTAGCTGCTCATCAGGAACTATTCCAACTGGTATTGAAACTATCGGCACCTGCGTTCTCAACCTTTTACGCATGTCATCTGCCTGATGTTTTCCTGGCGTAATAACTAAATCAGTCTTGCTTAATAATTCATTGTTGGAAATAGAATTGTAAGTTAGTGGAGAACTTGGATCCCAGTAATCCCTAAAATGAATATTATGAAAATGCTCAATTTTTCTAGCCGGTGTTTTCATGTTAATCATGGGTACGTTAGTAATATTGCTGCGGTCAGAAATAAACGTGGATTTTTCAGCCCCATCTTGCTCATTCAATTGGTCAAGCATAATGGTGAATGCCTGACCACTATTCATTAGCGAATGGACAACTCCATGAACATCTGTTAACTGAATGTTAGTTGCTGGGTAATAAGTTGGCCTTTTTTCGTAAGAAATCTCATAATAAATGGTATTGTTCGGACGGAAAAATAATTCGTAGACCAAATGGTCATCAGCTGTATCAAAAATCTGGGTCAGGCTCTTAAAACCACGTGTATCATAAAAATCCTCTTTGATACGGTGAACATCGCCATTATAATATATAATCGTATCTACGCTGCCATTAGGGAACATATTAATGGTCATGGTTTTACGATTGTCTTCATATACTTCATAACCATTAGTAATTTTCTTCACCTGGTTAAAACCTGGAATGGGCAGGTCTTTTAGTGTGACAATGCGACTGGCATAATTAACGGTTCCGGCAAAAAAGTCAAACATATTAACGTAATCATCATCGTCCAACCCATAAAGAGCCAAATTACGATGACCAAAACGGTTAAATTCACTCGTCGTTATTTTCGCTTTGACATGATTACGTTTAAACAACTTTAGCCTTTTAACTTCTGCGTGTTCTATTCCTGAACTATTTGCATCTAATTTACTATCTAAAAAATAATACATTATTTTACCTTTTATTCTCACATTTTAACTATCCTTACCAATTTTAGCATATATTTTATTATTTAAAATGGTTTTTAAAAGCATAAATACCACCATAAAAAGCATTGATTCAAACTGACCTTGAATCAATGCTTTATTTGTACTTTATATAATCACTAATCTTTTTTGGTAAGTCTCAAAACTAACGGCCAAATTATAGCAGTTATTATTCCAATAGCTAAGCCAGTCCATAAAATCGGTGACGTAATTATGGTAAAACCACGGGCAGTATTACTTTCAAGCCATTGAATCACTTGATTAGCAAAAAACTGTAATGCACCAAAAGAACCTACAGTAGAAATCAGTAAAATGATGGCAGCCCAATATTTACCGAAAAGTATCAGGAGTGCTGCTAAAATGAATAATAGTATTGCTGCAAAGAAGAAATAATGAAAAATATTAATTGCGCGATTTACCTTGTTGCTATTATTATCAAGTCCATCATTAATTCTATTCAACATTAATTTACTGACAGTTTTTTGAACGTCATTATTTTCTGGGAAGGAAAGATTTTTCGCTGTTACTTCGCCATTTGCTTGGTAACTTGCGCTTAAGTCATACAAACTGACATAAGACAAGTCATAATGATATTTTTTAGGTAGCTGTTCTAAAATCTTGTCTTCTACACCAAAGTCTTTTGCCAACTTCAATGTGCCAATCAGTCTGGAGTCACCCGTGTTATTAACACTTTTCTTAATCACCGTTTGCGCCATTGTCCGTACATTTTTGACATTCAGAGTTATCGGTGCTTCCATAACTAAAAAGCCTGAAATACAAACTGCCGCAGTAAAAATCAGACGTAGCAATATATTAGCAATTTTTTTCATTAACCTAGCCTCCACAGTCAAATTAACATCAATCTAACAGTCGTGTTGTCCCGAAGCTAAGCAGTTACACTTAATCATCTTGGGAGCATGCTCCTTTTTATGAGCAAGTTCTCCTTCGATCTTGTTAATATCACCTTCAGAAAGAGGCATATCATTGAGAATAGCGATCAAGACTTGACCTTTGTGCATATCACACATGTGGTTCATCATCTCTTTAGTTACTGCGATCATCATTTCAATCTGAGTAACTGTGGCCGAATAAACAAAACGACGGCCATCTTTACGCGTTTTTAGCAGTCCTTTTTTGACTAAGCGACCCATTAGAGTCTTAATAGTCGATTCAGACCAATTCTTTTTGGCTTGGAGCTGTTTAATGATCTCACCAGTATGAATCTCGCCCAACGTCCACACTATTCTCATAACTTCCCATTCAGCTTCGGAAATATTATGTTCTCTATTTTTTTCTACCATAATAATCAACTCAACTTTATTTTACTACAGAACAAATTTTTTTAGTGCTTTGGCAATTCCGTCATGATCATTATCGTCGGTCACAAAATCGGCATTTTCTTTAATCATTTCAATCGCATTGCCCATAGCAATCTTTTTAAAATCTGGATTACTAAACATTGAGATATCATTGCCCTGATCGCCAAAAACCATTACTTGATCCGGCCTGATCTTTAACCTGTCCGCCAGTTCCATTAAAGCATTGCCTTTTGAAGCATCTTTAATATTAATTTCAACTATCGTTGAAAAGCTGCGGACCACATCATATTTGGCAAATGCCCATTGGGGAATATTTTCCCACAATTTATCTACTTCTTTAACATCACTTAGAACACTAAGGCCTACTTTATTAAAAGCAAAATCTTGAGGAATTTCCTCAGCTTTGCGGACTTTGATTAAATTATTAGTATTGGTGGCGCTATCGGCTAAATTAACACCTATATCACGATCACAAGTCCAATAACATTCAGGCGTTTCAAAATGAAGATTCACATGGGCCAATCGCTGCAGTCGGCGCATATTAGTGAAATCCCGGTAATTCATTTCTTCATTCATCAAGACGTTACCTGCAAGATCCTGTATAACTGCACCATTAAAAACGATGTCGTATTGCTTTTTACCTATCAAGCCTAATTGTTGGTTAAAAGGTATAACTCCGGATAATGGTCTGCCGCTTGCTAAAACTACTTTTATTCCCTGACTATCAGCTTGTTTAAGAAGTTTTTCTGTTTCAGGTAAGATTTGTTTGGTACTCGTCAGTAAAGTACCATCTAGGTCAACCGCAATTAACTTAATTGACAAAATAATTTCCTCCCACATTTCTTCATTATCTTCTTTATTATACAAAAAGTCGTAATTACTTACGACTTTTTCAAGAAATATTCTGTTTAAATAGGATTTTATCTAGATCATAAATGAAATTGGCGGTTTGTTTTACTCAACAGTCACACTTTTTGCCAAATTACGTGGCTTATCAACATCCAGACCCTTGTCTTTAGCCGCAAAATAAGCCAAAAGCTGTGTCACTACAACCGTAACTAATGGCGATAAGTAGTAGTCTACTTCAGGCAAAATAATATCGTCACCTGTTTGCGCTAATGATTTATTGACAATAGTAATAACGTTTGCTCCTCGTGCAACTACTTCCTGAATATTACCCCGCATCAGATCAGCTGTTAGTGGGTTATTAATCAAGGCAATAACAGGAGTCCCCTTTTCAATTAAAGAAATAGTGCCATGCTTCAATTCAGCTGCTGCAAAGCCTTCAGTTTGAATGTATGAAACTTCTTTGAGTTTAAGTGCTGCTTCTAACGCTACCGGATAATCAATGCCACGACCAATATAAAATGCATTGCGGGATGGTATTAAATCTTTTTGTGCCAGCTGCTCTATCTTTTCCTGATTGGAAATTACCTGTTCAATTCCCTCTGCAGCCAAGGCTAAATTCTGTTTGAGATTGAATGCCGCAGCAGCCTCATCGCCCATTTTTTCACCTAAAGCTTTGGCAATTACCGCTTGAACAGCTACTTGCGCGGTATATGCTTTAGTTGAAGCAACAGCGATTTCTGGACCGGCTTCAAGCGCCATTGAATAATTAGCTTCACGCGCTAAAGTAGATTCTGGGACGTTAGTTAAAGTCAAACTCGGGATATTGCGCTTAATTGCCTCTTGAAGCACCACTCTCGAATCGGCGGTTTCACCAGATTGCGACAAAAAGATAAAGAAGGGATGTTGTGACATCATTGGAAAATGATAGCCAGCCTCTGATGCAAATCCAACTTCAGTGGGAATTTTGGTTAATTTTTCAAAAAGTAGTTTTCCCACTAAACCGGCATGATAGCTCGTGCCAGCAGCAAAAATATATAATTTATCGGCCTTTGCCAAAGCATCAATTATTGCCGCACTAACTTTTGGCTTGCCATTTTGATCAAGATAAAATTGATCTAAATGCCTTAAAACACCTGGCTGTTCACATATCTCTTTCAACATGTAAAAATCATAAGTACCCTTAGAAGCAGCGTCTTCAGCAACATTTAATTGATAAGGTTCCCTTGTAACTGGCGCGCCACTAATAGTTTCAATTTGGTAACCATTTTTGGTAATGTCACCCACTTCGCCGTCATGCAAGTCAACAAAAGTTTTTGTTTGGTCTAAGACGGAAAGAGCATCAGAAGCAATAACGTTAAAGTCTGCGCCCAAACCCAATAGTAGTGGTGACTTGTTTTTGGCAATATAAATATGATCTGGATGCTGGTTATCAACTAACAAAAGAGCATAGGACCCCTTGATCATAGTCAAAACTTCTTTGAGAGCAGTCAAAGCATCGAAGTTTTTTTCTCGTGCAATTTTACTAATTAATTGAACGATCACTTCCGTATCCGTATCAGACTTGAATGACGCATTATTGAGATATTTTTTTCTTAAATCTTGGTAATTCTCAATAACACCATTGTGAACCAAATAGAAACGCTTAGTTTCATCAAATTGGGGATGGGCGTTTGCCTCCGTTGGTTTACCATGAGTAGCCCAGCGCGTATGTCCGATACCGACTTGGCCCTGTTCATCCGGTTTCATTTTATTTTTTAAATCCTGAATACGACCAGTGGTTTTGATTAAAAATTCTTTACCTGCCAAATCATTAAGGTATATTCCTGCTGAATCATATCCCCGATACTCCAATTTAGACAACCCATTTAAAACTATTTCTCTAGCTGATTTTCCAATTATTCCGACAATTCCACACATGTGTTTCTCCTTTGGTCTAGTTAAATTTTATATTTTTGGGCTAATTTATTTATTTAACTCACGTATGGAATATTAGCCTTTATCTAGTAATTGGTCAAGTGATATTTTTCATAATTGGTCTATACTATATTGTGAAACAACTATCATTAACACAAAAAGCAGGTAAAATTAATTTGCCTGCTTTTTAAATTTAAATTTTTTAACCTTTAAATGCCCATTTCTTTTTCCACTACATCAGTAATTCTCTTGACATAGGCATCGGTTTCTTCTTGAGTTGGTCCTTCAGCCATAACTCGCAACAAGGACTGGGTACCGGATGGACGAACTAAAATGCGCCCTTCATCACCCATTTCTTTTTCAACTTCTTTTATCACGTCTAAAATTGGTTGGTGTTCTTTCCAGTTCTTTTTATCCTTAACTGGTACGTTAACCAAGCATTGCGGATACTCCTTAAAATCGGTTAGCAATTCCGACAAAGTTTTACCAGTTCTCTTCATTACCAACATTAAATGCAGTCCGGTCAGCATCCCATCACCAGTATTATGATAATCGCTCATAATTACGTGACCAGATTGTTCACCGCCCAGATTAAAGCCGTTTGCTCGCATTTCTTCTGATACATAACGGTCTCCTACCTGAGTACGTACATTTTTGATGCCGCGTCTTGCTAAAGCTTTAGTAAAGCCAAGATTACTCATTACTGTGGTAACAATTGTATCTTTTTTCAAGCGGCCACCATCTTCCATGTAGCTGCCCAAAATATACATGATATGATCGCCATCGACTTCATTGCCATTCTCATCCACCGCAATACAGCGATCGGCATCACCATCAAAAGCCAAACCAAGTTGAGCCTTTTGTTTAACTACTTCTTCCTGTAATTTTTTAGTATGGGTTGCGCCAACATGGTCATTGATATTCAAGCCGTTTGGATGAGTAGCAATAGTGGTAAAATCTACCCCGCAATCAGCAAATAAACGGGAAATAAGGCTGCTAGCTGCACCGTTTGCACCATCAATGACCACTTTAATACCATCAAGTTCTTCTGGAATAGTATTTTCGATAAATTGTAAATATTTAGCACTGCCTTCATGAAAATCTGTAACGGACCCAAGCCCTTTGGCAGATGGTCGAGGTAATTTATCCTCCGGTGCATCAATTAGTTTTTCAATTTCTTCTTCCATCTCATCTGATAACTTTAAACCGTCACTACCAAAGAACTTGATACCATTATCTTCAACTGGATTATGTGAAGCTGAAATTTGTACACCTGCGTCGGCACCTTGAGCGCGAACTAAATATGATAAACCAGGTGTAGTAATCACTCCCACCTCTAAAACCTCAATTCCGACTGACAACAGTCCAGATATTAAGGCATATTCCAACATTTGACCAGATATTCTGGTATCACGTGAGACCAATACTTTTGCCTGTTCTTCTTTAGTCTTGTTTTTGGTTAGGACATAACCACCATCACGACCTAACTTAAAAGCCATTTCAGGTGACAGTTCTTGATTAGCCACCCCGCGTACACCATCTGTGCCAAAATATTTCAACATTACTAAACAACCTTTCTAATTAATTATTTTTATTTCTAGAATTGTTTGCTTTCTCCACTTTTATTTCAACTTCAACCTGGTTAGGATTAGCTTTAACTACTCCATCAGGCAGATTAAGAGTTACAGTTTTAGTAGTCGAACTAGTAACAGAAGCTAAATCAACTGGAACCTTGAGGTGTTTGATCTTTGCCAAAGCATCCTTGTTACCATATAGCGTAACGTAATTATGTTTTAATGAAAGAGAATAGATTCTATCCAATTTTTCATGTTCCGGTTCAAGTTTCATTTTAACTGACTTTTTAGATATTGTAATCGGTATTGAAACTTTAGCTGTTGCTGGATCAATAATGACATTTAACTGCCTACCTTTATGGTCTTCAGCAACCAAGTTAACTTGTCTTTCAAACGTATGATCAATATTATTTGGCAAAACTACTTTGGCTATTATTTGATCAATTTGATCGACTTCAGACCGCGCTCCTGTTACCTCAACCTGTTGTGGGTAAACACTCGCATGACCTAGTTGATAACCTTGAGCAACAGCACCTTTATTATACTCTACCTGTACAGGCATTGTCGTAGACTTTCTGCGCTGAATATCAACTTCTACACTCCGCGGGTTAATAGAATAAGAAATTTGTTTATTAATGCCATTAACGTGAATTTTGACATTGTGCATACCAATACTTTTTTTGGTTAAATCAATATAAGCACGAAAATTTTGCGTATTTATAGTCGAAGTTACCAGAGCAGCGGATCCTTCTAAAGTCACACTTACCTTTTCCGGATAACCAACTACATAATATTTATCCGTATCAACAGAAACCTGCAAAGGTACTTTAATGGTTTGAGTTTTATTAGCAGTTTGCTTAGTTTTTTCAGTTTGCCCTTGAGATAAAAAGCCTTCTTGAGTGGAATTAACATAAATAACCAATAAAACGGCTATTAAGAGTGAAACGAGTCTGATAAACCAAGATTTTTTCCAAAATTCTTTCATCGGTCAGCACCCCATTTCCACAGTTTCCGCAGGATTTTTTGATACCATTTATCATTGCTATTTTTCTTAGGTACCAATTCTGCTTTGAGATATTTCAAATATTCATCACGTGTCATGTCCACTAAAAAGCGCCCATTACGAGTTATTGTCACACCACCCGTTTCTTCTGAAACTACAATCGTGATCGCATCAGTTACTTCTGAAATACCAACTGCAGCTCTATGACGTGTTCCTAACCGTTTAGGAATCATGCTGTTATCAGACAAAGGCAAGTAAGCTGCAGCTACCGCAATTTTGTGATCCTTGTTAATAATTACAGCACCGTCATGCAATGGAGTATTAGGAATAAAAATGTTGATAAGCAATTCTCCTGTGACATCAGCATTGAGCTTAATTCCAGTTTCAATGTAATCTTCCAAACCCGTTTCCTGTTGCACAGTGATTAGCGCACCAATCCGTCTCTTTGACATGTACTGAATAGCTTTGTCCAGTTCATTAATAAATTTGATTGATTCATCACGCGCACTCTCTTCACGACCACCAAAAATAGGCAGACGGCCTAAATGTTCAAGCCCACGTCTAATTTCTGGCTGAAAAATCACTATAATGCCAACCACAGACCAAGAAACAATTTGGTCAATCAGCCAAGTGGTTGTATGCAATTGCAGTACTCCAGCAATAATTCTGACAATAAAAATTAGAACAATGCCCTTGGCTAGTTGAACTGCTTTGGTTCCTCTAATTAAGATGACCAAGTGATAGACTACAAACCAGATTATCAGCACATCAAGAATTGTTGATAAGTTTGCCCAAGTAAAAATGTGTATACCGCTAGTCTGCATAAATACTCCTTTCCCTATTAAATAAACAAAATTTCAGTATCAATTCAATCTTTCGGCTTACCAATAATTCTAACCTCTGTGTGCAAATCAAGACCAAATTGTGATTTGATCCTTTTTTGAATTAAATGAATTAAGTCAAGATAATCAGTCGCAGTCGCGTTGCCTTTATTAACAATAAAGCCGGCGTGTTTAGTTGAATCCTGGGCACCCCCAATTTGTTTGCCTTGCAAGCCAGCTTGAATAATCATTGGCCCCACATAGTGACCTGCTGGTCGTTTAAAAACGCTACCGCATGAAGGATATTCCAAAGGCTGTTTGTACTTACGCAAGGCATTGAGGTAATTCATGTCTGCTAAAATGCGACTTTTAACATCGCTTTTTAAGGCAAAAGTAGCTTCAAGAACAATATCGCCAGTTTCCTGCACTAACGAATGACGATAAGAGAATTTCATGTCTTCTCTAGCATAGTTTTTAATTTTTCCTGAACGCGTTAATACTTTGACATTTTCAACTACATTACATGTTTCACCCCCATAAGCGCCGGCATTCATAAATACAGCTCCGCCAATGCTTCCTGGTATACCTGCCGCAAATTCCAAACCACTAAGACAGCTTCCAGCTGCAGTAAATGCAGTATCAACAATTGTGGCACCCGCTTGAGCAATAACTTTGGTTTTTTGAACCTTAATTTGATTCATGTTTGTTAAAATTATTACCAAGCCAGAAATGCCACCATCCCGGATTATTAAGTTAGAAGCATTACCTATTATCGTTAAGGGAATTTTATTATTATAGGTGGTCACAACCAACTTTTTAAGTTCAGTTTCATTTTGGGGAAAAGCCAAAAATTCCGCTGGTCCACCTGTTTTGGTGAAGGTGTACTTACTTAGTGGAACTTGCCTTCTTATTTCAATACCTTCTTTTGCTAAATCTGTTAATTTCAAAACAAAAATCCCCTTTATATAATCTTTTACTATTTTACCGCATTACGAAACCAGCTTCATCATATGTTATACTAAAATTAAGTTTTAAAGGAGAAAAAATGAATTTTATAGCGATGGATTTTGAAACTGCCAATCGTCATCCGGAAAGCGCTTGTTCTTTGGCGTTAGTAATGGTACGAAATAATGTCATTGTTGACCGTTTCTACACTGTAATCAATCCGCAGATGCCTTTTGACTCAAGGAATATTCAGATTCATGATATTACAGCCGAAGACGTGCAAGATGCACCGACAATGTCAGAAGTTTGGCCCAGAATTAAAGCTTTGTTTCAACCCGGAATGTTAGTGACAGCTCATAACGCCCGCTTTGACACTAACATCATGCGTCAAAGTTTAGCCCGTTATGATATTGCAGAACCACATTACTTTGTACTTGATACTTTACAATCGAGTAAGTTACTTGAACCAAATCTACCTAATCATAAACTCGATACCGTTGCAAAAGCATTAAACGTTGAATTATGGCACCACCACAATGCTTTAAGTGATAGTGAGGCATGTGCGGGTATTTTAATAGCACAAAATAAACAATTTGGCGATGAAACACTTAAAAACCTGGTTTACCAAATTTAATCTAAAAAAAGTAGAGCATAAAGCTCTACTTTTTCTTTTCAATTAAACTTAAAATTTGTTCAGCCCAAGCTTTATTTCTTTGTCCTTGCGGCTCAAATTCAATTATACGTTTAGTGGAATCCCAGCTATCGTCAACACGTTTAATAGTAATTTGTAAAAAGTCCTGAGGTAATTGTGCCTGAACTACTTCAGGCCATTCGATTACCACTAAACCCGGCTCTGTTAAATAACCATTTAAATCAATTGAAGATAAATCATCATTTTCAAGTCTATAAAAATCCATATGAAATAAAGGCAATCTGGCCTCAGGATATTCTCTGACTATCGTAAAAGTGGGACTTTTAACAGGCCGCTTAATTCCTAAAGCGGAACCAATACCTTGAGTTAGAGTAGTTTTCCCCGCTCCCAGATCACCGTTTAGCAGCAACAAGTCATGCGCCTGTGCTGTATCAGCAATTGCAGCACCAATATTCTGCATTTCACGTGCGGAATTAACATTAACCTTCATTTTGTTCATCCCTTAGTAATGCCTGTGCAGCAGTCAAAATTGCAATATGATATATATCTTGAGTATTTGCTCCGCGAGAAAGATCATTCACTGGTTTTTGCAGCCCCTGCAAGATGGGGCCAATGGCAGTAAAGTTTCCCAAGCGTTGGGTAATCTTATAAGAAATATTGCCAGATTGCAATTCAGGAAATATAAAAATATTAGCTTGACCCTTTAAAGCAGAAGCAGGTGCTTTGCTGGCTGCTACATCGGGGACAAACGCGGCATCGAATTGCAGTTCACCATCAGAAACAATTTCTGGATGTTGCTGATGGAAGATTGTTGCAGCTTCTTTGACTTTGGTGACCATTTCGCCTTTAGCAGAACCGTTAGTTGAAAAACTTAAAAATGCTACTTTAGGGTCAATATTAATCATTCGTGCTGTTTGAACAGACTGGTATGCAATTTCCGCTAATGTTTCACTATCAGGATCAATATTAATTGCACAATCGGCAAAAATATATTTTTCTTGTGCACGTTCCATGATAAAACTGCCAGATACCCTGTTCATACCAGCTGCAGTATGAATCAACTGCAAGGCTGGGCGGACAGTGGCAGCAGTTGAATGAGTAGCACCAGAAACCATGCCGTCAGCTTGACCTATTTTGACCAGCATCGTCCCAAAATAATTAGGGTCTTCCAGTGCCTTTTCTGCCTCACTTTTTGCAATGTCTTTTCTGCGTGCGTCAATGAATTTCTGCACCATATTTTTTTGCTTTTCGTAGTGAAGTGGATCAATAATTTCTAACTGCGAAAATTCAAGATTTTCTTTTGTGATTAAAGCCTTAATTTCTTCAGGTTCACCTAATAAAATTGGTTTAACGATATCAGCCAGCGACAATTTACTGGCTGCCTTTAAAACACGCAAATCATTTCCTTCAGGAAAAACAATTTGATAAGTTTTATTAGAATTTTGGACTTTATTTTTTAATAAATCAAAAACACTCATATAATCTAGTTCTTTTCTATGCTAAATCTGTCTGCGTAACTTTGGCTGGTAACTGCCAATCAATCGGAACTTCACCAAATTCTTTCAAAGCCGCATTACAACGGGAAAAAGGTCTTGAACCAAAAAATCCTCTATCAGCTGAATAAGGACTTGGATGAGCTGATTTAATCACAAAATTTTTGTCTTGGTCAATTAAAACGATTTTATTTTGGGCGTAACGTCCCCAAAGTATGAAAACCACTTTACCGCGATCACTTAAAGCCTTAATTGCGGCATCCGTTACTTCTTCCCAACCTTTCCC
This sequence comes from Lactobacillus sp. wkB8, assembly GCF_000761135.1. Lineage (NCBI taxonomy): Bacteria > Bacillati > Bacillota > Bacilli > Lactobacillales > Lactobacillaceae > Lactobacillus > Lactobacillus sp. wkB8. Next base: position 682,966 of record NZ_CP009531.1, on the reverse strand, counting down.
TTGGTGACCATTAGCATGTCCGTAAGGAACTGTGAGAACCGCATTTAAAAGTAAGACACCTTGATCAGCCCATTTTTTCAAATAACCGTGATTAACTGGTCTGCAGCCGACATCATCATACAATTCTTTATAAATATTTTGCAGAGATGGCGGCAACTTGACACCCGGCATAACTGAAAAACTCATACCTGTAGCTTGTCCAGGGTTATGGTAAGGATCCTGTCCTAATATAACAACTTTTGTATCTGCAAATGAAGTTAACTTAAAAGCAGTAAAAATATGGTACATGTCAGGAAAAATTCTTTTAGTCGCATATTCTTTTTTTAAAAACTCATGCAGCTGCTGGTATCGATCACTCGCAAAAACAGGAGCCAGAATTTCATCCCAGTCATTACCAATAAACTTTTTCATTACCACAACATCCTCTCTTTCACTAACTTTTATGGTATCATGAAATTAATTATCAATGTGGGAGAATTTGCTACTTTTTAATTCTTTTTATTATCTCAAAATATAAAAGTAATAACTTCTTCATATATGATAATATGGTAGATAATCAAATGACCTATATAGGAGGAGTAAGTAAGCTGTGATTAAGTTAGTAGCTTGCGATTTAGACGGTACCCTTTTTAACAGCAACATGACTATTTCAGAAGAAAATGCTGCTGCAATTAAATTAGCCCAAAAAAATGGGATCGAATTCTTAGTGGCAACAGGCCGCTCACCGCAGCAGTCACGCAAAAATATGCGCGAATATGGTCTCAAAACTGGTTTCATTAATATTAATGGTGCTTTGGTCTATGATGCAAATGAGCAATTACAAGTTAAGCATCAATTGCCAAATGAAAAAGCGAAATTAATTGCACACATTTTACTTAAAAATCAGCTGTATTTTGAATTGGTTACAGCTGATAAAATATATTCAAATGATATTAGTAAACGTGTAGTTAATTTAGCGCGTTCTTTGATGTCGCTTAATCCGGGAGTGACTTTCAAAAAGGCGGTAGCAACAGCAGCTGGTAGCAACGCCATGTTAAGTATGACTTTGGTGGAAGATTTTGACCAGTTATTAGCCGATCCCAAAACGGAGATTATGAAAATTATCTCGTTTGATGCTCACGGGCCTGCCGCTTTTTCCAGTGCCAAAAAGGAAATTATGTCTTTAGGGGGAGTTGCGGTAACTTCGAGCGCGGCGGCCAACATTGAGATCAATGATATTAAAGCGCAAAAAGGACCTGCACTTTTAGATTATGCCAGGAAAAAAGGTTTTAAAAAAGAAGAAGTAGCCGCAATTGGCGATAACCTCAATGATGCTAGTATGATTAGAGATGCCGGAGTTGGTGTTGCAATGGCAAATGCGGTACCCGCTATCAAAAAATTAGCCCAAGTCAAAACAAAATCTAATGATGATAATGGAGTTGCTTATATTTTAAAGAAATTTATCAAAAATAACGCTGAAGAATAGAGGTGCTTAAATGCGCTACTTATTGGAATTAACTCAAAAGCAGGAATATGGTCAAATTCCTGTCGCAAATGACAATGGAAAAATTCAATATATCATTCAAGGCAATTTAGATAATCCTAATCATACCCTTTATTTGAAAAAAATTAACAATGAAGAAATAGGTCGTCTATATACAGATGGCGGTGGCATTATTTCGTCATATACAATTGATGTTGTAAACCATTCATTAGTTAAAGTCAAAAGACTTAATAATAAAATAGCCAACCTTTTCTATATCACCAGATTAAACTACATTGTTTCGGGTAGTATCAAAAAAGGAAGCTATAAGTTTTTGTTTGGCATCAAAAAAGTTGCTACCGTTGAAACCGTCGTGCGCAATCAAGGCGTTGTGCTAATTTGTGATATTGAGCGTCCAGAAGATGTGCCCTTTATTCTATTGTGTGCCACACTTTTCACTCAATGGCATACGACACCTTTAAGATTACCTACTTTTCCTCCAATCGGCAGAAAGTATAATGTTAATTTCAACTAAAAACGTTAGCAGCCAGATGAAATTTCATCTAGCTCCTAACGTTTTTTAATTCAATGACAAATCTTTAAAAGGAAAATTGGCTACTTCTTCATCACGATGAGAAACTACTATTACAGTTTCTATTCGCTTAAGTAGTTTTTGCAATAAACCTTGTGCCGTTTTCAGATCAATACTGGAAAAACTTTCATCAAGTAAAATTAATTTGCCTTTTGTATCTATCAGCCTAGCTAAAGCAACACGTTGAGTTTGCCCACCTGATAAAGAATCATATTGCCAATTTTCATCAATTTCAAAATCTTGTTTTACCTTATTCAGACTTGCCTTATCATAATTACGCCCCAGCAAAATATTATAATCAATGGAGCGCGGAAACATTGTAACTGTTTGCGGCATATAGATAATTATTGAATTTATTACGTTACGAGGGATAGTGGCAATATTAACACCATTTAAAAGAATTTCCCCCTTGGTAGGAATGAGTTGCCCTGTAGCCAATTTCAGTAATGTGGATTTTCCCCGTCCAGAAATCCCGTTTAATTTGTAAAAAGCGCCCTTTTCAAAAACAAAAGAAAAGTCATGCAGTACTTGTTCTTTGGCATTCGGATAAGAAAAAGAAACATTTTTAAATTCAAGCGTTTTAAACTCTAACGGAAAAGTGGCTGCAAGAAATTTAGGACTAGCAGTTTTTAGCGCTTGCTTTAAATTATTAAACTTGGTAAAAATGCTTGAAGTAGAGAGTAATTGGGCAAAGTAGCGGTTAATTATGCCAGCGGAATCAAAAACTTTAGTCCCTAATTCGGCGGTTGCTAAAATTGCGCCTGCTGTGAGTACGCCTTTAAAATGCAGCCAACCAGTAACGCCTAAAATCAGTAGTTGACTGCCAATATTAATTACTCCGGTGACGATATCAACAGTAGATCTTCTGACAGTGTTATGAACATTTGCTTTCTTTAATGCTTGTGACCCCGCTGCCACCAGCTTTTTAATTTCAGGTAAAACATTAAAAGCATAAAGGGTATCGTAGCCGTGTAAACCACTACTCGTGTATTTTAAGAACTGCTCATTAGCCTGCGAAATCGCGGTTACACCAGTAGTCAAAAATTTTTTACATAAACGTGGCACTAAGACGATTAAAGTCACGAGCATGATTGCTACAATAAATAAAATATAACTATAAAGATATAGTGCTACTAAAGCAAAAATAGCATTACCGCTAAAACGGACAATGAGAAAAAAAGTATCCAGCCCTTCTTTATGGATTAAATTGACATCATTTTGCAGGTATGATTCATAATAGTCAACCGGATTTTGTTTAAATTTATTTTGCGGAAGTTCAATTAGACTAGTGACTATATCATTGCGAATATCACTGAGAATGTCTTGTGTCACAGTTTCTTGAATATATTTTTCGAGAAAAGAAATGATAAAGGTCAGAAACCAAAGTAAGAAAATAAATATAAGCATGTCAACAAAGGGACTAATTTTTCCGGCAATTAAGTAATTTGCCAAGACAGCCATCTTGGTAGCAGCCAAAACTTGCAATACTGAATTTACTAATAATAGTAGACAAGCTGCTATAACTGCAAGTGCATGTTTTTTCAGATATTGAGACATTTTGGCCCTCCTTAACAACAATATACATTTAATTAAATTTTAATTTTTATCATAGCAAAAAGAGAAAATATGTCAACAGCTGCTCTAGTTTTACCGTCTGTCAATCGCCAACTTTGCTACAATCAGGTTGGCTAACAGTTGGTATCCCTCTGCACCAAAATGTGAGCCGTCATCTAATTGACGTTTACAAAGCGTTGTTAAATTGCCTTAAGCAATCATGGCCTGAAAAAGATTGATAAATTGCAATTTATATGTAGTTGCCAATTTTTTAAAATCAGAAGTATAAGATGTGATTTTTTGGTTAGTTCTCTTTTTTTTGCTTATTTTTACCTATAGCCGGTGGTGAAACCAAAATTATATTTTGCGGATAATATGAATAAATCACACTAGAAATGATCAAACCCATATTAATTTTAAATTGGCTTCGGGGAACTTGTTTATGCTGTGCAATATCGTTAGTACCTAGAAGTAAAAGCAACTTGTCACAACAGTCAATCTTAAGTACTAACTGGGGTAGTAATGAATAAAAGGCTCCAGAATTGATACCAGACACAGCAGTATTAATTAATTTTAATTCCAGTACTTTTTGCTGCAGTTCAACATTGATGCGTGGCTTTGATAAACCTTCGTTACGCGCAATAATGCTATCTCCTGTTACTAATAGTTTCACTTTTCCTCCTTTTTAAAAATTAAAAGCTGCAATCATAATATTTAAGATTGCAGCTTGCTACTATCGCGGATTAACTTTACTATATTTCACATTTTTAAATTCATAAGCACTATATTTATCAGTTAAAGATTTTGTTTTAAAAAATTGGTTGGTTACTAACCCGTCTTCTGGATTACTTTGAAATAACACTTTATACTTTTTACCGGCTATTTTTTCAGTCTTAACTGTGAAAGCATTCCCATTTTTAGTTGTTTTTTCCTGTACTGGACTTAATACAATCCATTTACTCCCACGCAATTTTTTACTCGATGCTCGTAAATATTTTGCTAAAACGTTCTGATTTTTCTCTTGCCAGGCCGAAGACATTTCCCAAGGATATTTCTTTGTACCCTTGACCATGCCGACTTTAATTACTTTAATATATTCATTGGTTAACGGTAGATTGATTGCAGATGTATGAATATTCATGGGATTGGGAGTGAAATTGTTGTTGCTATACCATTTTCCACGCCAAGTTTTAGGAAATTTAAATTGTTTATCAAACCCATATTTGCTTTTGGTTATTTGCGCAGCTTGCACAGTTTTTGGTTGAACACTTCCAACTGGCACTGTCATAGACATTGCCAAACTTGCTAGTGCAAACATGGTAATAAATTTTTTGACCATTTTTTCTCTCCTGTAAAAAAATATTTTATTCATTATAGCAATAATTATAAACTTGTTGGTCCTTCAAAGTAATTCAATTTAGTATGAAAAAACTAATTCTCAAGCTGAGAATTAGTTCTATTCTAAATCAGATGTATTTACTTTTCTTGATATTGATTAAATGAAGGTGCGTATGTTTCACCTTTAAAATTGTAGTGTTGATATTTCTTAGCTAATTTTGCTGAAGGGAAGAACTGGTCAATAACCTCACCGGTCTTGGAATTAGCCTCAAATAATACTTTTTGGGTTTTACCAGCAATTTTTTCGTTCTTTAATCTAAAAGCGAAACCAATTTCAATATTGTTTTCATCTATTGGACTGTAGACAGACCATTTTTTGTTGTTAATCTTATTAGTAGTTACTCGACCCAAATGTTTGAAGATTTTATCATGCTTGGTAAACCAACTTTGGGGCATTTGCCACAAGTACTTATTTGTGCCCTTTACTTTACCTGCTGAAACCAATTCAACATATTCGCCGGTCCAAGGTGTTATGAAACCATTCTTTTTAATGGTCATTTTACTTAACTTATCATGAGTATTACTATACCATTTGCCCTGCCAAGATTTAGGAAAAATAAAGTCTCTCTTAAAGCCATATTTGGTTTTGTTAACAGTATTTTGGGCTTTTTTTGAAGTAGCCGCTTGAACCAAATTTGTCTGATTAACACTAATTCCGCTTACTGCAGCTAAAGCAGTCACAACAACTGACCAAGTAAGTGTTTTACGCAATTTCATAGTATTTGCCTCCCTTATTGGAATAATTTCATTCTATTATGGACACACACTATGATAAAAGCAAGTGATAGTAAAAATATTAAATAAAAAAGCCTCTGAAAAATCAGAGACATTTGCATCGACTATAACAAAATTCGTTAAAATGTTTTTATCATTGAGCGTATGTTTTTAACTCCTTTGGTTTTTTACCACCATACATTCTAGCTAGCTTAGCTGAGCGCCAATAAACGTTAGTTATTCTATAAGAAGAAGTGGTTCTTTCAATTAAAACGCGGTGTCCTTTGTAATGATATATACCCAAGCTCCAACCTGATGCAGCAGGACTATACCAAGGAAACATTAAGATATACTTTATATTTTTGTCTTTTTTAAAAGTTACTGGGTAAAAAGCCTTTACCCAATTTCTAGTTTGCTTAGTATTTTTGATCCCCTTGGCACTAGTGTCTTGTCTATGTAATTCATTAGAATCGATTTTATGAGCTTTTACCCTTAATTTATTAAGTGCTTTAGATTTATAGTTTAAATCAAAAGCTTTGCCATACCAGATGCCACGCATCTTTTTCGGTGTGGTCAGTTTCCCTAAATTGCCTTTTACATGAGCTGCCTGAACAACCATATTTGTATTAAAGAAGCTACTATCACTGGCTTTTCCTGCCAACAATCCAAGTGCTAAAGACATAGTTATAGCAATAAGCATCTTTATTTTGCTATTTTTTACCTGTTTATTCAATTTTCTTTCCCCTTTCTGAGTTAATAAAAGCTGTTTTTTTAGCAAACCTTCTCATATTTTACAGTATAGTACTTTTTACCTATGTAATCTGAGACCGGTAGTGCATATGTCAGTACTCTCATGCGCTTTTTCCCTTTTAGGTTAGTAGCCAAAATAAACTTAAATTTGACTTATTTTTTCATTATTCTTTTCGAGATTATCATTAATTAAATGAAATAGTTTAATTAATATATTAAATTTTAATACATGACTATATAATTAACAACTTGTAACTTGTTTATTTTTAGTAATGTTATCGGTATTAAACATATATAAACAAAAAAGCCTCTGAAAAATCAGAGACTTTTTGGTTATATACAGTTAAAAATTAATCTTGGTAATTTACTAATTCTAAGAATGAATCAGGTTTAAGTGAAGCACCGCCGACTAAACCACCATCAATATCAGGTTTAGCCATTAATTCTTTAACATTGCCTGGATTTACAGAACCACCGTATTGAATTCTAACATTCTCTGCAGTTTCTTCATTATACAAATCCTTGACAGTATCACGAATAGTCTTGCACATTTCTTCAGCTTGATCAGAACTGGCAGTCTTACCGGTTCCAATAGCCCAGATTGGTTCATAGGCAATAACTAAACTAGCAACTTGATCAGCTGATAAGCCAGCAAGTGCAGCCTTGATTTGGCTAACTACCCAATCTTCTTGTTTGTTGGCTTCACGAGTTTCAAGTGATTCACCACAGCAAATAATTGGTGTAACGTCATTAGCAAATAAAGCTTTAGCTTTCTTATTAATGTCTTCGTCTGTTTCGTGGAAGTAACCACGACGTTCAGAGTGACCAATAATGCAGTAATTCATGCCCATTTCTTTTAAAACTTTAGGTGAAGTTTCGCCAGTAAAGGCACCTTCATCTTCGAAATAAGCATTTTCTGCACCAACACGCAAGTTTGAACCAGCGGCAGCTTGAGCTAAACTTTCAAGGTCAACGGCTGGAGCACAAATCAAAGCTTCAACTTTACTTGCTTCTGGCAACTTGTCCTTTACAGCAGCAACAAATTCCTTTGTTTGCTCTGGATTCATATGTAATTTCCAGTTACCAGCAATAATTGGTGTACGCATGTAAATAATGTCCTTTCTTAAAGTTTACTTGTCTGAAATGCAGGCAATTCCTGGTAATTCCTTACCTTCAAGATATTGCAAAGAAGCACCACCACCAGTAGAAATGTGGGTGATCTTAGGAGCGATACCAAGTTGTTTAGCGGCTGCAGTTGAGTCACCACCACCGATAATAGTAGTAGCATCAGTTAAATCAGCAAGAGCCTTTCCAACTTCTAGAGTACCTTCAGCAAAGTTTGACATTTCAAAGGCACCCATTGGTCCATTCCAAACAACAGTCTTGGCATCTTTTAAAACATCCTTGAACTTGGCAACAGTCTTAGGACCGATATCAAGACCCATCATGTTTTCTGGGATATCATCCCCGACAACTTTACGGGCAGCATCGTTTGAAAATTCTGTTGCTGCAACGTTGTCAACAGGTAATACAATCTTGCCATCAGCGTCTTGCAACAATTTTTTAGCAAGGTCAACTTTATCTGGTTCAAACAAAGATTTACCAATTTCATGGCCTTGAGCAGCTAAGAAAGTATAAGCCATACCACCACCAATTAAAATGTGGTCAGATTTTGGAATGAGGTTAGTAATAACATCGATTTTGTCTGAAACCTTAGCACCACCTAAGATGGTAACAAATGGGTGTACAGGGTTAGCAACAGCATCACCCAAGAACTTGATTTCCTTTTCCATTAAGAAACCAGCAGCAACAGGCTTACCATCTTTCTTCATGGCTTCAGCAATACCAACGTTAGAAGCGTGACTTCTGTGAGCAGTACCAAAGGCATCGTTAACATACATGTCACCTAATGAAGCCCAGTATTCACCTAACTTAGGATCATTCTTGCTTTCACGTTTGCCAAAATCATTGTCAATATCTTGGAAACGAGTATTTTCTAAAACAGCAACATCTCCGTCTTGCATATTGGCAACAGCGTCTTCAACTTCTTTGCCTTCATTAGCAGGAACAAAAGTTACAGGTTTCTTTAAGAGCTCGCTTAAGCGTTCAGCAACTGGTTTTAAAGACAATTCTTTCTTATCGTCATCTGACTTAACACGTCCCAAGTGACTAAGCAAAATTGCTTTACCGCCATTTTCAATGATGTATTTAATAGTAGGAAGAGCAGCAACAATTCTGTTGTCGTCGCCTATCACACCATCTTTAATTGGCACGTTAAAATCAACACGGACTAAAACCTTTTTGTCTTTTACATCAAGGTCAGAAACAATTAATTTAGCCATCTATATCCTCCGATAACTTAATTATTTTAATTTTGAAAAAAAGGCGGAAGGAAGAATTTCCCTCCGCCTTCTCTTTTGCCACGTAACAGTAATCAAATATTACAGATTAAAGAGTAGCAAATTTCAACAAAGTACGAACCATTTGGCAAGTGAATGAGTATTCATTGTCGTACCAAGCAACAGTCTTAACTAATTGATTGTCACCGGCAGTAGTTACCATGGTTTGAGTTGGGTCAAAGATTGAACCAGCAGTCATACCAACTACATCACTTGAAACGATTTCGTCATCGTTGTAAGCAAATGATGGGCTTTCGTACTTCTTCAATGCTGAGTTAACTTCGTCAGCAGTAACTTTCTTGTCAAGGATTGAAACTAATTCAGTTAATGAACCATCAGTAACTGGAACACGTTGTGCGTGACCATTAACTTTACCGTTCAATTCTGGAACAACAAGACCAATAGCCTTAGCAGCACCAGTTGAGTGAGGAATAATGTTAACAGCAGCAGCACGAGCGGCACGCTTGTTACCACCACGAACAGGACCGTCCAAAAGCATTTGGGTTGAAGTGTAAGCGTGGATAGTAGTCATAGTAGCTACTTTAATACCAAATTCTTTTTGCAAAGCATCAACCATTGGTGCTAATGAGTTAGTAGTACATGAACCAGCTGAAACGATCTTGTCGTCTGCATCTAAAGTATCATCGTTTACTGAGTAAACAATAGTCTTTAAGTCATTGCCAGCAGGAGCTGAAATCAAGACTCTCTTGGCACCTGCGTCAAGGTGAGCTTGTGACTTAGCCTTGCTGGTGTAGAAACCAGTACATTCAAGAACAAAGTCAACACCGTCATTCTTAACCCAAGGAATGTTTTGAGCTTGAGGTTCTGCGTATACACGGTATTTCTTACCATCAACAACAATTGAATCTTCTGTAGCTGAAACTTCGTGATCAAAAGTACCATGAGTTGAGTCATATTTTAGCAAGTGTGCCAAAAGTGCTGGAGTAGTCAAGTCGTTAATAGCAACAACTTCAATATCCTTTGACTTTTCGCCTAAGTCCATGATCCGACGGAATGCCAAACGACCAATACGGCCAAAGCCGTTAATACCAATTTTAACTGTCATATTCTAAAGTCCTCCTTAAGAACTATGTAAGATATGTTTACATCAATTTATTTTAAATGAGAATTACTTCTCCTTTAAAATCTTCTCTGAGGCTCCCTCATCAGTAATTAACCAGGTTTGATGCGGAGCATTAGGCATATAAGCTTTGATTGCTTTAGCCTTGCGGCCGCCACAAGCAAAGGCAAATATGTGGGGTATTTTATTAAGATTCTCAAACTGCAAGCCAACCTGAGGCACGCGGTCAACAATCTTCCCTTCGCCATCGAAAAAACACCCAAAACATTCGGTGACTACTTTTTTTTCACGCAATTCGGATAAGCGAATCGAATCGTATCCTCTGCGTCTTGCCATATCGTGAGCTAACCCAATTCCATGAATTACCACATCTGTCTGTGAAATATCTTCAAGTACATCTGTAAATGCCGATTCACGAATTAAAGATTTATAAGCTGCCGAAGAAATCTGCTCTGGTAAATACAACGTTTTATAGCTACCACCAGTTTCAGCTGCCATTTCTTGCACAATGGTGTTACTTTGAATAGCAACATTTTCACCTAAAGCACCACGGCCAGGCACAAATTCCAATTGTCGATTTTTGCTTAAACTTTTAGACAAGTTCCTAGTTGACTTTGCAAGGGCTTCGCCGCCTAAAACTGTAATGATTGAATGCCCTAATGGTAAAAGCAAATCAAGAGCCGCATTAAGCTCTTCGCCCATTCTCTCATAAACTAATTCTTGTAAATCACTATCTCCTGGTACTATAATCGTGCGCTCTATACCAAGCTTGCGGGCCAACTCAATTTCAGTCTTACCTGCATTAAACAAGCGATCAATAAGAGGAGCAGCTTCCTGCAAAATTTTTTTGCCCTTCTCTGTCATAAACATGCCGAAACTTTTAATCTCAATCAAACCGTGATCTCGCAAATATTCTGTTTCCGTACGCACATTTCTTTCAGAAAGTCCTAAACACTGAGCAACACTTCTACGACCTACTGGTGCATTAAAAGAAATTTGCTCAAGGACAAGATATCTTTGCCGAAAAACTTTTAAGATGTCTGGAACGAGAGCTTCAAGCACGGGAAATTCCGAGTACATTAATATCTCTCCTTCTTCTGGGACTTTTTTGACCCAATTGTTGTCATTAACTGTCCCAGATTGTCTAAAAATATAAGAGAAACATGAACTCATGCTAAATAAGTTACCCATTTCTCAATCGACACCTATAGTATAGCAACCCCCATAAAATAATTCAAGAAAAATTGTGCCCATTAAAAAGTCTTAACAATTTTGCTTGATGATGCAAAAGCTAACCTATTTTCCTAATGTAAGAAAAAAGAATTCAATTTTTACTTCTTTTCTGTTATACTTGTTGTTGTGTCAATTTGGGTCCTTAGTGTAATGGATCGCACGTAAGATTCCGGTTCTTAAAATCTGAGTTCGACTCTCAGGGGACCCATATTTAAATAATAAAACCAAAAAGGAGATAGTCTAATCTTAGACTAATCTCCTTTTGTTGATTATTAACAAACTGCTCAAATTTGCCCTAAAAATCAGTAGCTTTTACTATTAAAAATCTATAATTAGTTTCTTTTAAGTGATTATAAACCCTTTTTAATTTGATTTCTGTTCCATACCATTAACCCAATGACAATAGCTGCAATAGTTATTGCGCCAATGACTGGAAGATTGACTGTCCCTTCGTATACTAACCAAGCAAGAGGACTCGAAGCAAAATCAATGCTTGCAACTGAAGATGTTCCTGCTGGTATTAAGCTTGCTTGGACAATTTTAACTGCTTTAGTAAAAATGCCCGCTAAGGTTGTGGCTGAAAGAACTCCTAATACTAAGCTGACTATACCAACTAACAAAGTCTTAAAGACATTTCCTTTTGTATACGGTAGAACTAAAGGGAAAATGTAAATTAAGCCTGATAAACTGGCAAGCGGTAAAAATTGATTACCAGGAATAATCACTGACAAAAATAGAATTATTGGAATTAAAAGTAAACTCGTTACCAGTGTTACTGGATGACCAATGACTAAAGCAGGTGTCATTCCAATATTAAAGTCCTTGCCTTTGAAGTGACTTTTAACTAGGCTTTGGGTCCGTTTTGCAATTGGTGACAAACCTTCGATAAAAAGACTTGTTATTCTTGGTATCAAAACCATTACAGCAGCCAAGATAACTCCTAGTTGTAAAATTTTAGCAAGAGAATATCTTGCTAAAATGCCAATTAAAATACCCACAATGATACCTAAAACGATTGGATCTCCCAAAACGCCAAATTTTTCTTTCATTTTATTAGCATCAATGTCTATTTTATTGAGACCGGGAATACGATCAATTATCCAATTTACAATGACTGCATAAGGAATAAAACTTACGCAGAAAGCTTGCGGGATGGATATACCAATTAAATCTTTCCCATAAAAATCTTCTGCCTTTTTTTGCGATCTGTCAGCACCTATTAACGTGACAATAATAGTTACACAAGCTGCAAACATTCCCCACCAAAAGTTGTTGGTTGCAAAATAGACTATTGAACCAATAAAGGCAAAGTGCCAATAGTTCCACAGGTCAATGTTTAAAGTCTTAGTAGCACCTATTAGTAAACAAATTATATTCACTAACAAGCCTAAAGGAATAATAATCGCGCCAACAGAAGTTGCAAAAGCAACTTGCGAAGCTGCAGGCCAGCCGATATCCAACGTATAAAGATGTAAATGATAAGTTTTTACCATTGCATTTACAGCAGGACCAATATTATCAGAAAGAAGTTGTGTAACCACACTTAAACCGACAAAACCAACTCCGACTTTAAGTCCAGAAACAAGTGATTTGCCAAAACCCATCCCAATACACAAGCCAAGTATTAGAAAAATGATTGGCATCATCACACTTGCTCCCAGAGACATTATGTAATTTATAAACGTCATAATTGTCTCCTATTTTTAGCAAGTACTAATTAACGAACCAAATAACCACCATCAACAGGTAGAATTGCTCCATTGACATATGCCGCAGCATCACTTGCTAGAAAGACAGCGGGACCCATTAATTCGTATGGTTCTGCCCAATGACCCATTGGTATTCTTCCTAAAATTTCATCATTTCTGTCTTTTTGTGCACGTATTGGCGCCGTATTTTCAGTCTTAATATAACCAGGTGCTATTGCGTTAACTGTTACGTTGTATGCGCCCATTTCAGAAGCAAAAGATTTTGTTAAACCTGCTACACCATGCTTTGAAGCAGTATAGGAAGGAATAAATTTACCACCCTGATATGAGAGCATTGAACCAATATTGATAATCCTACCCGACTTCTGTTTAGCGAACACTTTGCATGCTTCCAAAGACATGTGATAAACTGCACTTAAATTGATTGCAATAACTTTGTCCCAGTCTTCATCCTTCGATTCTAGTAAAGGATTACGTTTGATCATTCCGGCATTATTTACTAAAATATCAATGTGACCCATTTTGTTTAAAGCTTCTTCAATAACTTTATGAGGTTCACCCTTAACTGTAAGGTCACACTTCATGAATTCAACTTTTTGTCCCACACTTTCAATAATTGAACGTGTATTATCCCATTCCAACTCATTAAAGGTCGGGATAAAAATATTGGCTCCAGCTTTAGCCATAGCTATTGCATAGCCTTGTCCTAATCCTGTGTTGCCTCCAGTAATAATTGCAACTTTATTTTTAAGGCTAAACTTATTCATATCGAAGTTATTCTTCAACTCCTCTTCATGTTGACGAATTTCCTCTTCTGATTCATGAATTTCAACCATTTTATAACTCCTCCTATATTAAATCAGCAAATTTCTTATTTAGAAACTGCATTTCTTATTTACAATAATATTGTAGGAGGTTTTAAAAATAATGCAAGGGCTTTCAAACATTTTTTTGAAAAACAAGGAGAGCTAATGACCGAAAATCATCTATATGGTACGGTTCTGCTTAAAGCAAAGAAAATATTAGATTATATTTCTAAATGCGAAACGGCACCAACTTTAAAAGAAATAAGTGATAATATAACTATCACTAAACCGACTATTCTCAAAATATTAAATACATTGGAATATTGTGAGTTTGTACGTTGTTTTGGTAATCCAAAAAGATACTATTTAGGGTTAACGTTTTTAAAGTACGCACAAAAGGCCAGGAATAGTTTCAGCTTAGACAAAATAGCAATGCCTTATATTAATGAACTCAGAGATAGAACAACTGAAGCCGTTAACTTAGGTATTAAAGACAAAAATGTGATTACGTTATTGGATCGGGCTCAAAGTACAAACACCATTCGTTTAAATTTGCAATTAGGCGGCCATATGAACATGTACTCATCAGGTATGGGGAAAGCAATTTTGGCTTGTATGTCAAATAGTGAGATTGAAAAATATCTTGACGAAACCGCGTTAAAAAGTTTAACTGTCAATACGATTACCAATCGCAAAGAGCTGTTAGCAGAAATAAAAAGAACGCGAACAAGAGGCTATGCGATTGATGATGGAGAAAATCAGGACGGAATATATTGCTTAGGATTTGCAATATTAAAAAACGACAAAATATTAGGCGCTTTTAGTATTAGCGCCCCGCATTTCAGAATTGATAATTCTAAGAAAGAATTATGGGTTCAAGAAGGCTTAAAAACAAAAGCAAACATAGAGAATGCAATATAGTACTTCTATATAATAAATTACGTCAGATTAATGGAAAAAAATTAATATTTTGCATACAAAAAGACTAAAAGCCAAAAGCTTTTAGTCTTTTCTTTATGGTCTTTGTGCAAGCAAATAAGCTAATTCTTCTTTATATTTATATTTGATAGCCTTTTGACTTGAATCACTCATATCAGTGAATTTTGAATTAAGCAAATAAACAAAAACTGCTCGCATAGCAGTCTTTTTATTTGCTGCCTGCTGCCAAGCTATTGATTGTTCGCCATCAAGAACAGCAGCTGAAACTTCTTCTCCCCTATTTGCCGGCAAGCAATGCATAAATTTGACATTAGGATTGCCCGTTTTCGCCAATAATTCATCATTGACTTGATATTTAGGATAAAAGATCTTCATGTATTCATCTTTTTCAAGTTCATGATCATATAAACCATACCAAACATCGGTATAAATAAAATCAGCGTTTTGAAGTGAACTTTCATCTTCACTTAGTGTAATTGAGCCACCGTTTTTTTCAGTAATCTTATTGGCTTTATTATAAATATTTCGTGGGATCCACTTGGATTTTGGACCATATTGAACAAAGTGCATGCCCATTTTGGCACACAAAAATAATGCTGAAATAGTAATCTGCGTTGCATCCCCCACAAAAACCAGCTTAATGTCAGATAATCTCTTACCTTCCGGTAAAAATTCTTTAATTGTAATCAAATCACCTAAAGCCTGAGTAGGATGGTCATCATCACTCATAAAGTTAACTACAGGTGCATGCGAATTTTGGGCAATTTCCACAATATCTTCTTGACTAGCAGTTCGAACTCCAATGATATCAACTAAGTCACCTAAAGCGTGACTGGTATCAGCCAAACCCTCATGACCATTTTTTCCTAACTGAATTTGTCCAGGAGCCAGATAAAGCGCATGACCCCCAAGTTCAGTCATTGCTGTTTCAGCAGAACAACGAGTCCTAGTCGAAGTTTGATCAAAGATCATACCTAAGCTTTTGCCTTTTAAAAGCTGAGGGTAATAGCCATGGTTGATAGCCTCCTTAATTTTTAGACCTAAATCAGCCAGGTATTGCATTTCATTTTTTGAAAAGGTACAAGTATCAATAAAATCTTTTTTTACCACAAAGTTCTCCTTTATAAAAATTCTTTCTTTTGCCGCATATCATAATACAGAAATCACTAGTAATATGAAATTAATAACTGCTAACTAAAGAAAAGCTTTACTATTTAAGTATATATTAACTTTTTGGCACCTAAAAAGCCACTGCAGAAATTTTTGCAGTAGCTTATTTTACTTATTCTTATAAAACCAATCTAATTTTGCCAATTATTGAAACTTTTTGTAATTAAAAAAGGTAACCCTAAAGTTAAAATAACGGGCACAGCCATTGCCATGGCCGTCCAGCTTTGTACTTGGCTAGTAATTCCAGCCAGCCAAAAGCTCATTAGTCTCATTTGCCAAGCCCAAGGAACTACAGGCCAAATAAAGTCAAAAAGATTAGTAATGCTCAGACACGCAAAAACTAACCCAAAGAACCCTAAAATCATGGCTCCGCCAACGTTAAATTTTAAAACCAGCCATTGTGTTATCTCATATTGAAGAAAACCAAAAACTGCAAAAATAAAACTGGTGAGGAAAATTTTGATAAATGATAGGTCATTTACCCGGAAAGCAAAACGCAAAATCAAAAAATAAAGCAGGCTCATACCAATAATTTCAATAAAATAGAGCACCCAATAGTAAAATAACTGCAATTGAATAATTAGGCTCCTTGCACCTGAAATTGTTAACCAATTTTTACAATGACCAGCTTTTTCCTCGCGGTCGAAAACTAAGCTAATGACTATACTGATAACTATCGGAGAACTAATTGCCAACAATTCATAAAAAATGGTTACCATAGTGGTCGTGGTGACTGCGTTTTTTCTACTGCCGTAATAAAGTCCTAGTAATACCGGAAAAATAATTAAAGCCACTAAATGAAAATAGAGCAAAAAGCTGCGCTTGAGCTTAATGCCTTCTGACCGGAAAACATTTTTAAGCATTTTTTACTACCTGCTTTCTGAATGAATTAGCGGCTAGATAACTAACTAACACAAACAACAAAATAGCCATTATTAACGTCCAATAATTATTAGGGGCAGTGGTGCCTGCCTTCAGAGGCAGCCCATTAATGTTTATTTTGATTAACGATACCGGAAAGCGTTCAGTCCAGGTAAATGGCCAAATTTTACCAAGGACATAATTATTGACGGCTAAACCGCTAAAGATTCCGGCAAAAGCTAATATAATTGCGACGTACATGTTAGTAATGCGGCTAAACCAAATATAAAGTGGTATTTCCCACAGATTAACTAGCCAAATGCCTAAAATAGCAAGTACACATGAAATTAGGCTGATCTGACTATCAGATAGCAAAAACATTAAAGCGATGAAAATAATCAGAAACAAAGAGGAAATGAAAGTTAAAACAATGATATGCAGTATTCTGCCTAATTCATAATTAAACAAATTGCAAGGTGAACTTAAAATCAACTTATAATCTGTGCTATTTTTCTCACGCCGGTCAAGCAACCCAGTAATTAAAGCAAGAAATAATGGCAACCAAATAATGCTCCATTGATTAATGACACTTTGAATAACGTAACCAGTAGGGGCAAAAATCACTAAAACTATCACTGCTATGAGAAACGGATAAAGCCACAACAGTTGCCTGATAAATGTCCTTTTAGTTTTGATTTTTTCAATTGCCAAAGTATTAAGCATTAATAGCACCAGCCTTTGTCAAAGTATCATTAAATAATTGTTCCAGATTTTCTGCGTGATCTAACGGCTTTTCCAGTAATAAATGACCGTTGCCAATGATGCCGATATTATCAGCTAATCGTTCTACTTCCGAAAGCATATGGCTGGAAATAATGATAGTAATACCACTGTCTTTTAAACTGGCAATTAAATTGCGCAATTGCTGAATCCCTAATGGGTCAAGTCCATTTGTAGGTTCATCTAAAATTAACAGTTTGGGTTTACCCACAAGGGCTAAGCCAATACCCAACCTTTCTTTCATACCCAGAGAAAAGTTTTTAGTTAACTTTTTTCCTGTATTACCAATACCCACAGTAGTTAAAATTGATTGGATTTCAGTTTCTGCTACTCCTCTTAAGCGACAAACCACCTGCAAGTTTTCATAAGCAGTTAAATTACCATAAAGTGGTGCGTTTTCAATTAAGGAACCAATAGCAGTTAAATCATGCCTGGACCATTCGTGACCTGCAAACGTGACAGTACCGCTAGTAGCAGAAACAATTCCCGTTAAAATTTTCATCAACGTAGTTTTTCCAGCTCCATTAGGTCCGAGCAAGCAGTAAACCTTATTTTCTGGGACATGCATGTTTATTCGATCAAGTACAGTTTGGTCTTTAAACTTCTTTGTAAGTTTATTTGTTACTAGTAAATCTGTCATGTTTTCTCCCTTTATACTGTTGTATTTTATTAAAGTATACTCAAATATAATATTTCAAAGCTATTACTGCTATCGTTTTATTAGTGCAGTTCAACTGCTAAAAAATAATTATGATGATTATATAATAAGCAAAAAATATCGGCAATATTTTTAGGCATTTTAGAAGGCAGCAAAAAAGCAGTTTGACTATTCAAACTGCTTAAATTTTTATTAGTTAGTTTTACCAGCGGTCAATTCTCCGCGTTGAGCAAATTCAACATAAAGTTTATCACCGTATGATGACAGGCCCTCAATTTCACGTTTAACATGCAAGCGATGAGTCTTCTTATAAGTACCATCTTTATCAACTTTAAAGATGTAATCATTAAAGCCAATGTAGAATTGGTCGTGCTTTTTGTCGTAGGTAAAGCCTTGAACTGGAGAATGGTTGCTTACAAAGTTGCCCTTTGTAGCTCCAACTTCTACAGGAGTCCAAGTGTCACCATTTCTGGTTACTTTCCAGTATTCGTAGTAGCCGTTACCACCATTATGGAACAGGCAATACATCGTGTTGTCATCAGCAAACGTAGCATTGTGAATATACCTTGGATTACCATAGTTGGAAATTCTAAACGTCCAGATTTGATTAATCTTCATGTCTGACTTACGTATTTGCAAAATTTCTTCTGAAGCGTCAGAGTTGTTCGAAGTATTGTTATTGGCAATTACATAAATGTAATTAGCTGATGAACCGATAGCCTGACCATGACCTAATTTAATATAAGGACTAACTTTAATATGTGAAGCATATTTCTTGAAGGTTGACCAGTTTAAAGTGGACAGGTTTTGGGCTTTATATTTGTTGATATGCTTTAATTCATAAGAAACTAGGTGACCATTTTGCGCTTTACTGGAGTTAAAGAGTGCCACAGTAAAGTTAGAACCATAGACTGTAATTCCTTCAGGTATTACACCTACTTGACCCATCTTGTCTCCTGCCTTGTGATAATCAAGACTTACAAAACGAGGTTGGAACAGTTTAGTCTTTAGAGTTAAGCCGTTTGCTTTAAAAGTATTAGATCTGGTTTCCGGAGTATAGTGATGTGCCGCGTTCCAGTTTCTTGAAGAAGATTTTGAGCTGCCCTTCCATGTAGAAACTTCCTTGGGACCATTCTTAGGTGTCTTGTCAGCTCTTGCTATACCCTCTTTTTTATCTGAACGGACAGTAACGTCTACACTGGCTTTAGCCTTGCCGTAACTATAATCAACTGTAGTCTTACCAGGAGTATTTGAACTAATCTTTGACTTGGAAACTGTGACCTTGCTTGCATCAACAGCTGTACCCGCACTATCAGTCACATAATTAATGGCATCTTTAGTGTTGAACGAATATTTATCATTTTGAACCAGACTGACGTTTTTTGCTACAGAAATCTGGTTTCTGGCAAAGAAGTTTTGACTAACCCAGCCGACAGTCTTGCCGTCAACAATTATCTTCCAAAACTTGCCTTTTTTAGTCGCAATTGATTGCTTGGACTGGATTTGGGCATGTTTGAAATACTTAGTTGAAGTAAACTTGCCTGACGGGCCCTTTTTCGAAGCATTATGATAGACTGCATAAGTACCATTACCGGCTATTTTAGTGACAGCCTTGTGGTAGGTTTTAGCAGAAATATAAGAATTATTACTCCCAACAAATAAGCCGACTGCAGCTATAGTGCCAGCAACCAGCAACTTATTTTTAAAACTTTTTTCCATTAAACTTTCTCAACCTTCCTATAAATATAATATAATAATAGTTTTGCACTTTTTATGGCATAAATCAATAGTTACTTGTGTTATAAAATAAAAGATACCTTATCATTAGATTTTTAAAATCATTTAAGATAAAATATAGACTTGTTATCTTTAAATAAGGGAGTAGTTTCATGGGTGAAACACCAAATAATTCTAAAAAGATGATGTGGACAACTCTTGCTACCATGGCTTTTTCCATTGTGTGGAGCTTTGGTAATGTTGTTAACGGATTCATATATTTTGACGGCACCAAGGTAATTTTCAGTTGGATTATTATTTTCCTGCTTTTCTTTATTCCTTATGCTCTGATGGTCGGTGAGTTAGGATCTGTTTTTAAGGATTCTGAAGGCGGCGTGGCCTCATGGGTTAATGCCACTATTGGTCCCAAATGGGCTTATTACGCCGGCTGGACATTCTGGGCAGTTCATGTGGTTTACATTTCCAGTAAAGGCACAGGCGGTTTAAGAGGAATGGCCTGGGGGATTTTCGGCAATACTAATTGGTACGACAGTTTACCAACTGCCTGGACACAATTAGCTACGCTAGTGGTATTTCTCTTCTTTTGCTGGGTAGCTAGTCGCGGAATTCCAGTTATTAAAACTTTGTCAACTATTGCTGGAACTTCTATGTTCATCATGTCAATTTTGTTTATTATCATGATGTTTGCGGCTCCAATGATCAACCCACACGCTAATTTCTATACTATTAACTGGAATTGGCAAAACTTTATGCCAGATTTCAATACGAAGTATTTCACTTCTCTTTCTATTCTGGTATTCGCTGTCGGTGGCGCTGAAAAGATTTCGCCGTATGTTAATAAGTTGAAGAATCCGTCTAAGAACTTTCCTAAAGCTATGTTGGGCTTAGCCGGAATGGTTATGATTTCTGCGATTTTAGGAACAATTGCTTTAGCATTAATGTTCGATCCTAAAACTGTAAATGGCAATTTAAACGAATACATTTCAAACGGTCCGTACATTGCCTTCCAAAAATTGGGAGAATATTATGGTGTAGGCGGATTGTTCCTGTACATCTATGCTTGGTGTAACGTAATTGGGCAATTTTCTGCTCTGGTAATCAGTATTGATGCACCTTTAAGAATGTTATTAGGTGGTAAAGAAGCTAAAGACTTTATTCCTAAGAAATTATTAAAGGTCAACAAGCATGGTGCCTACATTAATGGTATCTGGATGATCGTTATTCTTTCTGGTGGTATTATCGCGCTGCAAGCAATTATGCCTGATGCTCAAGCTGTAATGGCTCAATTAGTTAAGCTTAATTCAATTGTCATGCCAATGCGTTACCTTTGGGTTTTCATTGCTTACTTAGCTTTACGTAAGCAACACGAAAAATTCCACACCGGACTTGAAAACTATCAGATGACTAAGCACCAATGGCTGGCATACACAGCTGGTGTGTGGGGTTTGGCAGTAACTATTGCTTGTTGTTTAATGGGGATGTATTCTAACGATCCGTTTACACTTTGCTTGAATATTGCCACTCCAGTAGTTTTATTACTGCTCGGCTTGATCATGCCAACAATTAGACGTCGGGAAGAAGCCAAAGCTAAATAAGCTGTAACAGTTAAATATTCGTAAAACCGCCTAGCAATTGGCGGTTTTTTATTTAGCAAAAATGTTAAACTGTATTTATCAAGAAGGAGATGAGAATTTTGCCTAATTTTGTAGATGATGCTGAAAAACTGCTTAGAAGTCACCATTTAAAAGCTACTAAGCCGCGATTAAAGATTTTGGAATACCTAATGGCGCATCACAATCATCCAACTGCTGCAACCATTTATAATGCTATTAGTGGTGCTGAACCAACTTACAGGGCAACGGTTTATAACACACTCAATAAGCTGGTTGAGGCTGGAATTGTAATCGAAATTAAAAATGGCGATGATTCTCTGCATTATGACTATTTTGTCAAACCGCACTTTCACATCATTTGTAAAAATTGCGGCAAAATTGCTGACGTTTACTACCCTGACTTTGATACGATTGAAAATCATATGAGAATTGAAGCAGAAAAGCAAACAGGTTACACCACATCTTCCAGTCATGTTGAGATATATGGGCTGTGTCCAGAATGCCAAGATAAAGAAAAAAGAGCTGACTAGCTCTTTTTTTATATGGTTGGAAAACTATCTTTTGTTTTTTTCTGCTCTAATTCAGCTGCCAAATCAATTTTTCTACTAGCGTTTTTGCCTAATTCAGCCAGTTTCTGGTTCATATGACAGATATCATGACAAGCAGGAGAGGTAATTTTAGACAAGTTATTATCTTTTGAATCATTTTTGCTGCGAATTTGACTTGTAGAATTCAGACTGAAATTTTTATTATGTAAGCAATTATCAAGCGTCCTGTCAATTACTTGTGCTTTGTGATAGGCCTGATTCATACTGCACAAGTTACTATAGCAAGCTAAACTCAAAAAACTCAATTCATTCATTTCCTTACTCCATTCTAAAAGATATGATTTAGCTTCAGGAGTTTGGTTATCAAATTGAAAGATATCTTTTTTGATCCTTTGATCTAGTTCATTAAGCAATTTTTTCTTTTTTAGGGCAGCTTGCCTAGGCTTTTCAATACTGCTTCTTAAATTATCAGGTTTCCCTTGTGCCCGCTTAAAGTAATTCCATAGCAACACGACAATTTTATATATTAGGAAGATTAAGGCAACAGTAGCAGAAATCAAGATTAAAATACTTAGAGTTGCACAGACGCCTTTAATTAAAGGAATATTTAACCGGTCTAACATCTTCAGCATTATTCCGATAGCAAATAGTATCAAGGTAGAAATAGCTAAAGCCAGTATAATATTAGTTTCCGGTGGCTTTGCTAAAATCAAATCTTTTAATTGCACTTGATATTCAAAAATCTGATGATCCTGATTAATATTTGCGGCAATTTTCGGATAAATCTGTTCCAATTCGTCATCGCCATTCATAAGAATTTTGTATGCTCTACATGAAATCTTCCCCAGTAATCTAACATAGTTTTTACTTTTCCGCTCTTGAAAAAGAGCAACTTTTAACGATTGCTCTAAGAAAATAATTAATTCTTGTCTATTTAATAATTCAATATTTGTCATAATGTTTTACTACCAAAACGATTTTAGTCAAATAATTATTAACTGCCTTCATGATCTATTGATTGAATATATTTGTAGCTAATTCAGTTTATATCCCTATTAACTTAACAAAATATAAGTCATGACTTATTTGTTAAATATAATTAGATGTAAAAGCGCTACAAGTAATCATAAGACTGAATTAACGGTTTTTGAACATTGTATAAATAGAATTAAAAAGACAAATTTAATTAGTAGTTTATAATCATTTTATTAATATACAAATTTGGTATCAACCAAATTAAGTGATTTTAGTGCTAGCAAGGCTATTTAATTCACTTTACTTTTTTAATTTATCTATAAAATAATACTCTTTTTCGATTATTATAATATGATATGAAATTGGATATGAATATACTTTTTTGTTTTTGTTTACAAGACAGCTTTTTAGAAATTTTAAAGTAAAAAAATAAGAGCCATACGGCTCTTATTGAATTATCAATCTAGTTGACATTCGCGCTTACTAACAACTCAGCTCTTTGAGCCAAATTGACGTATAGTTTATTATCGCTAACTGACATTCCTTCTATTTCGCGACCTGTATCAAATGAATAAGTATCTTTCAACTTACCATTACGACCAATCTTAAAGATCAAGTCGTTAAATGCCAAGTAAAAGTTTTTATTCTTAGTATCGTATGTGAAACCTTGAATCGGAGCGTTATTGTTCACAAAATTGCCATCTGTCTTGCCTACTAATTGTGGATACCAATTATCTCCCTTACGGGTAAATTCCCAATATTCAAAACAATTGTTTTCGGTATCGTGATAGACAGTATACATGTCATAATCTGAAACAATCACACCATTTTGGAAGTAGCGGGGATTCTTTTCATCCCCAACCCAAGCTTTAATTGTCCAAATCTTGTTAATTTGTAAATCACTTTTACGGATTTGTAACAACTCCTCTGAATCAGTGGTGTTTTTCAAAGTATTATCATTATTCAAAACATAAATATATTTATCACTTGCACCCATTGCCTGACCGTGACCAATTGGGATATATGGACTTACTTTGATATGTTTAACGTAATTGTTGAATTTCTTTTGCGACATATCTAGCAAATGTTGCGCATTGTATGGATTAGTTAACTTGTTCAAGTCGTAGCCAACAATATGACCAGACATTAAGTTTGTATGACTTAAAAGACTAGTGTAAGCCCAGCCATTAGAAACTGTCACGCCTTCTGGTATGTGACCAACCCGGTTTATATTATCGTCTGTTGGGTCAGCAACACTCAGTAAAACTGGTTGATAGAATTTAGTTTTTAAAGTCATATCCCCACTAGTCAAAGTGTGTTTGCTGGTTTCCGGTGTATATTCTGTAGGGCTAATATAATTTATTGATGAACCATAGTGTGTCTTCCACGCTTGATAGTCATTCGTACCGGGTTGAGCAGTTACTGCATTTACTGCATCAGCGTCAACCATACCTTCCTTGGTGCTCTTTCTGACTGTAATCTTAACAGTTGCAGTTGCATCGCCATAAGTGTATTTCACTTTATATGTCTTAGGAGTCCAGCAATCAATGCTCTCGCGTGAAACAGTGACCATGCTATTATCAATTACCGTTCCCATATAATTGGTTACATAAGAAATAGCGTCTCTAGTCGAAAAGCTGTAAAAATCATTACGCACCAAAGAAATAGTCTTAGGCACTGCTATTTGATTTCTAGCAAAGTAATTTTCGTTAACATAACCTACTTCACGCCCGTTAACATAAATGCGCCAATAACGGTACTTTTTCGTTTCAATCAGTTGGTCTGATTGAATATGGCTATAACGAAAGTTAATACCGTCAGCTACCTTGGTTTTAACTTTACCATTAGTAACTTCCTTCCAAATCTTATAGTTTTTGTTACCAGCAACCTTGGTCATCATTGAATAACCCGTAACTACTTGCTTTGGTTTAGGCTTTTTAGTATTCTGATTGTCTTCACCCGTCTGGTCAGAGTTGTTGGTATTATCAGTACTACCATTATCGGTATTCGTGTCTGTATTTGCATCAGTTGAGTTATTTGATGACTTATTATCATCTTGAACTGGCGGCTGAGGGCTATCTGAATCTGCCGCAACTGATGTAGTTGATAGACCGGTGTAAACTAATAAACCGGCAACTAATGTCAGTGAAATTGTTGCTATCTTCTTATAAAGCTTCAAAATAAATCCTCCAAAAATTAAATTTATACTTAAATTATATAATAAAACCTTCACTAAAAAGAATACAAAATTAATACACTTTCATTGACAGCAAGTAATGTAAGTGATTTAATTAGCACTGTACTTGATAGAGTGCTAATTATATTTAGGAGGTAGAAAGATGCTTGTACCTACAGTTATTGAACAAACTGCACGTGGCGAACGTGCATACGACATTTATTCACGTTTGTTAAAAGACCGTATCATCATGCTTAGTGGTGAAATTAACGATGATATGGCTAACTCGATTATTGCACAATTATTATTTCTTGATGCTCAAGATAATACCAAGGATATTTCACTTTATATAAACTCACCTGGTGGAGTAATTACTTCTGGTTTGGCAATCATGGATACCATGAACTTTATTAAATCAGATGTTTCAACCATTGCCATCGGTATGGCAGCCTCAATGGCTTCCATTTTGTTAACCAGTGGTGCAAAAGGTAAACGTTTTGCTTTACCTAACTCCACGGTTTTAATTCACCAACCTTTAGGTGGTGCTCAAGGCCAACAAACTGATATTCAGATCGCAGCTAATGAAATCTTAAAGAGCCGTGAAAAAATTAACCGTATTTTACATGAAACTACTGGTCAGCCTTTGGAAAAAATCCAAAAGGATACTGAACGGGACAACTACATGACAGCTGAACAAGCTAAAGACTATGGTTTAATCGATGAAATAATGGTTAACCAAAAGAAATAAGTATTTAAAAATTTGTGTTTTAAAAAGCAACCTATCAAATGATGGGTTGCTTTTTTATTTTCTCAAATTTTGTGCCATTTCGTGTATTTTCTTAAAACGATGATTGGCTCCAGACTTCGAAATAGGGCCATCTGGAGTTTGCTGTGCTATTTCTTTCAGCGAGAGTTCAGGTTCATCTAAGCGCAATCTGGCTATACCCTGCAATTTCTCTGGGATATTCTCTAAACCGATTTTTTGTGCTATTAGTTCAATGTCTTCAACTTGTTTGGCAGCCGCATTGGCTGTTTTTTTCAAATTAGCCGTGTCGCAATTTACTAGCCGATTGACGGAATTACGCATATCTCTCATAATGCGCAAATCCTCAAATGCCAACATCGCATTTAGAGCGCCAACAATGTGCAAAAAGTCGCCGATTTTTTCAGCTTCTTTCAAATAGACAATATAGCCCCGCCGTCTTTGTGTGCTCTTGGCATTAAGATGAAATCGTTCATTCATAATAGTTAACAGGTCATTATTATGATCCTGATAAACTGAATATATCTCTAAATGATAACGGCTGGTAGTAGGATTATTAACACTGCCACTTGCTAAGAAAGCGCCACGTAAATAGGACATTGCACCCTCACGTGACTCTATGATCCTTTTTGGTATTCTGGTAATTAAGTGAAGGGAAGGAGTAAGAATTTCCAAATTTTGCAATATTTCTTTGACATGATTTTGCAATCGCACCAAATACTGATTATTTTTCTTCAACTTCATTTTGCGCGAAACTATTAATTGTGGTTCTACTTTGTAAGCGATTTTTATTAAAGAAAAAATTCGTCTAGCGATTGCAGGATTTTCAGTAGTAATGTCAAGGCTAAACTGGTGCTCGTGAAAATTCAAAACGCCGTTCATACGTAAAAAAGCTGCCAGTTCAGCTTTGGCATGTTCGGGATGAATTTTTAAAGAAGTTAATTCTTTCTTCACGTTACTTGCATAGCTTGCCATTATTTTTAGTCCTTCCTGCGAGCCATCGCAGCAAATGCCAGATTAATAATTTCTTTGGCTACTTTTTTACCATCGTGAAAGACTAGCCCACTTCGCTGATCAATAAAATCAGCGGTAATGACTCTGCTTCCCTGCTCCCGCAAGCCCTTATAATCGTTTTTAACAGGTTCAAGATAAGCATCATAATCGTTAGGGTTAAACTTAGACATATCAATTTTAGCGCCATTGACTAAAGTGGTATTAATATAATGTCCGCCCAAATGCTCGTTAATTACCTTAACATGCTCACAGTCTGAAAAATGATCAGTTTCACCTTTTTGCGTCATAATATTACAAATATAAATGACTTCTGCGCTTGTTTTTCTTACTGCTTCGCCTAAATTGGGGATCATGAGATTAGGCAAGATGGACGTAAATAGACTACCAGGCCCTAAAACTACCGCATCAGCATTATTTATAGCAGCTAAAACTGGTGGCACCGCTTCAGGTTCACTTTTTGACTTAGTGTTGGTAACCCAAACTCGTTTAATTCTTTTATCCTTGTCAGTAATTTCCTTTTCACCAGCTTGAATAGAGCCATCCACAAATTCCGCATTCAGTGTCAATGGTTCATTAGAGGCAGGGTAAACATGACCGTCAATCCGCATCATTTTTGAAAGTGCTTGAACAGCGTCAAAAATATTACCGTGCATTTCGTTTAAAGCAGCAATTATCAAATTGCCGATAGCATGACCTGAAAAAAATGAGTCGGAAGAATCAAAGCGATATTGGAAAACATCCTTTTCTTCCTGAGAAATTTCACTTAAAGAAACCAGAACATTACGGATATCACCAGGGGGAACAACGTTGATAAAATTGCGAATTGAGCCGGAAGAGCCACCATCATCAGAAACAGTCACAATAGCAGATATTTCAGCATTTTGCTCCTTTAGCGCGTTTAAAACTACAGGCAGTCCAGTACCCCCACCAATGACGACAACCTGTGGTCGTCTGCTTCTAGTAACATGAATTACTTTATCATTATATGTCATCAATTTATCACCTATTTCTAGTGTAACGACTAATTTCACGATGGGTTATATCAACTGTATAGTCTTCAGCTAAATCTTTAGCCAGCTGATTTGCAATTGCGACGCTTCTATGTTGCCCACCGGTACACCCAATTGCAATAGTTAATTTAGTCTTGCCCTCTTTGATGTAACCGGGCAATGCACTTTTTATCAAATCTAAAAATTTCTGATAAAAAATACGCGTTTCTTTCTTATCCATCACATAGTTAAATACCCTCTTATCCAAACCGGTAAAAGGTCGCAATTCAGGAATATAAAAGGGATTGGGCAAAAAGCGCACATCCATTACAATATCTGCATCAATGGGCATTCCGTATTTAAAACCAAAAGATAGAACCTCAATTGAAAACGGCTGCCTGTGTTTGGCACTAAACTTATTAGCCAGTTCTTGTTTTAATTCTTTCGGACTTAAATTAGAAGTATCAATAATATCATTGGCACGATTTTTTATTCCGGTTAAAATGCGCCTTTCTGCTAAAATACCGTCTAGTAATCGCTCATTTTGGGCTAAAGGCGGAACACGTCTAGTTTCTTTATAGCGCGCAACTAAAGTATCATCCGCGGCGTCTAAAAAGACGATCCGAGTCTGCACCGTACCATTATCTTCTAGAGAATTAATTTCATTACCTAAATCTTTATAAAACCGTTTCACCCGTAGATCAATTACTACTGCAACTTTAGTGAAATCATCTGAGTTAACGATTAAATCCCAAAAACTGGATAGAAGAGATGGAGGCAAATTGTCAACTACAAAATAGCCCATGTCTTCCAGAGCATGGGAAGCGACCGTTTTTCCCGCACCACTCATGCCTGTCACAATCAGTAATTGCTTTTTATGCTTAGCCATTTTTGCTGACCTCCTATTACTAAAATTATAACATACCAGGTGTGCCATTACTTTTTGGGCAAAAAAAAAGTTCAATAGAACTTTTTATTTTTTACCTGTTAACAAATGCAGCAATAATTTCATTAATACCAAAAATTAGTAACCAGAAAGAAACTAGCCAAATTAAAGTTAATGCTGATAAAGCTGGGTTAAACAT
The DNA here is from genome assembly GCF_000761135.1 of Lactobacillus sp. wkB8. Lineage (NCBI taxonomy): Bacteria > Bacillati > Bacillota > Bacilli > Lactobacillales > Lactobacillaceae > Lactobacillus > Lactobacillus sp. wkB8. The sequence continues at coordinate 653,960 of NZ_CP009531.1, read as the reverse complement.
CAAACTAATAGCGATAAACAAGCCTAAGATATTCAGTATTATATTAACCCAGAAGAAAAAGGTTGAAACAGCCCGCATGTGCCAAGAGAAAACGATGCCAGAGATTGAGTCAAATAAGAACCAAAATGCAAATAAGTAAGCAATGGTTAAGCCACCAGCATCATAGGAATATAGGAACAAAATACCAACAATAATGTCTAAAACTCCTGACACAATCGACAACCAGCTTGAAGGGATAAAATACCGAAAACGACTGTAGAAAACTAACCAGACAAAGCCCTGAACTATTGACACTATGGCAAAGAGCAATACAAAAGCATGTAATGCCTTACCGGGATGCCGCAGTAAAAAGAGCCCTGCAATTATCATTAAAACACCAGAGATAAATGCAGCCCAGTTAAATCCGCGATTTCCTCTGTAACTAGAAAAATTATCCATTTTTATTCCTCCTTGGGCTTTATTTTACACTTTATCAGAATTAATTAATACTATTTGCCTGTTTTTTGGCTGGCCTTTTTTGTTAAAGCTGTGTCCCGCTTAAGCACTGGCTTCAAGTATTGCCCAGTATAGCTTTCCTTAACTTGTGCTACCTGTTCAGGTGTGCCTGTAGCAACAATTTGACCGCCGCCTTCGCCGCCTTCAGGACCCAAATCAATTAACCAATCAGCATTTTTAATCACGTCAAGATTGTGTTCAATTATTAAAACCGTATTACCTTGATCAACTAATCTTTGTAAAACTTCTAGCAGTCGCTTGATGTCATCAGTATGTAGTCCGGTCGTTGGTTCATCCAGAATATAGAAATTCTTGCCAGTTGACAATTTTTGCAGTTCAGCGGCCAGTTTCATTCTTTGCGCTTCACCACCAGACAAGGTAGTAGCTGACTGTCCGAGCTTGACATAGCCAAGCCCCACATCAACAATTGTTTGCAACTTGCGCGCAATTTTAGGAATATTCTTAAAAAATGAGCAGGCCTCACTGATAGTCATATCCAGCACTTGCGCAATATTTTTCTTACGATAGGAAACTTCTAAAGTTTCAGAATTGTAGCGGCTGCCATGACAAACTTCACAAGGAACATAAACATCCGGTAAGAAGTTCATTTCAATTTTGATAATGCCATCTCCATGACAAGCTTCACAACGTCCACCCTTAACGTTAAATGAAAAACGCGCCTTAGTGTAGCCACGGAGCTTAGCTTCGTTAGTTTGAGCAAATAAAGCTCTGATGTCATCGAAAACGCTGGTATAAGTAGCAGGGTTACTACGAGGCGTACGCCCAATCGGGCTTTGATCAATATCAATAATCTTTTCGATGTTTTGATAACCGCTGATCGTCTTATATTTACCCGGTTTAGTTTGGTTGCGGTTTATTTTTTGGGCTAGAGCCCGCTTTAAAATCATGTTTACCAAAGTTGATTTACCAGAACCGGAGACTCCTGTAACCACAATTAACTTCCCTAAAGGAAACTCAACCTTGAGGTTTTTAAGATTATTCTCGGCTGCACCCGTAACAATGATGTTTTTACCATTACCCTTGCGTCTTTTTAAAGGTACAGGGACAAATTTTTTACCGGCCATGTATTGTCCAGTCAGTGACTTTTCATTCTGTTCAACTTCTGATGGAGTGCCGGCAGCCATAATCTCGCCGCCATAAGTTCCAGCGCCTGGTCCCATGTCAATTAAATAATCAGCTTGCCTCATTGTTTCATCATCGTGTTCAACGACAATTAACGAGTTGCCTAAATCACGCATCCGTTTTAAAGCAGCAATCAACCTGTCATTATCGCGTTGATGCAAACCAATTGAAGGCTCATCTAAAACGTACATTACTCCTGAAAGATTAGAACCAATTTGGGTCGCAAGCCTTATTCTTTGTGCTTCACCACCAGATAAGGTATTAGCTGAACGTGACAATGTCAGGTAGTCTAACCCCACACTATTCAAGAAAGTTAATCTATCACGTACTTCTTTTAAAATCGGCTTAGCAATTATAGTCTCTTGCTCATCTAACTTAATATCAGTGAAAAATTCCAGAGCATGACTAATTGCCAATTCGGACGCTTCAGCGATATCCTTACCGTTTACTCTAACTGCTAATGCTTTACGATTTAACCTTTTGCCATGACAGGTTGAACAAGTGAGTTCGGTCATGTACTTGCCCATTACATCCCGCATAAATTTTGACATGGGATGATAATAACGTCTTTCTACATTTTCCATAGCACCTTCAAAGGGTGCGGTAGTATCATTGACTCCAAAATCACCAGTAACGTGAAACTTAATTTTCCTAGTAGAACCATGCAAAATTGTTTCTCTTTGCTTTTTAGTCAGTTTACTAAATGGCTTATCAAGTGGTATTTTTAAAGCACTACATGCCTGCTCTAGCATTTCCCCGTAATACTTGGAATTCTTCCAGGGTGCAATTGCTCCTTCAGCTAAAGTTTTGCTTTTATCGGGCACTACTAAATCTTCATCAACAGCTAATTTAACACCTAAACCATCACAGTCAGGGCAAGCACCAAATGGTGCATTAAAGGAAAATAGCCTGGGCTCCATCTCTCCCACGGTAAAACCACATTTAGGGCAAGCATAATACTCTGAAAAGCTGATTAAATCGCCGCCAATAACATCAACATTCATGTAGCCATCTGATAGACGTAGAGCAGCTTCTACTGAATCAAAAAGTCGCGAGCGGATACCATCTTTGACGATCAAACGATCAACCACAATGTCGATTGAATGGCGCTTATTTTTTTCTAAATCAAATTTTTCACCAATCTCGTGCATTTCACCATCAACGATGACGCGCACGTAGCCAGCACGTTGTACGCGTTTAAATACTTCTTTGTGCGCACCACGTTTAGACCTGATTACCGGTGCTAAAATTTGAATACGGCTTCTTTCAGGCAATGCCAAAATGCGGTTAACCATTTGTTCTACAGATTGACGTTCAATTAGAGTACCATCATTAGGACACACAGGATGCCCTACTCTCGCCCACAAAAGTCTGAGATAATCGTTTATTTCAGTAACAGTACCAACAGTTGAACGCGGGTTATGGGAAGTAGTTTTTTGATCAATTGAAATTGCAGGATTAAGGCCATCAATCGAATCAACGTCAGGTTTATCCATTTGTCCTAAAAATTGGCGGGCATAACTTGATAAGGACTGAACGTATCTTCTGCGCCCTTCAGCATATAATGTATCAAAGGCTAAAGAACTTTTGCCAGAACCAGATAAACCCGTAATCACAACCAATTTATCCTTAGGGATAGAAAGGTTAATATCTTTTAAATTATGTTCACGTGCACCCCGAATAACAATCTTATCATTTACCATTTAATGCTTTTCCTTTTTTCTTAATTGGGCTTCTAGTTGAACTCTCCAGTTCCATGATTGCATCCCGCAAAGTTGCAGCGCCCTCAAAGTCCAGTTTCTTGGCAGCTTCTTGCATTTGCTTACGTAAGTCTTTAATCATGGTTCTCTTTTGTTTGACAGTTAATTCATCAAAGTTCAAATCAGCGAAGCTATCGCTTTGAACATCTTCATCTGCCACTTTAGTAGCAGAAATGACATCTCTGATTGGCTTAACGATGGTCTTGGGTTTCATACCATGTTCTTCATTAAACTTGATCTGTAATTGACGTCTTCTCTGTGTTGCTTCAATCGCTTGCCGCATCGAATCAGTAACCGTGTCAGCATACATGATCACAGCACCATCAGCGTTTCTGGAAGCGCGACCCATAGTCTGCACTAAAGGTCTGTAAGCACGCAAAAAACCCTCCTTATCAGCATCAAGAATTGCGACCAAAGAAACTTCCGGGACATCAATACCTTCACGTAATAGGTTAATACCAATTAGCACATCGTATTTGCCCATACGCAAATCACGCAATATTTGCATCCGTTCCAGCGTCTTCACGTCAGAGTGCAAATATTGCACTTTAATGCCCAGATCTTTCAAATAATCTGTTAGGTCTTCAGCCATCTTTTTGGTTAAAGTGGTGACAAAGACACGTTCATTTCTTTCAATGCGTTTGTTGATTTCAGCCACTAAATCATCAATTTGCCCCTCAACAGGTTTGACCTCAATTTTAGGGTCAAGCAGACCGGTCGGTCTGATGATTTGCTCAACTTTATGATTTGTCCGTGCTAATTCATAATCTCCTGGAGTTGCTGAAACATATAGAATCTGGTTAACGTGCTTTTCAAATTCAGCCAGTTTCAATGGTCTGTTATCAAGCGCAGAAGGTAAACGGAAACCATAGTCAATTAAAGTTTTTTTCCGATTGCGGTCGCCGTTATACATTGCTCGGATTTCAGGCATAGTGGCATGAGACTCATCAATTAAAATCAAAAAGTCATCAGGAAAGAAGTCTAATAAGGTATAAGGCGGCTCTCCTTCTTTTCTTCCTTCCATATGACGCGAATAGTTCTCGATGCCATTGGTGTAACCAACTTCACCCATCATTTCCATGTCAAAAGTAGTGCGCTGTTTAATACGTTCTGCCTCAAGCAATTTACCTTGACCTTCAAAATTTTTCACTTGAATTTTCATTTCCTGTGAAATAGCTTTAAGAGCACGCCTCATCTGTTCTTCATTGGTCATAAAGTGGGTAGCAGGAAATAATGATATACTTTCTCTTTCACCAATTACTTCTCCTGTTAGTGAGTCCACTTCAACAATTCTATCAATTTCATCCCCGAAAAATTCAATACGATAAGCATGATTAGAATTACCAGCAGGAAAAACTTCTACGACGTCTCCGCGAACGCGAAAACGACCACGTTGAAAGTCAATATCATTGCGATCGTATTGAATATTGACTAAATCGCGCAGCAAGGTATTTCTGTTATATTCCTCACCCTCGTGAACCGTGATTACACTGGCAGCATATTCCTTAGGATCACCTAAACCATAGATACACGAAACAGATGCCACAACAATTACGTCATTACGTTCCATCAAATCGCTGGTAGCTTGGTGACGTAATTGATCAATTTCATCGTTGATAGATGAGTCCTTTTCAATATATGTATCCGATTGGGGCACATACGCTTCCGGCTGATAGTAATCATAGTAGGAAACAAAATAATCGACAGCATTATGCGGAAAGAATTCTTTAAACTCACCATAAAGCTGACCAACCAAAGTTTTATTGTGAGAAATAACTAAAGTAGGTTTATTCAATTTAGCAATAATGTTCGCCATTGTGAAAGTTTTGCCCGTACCGGTTGCACCTTCCAGAATTTGCTCCTTATAGCCTTTTTTAAAGCCAGCAGCCAATTTATTAATAGCCTGTTGCTGATCACCCGCTGGACTGAATTTAGAAACTAGTTCAAATTTACGTTCTTCTTGTCGTTTAATCATCGAAAGACTCCTCGTAGAAAAAGTTGGACAAATAAAGCCCAACTCTTATTTGACGTATTCTATTTTACACTCTCGAACATATTTTCGCACTCTTTTTGTTTTATTTTAACAGTTCTGCCAAAGCATTTTGATAATTCTCAGCTGCTTGGTGTGCAAGCTCAATATTAGGTTTATTGACACCAACATAAGCTTTAATTACTGGCTCTGTGCCAGATGGTCTTAAAGCTAACCAAGTTTCATCAGCCAAAAAGTATTTCAATACATTAGATTTTGGTAGTCCCGTAAGTGGCTTAACCGTACCACCAACAATTTCCTGTTGTTTTAAAAAGTCTTGAATTTTATTGACTTTGACCCCATTTAGCTCTTGCAAATTCTCTGAACGCAATTTAGCCATCAATTCTGCCATTTTCTTTTGTCCGCCAATTCCCGGCATTTCAATCGCCTTGGTAATTTCATAAGAAGTGCCGTATTTTTGCCAGATTTCATTAAGGCCGTCTAATACAGTCATGTTTCTAGCAGCATAATAAGATGCCACTTCCGCAAACATTAAAGCGCCTTGCATTGCATCTTTATCACGTGCAAAAGGTTTGAAAAGATAACCATAGCTTTCTTCAAAACCCATTAAAAACTTACCGTCGTGCATCTTACTCATACGGTCAATTTCTTCACCAATAAATTTAAAACCAGTTAACACCGACTTTGTTCTGATACCAAAATCTTTTGCAATTTTAAGTGGCATACTACTGGAAACAATCGAAGTAATCAGCTCATAATCGGCAGATAATTGCCCCTTATCTTTTAAATTAACCAGCAGATAATAGATCATGAGCGTAGCAATCTGGTTCCCGGTTAAAACTTGAAAGTCGCCATTTTTTGTGCGCACACAGGCACCCATACGATCTGCATCAGGATCAGTAGCAATGATTAGATCAGCATTTTTTTCATTTGCCAGTTTGATGCCAGGATCAAACACATCACGGTATTCTGGATTGGGTTTGATGGTCGTGGGAAATTCCGGATCAATAATTGCTTGGCTGGGAACTGGGATCACATTCGTAAAACCATTTTGTCTAAAAGCCCGATCATATAACATTTTACCTGTCCCATGTAGGGGTGAGTAAATAATCGTTAACTTATGAGCATTTTTTTGTATTAGTTCACTATTAACATTTACAGTTTTTAGTTGCGCTAAATAAACCTCATCAATATCTTCACCAATCAACTGCAAAACTCCTTGCGAGCGCATTCGTGCAACCGATGAAGTCTTAACAGTAAAAATATTGTTGACTTTTTGAGCATAAGCAAAAACGCGACTGGCATCTTCAGGTCCCATCTGGGCACCATCAGGGCCATAGACTTTGTAGCCATTGTATTCTTTGGCATTGTGAGAAGCGGTGATATTAATTCCGGCAGAAGCATGAAGGTATCTCACAGCAAAAGATAATTCAGGCGTCGGTCGTAAATCATCAAATAGATAAACATGAATATTATGTGCACCCAATATTCGTGCCGCATGTTCCGCAAAATCGCGGGAATGATAGCGAGAGTCATAAGCAATGACCACACCATCTTTTTGCGCTTTTGCTCCTTTTTCATTAATTAAACGTGCCAAGCCTTCTGTTACTCGCCCAATGGTATAGATATTAATACGATTAATTCCTGGCTCGAGCCTGCCGCGCATTCCAGCTGTACCAAAATTAATGTCTTGACCAAATGCATCATTAATCCATTTGGGATTTTTACCAAGTTCTTGCAATTGATCTTGTAAATAATCTGGCAGATTGTGCGCCTGCTGCCATTCTTGAAAAGTTTCTTCTGCCTTCATTTCAGCAATGTACCCCTTTTTCTAGCAATAAATTCGTTTACATAAACTCTATTCTAGCATTTATCATTATTGCTATCTGTAAAAATAAAAAAAGAATTCAGTTTTAACTAAATTCTTTTTTTAATCTTTAAATTTTACGATCATTCAGATCCTGTAAATAATTATATGCTTGTTGACCAGCAATACTGCCGTCACCCACAGCATTGGCAATTTGCCGTAAATCCTTCGCACGAACATCACCTAAAGCAAAGATACCGTCAACTTTAGTTCTCATGTGCTCATCAGTAGGAATCCAGCCATTTTCATCTGTTATTCCTAAGTCCTTAAATGGCGCTGTCTGCGGAATAACGCCAACGTAAATAAAGACGCCTCGAACTTTAATATGTTTCTCAGCACCGGTTTCCTTGTCTTTATAAGTTACGCCGGTAACTTTGTCGCCATCGCCGTCAATGGATTGCGTTAACCCGTTCCAAATAAAATTCATCTTAGAGTTGGCAAAAGCCCGTTTTTGTAATGTGGGTTGCGCACGTAATTGGTCCCGCCGATGAATAACCGTGACAGATTTAGCACTCTGAGCCAAATAAATACCTTCTTCAATAGCTGAATCGCCACCGCCAATAACCGCAATATCTTCGTCTCTGAAGAAAGCAGCATCACAAACAGCACAGTACGAAACGCCTTTACCTGAATATTCATCTTCACCTGGCACATTTAAGTGACGATGATCTGCTCCAGTAGCGATAATAAGAGCAGGTGTGCTGTATTCGGCAGTGTCAGTTTTGACTATTTTTTGGTCCCCATCTAGCGTAACTGTTTGAACATCACCATATTCAAACTTTGCGCCAAATTTCATGATTGAATTATACATTTTTTCGCCCAGTTCAGGACCCTTAATCTCACTGAAGCCCGGATAATTATCAATTGCATCCGTATTATTCATTTGTCCGCCATACAAACCTCGATCCAATATCAAAACGGATAAATTAGCCCGAGAAGCATACAAAGCGGCTGTAAGTCCACCGGGGCCTGCTCCAATAATGATTACATCGTATTTTTTAGTCATAATTTCACCTTCAGCACTTTCTTATTTTTCGTAAGTAATATTACAACGATATCGCTCTCAAAGTCTAATTTCCTGTTTAGGACTTCTACCCATCATCTGAGCTATTTCAGAATCAACATCAGCATTTTGGTATAAAACGCGGTATATTGCTTCACTAATTGGCATATCAATCTGTTTTTCTTGGCATAGCTCGTGCACTGCTTTGACAGTAGTTGCGCCTTCAACTACTTGACCCATATTTTGTAAAACATAGTCTAAACTCTTGCCCTCACCCAGTTGCTTACCACAGCGCCAATTACGTGAATTAACCGAAGTACAAGTAACAATCAAATCACCTATACCTGAAAGACCACTAAACGTCATAGGATCAGCTCCGAAATAATTCACACCCAAACGGGTAATTTCAGCTAAACCTCTCGTCATAAGCGCAGCTTTAGCATCATCTCCATAATGCTTACCTACCAGAATACCGGCCGCAATTGCAATTACGTTCTTAACAGCTCCCGCAACTTCAACACCTATCAGATCATTATTAGTATATAAACGGAAATAGTCATTTGAAAATAATTCCTGAACTTTTTGAGCGTTTTCCATACTCGTTGAAGCACAAGAGATTGCGGTTAAATCTTTTTGCGCTACACTCTCGGCATGGCTTGGTCCGGAAATCGCTACAATCTTGTCTTCATCATTGGGATAAATTTCCTCAGTCAAAATTTCAGAAATTAACTTTTTAGAACCCGGTTCAATTCCTTTGGTAGCAGTTACTATAAGTGGTTTATCTTTCCTTTGTGCTAGAATTTTACTTACATTTTGGGCAACGCTACGAATTGCTTGAGTAGGAAGAACAAATAAAATAATTTCTGCTCCACTTAAAGCTTCATTCAAATCACCCGTTGCTGTAGCGGTCTCATTTACATGCCAATTTTTCATGTAATGTTCATTCGTATGACTTTCATTAATTTCCTGATTAACTTTTTCATTATTACCATACAGTACAATGTCATAGCCTTTATCAGCCAGCATAGAGCCCAACACTGTGCCCCAAGAACCTGCTCCTAAAACTGCAATTTTTGTCATTCGTTAACTCTCTTTCAACTAATACTAATATTTAATCTCGATTATAGGGATATTTTAGGCCACTGCCATCAAGATACCATTTGGGTTTAACAACTTTTCTGCGATAAATAAACAATCCGATGACAATCACCAGCAGTATCAAGCTAAGAAGCTGTGAAACTCTGATTGATCCCCAAAGATACAAACTATCCGTTCTCATACCTTCTACAAAGAAACGAACAACGGAATACCAAGCTAGATAAAGCATAAAAATTTCACCTTGTTTAAACAAATGGTTTCTATGCCTTAGAACCAAAATTAATATCAAACCAATTAAGTTAAAAAATGATTCATATAAAAAGGTTGGCTGGTAATAGACCCCATTAATTTTCATTTGACTAATAATAAAATTCGGTAAATGTAAACTTTGGAGAAAACCCAAAGTTGTAGGACCGCCGTGGGCTTCCTGATTAATAAAATTACCCCAACGACCCAAAATTTGGGCAGCCATTACTCCTGGAGTAATGATATCAAGCATCAAAAATGGCGGCAGCATCTTTTTGTAGCAAAAAATTAATAGAACCACTAAGCCGGCAAGTAAACCGCCATAGATCGCAATGCCCCCATTCCAAATAGCAATTATTTGGTCTGGATGCTGCGCATAATATTGCCATTCAAAAATAACATAATAAATTCGTGCACCAACATAGCCCAAGGGGACAGCCCACAAGAGCAAATCGACAAAATCGTCACTTTCGATCTGCCTTTTTCGTCCTTCAATAATTGCCATTGACACGGCTAAAATAATAGCCAGCGCCATAATGACGCCATACCATTTGACACTTAAATTTCCTAGGTTAAAGGCTACGGGATTGATTGTCAATGTCATTTATTACTTTCCTTTTTTGAATCATTTTCAGAATTTTTCTTAATTAATTTGGTTAAATTGTTGTCAAATGTCCTAGTCGCGTTGTAACCACTTCTTTTTGCCCGAAAATTCATTGTGGCAATTTCAATAATATCTTCCATGTTACGGCCGACTTTTACAGGGATTGTAATTTGAGGTACTTCAACGTTGCAAATATCACGTTTACTTTCCTCAAAACCTAAACGGTCATAATTTGCTTGATTGTCCCAATTAACTAGTTTGATCACCAGCTGGATACTTTCACGATTTTTAACCGCACCAACTCCGAATAAATCCATAACATCAATGATCCCAATACCGCGAATTTCCATTAAATGCTTTAATATTGCCGGAGCTTCACCCATGACTGTTTCAACGTCTTTTTGGTAGACATCAACCCGGTCATCGGCAATTAAACGGTGGCCACGATGTATCAAGCCCAGTGCCGTTTCAGACTTACCCACACCGGAATCACCTGTTAACAAAACGCCCATACCTTTAACTTCAATTAAAACCCCATGAATTGTATCTCGCACAGCCAGTCTTTCTCTTAAATATTCAGTCAAAATACTGGAAACATAAGTAGTTGACTCAGGTGAAGACAAGATAGGAATTTTAGCTTCCTCAGCAGCTTGCGCCAATTCTGGTGGTACTCGCAATGAACGGGAAACAAAGAAACACGGTGTCTCAGGTGTGCAAAGTTTATTAAACACTTGGACCAAACTATCATGATCTAATCTGGCGGCATAAGAAATTTCAGTTCTTCCAAGTAACTGAATACGCTGGCGCGGATAAAAATCAAAGTAGCCTGTCAACTCTAATCCGGGTCTATAAATATCAGATACTACAATTTCTTTATCTTGAATATATTGTTTTCCTTGCACAACGTGGACAATTTTATTATCACGAATTAGATTTTTTAGTTTAACTGCGTTTGTCATCTTAAAATGCCCCTTTTTTTACTTGTCGACATCTTTAGTTTTAGCATCCCGTACTTTTTTACGTTTTGGTCGGGGTTCTTTATTTTCACCCCAATTATGCCATTGATCAAAATTAGAATTAGCACTCATATTGTCATCATCTTTTTTAGTAAAATGATTGATCAACCAAATGATACCGATAATTACTAAAGCTGCCGGCAATATCATAAAGAACATGTGAAATAGTGCGAAAATGAAACTTAAAATCACCACAGCTAGAAAAACTAAACCAACAATTCCCCAAAAACTCATTTAATCACCTACTCTGGATTCTCCTGGCTCAGAAGCCATTGCAAATATGAATAAACAAATGGTTGCAGCTTGCCATCCATTACACCACTTGTATCTGAGGTTTCATAGCCTGTACGTAAATCTTTAACCAAATTGTAAGGATGAAAAACATAAGAACGAATTTGGGAACCCCAACCAATTTCTTTTTGATCACCTTTAAGCGCCTGCTTATGCTGACGCTTTTTTTCTTCTTCCAAGTGAAACAGCTTTGCTCTCAGTTCATTCATGGCGGTTTCACGGTTCTGCAGTTGTGAGCGCTGAGCTTGTGATGTGGTCACAAAGCCTGTGGGCAAGTGGGTAATTCTTACAGCACTTGAAGTCTTGTTAATGTGCTGGCCCCCAGCACCACTAGAACGGTAAACATCAATCCGTAAATCCTTGGGATTGATATCAACTTTAATACTATCATCAATTTCTGGAATAACTTCTACCGATGCAAAGGATGTATGCCTTCTTTTAGCAGAATCAAATGGTGAAATTCTTACTAAGCGGTGGACACCATTTTCAGACTTCATTAAGCCATACGCATTCTTACCACTAACTTTAGCGCTGACGCTTTTAAGGCCTGCTTCTTCGCCAGGTTCATAATTATTTATTTCAAACTTAAAACCGCAAATATCCGCATAGCGCTGATACATTCTTAACAGCATTTGTCCCCAGTCCATCGCTTCAGTGCCACCAGCACCTGGGTGAATTTCGATCAAGGCATTATGACTATCATACTTGCCCGACAAGAGCAAATCTAATTCGTAATTGTGAAATTCAGATTGTAATTTTTGCAAATCAGTTTCTACCTCATCTTGCAAATCTTTATCTGGTTCTTCACGCAGTAATTCAACTGCTGTTATTTCATTTTGATAGTCAGTCTGCAATTTAATAAAAGAATCGCGTTTTTCCTTTAATAAATTGGTTGCGCTAATTAAACTTTGCGCTTTTTCTTGATCATCCCAAAACGATGGTTCCTGCATTTTATTTTCATTTACAATGATATTTTCATTAATAGAATCTAAGTCAAAGAGACCCCCTAAAGCGATCTAATCGCTTTTTTAAATTATCTAAATCATTTTGAATTTCGCTTAATTCCATTAGTTGCATAAACTCCTTTATCCCATAAATTTTCAGTAAAAAAGAGAAAGCAGCTGCTTTCTCTTCCATCTTAATTATTAACGACTAAGATTTTGTCTAATTTCAGCTTTCATAAATAAGCGAGTTACGTCAAACTCAATATTTGAAATCATTTCTTCAAACATGTTGTAGCCTGAATCCTGATATTCAACCAGTGGATTCAACTGACCATATCCCCGTAAACTAATTGATTGGCGCAATTGATCCATAGCATCTATATGATCAGTCCAGCGGTCGTCTACGACTCGTAAAATAACTACTTTTTCAAACTCAAGCATGTCTGAAGGATCAGCTAAAATTTCTTCTTTTTCTTCATAATTTGCTTCAACAATATCATACAGTTTCTGTTTCAAATCAGGAACCGTTATTGTCTTGAAGTCAATTGCATCAGTTTCTTCTTCATTGGTCAAACTGGATGAGATGAAGTCCCGTAAGGAATCAAGTCGCCATTTACTGCGATCGCCCTGTGTAAACATATCCACTTGGCTATTGATAGTGCGGCGAATCATCGGAATTAGTACATCTTTAAGAGACTTCTCTTCTCCAATAACCTGCATCCGTTCACCGTAAATAATTTCACGTTGAATACGCATAACATCATCGTATTGCAGTGTTTGTTTACGAGTATCATAGTTATTTCCTTCAACCCGTTTTTGCGCTGATTCAACTTGCCTTGTAATTAAGCGGCTCTCGATTACCTTATCATCATCGTTATCAGACAAACGGTCAAGGAAGTCTTTAACTCTGTCGCCACCGAAACGTTTCATCAGATCATCTTCAAGTGAAAGGTAAAAACGTGTAACGCCGGGATCACCCTGACGACCAGACCGACCACGCAATTGATTATCAATTCTACGTGATTCATGACGCTCAGTACCAATAACTGAAAGTCCCCCTAATTCTTTGACACCAGGCCCCAATTTGATGTCAGTACCACGACCAGCCATGTTTGTGGCAATAGTAACCGCACCACGTTGTCCCGCATTCATAATAATTTGAGCTTCTTTAGCGTGATTTTTAGCATTTAAAACAGCGTGTGGAATTCCTTCTTTGTCCAGCAATTTACTTAGTCTTTCAGAGCTTTCAACCGCAACGGTACCAACTAGAACTGGTTGACCATTACTATGACGTTCCTTAATTTCATTAACGACTGCCGCAAATTTCGATGACAGAGTCGGGTAAAGAATATCAGGATTATCCTTTCTAATTAGTGGACGGTTAGTTGGGATAGTAATTACCTGCATATTGTAAATTTCACGGAATTCTTCTTCTTCAGTTTTAGCAGTACCGGTCATTCCCGCCAGCTTTTTGTACATTCTAAAGAAGTTCTGGTAAGTAATTGTGGCTTGCGTCTTAGATTCTTCCTGAATTTTTACACCTTCTTTAGCTTCAATAGCCTGATGCAATCCGTCAGAATAACGCCGACCCTGCATCACACGCCCAGTGAAAGAATCAACGATTAAGACTTCGCCATCTTGGACCACATAATCAATATCTTTGAGCATAATATAATTTGCGCGCAAAGCCTGATCAATATGGTGAACCAATTTTTGATTTTCAACATCGTAAAGATTTTTAAGGCCGAAATGGTCACAGGCTTTTTGAATACCTGTCCTAGTTAAAGAAATGGTTTTAGTTGGCCAGTCAATTTTATAGTCACCATAATCTTTATCATCATCTGCATCATCGTCACTCTTATCTTCTTGAAGAGTTTTAACAAAACGATCAGCACGGATGTAATCACCGTTTGCCTGTTCAGCTTCACCTGAAATAATTAATGGCGTTCTGGCTTCATCAATCAAAATTGAGTCGACCTCATCGATGATAGCATAGTTAAGTTCACGTTGAACCATTTGTTCTTTGTAAACAACCATATTGTCACGCAAATAATCAAAGCCGAGTTCAGAGTTGGTGGAATAAGTTACATCACAGCTATAGGCTTCTCTTTTTTCATCAGGTGACATGGCATTCAAGTTAAGACCAACAGTTAAACCGAGCCACTTATATAGTTGACCCATTTCCTCAGCATCACGACTCGATAAGTATTCGTTGACGGTAACAACGTGAACGCCCTTGCCAGTTAAGGCATTTAAATACACAGGCATAGTCGCAGTTAACGTCTTACCTTCACCGGTCATCATTTCGGCAATGTTACCATAGTGTAAGGCAATACCACCTAGCACTTGAACGTGAAAAGGATATAACCCTAATACTCGTTTAGCACCTTCTCGAGCAACTGCAAAAGCCTCTGGCAAAAGTGAATCTAAGCTCTCACCGTTTTGCAAACGGTCACGAAATTCAGGTGTTTTTGCCTGTAATTCCTCATCTGAAAGTTTGCCATACTCTTCAGCATGACTTTCCACTTTACTAGCAATTTTTTCAAATTTTTTCAGTTCTCTTTTATCATTATTGTATAGTTTCTTTAAAATGTTTACCATTTAATCGATCCTTATATGTAGTTAAAGTATAAAAACACAAGATAATTTTACCATGATTAGCGCTAAATTAAAAATAAACAAAACAAAGACCTCACACTAAATGCGGGGCCCTTGCTTGAATTATATTATTTTTATTTTGTTTCAATCAAACCGTAACGACCATCATTTCTGCGATAAACCACACTGGTGCCGTTAGTTTCACCATCTTGGAAAACAAAGAAATCATGCTCAAGCATGTTCATTTGTAAAATAGCTTCTTCTGGGCTCATAGGTTTTAAACCTATTTGCTTATTACGTACAATTGTAAATTCGTTATTCTCTTTATCTTTTGAACTTTCTTCAGCGCTCTCAACGAAGAAATCATTAAAACCTTTTTCACGACTCTTACGATTTACACGGGTCTTGTACTTTCTGATTTGTCTTTCTAATTTTTCAGAAACAAAGTCAATGCTCCGGTACATATCGTCAGTTGTTTCTTCAGCTCTCAATACTAAGTATGGTAGTGGTATGGTGACCTCAACTTTAGCCTTATGATCACGATAAACCTTCAAATTTACATGGGCAATCATATCCTGATTTAAATCGAAATATTTTTCCAATTTCTTAAGGCGCTTTTCAACATAACTTCTTAAAGCATCAGTTACCTCAATATTTTCACCACGAACATTATACTTTAACATTTGAGATTCTCCTTTCAACTGCTTATGCAGTCTTATGTTACCTTTATTAT
This sequence comes from Lactobacillus sp. wkB8, assembly GCF_000761135.1. NCBI lineage: Bacteria > Bacillati > Bacillota > Bacilli > Lactobacillales > Lactobacillaceae > Lactobacillus > Lactobacillus sp. wkB8. The sequence goes on along the minus strand of NZ_CP009531.1, from coordinate 638,172 downwards.
AGCAAAATTATAACAAAACATGAAAGCGCTGAACAATTTTATTCTATCTGCATAAGGTAAAACTACTAATTTTTGCATTGGGCAGAACTTTTTTCAAAGCGTCACGCGCGTGGTAAAGTGTTCTGCCTGTAGTATAGATATCATCTAATAAAAGAACCCGGTAACTTTCCCTATCAACTTTAAAGTTTTCCTTAACAAAAAAGGTTTGTTTACTTGCTAATCTTTCAAGACGATTTTTTTCTCCTTGAGCTCCAAATCCGGATATCTTACTCAGGATATGCGTCAGCGGAACCAGATTATCGTAAATAGCACTGATGGTATCAAATTGTCTTTTAGCAATATGTTCAGAAGAAGTAGGAATAGGAATATAAAGGTCAGCTTTTATTTTATTCAGTTGATTTGAACAGAGAGTTTGCAAAACATAAGACAAATAATAGTCACCATATCGTTTATAATTCACCATTAGGTCATGAAAAGCCGCGTTATATAAATATAAAGACTGATTGCTTAACAAATCATTCCCATAAAGCTGGCGCCAGTTTATGCAATCTAGACACAATTCATTATTTTCTGCTTTGCCATAACAAATAGGGCAATGCTGAGCAGGCACTGGATCGAACTTTGACAGGCAGTTCGGACAAATGCCGCCCTCCTGACATTTGCTAATAGAAAACAGGCTGGTAAATGATAATTTTGCAGTATAATATCGCCCGCATAATAAGCACTTGGTCATTGATTCATCCCGCGAATTTGCTTCACGGCAGAGCGAATACAAGAGGTGTATTTTTGATAACAAAACAGGACTAGACCCTCGGGATCATTTTTAGCGCGTCCTACTCTACCGGCAATTTGTACTAAACTTGAAGAAGTATAAATTTTATCATCTGCCTGCACAACAATGACCCACACATGATTGAAAGTTACCCCGCGTTCTAAAATTGTAGTAGTAACTAATAATTGTATTTGCCCACTTCTAAATTGGTCGACTTTGGCAATTCTTTCAGTGTCATTTGCATGTACACCGGCAATTTTAATTTCAGCAAGCTCCGGTATTTTTTTGAGTGCGGCGATATAAGGCCCAATCTGATTAATTCTCGGAACAAAAAGGAGTAATGGGTGTCCTGCTTGAATGACTTTAATAATCTCAGCTGTCAGGCGGGAGTTAATTTTTTGGTCACGCAAAAAAGGATGTAAAAACAACTTTTCCTTAGGTACGGGTAAGGGATGACCATGAAAGCGTCTTTTTAATTTTAAAAGGTGGATCTTTCCTGCTTTAACAGAAGATAATAAATCACCAGTAGGCGTAGCAGTGAGAAATACCCTTTTACCAGTAGGTTTAACGGCATTTTGGGCCGCAAAATGAAGCATAGAGTTGTTAACGTAAGGAAAAGAATCTGACTCATCAATTATTAATAAATCAAAGGCATGAAAGTATTTTAGTAATTGGTGTGTTGTACAAAGCGTTAATTGGTCTGCTTCAGGCTCTTGATATTCCCGCCCGTGATACTTACCAATTTTTATCTCACCAAAAGCAGCTTTAAAACGAGGATAGAGTTCACTAACAACGTCAATGCGGGGAGTGGCAATACAGCACCTTTCACCTTTTTTTAAACTATAAGCTACCAGTGGAAATAACATTTCTGTCTTACCGGCACCAGTTACAGCATGAACAAGTGAATCTCTTTTAGCAACATAATTGCAAATTAAATTGCGTGCTATTCTTGTCTGTGAATTAGTCAGCTGTCCTTTCCAAGTCAACCCCCCATTTTCTTTTGCAGGAAATTTAATTGCCTGTTCATTGCGTATTAAGAAATCATCTGCAACTATTCTTCCTAAACCAATACAAGCCCTGCAATACTTTTTGCCATTGGGTAATTTAGCATAAACCCTTGCCCCGCAACGTAAGCAGTGACCGTGTTTGATTGCCCTAGTTTTAGTTAAGCCTTCCTTTATGCTACAATCCATTTGACTGCTAAGCCATTGACGACCAGCAAGGTGAGAGATATTTTCCATTTCTGTCCTCCAATTATTAAATACGCAAAAAAGGAGAAAAATCTTTTGAAAGATCAGCAAAATTACTTAACTATCAAACAAAACGGCACACATGAAATAATCATCAAGAAAAGTCGCTTTATTGCCACTCTAATTCGAACGCAAACGGTTGAAGAAGCAGATCAGGCAATTGCTACTATTTCGCAAAAATACCATGACGCCACTCATAATACCTTTGCTTATACAATCGGGCTAAATGATGACCAAGTCAAAGCCAGTGACAACGGTGAACCTTCAGGAACAGCTGGCGTACCGGAATTAAAAGCATTGCAATTAATGAAACTTAAAAATGTTACTGTTGTTGTTACCCGGTATTTTGGCGGAATTAAATTGGGAGCCGGAGGGTTAATTCGCGCTTATTCCAACAGTGTGACAAAAGCTGCGGAAGCCATAGGCGTGGTTAAACGTGTTCAGCAACAAGGCCTTAAATTTCAGGTGGATTATAAAAATTTTGATGAGATCCAGTACTATTTAAATCAAAATCAAATTTTTATTGATCAAATAGAATATGGCGTCAAGGTAGCCATTACGCTCTTTATTGATGAAAATAAATTAGAGCAGCTTAAAAATGACTTAAACAATCTGCTAGCTGGCAAAGTAAATTTTGAATTGGTGCCCAAAAGGTATAACGAAATTGACATTGCTAATTTCAATTATCACGACCAATAAAAAAAGACCCACAAGTATTTGTGAATCCGTTTAAACTTAATCTTTCTTTTTCTTTTTTAACTGTTCAGGCTTATCTTGCCCAAGGTGCCAAACTTCCACAGTAGGGTCTTTCTTACTCCGGGAATTGATTAATTTTTGCGTCAAATTCATCAGCGGTTTATATTTTTCCCCCAGCAGTCCAATTGACTCCACAAAAAATTCTAGAGCAACAGCCAGACCAGCAATTAGGACCCACATCCCCCACATTGGTGACAGCAAGAATAAGAGGGAAATAAATGAAAAAATAAGTGACAACGCGTAAATGGTTAAAACAGTTTGCCTGTGTGTCAAACCCATTTTCATTAATTGATGGTGTAAATGGTGCTTATCTGCTTGAGAGACGGGCCGATTATTTAATTTGCGGCGTATCATGGCGTAAATAGTATCTGTGATCGGCACGCCTAAAATAGTGACAGGTACTAATAACGAGATAAAGGTGACATTTTTTAAACCTTTAAGCGAAAAAACCGCAATCATAAACCCAATATATAGTGCACCAGTGTCACCTAAAAATATTTTTGCTGGATGAAAGTTATATGGTAAAAACCCAAGTAAACAGGCTGCCAGCATAAAACAACCGATTGGAATATAGAGCTGCCCCGTATGCAAAAAGAAATAGCCGACAATTCCCATTGTTATCAGTGAAATCATTGAAACGCCGTCTGCCAAGCCATCAAGACCGTCAATGAGGTCAACTGCATTAGTTAAGGCCAATATCCAAAAAATAGTAATTGGTAAACTCCACCAACCTAAATTTATTTGTTTATTTAAAAATGGCAGATTGAGAACATTCATTTTGATGCCGGCAAGAAAATAAATGACTAAGGCGCCAATAAAGATGCCCAGCATTTTTTGTCTTGGCTTCAATTCCATAATATCGTCGATTATACCAGTTAGAACGATTACGCTAGAACCTAGAAGGATACTGAACGCCTCGTGTGTGGGAAATTGATCACGTAAGAGAATAAAAGCACCAATATTAAAAGTCACAAAAATACCCAATCCGCCTAAAGTCGGCATTGGTTTTTTGTTTACCCTTCTTTTGTTGGGAATGTCAACTGCACCTAATACAAAAGCTAATCTTCTAATAAAAGGCGTAATCGCTGCTTGGATAATCACCAAAAAGAATAATTCAACAATAATTTTAAACATGGTCGGCTACTTTCATTTATAGTTGTCTTAATTATACAGGGTGGAATAAAAATGCACAAATTACAACTAAAAAGGATTGAATTCTTTAGTTCAATCCTTTTTCTTTATTTTGCAATTGATACAGCACGTTTTTCACGAATAACTGTTATTTTAATATTACCTGGGTAATCAAGTTCTTTTTCAATCTGATTACGAATATCACGTGCTAAAACTGTAATGCGATCGTCTGAAATCTTATCGGGTTCAACCATCACCCGTACTTCTCGCCCAGCTTGAATAGCGTATGCCTGTTTAACTCCATCATACCTATTTGCTATTTGCTCAAGGTCAGTCAGTCTTCTAATGTAATTCTCCAAACTTTCACTTCTGGCACCAGGTCTTGCAGAAGAAATCGTATCTGCTGCCACTACCAATTCAGCAATAAATGATAACTTAGGCACATCCCCGTGATGCGCCGCAATTGCATTAACAACCACATCCGGCTCATGATATTTTCTTGTCAATTCCACACCTATTTCTACGTGTGAACCTTCAATATCATGGTCGACTGCTTTTCCAATATCGTGTAATAATCCCGCGCGAACCGCTAATTTTTCATTTAATCCAAGCTCCGCAGCCATTGTTCCAGCTAACTTTGCAACTTCAATTGAGTGTCCCAATACATTTTGACCATAAGATGTCCGGTATTTGAGCCTACCCAATATTTTAACCAACTCAGGATTCATTTTATGAATCCCTAACTCCATTAGAGCGCTTTCGCCCGCTTCGTAAATGTCATCATTAACTTCTTTACGAGCCTTATCAACTGTCTCTTCAATTCTAGCCGGATGAATTCGTCCGTCTTTAATCAGGCGTTCCATTGCCCTTTTAGCAATTTCACGCCTAATCGCATCAAAACCGCTTAGAGTTACAACTTTAGGAGTATCATCAATTATTAAATCTACTCCTGTGAGTGCTTCAAATGATCTAATATTGCGTCCTTCACGACCAATAATTCGACCCTTCATTTCTTCATTAGGTAAATCTACCACTGATACTGTGGTTTCAGCCACTGTATCAGCCGAGCTGCTTTGAATAGCATCAATAATTATTTTACGAGCATAATGATCAGCCTTTGCTTTTACTTCTTCATTGCTGTTGCTAATCATTTCAGCCCGCTCTTTAACTAGCTCATCTGCTAATTGATTTAGAACCAGCTTTTTAGCCTGTTCCTTGTCTAAATGGGCTACTTCATAAAGCTTTTGCGTAGTCTGTTCAACTAATTCATCAGCTTTTTGTAATTTAGTGGTTAATTCAGTTTGCTTTTTTTCTAGCTGTTCGTCTTTTTTAGCTAAATCGTCCTCTTTTTCTTTTAGCAAAGAGTTCTTATGATCGAGAGTATCCTCTCTTTGTGTTAAACGATTTTGATCACGCGCAATCGTATCACGCTTATCGTTTAATTCATCTTCAACTTTTTGTCGGTAATCCTGAATTTGCTCTTGCGCTTCAAGAATCTTTTCTTTCTTTGTGTTTTGTGCACTTTGTTTTATAGCATCAGCCGCTTGCTTCTGTGCATTGACTTCAGCTTTTGCAGCATCAACTCGTGCTTTAGCTTCGCTTAAAATATGATCGGCATCGTTTTGGGCGTTCCGAGCTTTTTTCTCCCAAGCACTTTTACGGATAACATAACCAATAACTATGCCTAATATAATTGAAATAATAGCAATCGCGACGGGAATCAAAAATTTACTTGTCATGATTTCTATCGCCTTTTTTATTTTTTTAGATTATTCACACAATATTAATGATAAAGAACCACGGGGATTATGTCAAACGACAAGAAAAAACCTTAACTTGTTTTCACAAGTCAAGGTCTATTTCTTCAAAACTAATTGCTTTTGCTGTTGGCTTCTTTTTTAGCAGAAGCTTCCTTTTCTGTATTTGCAGCGTTTTTAGCTTTCTTCTCTTTTATTTTTTCTGGGTCTTCGCGCTCAGCAACTGATTCCTCGTCAATACCGTAGGCCTGACGAACCTGTTTCTGCACTTCATCATAAACTTCCGGATTATCTTCCAGATACTTTTTAGCGTTTTCGCGCCCTTGTCCAATTCGTTCATCGTTATATGAATACCATGAACCAGCCTTTGCGATAATGTCTTTGTCGGCTGCCATATCAAGAAGTTCACCACTTTGAGAGATACCTTTGCCGTACATCATATCAACTTCAGCAACTTTAAAAGGTGGAGCAACCTTATTTTTGACAACTTTAATTTTCACACGGTTACCGGTGATTTCTCCACCAGTTTGCTTAATCTTTTCGGCTCTTCTAATCTCCAAGCGAATAGTTGCATAGAACTTAAGCGCACGACCACCAGGGGTAGTTTCAGGATTACCAAACATAATGCCGACTTTTTCACGAATTTGGTTAATAAAGATTGCAATAGTTTTAGTCTTATTGATATTACCAGAAAGTTTACGGAGGGCTTGGCTCATCAAACGAGCTTGCAGACCAACATGGCTATCGCCCATTTCTCCGTCAATTTCGGCTTGAGGTACAAGTGCTGCAACCGAATCAACAACTAAAATATCAATTGCGCCACTTGTAATTAAAGTATCAGCAATTTGCAATCCTTCTTCACCAGTATTGGGTTGAGATAAGATTAGTGAGTCAACATCAACGCCTAAAGCTTCGGCATATGCCGGATCCATGGCATTTTCAGCATCAATATAGGCAGCAGTTCCGCCTCTTTTTTGCACTTCAGCTACTGCATGTAGCGCAACAGTAGTTTTACCAGAAGACTCTGGTCCATATATTTCTACAATTCTACCCCGGGGATAGCCGCCAACACCCAAGGCTGCATCAAGAGCAAGCGAGCCTGAGGGAATAGTCGAAATCTTAGTATCGGCCTTATCGCCCATTCGCATAACGGCGCCTTTACCAAAATTTTTCTCAATTTTCTTAAGCGCATTTTCCAATGCGGCCTGTTTTTCATCTTTGGCCAAGACTTTGTCCTCCTCTAATTAGTTTCATTATTTTAGTACCTAATAATTATACTTTGCTTTAGTGTATATTTGCAAGGAAAAAGCGAACAAATGTTTAATATTTTTATTCACAATAATAATTACGCAAAATTTTCGGCCTTTTTTTAATTTATTTTCTTTAACCCTTTTGGTTGTAACAGTTTTTGGAGAAAATTCAAAATAATGTCAGCTAAAATCGCCATCAAGGCTGTAGGGAGAGCACCAGCTAATATAATTGCACTACCATTAGTGGCATTAGTACCACGAATAATAATGTCACCTAATCCGCCAGCACCGACAAATGAGCCAATTGATGTAATACCAATAGCAATTACCAGCGCATTTTTTAAACCGGCTATTATCACAGACATCGATAAAGGCAAGCGCACCATATAAAGTAACTGAAACTTAGTCATGCCCATTCCTTTTCCTGAATCAATGACGTTTTTGTTGACGTTACTCATGCCAGTATAAGTGTTTTTAATTATGGGCAAAAGTGAATAAAGCGTTACAGTGACAATAACAGTCATAACGCCTAACCCTAAACCAATCATGACAATAGATAAGAGAGCAAGGGAAGGAATGGTTTGGATAAAGTTGGCAATTCCAACCACAAAATCACCTAAATGACCATTACGAGAGATAAAAATTCCCACAGGAATACCGATCACCGCCGCAAATAAGACACCGTAAATTGAAATTAAAAAAGTGCGATTAAATTGTGTTAATACGTAACTGCCATTATGGGCGTAATAATAAATAAATTGTTGCCATAAAGATAAATGAGACATTATTTCTCCCCCCTAAAGTAATTATGCTTTACCAAGAACTGGTGAGCTACAGTAGCTGGTTCAAGCAGTTTATCATCTACTTGGTAATTCATTTTACGAATATCATGCACACTTACATTTCCAACCAAGCGTTTCAGTATTGGTTTTAATTCAGGGTGCTGCCTTAATATATAATTATTAATTAACATGCCACAATTATATGGGGGAAAGAAATGTTTATCATCTTTTAACAAGTGCAGGTGATAACTGTCGATGCGGCCATCGGTAGAATAACCCAAGATGACATCCATTTTGCCGCTCTTTAAAGCAGAATATACCAAGCCAATATTCATAGGATGAGCTTTAGTAAAAGTAATGCCATAGGCCGTTTGAAATGCAGGATAACCCACACCGGGAGCATTGATCCACTCAGAAGCTATACCAACAGAAAACTTATCTTTGACCTTTTTTAAATCAGAAATTTTGTAAAGGTGATATTTCTTTTGGTCTTTGGCTCTCACCATAAAAGCATAATTATTTGCAAAGCCATAGGTGTGTAAATAAGTTTGATCCCATCTTTTCTTTACTTCCCGTCTGACAGTGTTATTTGCTTTTTGAGAATCTTTAATTGCCGGTAACAATAGATTGGCAGTTAGTTCGCCACCATCGTAAGCGGCAGCTTGTATATCAGCATCATGACGATATAAAGCTTGATGCTGCATTGGTGCAGAACCCAAATTATTAACTATTGAGGTTTTATATGATGTTTCGTGTTCAATAAGTTGTGCAATGATATTGGCCATAACTTGAGATTCAGTAGTAGTAAGTGCCGTTATTCTGATATTTTCTTGACTGCCTTCACTATCAGAAAGACCGGGTAATCCACATGCACTCGTGGTTATCATTATTAAAAAGGCAGTAATCATCACTAATATTTTTTGCAAATATCTTTTCATGATTAGCACCTCCCTATATTCCCTTTGGCGTTAGTTTACGTTCAAGTTTACCTAATAGATAATCTGTTAACAGGGCTAAAATAATTACAGGAATAGTACCCCCAAAAATTAGGTCAGTTTGATATAGACTAAGTCCGTTAAAAATAAAGTCGCCCAAACCACCTGCTCCAATATATGAAGCAAGAGTAGCCCATGCAATAACATAAATAGCAGAGAGTCTGATTCCCGCCATAATGACAGGCATTGCTAAAGGAATATCAACTTTTAAAATTAATTGCATATTAGTCATACCTAAACCCCGGGCAGAATCTATCGTATCTTGATTTACCCCGGTGAGACCAACATAAGTATTACGTAAAATAGGCATTAGACTATACAAAAAAAGTGCTATTATTGCTGGCAAGCGCCCTACACCAAAGAAAGGAATCATCATTGCCAGAAGTGCTAGAGCAGGAATGGTTTGTAACATACTAGCAATAGCAATTACTATTTTAGCTACTCGCGGAAATTTCATTAAAATAATACTTAAGGGAATAGCAACAATTATTCCCAAAGCTAAAGAAATGGCAGAAATGTATATTTGCTGCCACGTTTTGACTAATAGTTCCGAACCATGTTGTACAAAAAAGGCAGACATATTATTTCGCCTCTTTTTCTGATTGCTGTTTTAATGGGCTTTTATCTCCCCATATCTTTTCATAAACTACGTTAACTAAACTTGAGCGGGTCACAATACCAACTAATTTTTTATCTGAATTAATGACAGGTATATAACTCTTATTCCGGCTCATAATGCGACTGAAGTTATCACGCAAATATTCTTCAGGTCCTACTGTACTTAGTTTGGTTATTAAAATATCACTAACACTATTTGTTGGCGAATAGTTACGTTGAAGATCATCAATTGAAATATAGCCCTTTAAATGATCATCATGATCTACTACCAAAAGAGTGTCCACACGATTTTCTTTCATCATCGTCAAAGCATCAGCCAGTGAAGCACCCAAATCAATTTTTGTCGGATTAGTTAACATCACGTTTTTGACTTTAACAGTTTCGTATTTTGCTTCTGATAAACGTTCTTTACCAATTAAGCTTTTGACATATTCATTTGCTGGATGATGCAATATTTGATCCGGTGTTCCTACTTGTACCAGCTCTCCATCATGTAATACAACTACCTTAGTTGCTAACTTTAAAGCCTCATCCATATCATGAGTTACAAAAACAATTGTTTTGCCTAATTGCATTTGCAGGCTTTGCACCAAATTTTGCAAACTTTCCCGCGTTATAGGATCCAAAGCTCCAAAAGGCTCATCCATTAAGATTAAATTTTGATTAGCTGCTAGTGCACGAACTACACCAATTCTTTGTTGCTGCCCGCCAGAAAGTTCAGTTGGATAACGATCCAAATATGATTCTGGTAATTCAGCCATTTTAATTAATTTTTTAGCCTCGTCATTCAATTTTTCTTTAGGCCACTTCAACAATTTAGGAACTAGAACGATATTTTCTTTGATCGTCATATGTGGCATTAGGCCATTATTTTGAATCACATAACCAATGTGACGTCTTAAATTGACGGGATTAAAACTTTTGACATTTTTTCCGTTAACAAGTACTTCACCTTTAGTTACACTGTTCATGCGATTAATCATTCGCATCAAAGTAGTCTTTCCTGAACCAGAGGTGCCAATCAGGCAGCAAAAATCACCCTGATCAATTTCAAAACTAATATGATTAACAGCTGGATTCTTCATCTTAGGATATATTTTGGACACATCCTTAAATTCAACCACTGGTATTTTTTCTACCATAAAATTTCCCCCTTCTTCAATATTCTTTTAATTTAATCCTAACAATTAATTTACGCTTAAGCAATCACCTTTCATCTTAACAGCAGAGTATGATCCTGAATTCATGCAAAAAAACACTAACATGGTTAGTGTTTTTTTAATATTTAATTTTTACTTAATTTACATGGAGCCTTCAAAAACATCCCATGAGCTGTGGAAATAATCCCAACCAGAGTAAATAGTAAAGATCAAAGCTATGTAAAGCAAGATTGTACCAATATTATAGATATCACCAATTAATAGAAAGATGATGGATAACATTTGGCAAGTAGTTTTTATTTTACCGGGCATAGCAGCTGCCATAACTTGCCCTTTGTTTTCTGCCAATATCAGTCGTAAGCCAGTAACAGCCAATTCGCGACAAACAATAATAGCTATTACCCATGCTGGAGCTAATTTCAAGGAAATTAACATGATAAAAGCTGTCATGGTAAGCATTTTGTCTGCCAGCGGATCAGCAAATTTACCGAAATTAGTAACCAAATTGCGTGATCTGGCAATGTGACCATCAAACCAATCAGTTGCTGAAGCAACTGCAAAAACAATAGCAGCAATAATTAATTTCCAGTAGATAGTTTTCCCAGCAAATTGAAAACTGGCATTACCACCGAAAATAACAATTAACATAAAGACTGGTATTAGCAAAATTCTAAAAACCGTCAACTTATTAGGCAAATTCATTCTTAACTTTTCCTCCCACTATAATAACTATTCATTACGATCATTTCCATCAGATGAATTATTTCCAGAATGACCGCTATGAGTATTGGTATTTTGGTTGTTATTCGTCTGATTATTTTCGTGATTTGATTGATTATTATTCTGGTTATTTTGGTTAGTTTGATTGTTTTGTTGACCACTTGTTGAACCAGAATTATTAGTGCTGCTGCCGTTATTATGGTTGGTAGTAGACTGATTATGTTCTTGACTTTGGTTAGTTGAACTATTATGTTCAGAATTATGATTTGTGGTACCAGAATTATTTTGATTCTGCTGAGTTTGGTTAGTTTGACTATTAGTTCTCTTACCAATATAGAAAGTTAAAGCAAGATTTGAACTTTGAGCGTTATATGGTACTTTTCTGCCACCAATTGTAATAGATGTACTTAGCGCGTTACTAAAAGTCACAACCACTGTTTGTGCTGTTTCAGGAATTCTCAACGTGTGCTTTTGACCCGCAGTCAAAGTTTGACTACTTTGGTTAACTCCGTTCATTGCTATTGAAACAGTAGTTGCCTGATTACCAGCACGCACAACTAAGTTACGGTTATTTTTTAAACCAGTAATCTGATATTGATTTGTAGCTAATTCTTTAATTTTAACAGTCTTCTTTTTAACTTTTTTAGTCTTATGATGACGTTTGCCATTATCAGAAGAAACTGTTACATCGTTAGCAGCATTATTATTGTCATTGCGACTGGATGAAAAATGGGCATAGACAACATAGCAGACTAGAATAACGACAACAATTCCTAACCCAACGATAATCCGCGGAAGGTAATCTTGCCAGATCTTTTTCTTACTATTGGTTGTCTTGCTAACTTCTTCGCTTTTATTATCAATTGAATCTTCAACAAACTCATCTGGCTCAGATTTAGGAATATCATCATGATATTCACTTAAAAGCTTTTTGCCGTCTAATCCAACTATTTGAGCATATTGCCTGATAAAAGCTCTTACGTAAAAATCACCAGGAAGTTTATCAAAATCATTTTGCTCAATTGCCGTCAGATATCTGCCTTGAATCTTGGTTGCTTTTTCAATATCTTCAATTGAAAGTCCCTTTGCCTCTCTGGCACTGCGTAATTTATCTCCGATATCTGCCATAGTTACCTCTTTAAATCTATAATTTACTCTTTGAGTATAACATATACTCAATATTATTTTTATATTTAAATAAGCCAGCCGCCGCTGACGTAAATTGTCTGCCCAGTTAAATAGCTGGATTGGGCATCAAGTAGCGTTTTAACCCAATAAGAAATATCTTTGCCTTCAGCTAACCTGCCAGCTGGTATTTCGCCTTTAACTTCTTCCATTGCTTCAGGAGCGAGCATTGAATTCATTGCAGTATTCACAGCTCCCGGGGCAACGACATTAACAGTTAAATTAGCTGAAGCGACTTCACGGGCATAAGCTTGTGCAAAACGAGCAAGCCCAGCCTTAGAAGTGCTATAAACTGCCTCCATAGCACTCCCTGAGCCACCATAAACAGAGCCCAGAAATACAATTCGACTATAATCATTTTTAATCAAAGCTGGCTCAAGCAGCCCAATTAATTTAACCGGCACAGTCAAATTGACTTGTAAAATTTCATCAACTCTCGTCAAAGATTGACTGCTGACAAAGCTATAATCTGTAATACCCTGAGCAAAAACAGCGGCATTAACTGGTAAAAGCCCGTTAACAAATTCTTTTAATTCGTCATTTTTAGCCAGAAAATTAAGTTTGACAGGAATAAAATCCTGCTGGGGATATTTATGACTTAATTTTTGAGCTATTGTGCAGGCTTTTTGCCAATTTTGACTGCAATGGACATAAAGTGACCAACCAGCACTGGCCAAGTCTGTGCATATTGCCTGACCAATCCCACCAGTTGCACCAAATACTATCGCTCGTTGCAATTACAACATTCCTTTTAAACTTATTTTTATGAATTCAGATTTTGAAGATGACCGCACAGCAGTAAATGTCTGTCATTATAGAACAAAATCAGTTATGCATTCATATTCGATTTTATTTTACCATTATTTTTTTGTAAATTTGAACTATTAAAACGAGTCAATAAACTTTCTTAAAAATTAGTCCTGTTCGCCTTCTTTTTTAGGTGGTAACAATACTTGACGTGGTTTAGAGCCTTCAGATGGACCTACTACGCCCTTTTCTTCCATAGCATCGACTATTCTGGCAGCACGGTTATAGCCAATACGGAATCTTCTTTGTAAAAGAGAAACACTGGCAGTTTGCTGACGTCTAACCAGGTCAACGGCTTGATCATAAAATTCATCTTCAGGTTCTTCTTCTTTATTTTCAGAGGTTTCTTGACCCTTTTGCGGAATCATTCCCTTGTCATACTCCGGCTTTTGCTGCTTTTTGACCCATGAAATTACATTTTCAACTTCATGAGAAGAAACAAATGCCCCTTGAATACGTTCAGGCTTTGAAGCACCAACAGGCATATAAAGCATATCTCCTCTGCCCAGCAATTTTTCAGCACCAGTTTGATCCAAAATAGTTCGTGAATCAATTCCACTTGAAACTGCAAAAGAGATACGTGAAGGGACATTTGCTTTAATCAATCCGGTAATGACGTCCACACTTGGCCTTTGCGTTGCCAAAATCATGTGAATACCGGCAGCACGAGCCATTTGCCCTAAACGTACAATAGCACCTTCAACATCACGACCACCAACCATCATTAAGTCACTAAGTTCGTCAACTACAACCAAAATATAAGGTAGAGGTTTCATAGCCGGCTTTGACTTATCTTGATTATTTAGACGCACTTTTTCATTATATTCGCTCATATTACGGGCGCCACCAGCTGCAAAAAGCTTATAACGGCGTTCCATTTCTTTGACAGCTTTACTTAGTGCATTTGCCGCAAGTTTGGCATCCGTCACAACCGGAATTAATAAATGGGGCACTCCATTGTAAACAGAAAGTTCAACCATTTTAGGGTCAATTAAAATCAGTTTGACCTGGTCTGGTAATGCCTTCATCAAAATGCTGGTTAAAATAGTGTTTATGGCTACAGATTTTCCTGATCCGGTCGAACCGGCAATTAAAAGATGGGGCATTTTAGTCAAATCACCAGAAATAGTCTGACCACTTACGTCTTTACCTAAAGGCACCTGCATTGGATCCTTTTTAGCCTTCCTGTCTTGATTTTGCATAACATCTTTAAATGCCACCACTGAAGTATTTTTGTTTGGCACTTCTATACCAATATAGGGCTTACCTGGTATAGGTGCTTCTATTCTAATATCTTTCGCGGCCAAGGCCAGTGCCAAATCGTCAGCTAAATTGACTATACGACTAACCTTGACGCCAACCGCAGGCTGAACCTCATAACGCGTAATCGTTGGACCTAAAATCGCCCTTTTGATAATTACCTTGACGCCAAAACTCTTAAATGTTGATTGTAAAGTTTGCGTATTTTGGCGAATAAGAGCTTTATCAGTACTTTGATCAATATTTCTCACATTGTCGAGCAAGTTCAACGGTGGCTTTTGGTAATCTGCACTTACTTCTTGCTCTTTATTAAATTCGCCATGATCAACAGCTTCTAAATCCTGCTTGAGTTTTTGATCTTCTGCAATAAATGAATGAGAACGTGGTAATTTAGTAGCATTTTTTAACGGTTCCTGATGAGTTTGCTTCTTAGCAATATTATTTTGGCTGGCAACTTGTATCTGTGGCTCTACTGGTTCATGTTCAGGGACATCATCAAATTCAGCACTGCCGGAATCAAAATCATTTACGCCAGTTGCAGCAGTACTATTTTCAGTTGGAACATCATCAACTGAAAAGTCTTCTACGTCTGGAAAAATTGTTGAATTATCAGAAAGCGGATCGCGCAAATTGCGTGCATTTTCCTGCTCTTTCTTTTGTTCCTGTCTTTCCTTTAATAAACTGTACTTGTCCTTTATCTTAGAACCAGCTGCTTTATTCTTGTTTATAAAAAGTTGGCTGAAGGATTGAAACTTCTTGATCAGCGTAGCAAATTTAACGTCAAAAAACATCAAAATGCCACTAGGAATTAGTAAGATGGCGATAATTCTGAGACCAATATGCCCTAGCAGCGGATAAAATATTTGATAGCACAATGCACCAATTATGCCGCCGCCTACAGATTTAGTCACTGCTATTCTGCTAAACTCTGCTGCCATTTCATGCCAAAAAGCATTCATAAAAGCATTATTTACCAATTCATGTTCAAAAAAGAGGCTACTTTGAATCAGCAAAAAACCTAAAATAGCTAAAAACAGGCCACAGCTGCGCTTAAATTTAAAATGCATTGGCTTGTTATAAATAAGCATCACCAAACCAAAAATAATGCAAATTCCAGCGGCAAGTAAATAAGAGTCGCCAAAAAAGAGCCGAAACACATTGGCAATTTGCTTTCCTAACATTCCAAATTTAGCAAAAGCTAAGACAGCAATAATAATTTGTGCAAGTCCAATAATTGCCCACATGAGCCCATTGGTCTGTTTCTTGTTGGCGACTTTGGTATTTTTTCTCCTTTTCTTTCTAGGCATGATCTTACCAGTTCACAACTTAAAAATTAGCTTTGAAGTTCAAATTAACTGGTTTATCAAGAGTAATCTGAGTAACTTCATAAGTTAAAGTTTCAATGTATTCAACTAGGGGACGGCTAAGAAGCTGGTAATCAGCCTTACCGAGATCGCTCCCATCGCCAAAGTAATCTTTTATTTTGACAATCTGACTAATCATGCCACTAACTGCAAATTCTCCTGGTGCTGGTGCAACATCGAAAACAACGGTGACGTCAAAATAACTGCCATCTACACCAGCGTCAGTTGTACCATCTTCATTTTGCTTTTCGACTTTTTTAAGTCCAAAGTTCACCTGATCTTTGACTTCAGGTTCTTCATTAATGTCATAATGGAAATTTTTAACCAAAACAGGAGTTTCTTTTTCAAAATCCATCTTATTTTCCTCCTAAATTGCGTTCATAGCGTTCAGGGCGATTATAGCTGTCCTTCAACTTATCATTTTCATAATGATGAGAAGTTTCCAAATTAGGAAAACCTTGCTGCCGCAAAGCTTCAAGTAAAACAATTGCCACTGAATTAGCTAGATTATAGCAACGAATATTATTGGACATCGGGATGCGCAAATTGCGTTCATAATATTCTCGCATAAACGTTTCTGGTAAACCAGTAGTTTCTTTGCCAAATACAAAATAATAATTTTTTGCGGGATCAGTATAATCAACTTGTGCGTAATTCTTAGATGAAAACTTGGAAATAAGGTACATTTCATCATTGGGGCCAAGTTGATTTAAAAAAGCGTTAAGATCATCATGTAGCCGAACATCTACTTTATCCCAGTAGTCTAGTCCGGCCCGTTTCATCTTTTTATTATCAATTTGAAACCCTAGGGGCTCAATCAGGTCAAGAACAGTATTAGTTCCAGCACATGTTCGGGCAATATTACCTGTATTTGCAGGCATTAGTGGTTCATATAAAACTACGTGATTTGTCAATCTCTTTCTTCTCCTTAACCAAAAATTCACTAAAAGCCTAACTTATTTTTTAGACTTTTTTTCAGCTTGATCGCCGTTGACACTTTTGTCGTTATCAGAAATCACTGGTACAGTTTCTTCAACCTCATCTTCTCTAAAAACTTGTGAAACTTTACGATAGTAATTATACACACGTAAAATAATGATTTTTAAAATAGCATAAATTGGGATACCAAAGATGACGCCCCAAAGTCCCCAAACAGAACTTGAACCTATTAATAATAAAATAGTGGTTACCGGGTGCATCTCCATCTTGTTTCCCATTACCAAAGGACTAATAACCCTTGATTCAATGGTCTGTTCGATTGCAAAAACAACCAAAACTTTAATTACCATTGGTACAGAAAGCATGATAGCAATCACGATTACAGGTATAAAGGAAATAAAAGTACCAAAATATGGAATAAGGTTAAGAATACCGCTTAAAACTGCAAGGGCAATGCCGTACGGTAGGCCAATGATACTGTAACCAATGGCAAACATGACTCCGACCCAAAAGGCAACAGTAAGCTGTCCCCTAATATAAGATGCCAGTGCAGTATTAATATCGTAAAGAAGTTCACCGAAACTTTTTTGCCAGCGCTTTGGAGCAAATTGCATTAAGTATGGGCGCAAGTTATGAGCATCTTTTAACATAAAAAACAGAATAAAAGGTGCGGTAAGTAAAGTCATAACGATAATAGTCACAACACTAATTGCTGACGAAATGTTGCTTAACGCCGCATTGACTGCCTCATGACCTGACTTAAAGAGCATATCTTGTGCACGATTAATAGCATCGTTAATGTTGCCCTTCACACTATGTAGTTGTGGATTGCTTAGTGCATCTTGCACAGCGTTGGTCGCATCTTTCCAAATATGCGGCCAATGTACAATTAAAGAATTAATTTGACTTTGAACTATTGGTAGCAAAGTATTCACAATCCAAACCAATAAAATTGCCACTAGAATAAATAGTCCCAAGATTGTAATCAGTCTCGGCACCTTAAATTTCCGCTCTAAAATGTCTACCAGCGGGTTCATAATATAAAATTGAATTAAAGCCAGCATCAGTGGTGGTAAAATTGCACTCACGAAAACTTTTGCCGGGTTAAGAACAAATGAAATTTTGTTGAATAACCAAATTACAAGGAAGAACAACAAAATATTTAGTAAAGCAATACTAAATCTGTTATTTAAAAACCATTTTTGAAAGATGGTTCTCTTTTTATGTTTTTTCTCGTAGTCCATCAAATCATCCTAATCAAATGTGTTCATATACAATATCATCGCCAATTTTAAATTCAGGTATTGTCTGCTTATCCTCTATTGTGAAATATACGGCATTTGCTAAAGGATTTTTAGACTTTTTCTGATTAAAAAATAATGTGACATGACCCAAAGCGCGCATATCACTGGTAACCATGGCACCGACAAAATCGGCCACATAGGTTTGACCATCAATTGTAATTGTGTCGCCTTTTTTCATAATAAAACTAGCTAAAGGGGTTTGAGGATCGAATTTTTGAATAACGGAAACGTCTACCAGTTCTGGAGTAACATTTTCGCCAAATAAAATCACCATATTACCCTTAGGTTCAATAGCTTGTTTACCAATTTTTGTAATAGTTGCTGTCCACTTCATTTTTTGCTCTCCTTAAGCTCTAATTTTAGCATAACAAAAACCGCTTAACTAATATATAAGCGGTTTTCTTTGTGACTTCTTTATTTTTGATGGTATAAAAGCCATTTCTTTATTTCATCAATTATGACCAGCGGTACTGGTAAACAAAATAGGAATATCCAGTCAACAGGTAATAATCTAGTAGTATTAAATAACTGTTGCAATCCTGGAGTAACCGTTAATAAAAAGAATAAAAGAATTTCGAAAAGGATGCCAAACCAAATACTCTTATTACTAAACAAGCCTTTTTTGAAAAGTGAAACCTTGTTTGTTCTACAATTCAATACGTTGGCGATTTGCGTAAAAATGATTGCCCCTAATACCATAGTAGTAGCACGCATGTAAACTTGGCCGCTAGCGGCTAACGGATTTTGTGGCCACCCATTTTGAAAATTGACGAAGAAATAAGCTCCGACTGAAATCGCGCTGGAAATCAAACCATACCATAAAAATGCCTTGATAATGACGCTTCTATTAAGCAAGTGTTCGTTGCGCTGCCGCGGTGCTTGTTTCATAACATCAGGATCAACTGCTTCTTCGCCTAATCCCAATGCTGGAAGCATATCCGTTCCTAAATCGACTGTTAGAATCTGCATAACAGTCATTGGCAGTGGTATTGCGCCTCCTGAAAACAGGAACAAGATTGAAGGAAAGGCCTCAGGTACGTTTGAAGTTAAAATATAGGTCAAAAATTTGCGAATATTACTATAAACAGCTCTACCTTCTTCGATTGCGGCTACAATTGAAGCAAAGTTATCATCTGTTAGGATAATATTGGCCGCATCTTTGGCAACATCAGTACCAGACAAACCCATTGCAATACCAATATCCGCTTGTTTTAATGCAGGAGCATCATTAACTCCGTCACCGGTAGACGCGACGATTTCGCCATTCTCCTGCAATGTTTTAACAACTTTGTATTTTTGTTCAGGAGCAACTCTGGCAAAAATAACTTCGCCTTTTAAAGCCTCACGTAAATCAGCATCGCTCATAGACTCTAGTTCGTCACCAGAAATAACCCGAGCTTTATCAGAAGTTAGACCAATCTGCACTGCAACAGATTTTGCAGTTAATTTCGAGTCGCCCGTAACCATAATAATTTTGATTTTTGCTTCGTGGCAACGTTTGACTGCATTGTATATCTCTGGACGTGGCGGGTCGCTCATAGTGGTAAGTCCAACAAACACTAAGTGCTGTTCAGCTGACTCGATGGTTAACTTAGTGACATCGGTATCTACTTTGTCAACAATTCTATAAGCCATCGCCATACTTCTTAAACCTTTAGCAGCATATTCAGCATTATATTGTTGAGCACGTTTCTTATCATCAGGTGTCATTTCCCGAATTTTACCGTCAACCTGAACTTGATCACATTGTTTGATCACATCACTGAATGAGCCTTTAGTAAAAATAATATATTGGTGATCATTCCAGCGATGAATAGTAGACATCCGCTTTCTGTTAGAATCAAACGGTAATTCACGTAAACGGGGGTATTTGACCAAAACCTTTTGCCGATCAAAGCCGGCTTTTTCAGCCATAATAATTAAAGAAGCCTCGGTAGGCGTTCCCAAAATCTTTGGTTTTCCGCCCCTTACTTTACTTGGCTGAACAGCAGTATCATTATCTAAAGATGCAATTTGTACCAGTTTATGTAAATCTGGGTTTTCTTCGTACCAAAGCTGTTTATCGTTTAGTTCAATTTGCCCGTTATTCACATAACCATTACCAGTAACTCTATACTCATTTTTAAGAGTCCACAAATAGTGGATAGTCATTTGGTTTTGAGTTAAAGTTCCAGTTTTATCAGAACAAATAACCGTAGTTTCTCCCAGAGTTTCAACAGAGTTTAATTCCTTAACTATGGCATGCTTTTTAGCCATGCGCTTAACCCCTTGAGCCAAACTTAAAGTAACAGTTGGCAATAATCCTTCTGGGATAAACGCAACAATCATCCCTAAAGCAAAAATAAATGCTTTAGCAAACGGATACTTAACAAAGAAAATGGCAGCGATCAAAAAGACGATACCAATCGAAACAGCAATCAAGGATAACTGCTTAGTTAAGCGGTTGAGTTCCTGAGTCAAAGGACTATCTACCTTATTCTGCTTTTGTGTTAACTGGGCAATTTTACCAAATTCAGTATTCATTCCCGTGGCAAAAGCAATTGCACGTGCTGTCCCAGACCCAACAGTTGTGCCGGAGTAGACCAAGTCGGTCTCCGCATAGCTGCCTTCTCCAGGAGCATAATCCGTTGTCTTAGATTCTGGAACAGATTCACCGTTTAAAGCACTTTGATCTACTTGCATGGAATTAGCAGTGATTAGTCTGGCATCAGCTGGAATAGCATTACCAGCTTGTAGAATGAAAACATCGCCCGGAACTAATTCCTTAGCATCAATCTGTATTTTTTTGCCATCACGTATGGCCTGAACATAGGTCGGTAACATGTTATTCAGAGCATCTGTCGCTCTCTTAGCTGCTCGCTCCTGCCAGAAACTAAAGAGACCGTTAATAATATTAACCAGCCAGATTGCAATTCCCAGCTCTATTGTTCCGCTAAACATAGCAACTAAACCAGAAATCCATAATAAAATTGCCATCATACTGATGAAATTTTTAAAAAATGCTTTCCATTCTGATTCTTCTTGCGACTTTTTAATTTCGTTACGACCGTATTTTTCTAATCTTGCGGTTGCTTCTGCAGAAGTCAGACCTGCAGAAGATGAGTGAAGATTAGTATAAACTTCAGAAATATCATTCTTGGCATAAAGCTCCCGAATTTTATTTTCATCCATTTTCAACATACCTCTTAAATTCATATTTTTTGTTTATAGTAACTAATATAACTGACAACATACTTTAACACTTTTTATATATGTTGAGCTGTTCAAAATTTTTACAATTGCATGTCATGCTATACTAATTATTGAAACAATTATAAATTAAATTGGAGGCTTTTCAAACATGAAATTATTAATTGGCGGGTATACCAAGAAAAAGGCCACAGGAATCTATGAATTGCCGCTTAAAAAAGCAGACGGCCTGGAAATGCAAATGGGGCCTGCTAAAGAAGTAATTAAGGTTGGTGGACCAACTTATTTCGTACAAGATGACAAATTCATCTTTACTATTAACAATGCTGGGGATAAAGGCGGCATTAGTTCATTTGAATTAGTCAATGGTCAATATACGGAAAAAGATTCATACTTGACCCCTGGTTCATCACCAGCTTATATCGGGATCAACAGAAACAAAAAACTGCTTTATACAGCAAATTATCACACTGCTGTTCTGGCTGTCTTTTCTTACGATCAAGATGGTAGTTTGACCTATTTAGATTCAGTAACCCACACAGCTGACACACTTGGTCCTTGTCCAGAACAAGCAGATGGCCCCCACCCGCACTTTTTTGACGAAACCCCTCAAGGCAACTTAGTGAGTTGTGATTTAGGCAATGACTGTGTTGATTTTTATAGTTTCAATAACAACAAACTAAAACACTTGGCTAAATATCAAAATGAGCCTGGATTTGGCACCCGTCATATCGTTTTTAGTCCTGATGGTGGTTACTTTTACGTTGTGGGTGAGCTTTCAAGCAAGATCAATTTGGTAGCAATTGATGAAACTAACTGGCATTTTAAAAATATTGCCACCTATTCAACAATCCCCGATGATTTTTCAGATCATAACGGTTCAGCAGCAATTAAAATTAGCCGAGATGGCAAATTTATTTATACTTCAAATCGGGGTCACGATACTATTACGGTTTTCGCCGTTAATGCTGATCACACCTTACAATTACGGCAAAGGATTTCAACCTTTGGAGAATTTCCGCGTGACTTTAACTGGGATGAGAGCGAGAAATACGTGGTAGCTACTAATCAAAATACTGATAATGCTACTTTATATACTCGTGACGCTGAAAATGGCTGTCTTACTCCTATCCAAAAAAATATTTTTGTCCCTGAGGGTACACGCGTACTTTTCAGTGAATAATTTAGGAAAACAAAAAGGTTGTCTCTATTTAGAGACAACCTTTTTTATTATCATTTTTTAAAGCTCTGCCACAATTTCATCATATCCGATGCATCTGCGATCGCAATTTGTACTTTTTTGGCAGGATTAAAAGGATCTGGGAATTCCAAATAAAAACAGCTTAGTGCCTGCCGGCTAAAATCATCTTCTATACCGTAAAAGGGATCGCCAAAAAGAGGATGACCAATATATTGCATGTGTAAACGAATCTGATGCGTCCGCCCGGTAAATAACCGTAATTCAACTAAACTGGCACCAGGTCGTTGTGCAATAACCTGATAAGCGGTTTTGGCTCTCTTACCTTCAGGGTCAATACAGCGCACTATTGCAGTTCCCTTCCGCCCAATTGGCTGATCAATTATGCCAGCCAGTTCATTTTGAGTAAAATTACCGTGAACTATTGCATGATATTTTTTGACAAAGTCTGTTTTAGGAATTTGACTAAAACGTGCATGGGCAATAGCATTTTTACCAATTAGAACTAAACCTGACGTATCGCGATCAAGGCGAGTAACAACATGCGGTTTGACACCACGCTCATTTTTTTGAGCAAAATAGCCTAAAACCTGATTAACAACTGCATTATCATCATAGCGTGAGGGTATGGATAAAATACCAGCCGGTTTATTAACCACTAAATAATTATCAGTTTCTTTAATAATATCCACTGGTTTTTGTGAAGGGACCAGCCAGGGATTATCCTTTTCTTTGCCCGGCACGAAAATAACTTCATCACCGGTATGTAAAAGATAATTTGTATATCTTCTTTTGTGATTGACCAGCAATAAACCGCCAGCATTTTTGGCATTATTGACAGCTCTTTTTGAAAAACCATTTTTCAATAAAAAAGCCCCTAATTTTTTGGGGGCTTTATCTTGTACCAAAACTTTAAATACTGTCATCTTCATCTCCAATAAAGGCACTCTGAACCCGTGACCAAAAATGAGTATGTCCAAAACGATCGAAATGTATTTCTTTGCTAGAAATACGATAATCAATTCTCTTAGCATTACGGACATTGATGCGGCGCCCGTCTACAGTCATGACAAAATGATCAGCCTTGGGCACTACTGTAATCCACTGCTCTGGCGCAAGTACAATGGGTGAAGATAGTGTTCTAAAAATACGATTATTGATAGAAGCTATTTCAGCCATTTGCAGCGCTTTTAACCGAGGATGGATCACCGCCCCGCCAATTGACTTGTTATAGCCGGTTGACCCGGTCGGCGTAGAAATACATAGACCATCACCGCGAAAATTTTCGAACAGCTGGTTATCTATATAAACCTTGGCTTCAAGTGTATGGGATATCCGTTTGACTGCAGATTCATTTAACGCCAAAAAGTGCTTTTTTTCGCCAGCTTCAGTCAGTAATTTTACATCAAGCAATGGATAAGCGGCCGATTCTGGTTCTCGTAAAAACAGTGCATCCACCATCTTATCAACATCAGGGCCTTGCCAGTCAGTATAAAAACCAAGATGACCAGTATGAATGCCAATAAAACGAATTGAGCTTATTTGATTTTCATAACGATGAAAAGCATTAATTAGGGTTCCATCACCGCCAACAGTAATAACCACATCAGGGTATTTGGCATCAAAAACTACCCCTTTTTTCGTTTCTAATAATTTCCGCAAATGCGCTACCACTTTTAAAGTTTCTTGATTAGTGTTATGGGCAATTGTAATTCTCATTATTTTTCCTTACCCTTGTTTTTGGTAAAAACCTTCTGAGCCTCTTGCACTTCATCTTTAATTAAAGACATTTCTTCATCAA
Source organism: Lactobacillus sp. wkB8 (assembly GCF_000761135.1). Classification (NCBI taxonomy): domain Bacteria; kingdom Bacillati; phylum Bacillota; class Bacilli; order Lactobacillales; family Lactobacillaceae; genus Lactobacillus; species Lactobacillus sp. wkB8. Next base: position 613,934 of record NZ_CP009531.1, on the reverse strand, counting down.
GTTTATAGGCTGTTTCTGCAGTGGATTTTAGCCTTTGGGAAATATCTTTGGGGTAAGAGCCTTGGTACTTATAATTTAAAGTATGCTCAACAGTTGCCCAAAAATTCATTGCCAAAGTTCTAATTTGTATTTCTGCCAACAATTTTTTTGATCCAGTAGGTAAATAGACAGTATATGAAATCACCATATGATAAGAACGATAACCGGAAGGCTTAGCATTTTGAACATAATCTCGTTCTTCAATCACTTCCATATCATCCCGCTCATGGATTAAGTCTACTACTTTATATATATCATCTACAAATTGACAAACTATTCGTATCCCTGCTATATCCTGCATGTCAGTCTCAATCACATCCGGACTGATAACACGCCTTTGCATTTTTTCTTTAATTGAATCAACAGTTTTAACTCTGCCGACCACAAATTCGATCGGTGAATGTTCACCTTGAGTCAAAAAACTTTGTCTCAAAGAACGAAACTTCACCTTTAATTCTCGCACGGCCTCATCATAAGGCCATAAAAAATTATCCCAATCAAAATTCATAGAAATAATTCCTTTCTCAACAGCATATCCATTTTAACATAAAATATATGATAGCAATTTCATAGGATTACCTTGTTTAAGCATTCTTGCCCTTTTTGAGCTATACACAACTCCAAAAACTTCTTTAGCCATAGGATTTATTCCTTGCACAATCAACCTTTTAAGATTATGATAAATTTATTAATTTTAGCAAATATGTACTCTTATAGCATTTCTATCAGAAATCGTATTAGAATAGTAATTTGCGGAATACCTACTCGATTTATTTATTTTTTTCAGAGTTAAATTTTGAATTTTCGTAGTGAAGTGTACAAAATACTTTATAGACACTTTTTATATTTATAAAAAGAATGGAGTAGTACTAATGGCAGAAAATACCGAGATAGAAGCAAAAATACTTTTACCACAAGAAATTTTCCAAAAGCTGTGTAGTGATTTTACAGTAAAAGAAAGTTTTAACCAAGAAAATTATTACTTCGATACCAGCAATAGATTACTCAAAAAAAGTAGAATCAGTTGCCGTATCCGTATTTTTTCTGATCGGGCTGAACAAACGCTCAAAGTGCCTCATCAAAATCCATTGCAAAATAAATTTCATGAGGCGATTGAAATAAATGATAATCTTTCGCTAAAAGAAGCCCAGGATTATGTCAAAAATGGTCTTAATAATCAGCACATTACCTTTAAATACAGCGCTGGTAAATATTTAAACCAGCACTTTGACCATAATCTGCAACTAAATTTGCAAACCTATAGTAAAACGCACCGCATACTTGCAAATGGTCCTGAAAATTGTGAGCTGACCTTTGATGACAGTACCTATCCCGACGGCTATGAAGATTTTGAACTTGAAATAGAAAATAATAACCCTCAAACAATTAGCGTGGTTTTGGATAAGCTAAAGAAAGAATATGGTTTTACTCAAACCAAAAGCAATACCAATCGAGCAAAAATTGCACGCGCTTACATTCATCGTGTTAAAATATGATAGAGAAGGTATGTTTTTTGTTCAAAGGATAGGTATTTGATAGAGTTGTACATAATAATCAGTTTTGGAGGAGCCTGATCATGTTTGAGATTTTTCTCTTTGTGAATCCTGTTGGCATTTATTGCTATAACACAGAGACATTAATTAAAGATGCAATTGATGAACTCAATATTAATTCTTCTTATCATTTTGTTCCCGTAATAAATGCTAAAGTTATTAAAGAAGACATCATTAGAAGAAAAAAAGCTGGTCAAAGAATTACTGATATACCGCAATATACCATTGCGTCTTTTCAGGCGCTACGTCATTATCATGCAATTAAACTTGAATACGGTAACAAAAAGGCACGCGCTTATTTAGTTGCCCTGCAAAGAGCAATGAGCGAAGACTTTAATAAATACTCTGAAGATTTGCCCAGACAAGTTGCTAGTGACCTTAACTTAAATTTTAATCGCATAAATGATCGCAGGATTGCCCACTATATTGACGATTCAATTTTCCAAGACAAAAAATTAGTTCGTAAATTTAATGTGAGAAATATTCCGACTACAATTATTTTCAATGAAAGTGGTAATTACAGCGGCATTATGCTGGAAGGAATATTAGCTCATGATAAACTGGTTAAGCTTTTTAAAAGTAACGGCTGTATCAATGAAGAAAAAAGCAATTACTATCCTATTAGACACTTACGTTTGATTTAAATACTTGGTGATATTATCACAAGTGTTAATAGCGCGAAAATTTTGAAAAACCCAAGGCGGCAAATCTTCAATGGTTTGCCGCTTTTTGTATAATTTTTCTGCTATTTGCAGGCCTTTTAAACTTTTTTGCGCAAGTTGTAATTGCAGGTACTCTTTTTGCTTTTGCGAGTTCACCTGATATTTTTGTAAATCTGGCTGAAAGTGCCATAAATTTCTTAATCCAACTGGATTTAAATTAAAAACTTGTATTTGATAATGAAGTTTATTCGTAATGGGTTCTAATAAGACGTTATATTTAAGGCGCAATATTTTTTGTTGCGGATTAATTTCTAAATAATAATCTTGCCATGCTTGATTATTGCGAAAAAAAATAAGTTGCGACTTTTTTAAATTTTGTTCTAAATAGTGCCTCTTACCTACAATCCAAATGTCTTTCACCCCTAAATGCCGGTAAAGCAAGTGGCGGTGACGAAATTCTGATTTATTAAGAGGAGCACATTGAATTTCAAAAGCGAGTTTTGGGCTGGCCAAAATATCAGCACGCAATTGCCCATTTGCTAAACTAGCTTCCATTTGTGCATCAAAATGCGTTTTTCTAAGAGCTGTATAAAGCAGTTCTTTACTTAGAGCATGTTCTTTATTTTCCCCAGACATATTAATCACTTGAGCAAGATGCTTAAAATATGACCCCTCTTTTTTGTTTACCAATTGCACTTCTCTTTGACAATGCGGGCAAAAATATTTTTGACTTAAATTTTTATTTTGCTGCTTTTGCGCTTCATCAACAGCTAATACTAAGACATTATTCAACAAAGCTGCGTACATTTTTATCACCTAAAAATAAGTACGCAAAAAAGGCAAGAATTAATTCTTGCCCTTCTATCTAATTAAAAATATTTTCTATTTAATTTTGCTAAAATAATGGCGCAAGCAACCTAAAGCATCATGTGCAATTATCCGCTTGCCATTGATACGTACGCGAGCCATTTCATTTGCTTTAACCTTAATACCATATTCATTTGCAATCGCCCATGCGTCGGCAGGTTTGATTTCTGCATAATCAGTATCAGTAAATGTCAGTTCAAGGTAAAATTTTCCTCGTTCAAAGTAAAGACTGGATTCTAAATCAGCAGCTAACAGACTATCAGCCAGTTCCACTACTTGATTAAGATCGTTGAAACAATATCCCTGTTTCTTCTGTAACTTCCAAAATTCCTTCTTACCCTTAGGAGTAGAAGAAGTATCTTCTTCACTATTTCCTTCGTCTTCATTTTCCAGATCAAGAAAAGATCTCCGTGAATCTTGATTGTTCTTCCCATTATTAGCGGTATCATTATCAAATAATTGGGCTAAATTATTCCGATCTTTATCTGTTACTTTGGTGATAAGTAAATCAAGTCCACCATTATTAGGCATTACTTGAAAAGTAACCGGCGCATCCTGACTAAATGAGTGATCAGTATCTATTTCGTCCAAAATCGAATAAAAGAAATGTTGAATTTTATTTTTATCGCCCAGTAAATCTAAAACTTTAAGTCCACGATTAGCTAGTTCTTTTTTACCTATTCTCACGCGAATTGTGTTGTCGTTAATATGATCTACTTGCATGAGTTCTCACCTCCATCAGGTTCTTTGTTCTATTGTAGCGTACTTTCCCAATAAAATAAAAGCGTTAGTTTAAAAACTAACGCTTTTATTTTAAACTTTCATGAATTTTATAGATCTGCAATTTTTTGCATTTCTTCAAGTTCAAGACGACGGACTTTTCTAGGTAAAAAGCGTCTGATCTCGTCTTCGTTATAGCCAACTTGAAGTCGACGGTCATCCATAATTATTGGACGTCTTAAAAGACTTGGATTCTTTTCAACCAAGTCAAGTAGTTGATCGATTGACAAGTCATCAAGATTTACTTTTAATTGTTGAAATGCTCTTGAACGCGTAGAAATAATTTCTTCAGTACCATTTTCGGTCATACGTAAAATTTGTAAAAGCTCTTCTTTAGTTAAAGGCTCAGAAAAAATATTTCTTTCCTTAAAAGGAATGTCATGTTTTTTTAGCCAAGCCTTTGCCTTACGGCATGATGTACAGCTCGGAGATATATATAAATTGACCATATATTTCACGCTCCTTCAGAATTAGTCTTCTAAATTATTATAGCATACTACTTCTTTTTTGTAAGTAGATTTTCCATAACTAACTATAATTTTATGGTAATTTTTAAAAGTGAATATTCTATGACTTTTTTACCAAGAAAGATTAAAGAAATTAAAAAAGGACACATTAAATTTTTATGAATGTATCCTTTTTTTAATCAATATTTATTTGTCCACTTTTTTCATTAAGTCACTAACTAACTGCTCATTTTCTTCAGCAGTTTCTGAAACGTAACAAGCTTTATTAGCTAATTCTTTAATATCATTAGTGTTCAACTTCTTCATTAAACTTCTAATGCGCAAAATTGAAGTAGCACTCATTGAATATTCGTCTAATCCCATTGAAAGCAGGATTGGGAACATTGTGCTGTCTCCAGCTGCTTCACCACACATGCCACACCAAATGCCATTTTCATGAGCTGCATCAATTGTGTGCTTAATTAAGCGTAAAACTGATGGGTTGGCTGGTTGGTAAAGATAAGAAACATTATCATTGCCACGGTCGGCAGCCATTGTGTATTGGATCAAGTCATTAGTACCGATTGAGAAGAAATCAACTTCTTTAGCAAGTTGATCAGCTAAAACAGCAGCGGCAGGAACTTCAATCATCATTCCAACTTCTAAGTCAGAACCCATTTTAACGCCTTTAGCTGCTAATTTTTCTTGCTCCTCTGCCAAAATTGCTTTAGCCTTGCGTAATTCGCCTAAAGTACCAATCATTGGGAACATAATTCCCAACTTACCATAAGCTGATGCGCGCAAAAGAGCTCTTAATTGTGTACGGAAGATTTCTTCATTTTGAAGTGAAAGTCTAATAGCACGCACACCTAAGAATGGGTTCATTTCATCTGGCAAATCCCAGTAGTCAAGATGCTTATCGCCACCAATATCCATGGTTCTGATAATAACTTGTTTACCGTGCATTCCTTCAATAACTTCCTTGTAGGCTTCAAATTGTTCATCCTCAGTCGGGAAGTCTTTTGAATCCATATACAAGAACTCAGTTCTGTATAATCCAACGGCTTCAGCACCATTATCATTTACACCCTGCATATCATTTGGCGTACCAATATTAGCAGCAATTGTGAACTTCTTGCCATCAGCTGTGACAGAAGGTTCATTCTTTAATTTTTCCCATTCAGCCTTTTGCTTTAAGAAATCAGCACTCTTTTGCTTATAATCAGCGATTTGACTATCAGTTGGATCTACAATCACGTCACCATTAAGACCGTTAACTGCAACAGTCTCACCATTTTGAACATCTTTGGTAATAGAATCTGTACCGACAACTGCTGGCAATTCCAAAGAACGTGCCATAATTGCTGAGTGCGCAGTTCTACCACCAATGTCTGTAACAAAGCCCTTAACGTATTTCTTATTTAATTGAGCCGTATCACTAGGGGTTAAGTCGTGAGCAACCACTACAACTTCATGGTCAATAGAAGCTGGATTTGGTAATTCTTTACCCAGTAAATGAGCCATGATCCTCTTAGAAACATCGCGAACATCAGCTGCACGCTGCTGCATGTATTCGTTATCAGTCATGCCTTCAAAAATTGTAATGAATTTTTGCGCAGTTTCATCAAGAGCAGCTTCACTATTAACCTTCTGCTCCTTAATTTCATTTTCAATTGCACCCGTAAACTCAGGATCATTTAGAATCATTAAGTGAGCTTCAAAGACTTGAGCTTCATCTTCACCTAAACTCTTCTTCGCACTATCGCGAATTTTTTCAACTTCAGCAGTAGAAACTGAAATTGCTTCTTTATAACGAGCTAATTCACTATCAACATCACTAACTGTGGCTTTGGTGAATGAAAGATCTGGTTCAACCAAGAGATAAGCTGGTGCTACAGCAATACCATCACTTGCAGCAATTCCTTTTAATGTCTTGGTCATTATTCAGCCAAACCCTCTTTTTTCATTGTTTCAGAAATAGCATTGATTGCATCTTTTTCATCATCACCATCAGCACTGATAGTAACATCAGCATTCTTACCAACACCAAGTGACATAACACCCATGATTGACTTTAAGTTAACTGATTTACCATTGTATTCCAAGTTGATATCTGAACCAAACTTAGAAGCAGCTTGTACTAGCAATGTAGCTGGACGAGCATGAATACCTGTTTCTGCAACAACATGAAAATCGCGTTTTTCCATTATATATATCTCCTTTGAATTCAAAAAATCAAACCGGTAGTAAATACCTATTCGCTTACTTAGACTATCATTTTTTTGTGAATTAGACAACATAAATGTAACAGTTTACATCATTAAACTTCAGTCTTGGTTTGCGAATAAATTATTTTACCGCCCCTCAAAGCCTTTCCGGTTATATTTTGCCTTTTGCCAAAAGACCTTAATGCAGCTTGAAATTCAAAAGCATTTTGCGGGTCAACTTCATAATGATCAAGTTCCCCATTTGCCAACTGCTCTAAAATTTTTTGATAATCCATTTTACCACCGCTTTTTTTAAACCGATATCATTACAGCAATTTTTTTGATTTTGCCTAGAATTATTTTATCATATTTAAGCTACTTACAAATAATAAGAAATAAGTTTTAGCACTTGATTATTGCGAGTGCTAATTATATAATTTAGTAAATTGATATGAAAGGCGGTAATATAATTGCTTTGTCAAAACTGTCAAAAACGACCAGCCTCCATTCACCTTTTTGCAGAAGTTAATGGACAGCGTCGAGAAATTAATTTATGTGGACAATGTTATCAACAACTTAAACAACAAGGAAATATTAATATGAACAATGACAATAACGGCTTCTTCGGCGATCTCAGCGATTTCTTCAACTATAATGGCAACGCTGGTAACCCAGGGGATCCTAGAATGAGTACTGGTGGTCCGGGCAACGCTAACGGCAATAATGGTGCTGGCGGTGGTCGGTCACTGCTTGATCAGTACGGAACAGATCTAACCGCTCTAGCAAGAAAAGGCAAAATCGATCCAGTAATTGGCCGTGATAAAGAAATTGCGCGCGTGATAGAAATTCTGAACCGCAGAACTAAAAACAACCCAGTCTTAATTGGTGAAGCCGGTGTCGGTAAAACAGCTGTAGTCGAAGGCTTGGCCCAACAAATTGTCGATGGCTCGGTACCTGCCAAGCTGCAAGATAAAAGAATCATATCACTAAATGTAGTTTCTTTAGTTCAAGGTACAGGTATTCGCGGTCAATTTGAACAGCGTATGCAGCAACTACTTAAAGAAGTACAAGGCCATGATGATATTATTCTCTTTATTGATGAGATTCATGAAATCGTTGGTGCAGGCAATGCCGAAGGCGGAATGGATGCCGGCAACATCATTAAACCAGCCCTCGCCCGTGGTGATTTGCAACTAGTTGGCGCTACCACGTTAAAAGAGTATCGGGAAATTGAAAAAGATTCTGCTTTAGCAAGACGTTTCCAACCAGTTGATGTCAAAGAACCATCAGTAGCTGAAACCATCCGTATTTTAAAAGGTATTCAAAAGCGCTACGAAGATTATCATCACGTTCACTATACTGATGATGCGATCAAAGCTGCTGCAGAATTGTCTGAGCGTTACATTCAAGACCGGTTTTTACCTGATAAAGCCATTGACCTACTCGATGAAGCTGGTTCACGAATGAATTTAACCATTCCTTATGTTGATAAAGAAAAAATGAAGGAACGGATTGAAGCAGCGCAAAAATTAAAGCAGGAATCATTAAAGAATGAAGACTACGAAAAGGCCGCATACTACCGCGACCAAATTGAAAAATATAATAAAATGAAGGATCAAAAAGTTGATCCAGATAAATCTCCGGTAATCACCAGTAAGATTATGAACAAGATTGTCGAAGAAAAGACTGGTATCCCTGTTGGAGATTTGCAAAAGCAGGAAGAAAACCAGTTACAAAACTTGGCACCAAATCTTAAAGCGCATGTTATCGGTCAAGACAAAGCCGTTGACAAGTTGGCGCGGGCAATTCGCCGGAATCGGATCGGTTTTAACAAATCTGGTAGACCAATCGGCTCCTTCCTCTTTGTAGGACCAACGGGAGTTGGTAAAACCGAACTTGCCAAACAACTGGCTAAACAAATGTTTGGTTCAGAAAATGCTTTAATTCGGTTTGATATGTCTGAATACATGGAGTCATACTCTGTTTCTAAATTGATCGGTTCTGCTCCGGGTTATGTTGGTTATGAAGAAGCTGGACAACTTACTGAACGAGTACGTCGTCACCCATACAGCCTAATACTGCTTGACGAAATCGAAAAAGCTGATCCTGCTGTTATGAATTTGTTCTTACAAATACTTGATGACGGTCGTTTAACTGATTCACAGGGAAGAACGGTTTCATTTAAGGATACTATTATCATCATGACTTCTAACGCGGGCCAGGGTATTAAAAATACCAGTGTCGGCTTTACTGCTGAAAATGCTAATGATAAGCCTGATTCAGCAAGAAGTTCAATGAGCCAGTTCTTTAAGCCGGAATTTCTCAACCGTCTGGATGATGTAATCGAATTTAACGAATTAACTAAGGAAGACTTAGTAAAAATTGTCAATTTGATGTTAACAGAAGTCAACGATATGGTTAAAAACCAAGGTTTACAGATTACTGTTAGTGATGAAGCAAAGAACAAGTTGGTCGAAGAAGGTTATAACCCTGCTATGGGTGCAAGACCTCTTAGGAGAACTATTCAAGAAGAAATTGAAGACAAAGTGGCAGACTATAAACTGGATCATCCTGCAGCTAAGCGCTTATTAGCTAGCGTAGCTGATGGCAAAATTGTGATTAGTAATGATGAAAATATCGGTGATACCGAGGTTAACACCGAAAATAATTAGTTAAATTAATTTTTCACTAAGCATGATTATTGCAAATTATGATAATCATGCTTTTTTTTAAAGAAAAAAGTTATGATTAGTTGTATACTAAATAAAAAAGAGCTACTAGAAGAAACGGGTGAAATCCATGCATTTGATAGATGTAACCAATAGTTATCGGGACCTTGTTCATAGTCAACTAAATACCACTAATGTAAATTATGTTAAAGTATATTCTCTAGGCAATACTTCTGTTATATACACCGAAAGTGATAAAGCTATCGGGATTGTCTTGGAAAACCACAATCGACGCGTCCGTAAAGATGAAACAGACTTTGTAATTGAACGATTAGTTAAACAAAAAAATCCTTCGTATGTTTTAACTTTTGACAAAAGTCAACATGTGATTGAAATTCACATTGATAAATAAAAAAACTGGCTTAATGCCAGTTTTTTATTTAGAGCTTTTCTGTTAATTTCACGTCAGGATACTTATCCCGGAAGAAGCGCTCAGCAAATTGGTTTTCAAATAAGAATAATGGTTGACCGTAGCGGTCTTTGACCAAAAGGTTACGGCTATTAGCCATAGCGGGATCAAGCTGATCAGGATCAATCCAACGTGCAACTCTGTGACCAATATTTGTCATCTCCACATCGGAATTATATTCATTCTTCATCCTAAATTTAAAAACTTCAAATTGCAGTTGTCCCACAGCACCTAAAATATATTCATCAGTCTGATAATTTTGGTATAACTGAATGGCTCCTTCTTGAACCAGTTGCACCATTCCCTTATGAAACGACTTCTGCTTCATCACATTTTTGGCAGTGACTCTGACGAATAACTCCGGTGTAAATTCCGGTAGCGGAGGGTAAACAATCTTGCGCTTACCGGCATAAATACTATCACCAATTTGAAAATTACCCGTATCATATAATCCGACAATGTCACCTGCCACGGCATCCGAAACCTGCATTCTTTCACTTGACATAAATTCAGTTGCATTGTTCAAGCGAATCGGTTTACCCGTACGAGCCAAAGTAACATCCAGTCCCTTTTTAAATTCACCGCTACCAATACGGACAAATGCAATACGGTCACGGTGATGAGGATTCATATTAGCTTGAATTTTAAAGACAAAACCGGAGAAATCTTGATCATCTGGGGCTAAATTTTCGCTATCATTAACTTCATGGCTGGCAGGTGAAGGTGCAAGCTTGACAAAGCTCTTTAAAAATGTTTCAACTCCAAAATTAGTTAAGGCAGAGCCAAAAAATACTGGGGTTTGATCTCCTTTAACAATTTTAGCAAGATCAAACTGGTTACCAGCTTCTTTAATTAATTCAATTTCTCCCAGAGTATCCTGAAATTGCGGATTTTGACTAAATGGTTCACTAGCAGGCAACTTACCCTCTTTATTAAGTGCTAAAAAGCGGTCAGGTCCATCTTTGTGGTACATTTCAATTTGGTTGTTGGCAATATCATATAAACCTGCCAACGTTTGGCCAGAACCAATAGGCCAATTCATGGCTACGCCTTCGATACCTAACAGGTCCTCAAGTTCCGCAATCAAATCAAGTGGCGGTCTGCCGTCACGATCTAGCTTATTCATGAAAGTAAAGATCGGAATTCCTCTTTGCTTAACCACCTTAAATAATTTTTTGGTTTGCGGTTCAATACCTTTAGCCGAATCAATGACCATAACCGCGGAATCGACCGCCATTAAGGTTCGATAAGTATCTTCGGAAAAATCTTCGTGTCCGGGAGTATCGAGAATATTAATTCTTTTTCCCTGATACTCAAACTGCATAACTGAACTGGTAACGGAAATACCACGTTGCTTTTCGATTTCCATCCAATCACTAGTCGCATAGTGACCAGTTTTACGAGCTTTAACAGTTCCTGCACTACGAATTACGCCACCAAAAAGAAGCATTTGCTCCGTTATCGTAGTTTTCCCTGCATCCGGGTGCGATATAATAGCAAATGTTCTTCTTTTTTTAACCTTATCTAATAGTTCATTACTCATTAAGTATTTTGTTCTTCTTTCTTCTTTGGTTTTTCCTCAGGTATAGTTAGTAAAACAGTCATCAGTCTTGAACGCATCATCCTTCTAGTTGTCAAAACCATGCCGTTATCCAATTTAACCGCTAATTTTTCTCCTTTGGCTGGAATTATGCCTAATTTGGTAATCATATAACCTGCAATGGTATCTACATTTTCCATTTCCAGATCAGTACCAAATTCTTCATTAAATTCATCAAGAGGCATTTTACCATAAATGACATACTTATTAGGGGCAATCTGGTGTACCAAAACTTCGGTTTGATCTACTTCGTCATCAATATTACCGACTATTTCTTCAATAATATCTTCTATTGTAGCAATACCAACCACACCACCATACTCATCCGTCAAAATAGCCAATTGCTGCTGCGTCTGCTGCATTTCAAACAACAAATCACTAAGTTCAGTTGTCTCTGGGGCAAAGAGGGGTGGATTCATAACGTCATCATAAGTAATTTTGTCAAAGCCCTTCTCCCAAGCTTTACGCAAAACCGTCCGAATATGAATGATGCCTACTATTTTATCCTTATCGTGTTGATAAACCGGTATTCTGGAATATGGTTCACGCAGTATTTCCTTAAGATGATCCTGCAAACTCTCCTGGCAATCAACCATAAAAGCATCAATTCGCGGAACCATTACTTCACGTACCATCCGTCCCTGAAAATCCAAAACTGCATTTAACATTGAAAATTCGTTATCATTGATTTTTTTCTGCTGATGTAAATCTTCAATTTCTGAAATTAAATGTTCTCTTGTTTCTTCATCATTTGTAGGGGAAAATTTATTTTTGAAACGCTCGAATAAATTCCCCTTCTCAGGGTCGCTAGTCATTTTTTTGCTCTCTTTCTTAAAATAACGTATTAAATATCAACATTATATCATGTACACAAACAATATGTTAGAATAGCACGTAAGAAATGAGGTCTTACCATGAAAAAAAGTCATGTCATACTTGTTTTTACGTTCTTACTTTTAATTCCTTATTTATGTAGTTTAACTATTATTGGCATTGGCTACGATGCTCTTGTTTTGCATTCAGCCGATCTTTTCCGCACTACCATTGGCGCTATAGTGGGTGCTTTAATAATGTTTGCCATCAAAGCCACGATTCAAAGACCAGTTGACTTGTTAGCCGTTGAAATAGATGATGGCTTGTTAAAACAATTATTACGCTTTTTCAGCATTAGACGGCGCTATTTTCTACAAGTTGCCAATGTAATCTTAGATTTTATTCTTTGTTTTGCAGCCACTTTTGTCGTACGTGAATTTTTAACCCTAGATCAAATAGTGGGTAAATCAGCGGGAATTGTGATGCTGGTAATGCTTTTATCAACTTGTCTGGGCGCTTATGTTGAGTATGACAACCTGTCAATTGATCCTAAACAACACTAACTGTTAAAGACTGTCTTCAAGATATAGTTCTTGGGTCAGTTTTTTTGTCTTTAAATCTAAATTTTGCAAAATATAAGGGGTTAAACTATCGCCGGGATTTTGATAAATTTTAATTCCTGTATCTGCCACAGTAGCTAAAAATTGTGAAATTACTATATTTAAGGGTTGACTAAAAAAAGAAATATTCTGATTATCCTTTTCCTCAACTGCTACTTGGGTTTCAGGCAGCACAAATTTCATTAATCCTCGCGGAACCTCAATCTCGTTTGGCGCAATTACCCCGTACCAGTACATAAAATTTTCAGGACCAAAAACCACCAAACTACTGCGAGTATTATTTAAATTATTCTGGGCAATAAAATTCAGAAAAGTCTGGTCTTGTTCCATTGCCATATTTGATTCGGTGAAAGTTTTTTGTTCATCCATTAATTGGTCCGGAAAAGGGCGTCCAACAAAAGTTACTTTTTTTTGCAGTTTTTTCATAAAATCTCCTAATATTCATCTAATTCAGCTAAGGGAATAATCTCACCAGCTAGAAAAGCATCAATTTCGCTAGTGGTAAAGCCGTGAGTAAATAAATAGTTGCGTATTTTGTTTTGTTTCTGACCTTCAGGCAAACGACGAAACCGTTTATACGCTTTTATCCCCTGCTTTTTTAATGCTTCTATTTGATCTTCGTCATTTTGCGATAAATTAATTTGAGCAATTATTTCACTGGTAAGAGCACTAGAAAAGCCATGACTTAATAACTTGGCTGTCATTTTACGTTCAAGCTCGCGCCTGGAAAATTTCCCCACTTTACTTTTCATAGATTTAAGGACCTTCTCACCCGGCTTAAACCAGTCATCATCAGCTATTTCAGCTATAGTATTGTCAATTATTTCCGGAGCAATACCCTTCTGCCTCAACTTATTACTGATACCAATTGGTCCATCAGTACCAATGCGCAAATTTTGTCTAACCAGTAATTGGGCGTACTTGGCGTCGTCCAAAAAGCCCATTTCTGTTAGCTGACTGACTGCTGCTTGCGCCGACTCATTGTCAATGTCGTGTTTATTAAGGTATTGTAAAACCTCAAAAACTGTTCTGGGTTCATAACTTAAATAATTTGTCGCAATATTAGTTGCCTTTGCACCGGCATCAAACTGTTTAATTGCCACAATTTGTTCTTCAGTTAATTCCTGACCCTTCAAGAGCATAAACTCAGCCACTGTTTGCTCACTGGCAGAAAAAGAGTATGTGCCATCTAAAAAAATATTGTAGCGTCCAGGTCTTTTTTGACTGCTAACTTTAGTAATAATTGGCATAATAATTTACCTTTCTACTCATCAACTCCATGCTAGCAAATTTTGCTCATTCTTGCTAAATACTTTTTTCTGGGAGTACAATAAATTGTTAACATTTACTATTTTATTGTAGAAAGAAAACTATGTACAAGAATTTTAATCAAAAGAAACAAAAAGATAAAGATATTATTATTACCATCAAAAGACTTGGTATTAATGGTGAAGGAATTGGTTATTACCGCAAGAAAATCATTTTTATACCAGGTGCTTTACCAAGCGAAGTGGTAGTAGCCAAGATTATTAAAGAATATCCGCGCTACATTGATGCCGAACTGGTACGTATTAAGGAGAAAAGTCCAGATAGAGTTGCTTTCCCTAATAATGTTGACCCCGCAATTGGCGGACTGGAACTTGCTCATTTAGCATATCCAAAACAACTTGAATTTAAAAGAGATAATGTTCTAGAAGCTCTTGAAAAATACCATCCCCGCGGTTATCACAAATATAAAGTTAAAAAAACTATTCCTGCACCTGAAGAATGGCATTATCGCAACAAAGCGCAATATCAAATTGAACAAAATCACGGTCAAATAAGTCTAGGTCTTTTTGCCCCCAATTCACACCAGCTGTTTGATTTGCCGGAAATGCCCACTCAAAATAAAGACACTCAAGAAACTGAGCGCAAAATCAAAAATCTGGTAGAGAAGATGCACATTAAAATAGCTGATCCTTACCGGCATTTTGATGGTCTTAAAACAATCGTGGTGCGTCAAGCACATGCTACCCGTGAAATTCAGGTAACACTAATTACTGTCGGTCGCAGTATTAAAAACCTAAGTCAGCTGGCCCAAGAAATTATGCAGCTTCCTAACGTAGTCAGTGTTTATCAAAATGAAACTGACTGGCGTAATCCGCAAGTCTGGGGCAACAAAACCACTAAATTGGCCGGCAAAAATCAGATTACTGATGAAATTCTCGGCAAAAAATTTGCATTGTCACCACGAGCTTTCTTCCAATTAAATCCAGTACAAACCATTACCCTTTATTCAAGAGCGCTCAAATTCTTAGACCTAACGCCTGAAGAAACTCTGATTGATGCTTATAGTGGTGTGGGCACACTGGGAATTTTAGCAGCTGATCAGGTCAAGCAGGTTATTGGTATTGAAACCATCCCTGAGGCAGTTGCTGATGCAAACCATAATGTGGAACTCAACCATATTAAAAATGCTAATTACATTCAGGGCAGCGTAGAAAAAATTTTACCTGAATTAGCCAACAATGGCGTGCCGATTGACGCATTAATTGTTGATCCCCCACGTACCGGCTTAGCTAAAAGCTTAATCAAAACCTTATTGAAGGTTAAGCCTAAAACCTTTGTTTACATCTCTTGCAACCCTTCCACTTTGGCGCAGGATTTAGTTTTATTAAGCGAGGCCTATAATGTCAGGCTAATAGAAAATGTAGACATGTTGCCGCAAACACCGCGCTGTGAATGTGTTGTTAAGTTAACTTTAAGATAAATGAAATAGTTGCCGCAAATTGCGACAACTATTTTTTAGTGGATTAGGTTTAAATGTTTAAAATTCGCGATTTTAAGCAAATAATCATTTGTATAAAACTAAATAAACTTTTTTGAGCTTGCCATTTAAGATTAGACAACAAACAAATTATGGAGATAGAAAATATGATAACCTTAACCACACATTTATCTTAACAGATACATGTAAGCGCTAGCAAGCATAAAGCGTAATCTATTTGATATATTTAGCTAAAAATGTTGCAACCCGTTTTTTGTATTCATTGGGGTGTTTTGAAAACGACTTGGCGTGTTTAGCTTTGGGTGCAACCCATATTTCCTTTGGCCCCTTAGTAGCCTTATAATTAGGATAGACCATTCTAGTAGGTACAAAATTGTCACGACTGCCATGAATAAAGAGCATTGGCCGATGATTTTTATGTAATTGGTTTACACTGGAGGCATTACCCATAAAGTAGCCAACTTTCAGCCTATTAATGCCGCTTAAAATCTCAACTAAAGGAAAACGTGGAAAGGCAGGCATATTGTATAAAACTCCTGCCTCGTGTTCAATTTCGTCTTTAACACTAGTATAGCCGCAGTCTTCAATAAATACTTTAACTTGCTGAGGCAGTTTCAGACCACTGGTCATCATGGCAGTTGCCGCACCCATGCTCAAGCCATAAACTACAATTTGTTGCTGCTTACCAGTCTTTTGCAACAAATAATTAATCCACTTCTTGACATCATCTTTTTCTGGCCAACCATAACCGATATAATTTCCTTCACTCTTGCCTTGGGCCCGCGGATCAGGTGTTAAAGTATTGTAGCCCAATTCGTGAAACAAGGCATCATATTCACCCATATCTTCTTTGGTATCCATATAACCCGGCAAAACAATAGCTGTTTTACTAGAATTTTTATGAGGAATATAATTAGCATCTAACTTATATTTACCGTCAGCCGAAGTCATGTACCACTTTTCTTTTGCGGTTTTCTTAAACCAGATTTTTTCACGGTAAAGTGGGTCTGATTTCTTGATCACCTTGCTGGACGATGATAAAAAGCTTTTTTCACCCGGAACACATGCTACTGTGAAAAAGTAGTAGCCAGCTCCCGTAAACAGCAAGCATACTAGTAAGATAATAACAATTAATGACACCCACAACTTTTTATGTTTTAATTTTTTCACTTAGTTAAGCCGTCCTTACTAAAATAATATCTTATAGTATAACATTTTTAATTTGTATAGGAATAATAAAATGCGATTAACTGACTTTTTACAATTAACCAACGATTTAAATAACCAAACTAACTTGTACCTAACTATTGACCAAAAGGCAATTCCGCTGGCAAAAGTAAAGATTACCAGTACAGCTTGCCTATTTATTCCGGGCAAAAAGCCACTAACCAAAGACAAATTTATTAAATTGGTATAAAATATTCATGGTCGTAGTATTCCCATATACATAAGTCAGAATGACCAAAAAATTTCAGTTTATGGGATACAAATTATGACCAGTCAAAATGCCATTAGACTAACTTAAAAAATGCTGCTAAAAGCAGCATTTTTTGCTTGATCTATTTTTGCCGATATTGTCGGACGTGATTTTCAGTACCGGCAAAGTACCACTTGCCGCTCTGCTCATCACTTGCAAGTTCCAAACCATCTTCTGGGACTTGCAAAGCTTGATTAAAAATTTGTTCATATTCTGGAATACTTAATTTTTGTCTTCGCGCAATCATTGTTTGATCTGCAGTCTTATGCAAAGCTTGTTCATAATTGTTAACAATTTGCCCAGAATAAAACTCTCCCATTGCACCGGAACCATAAGAAAACAAACCAATTTTGGCGTTTTCTGGCAACTGTGTATTTTCCAATAAACTCAGAAGACTTAGGTATAAAGATGCAGTATAGATATTACCAATTTCCTTACTATAACAAGCACTTGCAGTAAAATTATCCGCTAGACGCTTTTTAGTTTCCTCATCTTCTTTCTCAATTGCCAACTGGTTTGCCTTGAAACCCATTTTCACAAAAGGCAAATGATAAAGTAGCGCTGTAAAATCACTGGTTTTGCCACCTGTTTGAGTTTGATATGCAGTGTAAGTATGTTTAAAGAAGTCCAAATAGACGTTTTTGGAATATTTACCATCAACCAGTGCCACTGGGGAATCATTGGGACGCCAAAAATCGTTAATATCTGCGCTATAAGCACTATGACCTTCATTTAAAGTCATAATTTGAGGATCAGCCTTAATCAAGACGCTTATACTGCCCGCACCCTGAGTGACCTCGCCACCTGTGTTAACACCATACCGCGCAATATCTGCTCCAATAACAATTGCGCTGTGGTTTGGGTGCAAGCGCACATAATCACGAGCAATCATTATGCCAGCGGTCATACCAAAACATGCTTCTTTTATTTCGAAAGTTCTCACATTTGCAGGCAAGTTTAAAGCTGATTTGACAAAAAGTGAAGCTGATTTAGATTGATCAACCCCGCTTTCTGTTCCCACTATCAACAACCCGACTTTTTCGAGTTCAACCTGATCTAAATACCTCAAAGTTGCGTTTATTCCCATTGACACGGCATCTTGAGTTTGATCAGCCACACTCATTTTTCTTTGTCCAATCCCGATCAAAAATTTATTGGGATCCTCATTGCGCGCGTGCGCCAAATCCACCATATCAACATATTTATTTGGAGTATAAAAACCAATTTGATCAATTCCGACTTGCATTGTTTTCCTTTCTAACTTCTTGTAAAAATTCTCGCGCAGCTGCTTGACTGTATTTTTTAGAGCTGACCAGCTTTTGCAAAACTGCCTTTTGCTCTTGCGAAGTTGCTTTAAGACTGGCAACAATATTCCTGGCTTGCAATTTCATGTGTCCTTTTTGAATACCTTGAGTGGCGATTGCCAATAAAGCCGCCAAGTTATTAGCTAAACCAATCGCAGCGATAATATCCGCTAGTTGATTGCTGGTAATATTTTTACCCAAAATGCGATAACTTTGCTTGATATCTTTTCTGGAATTGATTGAGCCGCCAACGGTGCCAATTGGTAAAGGAACGCTGAGCTGACCTATCAATTTGTCTTCTTGCACAATCCATTCACTCAGGTTGGTATATGAGCCGCTGCTACTTGACCAGACTCCACAAGCTGCTGCTACAGCCCTGGTATCATTACCGGTTGCCAGTAAGACTGCATCAATGCCATTCATAATCCCCTTGTTATTGGTGACGGCTCTCATGGGGTCAGTTTGACCAATTTTACTTAGCAAAGCGATTTTTTGCGCTGTTTTTCTGCCGCCAATTATTGCAACAGGCACCTCAACTTTAACTTTAGTTATTTGACTGGGATAATTAGATAAAATAGCAAATAATTTTTGCTCAATACCAGGACAAGCAGAAAGTTTAGCCGCCATGTACTCTAAAATAGAATTTACCTTGTTTGCTCCCATAGCTTCAGCTGGATCGACTAGGATTTTTAAAAAAAGCAGTTCTGCTTCTTGTTTTGCAGTAATAGTTTTCACACCGCCACCGTGGTTGACTAAACTGGCAAATTTATTATTAGTCAGCTTGATGAGTTCTGGAAAAAGAACCTGCAATTTAGCTACCTGAAAATCTTCACTAACTTGCAATATGATTTGACCCCAAATGCCGTCACGGTGACTTTCCGCTATAAAACCTCCAGCCTTTGCTGCAATACTGGCACCATGGTTTGCCGCAGCCACTACTGATGGTTCTTCAGTGGCCATAGGAACTTGATAGTTTTGACCATTAACACGGAGATTTTGCACAATGCCAACCGGCAAACGCAATTGTCCTACCACGTTTTCACTTAACAAATTAAGTTCGTCCAGCACTTCGGTGTCAATCTCATCCAGTTCAATTCCCTGCTGCTTAAGCAATTCCCGTCTTTTAGCAGGTGGTAATTCATAAAATTTCATTTTAACATCTCTCAACTTCACATGCGATTGCCTGTCCGCCACCGATACAAAGGGTAACTAGCGCTTTGCGACCATTGATGTGATTCATGATGTTGATTGCTGTCCCCACTAAGCGAGTACCTGTGGCAGCCAGTGGGTGCCCTAAAGCAATAGCGCCACCAAAAATATTTAGCTTGGCCTCTGGAATTTCCAGCTGCTTAGCTAGAGCAACACTTGGAGCAGCAAAAGCTTCATTAACTTCAATTGCATCGTAATCATCTAGCGTGTTATTTGTTTTTTGCAATAATTTTTTGACTGCAAAATAAGGCGCCATGCCCATATATGCGGGATCAGTACCTGATTCAGCAAATGAGCCTAGTCGCGCAAGTGGTTTTAAGTTTAATTCTTGGACTTTCTCGCCAGTCGCCAAAATAATCATACTGGCGCCGTCACTTAATGGTGAAGAATTACCGGCAGTGATTAAACCATTTTCTTTAAAAACAGGCTTTAGTTTGCTTAGCGCATCTAAATTAGTATCTGGACGGATCGTTTCATCCTGCTGGACAAATTTTCCGTTAGTTTTTACAGCAATTATTTCGTCTTTAAAAAAATCCTGTTGGACAATTTCTGCTGCTTTGTGATGCGACTTTGCACTATATTGATCCATTTCTAAGCGACTAATACCATATTTTGCAGCCACATTTTCGGCAGTTAATCCCATGTGTGAACCGGAAAAAGCATCAGTTAGACCATTTTGGAGCATTTCGCTCTGAAACTGGGGCTTTGCTTTATCTTTTGCCAAATAAGTCGCATTAGTCATACTTTCTGCGCCGCCCACAGCCACTAAGTCAAAGTCACCTAACTCCATTTGTCCTTGAGCCACGCGAAGTGCTTTCAGGCTTGAACCGCAAACTTCATTGATGGTAACGCTACTGCTCTTTTCACTCATTCCAACATTTAAAGCAATTTGCCGAGCCATATTTTGACCTAAACCAGCTCCTAAAACATTGCCCATAAATAGCGCATCAAGTTTTTCAGCTGCTAAATCAATGCTTGTTAAAGTTGCTGATAGTGCTAATTCGCCCAAATCGACAGCGCTTTTTTCTGCCCACAAGCCGCGATACCGACCAAAAGGAGTCCTTTTAGCTGCAACAATATAAATATCTTTCATTTTACCTATCCCCTAGCAAAAAGTTTCAACGTGCATGATACAAAAATTTATTGCTCAAAGACAGTAAAAAGCGCCACATTAAGAAAAATTTTATACAAAAAAAGAAACCATTAATTAATGGTTTCCAAAGTTGCAAAATTCAACTATTTATTATTCTTTACCTTGCTTTTCCAATTTTTTACCCAAATTGATAATATATTTGCGCAAAGCATCTTTTGTTTCAGGATGCTTTAAGCCGTATTCAATTGATGTTTCCAAATAGTTTTCCTTATTACCAACATCATGGCGTACGCCATTGAAGACATGGGCAAAAACACGCTGAGTTTTGTTCATAGTATCAATTGCATCTGTCAATTGAATTTCTCCGCCCTTATCAGGTTTTTGCTCAGCTAAAATTGGGAAAATCTCTGGTGTTAAGAGATAGCGTCCAATAATGGCAAAATCACTTGGTGCCTTATCAACAGCCGGCTTTTCAACAAAAGACTTAACGTTAATCAAACCGGGCATAATTTCATTTTCAGGCTTAATAATGCCATATTTAGAAACTTCTTTGTGAGGCACCGGCATGACAGCAATTGTAGAAGCATGAGTTTCATTATAGCGATCAATTAGCTGCTTAGTTAACGGCACTTTATCCATCATCAAGTCATCGCCGAGCATGACGACAAATGGCTCATCTCCGACAAAACTGCGTCCGCGCGCAATTGCATCCCCTAATCCAGCCGGATAAGGTTGGCGGGTATAGTAAATATTAATGCCCAAGTGCGTAATGTCTTGAGACATTTTTAGCAGTCCTGTTTTGCCCTTTTCTTGTAAATTTTGTTCAAGTTCTGGATTTGAATCAAAATGATCTTCAATTGACCGTTTATTTTTACCGGTGACAATTAAAATGTCTTCAATACCAGATTTCTTGGCTTCTTCGACAATAAATTGAATTGTAGGTTTGTCAACAATTGGCAACATTTCCTTAGGCATTGACTTGGTTACCGGCATAAACCTTGTACCCAGTCCTGCTGCCGGAATAATTGCTTTCCTTACTTTCATTACCTGTACACTTTCTATAAATCACAAACCTAATATACCAAAATATTTTCCATTGTGCCAATTTTTACCGGTGGCGCTTTCTTTGAATATATTCAGCAAGTCGGCCTACAGAATAATGGACGCCACCATAATTAAGCGTCACAATAGCTGAATTAACGCAAGTACCTAACAGGAATACAATCGACGAAATATTGAGCCAAAGCATAAATATGATAAATGTACCAATAATGCCATAGTTTTCCCAGCTAATTCGAAAATGATGCAGGTAGAACCCAAAAAGCCAAGACAAAATAATCCAGCCGAATAAGGTGGTAAATACACCCGGCCAAATAACTTTCTTTTTCAGCCTAATATTAGGCAAAAAGTAATTTAAATAATATAGCGCGCCAATCATCGTAATTATGATGACGGGATAGCGATAGCTAAATATTTTTTCAATTTCACCAACTGAAAAAGAGAAAATAGGTTTTAAAAATTCCAATACCTGCTGACCAAAGATAAGCGTCAAACTAAGCAAAGTAAAAACGATAATCATTAAATTGGTCAGCATGATTGTGATTGATCTTGTCCAAACTGTAATTTGCCATTTTTGTTTTAATTCATCAGCACGTACGCCATAAACACGGTTCATACCAATTCGAATCGCGTTAACCAAAGAAGACACAGACCACAATGCCAAAACAATACCAAAAGAAATATAACCAGTAGACTTACTTTTGAGTAACGAGTTAATTATCGGCATTATAAATTTGGCAATCTTGTCTGGAAAAATTAATTTTAAATAACTGGCAATCGGGTCAGTATTAATATGGAATAACGGCAAAACGTTCCCGATTATAATAATTAATGGAAAAATCGAAAACAAGACATAATAAGCAATCGCAATTGCACTGGTTAAAACTTCACCTTGGGTAAATTTTAAGGAGACAGTTTTATAGAATAAAAATGAACGTTTTTTGATTGCCTCAGCTTTTCTTCCCATGCACCTTAGTCATCCATTTCGTCAAAATGAGGTAGATATTTTTCGTAACCATCGTATGGTTTTTGCAAAGTTAAAATCTTAGGACCATCTTTAGTAATGGCAAAAGTATGTTCAAATTGGGCAGATTTTGAACCATCAGGTGTGGCATAAAACACCCAGTCATCTTTAGGATCTGGTACGCTTTTTTCTACAATTCGCCAGTCGCCACCAGCTTCAACCATTGGTTCACAAGTGATAGTCATTCCTTCACGTAAGCGCAAGCCATGTCCAGCTTTGCCCCAATGAGGTACCTCAGGATCTTCGTGAATGCTTGGTTGAATACCGTGACCTACCAGCTCTTTCACATCACCATAATGGTGTTCATCTTCTACAAAATGCTGAATAGCAGCCCCAATGTCACCAATGCGGTTTCCTAAAACTGCCTGATCAATTCCTAAATACATAGCCTTTTTTGTGGTATCCATTAAATCCTGATCTGCTTGAGAAATTTTGCCTACTGGATAAGTCGTACATGAATCTGTTTCATAACCATTAAGGTTGCAAGTAACGTCAACTTTTACCAGATCGCCCTCTTTTAAAACAAAGTCTTTTCGTGGTGTTGCATGGGCAATCTGATCATTAACAGAAATGCAGGTGCCGTATTTATAGCCCTCAAAACCTTGTTCTGAGAGTCGACCTCCCCGTCTTTTAACAAAATCTTGACAAAATTCTTCAATCGTCCAAGTTGTAATTCCCGGTTTAATTACATCGCGCAAGCCTTCAAACATTGAAGCTAATAATCGACCTGACGCCTGCATACCCTTGAGTTCTCTAACGGATTTAATTGTAATCAAATTTAATTTCCCCTCTGTAAAATGATGTTTGATTACATTATAGCGTTTTTTAAAAGTTTACTAAAGAATTTCATAAAAGCAGTAAAATTGGGTATAATGTTTTGGTGAATCAGTTTTTGTGAAAGGTATGAACAAAATGAAGGCTAGAATTGTCTACGCAAGTATGACCGGTAATGATGCTGATATAGCAGATATATTAGATGAAGATTTACAAGATTATGGTTTTGATGTTGAAACCAGTGAAGCTGAATTTACCGATGCTAGTGATTATTTAACAACTGATCTGTGCATTTTCGTCACCTATACTTATGGTGAAGGACAAATGACTGATGAAATTGCTGATTTTTATGATCAATTAAAAGAATTAGATTTAAGCGGCAAGTTCTTTGCTGTTATGGGCAGTGG
Source organism: Lactobacillus sp. wkB8 (assembly GCF_000761135.1). Lineage (NCBI taxonomy): Bacteria > Bacillati > Bacillota > Bacilli > Lactobacillales > Lactobacillaceae > Lactobacillus > Lactobacillus sp. wkB8. The sequence goes on along the minus strand of NZ_CP009531.1, from coordinate 590,095 downwards.
CGATAGAGTATATAACGATCATTTTTGCGAAAATGTTTTTGATTTTGAAAAAATGTTCAAAGAAGTGGGCGCTAAAGAAGTCACTAAGCCTGTAACAATCGAAAATGCCCCTGGTGATGACGACATCGACCTTATTGATAACGCAGCTAAGGAAATGGCTGAGCAACTAAATGGTTAAAAATAAAAAAATGGATTCTAGAAAATTTAACTCGGTATCAGATCCTAAAATCCATCGCCTAGCCAATAATCTGGTTAAAAGACATCGTAATTTATTTGTTTACATGGTTTTTGGCTTTATTGCAGCTCTTATCAATACAGTAGTATTTATGGTACTGCATAAGTGGTGGCATAGCGTGGTGCTAGTTTCTAATACTATTGCCTTTATTATTTCAAACTTAGCTTCGTTCGTATTTAATCAAAAAGCCGTTTTTATTAATAACGTAGATGAGGAACATTCAACTTGGCAAAAATTAATTGTCTTCTTTACCTACAGAATTATCAGTCTCATTCCTGACAGTTTAATCATGCTGGTTGGTTTGTCTTGGTTGCACTTAGATGCTCTGTTCGTGAAAATTGTTGATCAAGTTTTAGTAGGTATTTTCAATTACCTGACTACTAGATCCGTGTTTCAAGCACAAGAAACAACGATGATTAAGAGGGCAAAAGAAAAAATTAAAGCGCGCAAAAACAAAAGGTGATAACTTGTAAGTTATCACCTTTTTAAATTATCTGTTTTTATTTTAAGCATTCACTTGGTGAGCAATCATATTCTTTTGATAATTGCTAAATAGAACAATTAGTCCTATTAGCAGTGCTAAGAATCCACTAATGACAAACGCATTGATTTTTACGTTGCTAAACATTTTGGTTAGAGGGTTAATTACAAAAGGACTAATTACTCCTCCGATGGGATTAATTGCTTGGTAAACACCCAAAGCCATTGAAAAAAACTCAAAATAAAAAAGCTGATAATTATCAGCTTTAATATCAAATTTAAGTAGTTTATTCAAAGTCTTCTGGACGTTGCCCTTTATTTTTAGCAAAATAATACGCAATATCAGCCATGATTCTGTCAGACGCATGCCCATCACCATAAGGATTTTTCGCACTGGCCATCTGATCATAAATCTCTTTATTATCAAGTAGTTCAACCATTGCTGCTTTGACCGCATCAACCTGGGTTCCGACCAACTTAAGCGTCCCCGCTTTAACGCCTTCCGGTCTTTCCGTGGTATCACGTAAAACCAAGACAGGTTTGTTTAAAGCTGGAGCTTCTTCTTGAACGCCGCCGGAATCAGTCATAATAAAGTAGCTGAGCTTAGCCAAATTATGAAAATCTACTACATCTAGTGGCGCAATTAAATGAATTCTGGGATCATCCCCAAAGATTTCATGGGCAACCTTTTGTACTCGTGGAGAAAGGTGGACGGGATAAATCATTTCAACATTATCGTGGCTATCAACAACTTGTTTCATAACTTTAAATACCCGTCTCATTGGTTCACCTTGATTTTCCCGACGGTGCATTGTCACCAAAATAATTTTACTTCCTGGTTTAATAAGATCCAAAACTTCATGATGATAATTGGCTTGGACAGTTTCTGATAGAGCATCAATTGCTGTATTGCCAGTCACAAAAATATTCTCTGCGTTATGATTTTCTGTTAATAAGTTTTGCTTACTTACTTTAGTAGGTGCAAAATAAAGATCAGCCAAATCATCTGTCATTTGCCGGTTCATTTCCTCAGGAAAAGGTGAGTATTTATGCCATGTTCTAAGTCCTGCCTCAACATGGCCGAGTGGGCACTGAAGATAAAAGCTGGCTAGACCTGCCGCAAAACTGGTAGTAGTATCCCCATGAACCAAGACAATGTCAGGCTTAACATCCTTTAATACATTAACCATATCAAGCAATACCTTAGTTGTGATACCTTCCAAGGTTTGATTTTTCTTCATAATGTTAAAGTCATAATCAGGTTTAATTTTAAAAATGTTAAGTACCTGGTCCAACATCTCTCGGTGCTGGGCAGTTACTACTGTGACTTCTGTAAAACGTTCATCTTTTTTTAGCTTTTGCACTAAAGGAGCCATCTTAATTGCTTCTGGTCTGGTTCCAAAAACCGTCATTACTTTAATTCTACTCATAAAGTCCTCCACATCATTACCATATTAATAAAATATTCACAAAAAGACAAGTTATTATTTTCTTAATTTTTATTCTTAAGCAAAAGTTGGTGAAAAAATGAATTATAGTTTTACCTTATTGTTAATCACTGGCTTATTGATTGTTGTTGCCAGTTTTTGCCTAGTCTTTAGTTGCGACTCCAAAAAAACGCCAAAGCAAAGAAAAGTTTTGTTAGCAATTGCCTCAATTCTTTTTCTTATCATTGGCCTTTTAGTAATGAAAATTTGGCATTCACCATTAGGATAATATTTCTAAATTAGCATTGCGTTTAAAAGTTTGGTAATTAAACAAAAATCGTAACACTAACAAGTGTTACGATTTATCAAATAAAACAGTAAGTATGATCCTATTTATTTTCATTTAAAAGATAGTTATAGCTATCTCCCGCTTTAACAAAACTGCATGGTATTTGATTAGCAAAAATCTGTGGCAAATAATTCATCATATACTTAACCCCAAACTCTTCCAAATTAAAATGACCGACCGTCAACAATGCTTTGTTAAGTCCTAACATATTACTATCCCTAATGTACTCACTTAACGTGAAGTCTATCACTTCAAGTCCTAAAACTAAGTCAAAATTTTCCTGATCAATTTTGGTGATTAATTCCTTAGCATCCCCTAAATTATGCGTCGGTATCAGCACTTTACTTACCGGCGTCATAGGGTCACCAAAGATCTTGCAGCCATTCAAATCTCCTTTTGCCATTAATTTTTGGGCTACACTAGCAACTGTCGTTTGCGGAATTTGATATTCACGATACTTAGCTCTTAAATATCCAGCCGTTCCCTTTACACCTCCTGTCGCATATTCAGCCCAGCCCATTTCTTGGGCAAAGCCATAAAAAATACCATCGAAGTATTGGTCTTTAACGGGTATGCCACCAAAATGAATGTGGTCATGATCACGCCAAACTACAATCTGATTGTCTTCCAGCAGCTGCTTTTTCAGAGCAAAAGTTTTATTTTTATTAGCCGTCAGCCAATCAGTATGATCGCCGTGGTTCCAAAAAAGGGCCTCGTGAGAGATAATCAGATTTGCGCCCCGTTTAATCGCCGTTTTAATCACGTCAATATTAGCCCACGTAGTAGTCACAATACCGGTGCATTCTTTATTGCTAAATTCATTGCCAAACAAAATCCGATCACGTTTCATATCCGAACCGAGTTTTTGACCGGAATGATAATTTATCATTTTATCGATAACTTCTTTAATCTTCATTTTCTGCTTCTTTCTGAGTATCTTTTTGTTTCACTATTTGCCTGAGATGCATAATCAAATATATTTGTTCCGATTTACTAAGGTGATAATTAAAGGTTTCTGCTAAATAGTCACTAATTGCCTGTTCGCAGTCTAATAGTTCCGGATAATTCTTTATTATTTGCCGGTAAAGTTTCTTATCTTCCTTACTATCTCTAAAAAATTCCTTATTCTGAATTCTGGTTAGCAAAAACTTTAAATGAGTTTTTAAGCGCCGAAAATTGACTTTTTCATCAGTCATATCAAGGTGCAAATTTTCTGCAATAATCTCTAAAATGTCATTAGTAGCACGATTTTTAATTTGCTTACTATCATCGTAATTTTTTACTGATTCTTTTTCATTCTCTACAAAATGAATGGCTAAAAAACCAGCTTCGCTTTCAGGCAGAGCAACATCAAATTCCTGCTCAATGTAATTTTTGGCTAGTTGTGCTTGCTTAAATTCTTTATAGTAGTCTTCTTTTATTTCACTAATTGGTAATTCAGTTTCCCCATTTTTTTCTTTTGCCCGTTTAATGGTAAAGAAGATGTGATCTGCTAAAGAAATCAGTAAAAACGGGTTAAAAGTGGCTTGCATATTTGCACTAGCATCTTGAACTATTTTTTTGGCCACTTCGAAGTATTTGAGGGGTATTTCTTCACTTAGTGAGAGAAACGATCTAGACCAATCTGATTCTGCCTCTTTAACAAAAATCGCATCGTTTTTGTTCATGACAATTTTTTGCCCAGCTTTTTTCTGAAAACCAACTCCTTTGCCCCAAAGAATACTTTCTTTAGCGGTTTTTTTGTTTTTAACTAAAACAATATTATTATTAAAAACTTTCACAATGATCATTTAATTACTCCACAAAAGGCCTGATTAGCTATTCATCTTCGAAGTCACTTTTTTTATTTTTTAAGTAATCATTTACAAACACTATTTGTTTCTTGGCATCTTGTACAACCTGCATAATGCTGTCAGATGTTAATTTGTCTGCAGGTAGCAGTGCCAATTGAATAGCAACAATTAAATTAATTCCTGTGATTAAAAAAATATTTTCCTTGATGTATTTAGCGGCATTCTGATTAACGCTACCACCTAATAAATCAGTAAGAATAAGACATTTTTCGTTTGACTTCACTTTGCTTATTTCTGCAGCCAATTCTTTTTCCGGAAACTGGTTACTATTTTCATAAGCACAGATGGCGACAATTTGCTTATCAAGTCCTGTAAAAAAGTTGAGGGAATCTTTAAATCCCTGAGCCAAAGTTTTGTGAGTGACAATAATTATTTTTACCAAAATCAATTTCTCCACTTTTATACTTTATTTAGGCTTTAAAAAGCCCGATGGCAGCTCCTAACATGGCTATTACAATCACTGCTAAAATTAAGGTTGCCATTTTAACTTTCTTTTTCAACATATAATAGAGAGCAGCGACTAAGATTGCGGGTAATAGAGACGGACAGATTTGGTCAAGAATGCTCTGCAATGTAATTTTGACTCCACCAGTCTGAAAAGCCCAGCCTGTTTGCACGTTGACAGTTGACGATACTATCGATCCTATAACCATGATACCCAATACCGAAACCGCGTCTGTAAAAGCATCAAGCTTCTGACCTAATTTCGCAATAAGATTTGTTCCCGTTTGGTAACCCACAAAATAAAGGTAGGGTCTTAAGAAAAAGCAAATGAGAAAAACTGCTAGGAATAGCCACATGCCCAAGGGGTTGCCTTTTTTACCCATTGAGCCTGCAATAGCACCAAATATGGTCGGCATCATCACCCAAATAATGGTGTCACCAATGCCGGATAACGGACCCATTAGTCCTGTTTTCAGGTTCTGAACAGCTTCAATAGACTTGACGCCATCTTTTTCTTCCATTGCTAAAGTTGCACCGGTGATTAAAGGAGATAGCCACGGATTACAATTGTAGTATCTAAAATGATTATCTAAAGATAAAACTAAATCATCATCATTGGCGTATATTTTTCTTAAAGCCGGAAACAATTCCCAAACAATTGTCGGAGCAATTCCTGTGTCATAATTGAAAGTTGTAACTCCTAAATAATGCCTTAAAGCGGTTCTTAATATATCCTTTTTGGTCAGTTTATGATCACTCATCTTCCATATCCTCCTCTGATAAATTACCTACATTATTATGGGTATTAACCACTACTTTATTCTTACTTGAAAGACTTAAGTAAAGATGTATAGCTGCAGCTGCACCTAATAATGCGACTCCTAAAACTGGCATTTTTAAATAAGCTGTAGCGACAAAGCCCACAATTAGCCAGTAACCATATTTTTTTAATGGCATGTAAACCAGCAGCATAGCAAAACCAACTGCTGGCAGAATCCCTCCTGCTACATTAAGTCCAACGGTGAACCATTGGGGCATGAAATTTAAAATCGCTTGAACTACTGATTTACCAAAAACAATCGCAATGAAAACTGGTATTGTTGATTCTAGCGGATAGATTATGGTAGCAAGTGGAATAGTTCTCGTCATCTTGCCAAACTGTTTTTTATGGGCAAAATTTTGAGCTCTTTTAGCGATTGCTGAATTAATCAGTTTGATTAAAACGTCAAAGTTCATACCTAACATGCCCACGGGCAAGCCAATTGCCATTCCTGCTGCCATCCCTTTGCCTGAAGTGATAGCGATTGTAGCTGAAATAATCGCAGCAGTAGGATAATCAGGCATTGATGCACCACCTAAATTTGCCACTCCCAGTGACATTAACTGCAACGTGGCACCAATCTCAAGTCCCTGTTTAAAATCACCTAGAATTAAGCCAGCCAATGCACCGTATAATATCGTGATTTTCCCGGCTATTTGCGTGCTGTGCCTATCTAAAGAATAAACATAGGCGAGTAATGATATTAAGATAACTTCTTTAATTGTTAGTCCCATTTTATATTTCCCCTTTTTCCTTTAAAACAGCCATGACATCAATAGGATTATCTTTCGTGGTATACATAGATTTAATCGTCACTCCTAATTGAGCCAGTTCACTATAAACAGGAATGTCTTCTTTCTTAACGTATGCTCTGTTCGTTATGCGGACAGAATTTTCATAAGTCAGAGTTCCTCCTAAGATTAATTCATTAAACAAAACCCCATTTTTTCTCAGTTCGAGAAAAATATTTGGCGTTTTAGCTAAAATAAATACTTTTTGATGGTCATATTTATTACGCTTGAAATTTGCCAAAGCAGTTGCTGCAGTAATTACAGAAACCGCCATTCCTGCTGGACGACCAAGTTTCATCGCGTCTTTTAAAACTGGACTTGATGCAGTTTCGTCGTCAATTACCATTACTCTTGTTGCGCCAGATTGTGGGGCCCATGAAGTCGCTACAATTCCGTGCAATAATCTATTGTCTATTCTTGTACCTACAACTACCATTCATTTATTCCTCCTAAAACTAATAATTAAATTAGGGCATAAAAAAACCAAAATAAGCGCAACAAAGTTGCAATTATTTTGGTTTTGCTCACATTACTATAAAAGTATGCGATTACAATCCTGATTTAAGTGCATAATAACCTTATTTTTGCCTACTGTCAAGTAAGCGCTTTAATTAGTAAACAGTTCTGCAGTATGCGTAATTATAACTCGCGTTTTGATATATTATTATTTATTAAATGTGTATCCTTTCACTTTATAGTACAACTAGCTGTATAATTAGTATGAAAAGAGGTGAATAAATAATGAGTAAAGAAGAAGTTACCAAAAACGTGTGGGTTACAACACACGGTGACCAATGGGCAGTGAAAATTGCGGGTAGTGATAAAATTTCTAAACTTTTTGATCGCAAAGAAGACGCTCTTGAATACGCTAAAGGTTTAGCCAAAAAAGAAAAGACAGAATTAATCAGTCAAAAAAGAAATGGCCGTATTAATTTAAAAAATTCATACGGTCACGATAGTCCTAAAACCAAAGGATAGAATGTATTAATACATCCTGTATTAAACTATTTTGTAGGTATCATTACTAAAAACTGGCATTATAATTATTTTTTATCTTTCTAATTTTAAAACACAAATTTTATTCATATTTTATTTTTTACAAAATTTTCTTATAAAAGTCCGATTATTAACTTGATAATCGGACTTTTTGATTAGCATCAATTAAAGTTTAACTTTATGAATTAGCTTCTTCTATTTCATTAAAATGACGCTTTTTACCATGTTTGGTTATCACCGGATCATATAAACACGATCATTAGTATTTGGTACTAGCCAAGCACTTAAAAGGCTGCAAGGAGAAACAATTAAAGTTAGATTAATCAAAAAAATTGTTAATATCACACTGAATACTGTGGCATTAACAATTTAGACCATCTATTATATGACCCCGGTGAGATTCGAACTCACCTCTACGGTTTAGGAGACCATTGTTCTATCCAGATAAACTACAGGGTCGCAACAGATTAACTTTACCAAATTTAGCTGATAAAAGCCAACTTTTTTAGTAATTAATATTGACGGGTAAAATATGGTTGCGGATTATTCGACTCAGCAATTTTATCTGCGGCGAAAACAAAGGGAGTCCATATTGCTAAAGCTATTAGCATATTGATTACCGCCAATACAATTGCGCGCCAATCGTAATTACATGCCAGAAAAGGACCAATAATTGGTGGCACAATTGCTGGCACTGCTACTTGCACCGGATTAACTAAATTCATCATACTTACGCCATAAGAAAATGCGACATTGACCATTGGGGCAAGTACAAAAGGTATGAAGTAAACGGGATTTAATACTACGGGCAGACCAAACACAATTGGTTCGTTAATGTTAAAAATTCCTGGTGCCAAAGCAACTTTAGCAATTGTCCGATAATCGCTTCTTTTTGAAAAAAGCAGAATAGCAACAATCAGCATTAATGTGCCACCTGCTCCGCCGAACCAAGCGAAAGCATCAAAAGAGCCGCGAACCCAAATAAATGGCATTACCGTACCTTCGCGAGCAGCAGTTACATTAACATTCTGGGCGGTAAGCCAAATTGAATCCAGTAATGGTGCCCACACGCTCAGACCATTAAAGCCAAAGAAGCTGAATATTTGTACCAGTAGTGTCACCAACATTACCATGCCAAAGCCCTGTCCTAGTTTTACCAACGGTTTTTGGATTGAATTAAGCAGCCAATTACCAAAAAAGGTACCAGTGATGGTTTGAAACACGAAATTGATCATACCAACAAAAAAGATTGCAATAATCGCGGGAACAAGTGAATCAAAAGCCATTTGTTCGGCATAGGGCAAATTAGCGGAAAGATGCAGCCTAATGCGGGCCCTAAAGCAAATTGCAAAAATAGCAACACCAATCGTGCCGAACACAATTGCCGTGAAAATTCCTGTAGTTGAAAACTGCGAAATATTAAATACTTTATGTATCGGGACAAGTTTGCCGTTAACTTTTAGTTTAGTAAAATTAGCAATGCTCATTGCTAAAGATGACAATGAAACAATTGCCCCCGCTATCGGATCTACCTCCATACTTTTGGCTAAATGGTATCCCAAAGACATGGCTAAGAAAAGTGCAAATAAAGCAAAAGTTCCCCGCCAAACTACGTTACAAACCAAAACCAGTGGCTGCATGGCCCAGGCAAAAGTATGCCAGCCCAGTTCGCTTTTGGCAGCTGCAATCAAGCTTTTTAGAAGTACAGCAACTGAACCGGCGATAGTTATTGGCATTACAGAAATAAACGCATCCCGTAAAGCCACGAGCCAGTGGGTTTGTCCTAATTTATTTGCTAAAGGCAAAATATAGTCTTCCAGCCAAGTAACTAATCGACTCATTTTTGCTCCTTTTTCTTTAAATAATGGGGATGATAACCCTTATTCTTGTTTTTGTGTTTTTTATGCTTTTTCTTTTTAGTTGTTAAAGCTGCTTTTTTATTCGCCGACTCATTTTTTTGAGCTTTTTTCTGCGGTAATTTTTCTGTTAAACGAAAGCCGGCAAAATACACGCGCGTAATTTTTATTTTGGTACCCAGCAATTTTCTTAAATCGCGCAAATCATGGTCGTCACCAAGAGTCACAACATAACCCATGGCCCCCATTCTGCCAGTCCGACCAGCACGGTGCAGATAGGTGTTTTCTTCGCTAGGAATATCATAGTTTACCACGTAAGTGACACCCGCAATATCCAAACCCCGAGCAGCCAAATCTGTTGCTAAAAGCAGTTTGATTTTTCCAACTTTAAAGTCATTGAGAGCTGCTGCTCTTTTTTGTTTGCCAAAATCATTAGCCAGTATGCCGAATTTAGTTTTTGTGTGAGCCAAAATACCGGCAAAACGCATCATAGTCTGATTGGAATCAAAAAACAAAATCCCTTTGAAACCATCAAGTCTAAGTAAGCGCTGAATAAAGTCGATTTTATGCGCATTATCTATTTGTAAGAAATAATTTTTAACAGTTGTTTTCTGATCCGGTCTGACATCAATTTTTTCAAACTGCCGAGCAAAAATTTCGGGTGCTTGTTGGGTTATTTCAGATTCAGTGGCACCAAAAAGCAAAATCTGGGAATCGGGCGTCATGTTTTGTCCTAAAGAACTCAGTAGTTCCATTTTATTAAATTCTAAAACATCATCCGCTTCATCAATTACCAAAGTCCTGATCTGGTCTACCTTAATTCGACCAGCCGAAAAGAAATCAAAAAACCTGCCAGGAGTGGCAACCACAACTTCTGGGTGTTTCTTTTTTAAATTATCTTCCTGACGTTGACGATTACCAGCACCCACAAGTGTGATTCCCGTCAACCTCAAGGCATGGATAAAGGGATTAATGGCGTGACGAATTTGCACAGCTAATTCAGTGGTAGGCGCAATAATGACTAAACTATTTGGTTTACCCTGCTCAACTTTTTCAAGTGACGGCAGAGCATAAGCCAGCGTCTTTCCCGTTCCGGTTTTAGCCAGCGCAATACAGCTTGCGCCATTTAAGATTGGAGTACGTGTTTTCTCCTGAATTAAAGTTGGTTCAGTCATTTTTAAATTTGTTAAAACTGCTTGGATTTCTTTTTTCATTATTGTGTTAGTTGTCCGTATTTTTCCTTATATTGCGTCACTGTACCGTTATAAGTAAGCATAGTGACCCCATTTTCAAAATTCCTCACTGATTTTACACGCCCATTATTGGTATAACGCCAAAAAGAGTACTGTAATTTGTTAGGCGCTTTTCTACCACCTGTAATAAATTGAACATCATGGGCAAAATATTTTTTATATTTAATATCAACATCCACCATTACCCGCTTATTTTGTTGCTGCAACATACTGGCAAACTGGGCCATTTGTTTAATGTAGTTCAAATCATAGTCATCTATGGCAGGTTCAATCCAGATTGGGAGACTGCCTGTATTTGTGCCCACCTTTTTCATAAAAAATTGATAATGTTGCAACGGGGTTGATTCATTACTGTAGGCAACAATGGTACCAAAAGCCATTTTCGTTCCTAAAATTTGATCGCGGTAAGTTAAATAATCATCATCAAAATATGATCTTCCTTGAGTCCCGCGCAAATAGACAAAGGAAACACCGTTTGCTTGCAGTTCATGCAAATCAATATAGCCAAAGCTCTGATTTAGCTCAACGCCAATAGCACTGGCAGTCCCATTAGGTGGTAAAGTTGTTTGATTACGCATGTTGTTGATACCAGCAAAAAGGAGACCTATTGCAGCTACTAGCAGTATTAGAATTGCTGGTAATGTGAATTTGTGATGAAACCTTTTCAACTTTTTCTCCGTTTGTTTTTTCTACACTTGTCCATTATACCAACATTTTAATTATAATTGGTAACTACAATTTGTCATATTAAAAAAGGCGACTGACTAAAAAGTCAGGCACCTTTTGTGTTAAAACTATTCCTCTACTAAATATATTGGTTTTTGACCATTTAAAACTCTTTTGACGTCCGTCATACTATGCTCAATCATGTTTTTAACAGATGTCTTGGTGTAGTATGCCGAATGCGGCGTGAAGACTACGTTAGGCATCTGGGCTAATTCCTGATAATCAACAGGTAGTTCCGAAATATCATTGAACTTTTTCATGACAATTGCTTCTTCACCAGTCATTACATCAAGAGAAGCACCGGCAATTTCTTTGTTCTTCAGCGCTGCAATCAAATCATGATTATTAACTAAGGGTCCTCTAGCTGCATTAATCAAATATGCAGTATTCTTCATTTCTTTAAATTGCTTAGCACTGATCATGTCCTCCATTGAAGGTTCAAGCGGTGTATGCAGAGTTAAAATATCAGAATTTTTAATTACTGTGTCGAAATCAGTATATTCCAAAAACGCTTCATTAGCAGGATTCTCAACCAAGTCATAGCCAATTACTTTTGCTCCTAAAGCATGAAACATTTCGGCTACACAAGAACCAATACGGCCAACACCAACAATACCAATTGTTTGGTTATAAATTTCATCGCTCATCAAATTTTCTTCACGGACAAAATTCAGGTGTTCTTTTTCATTATTTAAAATTGGACCCCATTTTCTTAACAAGTACATTGCAGAAGTTAAAGTGTTTTCCGCAACTGCACGGGGAGAATATGCAGGGGTATTAGTAACGATCATGTGATACTTGTGAATAAAGTCAAAATTGACGATATTGTAGCCAACAGACCTTAAGGCAATCTGTTTGATACCATAAGAGCTTAATTTACGATAGACCTCTTCCTCATCTATATCAAAGACCTGCAAAACACTGACAACATCATAGCCCTTTGCCATCTCTACAGTCTTAGCATCGAGCTTGTCATCAGTTGTGCCCAAATCATCTTCTGGATGATTTTCGTTCCACTTATCTACATAGACCTTTTGCTCCGGGGTCATATTGTAAAGTAAAGCTTTCATTATTAATCCTCCTTTTTTGGATAAAAAATTTATATCTATTATTGTATCTAAAATTAATATAAAATTAAAGATAAATTTAAAAAAGAGCGATTAATAATTTTTGCTTAAAAACTAAATTGGGAATCTATTTTTGTTTTAACTAAGTGACTGGTCTTATATCTTTTGTTCAATCTGATCAATTTTGACTTGTAAAACTTCACGCATCCACGGAAAGCGCTTTTTCATTTCGTCAAATTCTGGCCCTTCTGCCAAAAATTGACCAGTTCCCCTAACATGAAAACCGGCTCCAGGTCCAGCTGTGCCCTCAACTTTTTTAGAACCCATAGTTAACAGGACATGATTATCTTTGGCAAAATCGTTCTCAATGCTGTGCATCCCTGCAGCTGGAATATACAGCAAATTATTCTTTTCGTCGATTTTAACATAGGACATCCAAGTGTTTACCACACTGGCAGGATTGGCGTTAATAGTAACAATTGTGACTGGACCCTCATCAGTCATGACATCTAAAAATTTTTGATTCATTTTTCTCCTCCCCATAATAAAAAAGCTACTTTTTCAGTAGCTTCTTTTATTATGGAACATTTGTTCGAAATTGCAAAATCATTTGCTTATAATTAGTAAGCTCTCTTACCCTTTTTATAAACTGCCTTATCCTTTTGCACAACCGCGCTAATTTTTTCTAGAGGATTTTCATCAAGTACCAAAAAGTCTGCGTATTTGCCTTCTTCTAATGAACCATATTCATCAGCGATTTTGAGGAGTTTGGCTGAATTATAGCTGGTTTCCAAAGCCTCAAAATTAGTAAAGCCTTGTTCAACCAGTAAAGGCAGTTCTTCAGGAGTCATTGTGAAGTCGTTAAACGGTGTGCCTGCGTCAGTACCAAGAGTAATTTTAACACCGGCATTTTTCGCTTTAGTAATATTACCGCGTAAGTCTTTCCAAGCAGCAGCAATCTTGTTCATTTCCCAGTCAGGAATTTTACCCGGTGCATATTCGATGAATGCCCAAGCACCAACAATCGTTGGGGTTAAGTACGTTCCTTTTTCCAGCATCAATTTAATTTCTTCATCATTGACGTAAAAGCCGTGCTCAATACTATCAACGCCGGCTTTAATTGCATTAAGAATACCAGGATTGCCTTCCGCATGTGCCGCTACAGTTAAACCTTTGTGATGAGCTTCTTCTACGGCAACGTGCATCTCTGCCTCGCTTAATTGCGGGTCATCCATAAAGTCATTTTCTGTCATTACGCCGCCTGTGGCCATGACCTTAATTGCTTTGGCACCTGCTTTAATTCCTTGGCGGACAGCTTTGCGCATTTCATCAGGTGAATCAACCAAAACACCAAAATTAGGCATATCACCGTGACCGCCAGTCATAGAAAATGGGTGACCAGAGGGGACAATTTCCGGGACCTTGGTCAATTTATTTTGCTTAATTAAGTTATTAAGAGCGATGTCAATGTTATAGGTACTACCACACTCACGGATATAAGTTACTCCAGACCTGAGCAAGTCATGCAAATTACTTACTGCACGGACAGTTGAAGAAACTACATCAGTTTCACTGCCCCCATCTGGGGTTAACGGATCCATAATGATATGCGTGTGGCAATTGATCAAACCAGGGATCACGTATTTATTATTTAAATCAACTGTCTTGTCTGCTTGCGGTGCAGTGTTCTCCGTTATTTCGGTAATTTTACCGCTATCATCATCAACTACTAAAGTCGTATTGGGTTGAATTTTATTATCAACCCCATTAAATAAATTAACATTAGTATATGCAGTTTTAGTCATCAACAAACCTCCAATTTTTGTATTAAAAAAGCACTCATCCTTTTCTTCTTAAGGACGAGTGCCGCGTTACCACCTTTTGTTCATTTATTACTCACGTAATAAACCTCATTAACTATCAAACAATAGCTTGCAAAATTAACGGATGCAACTCCGCTACAGGCTGATTATCACCAGTAGACATCAATTAGAAGCCCATGTTCACTACCTACCACTAGCTAACTTTCACCAAAATGATAGCTCTCTTTATTAGCAATACGATAGTTACTCTGCTTTGCAAGATGCTTAATATTTAATTGACTTTTAATTTATCATTATTTCTTAATCATGTCAACTCTACGAAGTAAAAACAAAAAAGGCAGTTTAAATTTAGGGGTATAGCAAAAACTACTTGATTAAAACCACAAATTTTTGTGCTTGCCAACTATTTTATAGTTTTAATCTTTTTAGTGCTGAATGACCAAGTTCATAGCAGTTGAAATTAATGTAACAATTATTTCCAATTTAATTTAGTCACTTTGATGCTAGGTAATATTTTTCTGTCAACTGATAATGGTGAAACTGAACTAAACGCCGCACCTCCACTGATGACTGTAAAATTAGTTTCTCTTACCTGTTGAACTGACAGTTTAATAAAAAATACTAATAATTAATCTATCCCTGACTCACATGCGCTTTTCTTTTACAAAATAGTAATTTTGGCTACCAACTGACCTTTTGCCGAAAAATCAAGACAACTAGCTTTTTACCATTCTATCTCTGATATTTAAACGTTGATGAGATATTAGATATTTTATTAAAACTGATAGAGGATTTATTTTCAAATGACTAAATTTGCTTCTGAGTAACTTTAACTAAAATGGTTTTTAAGAATTGGATTATACACAAGAAAGAAAGATGTTTTATTTATGAGAAAGTAGAGTTATATAAGTTACGGAAATTACTGTCACGCTTAATTTTCAAACTACAAACTTAATACTAGCAGCGTTACTGCTCTTGCCTAACAATAGGCTTTAGATTCTTGGTTCCTGCCTGAGTAAATTACTAGTTCTGACCAGATATTAGCAGTAACGATTTTAAATTCTACAATGAAAGTAGTATTTTTTTAACTAAATAAAATCATAAATATAAAAGTTTACCATTTCGTAACAATTTAATACTACTTATTTAATAAATGTATACAAACATAAAACTGTATGTTTTAAAAATAAAAAGGCACAAGTTGTTAATCTTGTGTCTTAATATTCAGGAGTTATTGTTTTGGCTACATTTTCACTACTTTGACTGGATTGCCCAAATCCCTTATGAGATGAATTAGAGCTTGCGGCTTTAACCAAATAGTAGCTGTATTGTCGTTGGGATGAACGGCAATTCTCGGCTGTTGACTGAAATATGAGTCAAGGTAAAACGATATTTGATGCTCAGAATCATTTAACAGTCCTAAAGGTGTGACTGAGCCCGGTTCCAAACCTAATTTTTCTTTTAAATCTTGCGGTGAGGCAAAACTAAGTCTGCGTGTGCCATTTTCCTCACGAAATTGCTGTAGGTTGACTCTTTTATCGCCCTTAATAGTCAAGAGATAGTAGTTTTGCTTTTTATCATCCCTCACAAACAGATTTTTAGCATCTGCTTCAGAGTGCGGCAGAGCAATTTTTTCCATTTCTGCCATATTGTAGACAGCTTGGTGCTCTACTATCTCATATTTAATTCCGAGTTGATCAAGGTAATGTAATGTTTCGTTTTTGTTCATTTGGTGTTGCTAAATTCGTGTTAAATAGTTTAATCTTTTTCTGTATAAAATGGTTTCAACCGATATGTTGTTACTGGTTCAACATAATAATTGTACTTTGCCACCAGGTCACAGATTTCCTCACCATCAATCAAAGTGATAATTCTAGTGCCCTGACGTGCCGTCTTAATTGCACCGCGAGTAAAATCAGAATTAGTAATAAAAATACCAAATTCTGCGTTGTATTTATCCATTGCTCCGCGAAACTTATCTATTTCAGGTGCCGGCACATTAGATTGCCAGCGTTTTGCTTGCAGAGCCACTCTGGTAGTACGATAATCATTTGAACGAACATAGCCAAAACCATCAAGACCACCGTCAGCAACATAGTTAACGCCAATCGTCTTATCAACGTCGATCCCCATTTTGGTAAGTAACCCGCGGCAAAAGAGTTCAAACTTTTTCGGACTCATTTTCATCAGAGCATCTAGCAAATCTTGTCTCCACTGATCTTCCTCTGTGACTTCATCCGTAGTATCTTTAGCAGAATTAATTTCAGCCAAGCTCTTTTTCTTCAATTCCTGAGAATTATTATCTTCCAAAAAGGGACGAACATCCTTTTCAGGATTAAAAATATCGAGATCAACTTTACGACCTTTTTCAGATAATTCTACTTGATGATCATCTTCGGTTAAAAAACCAGTTCTTACTAAATACATAACTGCATAATTAAATGTATAGTCAAATGGTTTATACTTATTACCCGTTTTCTTAGATACCTTAACTTCATTCACTTCTTTTTCAGAAATTGCGTTAGAATTGTCACGAATATCTGAACAAATTTCACGCCTTGTTACCTGACCACCAAGTCGACGCATTGAAATCAAAATTTCTTTCATAGTTACATTTTCAATATTAATTTGACGATTAGCCATTCACTTTGTCCCCCATTTTGATATTTATTTTTATTATAATTTTAAATTTAGATATACTCAAATAGACTTTTTTAAAAACAGAACTAATAAATATATATTTTTTAGTTAAAGCAGCTTAATATCTCGATCGAGATAACTTTACAATTATTATAATCAAAAAGCATTAGATAAATTTATAACCTAATGCTCAAGATGCTATTAATTTAGTATTAACTGTTTTAAAAACAGAACTTTTATCAATAAATATATTTTTCTAAAATTGGCAGTTAACTAATCTTCAGATTCTAAAGGTTTGATCTTTGTATTGTAGACTGACTTAACCTTTTCGCGCACCTCAGTTTTCCAGCTAAGCCAATTTTTTAATTTACTATTAGGATGCGTTTTTTTGTATCTATCGAAGTATTTTTTGCCTACTAAATCTCCCATACCTTTAGGATTAACCTCATCTGGCTTGTAATTATGTATGACATAAGACAAATTGCCATAATCTAGGCCAAAATCATCTGCCAGTTGACTTAAAATCTTTTTATTTTCATCTTTGATAGAGTTTTCTAACACATCTTCAACTTTTTGATCGGAATACTTTTGCGGATTATGTTGAACATCTTGCCAAATAGAGCGAATATGGTTTGCCCGCGGCTCGTTGGTTTTAGCATATTGATCAATGTAATCACCGACTTGTGCTGCCTGATCTTGATTAGCTGATTGTTGTGACATTCTTGACTGCCTTTGAGAATTATTAGCAGTGGAAATATAATCTTGAATGAGTGACATAATATAACGTTCATCCACTTCTTTAATATGAATAGATTCAAGCTCATAATCTTCGTCAAGATCAAGGTCTACTGGGTCGTCATCATTTTTGTTTTCTGCTTTTAACTTATCGATGATGTTTTGGTATGTGCCCTCTAAAGTGCTTTCTATTTCAGGCGGGATATCATCAACATTAACTTGTGCAGCAGGAGAGAGCTTATCCTGCTTATCTAACTCATCATAAGTTTTAATAGCTGTAAGTGCCTGATCATATTTTTGAAAAGCTTTAATAAATTCTTTTTGTTCTTTTTTAGGAGCATCAATAAGTGTAGCCAATATCTGCGGATTATCGACATATTTGTCTAGTTTCTTACGTGCCTGCACATAACGCTTACGTGACGTATTCCAATCTGGGGCAAGAACGCCATTAGTGCCACCATTCGCATAAAGTGTCAACGCTTTATCTATTTCATCACTATACTGATTAGGATATTGGAAAGTTACAATTTGACCCCATTTTTTACCGTCATCATAAATACGATTAGTTCTTGAAAAAGCTTGTATGAGGTTTTGAGCATTCATTGGTGGCCTGTCCAGATATAACGTGGATAATCTTGGAGCATCAAACCCGGTCAATAACCGATCAACTACGATCACTATATCTAGCTGCTGGTCTCGTTTTTGATATGCTTTATTTTTACATGCTAAACGATCATTGACATTACGATTATAACTAGGAATATCAGACATAGAAAGCTGAATACTAAACATTCTATTGTAGTCATCCAATGACTGTTTCATTTCTGCTTGGTTAACCATTGATTCATCTTCGTTTTGAGAGATTGAATACGTAATAGCTATGCGGGGAAAATCCGGTGCCACTTTTTGAATACGATTAGGCACTTCACCGTTGGCAATTGCCTCTTTAAACAAGTGATAGTATTTCTGCGCTTGTTTAATAGAAGATGTTGAAAACAGTGCGGAATATCTGTTGCCATTGCTAAGACCTTGTTTACGATAAGCTAAAGCTAAAATTTGCTTGACCACTGCCTTCATGTGAGCATCTGTGAGATAAATATCATCATTATCTGTTTGATTCGCATTTCCTTCGTTATCGATTTTAAAACCAAGTACTTTTTTATCATGAATTGCGTCTTCAATCGTATATTTGTGCAATATCGGACCATAAAGCTGCTCCGTGGTGCGGGCATCTTGTCCATTCTCAGCCCGCGCGTTTTCCGCAAAAATTGGGGTACCGGTAAAACCATACCATAATGGTTGACGATTAAAGAATCTATCTAGTTCTCTTTTTTGAGTTGGCGTAACTGCTCTGTGACATTCATCAACAATAAAAGCTAATCGTAAGTCTTTCAACTTTTCATACTTTTTAGCAATTTCAGGTGAATTTTCCATTCGTTTAAAAATCGTTTGCAGTTTCTGCCTGGTAGTTACAACCACATTGCGGTTGCCATCACCCAATTTATTAGCCAATTCAAAACTATTCGCTGTTTCCTTCACATCAATCGTGTCATTATTTGCATAAGTTTGAAATGCTGAAACAGTTTGCATGTCCAAATCTTTACGATCTATTAGAAAGATTGTCTTATCGATAGCTGGTATTTGTAATAAATTACGGGCAACTTTATAGGAAGTCAAGGTTTTACCTGAACCCGTAGCATGCCAAATAAAGCCAGATTTTCCTTCACGCGATGCTTTGAAAATTGCTTGTATTGCTTGAATTTGGTACGGGCGCAGCAGAATAATTCTTTGAGCATTATCATCTAAAACAGTATAGTCAGCAATCATGTGATGTGCCATCGGAATGGATAAGACATCACGAGCAAAATCTAAGTAATCATTAACTTGTTGCTTGTCTTGATTAATCCAAGAAATCAAAAAATTAGCACGTAAATTTTGCCCAGCAGGAATGTACTGAGTATTAGTACCATTGGTAACAACAAACATTTCCACAAAATTATAGATATCACTAAATTTTTCTTCGTCTATATACTTTTGAATTTGACGAAATGCATCCTTAAAGGGAAAATTCGGTGTCTTCAATTCAATATGAATTAGGGGTAAGCCGTTAATCAAGAGAGTAACATCAAAGCGCCTATCTTGATCAAGCGGTGACAAACTTGACTTATTGACTTCTACTTGATGAACAACTTCATAAACGGAAGTTCCACCAGCAATATTGGTGTTATCTAAAATCAATAAATCGGCATCTGGTAAAGAAGAATTATCACGTTTTAGGTGGTGCCTAACCTGTCTGTTAGCACCGGCCAAGAATTTAGCAGCTTGGTAAAAATTAGGTTGGGTGATTTGCGTACGAATGGTTTCCTTTTCATTTTGCGTTAGTGGAACGTCATGAAGTTGATCGCGGTTGTTATCTTCAAGAATTTGGAAAAAGTTAGCCCATAATTGCGGAATTGTTCTTAAATCTTCACGTAAACGCCATTGATTAATACCTTGAGTTAATTGCTCAATTAAAGTTTTTTCCATTTGAGCTTCTTTAACTGCTGCCACTGACATATTTATCTCCTTTCCAAACTATTCAACAAACATATTTTGTAAAAGACACTTTTTAACTTGTTGAAAATCTTGTAATTTTTTATTTTCTAATTCGATTAATTGGTCAACTTTAGATAGGAGGTTGCCGATTTTTTGTTGTTCTTTTATCTTTGTAACAATTATTTTAACCCTTCTTAAAGTTTCACCAGTTAGTTGTGGTTGAGCCCCTCCAGTTACAAACTTCTTTAAATTTATTAAAGATAAATCAAAAAATAGAAAATGCTTGTCAATATCTGCATTTTTATCTACATTAATAACCATTGAATTCCCAGTTATCCAAACTGGTGCAAATACATAACTTGTTACTCCCGCATTCTCACCCCTTGCAGAAATTGTTACTTGATCTGTGGAATGATTTTTCTTCCCATAAAATCCTATAAATCCATTGGCTCCAAATACCGGATATCCTTCACTTGTCATTTGCTTTTGGGTTATTGTTTTTGGCTGATATAATTTTGCAATTTTGCCTAAATCACAGCTTCTCCAATCTCCTTCAAAACCCTTGAATCGAAATTCAGGTATTTTGGCATCATGCTTAGGAAAAAGTTTTTGTAACAAAGCTTTTTTTAGCAACTCCAACTTGTCAATCTTTTGCTGCTGCAAATCAAGTAGCTTATCTAACCTACTAAAAAAGTCACCAATTTTTTGCTGCTCTTCTATGTTACATACATAAAAAAAAGAATTACTCACCAAATTCCAATCAGATCTTGGCATTTTTGTTCCACTAGATAAATTAGATACCATATAAAATTTATGAGTTTGAATTAAATAAAAAGCAAACCGACTATAAATATCCTTTTTGGGAGACAAAACCCAAAAATCTCCTACAGCTTTTCCCTCGTAGAATGCCAAAACATACTTTTTTAAATATGGTCTCAACTTTCCAAAAAGGATATCTCCTTTTTGGAAAAAAATTCCTTTTTTGTTATTAAAATTTTTATGGATTTCATGATTATCTGGACTTATATTTTCATACTCTACTGAAAGTAATGAAGAATCACTCGTTATATGAGATTTACGATTAACTAAAGTGCTAAATTTTTTTTCTTTCCATTCATCTTCAAAACCTTTGAATCTTATATTTGGCATAGCTTTATGTTTATTCATTTTTTTCAAACCTTACTAAAGAATATCCTTTAATTGATCTAACATTTTTTTAGCATCTGAATCAGTACCAACCAATTCATCCAAAAAATGCCTAATTTCAGCAGTTGTTTCTTTTTCTTCTTTTGTAATGTTAGTCATATCTGCAATTAGTTTTTGCACATCAACCGGTGGCTCTTCTTCAAAAGTATCAACATAACGGGGAATATTTAGATTAAAATCATTTTCTTTAATCTCATCAAATTTTGCCAAATGAGCATATTTTTCAACATCTTGACGTGCAGTATAAGTAGTTAATATCCGGTTTATATCATCTTCACGTAATCTATTTTGCGTTTTAACCTTTTCAAAGCCTTTAGAAGCATCAATAAACATGACATCACGGTTTTGCTTATCTTTTTTAAGTACGACAATCACTGTTGGAATACCAGTACTATAAAACAGATTTGCTGGCAGACCGATAATTGCATCAATCGCACCATTTTCAAGTAGCTTTTGTCTGATTTTACCTTCAGCACCGCCTCGGAAAAGAACGCCATGAGGCAAAACAATGGACATTACACCACTATGCTTTAAGTGGTAATAGCCATGAAGCAAGAAGGCATAATCAGCCTTGGACTTAGGTGGCAAAACACCATAAGGAGAGAAACGAGGATCATCTAAAAATCCTTTGTTTGCTGACCATTTTAATGAATATGGTGGATTCATAACAACCGCGTCAAAGTTATTGGCTTCCTCTGCTGGCCAATCTTCATCCAGAGTATCACCATTACGCAAATGCCTGTTTGCTTGGTCAATATTGTGCAAAATCAAGTTCATTTTGGCCAAGTTATATGTAGAAGTATTAATTTCTTGCCCATAATAAGTAACTCGATCGTGAGCTGAACCATATTTTTTAAAGTTTAAGAGCAAGGACCCAGATCCCATAGCAGGATCATAAACTGTCATTCCGGCAGAATAATCTTTACCCACTAATGTTAAGCGCGTTAGCAGCTCAGAAACTTGTTGAGGTGTATAAAATTCACCCGCTTTTTTGCCAGATTCTGAAGCAAACTGACTAATTAAGTATTCATAAGCATCTCCCAGACTATCACCTGAAGTTTTAACTAATTCTATTTTGCCAATTGCTTGAATAACTCCAGCTATAGTATCTGTTCTTTTTTGCGCTGTGCCTCCCAAACTTTTGGAATATAAATCATAATCATCAAATAACCCTTCAAAGTCTTGATCAGAGCTTTCAAGTTTATTAAAAGCATCACCTAATTGCTTGACCTGAAAAGTATGATTGTTGACCGCTTTTAATATACTATTGTATGTGTATTCAGGTTCAATTACATAACCCAATGATACCCGCAACTCATTAACTAGTTCTGCATCATCGGCATTATCTTCATAAATTTTTTGAGCTTCATCTAGTGTTCCATCAGGTTCATCAGATAATAATTCCAAAACGTTGTAAAGCATGTGATCAGATAAATATTTATAAAAGACAGTGCCTAATAAATAATTTTTATATTGACTTGCATCCATCTTCGATCGTAATGAGTCCGCCGCACTGAACAGTCCTTGCTGTAAACTTGTAGTTGTATTTGACACTTTTATTCCCCACTTTAACTATTTTGATTTTTAGTCCTTGGTCTTTTTATGAATGAACTTAGTTTTGAATAATATTTTAATTAACTTATCAGTTACTACATAATTGTACCATTTTGGATATATCAATTAGGTAAATTTTTATAAGCTTAATTCTTAGTAATTTCCTTATTTTCCCAAACTAAAGCCAAAGAAAAGACTATTTCAATTCCGATCATTGTCAAAGCCAAAATTGCTGGCTCAAAGTTTAGTCCAACGATTAAGGCTAAAAAGGGTATTAAAATCGCCAAAGTAAAATAAACCCGAGACTTATAAAGCCAACTATATGGCAGTAAATGTGCTCCAAAAATAATCGTTAATATCATAAGCATTTTTTCTGGTATAGTTGGATAAATCCACATCGCAATTAGCAAATACAGTGCTTGGTTAACAGAAAACAGTATTCCTAGTTCTGTTAGTGGATTACCTTTATTTTGAAAATCAACATTAATTAGCTTAGAAACAAAATAAGATAATGGCAGTAAAACTGCAGCGCAAATAAAAGTAAAAAGATTTTTTGTCAATATTGGAATAGACGAAATGTGAATAATTGCAATGGCTAGCCAAATAATAATTGAAGCCAATATTATATGCAGTCCTCGTTTTTGCTTAAGAGCACAATCTAATCTTAATTCATCAATTTCTTTCATCATCTTCATCCTTTTTAGTAAAATATCTTTTCTTTTAAATTATACTTTAGTATATTCATGCACTCAAATTCTCTTTTTATTAAAAGAGCTAAATTTTAGCCAGAAAGATAGATTTTGTAACCATTAATGACATATAATCAACCATTTGCAGTATCGCATGATAAAAGTAAAATTCATCTACTATACTTATTAACAGAAAGGAGAGCCAGGAATGAAAATTAATTGTCACATCGATCCTAATATTAGTGAAGAGCAAGGTGAATTATGGATCAAAAAAATGACACCAGCAATTAATGAACTTTTGCAAAAATTAACACAGTCTGAAAATTCATTATGGTGCCATTATCAATCTCAAATTTATCCAATTCAATTTGAAGACATTTATTCACTTGAAGTTGCTAATAGAGATATTAATGTTTATACAGAAAAGCAGCAGCTTACATATAATGATCGTTTATCTAATTTGAAAGCAGATCTACCGAACTATTTTATTGAAGCTTCACGCAGCGCTATATTTAATTATCAGCACATCGATCACCTTGAATTACTTAATAATGGGTTAATCGATGTTGTTCTGACTAATAAGCATCGCGTACAAATATCAAGAAGAAATATTAAGAAGCTGAAAGAGAGGTTAGGAATATGAAAAATATAAAAAAATTCATCAACTATATATTTAGGTTTTCAGCTGAAGGAACCCTATTTGGAATGATTGTTTCACTTTTTTACAATTTTTCCAATAAAAGCTCAACATATTATCCTTCAGATCCCAGTTTTTCTGCAAAATTTGCTACTCCTTTAAACGCTATGACCGTCTCAGTAATTTTATGGGCCTTAATGGGATTAGTATTCGGCTTTGGTAGCTTTGTCTTTGCTATTAGACAATGGTCCATATTAAAGAGGACAATCGTTAGTTTTATCATTTACTACATCGGGTTTACTCCGCTTGCATTTTTAGCAGGTTGGTTTCCAGCAAATATCGTTAACTTTATGAT
Source organism: Lactobacillus sp. wkB8 (assembly GCF_000761135.1). Lineage (NCBI taxonomy): Bacteria > Bacillati > Bacillota > Bacilli > Lactobacillales > Lactobacillaceae > Lactobacillus > Lactobacillus sp. wkB8. The sequence goes on along the minus strand of NZ_CP009531.1, from coordinate 565,624 downwards.
TTTTACTGGACTCTTCATCTTAATTTACGTCACAGTATGGATTATCAGATCTTACCGAGTTATAAGAGAAATTAGAGAGATCAACAATAAAATAAAAAAGAAATAGTTTTGAGAAGATCTAATAGCGAGACTATTAATTTTTTTAATCATAATTATAAAATAAGCTGCGTAACCTATTGATTACACAGCTTTTTTTCTTGGAGACATTATCCTATTATTATTTAATACAATCTAGGAGGATTACCTTTATTTTTAGCCACAGCCCTTACATCAGCTTCCCATTCTCTCAGTAATTCCAAAAATTCATCAGAGCAAAAATAGTCACAACCATCTTTCATATCAAAAACTGACATAAAGCTCCCTAGAGCTCCCTTTTCCAAAATACCATCTGCAATTACAGATTTATCTCTCAGTATTAAAACAGGCAAGCCTAATTGAAAAGCCATAGCTGGTTCAATCTGACAATATGGACTAGTCAACCATTTATCTTCTACACAATCCCAACATCCTTCCTTGTATTGGCACCCAGTTTCAATATGAGTTTTTTTAAGTGCAATAGCTAACAAGCCATTTGATTCCATCATAATCCGCCTGATTCCTTTTAATGGTGCATTTGTATCATAATCAGTTACACCTAAAGTTCTTGGTTCCAATCCTTCACTTTTCAAAAATTCAATTAGGCAATCTATAAAACATTCTTGTTCTTTACAAATTGGACTCGGTTTACTTAAAAAAATAGGTATTCTCATGGTAACTACTTCTTTCCGGTACACAGTATATTAAAAATAAGCATATTTTTACAGTTATTAATTATATATTCTTTAACATCTTAATTAAAGCCAAAATTAAAAAGGTGTTCATAAAAAACACCTTTGGAGTTATTATCAGACATAACTAGACCTTCAAATATTTTTTTGTGTTAAGGTAAAATGTCTTTAATTAAATTTTAATTGATACTTCATAATAAATGGAATTAAACGATTATTTACCAGATCCGCAACGGGTATAATTTTTTCCTTTTTTGATTATATCAAAGTCATACACACGATAAAAAAACAAATTATTATCATTTTTATAGATATCAAAATATAGTTTCTTATTTTGTGACATATAAAAAGGGGAATCTGAACAATTATTTGTTGTTTTTACTTCGATACATCTACTGGAACCGAATCCTTCAAAAGAAAAGATATCATATCCTGCCCTATCACCTTGTTCCTGACAGAGATCAATTATTCTTTTAATATCTTGTGGTGCAAATTCTTTGTAAAATTAACATCTTATTTCTCGTCTTACTTTTTATTCTATCACCTCTATCAAATAGAATAACTGTATTTAGCAACTTTGGATTTCACTCGTATTCAAAGCATTATATTTATTCAGCAACAATAAAACTCCGATCCTAATGTTTACTTCAGAAATACCCAAGTTTAAAACCTTTCTTGGTAACTTGTTACATTATTATGATGCTTTTGTATACTTAATAGTAAATAAAAATAGTCACATACGTTATTTAATAAATTAAATGCAGATACAATAAACTAATTAATTCTGGGTATGAATTAAAGAAAGCAACGCCTGATCCAAATCAAAAATATCGTTTTCTGATGACTATTCAATGTCAAAGATTATAAAATATTTGAAGTGATAAAAAGTAGCTAATGAAGATGACTTCAATAGCAAAATCAAAGAACTAAAATAGAACTTAAAACTTAAAAAATATTTGAAGTAAAAGTCAACTATTTTCATAGTTTATGTTTATTTTTTTTAAATATCTTAATAAGCATTTTATAAAAACTATTTTTTTTTTCATGGAATTTAGATTTGTTTTCATCGTTCAGAATTTCCACTTCTAAGTTTTCAATATTAATTTTGTTCATAGTGAATAAGTTAAACAAAAAATATTTTATATCATATAAAATAAGATCAGAAATAAACAAATAATTTAATATAAAAATCCAAAATAGAAAAGAAACACAGTTAGTATTAGTTAAACTCAATAATACTTTTAATTTATTTAAAGGCGCTGTCGTAAAAATAAGATAAAGAATATAGTTAATAAATATATTAATAGTATAATTAATTACCGTATAATGTAAATTATCCAATATTTTATTAATGTTTTCATAGTTTTTGCTCAATGGACTATTTGATTTATCACTTGGTCCATATGTTAAAAGAACTTTTATGTTATATTTTTTTAAAAAGCCACAAAATATTGAGTATCCCGTAAAACTAATAGTCCAAAATACTAATTCTACTCTATTAATAAAAGAAATGGTTTTTATTATTAATTCAACTTTTTCATTTGAAGAATAAATACAATACGTAATGAAGAGAGAAAAAGCAAAAAAGAATACAAACTTTAATAAATCAGTTATTTTAAATTTTTTAATATTAAATAGACTCAGAAAACTGCGAATAAAAAGATTAGTGGAACTATTATTATTTGTCAAACCTTTTTTCTCCATAATTAGTTACAATTATTTCCTAAATATTTTTTAATTTTTCATTAATTTCATTAAATAAATTATTATTATACCTATATGGTGATAAAATTAAATGTTTTAACGGTAGTTTTTCCAATACATCATTATTTTTAACTATTTTTTTATTTCCAAAAGAAGATATATAATTAATTGCTATACCAGCTTTACACTTTAAAGATTTGAAAGAATTAAAAAATACATCTGGTTTATTTGGATTCTTAACATTTAAATTAAACTGTTCTGCTTCAGACTTTTTAATCGTACTCTGAATTTTTTTTCCAAGCGAACTATCTATATTGCCTAAAAACGGATTATCTTCGCCATTCAAATAAAAAAAGCTTAAAGTAATTTCATTAACTTTCTTTGCATTTCTTATTTTACCTTCTAAAGCCTTATAATCTGGAAGTCCAATTATATTTAGTTCAAAATTCAATCTTTTGTACTTATTAACATTATTTTTATATACCCGTAAGATATGATTTGTGGCAGAATTAAATATCTTTAATGACGGACTTTGCCAATTATTTTTTATATATGCTAATTTATGATCTTTAAGTCGTATGCAAAACATAGACCAACCCCAATTATCAAGCAAATGTCTTTCAGATGAGGTGCGATATAAAAAACCAGTTAAAAAGGCTCCAAATTCTGTTTGTTCTTTTTTAATGTTTGTGAACTGATAGCTAATTCTATTTTTTTTGTATATATACGATTTATATTTTGTGCTTTTAATAAAAGCGGTGTAAACCAAATCGTCAAAATAATCTAACATTGGTTGCTTTTCACTACCAAAAGTCAAATTAAAATTAGCAAGATTCATTTCATAATTCATAAATATAACACTTTCTTAACGATCACTTAAAATATGTATACTCATTATATATAACTATAAAAAAAATTATTTTAAAAATCAAGGAGCAATTATATTTTTTGAAAAATTTAGAATAAAATTTTTAGTCTGATAGATATCTTATTCTGAAGTAAACAATATTGTTTTGATCTTAGTTTTCCACGTGTCAAGCTCCATCTATGGTTTAAAGACAGATATACACTTCGGCTTTTTATTAGCTATCTGTCTATTAAGTATTAAAAAACCTTAAAAATAATGTAATCTGCAAATCATTGACATAGTTCATTATTGAATGCAAATCAGTGTTAATTAATTTGATATCTAAATTTAATTTCGTGCAAGCCAACCAATGATGACTTTTCTCACTTCGGAGTGCCTTATTTTATTATTATGTTTACCAGATAAATATTTTGTGATACTTAAACTAATTTTTTATAAAATAATGAAACCTCAATTCGCGAGAAAGGTTAGAAATATGAAAAACACAAAGAGATTTATCAATTATTTGTTTAATTTTGCCGTTAGGGGAATCTTCATTGGCTTAATGATTTCTATCTTTTGCAGTTATGCATCGCATAGTCCAGTTTATATTCCATCCAGTCCATCTTTTACGACAAAATTTAGTAATTTGCTCAATGCTTTTAGCGTCTCAATTATTCTTTGGGCGGTTACTGGAATATTTTTCGGTTTTGGCAGTTTTATCTTCACTATTAACCACTGGTCATTACTAAAGAAGACGGTTATAAATTTCTTTGCCTACTATTTTGGGTTTGTTTTTTTGGCCCTTTTAGCTGGTTGGGTTTCGTTAAATTTGATCAACTTTACAAAATTTACTGTGATTTTCTTCATCATCTACTTAATTTGCTGGTATTATAATTACCATAAAATTGCAAAGGAGATTGCAAGTATTAATTATAAAAACAAAAAAAGTAATCTAATTACCATGGCAAAAAAGTTGAGCATTCTTATCAAAGTGCTCAACTTTTTTACTTGTGTTTCTTAAAAAAGAGATTTAGGAAAAGATCATCATTCAATGTTAATCTTCTGCTTTTTAGCAAACTAAACTTAATATAAATCTATTCCTTTTTGATGCAAATTATCCAAACAATTTTTTAAATATGCATCATCATGTTCTAGATAAATTGGATCAGTCCACGGAATAGCTGGTAAACTTTCATACTTAGGACAATATTGTCCTCTATAATAAGAATCAAACCATTTAACATCTGGATGATAATGGCGCCGTTGCATTTCAGCTAATACTAACAAATGAAATTGATACAATTTATATGGTGAATACTGAAAAACATAGTTAACAGTAGAATGTGGTTTGTCCCAGACACTTCCGCGCAAAGCCGCAATTTCTCGATGTTGCCCTAATAACTGTTGCCTAGGCAATCGCCAAATTAAGTCTTGATGCCATAATCTCATGATATTTTGTACTCAAAAATTAATAACTTAAGCTACTTAGATAAATAATAGAGTCACGTATATGAAATAAGACTATAAAACATCTTTGCTAAATTAACTTATGCTTTACGCTTTGCATTTTGATTTATCTTACACGAATTTTCAATAATTTCTTCGCGCCATTTAGTATCAAAAGATTTATTTTTTAATGAAGTGTATGAATCATCTATTGCCTGGATTAATTTTTTTGAGGTAAAATTGAGGTCCTTACTAAATGTAATAAAATCATCAATTTTTAAAGGCATAATTTTAACAACAGAATTTGTAAATTTTCCTGCATGATTTGATGATTCTAATGGAATGGTTGCAACAGCTCTCCAAATATTAATCGTGTTGCTATCAAGATCATCTGCTAGGAATAAAGTTGTCGATGGTTTATCAGAATCAATGGAAAGATTTGCTGAATGTCTTAAAACTGGCTCCCATTCGCCACGCTTCTGTGCTTGCTTATTCATCAATGTGGCTTCTATCATTATTATATAATCTTTATAGTTGATAATAATATCACCATCTCCACCACCCGCATGTGTTAAAGGTAAAAAATTAGCATCAAGTGTTAATCGAAATGAATCCATTAAGCTATACTGTTTATCTGAAAGATAATACCAAGCAAGACCAGAAATATATTCAAAAATAGTTGGGATATCAGCTTGATTGGTCACTCTCTTTCTAATTTTTTCATCATTATTTCTGTCTTTAAACATATTGAGTAGATTGAATACCTTTTCTTTTGGAAAAGTTTTCTTAACAAAACAATTAAATTCCTTGTCCTTCTTTTTCTCAAGATATTTATCAAGAGAGTCTGCATCATGTAGGTTATATTTTTTAACAACAGACTCGATTTGTTTTTTAACATCGTTTTCGTTTATTTTTAATATTTCAGTTAATGAATTTAATTCTCCAAAAGGACTCGATACACCAGACTCATAATTTTGAAAATATTCAGAATTTAAAATATCGTCTCGCAGATTGTTAATAATCTCTTCATTTTCAAAAAAATCCTGATTTCTAATAGAAATAGGACCTGATTTCGTTTTAAATAATCCTGTAGCTTCAAGCAAATACTTAGTTTCACTTGTATTTTCTTTTAACCGATCCTTTGTTTTCGATACAATAAAGCGTTTATAAAATACCTGATTTAATTTATAAAAACTATCGCAAGTGAGCAATTCATGATCATGATTATTATTCAAAAAATCTTTAAGTAATGTTTTAGACTGGAGTTTAAAAATTGATTTACCATAACCAAAAGCTTTTTTTAGAGCATCTTTACTTTTCGAATTTGAAAATAACCGTTTAAGATTACAATAATTTTTTTGGCATTTGCCACTTTCTATAAAGTCGCAAAGAATTTTGTAAAAAGAAAAATATATGTCAGTAGTTGATGACGATTTCCGATTAGTAAAAATATTTTCGAAATCTTTTTTAGGAATTTTTTTATCACCTAAACTTTTAATACATTCAGCCCCACTCTTATCAATATTTTTTTCCCTAATAAGGCAAAATAATAAATCATTAAATCTATGATTTTTCAAGTAATTTTCAATTTTATCAATAGTATATTTTCTAGTTGGAGAAACCAATTGAATTAGCTTCATAAAATTCGAAACTTTGTAAATATCATCGTCGTTAAACTTTTTTAATATTAAATACAAGGCAAATTTACCTGGAGAATAATAAAAACTACCATCTTTATTATAAATTCTCACTTTGAGAATTTGACGTAATATAATTATATTATCTGGAGCTAAATTTAATGATTTTTCAAGTAAGTCTAAGTCAAATTCTGAGGGAGTAAGTAAAGCTTTTCCAGCAGGTGTTAATTCACGATTATTATCGACAAAACCCATATTACTTAATGAATTAGTATAGTGTCTTGCACGTGATTCAATTCCGTTATCAAGAATGGTTCCTAACGTATATTCCTTACCCTTTTTATTCTTATAAACTTTTTTAGTAAAATCTAATGAGGAATCTAATGAATGGAATTTTTTGTTAAAATCTGGATTTTTTGTTAAATAGTCTTCAAAATGATCAAATTGAGGATGGTCTTTAAATGTACCGACAGAATCATTAACCGCTCGTTTGTAAAATCTATATTGATTTAATGAATTTGGATAAGCCGCCCAGGGATTATGTGAATTAATTTTAAGATCTTTGATAATGCGTAAATAAATCTTATAAGCATTTAAAACATCTCTTCTCCGTCCATTTGTATCATATAAGTTGAAAATTTTGTTGTCAGATTGAAGTTTCATAGTTTGTAATTAATACCTCCTGACTAGAAGACCGTTTTGTATGATAATTTGAATATTTAAATGAATTTGTAACTCTATTAATATTATAATTATTTCCCCAATTTAGCAATTTAATATTTTGTTTGCCTTTATGCTCAATAACATTGCTAAGAGCGAATTTAGCACCTTTTTTGTCAACTTTGTCTAAATAATGAAAAAGATCTTGATCATCCTTGGCACTCCAACCATCTGTTTCATTATAAGTCGCTGTTGCTATCGAATATGGAGGATCAGCATATACAAAATCTCCTTTAGTAACTTCAATGTCACGAAAATCTTTAGATATCACATATGGTGAAATTTTTTTCCAAAAGTAAGTAAAATCATGAAGTTTTTTTCTCATATTGACATTAAAATCACGTTTGCCCACAGGATTATTAAAAAAACCATTTTTATTAAACCGAATTTGATTATTAAAACCAAAAATAATTAAAGCATATAAATATAAAGGTCTTAGACATGAATATTGTGAACTATTATTATAGTCAGTCCGTAATCTCATATAACCAGACTTATTAATTGCGGCAAGACCTTTTGAGGAAGAAGTTTTGTAGAATTCATATCCAAAAGCCATTGTATTAGATAAGTCATAATGTCTGATAATCTTATCAATTGATTCTTCAATAAATATTGCTGAATTATTATCGATAAAACGAATAAGATCTACTAATTGCTTGTTATTATCATTAAAAATATACCGATCAGCGCTATGATAATTAAGTGTAACAACACCACTTCCACCAAATAAATCAACCATTGTGTCACATTGAGTCGGAAACAATGGTATTAGCTGATTCATAATACGATATTTTCCACCAGTATAATTAAGAAATGATTTAATCATATTACTTTTCCACCTGTAACAAATATAATAATTCCTGGTGATTTTTTATATTAGACTTGCCAGAAGAAAATGGTTTAAAATTTTGAGTAAATATTCTAATTTCCCCACGTTTACTCAGTGAATTAATAATCTCACTATGAGATATTTTTGCATTTGATCTTCCTGAACCTTTCTGATCCATATTATTAAAAGAAACTAATACATACTTCGCATTAATATGACGAATTAAATCGTCAAAAGCTTGAGGTGCACTAACTAAATTATACTTACTTTTACGATCATTACGATCAATACTCTTTCTAGCAACACCAACTACTTCGGGTTTTTTCCAATCTGCAATGTTTTCTAGAACGTGATATGTATCCACATATTGTCGTGAATTATATGGAGTATCAATGTAAATCAAATCAGCATATATATGACGAACTAACTTATTAGCATCCTCTTTAAAAATTTGACTGTTGGAATGATTAATTAGTGGCATTTTAAATGAAACCTTATCAAAAGAATCCATTTTTTTACGATACGAATCATAGTGACCAACTGTATTAGCTACTTTATCACTACCATAAATTATTGACGTAATAAGAGCAGCATATTCTCTTTTACTAAATACATTTTTATGATCTTCAACCCACTGACGCGCACTACCAATTTTGTCAGCATTACCTATACTAAAATATTTACCACCATAAGTTTTTTCTAGGTACCCATCTCCATAGCCCCGAATAGAATTCATCTTTTCAAGAGCACTTTTTATATGATTCAGGTTAATTTGTTCATTACCAAAAAATGTTTGATAAATCAAATAATTTGAATGTAGGATATCATTGATAATAACATGTTTACCTTCACTAGCAAACATATCAGCAACAACGCCTGTTCCACCAAAAATATCAGCAACAGATTTGATTCCTTTTGTGTTGTTAGATACAACTCTATTGATAAAAGATAATAATTTTTCTTTCGAACCAAGATATCGACGATTTTGAATTTCGAATTCATTTTTTTTCTTTAATTTTAAGTCATTAATTTTATAGTTTTTCCAAAAGAAGTTCTCTTCTTCTCGTTTAGTCATAGGAATACACCTTTGTCTTGAACTATCTCTTTGTTTTTGAAACTTATTTATTGACACCAACTATGCCTCACTTCTATTTTATATCTAATAAAATAATTCTACCGTTTTAATTTATCAACTCTTATTAATCCGGTAACGCTATAACCATATTATAAAAAATCTACTTATTTTTTCAAAAAACTATTTATAGCTTTCAAGTTTCATAATTCTATCGCAGATTATATTTAAAAAAATTCAAAACAATTTCAAATTTTATAATTATTTTCAAACTAAGCAATGTTGTAATTTTTATAGTTTTTAACATATTAATTCAATACTTTAGTTTTTATTTACCTGTCCGTTCCAGCACCGTGACCGCCTCAACATGCGGTGTTTGCGGAAACATGTCAACAGGATCGATTTGATTAAAGGTGTAACCTTCATTCATAAATTCCTGCAGGTCACGAATCATGGTTGCGGGATTGCATGAGATATAAACAATCTTCTTTGGACTAGTTTTTACTGCTGCTTCAATAAATTCTGGCGTTAATCCTTTGCGGGGTGGGTCGACAAAGATGACATCAGCTTTCATCCCCTTAGCAGCCCATCTTGGCAGCACTTCTTCAGCCTTACCAGTCACATATTTGGCATTACTGATACCATTCAACTTAGCATTATTATTGGCATCTTTCACCGCGTCAGACACACTTTCAATTCCACGGACAGATTTAACGTGCTTGGCAACGCTTAAACCAATAGTTCCAATACCGGAATAAGCATCAATCACAATATCATCAGGCTGTAAATCAGCTTTTTTAATAGCTAAATCATATAAGCGGGGTGTTTGCAATGAATTAATTTGAAAGAAACTTTCAGGGGAAATCTTAAACTTCACATCACCAATTTGATCTGTAATTTGTGGCTTACCGAAGATTAAGTAATCAACTTTACCTAAGATAACGTTGGTCTTCTTCGGGTTATAGTTCAAGACCAAACTAGTTACGCCTTCAATTTGCTTAATTGCCTCAGCCACTTTAGTTAATTGCGGAAAATCCTTGTGCAGGCAAACCAAGATGACCATGATTTCACCGGTAGCCTTACTTCGACGGACATCTAAATACCGCACCTCACCCTGATTATGAATTTCATCGTATGCAGGTACGCGGTACTGACGCAATACATCCCTAACTGCAACTAAAACGCGGTCAATTTCAGGATCAGTCGTAAAGAAATTGGTCAGTGGCACTAAATCATGTGAGTGTTTTCTGAAAAAGCCAATTTCAAGCTGGCCCTTAACTTCACGAACAGGCACTTGTGCCTTGTTACGGTAGCCAGTTTGTTCTGGACTAGGCAAGGTATCGCCCACTTTTACATCATCTAAATGTGCTTTTTGCAGTAAATTTACTACTTGATTACGTTTAAATTCCAGCTGCTTATCGTATTTAACGTGTGCTAAAGATGCCAAGCCAGTTTGAACCCACTGGTTGAGCTTAATATTAACCCGGTCAGGACTTTCCTTAATGATTTGCTCGATTTTAGCAAAAGCAAAACTCTTTTTGACTTTTAAGATCTTGGCTTCTACCGTTTCTCCCGGTAAAGCATTGTTGACAAATACCGTCATCCCTTCATAATGAGCCACACCCATTGCCTCATAAGATAAATCGGTAATTTCTAACTTAATAATTTGATTTTTTTCCATATCTTGTCCTTTTTTACAAACATAATTAATATCTCTATTTTACTAAAAATCCTAGCAAAAGTAATGCACAAGTCGATTTCTTAACATTGGATTAATTTCAGTTTTTTCCCTTCACACTTACTTTAGTCTGTGTTACTTTTATTATTAATAAATTAAAGAAAGGACGTTTTTCATGAATAATTATGATACTAATTCAGATAGGCGCCAAATCCACACCATCTCCGAAACTAATACTTTTTTAACTAAAATGTATGCGCTGATGGGTGGTGCAGTGCTTGTTTCTGCATTAGCTGCCTATTTAACAATGACCGTATTCAGAAGCGCTGTAATGAACATGCCAGTAGCAATGATGTGGCTCATCTTATTTGTCCCTTTTGGCTTATCAATGGGAATTAGCTTTAAAGCGGATCGCAGTCCGGTAGCCAGTCTAGTAATGTTAACAATTTTAGCCGGAATTTACGGCTTTGAGTTTGCCTTGATTGCGGGCTTTTATACCGGCACCCAAATCACCTCTGCCTTTGTCTCAGCAGCCGCCGTCTTTATTGCTATGGCTTTATTTGGTACTTTCACTAAAAGGGATCTTAGCAACTGGAACGCCTACCTGAATGCTGCTTTACTTGGTTTTGTAGTTGCCCTGATAGTTAACATGTTCTTACGCAACCCTGCCGTTAACTATGTCTTCTCATTTATTGGCGTCATTCTTTTTACAGGCTTAGTTGCCAGTGATGCTAACAAGATGAAAGCAATATACGTCAATTACGGTAATCAAGTTTCAACTAATGGCTTGGCAGTACTTGGTGCATTGCAACTCTACCTTGATTTCATTAATATTTTTATGTTCTTACTAGAAATCTTTGGTGGCAGCAGCAATAGTCGCAATTAGCGCCAAACCATCAAGATAATAATAAGTAGTTCTTAAGATAGAACTACTTATTTTTTTATCAAAAAAACACTCCTGATAACTAATCAAGTTAATAAGGAGTGTTTTTAAATTCCCGAAATTTAACTAATATACTAAAGCCTTTAAAAGATTTCTACTTCAGTACCTACTTCAATTGTTGGAAAAGCTTTCTTTTCAACATATAAGGAACCTGGTAAATCGGCTTCTTCATCGCCCGTGAACTTAACGGCAATATGACCCAAATTACTCAAATTGGTATTAACTTCACTACCCACTGCGGTAATTTGATAATCAGTATCACCAATTTTAAGTGTCATGCCTTTTATTATTTTGGCATCTACTTTGTTAACGTCAATAATGAAGCAAGAGTCACGTAACGCACTTGGTGCTTCATCACCGAAGAAAATCAACATGTCAACGGCTTTGAAATCTTGTGCTTCTTTGCCAATTTCTCTAACTACTGTTTTAAATATAGGCTCTTTTCCCAATTTTTAGAAATCCTTTCTATTTTCCACTGTAAAGGCCGAAACTTGCAAGCCATGCTACGAATACACGTGGCACACCATTTATAAATCTTGAATATAATACTGAAGTAACTCCGACTTCAACGGTTTTTGCATCTGCGTCCATTAGACCTAACCCAACTGGAATAAAATCACAACCATTTTGGGTGTTAATGGCAAATAATGCTGGCAGAGCATATTGTGGTGGAATGTTACCCTTGCCAATTTCTACTCCGATCAAAGTACCAATAATTTGTCCAATAACTCCGCCGGGTCCTAATAATGGTGATAAAAATGGTAAGGAACAAATAAAACCTAGAAGCATCAAGCCCCATACATTACCGGCCAGTGGAGTCATCAGTTTGGCAAACCACTTACCAATACCCGAGGCATTGATAATACCAATCAGCAGCGATACAAACGCCATGAATGGCAATATGGTTTTAATTACAGTATCAACAGATTTTTTAGCTGCTTGGTTAAAAATCGCCACGACCTTACCAACACCAACACCAATTTTAGCTACCCAACTTCCATCATTTTGTTGCGTTAAGGTTTTATGAGTATCAATACTGCTTTCAGTTGGCTCAGTTTCCGCTGCGTTCTGAGTGCTATCTGCTGAAGCGTTTTCTTCCGTACTGGTAATTTCATCTACATTAACAGCAGATACGTAAAGTTCTGGTGTAATGAATTCTGCTAGCGGTCCTGATTTTCCTGTCGAAAGCACATTAATTGTTTTTATTTTCTTTTTAGGATAAATACCACACCTTAACGTACCCCCACAGTCCACAACTGCTACAGCGATCTCTGCATCAGGAATAGAGGTTTTAAAACCATCTACCGCTTTCATGCCTGTTAACTTAACCAGCTTGTCAACTATTGCCGGTTTGTTGCCACCGGTAACATACAAAATTGTGTGTTTTTGTTCAGTTGGTGTAATTACTAGGGGCCCGCCCCAGCCACCAGAACCGTGAACTATTTTCACGCTTTTCCATTTGGTCATAATTTTGTCATCTCCCATCTTAATCTATTCCGCAACATTAGCTTCTTTAGACAATTTGATCCCCGTTGTCTTACATACATATTCAGTAGTAAAGTCGGTAATCCAACCGCCAATAAAGTTCATAACTAAACCGACAAGTAAGTATCTCACGGCTAAATCCATGGTATTCAAGCCTAACTTCTGGACACCAGCCGCAATTCCCATCCAGATGAAGTACTCTGCTGGGTTGATATGCGGAAACACACCATTACTCGTGTGACAAAATTGGGCACATGAAGCATAGTAACTAGGTTTGTAATATTCGGGTAAAAACTTGCCCATAGTATGTGCTAAAGGGTTACCCAGCATAAATGCTGCAATAAAAGGTAAAATCATATACCTCATGAACGGATTCTTGGAAGATGCCTGAGCAAATTTGTTCATTTTCTTTTGCCCAATCATTGCAATCAAAGCATTCATGAATACCAGCATAATCAAAACTAACGGAATAATTGTGCTTACCCAATTTGCGAATTGCTTACCACCAGCTTGAAATAATCCCATAAACCAAGTGGCAAAATTAATAATATATTTCATAATTCTCGCCTTCTCCTTATTTCTTTAAATTTTCCAACTAACTCATTCTTCCACATTGAAAATACAGGCAGAGAAAGAAAATTAGTACTCGTGTCTATATCCTCTCGACTCATCTTGCCGGTTTGATAATTAATCAAATTGCGGTAAGCATTCAAAATACATTCTTGTGTGAGAGAATCGTAATTATTTAATTCTTCGTAACTGCTAGCTAGTAAAGGTAAGCAGTTACCTTCTAATGATTTTAATTGTTTAAATCTGGCAAAAATGCTTACGCCCTTCATTATTTGAGCGTGACTGATATTGCCCTGTTTATCAATATTAAGTAATAACAGAGTTCCAGCCCTAAGTTTTTTAGGATTCTTTCCGATTAAAACTTTTCCGTTTTTACACATCTTGCGAAAAACTTTGACAAAATTCTTAACCTGTAAAAAACCGAAAAAACTTTGAAGTAGAAAAACTGCCCCTAATAACAGTGAAATAAATAAAATATTCAATTTATACACCTTCTGCTATTTGAATTAATTGTTTTGAGTCATCATATTGAGCAATATTGTCGTATAAAATTTCGTTTCTAGAAATTAAGCCAATAAAATCGTAAAGTCTTGATGTTGCATCGATAAGTTCCTTATTTAAGCTGTTCGGAATGCCAATTAAAAAAATCAATTTTAGTTCATTCTTTTTGAATGAAATTTTATTGTCAATAATGCCTACACTAACCAGTATTCTTTCTTTGTTTGAAAAATCAATCGCATGAGGAATTGCAATTCCATTCGTAAAAATATTATTGGTATCTTTTTCTCTTTCAATCCAGGTGCGTTTAAAATCAGGAGTTAGTTGCCCTTTTTGTACTTGATGGTCAATCATCTTGTCAACGGCGTCGTAGTAATCTTCGGCTTCAAGGTGTTCTACGGATAAAATAATCTTCCCTTGCTTTATTAATTGCTCAATCACAGAAATTTGCATAATTATCGACAATGCTTCCGGTCTGAAGGCCGTGCCCACATTTACTACTTGCACATCTTTTATTTTTAAAGGCTTATCAACAAAAACTAAGAGGAATTTGTCATTAGCTTTCTTGAATTCTGTCACATTAGCGAAAGAATAAGTTCTTAAATTCTCAAAAACATTCAGCAACTTATTTTCGATGAACCCTTTAACGGAACTGCGAATTGAGCCGACAAAAGCCACTCTTACCTGTTCTTTGGTGTCTTCAGAAATTTCTTCCAGAAACATTTCAAAATAGACCACGTAATAATTTAATTCGTTTTTTGAAAGGCAAACTGCAAATTGAGTATTTATCCTATCAGCTAGTTTTAAACTAAATTCCAAGGCAATCGGATAGTTGTCAGAAATATTTCTGGGTAAAACCTCAATAATTTTCGTATATAAAAGTGTCCGGTTAATTGAAAATAATAAATGCCACTTAATTCTTTCATAAACTGTTTGAGCATTTAATCCATATTGCAGCAATGTACTTTTAAAAGGGACAAATAACAGCTCATAATTTTGGTGAAAAGCCTGTTCTGTACTAGCTAAATTTAAATAATTATTTTTAGACAAATCTAATGGCGAAAGAATAAATTTTATTTCTGCCTTAGTAATATCCGTGATTGTCTCTTTTAACTCGGCAATTAAGTTGCAGATAGCGCTAGTTTCATTCCATAGCGGACAATAGTGTTCAGGCAACTGCTGCAGAGTATAGCCGTAATTTTTAAATACTTTGACCGCTAAGATATTGTTTAATATTTGGTGGTGAGCTTCTTTTGAAACTTCTAAGCTTTTAACAGTCTCAGAAAAGGTGGTAGTGAAACTTAACCAGCTTGATTTGGAAGTGTGATTAATGACAAAATTTCTTAGTGCACAAATCTCATCGAAATTGCTGGCAAAGCTAACTTTGATTCCCTTTCCCGTTTTAGACTCAATTTCACCTTTATAAGAACTAAGACTAGCTCTAATCTGCTTTAAGTCCTTATTGATTACTTTTCTGCTAACAGTTAGTTTATCTGCTATATCATCAATTGAAATAAAATTCTTATTTTTAATAAGAATATCAATAATTAATGCTTTTCTCTTAACCGGGTCATTTAAATCCAGCTCACCTTTTAAAAATTGAGTTTCAATATCCAGAAATTTTGAATAGTCATTTATTATTAACTGAAATCTTTCAATGCCAGCCGAAATATGTGCTGATTTTCCTAAAATAGAATTTATTTCAGCAATACGTTTATTAGCTGTTTTAGCAGAAATATTACTGTAAGCTTCAATTTCTTGCATCGTCATTGAGCCATTTTCAATGAAGAGTTTTAAGAGTCCAAATAAATAGCTATCCATTAGTTTCCTTTCATCTAGCCCCTCGATTTTCCTCCGGCTACATTGATGGTGACACCGGTAATGTAACTTGCTCTATCGGAGAGAAGATAAGCTACTAAATCTGCAACTTCATATAAGTGACCGCTTCTACCCATTGGAGTGGTTGAGGTACTCTTATAGCCCGCACGCAAATCATCTACGGTAATATTTCTGGTATAAGCCAGTGCATTTTCATAAGTTGGTGTTCTTAAACCTGTTGCTTCCATGATTCCTGGTGCTACACCGTCAACTCTGACATTAAATTTACCCAGTTCCTTAGCCCAAGATCTGGTAAATCCATTAATAGCACCTTTAGTAGCCGAATAAATACTCTGACCTTGCGACCCTTCTAATCCGGCCTCAGAAGACATGTTAATAATTACACCGTGTTTTTGTTTTACTAAAAAACGACCGACTGCTTGAGACATAAGCATTACACTTTTAACGTTTACCGTAAACATTTTTGCCCAGTCTTCTTCGGTCATTTCATATTGACTTTCAGGATCTTTCTCATCTACTAAAAGCCGGGGCAAGTTAATACCAGCATTATTTACAACACCATCAATTCGACCATATTTTTCAACTGTATGTTTGACTGTTTGCTCCACTTCCTTTTTATTTGTCACATCTGTGTGGCAAAATTCCACATTCTTATTAGCATTTTTAGATTCGTTTAAGTCTGCATCAACAACTTTTGCTCCCCTATCGGCCAGCTCCTTGACAATAGCTGCTCCAATACCAGATGAACCTCCTGTCACAATGTAAACTCTATCTTCAATATTTAACCAATCTTCCATGTTAATATTCCTTTCTGTATTCGATTACATTATTCAGTTTAATGAAATCGCTTGCAGATATTAATAACCTCATTTTCAGCATTGGCAGAAATTTTGGGTATTAAGTTAAAGATTGGGGTTAGTAAAAGCCAATAAAAAAACATTAAGTTACTAGAAAATAGTAACTTAATGCTTAATTTCCCTTTTTGTTGTTTTATGTCAGAATCGCTGATTATTTTATTCCCCGATAAAAAATTCAATGCGCTGCTGCAAATTTTTAAAGGTAACAGGACAATAATCACCGATTTCACCGTCAAGGTTAACCGGCAATTTTGCGTGTGCACTTTTACCGGTTAATTCAATTTTGAGACTGGTAGTCTTGGTATAAATAATATCAGGATCATCAACGTGACGCCCGTTCAGTGCCAGTGCCATTAATTTAAGCAGCTTCACCGGATCAGCAGGCTTAACAATAATTAACTGAAATAAACCGTCGCTTAATTCAGCATCTGGCATTATTTGCTCAAAGCCACCAATGGAATTGGTCATGCCCAATAGCAGCATCGACAACTTACCTTCATATACGCCCTCATCATAAGTTAAACGCATTTCATTTTCAGTTAAATGTGGCAACATCTCAGCACCCTTGATCAAGTACGCTGTGTAGCCAAGAGCTGATTTAACCTCTGAAGGAACGCCATAAGTCAGTTCAGTTAATGAGCCACAAGCTGCGATATTAACAAAATATTGGATGTCTTTAGCAAAAGTAGCTTGACCTATATCCATTTTGCGCGTTTTATTTTTAAGAATGACTTTGGTAGCTTCGGCAACGTCATTACGAGGAATATGCAGAGCACGGGCATAATCATTGGTAGTGCCTGCTGGAATTATTGCCATCTTCGGTCTTTGTTCCAGATAGGCAATGCCATTCACAACCTCATTAATTGTGCCATCACCACCGGCAGCGACAATTAGGTCAAAACCTTCATTGGCAGCACGGGTTGCTTCTTTTTGCGCGCTTTGTTTTTCAGGGGTGGTTCGAAAAGCACTCGCCTCATAACCGGCACGTTCTAAAACGTCCAATATATCTGCGACATTTTTTGGCATCTGTTCGTGGCCGGAAACAGGGTTATAAATCAGTCTTGCTTTTTTAGTCATAATTTCTACCCTTTATCACTACAATAACTTACTTAGCGCTTTTGCAATTCTTCATTCAATAATTTATTAATTATTTTTGGATTGGCTTTTCCGCGAGTTTGCTTCATCAATTGACCAACAAGGTAGCCGATTGCACGATCTTTACCGTTCTTAAAGTCTTCAACTGATTGCGGGTTGTTATCAACAACTTCCTTTACCATTGGCGCTAAAACACTGGTATCGGACAACTGCACCATGCCTTTGTCTTCCACATACTTCTTAGGGTCAGTACCATTAGCAATAGTTTCCGCAAAAACTTTTTTCGCAATCTTAGAAGAAATTGTGCCATCCTTGATTAACTTAATCATAGCTGCCAAGTGTTCAGGGGTCAACTTAATATCAGCTAAAGAAACACGATTATCATTTAAATAACCATTAACTTGCGTATTCATCCAGTTGGCAGCAAGTTGCGGATCAGCACCAGCTGCAACGGTTTGGTCATAAAAGTCTGAACTTTCTTTAGTCTGTAAAAGGACATTGGCATCATATTCTTTTAAGCCAAACTCATTAACATACTGGTTATAGCGTTCTTCCGCAGAGCGTGGCAAGGAGGCTTTAATTTCATCAATCCACTCTTGGCTAATATGATCGGGAGCAATATCTGGTTCCGGGAAGTAGCGGTAGTCCGCATCGCCTTCCTTAACCCGCTCCAAAACAGTTTTACCAGTTGCCTCATCAAAACGACGAGTAGAAAGTTGCACGCGGCCACCGGAAAGCAAAACTTGCGCCTGCCGTTTTTCCTCATAGGCTAGTGATTTGCGCACATGCTCAAATGAGTTCAGGTTTTTCATTTCGACCTTAGTACCCAATTCTTTTTGACCGGCAGGTCTAATGGAAATATTGGTATCAACACGCATTGAGCCTTCTTCCATCTTAACGTCAGAAGCACCAGTAAATTGAACTATCTTACGCAATTTTTCGAGATAAGCGTATCCTTCATCAGGATCGGCAATTTCCGGTTCTGAAACAACTTCAAGCAGAGGCACACCCTGACGGTTTAAGTCAACGTAGGAAAAGCCGTTTGTACCGTGAGTATTTTTACCGGCATCTTCCTCAATGTGCATTTCGTGAATACCGATACGCTTTTTCTTACCGTGAGACTCTATTTCAACATAGCCGTCACGTGCTAAGGGTTGGAAAAACTGGGTAATCTGATATGCCTTAGGGCTGTCAGGGTAGTAATAATTTTTCCTGTCAAAATGTGTAGTCGGTAAAATATGTGAATGGGTTGCCAAAGCAACCATGATGCCTAAACGGTAAACATCTTTGTTAACGTATGGCAAAACACCTGGCATTGCCCAATCAATGACATTAGTTTCTGTGTTGGGCTTGGCACCATAACTTACTGGCGAAGGTGAAAAAATCTTACTTTTAGTTTTTAATTCAAAGTGAACCTCGAACCCAATTGTTGATTTAAAATTCATCAGTTAATCCTCCATTCCAGTTGGTGTTTTTTCATAAAACTTGTTAGTACGTTCAATAAAGTCAGCCACTTGGAAGATACTGCCTTCATCAAATCTTTTAGCCATAATTTGCAGACCGACAGGCATACCGTCTACTAATCCAGCAGGAACACTAGCAGCAGGAATTCCAGCTAAGTTTGCGGAAATTGTCAAGATATCGTTGTTATACATTTTAATTGGATCAGATATTTCGCTGCCAATACCAAAAGCAGGTGTGGTAGTAGTTGGTCCCACAATAACGTCATTTTCAGCAAAGATTTTATCGAATTCTTCACAAATCAGCGTTCTGACCTTAGAAGCCTGTCTAAAGAAACGATCATAAGAACCAGCTGAAAGTGCAAAAGAGCCGAGCATAATCCGCCGTTTTACTTCTTCACCAAAGCCTTCTGAACGTGACTTAACGTAAACATCTAATAAATTCTTAGTATCTTGAGCACGATAACCGTAACGAATACCATCAAATCTTTGCAAATTCGATGAAGCCTCACTTGAAGCAATGATGTAATAATCTGGAACAACGTACTTAGTTAAAGGTAAAGATACTTCACTGATAATTGCTCCTGCATTTTCCAAAGCATCAATTTGTTCTTGGATAGCCGCACGCATATCACCATCAACGGCAGCCATATATTCTTTTACCACTGCTACGCGTAATCCCTTGACATCTTGACCAATGTATTTGGTAAAGTCAGGAACTGCTCTAGTTGACAAGGTCGAATCATGACCATCGCTACCGGCAATAACATTTAAGACTTGAGCTGAAGTTTTAGCACGTTTACTCATGACACCAATCTCATCTAAAGACGAGCCAAATGCTATTAGACCCCAACGTGAAACCCGACCATAGGTTGGCTTAATACCGAAAATACCATTAAATGCAGAAGGTTGTCTAATTGAACCACCAGTGTCTGAACCTAAGGCGGCAACTACTTGACCTGAAGCAACTGCAACCGCTGAACCACCAGAGGAGCCACCTGGCACTTTATCTAAATTCCACGGATTGTGAGTTATACCAAAATAAGAGTGTTCCGTAGATGAACCCATCGCAAATTCATCCATGTTGGTTTTACCCACAAAAGTCACTTGCGCTTTTTTCAATCTTTCAATTACTGTCGCGTCATAAACCGGGATGTAATTATCCAAAATATGACTAGCAGCAGTAGTCTTAACGCCTTTAGTAATAATATTATCTTTAATGGCGATTGGAATACCTGCTAATTTATTATGCTCAAAATCCAAGTCATTTGCTGGTTTAGCATCATCTTGGATTGTGATCCAAGCATTTAACTTGTCATCAGTTTTTTTAATATTTTCAACTGTGTCTTGCGCTAATTTGTCAGCTGACAAAGTGTTTTGGGCAAGTTTTTTATTCAAAGAGTCTATATCTTCATTTAAATAATTCATTACTCGTCCTCATCCTTATTAATAATTACAGGCACCTTAATGAAGCCATTGGCTTGGTCAGGAACATTTTTCATTAATTCATCTCTGTCTTGCCAGTGTTCCGGCTTATCTTCTCTGAAAACAGTATCGCGATCAACAACTTGAACAGTTTCTTTAACTCCATCAGTATTAACTTCAGATAATTGATCAGCCATATTGATAATCGAACTCATCTGTTCAGTTACTTTCGCAATATCTTTTTCATCAATTTCAAGTCGCGACAAAACCGCAACGTGCTTAATCGTATCTTCTGTGATTTTCACGCAAATATACCTCCTTATTCGCCACCATAAATATGAACTTGATAACCACTATCTCCCGTTTCCTTGGCAACTAGTGCTTGAATATCATTAACAGAGCCAATTTTGATTTCAATCGGCACATTATTTGCCAGATATTTCTTTGCGGTTGATAACACTAACCTAGTAAAACTTTGAATTTGTTCGTACCCATAAAATTGAGTAGTAATTGAAATGTTTTCCTGGGCTAATTTACCATTCTCGTAGCGTAATGTTGCCGTTACCCCGCTAACGTTAGGGAAATAATTTTGAATAGATTCCTTGAAACTATTGAAGCTTGAGGCATCACTGCTGTTGATTGCTTTTTTATTGCCAACCGTAGGCAATACTTCTGCTTGGGTATCAATAGTTTTCCATTTAGTTATTTTACTACTATTGGCAGCCGCTGTCCCGCTTAAAAAGTAAGTTCCTGCTACTAACGAGTCTTTACTTTCTTTAGCAAAAAGACCTACGGTAATTGGAACTTTTTTTAAAGCCTTTTTCTTGCGCAGGCGGGAGACAATTTTTTCGGCTGCTTGTTGACCAAATTGCTTTTGCTGAGTACGGGAAATTTCAGCTTGATATTCGGGGCCATCCTTTACCTTTTGGTAGTAGTCAATTGAGTTAATTGCCAAGCCAATACTAATGCCACCGATATGATAATTCGAACCAGAACCTGTTAAATAATCCTGCTCAAAAATTTCTTCTAGATAATAGGGCCGATAATTTTTCTTAGTTCCTGCCTCGGGATTGAGTCCATTCGGATTGTTTTTAGATTTTCGACCAAGCCACTCATTTGCCATATTGGCAGTGATGTACTGTCCTTCTTGAAAAACATAAGAATTAGTTGAATAGACGCCTTTAGAAATATCTACTAGACCGCGCTCCAGTTCGCGTGAATCAACTGAATTATCATTATTAGTTGCAGTCAGACCAGCTATCGGACTAGTGACATAATGCCCATTTTTGAGTAAAACAGTATAACCATTATTACCTGTTTCAGTAGTTTGATAACTTTTCGCATTAGAATTTGAAGAAGTTTTCGCGTTGTTGGCCAAGTCAGAATTTTTCAAATTTCCACATGCCGTCAAACAGAGCGATGTTCCCAGAAGTGCTAATATTTGCAAGTATTTTTTCACTTTAAACGTTCCTTTATTTAACTTTGGCAATCGCTTCTTCTTCAGTCAATAATTGCACGCCTAGCTTCTGTGCTTTTGTAAACTTGGAACCAGCATCTTGACCATAGATAACATAATCAGTTTTACCAGAAACAGAACTAGTTACTTTTGCACCAAGGGATTGTAATTTCTGAGTAAACTGACTTCTGGTATAGTGTGCCAGAGTACCAGTCAAAACAACGGTTTTGCCTTTAAAATCGTTATCAGGAATATCTGCCGCTACAGCTTCAGGACTCTTACCCAAATAATCCATATTAACCCCACTGGCTTTAAGTTCGTTAACTAATTCCACCACTTCATTTTGGGCAAAATAGGTAGTCAAAGATTCTGCAATTGTCATGCCTATTGTAGCGATTGAAGCTACTTCTTGCACGCTCGCTGACATAATCTTTGCCATATTTTTAAACTTTTGTGCTATCAAACGAGCAGCTTTGGCGCCTACATGATCAATGCCCAATCCCGTCAGCAGCAATTCAACAGAATTACTCTTTGAGTTATTAATCGCATTCAATAAGTTGCTAATCGCTTTGTCTTTAAAATGATCTAATTTTTCCAAGTCTGCAGCTTGTAAATGATACAAATCAGCTACATTATGAACCAGATCATTTTTAATTAACTGTCTGACAATTTTGGGTCCCAAACCGTCAATATTCATTGCGGGTCTGGATGCAAAGTGGGTAATACCCTCCTCAATTTGTGCTGGGCAAGAAGGATTAACACACCGCAGCGCCACTTCATCTTTTAAGTGAATTAATTTTTCACCACATGATGGACAAGAAGTAGGAATAGGATATGGTTGTGCATCCTTAGGTCTTTTAGCCAGAACTACTTCTGAAATTTCGGGTATAATATCACCCGCTTTGTGCAGCATAACGGTGTCCCCAATGCGAACATCCTTTTGCCGTAACAAATCGGCGTTATGCAAAACAGCATGCGAAACTGTGGTACCAGCAAGTTGCACCGGATCCATGATTGCGGTCGGCGTTACGACACCAGTACGACCAACTGTCCACTTAATTTCATGAACCACTGTTTGCTGCTCCTCCGGCGGAAATTTATAAGCTATTTCCCAACGTGGTACTTTGACCGTATTACCCAAATCTTGTTGTAAATTCAGATCATCAACCTTTAAGACGATCCCATCAATACCATAATCCAGAGAATTTCTCTTTGCTGTATATTCATCAATAAAAGCGAAGATTTCAGACATTTTAGCAATTCTTCGACCAGTTTGATTAGTATGAAAACCCAGCTGGGTCATTTTCTCAATTGCCTGATGCTGGCTTGTGATTTCTTGCGGTGGATTAACCCAAGTATAAATAAATGTACTTAAATGCCGGTGCTTAGTGATACTTGCATCCAGTTGCCGTAAAGAACCAGCAGCAGCGTTACGGGGGTTGGCAAAAACTGACTCACCTTTTTCGTCGCGTTCAGCATTAAGCTTGGCAAAAGGCTCTTTACCCATATAGCACTCACCACGAACTTCTGTGGTCAATTTTTCTGGTAGGGTTTGCGGAATATCTGAAATAAATTTGGCATTGGGAGTAACATCTTCACCGACTTGACCGTTACCTCTAGTAGATGCCCTAGTTAATTTGCCATCAGTGTATTCTAACGCAATCGATAAGCCATCGATTTTTAATTCCACATTATAAGCAACTTCATGACCAATTTGTTTTCGAACACGATCATCAAATTCTTGGAGTTCTTCTTTAGAAAAGACGTCGCCCATTGAAAGCATTGGAATCTCATGGGTCACTTTAGTGAACTGGTTGTCAATTTGTCCACCAACTTTTTGCGTTATGGAATCTTGCGACACCAGCTGAGGAAATTCCTGCTCTAATTGAACTAAGCGATTATAATTTTTGTCATACACATTATCTTCTACCTCTGGGGTATCCTTCGTGTAATATGCGTTGGCCCATTCGTCCAACTTATCTCTCAGCGCAGCAACTTCTTTTCTGGCTTCATCAAGAGTTAAATCAGCCATTTTCTTCCTCCCGATTAAAAAATATATTTAAACTTCTATTTTTATTATACCTTTTTAATTGGTGCAAATGCTGCAAGAAGCCGTTTGATTCCTTTACCACTAAATGCAATATCGAGCTCCATATCTTCACCTTTACCGTTAACTTTGGTGACAACGCCTTTACCCCAAGCTTTATGTTCAACTTGGTCTCCAACGTTCCAGCCCTTCTTCTCGGCGCCAACGGCTCCAGATGGTTTGACTTTGGGTGTATATACCTGTGCCCGAGCACGCTCATCACTATTAGCAAATGGTGCTGTTGTAGTTTGAAAATTGGTACTAGTTAAGTCAATTGGCACAGAATTTTCGGTGTTCAAATCTTCTTGATCAATTTCTGCCAAAAATCTTGAAGGCAGGTTATTTTGCATCCGCCCGTACATCATCCGAGAATATGCGTTAGTTAAAAACAACTCTTGTTTAGCCCTGGTAATGCCAACATAGGCCAGTCGTCTTTCTTCTTCCAGCTGGTCGTCTTCCATTAAAGACCTTGACAAAGGAAAGAGTCCGTCTTCCATTCCGACTAAAAAGACCACTGGAAATTCCAACCCTTTTGCCGCATGCAAGGTCATCAATGCTACTTGATCATCATTATTGGCCAAATCATCTTGATCACTTAAAAGAGACACTTCAGCTAAAAAATCGCTAAGTGCGTTGTCACCTGCAGCACTTTCCTCATATTCATCATCAAAACGCTTTGTTACCGATAGAAATTCATCAAGGTTTTCCAGTCTGGTTTCAGCCTCAATAGTATGCTCAGACTTAAGCGCAGCTGTATAGCCAAAATCCTGCAGGACTTTTTCAGTTAGACCGGTAACGCTATGACCTGCAGCATAACTAATTGCATCACGCAATTTAGCTCCAAAGTCGCTCAATTTGGCGGCGGCGCGAGGTGAAACGCCCGACATATTTAGATGATTAAACGCCTCCAGAAGAGTCAAACTATTTTCTTGGGCAAAATCTAAAAAGCGGCGCACGCTCACTGGTCCAATACCTCTTTTGGGAGTATTAATAATCCGGTTAAAACTCATTGAGTCACTCGGATTAGCTACCAGCTTCAAATAAGCCATGATGTCCATAATTTCTTTTCTATCATAGAATTTATGACCACCAACTATTTGGTAAGGCACATTTGACTTTACAAAAGATTCTTCTACAGTTCTGGATTGCGCATTTGTACGGTATAAAACGGCAAAATCATTGTAAGACCGCTTTTTAGTTTTAACTTCTTCCTGAATTTTAGCAATAATAAAATGGGCTTCATCATCGCCGCTTTGAGCACGATAATAAGTTATTTTGGCACCCTCACCCTGATCAGTCCACAAATTCTTAGCCTTACGGTGACTGTTATTCTTAATAACAGCATTTGCAGCAGCTAAAATATGACCTGTTGAGCGATAATTTTGTTCAAGCTTAACTGTTTGAACACCGGCATCACGATAGTCTTGCTCAAAATTCATAATATTTTCCATATTAGCGCCGCGCCAACCATAGATTGACTGATCAGCATCGCCCACAACACAAATATTTTTGTATTGGGCTGCCAGTGCGTGACATAATTCGTATTGGGCTTGATTAGTATCCTGGTACTCATCTACCAAGATGTAGCGAAACTTGTTTTGATAATAATGTAAAACCGTACTATCGCTCTTGAATAAAACCAAAGTCTGCATAATCAAATCATCAAAATCCATAATTTGATCGTGCTTTAAGCGTCTCTGGTATTCCTGATATACCCTTGCAGTTATCTTTTCAAAAGGTGAAGCCGCACTAGCTGCATAGGCATCTGGCGTGAGCAAATCATTCTTCCCGTTAGAAATTGCCGCTAAGACTCTTCTAGGTTCATACATCTTCGGGTTAATATTTTGCTCTTTTTCAATGTGCTTAATCAACGTAAGCTGCTCTGCAGAATCAGCAATTGAAAAATTACCAGTATAGCCGATCTTTTCAGCATCCCGCCTTAAAATACGTACACAAAGAGCATGAAAAGTAGACATCCAAATGCTATCGGCACGGGCACCCAGTAATTTTTGTTCTCTTTGTCTCATTTCACTAGCCGCTTTATTAGTGAAAGTAATGGCTAAAATATTCCAGGGTGCAACCTCTTTTTCAGCAACCAAATAAGCAATTCGGCGAGTTAACACAGATGTTTTGCCAGAACCGGCGCCTGCAACAACTAATAATGGTCCTTCCGTAATCTTAACTGCCTTTTTTTGTTGTGGATTTAATCCTGTCAAAATTGATTCTGTGTTCATTCTGAATCCTTTCACCCCGAAAATTTATAACTATTCTATTGTACCAAAAATCATGACCATCTTTGGAGTTGATTGCACTCTATTTGTCAAAACGGTCAAGGTTGTATTCTTCAATTAATTTGATTAATTTATCAGCATAATTAGGGTCAGTGGCATAGCCATCTTTAACCAAAGCGCGTGCCTGTGCCCGATAATTTTTGGCAGCTAAAACATGGCTGTATTGGTTAGCATCCCAGCTGGTTCCTTTTTGAAACAGCCGCGCATGGGCCCTGATAGAAGCCTCATAAGAGTCATAAATTTGAAAGCGGGCTTTAACGATAATCCACTTACCCTTTTCAAATTCCTTAGTTTTTAAGACAGCCGAAGTATTGGGATTATTGCCCTTGACACCAAATAAATTATTATATTTTTGCGAAAGGTCACTCTTGCCATAATCGCTTTCAAGACAAGCTTGAGCTATTGTAATGCTGGGTAATAAATCAAAGGACTTATCAACTTCCTTGGCTATTGGTCCAATCTCCCTAATAAAAGCTTTATGTTGCCTGATTATTTTTTGTCTGGCTTCTTCGCGAGCAAGCTGCTCTTGTCTAATTTGCTCTGACTGAATTGCCTGACGACGATAATAGCGAAAAGCTGCAAACGCAACAATAAGTGCAAATAAAATAATAAACGTGCGGATAATGATCGCCGTGTTAGATAATTTTCTGCTTTTTCGTTTTCTCGCCATAGATTTTCCCTTGCTTTAAAAAATTCTCTTAATTAAGTATAACCTCTATTGGCTGTAAATTATGCAATGTAATTAATTTTTAAAATAAAAATAGTAAAAATTATATTTTCTTTGGTTCTTTAAATTAGGGCACAAAAAAAGGAGCTTCAGCTCCAATAAGTTTTATGCGGGCAAGAAGACTCGAACTTCCACGATCTAAAAACGATCACAAGATCCTTAGTCTTGCGCGTCTGCCATTCCGCCATGCCCGCAACACATTCAATACTATAACCCAAAATTAACTTTAACACAAGACTTTTCTTACTCATTTTAGCTAAAAATGGTTTAATTTACCATTTGCTCATTGACATACCGGGCATACAAGCTGTGATTTTGCATCAATTCATGGTGAGTACCGTGACCTGTTATTCTGCCATGCTCAACAAAATAAATTTGGTCGGCATTAACAATTGTAGCGAGCCTGTGAGCAATGACCAACGTGGTACGGTTGACCATCAATTTGTCAAGCGCCTGCTGTACTTTGCCCTCTGATTCTGAATCAAGGCTGGCAGTAGCTTCATCCAGCATCAATATTTTAGGATTTCTTAAAAAGGCACGGGCAATAGCTAAGCGCTGCTTTTGTCCACCTGATAGTTTAATTCCTCGCTCGCCAATTTCAGTTTCCATTTGGTCAGGAAATGCCCGCACAAAATGATCAGCATAAGCCAAAGCAAGTCCATGCCACAGCTCATCGTCAGTTAATTTTTGATTTAACCCATAAACCAAATTATCACGGATTGTTCCAGAAAATATTGCACTGTTTTGTGAAACATACCCTATTTGGTTACGCCAGTTAACCAAATCAATATCCTGAATATTTTGACCTGCAATAGTAAATTGACCGCCATCTGGTTGGTAGAAACGCTCTAATAAAGAAAAAATAGTAGATTTACCGCCGCCACTTGGTCCTACAAAAGCGATTACCGAGTTAGGTTTAGCAGTAAATGAAATTGACTGTAAAACCGGTTCACCTTTTTTGTAACTAAAACTAACTTTTTGAGCGGTGAGAGTTTTATTAGTTAAATCGCAAGTTTGGTGCGACAAATTTTGTTCAGGCTTAATCTTTAAAATTGCCTGAATACGTTCGGTTGATCCCAAAGCCTTTTGAATTTGAGAAAAGAAAGTCGCAAAATTGGCAACCGGTGCAATTACATTAAATAAATAAAGTAGAAAAGCCACTAATGAACCACTTGTTAATGAGCCTTGACCCACTCTGATAATGCCAAAAGCTAAAATACCAGCGAAGGCAGCCATCATCAAGGTCATGATAATTGGCTGCAAAACAGCTTCGACCCGCGCGTCAAGCACCCCGATGCCAAAGATTCTTTGTATCATTTTATTGCCCGCTTCTTGTTCGCATTCTTCACCATTACTGGATTTTATCAAACGGACTTCGGATAGTTTTTCACTGACAGCGCCATTAAATTCGGCGGTTGCTGATTGCAGCCTGCGTCCTAAACGCACCATTATGCGTCCCACTGGTAGTAAAATGATTACCACAACGGGCACGACCGTAAACATGAGTGTTGCCATTTGCCAATCCATGACTACCAAGATAATTAGTGAAAATAAAAGCTGAATAGCACCGGTAATAAAATTGGGAAATTGTGAGGCCAGTAAGTCTTTAATAATTCCCGTATCATTGACTAGGCGAGAACTGCTTTCACCGACTTTATTTTCATCAAAATAAGTCACTGGCAGTTTAAGCAAATGCTCCCAAAGGCGCTCACGCAAACTCTTAACTACGCTTTCGCCAAAATAACGCAAAATATAGCCGCCCAGAGTTCCCAGAATTAACTGCAAAACAAAAACAACGATAATAATTATTAAACTTGAATAATTAAAATTATTCCATTTGCTTGTATCGACCAACACCTTAGTTAGCAAAGGCAAAGTCAAATTAGCAACACTGGTAATTAAACTAAGTATTAACCCGAGTGCAAATAATGATTTTTTAACGTTTAAGCTTTTTAAGAGTTCTAAAAAATCACTAAGTTTAACCATTTGCTTTTTATCTTGACGTGACTTGAATGCCATCTAGGATACCGGCTTTCTGAATTTAGACTAAATAAAAAGTCTTTCAATTATCTATTGAAAAACTTTTTATTTTATTTTCTAATTATAAATCTTCATTTTCATTATGCCAGCATTTAGGGTAAAAGTCGCGGTTGTATTTGTGCATTTTACGAAATTTACAATAATTCCGCACACAATCATCATCCATATCAAAATCAGGGCGACAATGATGGTGTTTTGGCATATGTTTACACATTTTATGTAGCTCCTCTTTAGAACAATCATGATCTGCTGCATATTTACACCATTTCTTAAACTTTGCCATGCAGTCTGCCGGATCAATCATTTCCCCCATTTTTTCTTTGAAATCATCATCCCAATTATTGCTTATTTTTTCCAATAATTGTCTTAGTTGCTTCTGTTCTTCCTCTGTTAGACCAGCAAAAAATGGTTCAGTATCCCGCTTATCTACCCACAGCTTTAATTTGTTAGCCTTTTCTCTTCCAGAATCAGTTAAATAAACCCGTTTTACCCGTTTATCTTGGTCATCAGTTTTACGGGTAATATCGCCTTTTAGTTCCATTTTTTTCAATAATTCAGCAAGAGAACCCGGTTTAAGAGCCAGAATCTCCGCTAAGTAATTTTGCGATAAGCCGTCTTCAAGTTTCAAGACTGCTAAAACCCGGTTTTGCCCTGATATTGGTCCCTTGTTCTGATATAAATAATAACGACTGGCACGCATTATGTAATGAAGCTGTCTCATTAAATCATCGCTTAATTCACTCATAATTAATCTCCTTTAAATTAAAAAAGTTAGGTACCTAATATTTATAATTTCATTATAGTTTGGTACCTAACAAAAAGTCAAATTATAGCAAAAGATTTTTAGTGTAAATTAATGGCTAAATTCTGCTTCAACAATTTTAATTTTCCGCCGCATCTGCCACATGCAAAGCGCCTCAAGTTAAGCCGCCGGACACGTAAAAACTCTTGGCCGCATTTGGTGCAAATATATAAATATTTTGCTTTCCTAGTCCTTTTTAAGCCAATATCTGGCGCATAGCGCGAGCCTCCTACTGCACTAAGCAAAGTTTTAAAATCTTGATCTTGATGCCGGTAGCCTTGATGACTTAAATGCAAGTGATAATGGGTTAATTCGTGTTTAATAATGCCAATCAATTCCTGGAAATATTGCGGTGCTAAAAAATGGGCGTTAATCTCAATATGATGATCGTCTAAATGATAGCGGCCACCGGTTGTGGTCATCCGGTAATTAATTTTTACTTGGTGGTTAAACTGCCTGCCAAAATACCTGAGAGACACTTGCTCCACAAGATTTTGCAATTCTGCTGCAGTCATATTATCTGAAAAGTTTGGCATAAAGAGCTGCCTCTTTTTTAGTCTTAATTCTTACTTTTAAAGCCGTAACTAATTTTCTTTTTAAAGGTTTAGCACCTTCCATCCAAGTGCCGGTGAATACGTGAATAGTTTTTGACTGGTCTGATGGATTGCACAAAACGCCATCAGGGTAAACATGGATTCCTGCTTGCAACTCCTGCTCTTGGTTATTTGGTTGGGCACCATACTTATTTTTTAAAATATCAGACACAGAAACCGTATTAACGCCTGCCAGTTGGTCTTGCCTATCAAAGGTAAAGTTGCGGTCATCATAGTAAGAAAGCATGTCTTGAATGAGAGGATGTCCCTTTTCAGCTCCAAAGACTGCCGTAAAAGGATTCTCTTTATTTTCAAAACCAACAAATGCCTTATTATTTAATAAATCATGCAAATCATCCAGCACCAAGACATCAGTATCCATATAAATGCCGCCCATTTCGTAAACGGCCTTAGCCCTGATATAGTCGGAAACAAACGCCCATTTTTTTGCTTGATAAGCCTGCTCAACATATTTATTTTCGTGAATGTCAAAATTATGCTCATTCCACTCAATAATCTGATAGTCTTGCAAATGTTTTGACCAAGTTTTCATACAGCGCTGAATATTCTTGGGTTTGGGATTGCCGCCTACCCATACATAATGAATTATTTTCGGAATCATAACTAACCTCGAGTAAAAAACTTTTTCAATAACAATATTATGTCTTGGTTAAAATCAAGTTTAAACAAAAACATCAAAGCAATGTACAAAACAAACATAATAATTGACTTGAATAACATATTAAGAAAAGCAGAAGCAAACATTTGTGGTAAAAAGAGCCCGACTGCTAAAACAATAATGGCAATTATAAAATATTTAGGAATTTCACGAAAAGAGTATTTAAAATCATAGCCGTCGCGAACTATCCATAAACGCAAGATTAATACAATGAACTCGGTGATTAAGATCGCGATCATTGCCCCCGTGGCACCGTAAAGCTGATCTAGAAAGTAGCTCAATACCACTTCTAACACAGCGCCGACTATCACTGGAATAGCATAGTCACGATCTCGGTGATTAGCAAGTGCAAATTGATTGGCAAATACCCCGCCTGTAGGAATCATAATGATTGTCAACGCAAAGAAAAACATCAACGGCGTCATGGGAATAAATTTCTGACCAAAAAAGAAGGGCACAAATTCTTTAGTATTAGCCATTATGATGACTGCAAACAATGTTCCCAGCATGACGGTCGCTTCCAAAGACTTTTTTAAAATGACTTTCTGTTCTTTTTTACCTTCACCCGCCATTTTAGGCATGATGACTAAAGAGATACTGGTAACAATTCCTAAAACCATATTGGAAATTCGTTGCGAATTATCGTAATAAGCAACTTGGGTCGAATTTTGAAACAGCCCTAATATCGGTTTATCAAGCGAAGTATAAATTTGGGTGGCAATTTGTGGAATTAACAGCGTGATGATTGCCTCAATTGTTGCCTGGTATTGATAAAAATGCTTGACGGGTCCACCAACATAGCGGTGAATGTCAAACCAAAAAACAAACGATCCTAGCATTGTAGAAACTGACATAATCAACATATACTTCCACAAGTCACCCGGATTTTTTACTAATAGTAAAATTAAGACTACTGATACTAACTTAACAGCAGTATTTTTCAAAACTACCCGGCCAAAATCTGCCAATCCCTGAAAAAACCAGGAAATATCTACTTGAGCTGAAATCAGATATGGCACCATTAACAATAAATATTGACCGTACTTAATCTTAAAAAAGCTGGTCACAGCAATTAAAATACCAATAGTTACAACTCCGGCTATTGCTTGAAAATACCATAGACCCCAGAATGCCTTAGTCAAATCCCGCTGACTGCCAAAGGCCCTGATTTGAGAAATTGTCCGCATACCAATATAGGAGACAGAAAGCGTACAAAAAATCATCAAAAACTGCACAATGTTGTTAACATTGCTGTAAATACCGTAAGTTTTAGGACCCAGAATTCTAGAAAGATAAGGAACCGTTATTAAAGGTACTAATACTAGAAATATTTGGTAGACCGCATTATATAGAATATTTAAAAAAGTTCTTTTCACAATTCTCCCTCTAGTATTTTTTTGTCATTAAAGTGAAAACCTGCTCACAATATGAATTGGACTGCACCTCATTGGTTAAATTGCGCCAATATTGTCTTTTAGCTTGGTAATGGTCTGGAGCAGCAACTGCTTCTAATAATTGCGTTTGCGTATCAACGCATTTACCAGGAACCACCTCTTTAAATGGTCCAAATAGCAGCCCCCGAGTTTTTTCATATTGCTCAAGATACGCGGTTATAAAAATAATAGGCTTATCCAAATTGAGATAGTCAAAATAAATTGAAGAAAAGTCAGTAATCAGAAAATCGGTGCTGCCCAACAATTCGTACAAATCATAGTCATGCTGGTACAAAAAATCGTTGTTAAGAAAACTAATATTTGAAAAATGACTGTGCTGCTTTTCGAATAATCGCATTTCGTAGGGATGCAATTTAACAATTAAAAATTGGTTTTTGGCCTTTAAACTGGCATTCAGCTTTTCCACATCAAAATCGGGTAATGCCAAAAAATTACCGTCCTTAATGCAATTCATAATTTCTTTATCCGCCATTTCATAGCGAAATGTGGGCATGAAAATTCCAATCTGTGCCTTAACATCATCTTGGCCAAATAATTGCTGTAAAAGTTCTTTTTTCGTTACTGCCGGTCTGGTTAAGGCGTCAAGACGGGGAAAGCCAACTTGGCGATACTTACTGGTTTCAATACCAGTGCACGCACTCATCAGAGTTTCATAAAAATCAGAACTGGAACAAACCATATCGGCATTTCGCCGCCATAACCTGGCATTACGCTCATCAGTTTTATAATCAGTATTATTAGCCATTATGCCCATTCTCTTGAGTGGAATACCATGCCAAAACTGGATGCTAATTTGCTTACGGTGAATTTTAAACGGTTGGTGTGTCGTAAAAATGTATTTTGCTGCACCAATTTGTCTCCATGTTTTAAGTGGTAAATGTGAGGATGGCCAAGGTTCCACCAAAGCAACATCATATTCCGGATGGTGCTGTCTTAAATATTTGGCAAACAGATAGCCGTTAGAGCCGGAACGTCCGGCACCATTCAAAATTACTACCTTATTTTCCTTGATCCTTGTAAGTTTAGCTCCGATTCTCATTAAATTGAGATATAGCCGAAATAAAATATTTTTCATTATTTAACTTCCCAAATTCTTATTCATTATAAGAGTACAGAAAAAGCCTGAGAGAACTCAAGCTTTTTTGCTTTATTTTTCTGTTTTTTAATGATTATCACTCAATAAAAACTTCAAAAACGTTCATTCTGGTAACAAAAAGCAGTTTGCAAATGTATTATTTACTATTAGAATATGAAATGTTAAATAGTGATTAAACAAAGGAAAAAAATGAACACCAAAAATTCCGTTTCTAACAAAGTCATAGTAATATATCTCGTCATCTTTTACATTTGGTGGACGATTGAAGAACTCGCATATTGGAGTTATACCAGCAACACTTTAGCACAGGTTTTACTAAGTTCAGCAGTCAAATTGCTTACTTGGAGTATCCCAGCATTTATTTTAATTAAAAAATATTCTCATCAACTCAAAATCGGGTATCCCCAACTATTCAAAAATCGTTTTAAGCTATGGCCATATTTAGTTGGTATCTTTATTATGGTAACCTATTTGGCTATTATACTTTACTTTGAAAACGGCGGTTTTAAAATTAATCCTAATTTTAGAGCCAGCGATTTCATTGATAAATTTTTAGTGGTTGGAATTACTGAAGAATTAGTGTTTCGCGGTTGGCTTTTAAATGCTCTGCTTAAGAAAATGTCAACATGGCTGGCTCTCATCGTTAACAATTTACTCTTTTTGTGTATTCATTTGCCAATTTGGTATCAGACCCATACTTTGGTAGCTAATTTTACCTCGGGTGGTTTTATCAGTGTTTTTATTTTGGGCTTGATATTCGGGCTGCTGTTTATCAGAAGCAAAAACATCTGGGTTCCGATCATTTATCATATGCTTTGGGACATAATCGTGACGATTTTTTAAAAACAAAAAAGACAGTGAATATTCACTGTCTTTTTCTTAATAAATAGCTAATGGTTCCTTATGATCCGGCTTAGGATAAGCATGTTCTAACTCCTGTAAATCTGCAGCAGACAATTCAATATCCAAAGCTTTCATATTTGATAACAGGTGAGTTGAACTACTGCTTTTCGGAATGGCTAATGTTTCGTCCTGTTGCATTACCCAAGCTAACAAAATCTGGTATGCACTGGCATGATGCTCAGCTGCAACTTTTAAGACTGTCTGATTTTGCATCATGGTGCTACCCATCTTGGGTCCACGACCTAGCGGACTATACGCTATGAGAGGAATATGGTGTTTTTTTTGCCATGGAAGCAAACTAAACTCAATTCCTCTGGTTTCTAAATTATAAAGATCCTCATTAACCGCGCAGTTTTTACCATGTGGCAGTTGCCATAATTCTTGCATATCAGCAATATCAAAGTTTGATACGCCCCAAGAGCGAATAAGACCTTCATCTTGTAAAGACTGCAGTTCTGCCACGGTTTCTGTTAAAAGGACCATGCCCCGCCAATGATAAAGATATAAATCCAGATAATCAGTTTGAAGTCTCTGCAAACTTGCAGTCAAACTTTGACGCATCCTCTTTGCAGAAGCATTCTGTGGCAGCACTTTAGAAATTAAGAAGATATCAGAGCGCTGATAGTTTTTTATAGCCTTGCCTACCAGTAATTCAGAACGCCCATTGCCATACATTTCGGCGGTATCAATTACCTTTAATCCAGCATCAAGACCAGCACGGATAGCTTTTATCTCCTCATCTTGTACTTCTGGATCATCTCCCATTTCCCAAGTGCCGATACCTAGTGCTGGCAGAACCTGGTCGTTAATTGTGACACTTTTCATAAGAAACCTCCTTATGAACAACACCCAACTTTATTTGTGTATATATAACTGATGATATGTAGGTACATGATTTACATTATAATAAAACATATTCTAAACATTTATACCTGCTAGAACCAATTGTAACACCACTCGCCTGCTTTATGCGCGAATATGTCCCGTATAACGCCTATACCACTCTCTTTTAATGTGACAACCACTTTACTTACTTGATAATGTCTTTTTATGTGAAAGCGGAGTAATTGTTTTTTATTTATTATCAGTATAAAATCAAACTTAAAGAGGTAAATTATAATGGTAAATAATTTCAAAAATTCAGATAAATTATCTGGACAAAAATGGTTGATAATACTACTGGCAAATGTAATAGCCTATTGTTGCTTGATCATGCCTGGCATACAAGTACCGGAGTTTTTAGTTTTTAATGAAAATCATCCTACTTTAGTAGCCGCCGGTTTTCAAATTTTAGTAGTAACTGTCTTTTTACTAATTCAAATTATCGGTGTACAAATTGCTACTGGACGAAAATGGCATGAACTCTTTCATGTTCCTCACGCTAAAGAATGGCTTTGGGTATTAGTTTTCTTTATTTTTGCTTACATAGTTTCTGTTTTATCAGGAATGGTTTCGCAAAAGCTATTTGGCTCGGTATCAGGAAATGCTGCTGCCGGACTGACAATGAACACGCCCAATGTTTGGCTAATCTTCATCTATCAACGCTTTAGCAGTGCAATTCAAATTATGGGCGAAGAATTCTTGGCAATCATGCCGCTTTTAGCAGTCACGCAATTAGTTAGTGCAATACACTGGCCTCATCCGTTACTCTGGGGCAATATCGCCTCGGCTTTAATTTTTTCATTACTGCACTTATCTACTTATGATTATAATTTAGGCTATGTTATCTTGGGGTTAGCATTCACACGTTTAGTATTAAACTGGGCTTTTATCAAAACAAACAACATGTGGGTCAGCTTTTTAGTTCACTTCCTATTTGATACTTTAGCTTTCTTAATGTTGTTACTGGTAACAAAATAACGACTAAAATATGTTTTTACTTTATATCATAACTGCTAATTAAAGTGGTAGTTATGATTTTTTATTTAGAAAACTTAGCCCCCGTAAGCTTGATATTTTAAAAGCAACTTGCATCTGAATTTTGTCAGATATGCGCAAAGCAATAAACTTGTTCAAAGAAAAATGGAATAATTAAACTTATATCTGATAGTATTTTTTAATTGCCGCAGCTGTCAATGTAGTTTTTTCTTTTACTAATTGGCTCGGTGGACCTGCAAACAATATTTTTCCTCCTTCTTTTCCCGCATACGGTCCAATATCAATAAGCCAATCGGCTTGACCAATTAACCGTAAATTATGTTCAATGACAATTATCGTTAAGTCGTATTCTGCAATTAGGTTTTGCAAAAGAGCAATTAAATTTTGAATATTATATTCGTGTAAACCACTTGTAGGCTCATCCAAAATTAAAATATTACTCGTTTGTTTTAAAAGAAATTTGGCTAATTTGAGGCGTTGCAGTTCACCACCGGAAAAAGTATCTAAAGATTGATTCAACTTGATATAATTAAGACCCACTTGCTTTAAGGCAATCATTGCGGGTTCAAGAACAGGATATTTAGTAGCAAACTCTGTCGGACTTAACGCCATTGCCTGTGCAATGTTCAAACCGCTGACCCTGATATTTAATACTTTTTCTGCGTACCGCTGACCGTGACAAGCCTCGCAAACCGTCACAGATTCACCAATATAAGCCAGATCCAGTTTAATAACGCCCTTACCCTTGCATACGGGACAGGCACCTTGACTATTAAAAGAAAATAATCCTATCTGCTCCTTAGTAGCACGGGCAAAATATTGCCGCAATTGATCAAAAACATTTAAATAAGTCAAAACGTTTGATCCATTACTGCCGTGAATGTCTCTTTGATCCAATATGGCAGTTTGAGGATACTGTTTTTTAATTATTTTAACCAAACTGCTTTTACCAGACCCAGCTACTCCGGTAATTGCAGTTAAAGAATGTCGCGGAAATTTAGTGTGGATATTTTGCAAGTTATTTAACGAAGCATTATCTATCTGATAAAAATCATGAAATAGTTTAGCTTTATTATTAAAGACGCCGCGATTACGTAAGCTTTTCCCCGTTAAAGTATCACTTTGCATTAAAGCTTTAAAATTTCCTGTAAACGTCACGTAGCCGCCATTATTGCCGGCAAACTCTCCCAAATTAATAATGTTATCAGCAATTGCTATCACTTCGGGATCATGATCAACAATAATGACCGTATTGCCCTTGTCCTTTAATTGCTTAAAAATATTATTAATTTTCTGAAGATCGTAAGAATGTAAACCGACACTCGGTTCATCGAAAATGTAAAGTAAATCGGTCAAATTGCTATTTAGATAGTTGGCAAGTTTAACTCTTTGAGCCTCTCCACCTGATAAAGAAACGGTTGGTCTATTTAAAGTTAAATACCCGAGTCCAGCATTAATTAAATTACTCAGTTTAGTTTTTATTTCTTGAATAATTAGCCCAGTTTTTTCATTTTCGATAGTACCAAGCCAATTGTATAGGTCACTTAAGCTCATCATACTGCATTCAGCAATATTTTTATCATTAATTTTAGCGTTAAGCACCCTTGGCTTTAATCTTTGACCATGACAAACCGGGCAAACCATGATTCTAATTACTCGATTTAAGTCTTTTTGATACTGCGTTTCATTCTTGTTTAGAAATGTCTGCGTGATTCTGGGAACCAGACCAATATATTTTGCGCTTTTATGCCATTTTGGACTCGGATGAAGTGGGACTTGCTTTTCACCATACAATAAAAGGGTAATATCTTCTTTTGACCAGTCTTTTAGTGGTAAATCATTATTAAAAAATCCTGCTTCGGTATACCGTGATAGACGCCAGCCACCAGGTTGAAAAGTGGGAAATTCTATTGCGCCTTCATTAAGTGATTTGCTCATATCCAACAAATTTTCTGGGATAATTTTCCTAACTTCACCCAAGCCTTGGCAATTTACACACATGCCCAATGGGTTATTAAAAGTATAATTCATCGAATATCCGATAAAAGGTTTGGCTAAGCGAGAAAATAGCAGTCTCAGAGCTGAATAAATATCTGAGTATGTCCCTAAAGTTGAACGACTATTATTTCCAATACCTTTTTGATCAACTACCACAGTAAATGGTAAATTTTCGATTTTATCAACATCAGGTTCATTAAAATGAGGTAAAAGTTGCTGTATGTAAGCACTATAGGTTTTATTAACCTGCCTTTGAGCTGCTGCAGCAATAGTCGCCAAAATTAATGAAGATTTTCCGGCACCAGAAAGACCGGTCACAACGGTAATTTTATTTTTCGGAATGGCAACAGAGATATTTTGCAAATTATTTGTGCGGGCCCCTTTAACAAGTATCTGATTATTGTTCACTGTTGAGCCGTTCCTCCCTTAAAACTGTTATCAATTTATCAGCTGCAGAAATAAATTGTTCTTGCTCTTTTTTAGACCAAATTTTTTGAGCCTGAGTGTAGAGGTCATGATGCTTTTGAGCAATATCATTCATAAATGTTCTTCCACTACTAGTAATTTCTGTTACAGCAACTCTGTGATCGTGTATATCAGGAGTTTGCTTGATATATCCCAGTTTTCTTAACTGCGTAAAACTTTTAGATAATTTAGCTTGAGTAATCCCTAGACTTTTACTTAAGGCAGTCGGTTTACTAGCATGCTCTTGCAAGATACTCAAAATATCATATTGCAACCAAGTTATTTGCCCTGGATTTACTAGGTTTCTCTCTGCCACCAGCTCACACTGTAAGTTCATTAAAGTCTGGTATAAATCGGTATTAGTCATTTTAATTTCCTTTGATAAATATTTTCTTTTTAGAAATTATATCTATTAAGAAATCAAATGTCAAATTCTTATTTTTAAATAAAATTGCCACCAAATCAAAAAGCCGCTAGCACCATGTGCTAACGGCTTGATCTTATTTTTTCTTTAATGAACGCTGAAATTTACGCAATTTCTTTAACGCCCAGTCATAATGACTAGAAGTGTTCGCAATA
Source organism: Lactobacillus sp. wkB8 (assembly GCF_000761135.1). Classification (NCBI taxonomy): domain Bacteria; kingdom Bacillati; phylum Bacillota; class Bacilli; order Lactobacillales; family Lactobacillaceae; genus Lactobacillus; species Lactobacillus sp. wkB8. Next base: position 525,702 of record NZ_CP009531.1, on the reverse strand, counting down.
AAGTAAGTAGCTAAAGCATTATTTCCAGTCCACGGAAAAACTTTCTTTTGAAAAAGTTGCTCTTCAGAAAAAGTATCTAACAATTTCATTGTTTCTTTATGGCTTTGAGCTAATAACTTTTCTGCCTCTGGCAAAGAAGTAGTTTGGTGTTTTTGCCAAAATTGCTGGTTCATTTCACCATAATTGCGCCAATTATACCCTGCCGGCAAGAAATCTTGCTCTTTACCAGATTGATTATTTTTAATCCAGTTTAACAGCAACCTTTGCCATTCATATAAATGGACCAATACATCGCGCACATTATGATCTCGCTTCCAGTGAGCCTCTTTTAGTTTGCTCGTGTCGAAGTTAAAGTTTTCAGACCGTGCTTCTTCAGGAAGATTAGCAATCAAATCAACAATCTTTTGATATGAAGAATTACTAGCTTCAATCAATTCTGTTTTTGTTTTTGGTCGTGGCATATTTTTACCCTTTATTAAAATCCCAATTTTTTCAACTGCTATCATTTTAGCATAGAGTATTTGTTTCTTGAAAAGATTTTATTAATTAACACTAATTATGCGCAGACAACTTGGTAATAAAAAAAGCATAATACTAAATCGTAGTATTACGCATTTTATTCTTATTAATTTATGATAAATGCTTACCAATAGCACTACCAATAATTGATAATGTAAAGCACACAACAAAATACAGGACTGCCAAAGCAGCAAACATTGGTAAGATGTAGTTTGCGTTTTGCCCATAAATCACCTGCGCATGTTGCATCATTTCCGGCACCACAATGATCGTCGCAAGTGAAGTATCCTTAATCAGAGAAACAAACTGACTGATAATTGTCGGAATCATGTTTTTATATGCTTGAGGTAGAACCACATGCCAGAGTGCTTGAACAAAAGACATGCCAGTTGACCGTGCACCTTCCATTTGCCCGATGGAAACTGATTGAATACCTGAACGCACAATTTCAGCAATCATACAAGATTCAAATACCGTCATCGCAATTATTGCCGCAGGGATTGTCTCTGGTCTTAAACCAAAGTTCGGTAAGCCAAAATAAGTAAAGAAGATAATCAACAGCAAAGGAATATTTCGAATAATATCAATAATAAAACCTACAAAAGCTGAAAGATACTTAATTTTAGAGTATCTGATTATTCCTAAAATTGAACCAATAATAAAACTTAAAACAACTGAAATTACAGATATGTAAATAGTTACCCAGAGGCCCATTAACAAAAAGCGCACATTAAGCCATGAAAAGGCATTAATCCAATTTTGCATTTTCTAGTACCTCCTTTTAACCTAATTTCTTTTCTAAGTGTCGCATATAATAGCTAAGCGGCAATGTTACTATCAAGTATAAAACCCCTACAACCAAATAACTGTTAATGGTATCAAAGGTAGTAGATGCAATTGAGTTTGCCTGATACATTAAATCGAATCCTGCCACGAAGGCTAAAACCGATGAATTTTTAACTAAGTTAACAAATTGGTTACCTAATGGTGGAATGACTATTTTAAATGCCTGAGGCAAAATAATGTAACGCATTGCCTGCCAATAAGTCATGCCAGTTGACCGCGCACCCTCCATTTGGCCGCCAGAAACAGATTGAATACCTGAACGAATTGTTTCTGCAATAAAAGCGGAAGTGAAAGTGTTAAGCCAATAGTTCCCGCAGTAAAGCCATTTATTTTGACCACATACATAGGAATTACTAAATAGAAAAACATAGTAATTACAAGCAAAGGAATGTTACGCATAATTTCTACATAAGCATGTCCAATTACACGCATTACTTTACTTGGAACAACTTCCATAATTGCAAAAATTGTTCCAATAATTAAACTGAAAAATAGAGCAATTACACTGGATAATACTGTCCAACCCAAGCCAATAAACAGCTGGGTGCTGAATTTTGAAAAAATATTAATCATCGGCGATACAGCTCCTTATACTTAAATCCTGGAACATCGCCAAACCACTTTTTAATTAAGCGATTGTATTCACCGTTATGCTGCATTTCAAGAACTGCCTTGTTTACAGCATCAGTAAATGAGGTTTGTCCCTTATTAACCGCAACACCGTATGGTTCAACAGTAAAGGTGCCGCCACGAACTTCGTAGCCCGGATTTTGCACCGCCAAACCAAATAAAATTCCGTTATCAGTAGTTAGAGCATCTCCTTGATGTGACTTCAGTGCATTCATTGCTTGAGCGTAATCCTGCAATTCAATCACTTTCGCTTTAGGAGCTACCTTTTTAATGTTTGCAACCGAGTTGGCACCCACAACACCAATAACTGTCTTACCATTTAGATCCTTGGTACTCTTAATTGGAGAGTTTTTAGGAACTAACAGAGATTGACCGGCATCAAAGTATGATTTTGAAAAAGAAATAATCTTTTTACGTTCTGGTGTAATTGACATAGTAGCAATTACAGCGTCGACATTACCATTTTTTAACAGTGGGATTCTGGATTGAGAGGTGGTAGTAACAAACTCTGCCTTGCCATTAGGTCCCAAAATATGTTTGGTAATATGTTTAGCCATATCAACATCAAAGCCTTTTTGCTGACCGTCTTTAACATCAATTAAGCCAAAGAGCTTAACGTCACCTTTAACGCCCCAAACAATAGTATTAGATTGCTTAGCGTTTTTTAAAACGGATTGATCATTAAGGCTTTTACCACAGCCGGTTAACATTAAAATACATGCTAATAAAGGAAGTAGCCAAAATTTCTTTTTCATGATTGGCCTCCTTAGTGAGAAATGATTTTACTCAAAAATTGTTGTGCCCGCTCCGTCTTAGGCTGTTTAAAGAAGCTCTCGCTATCGTCATCCTCAACAATCCGACCTTGATCCATAAAGATAACTCTATTAGCTACTTCTTTGGCAAAGCCCATTTCGTGAGTAACAATTAGTGAAGTCATTCCACTTTCATTAGTAACTCGTTTCATAACTTGTAAAACGTCATCAATCATTTCCGGGTCAAGAGCAGAGGTTGGTTCATCATATAAAATAAGCTTTGGCTTCATTGCCAAGGTCCGCGCTATCGCGACACGCTGCTTTTGACCACCGGAAATCTGTGACGGCATATTATGTGCCCATTTCCGCAGTCCAACCATATCAAGCAAGTCTAAAGCCTGTTTTTTATTTTCATCTTCAGGAATATGACTTACTATTCTAGGCGCCAACATGATATTTTCAAGCACATCTTTATTTTTATATAAATTAAAGTGCTGGAAAACCATGCCAACATCACTACGTAAAATATTAAGATTGGTCTTAGGATCTGAAAGATCGTGACCGTTAACTATTAACTTACCTTTCTGGATTGTTTCAAGGCCGTTTACGGTACGTACCAGGGTACTCTTACCAGAACCAGATGGTCCAATTAAGACCACCGTCTCACCTTGATCAATCTCTAAATTAATGTCGTGCAATGCATGAAAATGGCCATAAAATTTTTGCACATTATGGAATTCAATCATCGACATTGTCATCGCCCCTTTCATAATCAATGCATGAAATAATAAGTTACAAAAACCATTTTACTATACCAGTTAAGAATTTTAAAAGTTATACACGTTTTTTAATAAAAATTTATAGAAGCACATGTTTAATTCACATTATTTCTAAGGATAATTTTCCCTTGCTATATCAGCAAATTTACAGGATTAACAAAACTTTTTATGTTCATTAATAATATTTAACAGGTAAAAATCACCGGCAATAATTAAAATTATCTGGTAAATAAGCTAGTTCTATTTGCATATTACCACTTTTAAATTCAAACGCGCTGGATTACACTTTTTAGAAAGGAGATTTTTATGAAAAAAAGTGAAAATTATCAACTACTTTATAAACAAGCTCAAAGCCTGCTGCAAAATGAACACGACTTAATTGCCAATATGAGTAACATCAGCGCTTTGCTTTATAACGGCTTAAAAGACGTCAGCTATGTCGGGTTTTATCGTTATCAAAAGCAAGAGCTAATTTTAGGACCTTTTCAAGGCCCCGTTGCCTGCATGCACATTGCACTCGGAAAAGGGGTTTGCGGGGTAGCAGCAAAAACTCGTAAAACTCAAATTGTGCCTGATGTCCACCAATTCTCTGGTCATATCGCCTGCGATGCGAATACAAATTCTGAAATTGTGCTTCCTATTTTAAAAAACAATAGTCTTATTGCAGTGCTTGATCTTGATAGCAACAGCTTTAGCAGATTTGATCAAGTAGATGCGGATTATTTGTCGCAAATTGCTGCTCTTATTTTAAACTAAGCAACTCTCTTTCAAAATATACACAAAAAAGATGACAAATTTGGTTAATCAAACCTAAATTTATCATCTTTTTTTATAAGATATTAAATTTTAGCGGCACTACTTTTTACCAGCTAAACGTTGACATAACTTAACGATTTCAACTATCAAAATCATGCAAATTCCAGCACCTAAAACTATCAACCACTGAGTGGAATTTAATTCAGTCACATCAAAGAACTTAGTCATGAATGGCAATTCAACAGCTGCCATGACAATAGCAGAAATCAGTATTGCCCAGTTAAACCATTTATTAGCAAAAGTTCTCTCGGAAAAGATTGATTGGTGAATGTATTTAGAATTAAAGGCGTGAAACAGTTGTATTAACCCCAAAGTGAGAAAGGCCATTGTCAAAGCATCAGCATGTTGTAAATTGGCATTACCCATGTGAGGACCAAAATTCAAGCCCAACTGGTAAGTAGTTAAAACAATGGCCCCTTCTAAAATTCCTTGATAAATAATTGAACTGGCAACACCACCGCTAAAGAAGTTAGATTTTTTACCACGCGGTGCCCGTTTCATGATGCCCTTTTCTACAGGTTCAAGACCTAAGGCAATAGCAGGCAAAGTATCAGTTACTAAATTAATCCATAATAACTGTACGGGAGCTAAAATATCCCAGCCTAACATAGTCATCATAAATACTGTTAAAACTTCACCGACGTTACAGCTCATTAGGTAAAGAATAGCTTTTTGAATATTGCTAAAGACTTTACGTCCTTGCTTGACGGCTTCAACAATAGTAGCAAAGTTATCATCTGCTAAAACCATATCGCTGGCACCCTTTGATACTTCAGTACCGGTAATACCCATGCCAATTCCAATATCAGCTTGCTTTAAACTAGGTGCATCATTAACTCCGTCACCTGTCATAGCCACAATTTTGCCTTGAGACTGCCAAGCCTTGACAATGCGGACTTTGTGCTCAGGTGAAACCCTGGCATAAACATCAAAGTCAGCCACATGTTTTTCTAAATACTCATCGCTAAATTCATCAAGTTGAGCACCGGTGACTACTCGTTCATCTTGTCCCGGCTTTAATATTCCCAGCCTTTCCGCAATTGCCTGTGCAGTGACCTGAAAGTCACCTGTAATCATAACAGTTCTAATACCGGCATTATGAGCTTCCACAATTGCCTTTTTGGCTTCTGGACGTTCAGGATCAATCATCCCTACCAAACCAGCAAAAATTAAATCCTGCTCGACGGTAGCAGTAGTAGGATCATCATATAGCTGCTTAACAGGTTTATAAGCCAAACCTAGAACACGTAAGGCATTTTGCGCCATGTTTTGGTTTGAAAGCATAATTTCTTCTTTTTGTTTTTCGGTGATTGCAGTGACTTTACCGTCAAGATCAATGCGTGTAACCCGCTTAAGCAGCTGATCAGGAGCACCTTTAACAGCTACGAAGTATTGCCCATTATCTTCGTTTACGGTACTCATCAACTTGCGCCCAGAATCAAATGGTACCTCTTGCACCCTTTTATGCTTGGCAATTAAATTATGCACATCAATTTTTTGATCAAGCGCATACTGAATTAGAGCAGTTTCAGTTGGATCACCCAAAAGTTTATTATTATCATCCAATTTAGAATCATTAGCAAAAACCATCGCCATTAGCGCATGATTATCCTGGCTGATGCCAGCAGCAGATTTATGGACTTCATTGTCGTAATATACCTGCTCCACTGTCATTTTATTTTGAGTTAATGTCCCGGTTTTGTCGGAACAAATAATATCAGTTGCTCCCAAGGTTTCAACGGCAGGCAGCTTACGTACAATCGAATTGTGCTTAGCCATTACCTGTGTACCCAAAGCTAAAATAATGGTTACAATGGCAGGCAAACCCTCAGGAATCGCGGCAACAGCAAGTGAAACCGCTACTAAGAACATATCAATTGCAAGCTTGTTAGTAGGCTCCGTTCCCTTTTTAGTAAAAAAGCCCACCACGAATACCACAGCGCAAATGAGTAAAATCATAATAGTAAGTGTCTTACCCAATTGGTTGAGGTTACGCTTTAAAGGTGTGTCTGTTTCGTCAGTATTATTAAGCATAGTAGCAATTTTACCGACTTCGGTGTTCATCCCAATCTCAGTAACGATACCTTCGCCGCGCCCATAAGTGACATTAGTATTAGCAAAAGCCATATTATCTTGATCAGCTAATGCTACTTTTTCTTCGTCAATAGTGGTTGAAACTTTGTCAACTGGAACAGATTCACCAGTTAAAGCTGATTCTTCGATTTTAAGGCTCTTAGTTACCGTTAACCTTAAATCAGCCGGTACTACATCTCCTGCTTCAAGCAAAACAACATCGCCAGGCAGTAATTCTGTGCTTGGGATCTCCATAATTTGACCGTCACGGCGGACATGAGCATTAGGTGTTGCCATTTTCTTTAAAGCATTAATAGCTTCTTCTGAACGGGTTTCTTGAAAAACACCTAAAACGGCATTTAAAATGACCACGATCATGATAATAGCAGCATCTGTCCATTCTTGTGCGACAAAGCCTGACAGCAGTGCAGCCACAATCAAAACGATAATCATGAAATCTTTAAATTGTGCTAAAAACCGTTGCCAAATACTGGTTTTCTTTTTGCTTGCCAAACTATTAGCGCCATATTTCGTGCGCAATTCACTAATTTGACTTGTTTTTAAACCCTGACTTTTTGATGTGGCTAACTCTTGAGCTACATCATCAATTTTTTGATTGTAAAAATTCTGGGGCATTTTTACCTCCTAATAACAAAAAAGAGACTTATATGTACAATACACACAAGTCTCACTATTTAAGATAAGTCCAGAAGTATTTCTTCGGGTGTTGGGCTTATCGCAAGTAATTGCTGTTACTCCCTTATGATTATATCTATTATAAATAAATTTTTTATTTTTAACAAGAATAAGATCATTAAAATTAGCTAAATTAAAAAAACAGCCTTTCTTGTGAAAAGCTGTTTTTATTTGTTTGACTTATTATTATTTCAAACCTTTCCATTTCCATTCAGTAACTTCAGGCATATCTTTACCATTGTCACGAATGTATTGGCTGTGTTTAGCAAGTAATCTATCCATTTCTGCTACAAAGCCTGCACTCTTATCTGCATACCGCGAAACGCTTAAAATAGCATCTTTTGCCAAGTGGAATCTGTCAAGTTCGTTAACCACCCGCATGTCAAACGGTGTAGTAATATCTCCTTCTTCCTCATAGCAATGAATATGAACATTGCTGCGTTTGCGGCCAAACCAGATTGACTGCATCATCGCTTTATAGCCATGCCATGCAAAAATCACTGGCACATCGCTTGGGAACAATTGCTCAAATTCTTCATCTGAAATTGCTTCCGGATTGTCTGCAGTATTCATCAACTTCATCACATCAATGACATTGATATAACGAATTTTGAGATCAGGGAAACTCTTGTGCAGAATGTCGATCGCTGCTAACGATTCCATGGTTGGCTCAGTTTCAGTTGAAGCAAACACAACATCCGGTTTGGCATTTTGATCAGTTGATGCCCAATCAATGTAAGATAAGCCGTGATTTGCAATACGAGTTGCTTCATCAATTGAGAACCATTGTGGTCTTTCTTGCTTAGAGGTAACCAGAATGTTGATACATTCGCGATCTGTGAAAGCCTTTTGCGAAACTGCCAGCAATGAGTTGGTATCAGCAGGCAAATACTCATGAACTAAATCGGGACGATTCTTTTCATACATGTGAGTTAAAACACCTGGGTCTTGGTGGGTATAACCATTATGGTCTTGTTGGAACACAGTTGAAGTTGCAATAAAGTTTAGTGAAGGATAATATTTGCGCCAGTATTGCTCCTTAGCTTTTCTTAACCACTTCATGTGCTGAGTCAGCATTGAGTCAACCACCCGACCAAATGATTCATAAGTAGCAAAGAAGCCATGACGACCTGATAAAACGTAACCCTCAAGCCAACCTTCAGCTTGGTGTTCTGATAATTGAGAATCAATTAAACGACCACTTGGTGCCAAGTTTTCATCATTAGGTGTATGAACGGAACTTTCCCATTGCCGTTTTTGTTCATCAATAAATTTAAATAAGCGATTAGACTTAGTTTCATCTGGTCCAAAGCCTCGGAAAGTAGTGGGGTTAAGTTCAGCAATTTCATTTAAATACTTAGCCCATTCAGTCATGTCCTCAGCTTCAATTGAACCCGGTTGGTCGAACTTCAGCGCATACTTACGGTAGTCTGGCAAGCTAAGTCGTTGAGCTTTATCTCCACCAGCGTTAGTAATTGGATTCATAGCCATTCTGCTGTCACCAGTAACGTTATCTGCTGTTACCAATTTAGTTGGAACGCCATTTTCATCAAACAATTCTTCTGGCTTGTAACTCTTAAGCCAATCAATCAGCATGTCTTTATGTTCCATATCATCTTGAGCAACTGGAATTGGAATTTGGTGGGCTCTAAATGAATTTTCAATAGGGTTGCCGTCAAGATCCTTCTTTGGACCTGTCCAGCCCTTAGGTACCCGGAAGATAATCATTGGCCAATGCGGCAAAGTCTCATCATTATTTTCACGAGCATTCTTTTGAATAGCCTTAATTTCTTCAATTACAGTATCCATTAATTTGGCCATTTCCTCATGAATTTGCATGTGGTCTTTATAGCCGTCAAATTCGCCACCGTTATAAGCGGAAATAATATAAGGATGCCAACCCATACCCTCAAAGTATTTGGTCAGTTCTTCATCAGACATTCTGGAAACGATCGTCGGATTTGAAATCTTGAAACCATTAATTTGCAAGATTGGCAAAACTGCTCCGTCTTTGATCGGGTTAATAAATTTGTCACTAAACCAGCTGGCTGCAAGTGGACCTGTTTCAGCCTCACCATCACCAATTTCAACTGCGGCGATCACATCAGGATTATCCAAAATTGCACCTGTACCATGAGAAAGAGAATAGCCTAATTCTCCACCTTCGTGCATGGAACCAGGAGTTTCAGGTGCGGCATGTGAAGCAGAACCACCTGGAAAACTAAAACGTTTAAAGAGTTTAGCCATGCCTTTTTCATCTTGTTGAATTTCAGGATAAAGTTCACTATATGAGCCATCAAGATAGGAATTAGAAACCATCACTTGGCCGCCGTGACCGGAACCTTCAATATAGAACATGTTTAGACCATATTTTTTGATAACTCTGTTTAAATGGGCATAAATAAAGTTTTGTGGTGAAATAGTGCCCCAGTGACCAATTGGCTTAGGCTTAACTTCACTAGCCTGCAAATCATGTTTTAATAATGGATTACTCATTAAAAAAAGCTGACCAACAGATAAATAGTTTGCGGCACGCCAGTGGGCATCAACACTTTTTAAGAATTCTTTTGAATCATAATCAACTGCCATTTTAATTCTCCCTTTTTACTGTTTGCTAAAATTCACTTGTTAAACATATTATAGCAAGTTTTCGTCTTAGTTCAACCATTTTACAAATTGGTTCGTTCCAATTTAAAAAATCAGCAAATACTTATTATGAGCCAAAATTTATTCCTTATAAAAAGGCATTTGCAGTTTACTGTTCAGCATTTTTATGTTCAAATACTGATAAATACTGAAATTTATGATTGTAATACTGAATTATAATTAAATAAAAGAAATAATAATGTTAGATTGTTAGCAGGAGAAGCAAGATGACTCAGGAAGAAAGAATTCAACAGATTAAGCGATTGCTTAACAAAGAACATCATTTGATTACACGAGAATTAGCAGATTATTTCAACGTGTCGTTTGATACCGCAAGAAGAGATGTCATACGCTTAACCTCAACTGGGCAAGCCATTCGCGTTCATGGTGGCATAATCGCAGTTGATCAAGATGATGTACCCAATTTTTTAACTAGAAATTCTATTGATTCACCAGTTAAAACCAAAATGGCACGGATGGCTCAAAAATTTGTTCACCCCAATCAATTTGACTTTATTGGACCTTCTACTATTTTGAAAAAGCTATGTGAGTTAATTAACGGCATGGATTTGCAAATAGTTACTAATTCCATAGATAATTCTTTGGCATTAATGCAATCTAAATTACCAAATGTTCGACTTCTAGGGGGAAAAATTGATAAAGAACACAGGTTTAACTACTCTGTCACTTCACTTGATACTTTAAGACGTATGACATTCAACACGGCTTTTATAGGCACTTCGAATGTTAAAAGTGATGGTATCTACCTCACTAGAATGAGCGATTCAGAGTTAATCAGAGTTGCAGCTTCAAGAGCTAAACAAATCGTCGTCGTAGCTGAAAAATACAAATTCAATAGTCAAAATACTTCTCCTTTTATGTCCCTACCTTTAAGTCAAATTGATGTCTTCATTAGTGATGAACCATTGACTCAAAAGATGAAAGAGAATTTTGCACCGAATACACAATTTATTTCGGTCTTAAGGAAGTGAGGTCATGCGTAAACTTTTTAGTAATCGTTCAAATAAGAATGACAAATTGGTCCCAGATGTGTATCAGGACTTAGATCTGTTTTATAATAGTTTCTTTGATAATATTTATAATGAATTAAATATTACCAAATACAAGCAGATTCGTGATGCCATAGGACTCGTGATGCGTAAATTTGATAGTCACGATCATCCACTGGCTTATGCCGGTAAATTAGTCATGTATATTCAGTCACGGGCTGTATTGCAGCATTTACATCTAACTTTCTTTCAACAAAAACTATTGAATGATATCAGTGATAAGACTAAACATATCAATCTGAATTTCGTCTATTCTGGGCCTATTACAGACATGCAGCAATTTCGTACATATTAAATTTTTTCTTTTTATAGAATGTATCCAAAAAAAGCAGGCAAAAGCCTGCTTTTTTTATTTATTTAAATTAACAAAGGTATTAAATCGCATGTATTGATAGTGAATGCGCATTGTCGATACTTCAAAAGGCGTACCATCATCCAAAAAGAAAATACCTTCCATTACGCCCACTGGCTCGTTTGCCCCTAATTTAAGTCGACTCTGATCCTCATCATTTGACGGCTCCACCGTAATATTGAGAAAGGCTTTGGTTACAACCTTATTTTGCGAATCCTCTAAGTAATTAAAGAGTGACTTTTGCAAGTGCTCCGGTTTTAGTTCAGGAACAATTTTAATAGGCAAATAACCAGTTTCAATTAAAAAAGGTTGTTGATCTAAAAAACGCAGTCTTTTGAATTCATAAACAAAATCATTTTCTTTAAGAAATAAATCTTGCGCAATACTTGATGGAGCTTTAATGACATTAAAATCAAGCAGCTTGATACCCTGCTTTTTGCCCGGAACCTTAAGACTATCAGTCAAACCTAAGTTTGAGCCTTCATAACGAAACAAAGATTGATTTTTTAAATACAAGGGGTTGATGAAAGTGCCACTACCACGTTTTTTAAAAACAATTCCCTGTTGAGACAGAAGTTCCATTGCTCTTTTCATTGATGAGCGGCTAACTTGATAATGCTCAGCAAGACTCCGTTCATCTGGAAGACGCATGCCTTCATATTTATTATCTAAAATTTTTTGTTTAATATCACGCATCACTGTGCGATAAACAAAATCTGCCATTTTTTACCTCAGTTATCAGCTTTTTCAATTTCAGCAACAAGCCACTCAGCGAATTCTTCTTGATTGACCTTAACCCCCACTTGGACATTAGCAGCCTGATTAAAAAAGCCGTCAAAATCAATCATCGATGCACCATAAGCATTAGTGCTGGTTGTATCTACTACAACATAAGCTGGCTTAAAAGTATACATTTCAGGTTTGATTAGCATCCCCGCTGCCAGAGCATCATACACTTCACGGCCATTACTATCCGTATGATCATGTAAATTGGTCATAATATGATACAACATATCGCCAATTTTACCCGTATTTTTAATTCTTTCCAGAGTGGCCTGCGTGATATATGCCTGATGTCCTAATTCAAGAGGTGCAAGTATAATTTTGACACCACTTGAAAAAACTATTTGAGCTGCTTCTGGGTCGCCTGCAACATTATACTCTGCATAAGGACCCCAATTACCGCGGCCAATAGCACCACCCATTATCACCAATTGCTCAATTTTAGGCAGATCTTCTGGAAATTGTCTGAAATAGAGTGCAAAATCAGTTGCTGGCCCTATCTGCATTAAGGTTACCTTTTCAGTGCTCTTTTTGACTACATCATGAATAGCTTCTGCAGCTATTCCTGGTTTTAATAAGGTCTTATCTGGTTCAGGGAAATTAAACCCAGCCAGACCGCTTTTTCCATGAACATCAGACGCATCTATCTGGTTACGCAATAACGGTCTTACCGCACCACTCACCACTGGTACTTTTGTTCCTAAAAAAGTTTCTAATTTTAATGAATTTGCCAAAGTCTTTGAAAGAGGGACATTGCCCCAAGTGGCAGCTATTAATTTCACGTCTAGCTTTTGCGAAAATAAAGCAACAGTAAGTGCCACTACGTCATCAATTCCCGGATCAGTACTAATTATCAATGGTTTTTTTAACATAAGTATCCTTCTTTTAAAATAGTTATAGAATAATGATACCAAATTTAAGCATTACTTGCTGGCAAAAAAAGACTAACTCGTTAAAGCAGTTCAAGTTAGTCCCTAAATTTTATTTTTGACGATCTTCTATTGTGCCATCAGAATGTGCAATAATTGCTTCCCCGCACATGCCTAAGAAAAGTCCGTGTTCCACAACGCCTACCGTGTGATCAAGATAAGCGGCTAATCCTTCCGGAACAGGTACCGGATCAACATTTAAATCTATAATATAGTTACCATAATGCGTTACCAAGCGTTCTCTTCCAGACATACGCCATTGCGGATTTAAGCCAGCGTTTTTAAAACGCTGAAAATTTTGTTCACAAGAAATTGGCAATACTTCAACTGGCAATGGAAAACCACCTAGACGGTCTACTACTTTTGATTCGTCAACAATCCATACTACTTTTTGCGAATTAACAGCTACGTTCTTTTCCATAGTCAAAGCTCCGCCACCACCTTTAATACCATCAAAGTTGGCAGCTAACCTATCAGCGCCGTCAATGGTCAGATCAAGTTGAGTAACAGATGATAATTCGTCTACCTTAAAACCCCATTCTTCCATTTGCTTTTTGCTTCTACTTGAAGTGGTGACGACCGCCTTTAACTTAAGTCCTTCTTCTTTTCTGCGCCTACCCAACTCATCAATTAGAAATGCTACAGTTGAACCGGTTCCCACGCCTAACTTCATACCAGACTTAACCAAACCAGCTGCTTTAACTGCTGCCTGCTTTTTTAATTTATCTTGTTCTTCTTTATCCATGATCCTTGCTTTCTCTAAATAATTAAACGAATGTTAAATTAAATTCATTATAGCAAAAAGAAAACTAAATGAAGACACAAAAAAAGCAGTTATTATAACTGCTTTCTCATCAAAATTATTCTGGATCAAGTTCTGGAGCTTTATTAATTTCACCTGACATCATCCAGATCCGCTTTTCAACGTCTGAATGGAAGCCGGTTAACAAATCATTAGTGGAGTAATCTCCTTCTTCATCACTAGCCTTGATGCCTTCTTCATAAAGCTGATCAAGATAATGATAGCCGTCAATAATCTTTTGGTAGCGTTCATCAATGGTTTCATTCCAATTCCCTTTTTCATCAGGAATTTTAGTCTTTGCGGCGATTTCACTTAATGTTGAAACTGGAGAGCCATCTAGAGTAATCAAACGTTCAGAAACTTCATCCAACTGATCGGCTAATTCGTCCATTACTTTGTCTAAATATGGGTGCAACTTCAAAAAGCTGTTACCACGCATATACCAGTGATGTTGATGCACAACCATATGTAATTGTGTCAAATCAGCAACCAGTTGGTTTAAAACTTCTTTAGTCTTTGGATATTTCATATAAAAGTGCCTCCAAAATTACTTAATATTGTTACACTTTTATTATAGCGAGTAAGCGCTATTAATACTAAAATATTGTTTTATAATTTTTATTAGTCAATCACTCTGATTTAGGCAAACTGACCCATAGCAATATTGTGCTTAATTAGGTGTAAAGCCTCATGAGTTTTTTCAATTCCCTGATCATGATGATCGGCTTTTTCTCTAGCTGTAGAAATATGGAGCTTGTCACCATTATCAAGTTCTAGTTCAATGCCATAAGCATTTTTAATTGTAGCCATTTTCCCGGCAAAAAGACCAATAAAAACAAAATCAGCTGCTAGAGCAGGAAGTTGTGTGAGATCTTCTTTTCCATACGGCTTAGCGCTCTTAACACTGCTCATTGGAACAGCTTTCATAGGGCTAGCAGGTCCTCTAAAGACCATCATCACCTTTTGCCAGTAACTACTAAAATCATAATATTTAATCTGGTCTTGTGAAATCTCACAATAATTATAGCCGTACTGTAAAATTAACGGGTAATATACTGCCACCATTAATATAAAAAATAGGACTGCAGGTAATAATGACCATAAAATCAAATTAGGTGCAACAAAATTAAAAAGAAGGCAGAAGGCTAAACCAATAAATACAGATAAGCCCAAAGATAAAGATAAAGGCCAAAAGTTCATCTTTTTACCAAAAGTAAACATAATTACCATCCCTCCTAAAAACTAAATTTCAATTCACTATTATTTTAATCCCTTTTTAATTTTTTTGAAAGCTCTAACATTACTTTTTTTGCATTTTCTGCAAGAACTAATAAATAAAATTATCATACTTAAAATAACTGGTGCTGTGTACCCTCAGAATAACTGGTGCAAAAAGATTATTTGTTATAAAATATTTTTGTTAACGCTATCACATTGAATAAGGGGAGATAAAAATGTTTTCAGCCAAAATGCCAGACGGATTTTTATGGGGTGGTGCCGTTGCTGCTCATCAGTTAGAAGGTGCATGGAACGAAGACGGTAAAGGCATGTCAATAGCTGACGTGATGACAGTTGGCTCTGCCACTCAACCACGTGAAATTACAGACGGTGTCATTACCGGCAAAAATTACCCTAATCATAGTGCCATAGATTTTTATCATCACTATCAAGAAGATATTAAATTGATGGCAGAAATGGGTTTTAAAGCCTTCAGAACTTCTATTGCGTGGACTAGAATTTTTCCTAATGGCGATGATGAAAAGCCCAATGAAACAGGTCTAAAGTTTTATGACGACTTGTTTGATACTTGCCACCACTATGGTATTGAGCCGGTAATTACCTTATCTCACTTTGAAATTCCTTTTAATTTAGTAAAAAAATACAATGGCTTTACTAATCGTAAATTAATTGATTACTTTGTGCGATTCGCGACAGTTTGTTTTAAACGTTATCGGAATAAGGTTAAGTACTGGATGACTTTTAACGAAATTGATAACCAGTCAGCTTATACCGAAGATTTTTTGATGGCTACCAATTCTGGAATTATACTCGATGGTATGAGCGACAAGGAAAAAGAAGCGGCAATGTACCAAGCAGCTCATTATGAGTTAGTTGCTTCGGCTTTAGCTGTTAAAATTGGTCATAAGATCAATCCTGATTTTCAAATCGGTTGTATGATTAATTATTCGCCGGTTAGACCACTAACACCTTCTTCAGATGATGTGCTGCTAGCTGATAAGTTCGAACAGCGCCGTGACTGGTTCTCTGACGTTCATGTCTTTGGTGAATATCCCCAAGAAGTTGAAGCCTATATTGAACGAAATGGCTATCGTCCTGACATTAGTGATGAAGACAGAATTGTTTTAAAAGAAGGTACAGTTGACTACGTTGCATTTAGTTACTACCAAACAACGACTGTTTCAGCCCAGAATGTTAAACCTGATAAATTAAATGATTTAGCTCAAGCGATAGCCGTGAATCCTACCTTAGTAAGAAGCGATTGGGGCTGGGAAATTGATCCTACAGGCTTAAGAATCGCCTTAAATCACTTAACCGATCGGTATCATAAACCTTTATTTATTGTTGAGAACGGCTTGGGGGCTTACGATAAAGTAGAAAAAGATGGCGCTATTCACGACGATTATCGAATTGATTATTTAAGAAAACATATTTCAGAAATGGAAAAGGCAGTTGCAATGGACGGCGTGGATTTAATGGGTTATCTACCTTGGGGACCAATTGATTTAGTCTCTGCAGGAACAGGGCAAATGGATAAACGGTATGGCTTTATTTATGTTGACAAAAATGATGCTGGTCAAGGTACCTTAAAACGCTCACGCAAGGATTCATTTTACTGGTATAAAAAGGTAATCAAAACTAACGGTCTAGATTTAAATTAACAAAAAAGTGGAGCTGCATTTGCAACTTCACTTTTTTTGTTAGTTCTTGTTAATTTTGAGATTCTTTTTGCAGTGCATTTGCCTGATAAAGTTTCTCATAAAGGTCAACTATCTCTCCTGCCAGGTCTCTAAAAGTGATAGCATTCATCAAGTGATCCTGTGAATGAACAACTAAAAGAGTAACTTTGGTATGTTCGCCTTGGGCTTCCTTAGTAAGCATCCCGGTTTGAGAGTTATGCGCATCATTCAAAGATTCGTCTGATTCTTTTAACTTGGCACGGGCTCCCGTAATATCACCTTTTTTAGCTAGCCGAATTGCTTCAAAAGCAAGACTCTTAGCATTACCGCCATTTGCAATCAGACCCATAGCAGCTTCTAATGTTTCTTGTTCTTTTTGAGCAGAAGTTTCTTGTTCAGCCATTTCAACCACCTTTAACCATTAATTAAATCTTCAGCCTGTTGCAAAACTGTTTTGCCGTCCATCATGCCATACGCACGCATTTCGATTACTCCCAGAGGAATATCTTTGCCATCTTTTCCCTTACCTTTAACTTTGTTTTTAAAGTCATCTTCCATATAACGAACTTGTGGCCCAAGCAATACACAATCAAGTTCGTCTTGTTCAATATGCTGATCAGCTTCTGCAGCTGGACAGGCAAAAATTTTTGCATCAATGCCTTCTTCTTCAGCTGCTTTTTGCATTTTAGTTACTAGTAACGAAGTACTCATTCCTGCACTGCAGTTGAGCATAATTGTTTGTTCAGCCATAATAATCCTATTCCTCCTAAAATGTATCTTAAGATTTGTCTCCTCCATTATAGCACTATTAAAATAGCGCTTACTAATACGAATATTATTTTTTCGTAAAAAAAGCAGGTAGCAGCATTAATACTATTACTTGCTTTTTTAATTATATTTTTTATTTATTTGCGCTTAAGACCAAATTCTTTTGGTATCTGACTGCCAAACAGATTAGGGCAAGCAGTAATGCTAATATGCCACTAATTGAGAAAACATTTAGTCCTAGCTGACTAACCAGATTAGTCAATGGATTGATTACTAACGGGCTAACTACGCCACCAACAGAATAAATGGCAACATAGACTCCTAGCGCCATTGAAACGCTGTTGTCGTCAACGATCAGTGAGATTAGATACGGAAATTGCCCCATCGCAATACTCATTGCCGCACCAACTATAAAGCTGCCGCAAAATACAATCAGCAAAGAATGAAAGAGACCAATTAATAAGTACGCCAAACCATATAAGCACAATGACAGAGCAATTGACGAAGACCGCAATTTCTTACCAATTTTACCCACGAATAAACCGCAGATCATCCCTCCTATTAGTGAAATGGTAGACGTTAGTGCTGCCTGTGTCGTGGCACCCAAATTTTCTTTTACTACAAACAAAGAAATGTTGTTATTTAAGACATTGTTTAACAGCATAATCATAAATGCCCAAAAAGCACTCTCAAATACGTATTTATTAAGGTGAATTTGATTGTTTTTTGCCTGCTGGTCTGCTTGAGCAACTTTTTTGTCCTGAAATGGCAACAGCAGAAACACTACTAGAAAAATTAATAATGAAAATAAGTATATCCAGTAATTATTAACCCAGTTGCTTGAAGCTGCCAACTGGCCTCCACCCATGATAAAAATCATGCCACCAATATTAATAAATGTAGTTGAGAGACCCATTGTGGTTTCACGTTCAGTTTCCGGCAGTAACTCTGCTATTAAAACCTGGGTCAAATTTGTACAAGCTCCTTGACCTAGTCCCACTAGACATGAACAAAAAAGTAAAAACAAAAAATTATTATGCCAGATTAAAGGCAACAAACCGCCAACTGTAACTAAACAAATTGATGTAAGCGTCAAAACTTTTAGGTTAACTTTATTTGCGGTCAACTTGCCAATAATTATTCCAGCAAGCATCATAAATAGATTGGGCAAAGAGGTCAGCATTTGGACACTTGTATTGTTAAGACTAAAGAATTTAGCAATAGCTGCATACGAAGGAGTAATAGCTAAAGCAGCCATTCCGATCATACTAACGGCTAAGACCCCTATCCGAGTTTTAGACACTGGAATGTTTTTAGTTTATCCATGATTCTTACCGGGCTTGCGTCATGCTTTGAACTGCATTTCGACCTGAAAAGACGGCATAACCAGCTGTGCTTCCCGGTAAAGTAACCGCATAGGTATCGCCAACCAGCATCCCCGCAGCATCATTGCCAACTGCATATAAACCGGCAAGCGGGTAACCATAAGAATTTAGAACAGCATTATTGTTATCAACGCGAATTCCCCCGATTGCACACGCCATACCGATACCTAATTCAACTGCATAATATGGTCCCTCTTTTAAAGGCGTCAAGTATTCTGGAGCCTTACCAAAATCAATATCTTTTCCCTTAGCAGCTAAGTCGTTATAACGCTGAATTGTTTGTGACAGAATAGGCAAGTTTAATTTTTCTGCTAATTCAGTCAGAGTATCTGCTTTGGTCAGGAACTTATCACCATTCTTTAAATCACGTGCAATTTCTTCTTTTAGCTGTGCAAATTTATCGGGTGAAACAGGTGAATTACCTACTTCTTTGTAAAGACCAACATTAGTTAAATGGTCAACCGTTTCTTGATTAAGGATCGAAAAAGTCCTTGATTGGGTTAAAAGCGCACTACCCGCATGACACATATTGTCATTGACGTCTTCATTGACAAAGCGTTCACCTTGTTCGTTTACCCATAAAATTGCTTCTTGAGTAGCTGCAGCCGCTAATTGTTCAGGCATGTGAACAAATGGTGGACGGGTTTTATCCAAAATAGCGCCGCCACCATATTGAATGGCACCCATTTGATAGTGTTCTGCTCCAGCCTGCCAGGCTAATTTCATACCATCGCCAGTAGATTTGCCATCACTAACTGATAGCAAGCGTTCAGTTGCAGGAGTTCTTTGTTTAATTAATTCAGGATTATCTACGTAACCACCTGTAGCCAATATCACATTAGTAGCAGTCAACTCTCTTAATTGTCCCGTTGCCTCATTCTTAATTATGAGACCACGAACATGCCCATCATGTTGTAAAATTCTTTGCGCACTGATACTCGTCACAATTTCCACACCGAGAGCTTCAGCTTTAGGAATCAGCTTTTCAATAACGGCGTGTCCGCCACCGGCAAAAGTGTGAATTGTAGGCCAGCTCTTTCCTTGAGGACCAACTTTACTAAATTCAATACCTAGAGAATGCAGCCAGTCAATTACTGAACCACTCTGATTAATATATTTTCTCAAATGCGGGGCGTTTGCTTCATAATGCGAATAGTTTAATTCATCTTGAAGCAATTTGGTGGGATCAATCTTAATACCCTTTTCTTTTTGTAAAAAGCTGTCAACGCCCATTGCACCTTCGACATAGTTGCCGTCACCACCAAGTGTTCTGCCTTTTTCAATTACCAAGGACTTGATACCCTGCTCGCCAGCACTGACGGCAGCTGCCAAACCGCTAAGCCCGCCGCCAACGATGATTAAATCGTATTCTGAATTTTTAGGAAACATCATCAGCCTCCTATTTCAAACCGACAGAAACGCCGCCGTCACTCAAAATTGTCTGACCGGTCATAAATGTGGCTTCACTAGCGACAAAAACAAAGACCTTGGCAACTTCGGCTGCGGTTTCAGCCCGTTTCATTGGGACAGTTGGTAAAACTTTTTCCAGAAATCCGCCTTCATTAAGCGGTGTTTTGGTCAGTCCAGGTGCCACACTATTAACACGAATATTTTGATCAGCATAATCAATCGCTGCAGCTTGAGTCATTCCGATAATACCGTTTTTGGCTGCATTATATGCGCCCATGCCGCCAGGGTTATAAATACTGCCTAAAGCACTGGTGTTAACAATTGAGCCATAACCTTGCTTTAAGAATAATTTGATTTCTTCACGCATACATAAGAAAGTACCACGCAAATCTAGGTTAATAGTATTATCGAAATCTGCGTTAGTTAGTTCAGCAAACGGCTTTAAAACACCACCGCCAGCATTGTTCATAACATAATCAATCTTGCCGTAATCAGAAATAATTTTTTGCAGACCGGTTTTAATGCTATCTTCGTCCATCACGTTCAGAATTAATCCGGTAATTTTACCCTGATATTTTTTATTCATTTCAGCAGAAACAGTGAGCACTTTTTGGTTATAGTCAGTTAAAACGACATCACTACCTTGTTTAGCAAATTCTTCACTAATAGCATAACCAATTCCTTGTGCAGCTCCAGTAACAACAGCAACTTTTCCTTCTAACATTTTATTTTGCTCCTAATTTAAACTTTTAAGCGCTTCTTCTGCAGCAATCCAACCAGAGACAAAGGCAAAACCGTTTGCAATGCCTTCATAACTAGGATAGCCATCGGAATACAGGCCATTAACATTATTACCAACAATATACAAATCTTTTAGTGGTGTGCCGTTTTCTTTAACCGGTTGACAATTGCGGTCAACATTGACACCGTCTAGTGTCCCTAAAATTGCGCAATGTTCAATTATGGCGTAAAACGGTCCTTCTTGCACCGCAAACAATAATTCCGAAGCCGGTTTTAAAAATGTAGCGTCTTCTTTTTGTTTAACCGCCTGGTTGTATGAATTGACACTTCTTTCAAGTGAAGCATAAGGCAATTGCAGCTTTTGGGCCAGTTCCTTTAAGCTGTCCGCTTTTACTACTTCACCTGTTTTAACCGCATTATCAAAATCTGTTTGAATATTAGTTAACGGTCCAACAGTTGTTCTTGGCGTTTGCCCCACATCACAAAATTGCCTTTCAAAAGTATCTTCCAGATTAACTTCTTTTTGCTTAAAAGTATCTAAAGTCTTTTGGTCCAGCAAAACATAATAAAGACCATTAACGTTATGTGCTGCATTACCCCACATGGCAAAATCATAAACTACGTCTTCATTGACAAACCGATTAGCTGTCTGATCGAGCCACAATAATGGTAAGTTGGTTAAAGTCTCTACAGCACTATCTCTTTTCATAGGATTAATATTCATGCTTGGTGCACAACCGTGAGCAAAAAGAACACGGCTGTGACGACAATCTGCACCCAATTTGTGCGTTAATCTAATGCCGGTGCCAGTAGATTTACGCTCTCCCAAATTCAAAAGTGCTTTAGTATCAGGGAAGTTAGCTGTCATCATTTCCTGACTGCCGCAATAGCCGCCATCCGCAAATATCACTTTTTGGGCAGTAATTCTTATCTTTTCACCAGCTTTATTTTCGGCAATAACAGCTTTTAAGCCATTGTCATATTCCAGATCAACGGCGGCTGTTTCCAACATTACTTTGTTTCCAGCTGCAGTAAATTTATCAGGGAGTTTATCCCAGTTAGCCATTTTTTCTTTAAAATTATTAAATTTGTGGTAAACCAGCGGATCATTTAAGTGGGCTTTTTGTTCGCTCTGCTCCACAGTCACCGGTAAACCCATTTCTGCTAGTCGATCAATATTTGCACCCGACTTTTTCAAAAACCGTGCTAACAATTCACCATTAACAAAAAAGTGGTTGTAGTCCGTTAATCCGTTAAAAGCTTCACGATAACCATATTTTACGTTGCGTTTTCTTTGTTCCGCAGAATTAACGGCAAAAACACCGTGTGCGCCAAATTTGCCGGCTCCCCCGACTTTGTTACCTTTTTCTAAAAGTATAAAAGGTACGTGCTTTTGAAAAAGCTCAAAGCAAGCCGAGATTCCAGAGGATCCAGAGCCAACTACGACAACGTCAGTTGAAAAAGAATTCAATGTAACATCACCCTTTCTGAGATATTGTGATTCTTATTACAATTGAATTCTAAGTCATTTTTGATAAAAGCGCTAACACATATAAATTATTAGCGATAAGTTAAAGTTGTCACATGCTTGAGCATTTTACTGAATTTGCTTGAAACGACTGGGTTCATTGCAAGTACTACGTTAAATGCATTTTGCAGGTGAGCTGGAGAAAAACGCTCAATATTAGTGCAATTTGGCGGTAAAATGAACGATTCTGGCACAATCGTAATCCCGCCAGTAAAGTTAACATTCAAACATGCCGCCGCAAAGCTGTTGACTTCGGAAACTTCTTTATAGCTCCAGTTGTTTTGGTGATAGATTTTAAGCATAGCAAGTTGAATATCCGTAATGCCAGTTGATTTCCAATTTTGCACGTAAAACATGCTGTTTTGCGCCAGCTGTTTTTTATTGCCCTGATATTGTTTTAACTCAGCTTTATTTAGCAATAAATCAAAACTAGTAGTGCGTAAAGGTAAACAGTTTATTTTATTATTACCGACAAATGCTAGGTCAAATCCCACTAATAAGTCATAATTGCCCTCAATTAACCTTTTGATGCATGTATCAAAATTTTCCTCATCAAAATTGGTCTGGCAAATAGCGGGTAAATTAGCAGCCAGTAAGGCAGCATCACTTTCAAAACCCTGCAAAAAATGAATGCGCAACAATTTTTCAGGGTGTGGATCCGGATGATGCCAAATCTCACTGTAAAGATTAATGATCTCAACGCTGCGCTTATAAAAAACTTCTCCGACTGGGGTCAAAGAAATCTTGCCGGCTGCTCGGTTAAGTAATTTTTGCCCCAGTTCATCTTCTAATTTTTTTATAGCTGTACTGACAGCAGTTTCAGAAACATAATTCCTCCTAGCTGCTGAAATAAAGCCATGTGTTTGAACAACATCAACAAAATATTTTACGGGCATTAAATTATAATTCATTTTGCACCTACTATTAATTAGCTCAAATTACCTTTTTCACATTTTATAATATAAAAATTAAGTCACATTTTAAACCATATTTTTAAAAAATTGGCGAGAATAAGTAAATTCACGTTAACTGTTGGTAATTAAAGACAAAGTAAAGTAAAATGTTTAAGGATTAAAAAGGGAGTGGCATAATGTCTAGACTTGAAAAGCCTGTTGTGATTGGTATTACTGGTGGCTCAGGCAGCGGAAAAACTACCATTGCACAAAAAATCGTTGCTCAAATGCAAGAAGATGAACACGTTTTAATTATGACGCAGGATTCTTATTATAAGGATAACACCGGCATCCCCATGAGTAAGAGGATGAATATTAACTATGATCATCCTGACGCCTTTGATGTTCCTTTACTTAGGAAACAGCTAAGTGAACTCTTAAATTATCAACCCATTGAAATGCCCGTTTATGATTTTAAAGAACATACTCGCAGTAAAGAAACTGTCCACACCGAACCTGCTGATATTATTATTCTTGAAGGAATTTTAGTCTTAGCTAATAAAGAAATACGTGATTTAATGGATATCAAAGTCTATGTCGATACAGATGATGATATTCGTTTTATTAGAAGACTGGAACGGGACTTAAGTGAACGTGGTCGTTCCATTGATTCAGTGATCGAACAATATTTGAATACGGTCAAGCCCATGTATCATCAGTTCATCGAACCCACTAAGCGCTATGCCGATATCATTGTCCCAGAAGGTGGCAAAAATGATGTGGCAATTGACATGTTAACTACTAAAGTGCATTCGATTTTAAGTCAAAAAGAAAAATAAAAAAGAGTATTTGCTTTTCTCTGAAGTGACCCCTAAATTTGTCATAAATTTAGAGTTCACATCATTTTTTAGCAATACTCTTTTTTATTTTTTAATTAACTAATCAATTTTTGGTTTTAAAGCGTTGTCAAATAAGTTAGTAATCAATTTAACCAAAACGCCGTCAAAAACTAGGGCTGAAATGATATTGGTAATAAACATTACAATTTGGACTTGCATGCTGAACTTGCTCCAGCCATATAAAATATATGAAGGTATAAAACAACCGAATGAAGCAAAAAATGCACCAGTCAGAACACTTTTCCAAGAGAATTTTTGGTAGCGTTCTTTTTTAGGAAAGAAGCCAATTTCATTGGTAGCACCTTGGATAACTCCTGATAGAATGGTTGTGGCTCCCCATTGGCCCCCGATTGCCATTTCCACAACGGCAGCCAATAATTCGCCAACTGTACCAGAACCCACTGTAGGGACAAAATACATTGCTAAAGGTCCTGCCATAAGCCATAAACCTGAAAAGACAGTGTCTGTGACCGGGGCAAAGCCAGTTGGAACCAGTAACATTTTAACTAAATTAAATGCCCAATTAAAGCCATAGGTATAAATGACACCCATAATAATTCCAATCAGTGCAATTAAGATGATTGACTTGACATTCCACTTTGATGATCTTGTAAACATAAAAATACTCCTAACTTAACATGTCATTAGGAGTATCATCATTAACTAATTGAACACTTCCCTAGCGCAGGTATTGTCCCGTTCAGGTTCAGAGGGTATTTCTCAGCTTTTTGGCACCCCTAGTGACTTATTTAATTTTTATTAGTATAACACAAGTTAAATGTTTTTTCTGGTCAAATTTGAAGATAGTTTTTTAGACTTATTAAAATTGACTAAAACTAGCTAATTTTTCCTTGGTCAAATCACGGATAATGGCCACTGTCAGATCAACAGCAGCTTTAAAATCGCTATAGGCGCTAAAGCAATATGGCGAGTGTTCATAACGCACTGGTATACCGATAACAATTGTCGGAGCGCCATTCTCATAGTAAATCGCAGCACCATCTTGACCGCCACCAGTTCTAACTGAACGAGTATACGGAATATGATTTTGATCAGCCATAGCACAAGCATATTGTTGAAACTTAGGGTTTGGTAAAAATGACGTATCCATATCACGCAGCATCGGACCACGCTTTAGTCCTGTTTGTGACAGCCAATCTGGTGTGAAAGTATCATCTGCTGGGCATGATTCAAGGACAATTGCTAAATCTGGCTTAATAGCTCTGGCAGTCACATAAGCTCCGCGCAAGCCAACTTCTTCCTGACTTGAAAGTGCCGCTACGACATTAAAGTCAGTTTCTTCACCGTTTAAATTATCAAGGACATCTGCCATGGCAGCAGCGCCAAAGCGATCGTCAAAGTCTTTACCGAAAAATAAGCCGGTTTTTTCATTGTATTCACACTTCACATCGACAAAAATAGGACAACCAGTGTCAATTTGATAGTCATTAATAGTTTCAGCACGAGAACTGGAGCCAACATCTATTGACATATCAGCTACATCAGGGACATTATTTCTTTCTTCTTCTGTCATAAAATGCGGTGGTTTAGTAGCAACCACTCCCGGCACATATTCACCAGCACGGTTCTTAATCTTAACGCGTAAAGCTGGGATATTATACTTAACCCAACCGCCAAGTGGAACAAACTTAATCATTCCGTTGGGACGAACTGCTTGCGTAATAAAACCGACAGCGTCAGAGTGGGCATCAAGCTGGATTACTGGTCGATCCGGCTTATTCTCTTTTTTACTGGCATACACATTGAGCATGCCGTCAACTTTGACATTAGCAAAGTCATGTACAGTTTCAGTAAAAAGCTTGACAAATTCCTCTTCAAATCCTGATGTTGAATTAGCGTTTGAAAAAGCTTTAAGCATCTTTATTTCTTGTTTTTTATCCATTTTATTCGACCTTTCACTTAAAATATCTTATCTTTCATTGTACCAAAGTCACAGTTAATTAAACTAGTGCTTTAAGCTGATTTGCAAATAATCCTACTGCTTTTAACAATATATATACTTTTTGTACGTAATTAGCTCCATAAATTACGTAAATTGACAAAAATAATCTGTTTTTTTGACCAAAAAATGATATAATCAAATTTATTAGGAATTTAGATTGTTTTAAATGAAGGGTAGATAAATGCCAAAAACCGACAACATTAATAGTATTATTGATCATAAATTGTTTACTGAAGAAGACATCCATAATATGTGTGTTAAGCTGGGCAAACAGCTTACTGCTGACTATGCTGGTAAGAAGCCTTTAATTGTAGGTGCACTTAAAGGAGCTATTTTCTTTTTAACCGATTTGGTTAGAGAAATGGATGTCAAAGCGGAAATTGATTTTCTTGATGTTTCTAGCTATGGTGATGAAATGGAATCATCTGGAGAAGTTAAACTTATTTCAGATTTGGCTACTGATGTTAAAGATCGTGACGTTTTAATTGTTGAAGATATTGTTGACACTGGTCTTACATTGGAATACATGAAGGATTTGCTCAAAAAACGCGGAGCTAAAAGTGTCAAGTGCTGCGTTTTGCTTAATAAAGAAGCTAATAGGACAAGTGACGTTGAAGTCGAATATTCTGGTTCAAAAGTAGGTAATGAGTTTGTTGTAGGTTATGGTTTAGACTTTATGAATTATTACCGTAACTTGCGTTACATTGGTGTACTAAAACCCGAAATTATTAAATTAGTTAATAATAAATAAAAAAAGGAGTTGTCGTTAAGTCAACTCCTTTTTAACGTCCTATTCTTCTTTTGGGGCTTCTGCTTTTTTGCCTAGGTCTTTAACAATAAACCAACGCATAAAGCCCTGCTCAATATCATCAAGTTTAAACTCAAAGTTTTCCAACTCGACTTTATCGCCCTTTTTGAGATTAGGATAATGTTCCATCATATAACCGCCAATAGTTATAATATCGCTATCCTGAAAACTCTTGATGTCCGTTCTAAAATAGCGGGCAAAATCATAAAGAGTAGTTTTACCAGAAACATGGATATTATTTTGCTTGTCCTTGATTATATAGTCATCAGAAACATCATCAATTTCGTCTTTTACAGTTCCAAATAATTCTTCGTAGATATCTTTATCTGTAACAATACCGCTGGTACCACCGTATTCATCTACAACCAATACAATGGGCGTATGTTTCTTAATCATTAACTGCAGAATAACCTGAATAGGCATTGACTCTGGTACCGTGATCATCGTGCGAATAATACGAGTGACAGGAACTTGCTCATCAATCTTACTCTGCTGAACAACATCGAACGCATAAACGTATCCTACAATATCATCCTTATTGTTATCTCGAACAACGGGAATCCTGCTTTGTCCCTCATCAAGATACAACTTTAAAGCCTGTTTAATAGTATCCGTCGAATTAATGACAACTAAACGGGTTCTATCAGTCATGATGTCTTTGGCAATCTTATCGTTCAGCTCGAAGGCACGCTTCATGTAGGTTAAATCGTTTTTATCAAGAGAGCCGCCGTGGACAGCCTTACGAGATAATTTAATTATTTCTGACTGGGAATATACTTGATTTTCCTCATCAGCTGGATCAAAACCTAACATCTTTAGTAAGCCGTTTGAGCTGGTATTGAGCAACCAAACAAAAGGATAAACTAAAGTATGGAACAATTGTAGTGGAGTAACAATATTAAGCAATATTTTCACTGGCATATCAATTGCAATGTTCTTGGGAACAATTTCCGTAACTACAACTTCTAAATAAGTCAGTAAGATTACCCCTAATATTGCACTGATTGAACGGATAACTGAATGATTAAGCTCCATCATATTAAACGCCCGTTCAAACAAAGCAGCCAAAGTATCAGCTGAAAACCAACCTAAAACAACTCCGACCAAGGTTGTACCCACTTGGGTGGTAGAGAGATATTCATTTAAATTATGGGTCATTTGCAAAGCGCGCTTTACTTTGCGCTGGCTGCCGATCTTATTCGACAACATATCCTCAAGTTGGCTTGGCCTCGTTTGGACCAAAGCAAATTCTGCAGCTACAAAGAAAGCCGCAAAAACAAAGATCACTAAAGTTGCTATTAAATTAGTAACTATTTGGGATGTACTCAAAATTTATATCACCTTTAATTAATTATCACCTTTTAAATTTCTTATTTAACATTTTATCATTAATAGCGCTTTATTTTAATAAATTACTTCTCTATTTAACTAATTTATATATTTTTTCAAAAGGCAAACGATCCGGATAAAATTTGGGATCATTTACTTCAGCAGCATTGTCCTGATAACCAAGTCCAATTGCCATACCTACCAATTCATCTTCCGGAATTTTGCCGTATTTGCGGACTAATTCCGGATATGACACCATTGAGTGTGCCGGCATAATAGATAAACCTTCATCAAGCGCCAGCAACATTATACTTTGAGAAAAAATACCTAAATCATAAACAGACCAAACCGGAGATGTTCTGGGAATGGTAAGAAAGGCAACGTCCTGAGCGTTAAACATATTATCATTAGCTTCGGAAAAGAGTTCCATCTTGTTGTTAAAAAAATAAGGTTGTGATGCACCGACTGCAGCCATATTTTGACTAGGATAAGAATCCCAATCTAGCGATAACATTTTGACGAAATCTTCATGAGGCTCAACATTATTATCAATCTGAACCTTGACTTCCTTTTTTAAAGCATCTAGGGCATCACCCGTTATCATATAGACCTTCCAGGGCTGTGAATTAAGTAGTGACGGGGAAAGCTGTGCTTTTTTGATAATTTTGGCAAGTAACTTTTCATTAACTTTTCTACTAGTAAACTTGCGAGTAACCCTTTCATGGTTATATACATTATTAAATTCCATTCCGATTCAAATCCTTACATATTAAAAAGAGCATTACAAAAATACCCTACTTTTCAAACAAAATTTCTCTAGAATTTCAAATACAGGTAGAAATAATCAAAAAATACTCTATTTTCAAATACTCACTTGTTTACGCTTCACTTAAAGTTACAAATTTAAGCATTACAATCTAATAAAATCAGTCATATACACATTAATAATATTAATAAATTATAGGCAATATTGCAAAGGTATTTAGTAAAGATAACATAAATTTTTTTACTTTTTGCTTTTCTATCTGCCAACTTTAATAAATAAATCACAATAAATACCTTTAAGATGACACTATGAAATCGCTATTACATAATCGAAGTTTGCTTTTCCCAGCCTAATTTTCAGTATGTTGTTAAGTATTGATCATTTAGCAAATTAAAAAACAGTTCAATTAGAGTCTAATTAAACCGTTTATTTATATTTTATAACGTCGCCGCAATTCACGATCTTGATCTCGTCTTTTAATGGTTTCTCGTTTGTCATATTTTTTCTTTCCCTGACCAACACCAATCAGAACCTTGGCAAAACCATGTTTTAAATACACTTTTAAAGGTATAATCGCGATTCCGCGGACAGACTGGTCTTTAGCTAGACGAGCAATTTCTTTTTTATGCAAAAGTAATCTTCTACTGCGCAGAGGCTCATGATTATAACGATTACCTTGCTTATATTCACTAATGTGAACATTCTCTAAGAAGGCAGAACCGTTAATAATTTGTACATAGCCATCGCGTAAATTAATACGCCGTGCTCTTACAGATTTAATTTCAGTTCCCGTTAAAGCAATTCCCGCTTCATAGGTATCTTTTATAAAATAATCATGATGTGCTTTCTTGTTTTGAGCAACTAAATTGTCATTTTGTTCTTTTTTCAATTTTTCAACCTAATGTTTATATCTACTTAAGTGTGGATGATTGCCATTTTTTTGAAAATTGTTGCGGTAGTGACCCTTATGGGCATGATCGTTGCGAAAGCCGCGATTACCACGTCTTTCATTTTTAAAGCCGCGACTATTATGCCGCTTTTTAGGTGCGTTGGGATCATAAATTTCAAAGTCAAGTTGATGCTGTTCAACATTAGCGTTAGTGAGGGTCACTTTAAGCGGCATCCCCACATGATATTGTTTATGTGTACCCCGACCAGTTAAAGTCATACTTTTTTCATTATAACTGTAAAAATCATCAGTCAAATTTGAAATATGAATCAATCCTTCAACTGTATTTGGTAATTGAATAAACATACCAAAACTAGTTACCGAAGATACAACAGCATCAAAGTGATCTCCCACCTTATCTGCCATAAATTCAGTCATCTTTAAATCATTGACTTCTCTTTCAGTATCAACCGATACTCTTTCTTGAGTTGAAGTTTGATCTGCCACTTCTGGTAAATAATTGGCAAAATGATCCTGCACCTTCTGATTTGTCCCTTTTTCACTATAAGCATGAATCATTCTGTGTACCATTAAATCAGAATACCGCCTAATTGGTGAAGTAAAGTGAGTGTAGTACTTGGCTGCAAGACCAAAGTGTCCTAGCGGTTCTTCTGAATAATGCGCCTGCTTTAAGCTCCGCAGCATCATCATCTGTACAACTGCTTCTTCTGGCGTATCCGTTGTTTTGGCCACTACTTTTTGCAAGTCAATTGGCTTAACATGATTAGGATCAGCTGTAATATGCAGACCAAAAGCACTGCAAAATTCAAAAAAGCTCTTGATGCGTTCACCATCTGGCGTTTCATGTACACGATATAAAAATGGTACGTGTTTACGATAAAAATCTTCAGCAACGGTTTCATTTGCCAGCAGCATGAAAGATTCAATCATTTTTTCGGCAATACCGCGATCATGCAATACAATATCAGTTGGTTTACCTTGGTCATCAACAATAATTTTTGCCTCAGGTTCCTCAAAGTCAATTGCACCACGCTGATGTCTTTTTTGGTATAGCACATTATGCAACTCGGCCATTTCTTGCAGCATTGGAGCAAGTTTAACGTATTTTTCCTCCAGTTGCTCATGGTTTTCAGGATCCAAAACCTTATTAACATTGTTATAGGTCATACGACCATGTGACCGCATAACAGAAGGATGAATGCGGTAATTAACTCTTTCGCCTTCAGGCGAAATTTCCATCTCACAAGATAATACCAGTCGATCTTGGCCTTCGTTTAAAGAACAAATCCCATTAGACAATCTGAATGGCAACATGGGAATCACCCGATCAACTAAATAGGTACTGTTACCCCTGGTAAAAGCTTCTTTATCCAATGGGGAATTTTCCTGAACATAATGAGCAACATCAGCGATGTGGACGCCCAAATGGAAATTACCATTCGGCAATTTCCATAAAACAACTGCATCGTCAAAGTCTTTAGAATCATCACCATCAATCGTAACTGCGGGCTGATCCCGAATATCTTCGCGGTCTGCCATTTCGGCTTCAGTAACCTGATCTGGAATGGCATTAGATTGTGTAAGTGCGTCTTCAGACCATTCCGTACGAACATCATGTTCTGAAACAATTGCCATAATATCAACACCAGGCAAGTTTTTATTACCAATGATATTAGTAACAACACCAGTCATTGAGTCCGGATTATCTTTATCGGGATAACTTGAAATGGAAACTTTGACAATATCGCTTTTTTGGGGATGTAAACTATCCTGTTTGACATAAACGCGGTAATTGGTAAGTTTTTTATTTGCACTTAAGACATAACCAATAAAGTGACTGACTTTTACTTGAGCATCTGTTAAAGGATGAAATTCACCTACAAGTGTTTTAGTGCCACGTTCAAGAATTTCTATAATTTGTCCTTCAGGTCCTTTACCATTCCAAGGATTGCCACCAGCCGTTATTTTAACTTTAACGCGGTCACCATCTACAGCGTATGCGGTATAATCTCGGGCAATGAAGATATCGTCTGCTTCTTCATCATCTAGTTTGACAAAGCCAAACCCCTTACTGTTGGCCTTAAAGTCACCCTCAACCTCAGTATTTTCTTCAGCCAATTGATAATGACCATTGCCGTCAGTAATTATTTTCTTTTTTTGCTCAAGGTAGGATAAGGCTTTGACCATATCTGAAAAGCTGCCAAGCCTGTCTCGGCGCAACATACGGTCAATTTGCTCTACTTGATATTGTTTTTTAGGATTATGACGAAAAATCTCTAAAACATTGGCTAAGATATTCTCGTTTTGTGCCATGCACTTAACTCCATTTCCTTAATAAAAGATAAAAAAAGTCCTCCCATCGTTTGAGAGCGGGAGGAACCAATAGTTATTTTGAAGACAAATAAGCTAATACTATAGCAAAAGCGAAAAAGAGAACCAGTAAAACCGCGGTAACCTTTTCCATAAATGCTTCAAAACCACGTTTCTTCGTTTGACCACTAAAAACTGCACCGCCAGAGAGTGCATTCAATGCATCTTGCTGCTTTTGCGGCTGCATCATTGTCGCAATAACGATTAAGATTGAAACAATAATTAGTAGCGTCATAAATAAATTGTACAATGCGCTGCCTCCAATATACAGATACGTTACTGATAAATTTTAGCACAAAATAGATTTAATTTCGAGTATTATTTTCTGAGCTCAGGAGCATCTGTTTTAAATTTATTTTGTGTTGTTTTTTGATGATTTTTATACCACAAAGAAGTTTTATTTTTTGCATATAACCTCTTTAATGCCTTCTGTTCATTATAGTCATAATCTTGTGGTTTAACTTTTTTAAACCATTTAGGCTTATAAAATCTTAAAAGATTGCCGGCAATAACACGATCAGACAAAGATAGCTGGGTAGTAACCTTATTTGACAACGCAATCAACTCTGTTTTTAGTTTCTTGTCAGGCTTAATTATTTCTTGCCCAGTCTTAGTATCATAATAAGTGCTTCCCACTTTAGCATATTTTGGCGTTATAAAATCACCGTTACGTTGTGCCACTATTTGTGGTGCATCTTTACTTAACAAATCATGCCCAAATTGAATGGTCCCCTTGTTGCTTATCCCCAGCAAGTTAAGCAGGGTTGGCAAAACGTCAATTTCACCCCCGTAGGTTTTCTTGACTCCGCCTCTTAAACCCTTTAGATGTATCATTAACGGCACCCGCTGAAATTTCAAATTATCAAAATTATTAAATTCATCCTGCTTAAGTAATTCTGCACTCGCCTTGTGGTGATTGCCTGAAATACCATAATGATCGCCATACAAAACGAGCATGGTATTTTTATCTAGACCCGTTTTTTTCAGCCACCGCATTAATTGACCTATTGCCTGATCCAAGTAGTGAGCTGTCTGTACGTAGCCATCTACAGTTTCATCACCAGTTTCGGTTTTAGCAATTGACTGGTTCTTCTTATCCAAATCATAGGGATAGTGATTGGTCACTGTAATTAACTTAAGATAAAAAGGTTGCGGCAAACGCTCAATATACTTAATGGATTGAGAAAAGAAAATCTTATCTTTTAGGCCATAGCCAATATAATATTTGGGTTTATTTTCATAATATGACAGTGGCATGAAATAGTCATAGCCAAACTGTTTGTAAGCATTGTTGCGGTTCCAAAAAGAGCCAGCCCCACCGTGCATAACCGCAGTTGTATAGCCTTGTTGCTGCTTCAAGATAGCAGGGGCACTTTCAAAGGTATTGGAAGTACCATAACTAGACATCGCCGAACCTGATTGCAATCCAAAAAGAGAATTTTCAAGCATCATTTCAGCATCAGAAGTCTTGCCTTGTCCTACTTGATTATAAAAATTAGCAAAACTAAGCGTGTTTTTAGCATGATACAACTTGTTTAGATTAGGCGTTACTTCCTTGCCCTTCCACTTATAGTCTATTAAAAACTGTTGAAAGCTTTCAAGGTGAATAACCAGCACATTTTTGCCTTTGGCAACACCGCTATATGCTTTATTAGGCCTAACATAATTGACTTTCAGATACTTTTTCACAGATTGTAAGTCAGAAACATTTGCTTTGGCCATTTGTTCGCTAGTTTGAGCAGTTTTAAACGCATCATATACTGCGTATTCGTTCATACCCAAGTATTTAACAATGTAACTATTATCAAATGTTCTAGTTAACAAGCCTGAACGGTCTTTTTGTGCCATCAGCAGGTTAATCCCAATTAAAAGGATGGCAATTCCTTCAAGCAAAAGATTAAACTTCAGCTTTAATGGACGCAAATCGTATTTAGTTACTTTAAAGCACATCAGAGCAATGATCGCCGCAATGTCAATAAAAGTTAAAAAATCTGTTACTCGAGTTATTCCTACAATACTTTTGCCAAGATTATCAGCAGTTGAACCGGAAGTTTTTATAATTGATAACGATAAGAAGTTGGAAAATTCGCGGTAATAAAGAATATTGGCAAATAACCACAAACTGAGTATGAAATCAATCATAATCATAATCCAATAGGACTTTCTACCCTTAAAGAAAAGACCGATTCCTAGCAAAAGTAGTCCGCTTGGTAAAGGATTTAAAAACAGCAGAAAATTCTGCATTGCACCCTCTGCACCCAAGTTAAACTTTGTTAGATAAATTACGTATGTCTTTAACCAAAAAGTTCCTAAAACGATAGTAAAAAAGCCTAGTTTGGTTTCGGTCAGCCATTGCAGAAAAGACCTGATACGTGTCATCCTATTCTCCTCTCACTAAGCTTATATCTTACCCTTAACTGCGAATAAGTGCAGATATTTTAATAAAAATTAATCATTTGTTGGGCTTACGACTTTTTGGGGCTTAAATATCCAGCCTAAAATCCCTAAAATCATCCCAAAAAAGTAGGTCACAAAACGCCACAAAAACATCCCGACAATTAAAATTCCGTTTGTAGAAATAAAGGTGGCAAAAAGAGTCTGAAAACTATATTCGGCACCACCTGAAGCACCCGGAATCGGTATAATCGCCATGAACATAATAATCATAATATTCATCTGGGTCACACTTGCCCAGTCTGCCGGAACATTTAGGGTTACTAGAATCATATAAGGAATAGAATAGAAGCACAAAAGCTGCAAGACAGTGAGAACAGCACAAACTATTAATTTTCCCTGCTCTTTTTTTAACTTTTGACTCTCATGATAAAACGTATCAATCTTTTCGAGTGTATTTTTACGCCAAATACTAACCCGATCTGGATTTAGAAATTTAGCAAGTAGATCCATTAGCCAGTTAGCAGCATTTTTGGTCCAATTGTAAGCAAATAGAATTGCCAGTAAAAACAAAATAGAAGTCACATGAATCAAAAACCCGATAGCAATAAAAAAAGCTAACCCGGAAAATTTAGTTGCCACCATGTGAAAGCCAGTAATAATTGTCGTTACATAAGCCAAAAAAACTACTATCTGGTAAATAATAAATTTCATGAGTAGCAGTGAAGTTGCCCGACCGCCTTCAATACCCATTTGGATCATAGCAGCTAGTTGTGACGGCTGCCCACCAGTTGACATTGGCGTAATAGCATTAAAAAGAGCCTGTATCAACGGAATTCTGAAGAAAGACCATTTTGAGCGCTGCGGTTCATTTTTGCGTTTACTAAGAACAGCTAAAATACTGGCTTCAAAAATATAAGACAGCAGCATTAACCCAAATACGGCGATTAATGCGATCACATTGATATTACGAGCTGCCTGCTCTAGCTGCGCAACCGGAGTGCCCTTTAAGTCAACGTATAAAACAATCCCACTAATTATGAGTACTATGGCTACGCCCCATAAGTGTTTTTTATTCATCAGTGAATTTGTCCTAATTTTCTACCAATTTCATATTGTTCGTGATAAAAATCATCCCATATCTGAGCTAGATTATCTTCAGAATATTTTGCACTTGCCTCTTGAGATAGCTTGCTGTATTTATTTAAGATTGCCTGATCTTGTGCCGCTAATTGCAACTGCCTATTCATTTCCGCAAAATCTGAGCCTTTCATGTAGTAGCCGCTAATTATTGCCTCATATAAATCAAGGTCACGCAATAAAACAGGAGTATTGCAGCTAAATGCTTCCAATACGGACATTGGGAATAATTCATCATAAGAAGGCAAGAAAAATATATCTGCAATATTCAGATAATCTACTAATTTTTGCCGATCAATAATTCCTGTAAATTTTAGGTTTTGCGGAGGTTCTGCCACTAATTTCTTAAAGTGGTCATAACCGTCAGTTATTTTGCCAAAAGAAAAACCACCAGCCCAGATAAATTGAATATTCGGGTTAGCTTTCGCCATTTTGGCAAAATCATCGACACCCTTACGCGCCTGCACTTGCCCGTCTCCAAAAACAACAAATTTATCAAGCGGAATACCTAATTGATGGCGAAACGAATTCTTTTTTTCCTGACTTTCCGGATAAAATTCGTTTTTAGCTACAAAATTGGGAATATACTTAACGTTTTCACGTTTGATACCGTATTTGACTAACTTATCAATAAAAATTGGGTTAACAACGACTATTTCATCCATTCTTTTGTAAAAATCTATTACGTATTTGTAAAAGACATTTTTAGCTAGAGAGGGTAATTTTACTGAACCCTCAAGTGTTTCAGGTAAAAAATGAACATAGCCAATTTTTCGTCCTCTTGCTGGAGAAAAGCTGTTAGCAAAATAAGTAGGATTAACGGTATGGTAGTGCGTTAAATCACTTTTACCATATTTATTATTAGTCACATAAAATTTGTCCACTAGGTGCGTCCTAAGCAGGCGAATAAGTTCTGTATATGCTGAACCAACACCTTGACCTTTAACAGAAGCTGCTTGTGAAAACATATTTATTCTAATCATTTATTTTTTCTTTGAGATCCTTTTGGTAATTTGCAATTGCATCTTGATAAAATTGGTAAACAGAACTGGCAAACCTTTTTGCAGATATTTGATCTAGTTTAGCAGCTAGCTTATCCGTCGGTATTGGCTTGCGTCCTTGTCTCAGATATGAAAGTATTTCTTCACGCATTTCACTAGAGCCGTTAAAGACTTTGCCAAAGTCATCATTGTCAAATACCTGCTCAGTGTAATCAGTATCATAAACAACACACCTGGTACCAGAAGCTAAGGCTTCAATATAAGTTAATCCTTGTGTTTCGGTATCGCTTGCAGATACAAAAAGATCTGCCATTTTGTAGTATGAACCCACATCTTCATGAGGTATATCGCCGGTAAATATGACATTATCTTCGAGCGTTAATCGTTCTACTTGCTCCTGCAATACTTCAAGATCTGGACCGTCTCCAGATATCACCAACTGTACCTTAGGAAATTCGTCTATAATTTCTGGCATCACATTTAGAATACGATCGATTTTCTTTTCTTCAGCTATTCTGCTTAATGTTAATAAAACTGGAACATCAGCTGGTATTCCTAGTTCTTCTCTTACATCAAATGTAGCTGGTTTATTAATGCTATTTACGTCCACACCGGTCGGTATGACCCTCATAGGTATATTTACCTTATAACGCTTTAAAAGAGCTTCTACGCGCTTACTCGGGGCAATAACGCCATCCATGTTTTTTAAGTAAACATTAGTAAACTGCTTAACGTGATATGGTCTAAGCAAATGCCCATTTAAGACGTAATGCAGATAATCTTCATACATAGTATGATATGTGTGAACTGCTGGAATTTTTAGTTGGTGAGCCACATATTTACCAATCATTCCCAAAGCAAATTCAGTTTGTGTGTGTACAATATCCAGTTTAACTTCCTTCGCCACTTTCGTCGCTTCAAAGAAACCCCTATAGGCCACACGTCTATCTGTAAATGAAATAAAAGGGACACTGCTAAACCGAAAAACATTGGCTTCTACTGTCCCCTTTTTGACATGAGGGTCTGTAGTAGTAAAGATAAACACATTATGTCCTTGTTCTTCTAAAGCATCCTTCAACGTCTTAATCGAAGTTGCAACACCACTAATTTGTGGAAAATATGAATCGGTAAAAATACCTATATTCATCTGAATACCTCCATAAAAGGTATTATAAAGATTACACCAGTCTTGTGCAATTTTTATATATAAAAATAACAACCAAAACAAAAGCAGCCCTTTTTAAGAGCTGCTTTGATAATAGCGGTGATCGGGGTCGAACCGATAC
>NZ_CP009531.1:0-482500 GCF_000761135.1 Lactobacillus sp. wkB8 | reverse complement strand
ACCTCCATTATCATCCTCGCACCAGGCTAGCCCTAAAGCTATTTCGGAGAGAACCAGCTATCTCCAAGTTCGTTTGGAATTTCACCGCTACCCACAACTCATCCCCGCAATTTTTAACTTACGTGGGTTCGGTCCTCCAGTGCGCTTTACCGCACCTTCAACCTGGTCATGGGTAGGTCACTTGGTTTC
Source organism: Lactobacillus sp. wkB8 (assembly GCF_000761135.1). Classification (NCBI taxonomy): domain Bacteria; kingdom Bacillati; phylum Bacillota; class Bacilli; order Lactobacillales; family Lactobacillaceae; genus Lactobacillus; species Lactobacillus sp. wkB8. The sequence goes on along the minus strand of NZ_CP009531.1, from coordinate 482,311 downwards.
GGGTCTACATCAACTAACTCTCGCGCCCTCTTCAGACTCGCTTTCGCTCCGGCTCCGTCTTTTCTGACTTAACCTCGCTAATTAACGTAACTCGCCGGTTCATTCTACAAAAGGCACGCCATCACCCCTTAATGGGCTTTGACTATTTGTAGGCACACGGTTTCAGGTTCTCTTTCACTCCCCTCCCGGGGTTCTTTTCACCTTTCCCTCACGGTACTGGTTCACTATCGGTCACAATGTAGTATTTAGCCTTGCGAGATGGTCCTCGCTGCTTCAATCGGGATTCCTCGTGTCCCGACCTACTCAGGATCCTGCTCAGCGCGCTCCGGATTTCGCTTACGGGGCTCTCACCCTCTCTGGCTTACCTTCCCAGATAATTCTGCTATCCTTTGCGCTGCCTTCCTGCAGTCCTACAACCCCAGATGATAAATCATCTGGTTTGGGCTCTTTCCGCTTCGCTCGCCGCTACTAGGGAAATCGATCTTTCTTTCTCTTCCTGCAGCTACTTAGATGTTTCAGTTCACTGCGTCTTGCCCCAACCGGCTATCTATTCACCGCTTGGTAATGCATCTGCATGCATTGGGTTCCCCCATTCGGATATCTCCGGATCTCTGCGTACTTACCGCTCCCCGAAGCCTTTCGTGGTTCGTCACGTCCTTCTTCGCCTCATTGTGCCCAGGCATTCACCGTGCGCCCTTCTTTACTTGACCTTACTCAAGATACTCTCTCGGTCGCTCTTTAGCAATCTGTTCTCTTTTGATTGTTTCTCGGTTTTTCTTGGATTATATTCAGTTTTCAATGTACTAACTCGTTTGAGGTATTACCCTCAAAACTAAACAATGTCTTCGCTACTCATGTGCTTTCCTTGCTCTTGCCTTGGCTTCTCTTAGTATTCCTACTCTCCGCCTCGGCCTTTGCTTTTCCTTAGAAAGGAGGTGATCCAGCCGCAGGTTCTCCTACGGCTACCTTGTTACGACTTCACCCTAATCATCTGTCCTGCCTTAGACGGCTGACTCCTTTGCAGGTTATCCTACCGGCTTTGGGCATTACAGACTCTCATGGTGTGACGGGCGGTGTGTACAAGGCCCGGGAACGTATTCACCGCGGCGTGCTGATCCGCGATTACTAGCGATTCCAGCTTCATGCACTCGAGTTGCAGAGTGCAATCCGAACTGAGATTAGCTTTCAGAGATTCGCTTGCCTTTGCAGGTTCGCTGCTCGTTGTACTAACCATTGTAGCACGTGTGTAGCCCAGGTCATAAGGGGCATGATGACTTGACGTCGTCCCCACCTTCCTCCGGTTTGTCACCGGCAGTCTCATTAGAGTGCCCAACTTAATGCTGGCAACTAATAATAAGGGTTGCGCTCGTTGCGGGACTTAACCCAACATCTCACGACACGAGCTGACGACAGCCATGCACCACCTGTCTTAGTGTTCCCGAAGGAAACATCCTATCTCTAGGACTGGCACTAGATGTCAAGACCTGGTAAGGTTCTTCGCGTTGCTTCGAATTAAACCACATGCTCCACCGCTTGTGCGGGCCCCCGTCAATTCCTTTGAGTTTTAACCTTGCGGTCGTACTCCCCAGGCGGAGTGCTTAATGCGTTAGCTGCAGCACTGAGAGGCGGAARCCTCCCAACACTTAGCACTCATCGTTTACGGCATGGACTACCAGGGTATCTAATCCTGTTCGCTACCCATGCTTTCGAACCTCAGCGTCAGTTACAGACCAGAGAGCCGCCTTCGCCACTGGTGTTCTTCCATATATCTACGCATTCCACCGCTACACATGGAGTTCCACTCTCCTCTTCTGCACTCAAGAAAAATAGTTTCAGTTGCAGTTCCCCAGTTAAGCTGGGGGCTTTCACAGCTGACTTATTCTCCCGCCTGCGTTCGCTTTACGCCCAATAAATCCGGACAACGCTTGCCACCTACGTATTACCGCGGCTGCTGGCACGTAGTTAGCCGTGACTTTCTGGTTGATTACCGTCAAACAAGAATCAGTTACTACCCTTGTCCTTCTTCACCAACAACAGAGCTTTACGATCCGAAAACCTTCTTCACTCACGCGGCGTTGCTCCATCAGACTTGCGTCCATTGTGGAAGATTCCCTACTGCTGCCTCCCGTAGGAGTTTGGGCCGTGTCTCAGTCCCAATGTGGCCGGTCAGTCTCTCAACTCGGCTATGCATCATCGCCTTGGTAAGCCGTTACCTTACCAACTAGCTAATGCACCGCGGGCCCATCCTTTAGTGACAGCTCGAAAGCCGCCTTTCTCAGCTYGAGCATGCGCTCGTGCTGCTTATTTGGTATTAGCACCTGTTTCCAAGTGGTATCCCAAGCTAAAGGGCAGGTTGCCCACGTGTTACTCACCCATCCGCCGCTCGCGCTTCTGACTTCCTACCGAAGTATTCYRTCAAAATTGCTCGCTCGACTTGCATGTATTAGGCACGCCGCCAGCGTTCGTCCTGAGCCAGGATCAAACTCTCATTTTTTAAATGTTTGTTTGAATGTTTGCTCATTCGTTCCAAGATTCGCATCTCGGATTTATTTGCTTGCGAAATTGACTTCGCTCTTTTGTTTTGGGTTCTTTAAACCCGCACATTTTTGCGAAAACATTGTTCAGTTTTCAAGGTACTACCTGCTGTCTTCTTTAAAACAGCTTTTTCATTTTGCCAGATTCAATTGCTTTTGTCAAGCACTTTTTTCTGACTTGTTTTTGCCGTCTTACCTGACAGCGTTTATTATCTTACTAAACCTGTTGCTTTTTGTCAACTGGTTTTGCTCGAATTTTTTGTCGCCCCTTGGCTCCTCTTGCCTTGCGGCTCATTGCCCGACGACAGTTATTAATACTAGCAATTATTTCTCCCTTTTGCAAGTCTTTTTTGTAATTTCTTAAAGTGACTTACTTCTTTTTTCATGATAAAGTTGTCATATCAAGGTTTAGAGGGGAGTTTTTAAAATAAAAAAATTTGATTTAGCAATTATAGGAGCAGGTCCGGTTGGATTATTCTGCGCCAATTTTGCTCATCTTCATGGGTTAAATACAGTAATTTTTGAATCACTGAGTGAAGTAGGAGGTCAGCCAAAATTACTTTATCCTTTTAAACAAATATTGGATATACCGGCTTACAGTTCTATTTCAGCCCAAGAATTAATTACTAATCTGCAAAAAGATGCTGAACATAACGCACAGTTTATCCTAAATCATCGCGTTGAATCAATTAACGAAAGTAATAAAGAATTTGTAATTGATAATAGCTTTATTGTTAAAAGCATTATTATTGCGACTGGCACAGGATTTTTTAGTCCGAAAAAATTGCCGTTGAAAGTAGATAATGAGATTGAAAAAAAGGTTCACTACTATGTTAAAGAACCGCAAACTTTTGCTCATCAGCAAATAGGTATCTTTGGCGGCGGCGATTCGGCACTTGACTGGGCCATCGAATTGGCAAACCAGCCAGGTACAAAAATAAAACTAATACATAGAAGAAAAGTATTTCGTGGCTTAGAATCAAACGTCAAAAAACTACAAAATTTAAAAAATGTTGAAATAAAGACGCCATATCTTCCCAAATCAATTGAACTTAGCGATAATCAACTTAATATTGGTTTGAAAGAAATGGGAAGTAACGACATAATTTCTGCAAAATTTGATCAAATTGTCGTTGCTTACGGTTTCCGAGCTAATAACCAATTTGTTAAAAAGTGGGGTGTCAATTTAACTAACAATCATATAGAAGTGTCACGCACAATGGAAACTAATATTCCCGGTATTTATGCGGTTGGTGATGTAGTCACTTATCCTGAACGGGTGCCGCTTATTGGGCTAGGATTTGGTGAGGCACAAATTGCAGTCGCCGCTATTATGCGCACACTCTTTCCAGAAAAAACCTTAACGATACATTCAACCAGCATTTAAGGAGATGTTTATGACAATAATCAATTTTATTCTGCACATTGATCACCATTTAATAGAAATAGTTAATCAATTCGGGAACTGGACATACTTGATTATCTTTGCCATTATTTTTATTGAAACTGGACTAGTTATCTTCCCCTTTTTACCTGGGGATTCTCTCATTTTTGCCGCCAGCTCATTAGCTGTGAACCCTAAATACAATTTAAATATTTGGTGGATTTATTTCGCTGTTCTAACGGCTGCGGTGTTGGGCGATGCCTGTAATTATGAAATTGGCGCATGGTCTGTTAGACAAGGGTCTAAGCATAATTGGTTTAATAAACTGATTAATCAAAAAAATAGAGCGGCTGCCGAAAATTTCTTTAACCGCCACGGTCCGATCACAATTGTAATCGGCAGATTTATCCCTTTTATTAGGACTTTTGTTCCCTTCATATCTGGCGGCAGCAGCATGCATTACGGCAAGTTTGCGCTCTATAACATAGTTGGTGGAATTATCTGGGGTGGATTATTTACTGTGTTAGGTGCCTTTTTTGGTAACATCCCATTTGTAAAAGATCATTTTTCAATGTTGCTAATCGCAATTATTTTGATTTCTGTCTTGCCAATTTTGATAGTCGCCTTAAAAAAACGTATAACAAACAAAAAGGAGTTCCACTAAGAACTCCTTTTTTATCTTTGCAGCAACTTATTTGCAAAATATAATTCGTAAGAAATGCCTGCAATAGCAAAACATGAGGCAAAAAAGCCCTCAGTAAGGACATTAATAATCGGATCGGTTGCGGGGTCAAATAACCAGGTATTACTACCAGCAAAAAACAAATGATGAAAAGTAATGAAAAAGTTGTCAAAGTTGGCCAAAGCAAAAGGCAAGACAACTACTGGCATTAATAAAAATAATAGAGCCCAAATTTTATCTAAGCGCAATATTTTTTTGTTATGATGCTTGCTCCAAAAATAAATTACTATACAACAGATAAAAGCAACAATTGCTAAAACAAATAATTTTTTGACATCGGCAAAATGCTCCGCTGCCATTCTTGAAGTTGGCAGATTCTGCATTTTTAATTTGTGCTTAAACGGCCAAGTCAAATACCACAACAGTTGGTTATAATTATGCATCACCTGACTGACCGACAAATTTACTGTTTTGTTAGTCTTTTGCACTAAAACAAAGACAAATAATAAGGGCCAGCTCGCAACCAGCGTGACCACAACACTACTTGAAACAGCAAAAATAAAATGATAAATGATAGTTAATATATTATTTTTTTTGCTCATATTTCAACCTGATCCAAACTATTAGTCAAAATAGTAGGTTGTCTTTTCCCTTCAATATCCGCTGCTTTCGTTATTCCGGTGGTAACCAGCAATTGGTCAACGTTACTGTTAAACCCAGCTTTAATATCAGTATCATAGTTGTCACCAACTATCAGCGCATCACTCTTAGCACAGCCGTATTTGGCTAAAACCATGTCAATAATTACAGAAGAAGGCTTACCAATATAAAAAGGCTCTTGTCCACTTGAAGCCGCAATCATAGCGCACTGCGAACCATTACCGGGCATCAAGCCTTTCTCACTAGGCAAATTAAGATCAGCGTTAGTACCAATGAAAGTTGCACCATTTCTAATAGCAGAAACGGCCACCTGAATTTTATGATACGTTAAGTCGGTATCCATCCCTACCACCACATATTCAGGGCTAGTTTCATTAAGTTCAAATGCAGGATTTTGGATAAACTCCTGCCAGAGGCCAATCTGACCAATTAAGTAGACACCAATTTTATTTGTCTGCTTTTTTTGGCATTTTAAAATGTAACTTATGGTAGCCATACATGGTGTATAAATATGAGCAGTATCTGTTACAACACCATGAGTTTTTAGCTTATCCACTACCATTTGTGGTGTTCGCGTGGTGTTATTTGTCAAAAAAAGGTAGTCTTTATGCGCTTCTTCTAAACGCTTAATAAAACGAACTCCTGAGGCAATAGTTTCCTTACCGCGATAAATTGTGCCATCAAGATCAATTAAAAATAGACGGTAATTCTTCACTATTTGCTACTCTTTCTTTTTTTAATTACAAAAGAATGGCGACTGCCATGCTCTTTTCTAACAGGTGCAGTTTCAGGCTTTTTTATATGACTTTGCCGAACACGATAACGTTTAACTGCTTTATTGGAATTTTTCCGGCGCAAACTTTGTCCGCGATTTTTATATGAATTAGGATGCTTTTTACGTTTACTATTATGATAATGATGCACGGGGCTCAAAAGTTGCAAGATAAAATAAGGTCCACCAGGATTGCAGTACTCTAATAAATAGTCAGCAATGGTCTGTTTTTTACGGTCTAGGGCTGTTGGCACATTATCTTGATAAAAGCCCTTCAACCTTAAATGCCCACTGGAAACATCACCAACAATAAAATCGTATTGATCCAAATATGGGTCATACTTGCGTCGCAATTGCTCAATATCCAAAGCTGCTGCTTTATCGACAACTACTTGGTAAAGTTGCTTATTGATTTTTAATTGTTCCTTATCCCAAGCTACAGCGGCTAAGGGATGACGCAAGGGTTGTTCCTGCTCAAATTTATTTTCTTTTTGTTTATTAGTGCTACTTTGCTCTACCATTTGCTTCACTTCCTTGCAGTGGATATTTTTGTGCTAAATAATTGCCAATTACCTCGCGTAAAAATTGCGGAAAAAGAAAATCATTATCGCCCACAATTGCTAAAGTAGGGAAAAACGGCACTAAAACGTAATGGTCTAAAACGGCAATTTGATATTCTTGATAAGGGGCAACCTCTTTACCATTTACAAAAACCACTCTACTCATCGGGTCAAATTTAATTCCCTTATAGTGCATTTGCCCAAAGATTTTTCCCCGAAAACTCATTCCCTGTAATGGAAAATGATCTAAAAAGTGCCGGTTTTTTTCTATTTCCATAATTAAACGCCAAAGATCACTCCCCTTTAATGTCGATCGAACAACGTGCATTGAATGTGGCAGTGCTTTTTGCAAGTCATATTTAGTTAAAATACCCTGTTTAAAAGGCGTTAAGAACAAGCCCGAACTTAACATAGCCAAATCGGTTCCGGCAAAATTTGCAATTGCATTCATGGAAACTTGAATAGCTGCTTCTTTATCATCATTAAATTTTTCAGGCAAATCAGCGACAAGCTCGCGGCTCAAAATTTCTTTACCCTTTTGCCTGTAGTTTAAAATCGTCTCTTCATCGGCTAAATGCGATTTCATCAAGCTTGTCGGCTCAACATGTGGGGTTATTTTTTTAACATGATGGTTGTCATCAATTTCCACATAGGTATTACCAACATAATTGCCCCATTTACCCGTTTGCGTTATCCAGACATCTTTGACTTTTTTACCGTGTGGCAATAAGTCGTGACTGTGACCCCCAACAATCAAATCAATTTCAGGATAGTTTTTGGCTAAAAAAGTATCCATGTTTAAACCAATGTGAGTTATTAAAATTAAAACATCATATTGATTTTTAATCTGGGGTAAAACTTCGTCCATAGTTTCTTTTAGCATTTTAACGTGCCAGTGATTAGGTTCATAAGAAAGAGGATAAGCTGCGGTTAAACCAATTAGCGCAATACGCGTCTTCTTTTTTGTAGTTAATATCTTATATTGCATCGCCCAGTGCGGCATTGAACCATCTTCTTCACGCAAGTTAGCCAGAATAACCGGGAAATTAGCATGATCAAACAATTTTTCGACTACTTCATGTGAATTAGAGATGCCTTCATTATTACCGATAGTAATCGCATCGTAATGAAAACTATTCATTAATCTGATATTAGCTTGACCATAAGTGGCATCGGTTAATGGATGGGAGCGATCCATAAAATCCCCTGCATCAAAAGTAAAAACCTGGTCGACGGACTTATCTTTTTGTGCTTCTCTTAAGTAGCGACCAATTTTAGGAAAATGTTCGAAATGAGAATGTAAATCATTAGTATGTAAGATGCGGATTTTTTCCATTTTTTCTCTATCCTATTTGATTCGATTTTAATACCATATTATAGGCGTCTAAAATTTTGCCTTTTGGTTTCTGCCATTCAACCCAGTCGGGATTTTTCCAGTCATCTTCATTTGTCAAAGTTTCAAGTTTATAAGTCTTATTAATATATTCCTCATAAGTAATCAGAGCTTTAGTACGCGGAATATTTAATTGTAAGATACGTACGCTTTTAATCTTTCCCCGATCAGCGGCCAGTTCAGCGATGCCATTTTGATCAATATTAGAGATTTCAAAATACTTGCTGCCATCATTACGCACAATTTCTTCAATTAAATCCAATTCCTCATATTGTTCATTCATTAATATTCCCCGCATAAATTAAATCTGTGACATATAGCAAAAAATGTGCAACCATGCTATTGTAGTAAACAACAGAGGTGTACACATGAAATATCAAAGCCATATTATTACGGCTCTCATTTTTAGCATCATATTCATAACAACTTGTGGTTTCACTGTCGTTGGACACCGAGGAGATCCCACTAAATATCCTGAAGAAACCATTCAAAGTGACAACTCTGCTTTTAATTCAGGAGCCGATTATGTCGAACTTGACCTTCATCTTTCTGCAGACGGTGAGTTAGTTATTTCACATGATGACGACTTATTTCGAGTGACCCATACACATGCAATTGTATCACAAAATAACTGGGAGGCACTTAGCCAACTTACCTATGATAATGGCGAACATGTGCTGAGTTTACCACAGTTATTTGAATACTATCAAAAACGACCTAATACTAAATTTATTTTGGAAACCAAAATTGATCATTCGTTAGAGCCGTCTTATGAATTAGAAGACAAAATCGCAGCAACAATCAAAAAATACCATATGGAAAAAAGAGTTATGATCCACTCTTTTTCTGCAGCCAGCTTATTTCATTTCCGCAAAATCATCCCTGACGCATATTTAATACTGATCGTTGGCAGTTTGAAACGAATGAACTTCAGCAATTTGCCCCAAGTAAATGCCGTCAATGTTTCTTCTGATCTGATTCTAAACCATGCTTGGCTGATCCACTGGCTACATCAATTAAATAAACAAGTCTTTGTGTGGACTGAAATGGATGAATCCCCTGATTTATGGCAGTGGCTGATTAATAAAAACGTTGATGGGGTTGTTACCAATTTTCCCAGTACCGGCTTTAAGTATAAGTTAGCTAAAGAAGGCACCAAAAAATACGATATTCACCGCAATGGTATCTATTTTGGTAAAAAGAAAACTAAAACAATGATGAACCCGTATGTGCAGGACAGACAAAATAAATATGTCTTTCCCGGCCAAAAGTTCGAAGTAATGTACGGTGTCAGAGCACATAATCAGCTTTACTATCAAATTGCCAATCAAACATTTATCTCGGCAGAGTTTGTTAACATGGATCTAAAGCCAGAGGAGATTGCACCTTATCAAAATAAGCAAATTTTGGCTAAACCGGAAAAAAATGTCCGAATCTATCGTTACCCAGATAACCAAGCTAAAACCGAAAAATTTATGCCCATCAATACTCTTTATAAAATTCAGAATTTTAATGGCAGCCCTAAAAGTATGTGGCTTTATACCTCTTTAGGTTGGATCAAGGCCCGTGATATTCTTTTCTATGGCTTTTTCGGCGAAACAAGCTGGCAGAACTACCGGCAATTACCACGCATGAGCCGTTATTCCAATATTGCATTAACAGCATACTTGCCGCTGCAAGCCGGCAAAACACTAAATATATTGCAACAGATAAAAAAGGTGCAGAAAATAACCAGCAAAAAAGTGCTGCATGGCTAACATGCGGCACTTTTTATGTGACTAAATTGTCTTATTCATTTGTAGTACTCTGCTTTTTCAATATTTCATAAGGCAGCTCAATTTGTTTTTCCGGTACTTCTTCATTATTCATGAGTTTAGTTAACATTCTCATGGCAACTGCACCAATATCATAAAGCGGCTGACGTACTGCAGTTAACGCCGGACGCACAACCGAAGCAATTTGCGTAGCACTTGCTGTAATTATTTCTAGGTCATCAGGTACTTTTTTACCGGCGTCAATAGCAGAATTAAGTAAGCCTACCGCAGCAACATCACGTGTTACGATCACACCGTCAATACTATCTTGCTCTAATTGTGACAATAAATTATAGCCGTCAGAATGATCCTTAATATTAGAATAAATATGACCTTCGCCTAAATTATGATCTTTCATGAACTTTTTATAAGCAGGTATTCTTTCTTGGGCATTGACTACCGTGTCTGGGTTGCCTATAACTAGCGCCAAGTTCTTCCTGCCGTCATTATAAAGCAGGTTCAGAGCTTCTGTATCTGCTTTTTTGTAATCTATGGCAACTGATGGAAATTCACTATGACTGTCTTTGGTTCCAGCCAAAACAACCGGAGTATCAGTCCGTTTAAAAGCAGCAACTGCTTCCTCAGGCAGATTGTCAGACATGTAAATTACACCATCTACTTGTTTATTAAGTAAACCTTGAATCGCTTGATCTTCTCTCATTAAGCGGTTTTCAATACTGGTAATAATAATATTGTATTTGTATAGCAGAGCTATATCATCAATACCTTTTGACAATTCGGCAAAATAAAGGTTAGTCAAATCAGGTACAATTAACCCCACTGTGGTTGTTCTTTTAGATGCCAGACCCTGTGCCACAGCATTTGGTTGGTAATGCAGCCTGTTAATTACTTTCATCACCCGATCACGTGTGTCTTTACGCACGTTGGTATTGCCATTAACCACTCGTGAAACTGTGGCCATTGAGACTTTAGCCTCACGAGCAACATCATAAATTGTAATTTCTTGTTTACGCATTCTTTTTGTTCCCCCATCTTACAATTACTAGTATAAAATTTATCATGATTTTTCAAAAATTGCAAACGTTTACAGCTATTCTTTCATTTTTTCAAGTCAAGAACATGATATACTTGCATTAACTATACATTTTGAAATAGAAGGAAGAAGCTATGAATTTAACCAAATTACAAGAATGGCTGCAAAGTTCCGATAACGATGTTGCCTATATCTCTAATCCAACTACAATTGCTTACTTTACTGGATATGACATGGAACCACACGAGCGGATTTTCGCTCTTTTAGCGTTCAAAGATCAAGATCCTTTCGTTTTTGTTCCTGCATTAAATGTTGAAGAAGCCAAAAATTCAGCCTGGAATGGCGATGTGTACGGCTACCTTGATTCAGAAAATCCCTGGGAGATTATCGCCGACAAGGTAAAAGGCAGAACTAAGAACTACCAAAAATGGGCTCTTGAGAAAAACAATTTGTCTGTTTCTCATTATCAACTCATTCACGCACAATTTCCTGATGCTAATTTTAATGGTGATGTTTCTAATTTTGTTGCTAAAATTCGCCTTTACAAAACTCCAGAAGAAATAAAGCAATTACAAGCTGCTGGACGTGAAGCCGACTTTGCATTTCAAATTGGTTTTGATGCGATTAAAGCAGGTGTAACAGAAAGATACATCGCTGGACAAATTGAGTACCAGCTAAAGGTTCAAAAGGGAGTTATGCACGAAAGTTTTGAAACAATTGTGCAGGCTGGGGCAAACGCTGCTAATCCTCATTTAGGTCCTACTATGAACAAAGTTAAGCCTAACGAACTTGTATTGTTTGATCTGGGTACTATGCATAACGGTTATGCTTCTGACGCCAGCAGAACAGTTGCCTATGGTGAACCATCAGCCAAAGAAAAGGAAATCTATGAAATTGATCGCGAAGCCCAACAAGCTGCAATTGATGCTGTCAGACCAGGAATGACTGCCTCAGAGCTTGACAGTGTTGCGCGTGATATTATTACTAAAGCTGGTTATGGCGAGTACTTTATTCACCGTCTGGGTCACGGAATTGGCAAAGAAGTGCATGAATACCCGTCAATCGTTCAAGGTAATGATCTAATTATTGAAGAAGGCATGTGTTTCTCAATCGAACCAGGAATTTATATTCCAAATGTAGCAGGTGTTAGAATCGAAGATTGTGGTGTTGTAACTAAAAACGGCTATGAACCATTTACTCATACCAGTAAAGAGCTAAAGATTTTGCCTTTGTAAAACAGCAATTTTGTTACAAAAAAATGGCACTAACAGAAATATCAATCTGCTAGTGCCATTTTAATAAATAATTGTTTATGGTCTGTCAAATGGATCTGCTGGTGCGTCAGCTGAGTCTTCCGGTCTTTCAGGCTTCGGAGGTTCGGGATGATTTAAATTATCTGGAGCTTCAGCATGATGTAAATCTTCAGCTACATCTTTAGCATGATCTTTATTCTTTAAATCTTCATCCTTCGAATTATCAATGACGATATCATCAAAATCCTTTAATTCTGAATCATCCTCAACATTCTTAGGGAATGAAGCCAGTTGGTTTTTCACAACTTCAGTACCGTTATCATATTTCTTCTTTAAGTCTTGAACGGTTTCATTGTCCTTAACTTTTTTCTTTAATTCATCAATTTGGTCATCACTAACTAAAAATGAACCGGCAAGAAATCCTGCCGCACTTCCAACAATGGTTCCCAATACAAAACTTGCAAACTTTTTCATAAAAGTAACTCCTTTTACTTAATCTTCACCTTTACGCCGCTTATGCCGTGCAAACGCCGATGCTAAAGCTGATGACATCAATCCGTTACGTTTCCAATGAAAATTACTGAAACGTTTTGCCATCTTTCTGGTAGAGGTGTTAACATCCGAAACGCTTTCGCCTAAATCAGCTGCTGCCTGCACAACAGGATCAATAGTTTTCATTTTAACATTGACATCTGCTAACAAGACATTGGTTTTGTCCAGTAAATCTCCCGTTTGATGAAGCAATTCATCTACGTCTTTAGCGACTTGCTGGATTGACTCGTTAGCACTTTGGATCGTCTTATCTGCTTCTCTAGTCGCATTTGCGGCACGTATAAGCACTGGAATTGTGAAAAGTACTAAAATTAAAAATGCAATGGCAGCTATGAGCCCCGCTAATGCACCATAAGATAATTCCATCTTTTACCTCCAATTCTATACCTAAAAAAAGTCTAGCATGAAAATGCTTTAATCTCAATCTATATGTCATATTTTGTTATAGTTAATATGCATATACGGAAGGTAGTTATTATGAATAAAATATTTCAAATAAACAAAAGTGTTTTTAAATTTAATTGGGACAAGCTTGGTGAACAAGCTCTAACAATACTTTGGCAACTAGCTATTTCTTCATTAGTTTTTTACATAATTGACTGCATTGGTAAAAAAATCATCAATCATTATTTAAACCATAGTAAAAGAAAGCAAAACAAGAGAACACAAACAGTTACTGCATTAATTAACAGTATTTTCGAATATACTGTGATTTTCTTCTATTTATTTGCCGTCTTATCAATTTTGGGCATTCCCATTGGGACACTGCTTGCCAGTGCTGGTATTTTTTCACTGGCTTTAGGCATGGGAGCTCAAGGATTTGTGAGTGACCTAGTTAACGGGTTCTTCATCTTAAGTGAAGATCAATTCGACGTTGGTGACATCGTCTCAATTAATGATCAAACCGGGGTAGTAGTTCAGTTGGGCTTAAGAACCACCAGACTTAAAGGTTCAGACGGCTCTATCATCTACATCCCCAACCGCAATATCTCTATCGTACAAAATTTGGCTCACGGTGGTATTGGACTGGATATTAATATTCAGCTTAAGGCCAATAACGATTTTGCCCAAGTTCATGATTTAATTAATCAAATAAATAATAAATTGAGTACCAATATTAAAGTTTTAGTCCAGGAGCCAAAAATAGTGGGCATTACAGCGCAAACGGCACAAACAGTCAACTATGTTGTCCACTTTCAAGTTAAACCCGGTTACGAAAAAGAAGTACAAGATGAATACTTAACACAATATTTGAAAATCTTGCAAAAAAATCAAATTCACCTAGCAGAATAAAATAAAAGAGCCTGGGAAAAAACTCTAACCTAACTAAAAAGGCTGACAAATCACGTCAATAAAACGTTGATTTGTCGGTCTTTTTAAATTGTGAAAGGTTTTAAGTTAACTTCAAAGAACATTTTTCCAGGCTCTTTTGTTTTATTCAAATTGTTCAAGCCAAGCAGGTAATTTTTGCAGCAATTGGGAAATTGCTCTACCGCGATGGGATAAACTGTTTTTTTCCGCTGTCGTCATTTCCGCAAAAGTTTTTTGCTTTTCAGGCACAAAGAATAGTGGATCATAGCCAAAACCATCTTCACCTTGTGGAGCTGGTAAAATCAAACCAGCACATTGACCTGAAACAACCAAATCTTGGTCAAAATGACCCGGTTTTGATGCGACAATAGTGGTGTTAAATTTGGCAGTCCGCTGTTTTAACGGCACACCACCAAGCTCTGCCAGTAGTTTAGCATTATTCTTATGATCATTATGTTCAATTCCTGCATAGCGGGCAGAATGAACTCCAGGAGCACCATCAAGCGCATCAACCATCAAACCGGAATCATCAGCTATCGTCAGCATTTGACTATAATCCGCTAATTCGTGCGCCTTTAATTTGGCATTTTGCTCAAAAGTGGTGCCGTATTCTTCCACCACTGGTGGTCTATCCAAATCAGCATTAGTTTTAATTGTGGCAGTAATACCAGCATTCTTAAAAGCTGCACGCAGTTCTGTTGCTTTTCCCTTGTTAGTAGTCGCAAATAAGATTTCCATTATTTAGATCCTTTCTCTAAAGTTGCTGAGCCTGAAACTGCTGGTCATTCAATACCAAACGGCCAAGTTCGTCAAACAGTGCCACATTTCCCGTTGTAAAGTATTCGTGTTTACCTTCAGCTATGTTAGTAGAGAACAGCTGGTCTCTTTTCATAACGTTATACGTATACTGAGCAACTTGGTCTGCCGGATCAATTATTTGAACATCAGGTTTCAAGCACTGAGCAAATTCTTTTTGAATAATTGGGTAATGAGTACAACCCAAGATTAAGGTATCAAAGTCCAAATTAATAATCGGTGCCAAAGTCTTTTTAAGCTCGGTCATATAGGCTTTGTGGCCCGCATCAGCTTCAATTAAAGGCACAATTTTAGGAGCAGCTAGTTCAATAGTCTCTATTTGCGGATCACGTGTTTGAATTTCCTTTTGGTAAGCATGTGAACCAACTGTCATTTTTGTAGCCACTACAGCAACCTTTTTATTTTTGGTAGTATTTGCTGCTGCCAGCGCACCCGACTGGATTACGCCGATTATTTGGGGCTCAATTTCCTTTTGAATAAAGTTCATGGCCACAGCAGTCGCTGTATTACATGCAAATATAATTAACTTCACGTTTTTACTTAATAAAAACTTAACACTTTGGGTCGTTAGGGCAATTATTTCTTCTTTTGTCTTGTCCCCATAAGGAATATGGGCATTATCACCAATAAAAACAGTCGATTCATGAGGCATCTTGGCAATAATTTTTTTAACTACTGTCAACCCGCCAACACCAGAATCCAGCAAGCCAATTGGTCGATTATCCATAATAAAAGTCTCCCTAAATAATTTATACTTCAATCAATTTTACGGTAAAATAAAAGAAAATAAAAGGGATGAATTTCTTTATGCAAGACAATAACCAACATGAACACGTATATTTTGTTAATCAACTATACCGCGACTTCTTATTACCTACTATTTTAGGCACAGATAATGATGCTATTCTTTATTGGGGTGGCAAGCGTATTGCCCGAAAATATGACTTATTGTCATTTGAAGATGTGGTTAGCTTTTTTAATACTGCCGAATTTGGCTTATTGGAAAAGACCAAAACCCATCGCAATGAAGAAGTTTTCAAATTAACAGGTCAAAGCGTCACGGACCGCATTAATAGTGGCAGTCAGGAGTTTTCCTTAGAAGCTGGAATAGTTGCCGAAGCAATACAAAAGGAAACCGGGCGCACAACCGAATGTGAAATAAAAATAGATGACCGCAAAAAAGAAGTAAAATTGCTGGCAAAATTTGATTAAATTCTCAAAAACAAATAATTTAGTTTTTTACCATTTTTGCAATATTATTAAAGTAGGAATGGAGGAAATAAGATGCTAAGAGAATTTAAAGAATTTATTGAACGTGGCAATGTTATTGATTTAGCCGTTGGTGTAATTATTGGTGGTGCTTTTACCAACATTGTTAATTCATTGGTAAACAATTTGATCAATCCACTTTTAGGTTTATTTATCGGAAAAATAGATCTCTCCAACTTGGTATTTAAAGCAGGTGGAGCCACCTTTAGGTATGGTGAATTTATCAATACAGTCATTAACTTTATAATTATTGCTTTTATTGTCTTTTTGCTAGTTAAAGCTGTCAATAAAGTAATGAGGCATAATGACCAAAAACAACCAGCTGGTCCGTCTGCAGAAGATTACCTTAAAGAAATCCGCGACTTATTAAAAGAAAAAAGCAATTAAAAAAATTCCTGCATTTGCAGGAATTTTTTATTTAGTATATTGATCTAAAATCTGACTAAGTTTTGCCTTAGGGGTATAACCGGTAATACGGTCAACAATTTCACCATTCTTCTTGATCAACAAAGTAGGAATAGCCATGACCCCTAAAGAACTAGGTACTTCTTTATTTTGGTCAACATCCATCTTAGTAAACTTGACGTCTTGGCGCTCCTCAGCTAATTCATCAACTACTGGTGATTGCATTTTACATGGACCACACCAAGTTGCCCAAAAGTCTGTTAAAACGACACCGTCTTTTGTTTCTTCTTCAAAGTTCTGATCTGTAAGTTCATCAACCATGAAAAAACCTCCTTTAAGGAAAATATTTTTATCTATTGATATTTTCATTATAGCAAGTAGACTTACTTTTTACAAGTAAAGCAATTTACTGCAAATGAACTATGGTTGCACCATTGCCACCTTCATTTGCCGGGGCATAATTGTAGCTCTTAACGTGTTTACTTGTCTTTAAATATTGCCAGACACCTTTTCTAATGGCCCCTGTGCCAATACCATGAATAATTGTCACAACATCTAGTCCAGACAATAAGGCTGAATCAATGTAGCGGTCTAAGTTGGTCATTGCTTCATCATAACGCTGACCGCGCAAGTCAAGCTCGCTTCTAATATTACTGCGCCTGCTGGCGCTGACAGCGCGCACCTTTGGCTTAGATTGTGACTTTTGCTGCGGGCCAATCTTTTCAATATCACGATCACTAACTTTAACCTTGATGATCCCCATCTGCACTTCATATTCATGTTCAGCTAATTTTTTAGTAATCGTGCCAGTCTGTCCGTAAGACAAGACCTTTACTTGATCACCCACGTTAACATGATGCCGTCTTTTTTCACGTTGTAACACCCGATTATGGGCCAGGTTTTCGTTTTGCCGTTCAAGCTGATTAAATTCACCTTTGGCTGCAATTATCTCGTTTTGCTTCACATTCCCCTTTTGCTGTTCAAGCTGCGCTATAATTTTATCAGCTTTTTTGCGACTTTTGGCTACTACTTCGTTAGCTCTTTCCTGCGCAAATTCCAACTGCTTTTGTACACGTTGATTATACCAATCAAGCGCCTGCTCAAGTTTTAATTCCAGCTTTTGCGCCCGATCAAGGCTGGTTGCTAAATGGTTATGCGCATCCGTTGCCGCTTTGGTCTGTTTGGTTAATTCAGTAATCATCTGATTAATATCAACATTTTGGTCACTCATTAGCCCTTGAGCTTTTTTAACAACATCTTCACGCATACCAAGTCTACGTGCAATTGCAAAAGCGTTACTATGACCAGGAATACCAATCTGTAAACGGTAGGTCGGAGACAAAGTTTTTAGATCAAATTCCATTGATGCGTTGGTCGTTCTTTCACGGTTATAACCATATAATTTTAGTTCAGGATAGTGCGTGGTAACAATAATCTTGGCTTTTCGCTGGCGTAAAAAATCTAAAATACTAATTGCAAGGCTTGCACCTTCTTCTGGATCTGTTCCAGCACCGATTTCATCTATTAAGACCAGAGTTTTGGCGTCTACTTTTTTCATAATTTTAACAATACCGTTAATGTGTGAAGAAAAAGTACTTAATGACTGCTCAATAGATTGTTCATCCCCGATATCAGCACAAATATCCTTAAAAATACCTGCTTTACTGCCCTCTGCAGCTGGAATGAAAAGACCAGACTGCGCCATTAGTTGTAAAATACCAACTGTCTTTAAGGTAATAGTCTTACCGCCAGTATTAGGCCCCGTGATTAAAATAGTATCAAAATCTTCGCCTAAGCGAATGTCATTTGCTACTACCGTTTTGGGATTAATTAGGGGGTGTCGCGCCTGCAAAAACGACAAAGATTGATCACGAGTTAGTCTTGGTTCGGTTGCTCTCATACTTTGAGCCAATCTTGCTTTAGCCTGAATAAAATCTAATTTAACTAAGCCGGCAGCAATATTATCAATATTATCAACTTCAACGCGAGCCAGATCAGATAAATGATGCAGGATACGATTAATTTCTCTTCTTTCTTTTGCCAAGAGATTTTGCTGGCGGTTATTAAGGTTTAAAACAGCACTGGGCTCAATAAATAATGTTTGTCCACTGGCACTTTGGTCATGGACAACGCCGCCAAATTTATTACGATACTCTTGCTTAACCGGAATAACATAGCGTTCATCCCTAATCGTCACAATCTGTTCGGATAAATATTTGCTACTGCTGCCCTTGATGTAGCCATCCATTCTGTCTTTGATTTCTGCATCGTTTCTTTTTAGTTCATGACGCAAATGAGACAGCTCACTTGATGCAGCGTCAAGCACTTCCCCATCAAAATCAAGTGAACGGTTAAGCGTAGCATATAAAGACTGCGGTACTTCTAGTTGCGCTAATATTGGACTGATTACCGTTAAATCTAATTTTTCTGCATCAGTATTAGTAAAAAATTCGTTAATTTCATTTGCCAATGCTAAAACCAATAATAAATTACCTAATTCTTTAGCATTTAGGTTTGCTTTAATCCGTAAGCGCTTAGTACTAGGTCTGACATCAGTAAAATCTGTTAAAGGTAATTGCCCCTTAATCCGCAATATATCTGCACCTGCGAGTGTCTGCTTTAATGCCAGTTCAACTTGAGCAAAATCACTACTGGGAACAAGATTTATTGCTTTCATTTTCGCTGGTCTGGTTATAGCCAGCTGCTTTAATTGCTCAGTAATTTTTGCAAATTCTAAAGTTTTTAATATTTTATCATTCATTAGTTCTCTATTTATTATCTTGAATAAAAAAGGCTGGCTTGGCCAGTCTTTTTGTTATTCTCCACTTAAGCGATCATCGTCCAAAAATGTATTCAATACACCTTGAACCATGTTCCATTCATCATCTGCTTCAATCTCATGCAAGTCGCTACTGGTTACATCTCCTGCAGAATCTGCATCATAGCTGAAGGCTAAAACTTCAATTTCATCTTCATCATCAGCAGCTGCTGGATACAGCAGTATGTATGATTTATCGTAGTCATCTGAATGAAATGTGAATAAAATTTCATATATTTCTTCGTTACCCTGATCATCGATCAAGGTAATTTGACGGTCATCGCCGTTAATATCTTGTGCCATATTAATCCTTTCGGTTTAGATCCAAATAGTTTTGCAGAATCAAAACAGCAGCCATTTGGTCTACTACTTTTTTGCGCTGATGACGGTTATGCATGCCAGCTTCTTCAACTAAAACCCGTTCTGATTCAACTGTTGTTAAACGTTCATCGGAATAATAAACCGGCAACCCAAATTTTTGCTCTAAGCGTTTACCGTAGTTCTTACTCCTTAAAACAGAGTGTCCAGAAGACCCATCCATGTTTTTAGGTAGACCTAAGACAAAGCCCTCTGGCTCATATTGACGCACAATTTTTTTAATTGCACGCATACCAAAATTATAACGCGTTTCATCAATAGGAATAGTTTCAAGCATTTGCGCAGTAATACCTAATTCATCACTGACCGCAACACCTACTGTCTTTGACCCAACATCTAAACCAACTAGTCGCATTATTTATCTTTTCCAAGATAATTTTTGACAAGCTCTTCAATAATTTCATCGCGTTCGTGCTTCAAAATTAAATTACGAGCATCATTATGCCGTGGAATATAAGCTGGATCGCCAGACAACAGGTAACCAACAATTTGGTTAACTGGATTATAACCTTTTTCTTCTAAAGCATTATAAACGTCCTGCAAAGTATCATGCACATTTTTGCCTTTATTTTCATTAAAGTCAAAATGCATCGTTTTATCTAGCGAACTCATAATCATTCCTCCTAGCATAATTTTACTTGAAAAATAGTACAAACTCAATCAATTAATTTTTTGATATCGCTGTGATTACTGTCTGAATAGCATTTTTAAGACCCTCAGGTTTTTTACCACCTGCTTGTGCCATATCAGGACGACCACCTCCGCCGCCACCAAAGATTGGCGCAACTTGCTTAATCAAGTCTCCTGCTTTAAGCCCCTTTGCTAGTGCTTTTTCTTTCAAGCTAATAATCATATTAGCCTTACCCGCGCTAGCACTTGCCAAGACAAGCACATCAGATTTATTACTGTTCTTCCAAGTATCAGCAAACTCACGCAAATCTTTCATACTGTTTGCATCAACCTCTTGCGCAATCACACTTAAATCTCCTGCTTGCTCTACGTTATTAAAGATAGAGTTGGCTTTGCTTTGATTAATTTGCAAGTTCAAATCTTCAACCAGCTTTTGACTATCATGCAAGTCTTTTTCAAGAGAATCAACTTTATCAATAATATCTTCAGGCTTAGTTGATTTTACTTCTGCCTGTATCTCATCTAACAGTTCTGATCTATTAGCCAGGTATTCATACGCCTTTTTAGAAACGACAGCTTCAATTCTTCTCATCCCCGCACCAATAGCTGATTCGGAAATAATCTTGAAAATACCGATTTGATTAGTATTAGCGCAATGCGTACCACCGCAAAATTCAATTGAAAAATCTGCCATTTGGACAACCCGGACTTTATCACCGTATTTGCCATCAAATAATGCCAGCGCACCCATTTTTCTACCATTTTCTGGATCGGTAATCGTTGTTTGAACTTCTATTGCAGCCCAGATTTTTTGATTTACCAGATTTTCAACCGATTTAATTTCCTTATCTGTCATTGGTTCAACAGCTGTAAAATCGAAACGCAGATAATCAGGTTCAACTAAACTGCCGGCTTGATGAGTATGCTCACCTAAGACGCTTCTAAGTGCTGCATGTAATAAGTGAGTAGCAGTATGTGAATGGCGCAAACCCTCACGGCGAACCCGGTCAATTTTTAATGTATATTCTTCACCCTTTTTCAATGGTAAAATCACGTCAACAAAATGCATGTTCTGGTCATTTGGCGCATGTTGCACATCAGTTACCTGGGCTACAAGTTCTCCTTCTTGGTCATAAATATTGCCGTGATCGGCAACCTGACCACCACGTTCACCATAAAATGGAGTTTTATCAAAAATTAAAACAGCATTGTCGCCATCAGCTTTATCAACTAATTGGTCATTGACTATAATATCAGTTAATTTGGCATGTTTTTCTTCATAAACGCCATATTCAAATTCTGACTTGTCCTTTAAATTCATCAAAGTTGCATCTTGAGAGCTCATTGATTGCAGATTGCCCCGAGCTTTACGGGCACGTTCTTTTTGAGCAGCCATTTCGGCATCAAAACCTTTTTGATCAACTTTTAAACCTGCATCTTGGGCAGTTTCAAATGTAAGTTCGTAAGGGAAGCCGTAAGTATCAAA
This sequence comes from Lactobacillus sp. wkB8, assembly GCF_000761135.1. NCBI lineage: Bacteria > Bacillati > Bacillota > Bacilli > Lactobacillales > Lactobacillaceae > Lactobacillus > Lactobacillus sp. wkB8. Next base: position 460,600 of record NZ_CP009531.1, on the reverse strand, counting down.
TAATTTAAAGGCGTCTTTACCAGAGATGGTCTTATCATTTGAATTCTGCGCTTTGACAATTAAGTCATTTAGCAGAGACAAGCCGGATTCAAGTGTCAGTTGAAATCTTTCTTCTTCATTTTTAATTACCTTGGCAATAAAGTCTTTTTGATTAGTAACTTCTGGATAGTGACTCTCCATAATTTTGCCGACTACTGGCACCAATTTGTAGAGAAAAGCACCTTTAATGCCCAACCTTTGACCATTTAAATCTGCCCTGCGAATTAAACGCCGCAAAACGTAGCCCCGACCTGTATTTGATGGCAAAGCCCCATCAGCAATAGCGAAACTAACAGTACGGACGTGATCGGCAATAATCTTGAAAGCAGTAGTATCGGCATTATTAGTGCCATATTTTTTGCCTGCTGCCATTTTTTCAGTTTCATGAATAATTGGCAAAAAGAGGTCAGTTTCAAAGTTAGTTGGTGCATCCTGCAAAATAGACAAAACACGCTCTAAGCCCATACCGGTATCAATATTCTTATGCGGTTGATCAACATACTTGCCATTTGCCAAGTGATTGTATTGTGAAAAGACGATATTCCAAATTTCCAAATAACGAGCATTTTCACCACCAGGGAAGTTTTCGGGATCATCTTCTGCCACGTCATTATTTTCTTGACCACGGTCATAAAAGATTTCGGAATCAGGACCGCAAGGACCTTCACCAATATCCCAGAAATTTTCTTCCAGCTTAACAATATGATCTTCGGGCATCCCAACTTCCAACCAAATTTTGTACGCTTCGGTGTCTTTAGGATAAACCGTGCAGTATAGCTTTTCCTGATCTAAATCAAGCCAGTCTGGACTCGTCAAAAATTCCCAAGCCCAAGTAATCGCTTCTTTTTTGAAATAATCTCCAACTGAAAAGTTACCCAACATTTCAAAAAAGGTTTGGTGTCTGGCAGTTTTACCCACATTTTCAATATCATTGGTTCTAATGGACTTCTGTGAACTGGTAATCCGGTGATTCTTAGGGACTACAGAACCGTCAAAATATTTCTTCATGGTTGCTACACCAGAGTTTATCCACAGCAAAGTTGGGTCATCTTGTGGGATTAAAGATTGACTCGGCAATACCATGTGTCCGTGCTGCTTGAAGAAATCCAAAAACATTTGTCTAAATTCTGAACTTGTCAGTTTCTTCATCAAATATATCTCCCTTTTTGCCAAAATAAAAACACCGTTGCTTACTTTAAGGACGCCTTTAAACGCGGTACCACCTCAATTGCAACAGTGTTTGTTACCTCTTAATTATTTTTATTTGTTGAACTTTAAGGAGCATTTTTTAAGTAACAGTAAATCTTTTTCACCAGACGATTCTCTCTTTGAACTGCAAATCTTAAAAAACATATCTTAAGTTAACAGTAATTGTACTACTTGCACAGTTTTTGTCAATAACTGGGCAATTTATACTAAGTTATGCACAAAATATCCACTTTCATATTAGCGGTAAAAATCATCAAAAACAGTTACCGGTAAATGCCGCTTATGCTCACTTTTGCGCCACAAAGCTTCGATCTTTTCTGCTGCCTCGTCTGCTACAGTCTGCCCTTCCAAATAATTATCAATATCGTGATAGCTGACACCTAAGGCTTTTTCATCAGGCAGACCCGGCTGTTCTTCTTCCAGATCTGCAGTTGGTGCTTTGTGATACAAATGCTCTGGGCAATTTAAAAACTTGAGCATCTGCCTACCTTGTCTTTTATCCAAGCGGAAAAGTGGTGTTAAATCTGCCGCACCGTCACCATATTTAGTGTAGAAGCCGCTAAAGTTTTCAGCTGCATGATCTGTCCCGACAACAGCACCGTTATTAGCTCCTGCAATAGCATACTGCACTACCATACGCTCACGGGCCTTAATATTACCTTTATTGAAATCCGTAATTTCTTGACCTGCTTCATGCAAACTGGTTACCAAAGCATCAACAGCAGGCTTGATATTGACGATTAAGTCTTGATCGGGCTTTTGAAAAGCTACTGCATCTGCTGCATCCTGTGCATCTGCTTGAACACCGTATGGTAAACGAACTGCAATAAATTGATAGGAGTTGTCGCCCGTTTCAGCGCGCATTTCTGCAATCGCCATCTGGCAAAGTTTACCAGCCAGAGTAGAATCTTGACCGCCCGATATTCCCAAAACATAAGTTTTCAAAAAAGAATTAGCTTTGAGATAATCTTTCAAGAAATCAATTGACCGTCTTACTTCTTTTTCAAGATCAATTTGGGGTAAAACATGTTCATAGGCAATGATTTTTTCTTGCAACGGTCTCATTGTGCAGCAACTCCTTTGTTGATATTATTGCGAATATCTTGAATGATATTCATTTTACTGTCATATAAATCTTGGGATAAGTCAACTGGATATTCTTGCGGGTTCAGGCTGCGCTTATATTCTTCCCATAACCCGTCTAAATTAGCAGCACAGATCTTCTTAATATCAATTAATTTAGGTTGCTGATAAGTTAGTTTGCCATCAACAAAAATATCTTTTAAGAGAGGCTCAGCAGTATAATTAGTCACAACTTTGTTAATGTACGAATATTGTGGGTGAAACATGTACAATGAATCAAAATTGCGGGGATCTACGCCTACGCGCGCAATCCAGTCACCTTCATTTTTCTTTTCCGTATTAGCTGAAATACGCCAAACCTGCTTTTTACCAGGTGTTGACACTTTCTCCACATTCGAAGAAATTTTTAATGTGTCACGCATACGATGTTGATCATCTTCAATTGAAACTAATTTATAAACAGCTCCTAGCGCAGGCTGATCATAAGCGGTAATGTACTTGGTACCAATACCCCAAACATCTATCTTAGCGCCCTGCATCTTTAAACTGGTAATTGTTGTTTCATCTAAATCATTAGAAGCATAAATTTTAGCTTTAGTATAACCAGCATTATCAAGTTCACGGCGAACCTGCTTTGAAATATAGGCCATGTCTCCTGAATCAATTCTTACGCCTTGGAAGTTTATCCGCTCTCCCATTTCATCAGCAACCCGAATTGCGTTGGGAACCCCACTTCTGACCGTATCGTAGGTATCAACCAAAAATACACAGTCCTTATGCGTTTCTGCATAAGCTTTAAATGCTTCGTATTCATTGCCAAAGGCTTCAACTAAAGAATGAGCATGAGTACCTGAAACTGGTATGCCAAACAGTTTACCGGCACGTACGTTGCTTGTTGAGTCAAAGCCACCAATATATGCTGCTCTGGTGCCCCAAAGTGCGGCGTCTGTTTCTTGTGCGCGCCGTGTACCGAACTCCATCACACCGTCACCTTGAACAGCCAATTTAACACGCGCCGCCTTAGTAGCAAGTAAAGTCTGGTAGTTAATAATATTTAAAATAGCAGTTTCTACTAATTGACATTGCGCAAGCGGTCCTTCAACTTGCAATAATGGTTCATTGGCAAAAACAATTTCACCTTCCGGCATAGAACGAACTGTCAACTTCATTTCTAAATGACGCAAATAGTCAATGAAGTCATCATCGTAATCAACTTCTTCTTTTAAGTACTTCAAATCACTTTCTTTAAACTTTAAGTTCTTTAAGTACATAATCACATGTTCTAGACCTGCATAAACGGAATAACCATTGCCAAATGGTTCTTGACGATAGTACGCTTCAAAAACAGCGTTACGCTCCGAAATTCCTTTTTTAAAGTAGGTATACATCATATTAATTTCATACAGGTCTGTATGAAGGGTTAACGAATCATCTTTATCCAATTCTTGGTAAAACATTCTGTCCTCTTAACTAATTTCACTAAATATTTTTGTTTTATTATAAACATTTGTGGACTTTTTAACAATCTTACCAACTCAAAGGATAGTGTCATACACCTTCAAAATACTATCTAGCTGCTGGTGTAATGAAAAGTGCTTTACCACATAATTCTTTTCCCGATATGCCATTTCTTTCAGTTGTTTTTGGGGCATACTTATTGCCTGCTCTAAGGCAGAACAGATTGAAGAAACATCTCCAATTTGAGCCACAAAGCCATGCTCTTTATCAGGGATCATCATGTTAATATCACCAACTGCTGTCGATAATAGCGGTAGCAGATTGTCACTTGCTTCTAGTAAAACCAGAGGAAAGCTTTCAGAATAAGAAGTCAATACAGCTAGATCCATTCGCCGATATAAATTTTTCAACTGCTTATGTGTCATGAAACCTTGAAAAGTAACTTGTGGTCCTAAATTTAACTTCTGGGCTAAGTCTTTTAGTGCCTTTAATTGTGAACCATCCCCAGCAATAAATAAGTGCACGTTGGCATTGTTTAGTTCTTTCAAAGCTTTTAATAACAAATCCTGACCCTTAACTTTTTCAGTTCTGGCCACATTCACAATATTAAAGTTAGGGTGTTCATACTTTGCCGGAATTTCACTGTCTTGATGAAAAAAAGTGCCATTATAAATGACATGAACTTTTTCAGCTTTTACCTTTACCTTCTTTACCACTAAATCGGCAAATCTTTTGGTAACAGCAAAAATACAATCTGCCTTACGAATAGCACTGAGGTTAATTTTGGTAAACAATTTTCCACTCAGACCGCGATCGGTAAAATCAAGATAGGGATCTGAATGGATAGTTATGCACCATTTAGCAGTTATTTTGCGCCTAATTAGGGAAATAAACAGGTTTGCACGGGCACCATGAGTATGAACAATTTGATAATCGCCATTATTAATAAAATCAGTGAGTTTTTTTAAGCTTCTTAAGTCATAGCGGCTTGTTATTCCCAAAACATGCACCTTTATTTTTGCAGCTCTTGCAGTTTGAGCAACGGGTCCATCGCTTAAACAGAGCAAAGAAAAGTCTTGCTGTTCACTTTTTGCCTGCTTTAACAGGTTGATAATATGCGTTAAACCGCCGCCATTTTCAAGACCGGCATTAACATGCAAAACTTTCATAATTATTCTTTTCCCTTTTTTGATTTGTAAACTTCATTAACAAATCGTGGCAAAACCAGCATTCTTTTATAACGTGAAGGATTTTTAAGTAAGCGATAAAACCATTCTAAATGAGCTGACTGCCAAATTTGCGGAGCGCGTTTTGTCTTTCCTGAAAAAACGTCAAAACTGCCGCCAACTCCCATCATCAAAGCAGGTAATAAATTTTTACGTAAAATAGATAAAAGCTGTTCTTGCCGAGGTGAACCTAACGCAGCAAAAACTAAATCAGGTTCGGTGCGCTCAATTTGATAAGCAACAAGTTCAAGGTCTTCGTTAAAATAACCGTCCTCAGCACCAACTAGTTGAATATCAGAATAATCACGTGCAATTTTTGCCTGGATAGCATGTATTACATCAGGTTTGGCTCCTATCAGGTATACCCGTAGTCCCCGTTCATTAGCTAATTTCATCAGCCAAACAAATAAATCATAGCCGGTTACCCGTTGTTTAATAGGCTTTTTTAATATCTGACTTGCCTTAACAATGCCAATACCGTCAGCAGTGATATAATCAGCATCGTAAGTTAAAATTTTCATGAATTCAGGATTTTCATTAGCTGCCATGACAATTTCTGGGTTGGCGGTAACGATCAAAGTTGATTTGTGGGCGTTAATTCGGCCAATAAATTCGTTTTGAAACTGAGTAAAACTTTTATTATCGAAATTAACTCCTAAAATATTTACTTTAGCCATAACTATCTCCTACCATTCAATTTACTTTTATTTTACCAAATTAATATCCATTTCTGGACATGCTTTACCTTTTCTATAAATATGATACTATTAACTCGTCAAAATAATAGGAGTACCGATATGAAAAAAATTATTACTTACGGCACATTTGATTTGTTGCATTATGGTCATGTTCGTTTATTAAAGCGCGCACGTGAACTTGGAGATTACCTGATTGTTGGCTTATCAACCGATGAATTTAATCAGTTGCAAAAGCATAAAGAATCTTATAATACTTATGCGGAGCGTAAGTATATTCTTGAAGCCATTCGTTACGTCGATGAGGTCATTCCTGAAAAAGACTGGCAACAAAAAACCAATGATGTTAAAAAATATGGTATTGACACTTTTGTGATGGGAAATGATTGGCAAGGCAAATTTGACTTTTTAAAACCTTATTGCAAAGTAGTTTATCTGCCGCGAACGCCGGGAATCTCCACCACAAAAATCAAAAACGATTTGAAATAAAAAAACTCTGAACTAACTGATTGAAGTTAATTCGGAGTTTTTTATTTGGAAAAAGTAAACTCAAAACGATCTGCCACGTAGCTGGCCCTGGTGTATTCAAAAGGGGTACCGTCTGATAATTCCGTTACTTGCAAACGCGTAATCAGGGCCTCACCCTTTTTGGCATCGAGTAAACGCGCAGCATTTTCATTTGCGACAGCTGCAGAAATATGTTCAGTTACCCGACCAATACTATAGCCGCTTTTTTCTAAAGTTTGATATAAATGAGAAGAAATATCACTTTTTGACATATTCGCAATTACACTTTGCGGAATGGTTACTACTTCATAACAAATAGGAACATCATCGGCATAGCGAATTCGCTCCATCCGCAAAACTTCTTGTTTATCACTTAAATCAAGCCTTTCCATTTCAGATAAAGACGGCTTACCAAAGCGATACGAAATCAACTTACTGGATGGCGTTTGACCATTGGCATGGGTAATATCGGTAAATGACATAATACCTGACATTTTTTCCTGCACTTTTTGATTAGCAACATACGTACCGCTACCCAAACGTTGCTCCAATATCCCTTCATCTTCTAAAGTTTTTATTGCTTGACGCAATGTCATGCGGGAAACACCGAACTTTTGCGCTAATTGTCTTTCAGCTGGTATCTTGCTGCCAACTTGATAATCATGATTTTCTATTTCTCTTTTAATTTGATTATGAATTTTGATGTACATTGGTTCTTCCATGTATACACCCCCATTACATCTTTTATTATAATCTAAATTGGTCTATTTTGCATAAAGCGCTATCATTCACCTATTTACTTTTAACTTTTTTTGGTGGTCCATTTCATTCCCCACAGGCGAAATTCAGCATCTTGCCCACATTCAACGGTAATTGATTTATCACTCGTCGCAATCACAGTCGCATGCATTTGTGCCTTATTTTCTACCGCTAAATTAGCTCCGTTAGAGTTAAAGATAAGGTCATGTCCTTCTAGTTGTGCATGATCACTAAGTGCTAAAAAATATTCATATTCATTACCACCATTGAAAGTAACCCGCCGAGAATTACAATCAACTTTATCCTGAAAATCAGCGTGATTAACAATCACAGAATTATTAAGTGTAAGCTGAGCTTCTCCTGTCGCAATTAAACGATTAAGCCGACTATTTTGAATAATAGCATGCGGCTTCTTTTCAAAATAAATACCACCTTTAGCTTCGCTGCCAATGATATTAACCCAGGCTTCATCTGTAACAAACATTCCAGTATCTTCTTGTGATAATACCGTGCTATTAAGCATGTTCAGCCAAACTTGTCCCTGCAACAGCAATGAGTCAACCTGAGAATTATTAACATCAAGCTCTACATTAGATTTTGTAAAAGTATCAATACTACCTTGAATGCGAGAATTATTAACTATCGCGGTACCGTGACCCTCTAAAGCTAAAGCACCGATATCCTTAGTAACATTTTTAATGGTAGAATCGTTCATCTCTAAGCGAAAATTTGCATCGGCAAATAAAGAAACGGAGCCGTTCATTATCACAGTTGAATATAATTCAAGAGTGACTTTACCATTTGCTGCAATAACGGCAGTATCATTGCCGAAGCCTTTAACTATACAATTGCGCAATGACAAAAAAGCGTTTGCTTCTGCTGGCAAAAACAAACTATTAGCGTCATCAACCGTATTAATACATAAGTTTTCTAAATTAATAAACTGACTGCCAGCATCAACGTTAACATAACCAAGTATTGTTGTATCTTCAGGCAGATTGCCAGTTCCTTTAACTGTGATATCAGATAGATATATTCCTGTAGGCAATTCATAAAATCCGGGCTCTAATAAGAGAACATCATCTGCACGCAAGTCTTTTAAGGCATCGTGCCAGCTGATTTCCTTGCCACCAGCGCCCACTCGCACAAGTCTTGACATAAATTTCCCTTCCCAATTAAAAGTAAGCTAGCATCTATTGTACTATGATTAGCGCAAAAATAGTTAAAATTTAACGATTTGATTTTTTGAGCTAAATAACAGCTCTATTGCAATTAAAAATAACCATTAAATTTATCAAACTACAATTTGCTAACTTCAAAAAATAATATATACAATATTGTTTTTGCATATAAATACTACTTTATTAACATTGGTTCAGACCAATTATATACGATTTTTTATAAATAACACTTTTTATCTTTTGTGAAATAAATAACTAATAAATTACCGTGCATAGTAATGACTATTTTGGCTTTTTTTAGATAACAAAAAGTATTTAATTCCTCGATATAAATAGTTGACCTACCATAAAAAATGCTGTATACCCTATGGTAAAGGTAAATGTATAAATTACATAAAGAGGTTTTAATTATGCTAAAGTTTAATAATGGAGAGGGGAAAAATAACGCCTATTATTTTTCAAAAAATAACAGGGTTAAGTTTTTTTCTTATAGTTTAATTGCAAGCGCTTTAATTGGATCGGCAATGGTAACTACTGAAAAAGCGGTCTATGCCAGTATTAACTCGTCACCCATTTCAGTAAGTAATTCTGACACCAAAAATAATAACAGTTTTAAAAATAACATTACTGGTAAGTCAGAAATTGAAAATAGTGTTACCAAAAGCACACAAAACGAAAAAGTTACCGCTCGCGGCAAAGATAACAAGTGTGACTGGACCTATAACGAGGACACAAAGACCCTAACAATTAAAGGTGGAGCTTTGTCAGCTACACCAATCAGCCAGATATTGGCAGATCATGATTACGAAGGTGAAAAAGTTAGTCCTAGCGATATTCAATATATTAAGTTTGAATTAGTGATGGCTGATTATGGCGAGTACCTAAAAGCTGGACTAGCACGTAATTCCAGTAGCAAGTTTGCTAATTTACCTAATTTAATTGGTCTTATCGGTTTAGATAATGTTGATGCCAGCAATGCCAGTGATTTAAGCAGTTTATTCGCAAATGACATTAGTCTCAAACAGCTTGATTTGAGCTCTTGGGATACAATCTCAAACAGGGACATGAACAGCATGTTTAAAAATGATGTTCAGTTAACTGAGGTCAATTTAGATAATATTAGGACTGACAGTGTCTTTGATTTCAGTCACATGTTTGAGGGTGACACTTCATTAACAACTCTAAAATTGGCTAACTGGAAAACTGGTAATGTCAAAAACATGAGCTATATGTTTAATGGAATAGCTGCTACAGATTTAGATGATATCACTTCTTGGCAAACATATAGCGTTACCAATATGAGTTATATGTTCAATGATCCCAATTTAAGGCAATTAAACTTAAGCCACTGGGACACGGGTAACATTTTTGAAATGACAAGCATGTTAGACGGACTAGGCAATAACAGTAATGGTTTTGTTCTTAGTCTCGGAAAGCATCGACTAAAGCCAGCAGCTTTTGCTACTTTCAAAATGCCTAAGGTTATCCCAGTAAGTAATGGCAGCATAGCTAAACCTGCAGGAAAAGCAATTTCGATAGCAGAATTAATAAAATTATACGATAGAGAAGATGTCAATTGTCCGGCTGAAACCTATGTCAGTCAGCCTATAACTTGGTCTACTGGTTCAATTGATTTAGATCACACCACTAGTGACAACCACTTACCTGTTAATAAAGGGGACTCCAATTTTGAATCCAACAATTCTACCGCTGGTTCAATCGGAACTACCACAGGTATTTCAACTAATGTCCCTGCTGTTTCTGCTCCCTCTAGCGAAATTCAAAATAACAAAAAAACTACAGAAGATGAACCGGTCGCAATACCGGCTAAAGATGAAAAGCAAACGGTAGAACCGCAGTCAGTTGATAGCAGCAATGTTAAGACACCACGCACAATATATTGCACAATTCAGGTTTATGATAAAACAGGCAGTCCAATTCAAGGCTTTATTCTTAAACCAGGAATGACTGTTGAAACTTTCGGTACACAAACTATTAATAACCAAAAGTTTTATAAACTTGGTGAAAATATTTTTGCTAACTCACAAGACATTGAGGGTAAGAAAAGAAAAATCAAGCACAATTCATTCGTTTATAACAAAAAAGGCAAAAGAATTCGTAAATTACTGATAAAGAAAGGCAAATCAGTTCGGGTCTATGGTAATCCGATCAAAATTAAAAAGAAGCTTTACTATGTAATTGATAAGAATAAGTATATTAAGGTTAATAACATAGCCTGAAGTAACAAAAAAGACGACTCATACGAGTCGTCTTTTTGATTATTGGGTTAGCTGGATTCGAACCAGCGCATACTAGTACCAAAAACTAGTGCCTTACCGCTTGGCTATAACCCAGTGATAATGGAGGAGGGTGGATTCGAACCGCCGAACTCAGAGAGAGCGGTTTTACAGACCGCCGCGTTTAGCCACTTCGCTACTCCTCCGTCACGCACGTTAATTATAATACCGAAAAACGTACGTGATTGCAAGCAAAATTTGCTTAAAAATTATTTCTTATTTTCTTTAACAAACTTTTCTAATCGCTTCAATCCCTCTTTAATTTGATCCATAGCAACAGCGTAAGAAAATCTGATGTAGCCTTGTCCGCCTTCACTGAAGCTAGAGCCGGCAGAAACAGCTACATGAGCTTTATCAACCAATTCATAGATAAATTGATTATCATCTTGGTCAAAGCCTTCTGGTATTTTGGCAAAGATATAGAATGCGCCTTGGGGTTTAGCACATTCAAAGCCTAATTTAGTTAAACCGGCATATAAAACATCGCGCCGCTTTTGAAATTCTTCTTTCATTGGCAGTGCATCATCCATTCCATTCTTAAAGGCTTCTTCTGCTGCATCTTGCATTGGTGTTGGTTCAGTTGTGGCAATTGCTTGGTGAATTTTAGCAATTTGCTGCAAAATATCTTTTGGAGCACAAACAATCCCAATACGGTAACCGGTCATGGCCCATGACTTGGAAACGCCGTTCATTAAAATAACTTGGTCATGCAATGTTTTTTCCATTGATGCGTGCGGTTGGTCATAGTTTAATTCACTATAAATTTCATCACATAGCGCAAAAATGGGTTTGTCGCGGATAACATCTGCTAGTGCGTCCAATTCATCTTGACTATACATTACCCCAGTTGGGTTAGTAGGATAATTCATGACCAGCATTCGCACCCGGTCTCCGTACTGATCAATTACCTTTTGCAATTTTGCTGGTGTCAACTTAAAGCCGTCATCAGATGTGTTAACTTTAACAACCTCTATGCCCTCATTAATAATGTTTTCATCTGTCATATAGAGCGGAAAAATAGGCGTGGGTACAACCATCACGTCGCCAGGATTAAGAGTTGCTAAAACGGCATCAAAAATTGACTCAGTTACACCGGTAGTAACTAGTACCTCAGTTTCCGGATCATAATTTTGATTGTATTTTTTACTCAAAAACTGGCTAGCGGCTTTACGCAAGCTCATTGTCCCATTTGAAGGAGCATAGTGAGAATGATTTTCATCAATACTTCTCTTAGCAGCCTCCTTAATATGGTCAGGAGTATTAAAATCGGGTTCTCCGAGAGTAAATTTAACTACATCAGGAATTTTACTAGCGTAATCTGAAAATTTTAAGATTGGGCTAGAAGGGGTTTCAGCTAGTCCCTTGCGGACATATTTAATTAATTTTGCCATATCTTTCACCAAACTTTCTTTTGAATTATCTAAATTATACCTTTAATAAAATTATTTTTCTACAAGATTTTTCTAATTTTTAGCTCATACAATTGGTATAAAGCAAAAGCTTTTTAACTAAAAAACACCTTTAATTCAAAAATTAAAGGTGTCTATTAAAATGCAAATTATCTTAGCCTTGTATTTGGTCTCTCAGTTTAATCATTGCCGGATAATTGTTGGTAAAAATACCTGCAACATGTTCCTGAAAATATTTTTTGGCAGTTTGGGGATCATCTACCGTCCAAATACGCTCAGTTATTGCTTCAGTTGCCGGCAAAAACTTTCCCGGATGAATACCAGCAAAATGATTATCTTTAACTAGTTTAGCCGAATTAGTTACATCCTCATCGGTTAAGTAACAATAAATTTGCTTAGGGTCAATCTCCTGACAATTTTTTAAAGTAACATAATCGAATGACGAGTAAATAATGGGATGAATAAAATGATAGTTCTGTGCGAGACTTAAAACAATTTTTTCAATTCCAGGATAATGAATAGTATTTGTTTTAAGCTCTAAATTAATCTGAAGATCGCGATTTTCGAGTAACGCAAATAATTCTTTCAGTTCTGGTACCCGCTCACCATTTGCTAGATGCAACTTTCTCAACTCTTGAAGAGTGTAGTCCTTAATATAGCCGCTGCCATCAGTTGTACGATCAACCTTTTCATCATGCATAACCACCGGTACACTGTCTTTTGTTAAATGAACGTCAAATTCAATCCCTTCAGCCCCGTTTTCAACTGCGTTACGAAAACCTTCCATCGAATTCTCAGCAAATTTAGCGGGATAACCCCTATGGCCAAATACAATCGTTTTGTTGTTACCGCTATTCATATTTTTATGTTTGTTTTACCTCATTTTGAATATAAACATTACAAACAAAGCACAGAAAATATAATAAACCCATTCATATAAAATTTAAATAGCAAAAGCTAAATAATTGTAATTTATTTTCTTCAATTTTTACTGGAATTAAATAAGCAAAAAAAGAAGCAGTCTATTTAAAACTGCTTCTTTTTCGGGTTGGGTGTTCGTAAGAACAATTGGGTTAGCTGGATTCGAACCAGCGCATACTAGTACCAAAAACTAGTGCCTTACCGCTTGGCTATAACCCAATGCCATTTGAGCTTTTACTTGATTGCTCAACATTAAATAGTATAGAAAATTGTGTCCTGCAAGTCAAGCAAAAAAATATTTTTCTTATGATAAATTGAGCTCATAGGCGTTTCTGGCACTGTTTTCAGTCTGATCAACCTGAACAATCCCCCGGTAGTTAAATCCTTGACTTTTAATGAGGCCCTGCATGCGCTGATTAAGTGCATGGGTATCAATACGGAAGTTCTTGATGCCCAGCATTAGACCACGAGAAATTAAGTTTGACATCATAAATTGACTCAGGTGCTGTCCGCGAAATTCTGTGCTTATTGCAATCCGATGAATGGTGGCATATTGTTCACTAGTATTTGCCCAAGAACCGTCTATTTGTGCATAGTTGGGATCAGGTGTTGTCAGTAAAACTGCCACTCCCGCTATGGTTTGATCTGCTACCAAGCAATAAGCACGCTCTTTAGCTATATCTTCAGTAAGCATTTTCCGATTAGGACTGCCACTTTGCCACTGAGGAATGCCGTCTTTTTTTAATAGCTTCTTTGCTTCACCAATAATGATCATAATCTGATCCAGATCTTCTTTTTTGGCCAAACGAATGTATACTAACATTTTCATATCCTATCTTGTCAAACTTATAAGTGAAAGCAAGAGCAGCCCGTCAACAAGGCTGCTCTTTTTAAGGCTCAAACCCAGAGTTGTATTTTTTACTTTTTACAATGTATGTGGGAACGCTGATAAAGTGCAAAGAACAAATATTATCATTATGAGAGATACTAAAGCCATAATAGTTGTAGTCGCCATCATGCAACGATCCTTGAGTATTAAACAAATCGCCAGCGTGCTCCCATTCCTGATAATAACTCCGGTCGGCACTTTCTTCTTCGCCACTGCCGACATAACCAAAAATCATTTGTTTTAAACCAAAATAGATACTCTTTTTTAGTTCTGTCATAGTCATTGTCGAATTAGGATTATAAAACCCAGCCATATCTTCAACAAAGTTGTCATCAAGTTTTAAGCCGTTAGCATTGCATGCACGAACAATTCCGGGAACATAGTGGCTGTCTTTAATGGTCTTATTGTTTTTACTGTACTCTAGCGCAATGTCAGCGGCTAACTTACCCGTTCCGCCACTTGCAACCCACGGAGCTAGGTTTAAATCATTTCTAGCCTCATTGATTAGTCTTAAAGAAAAAGCTGTTAGATCACCAATCTGCTGTGGGGTTAGCTGACCTAAATCTACTTGGGTTTCATCATCAGCTTTACTTTCAGATACTTTTAGACGGCTAAAATCATTGATCTTCATCCCCTGCATTGATGCATCAATAAAACTTTTACTTGGTTTGCCCTGATAGGCAGATAACAGTTCAGTTTTAGTATAGCCGCTTGGCAGCACCATTTTTGCTTTGGTATAAACACGTTTGGTACTCTTTTTAATGACTTTGACATCTTTAGCCAGAATCCAATGGGAATTGTTGCCAATTTTATAAGCCATTTTCTTTTTCTTGCCAATCTTTTTCTTTGCGCTATAGGGATAGCGGTATTTAGATTGCGCATAAAAGTTGGAATGCTTACCAGATAACTTATAAAGTCGTACTTTTTTCTTCTTTTTTACTTTAACGTAACCTTTAATAGTAGCTGCTGCTGCTTGTTCAGGTTCACCTAAAGTCAATCCTGGAATTGTGATTAAAAAAATAATATTAACGACGGCAATAGCAAGTTTGCTTTTCTTCATAATCTTCCTCGAGAGTTACTCTTATATTGGCTCTTTTTGGTATAAATTTAATTCTAAACTTATTACTAGAGAATTCCAATTAAATTATTTTTTCAATTCAAAAAACAACTTGAAATATTAGTTAATTTACTAAATTGGTAAAAATAAAACTAAGTAACTAGAAAATAAAAAGCAGACGCTAATTCACGAGCGTCTGCTGATATCAATCTTTATTTTTTAGAGCCAGCTAATTAGTACCAACCGTTAGCTTGCCAGAATTGTTTAGCAGCTGCCCATGAACCATAACGACTTGCAACGTAATTGTTAGCAACACGTTCTTGGTTAGCAGCTGAGTAGTCACCATTAAGGTATGAAGCAGAAAGTTGGTATTTACCAATGTACTGTCCATTTTGTGCACTGTATGAGCCACCGGATTCACGATTTGCAATCCATGCCTTAGCCCCTGCTTCTGTATCAGAAGCAGCAGCAGTGTAATTTACATTATTATAATTTGTAGAATCATTATTAGCAGCAACTGTACTGTTTTGCGTTACGCTGCCGGTTGCAGCTGCTGTATTTTGAGATTCATTTGCTGGGTAGTAGCCTTTATTAACATATTTAGCTCTAACCCATTGATTCTTGCCTAGGTCATACCACTTGTGACCCTTCTTGTCATAAGCAGTTTTAATGACTTTCCAAGAAGAATTACTTGGTAAAATTTGCCCAGTAGCTTCAGGATGTTTGTAACTGTCCCAAACACGAATTGAATTGCCATCAACGTAGTTTACAGTCACAACTGCTGCATCATTTTCTACAGTAGCTGCTTGAACATCGCTAGTATTAGCCTTGCTCATGATCGCAACTCCTGAAGCAGATAATGCTGCTACTGCTGCTGATTTAGCTAAGATAGATTTTACCTTCAAAAAAATTCTCTCCTTAAATAAAAATCCTTAACAATTTTTTCAAATCAAAAATAGCAAAGTATTATTCAATTTGATGGTTTATATAGTACAACGTTAAAGTTGCAGAACCATAACAGGAATATCACTCAACTTTTAAGAATTAATTACCTCTGCCGCTCAAAATGTCACACTTGTAACACAAATTTGTTCTAAATTTAGTGCTTGAAAATGCTGCAGTAACAAGGGATTAAGCTTAAATTGCTTATAGCAGGAACACCCGTTTGCAATGTGCAAACTTCACTGAACAAAACTGATTTTGCAACACAAATGAAAAACTTTGACTAGTTTTACTCGTTTACCCAATAAAGTGTTATAGTAAAATTTAGATTTGGCAGAAAGGAAAAACACAATGAGCAAATACGAAGTTATCTTAGATGAAAAAGACTTGCAAATGATTAAGGATTGTCATTCCAAAAATCCTGCAATTATGAAAGCAATGGAAAACGCTAAAAAAATAGCAGATTAAAATACACTAATCACAGAAGGCAGCAATTTGCCCTCTGTTTTTGTTTGATTTGAATATCTGAGTGAGAAGCATTCATGAATTAAACTGCAGTATGCAAGAGCCACTTTTTTTAAAACAAAATGATGAACGAAATTAAATAGCAATTACCTCATTTGGGCGGCACTCGGCTTACAAAACTAGCTCGGAAACAAAAATATTGGTCTTATTTTGAAAATTATCATATTAAATAAAAAAACTTTCTACATTAATTACTGTGTAGAAAGTTTTCTTTTAATCTAAAAATTACTTAGCAATTTTTAACTTTTCCTGCCAGGACTTAGCCTTTTTAAGAGCCTCATTCAAGCTTTCGATATTTTCTTTACCTTGAGTAGATAACCATTTTCTACCTGCTGCTTCACTTTCAGCCGCAAAAGGTTTGATTGCGGGTTTCCAAGTAGCTCGCCCGCAAAGAACACCGTTAAAATCAGCACCAGCTTCTTCAGCCATTTTGATTTCAGCGATAAATTCTTCACTGGTTACACCAGCAGACAGGAAAATATATGGTAAATCAGTTATTTCAGACTGCTTCTTTAGCAAATCCTTAGCTTCTTCTTGAGTGTAAACAACGTTGTTGTCCCCATTAAAGCCGGCAACAAACTTAATGTTGAAAGGAATTTCAACCTTTAAGACAGTCACACCGTATTGGAGTTTGGAAAATTCTTTCATTGTTTTAAGCACTTTATCAGCCTTAACTTTTGCAAACTCCTCGCTTTTAGCGTCGGCAATATTTGCGTCATAAGTTAAAACTTCTAAAAAGAATGGTAGTTCATTAGCTTGAGCTTCTGCACCAACTCTTTCAACAAAAGCCTGCTTTTTATCATTAATTTCCTGTCCTTCATCGGGATCATAGTAAACCAAAAACTTAATGGCGTCGCCGCCTTCATTTTTAATTCTTAATCCAGACTGGTTAGCAATTAGGTCAGGCATTCTGCCCGGCTCTGTCGTATCATAACCAGTTTTTTCATAAGAAAGCAGCAAGCCACAATCTTGATCTCTAACTTTGGTTGCTGGTAAGCCATATTCAGGGTCAGTCAAAATGGCTGAAGCATAAGGAGTCAGTTCACTGGAAACTGCTTTTTTAAAATCAACAATTGTTGTTTCGTCAGCAGGCTTATTAGCAGCATCAGCCAGCATTTTTTTCAAAGAGCCACGTTGATCAATTGCCAAGGCGCTGATGATGCCGTCAGCCGTTGACAATTTTGCCATGTGTTCAGCAACTGCTGCAGAAATTGTTCTCATTATATTTCTCCTTCAATATCATTTTTCTTTTCATCTTTAAAACCACGAGTGAAAAGATTAAAAATGAAATACAAATTTAAAAGTTTATCCTCTTGATTTACCGCCAGACACATTAACAGTCTGTCCGGTCATATAACTTGATCTGTCTGAAAGGAAAAAGACAACAAGATTGGCAACTTCAGATAATTTGCCACTCCTACCTAAAGGAATTGTTGAAGTGTTGGCGTAGCCAGCACGTAATTGCTCAACAGTTTCATGTCTAGAATATGCTAACCCTTCTTCATACGATAGCGTTCTTAATCCAGTTGCTTCCAGCACTCCTGGTGCGACACCAATTACACGGACATTGTATTGACCTAATTCTTTAGCCCAAGCTCTGGTAAAACCATTGATTGCTCCCTTGGTTCCAGAATAAATTCCAGCACCTTGTGAGCCTTCCAAGCCTGATTCAGAAGACATATTAACAATTACACCATGTTTTTGTTTAGCAAGAATTTTAGCAACTGCAGAAGACATTAAGAAAACACTTTTAACATTAACATCAAACATCTTGTCATAATTGTTTTCATTGATTACATATTTTCCGTCTGGATCTTTGGGATCAACCAGAATACGAGGAATGTTAATACCAGCGTTATTTACTAACCCATCCAATTGACCGAAGTGATCAATTGCTGTTTTAACGACATTTTCTGTACCTTCTTTACTGGTGACATCTGTTTTAACCCATAAATAATTTGGTGCTTCACGTTTGTCATCATTTAAATCAGCATTGACAACCTTAGCTCCATCATCAAGCAGTTCATCTACAATCGCGCTCCCTATTCCTGAAGAGCCGCCGGTTACGATAAAAACCTTATTCTTAATATTTAACCAATCATTCTCGTGCAACATTACTAACCTCTTGTTCTATTTTGTTCTAATTTTTTTCTTCGACTGAATCAATCTTGTACAATGATTTCTTTTTGTAGCTGATATAGGTATAAGCGAAAGCGCTTACCCAAAGGACAAAAATAATAAGCAACCCAATGCTGAATTCCTTTGATAGACCCTTAGCCAAGATATAGGTAATAGGATTACCACCTTGATCTAATGAGCCGACTTTCTTATTTGCTGCTAACAAACCTACGGAGCGACCTAACTTAACTTGATACTTCCAAGTTTGGTTAGAAATCCAGATCGTCATGGTCATAATAGCAGTACCTGAAATCAACGTTCTAAAAATGTTACCTTTATGAATACCTGCCGCAATAGCAACAAAGAACCCAATAGTAGCCAGATCACCAAATGGTAAAATGCGGTTGCCAGGCATGATCATCGCTAAAAGCAATGTAATCGGAATTAACAATAAACTCGTTGCAATTACGTTGGAATCACCTAGTAACAAAGCTGGATCCATACCAATTGTGAAATTAGCATTCTTAAAGTGCTTATCCATAATTTTTTTGGCAGCGTCTGAAATTGGAATTAAACCTTCCATAATGTATTTCACAACTACTGGCATCAAAACCATGACACTCGCCATTTGAATAGCTAATGTTAAGGCTTTACCAATTCCTTGTCCTGCTAATAGACCGATTATTAATCCTAAAAAGGCACCTAAAATTGATGGTTGACCAAAAACCCCAAATCTCTTTTCAATAGTTTCAAAAGAAATATCTATTTTATTTAATCCTGGAATGTGGTCAATTAAATCATCAATTGGCTTAGCAAATACTCCCATGATTGCTGAATCGCCATGAGGTATTGAAATACCGTTTAAGCCAAAATAATTATCTGTAACTGGAGTAAAAATATCACCCAGTTTAAAAACAATGGCCGAATGAATGATGATGGCTATAATCGCTAGCCAGTAGCTGCCTGTAACTACTTGTACAATACAGCCTGTAAAAGCCATATGCCATATATTCCAAATGTCGACATTAACAACTTTCGTCATCTTAGTCAGCAACATAATTACATTAACGATAATTGAAACTACAATCGCTATTAATCCTAGTTCTGATGCCCACGCTAAAGGTGATGTTCCTGGCCAGCCTACGTCAACGACGTCTAAGCCTAAGTGAAAATTCTTAGCCATTGCTTCAGCTGCTTTACCCAAGTTATTGGTAAGCAGTTGAATTACCAAGTTTATTCCTGTAAAACCAACACCGATTGAAAGAGCGGCTTTGAGGGATTTACCCACACCTGCACGGAAGATGACACCAATGATAAAGATCACAATTGGTATCATAACTGAGGCACCTAAGTTAACTATATATTGTAAAACTTGCATTTAAACACCTCATTTTCTTGAGATTACTTCTGGAATTTTATCTTCCAGTTTTTTATATATTTTTCTATCAATCGAATCTGAAATTAATATATCAATATCTTCTATGCTGGCAACATTTTGGGTGTATATCTGATTAAACTTTGAATGATCAACCCCAACTGCTACTTTTAGGCACTTCTTAACAAAGATTCTTGATAATTTAGACTCATCTACACTAAAGTTTGAAAGTCCTACTTTTGTATCAAAACCGCCACCACTAAAGAAACCGATATTGATGTTTAATGAATCTAAATATTCATGAGCGATTTCGCCTACAAAAGACCCTTCATTTTTCCTAGCTCTCCCCCCTAATACAAAGAGTGCAACATTATCATCTTTATAGAGCTCATTGATGATAGGAAGCGAATTAGTAACAACTGTCAGCTTTTTAAACCTATGAAGTTTCTGAGCTACGAACAAGGACGTGGTACCGAAGTCCAAATAAATCGTATCCCCTTCTTTAATACAATTACAAAATGACTCAGCAATTTCGTTTTTTTCCGCGACCATAAAGTCTAATCTTTTTTCGTAAGGGGTTTCATCCTTTGAGACAATTAAGATAGCACCACCACGGATCAAAGTTACTTTGCCTTGATCCTGTAATACCGATAAATCGCCTCGAATGGTTTCCCTGGAAACATTTAACTTCTTGGATATAAAAGAAATTTTTAGAGTATTTTGCGATTGAAACATATCTAAAATTTTCATTCTACGTTTTGTTGCGTCCAATTTTACACTCCTCTTTTTCGCTTCAAATTTAATATAAGACTGATTAAATCCAATTGCAATACTTTTGACAAAAATATTTTGCAAAAAATAAAATATGACAATTTTTTTGTCTAAAGGTATTGCAAACATCTAATGAAAGCGCTATTCTATCTTAAGACTACTTCAGTTTTTCTAAAAATATTTAAGCTAATGGAGATGACTATATTGGAAATAATTCATAAAAACCTTGTTTTTCCCAATAAAAAATTCGAAAATGATCATGATGCATTATCATTTTTGGCGTTAGAAGTGGAAAATGCTGGTTATGCTCGTTCGACATATAAAGATGCTGTGCTAGAACGGGAAAAGATCTTTCCCACGGGTTTGCCGACAGGTGAAATTAATGTTGCTATTCCCCACGCAGATTCAGAACATGTATTAACATCTACTTTAGCCGTAATGACATTAAAAGAACCCGTAGACTTTCATAATATGGGAGAACCCAAAAATACTTTACCAGTTTCCATTGTTATTATGATGGCAATTGCAGAGCCAAAAGGACAGTTATCAATGCTGCAAAAAATCATGGGCATTGTGCAAGATTCACAACATTTAAAAGAACTCATGAAATACACTACAGCAGAAGAATTATTTGCTGATTTAAACCAAATTTTTCAAGAAGTTCACATTTAATATTTAGTCAGAGAAAGGAATAGAATTATGAAAAAGATTTTAGTAGCTTGTGGTTCTGGGATAGCCACTTCAACAGTTGCACGCAACAAATTGGAAGAAGAATTAAAAAAACGGGGGTTTGGCAGTGATAAAGTGAGCTTTTCACAGACTTCAATTCCCCAATTACGTAGTCAAGCAAATGACTATGATTTAATCGTCACTACTGCAAAGTATACTGAAGACGTAGGTACTCCGGTCATTAACGGCTTAGCTTTTCTAACCGGCATTAATATGGATAATACAGTTGATCAAATTATCAGTGCTTTGCATTTGCAATAACAATACACATTCTTTCTTTAATTAAAATAAGTGATTTTACCAAATGGCAAAATCACTTATTTTTATGTTTTTTAATTTAACAATCTTAATTTTGGAATTTATATTACAATAAAACATAATTGCAAAAAACAAAGGAAGATTTATGTTCAAAAAAACACGATTTACGTTGCAATCAAAAACTATTTTTCTAGTTTTTTTTACCACTATTGTTTTTATTTTAACTGCTGGCACAATCACATCATATCAAGTAGCGCAAAATCAGAAACAAATCATTAAAGAAGAAATTAATAGTGTAGCTAAAATTGTGGCCAATAATCAGCAGGTACAAACTGCTTTAAGAAAAAAAGTCAGACCGACAAAAGATAACTCAATCCAAAAATATGCTGAACAAGTAAAAAAAGAGACTAAAGTAGACTTTATTGTGGTGCTTGACAATAACTACGTTCGTTATTCCCACCCTGCTGAAAATCATATCGGCAAAAAATTTAGTTCGCCTTCTGATGCTCAAAAATCAAGTTCCGGTAAGGCGCATTATTCACACCGTATGGGTGTTTTGGGAACTGGCTACCGTATTTTTCGTCCAATTTTCGCGCAAAAACAGCAAATCGGAATAGTTTGTGTTGGCTTAACTGATAAATCAATCAGTAAAGTTATTCGGGTCGCTCAAAGATCTGTTGTAATTGGCTCTTTGGTTGCTCTAATAATTGGCATACTGCTAGCGTTATTAATAACAAGACACATTAAAAAAACGCTGTTTGATATGGAACCAAATGAAATTGCATTTAAGCTCACAGAATTATATGCTATTAATGATAGTATTGATGAAGCGCTTATCGTGGTTAATAATCAAAAAATTTTGATTACGGCTAATTACTTGGCCAAGAAATCTTTTCCCTCTCTAATAGTAGGAAAGCCTTTAGATAAAAATTTAAATGAATTATTATTTGCAGATAACCAGCAATTACCTAAGACAAATGAACTGGTCTTGATCAATGCTAAAGAATATATTGTTTCAGTCAGCCAGCTGGTATACCATAAGCAAATTTTCGGTCAAGTAGCTTTACTGCAGGATCAGTCCAAATATCAGAAACTATCCGAGCAGCTTGCCGGCAGTCAGCAATACATTCAGTCACTGCGGGCGCAGTCACACGAATTTCTAAATAAATTGCAGGCAATTTATGGGATGATTGAATTAAAACAATATGATCAAGTTAACTCATTCATCGCGCAAATAAACCAAAATTACCAGCAAGAATTTGGTCAACTAAATAAGCAACTTGAATCTCCTGCACTCGTGGGTTTCTTGACTGGGAAAATGAACCAGGCACAAGAGCAGAGAATCAGCTTGGAAATTACGCCAGACTCCAACTTACCGCAAAAGATTGTTACTGAGCAATTGAATTTGGATCTGATTAAAATACTGGGCAACCTCATTGACAACTCGTTAGCGGCAATTAAAGATAGTGGCAAAATTACCTTAACAATTAATTTTGACGGCGAAAGCTCGGTTTTGATTATTGAAGTCACAGATACCGGCACTGGCATTTCAAGTGAAGTCAAAAAGCATTTGTTTAAGCAGAAATATTCAACTAAGGGCAAAGATCACGGCTATGGACTTATACTTGTGCAGCAAATCATTAAATCCTATAGTGGTCATCTTGTAGTTTCATCTTGTAAGCCTCATGGCAGCAATTTTTATATAGAATTACCTTTGCAGGAAAAAAGCGAAAAGGAATAAAATGTTAACAATTTTAATAGTTGAAGATGATCCAATGGTCAGCTCAATTAACAAACAATATTTAACGAGAATTATTAAGCCGGAAAATTTGACTGTTTATCAAACTGATACTGCCGCAAAGGCATTGGCAATTACTAAAAAAATCAGTCCTGACCTGATATTGCTTGATGTTTACCTCCCAAAGACTTCTGGTACCGAACTATTGGAACAATTTATTAAGCATAATCTCCACCCCAATGTCATTATGCTTTCTGCCGCCAAAGACAGCTCTAACATCAATATAGCTTTAAAATATGGCATTTTGGACTACTTACTCAAACCTTTTTCTTTTAAACGTTTTAAAGAGGCAATTGAACATTTTTTAAAATATAATGAAGTGCTGCAAAAAGACAACGTAGTATCACAAGGTGATCTAGACCGCATTTTTATCACTCAAGATATTAATAACTCAAATAATGATAATGGTTTGCCTAAAGGACTTTCGGACTTTTCTTTAACCAAAATTGAAGCTGCTATTTCTAAACTTGCCGGTGAATTTTCCAATCAAGATGTAGCACGACAATCAAAATTATCACGCATTACTACTAAGAAATACTTGGATTATCTAGAAAAAACCGGCAAACTTTCTGCCAAAGTACACTATTTAAAAGTTGGTCGACCAATTAAAATCTACAAATTGAATAGATAAAAAAACAAGCTACTAATATAGCTTGTTTTTAATTGGATAAACTTTAGTCAAGTTTGACATCATTATCAGTATGACCTGTTTCCAAAACTTGGTGGAAGTTTTCATAGCTGACATTAATCATGTCTGTTAAAGCTGGACTGGTGTATGAACCTATATGAGGGGTTAATAGAACTTTAGGGTATAATTCTGTTAATTGTCTAGTCAAATCATTTGTGATGTTACCGTTAAAATTATGTCCTAATACTTCTTCTTCATCAGGTAGCACGTCGCTTGCAAAACCAGCAATCTGACCATCTTTAATTGCCTTAATCACAGCAGGGTAATCTGCCAGTTGTGATCTGGCGGTATTAACCAGAACAGCATTTTTCTTCATTTTACTTAGAAAAGTCGCATCTATTAAATTATCATTTTGTCCTGGGAAATACGGTACGTGAATTGAAACAATGTCTGATTGAGCTAATAATTCGTCTTGACTTACAAACTTAACATATTGCTTGGCAAAGTCGCTCGGGTAAGGGTCATAGCCCAAAACATTGGTCCCCATACCATGATACAGTTGTGCTTCGGTAGCACCAATTCTACCAGTACCAATGATACCTACCGTACTTGAATGAACTTCACCTGAAAAAGTTGCAGTCGAAACTGAAAAGTCTCCTTTATTAGTCAAACTGGTAGCTAAGGCAGTATGTCTAAAGAGCATCATTCCCAAAGTCATAGCCAATTCAGCCACTGCGTATGGTGAATAAGCAGGAACCCGGGCAACTTTCATATCATATTTTTTAGCTGCCTTGAGATCGATATGGTTATAACCTACTGTTCTTGTGAAAACATATTTAATGCCCCACTCGTGGAATTTGGCCAAGTTGGTTTCATCACCCACACAATTGGCTCTGAGTAAAACCGCATCAGCCCCCTTGGCCGTTTCAACATTATCATGGGTTAACATGTCAGATTCCAGTTGTAAATCATAATTATATTTATTTAATTTCTTAAAATAATCTACTTCATTTTCGCGAACGCCGTAGGCTACTATTTTAAACATATAGAATTTCCCTCCTAATTAGTGAAATATACCCATCTGGCTCAGAACACCCAGAAAAGCGATCCATATTGGCATGGCAATAACCGCCATAATTGTTGAAATAAATGATGCATCAGAAGATAGCACCGGCTCACGATCAAAACTGATAGCATAAGATGATGCAACAGCTGCGGTTGGGGTAGCCATCATGATAATAATTGTTCCTAACGCAATGTAGCTGACAGGTAAAATATTAGTTACAGTTAAAATAACCAAGAGCAGTAAGTTCAAGATTGGCACTAGTATAACCTTGTTAAAGCTGTAGTACCAAGAAGTCTTGTTGGCAGCAGCTTCTTTGAATGAGGTTGAGCCTAAAGTTGAACCGATTGATAACCAAGCCAGAGGTGAAGCCAGATTTGCTAAGTATTGCATCGGTTTATATAGCCAAATTGCGGTTTGGTCAATACGGTAAAACGCAACGTGAACTATTGGTGCATTGGCATCGATTACGCCATTAACTGCTTGTTTAACAGCTACTTGCGGTACGTAATTTTGGCACAACCATAAAATCAAACCCAAGAATGTTGCAATTACGACTGGGTTAACAAACATCTTCTTTAAGTTGCTGGCCTTCATCTTGAGACCGGACATCTTTATGTAGGCATACGAATATAAAAAGATACGATAACCGATGTTAAAGATGGAGCTGTACATAATACCCTTAGGACCAAAAACAGCCCCTACAATTGGAATACCAAAGAAAGTAGTTGAACCAAATGTAGTTAGTACGGCTAAAACATCTCTTTTATCTTTAGGGTATTTAACATAAGACAATGGGGTCAAGAATATCAAAATGATATAAATTACAATTCCCCAGATTAAAACGTTCATCCCTTGTGATAAAGTTTCATTACTAATCGGTTGCATAAATGAGTTAAAAGCCAAAGCTGGTAATGCAACCGTCAAAACTATCTTGGACAAAATTTTACCGAATTTTTCAGTAAAAATACCACGTTTACGCAGGTAAAAGCCCAATAGAATAATGAAAATTGTTGATGTTATTGAACTGACAATCGCAACATTTGAAAAAGTTACTTTGATTGCTTGCGCAATATTCATTTTATTTCCTCCTATTAGTTATTCTTTTCACATTAATAATACTACTTATTTGTGAAGTTAGTAACTTTAACAAACTAAAGTAACCTTTTGTAACTTATGTAAATAAAAAAGCCGTGCTTTTTTGCTAACGGCTTTTTTATTTTATTCTTTAAATTTGTTTCTAGTCATGATATGCGCCTTCAGCCCACTTCTTGTTTTCAGCGTCAAAAAAGTGTTCATTATCTTTTTGTTCAGGATTTGGCTGCGCAATCTGATCAATTTTTGTAATTAACTGCTTATTCTTACTGGTAGCGTGATAACTTGTATTTAAAAAAGTATCTACAATATCAAAAATAAAATCGCGTCCCAGTACAATACCGCCAAAGCCCAGTACGTTAGCATTTAGTTCACGACGGGCGTATTCAGCCTGGGTAACATCCCCGACCATCGCAGCACGAACTCCTTCGTTTTTGTCAGCAGCCGTTGAAATACCTATGCCGGTACCACACAGCACAATACCCAAGTCAGCACGACCAGAAGCAACATCTTCTGCTACTCTTTTACCATAAATAGGATAATGCGTCCTGGTATTATCGTGGGTGCCCTCATCAATTACCTGATAGCCATTTTCTTTTAAGTGATCAGAAATAGCCATTTTTACAGCAGTAACAACGTGATCATTTCCTAAAGCCACAACAGTGTGCTTATCGACCTTAGGATCAACAAATTCCGGTTGCGGTCTATCGTTATCTAACATGAGATCCCCCTTAAATCATTTCTTCAAGCATATTCAAACGTATCTGATGACGGCCGCCTGCATACTTAGCATCTAAATAGTGCTGCACAATTGAATAGGCCAGCTTTTCTCCGACAATGCCACTGCCAAGAGCAATAGCCTTGGCACCATTGTGCATGGCGGTCATGTGTGCGGTTCTTTCTTCATTTAAGTTTGCCGTGATCATGCCCTTGACCTTATTCGAAGCCATTGCTGACCCAACTCCATACTCGTCGAACATGATGGCCTTTTCTATCCCATTTTCCAAAACTTTACGTGTTACCTTTAGGCTAGATTCGACAAAGTCCACAGCGGGCTCTGGTGTAACGTCTAAGACTTCATAGTCATGTTCTTTTAGATAATGTTTTACTTTCTCCTTTAGGGCAAAACCGTCTTTATCACTGCCAATGACAACTTTCATAATCAAGTCTCCTTTCAAAGTGAGTATTTATTAACATTGATACTATTATTTAAATGGAAAAAGTACTCTTTAGCAAAAGAAATTTTGCTTTTTTTAAAAAATGCACCCTTTGAGATAAATTTATCAGAAGTGGTGCATTAAAGAATTAGTTTGATAATAGTTGGTTATTTTTTGATTGCTTCAGCAATCTTTTGGTACTTGCGTACGATATCATAGTCACTGTCTTTCGCCCTGACATATCCTTCATGGTCATAAACATTTTCAATTACTTTTCTGCCGCTCTTCGACTTACCAATAGCAATGAAAGCTTTGGCTAATTTTTCCCGAAATGCCTTAGACATGCTAGGAACTACTGAAATCGTATCATTAGGAACTGGACGGCTGTAATAAATTGGGACAACCTGCGATTTAATTTTTGGATTATCCTTGATAACGTTATTGCGCGCATCTTCAAAAACGAAGGCAGCATCAGTATCCTTATTTAAAACGTTGAGCACACCTTGGTCATGACCGGTAACGGTAACTAACTTACAGCTGCGCGGAACATCTAACCCTTTTTGCTTTAATTCAGCTACTGGGAAAATATAGCCCGTTGTCGAAGTAGGGCCCTGAATGGAGATTGACTTGCCTTTCAGATCTTTCCAGCTCTTAATACCAGAACCTTTTCTGACTAAAATTTCTGAACGCATTGTATGAACTAACTTTTTAGTCCAAGTACCACTCGGAGCCTTCAGTCCGTATCGTTCTGATTGCAATAAGACATCGGCTGCATGTTGTTTATGAGCTTGCACATAGGCGTCACCTGGTAAGAAACCCACATCTACTTTTTTAGACTTCATCGCTTCTACCACAGCATTATTATCCGTTGAAACAGAAACGTGAACCGGGATTCCGAGCCTTTTAGACAGCATTTTTTCCAGTGGCTTGGCTTTTCCCTCTAGCTTGTTGGCAGAAACACTGGGTACGAATTGTACGTTTAAAGATTTGGGTGTTCCACTATCGCTTTGCTTTTTAGTAGAGTTTGAACATCCAGCCAGAAAAGCAGCCCCTAAAACAGCAACTGCGCCGACTAAAAACTTTTTAAATTTTGGCATGATTTCCTCCCACATTGGAAATATAGCAATCAAAAAGGCTCAACATATCATAGATGATAACGCTAAGCCCCTTATTGATCTTATTAAAAAACAGCAACAACAATTTAAAGAGATAAGAAAAAAGTAAATTAACCATAAAATCTGCTTCAGTAATTTGAATTGATTTATCCATTTGTTAACTTACCTCTCTTTCTTAATCTATGAAAATACTAGCACAATTTTATTAGTGATAATAGTTGTTTTGCATTAGGAAATTTAATTGTTTTTATGCATACTAAAACCACTCTCTATAAGAGAGTGGCTCCAAATCATTATTATCAGCTAACTTTAGGCCATAGTTGCCATAAGCCCGCAATAGAACCAATATCATATTGGTCCGGTGTTAATCCCGTAATTTCAGTAAATTTCCGCTCTACTTCCGGCTGGGACAAATGTGACCAAACTTTGAGATTTTTGTGGTCAGCACTCTTAACCCAATAGCCTAATTTCTTTAAAGCCGGGTAATCATTAACATCTAGTACTAGACCACCTTTAAGCGTAATCAAGTAAGTAGAGCTCCAAAAAACAGTTTCTCCTTTAAAATATTTATTAGTAGTTGGAAAAAGTTTATTTGTCCATTCATATATTTTTAGCGGCCATTTCATAAAAAATACCTCCTAGCAGTAAAAATTGCTTTGCAAATAATATGATTATCACTTTGTTACTGTTATCATAGCACGATTTATTCAACTAGACGGTAAAAATATGAGCAGCTTTATTTTTTTATCAAAAAAGCAAGTTTTAATAAACTTGCTTTTTGACAAATATTCCTAATTATCGTATTTTTTATCACTAATTATTTTGCCATTACCAATTGATTTAATTTTTTGACTGCCGTCATCGCTATCACCAGTTTGTTTAAAAAGTCCCCCAGTATACAGCATGACCTGCTTATGTTCAAAATCATCATGTTCAAAAGTGTAAGTAATCTTATAGGTTACGCTACTACAGTTGTTAGGCGCAGGCGTAATCGAAACTACAGAACATTCCATATTATAGTCATTAATGTCATCGTCATTATTAAAGCCAGAGTTTTGAGAATGTAATTCTTGATAGCCTTTATTTTCTGCACCACCGATAAAGTCATCTTCCTCTGGAGAATTAAAGTCATTTTCTAAAATATCCTCAGCATCATCTTTGCTAATTAGACCTGGCCATTCTGGTTTAATTACATTGCTGCTACTGTCATCATCATCTTCAAAACCCATTTCATCATAATCAACGGTTTCGGATTTGATTGTTTTGCCATCAACTTTAGTAACCACATAAATTTTCATATCATCAGTTACCGGATAATCCTTAAATACTTTATTTCCTTTTTTATCAAGATTACCCACATTTTTATCATTAATATAAATAGCAGCTGCAGGAATACTTTTAATCATAAAATTGACCGTTTTGATATTCATATCAATTTCTTTATTGGAAAAAATATTAGTACTCTTATCAGCCGATAACTGATGACCTGATGCAGTTGATTTTACTTCAATATGGTATTTACCAGGAAATAACGGTGTGACCTTTTTATAATAATCTTCACCACTGCCATCAACTCCACCAAACTTTTTGTTATTAATATAAATTGTCGAATTAGCATGATTTGTTCTTATTTGCGGTGAATATGTTTTTAACTGCAAGCAATATTTAGGGAATAAAAGTAAATAGCGACCATTTTGGACCAAACTAACATTTTCATATTGATTACCATATTTAAAAGCTTCAGCCATCTTGTCAGCTTCAACATAATGATCAGCATAATATTCCTGAGTGGGTTTTAAAGCTGCTGTGGTTACACTAGCATTTGGATTTTCAGAAACCACATATGGAGCTAAATCAGCATGCGGGTTTTTTAGACTCGCTGCAATCTGACTAATCTGATTATTTCTCTGGTAATGATTAGAACCCCAAGCATAAAAAGCAGCAAAAGCCACAACCAAAATTCCTAAACAGATTAACAAAATTTTATTTCTTTTTTTCATCGGATGACGGACAGTTCTTGCTGCTACCTTCTGCTGACTAGCAACTGGTTGAACCGAAGTGTTAGTCTGGTTAGAACGATATTCTTTTCTGCTGGGCTTTGCAGGAGAGAGTTTCTGGCCACAATTAGGACAAAATTCGGCATCAGGTTTTACCCGCTTACCACAATTAGGACAAAATTTAGATTCATTCATCTTATTCACACTATCTACATAGATCCATTTTGCGTTGCCATTATTTGGTTAATGATTGAATGAATCATAGAGCTATAAATAATTGAATCTAAGATCATCAAACATAAAAATATAATAGCAAACGCGATTAAAAACCCATAAATTTTATCGCGAACCGCTCCATCATCACCAAACAAGATAACGTGTTGACTTGCGATAAATAAGCCTAGCATAACCAAAAATAAAACAACGACAAATTTAATACTGTTAAGTCCCAGAATCATTAATAAAAAGAATGCTGCTGCCAGAATTAGGTTTAAATTGCAAGCATGGGCACTACGGTTAACAAACTCTAAAAAGCTGAGCTTTCTGTCATAAATATATCTGTAGCCAGCATAAAAGCCACCAATTACTACTGCTTCAAAAATGACTACAATCACAAATATTTCAAGCATGATGTTAAACGGGACATGAAAATTTTCCCAGCCGCTAATGTTGCTACCTCTATGATTAGCCCAATCAATTAACGTATTAATAATAGTGTTGGCACAAAAATATAGACCTAAAACGACGAGAGCGTCTTTAATTAAAATCGTTAGCCAACCATACCAACTGGCTACATTGGGATTGCTAGTCCCCGGATTACGCCAAGAATCAACACACCATTGCCAGTAATTTTGAAATTGTCCTTCCGTTTTGTTCGGTGTATTGACATCTTGAACTTCTGGTTCAGTCTGTTGGGGTCCCATTTTTGCAGTATTTTGCACTACATTAGCAGCAGACGCTGTTTTTTCTTTTTGAACATCAACATTGCGTAAATCATAACCACATGACGTACAAAAATTAACATCTTTTTCCATCATGGCGCCACACTGAGGACATTTTTTCATAGATAACTCCTTCATAAATCTACTAACTTCTATATTTATTTACTAATTTATTTATACCACTATTTAAAAACATAATCTTAGCTTAAAAATCTAGAAATAAGACATTAACACTTTTTATTTCAACCTAGTTAATAATTTTTAAATATTACTAAAAAAGCAGAATACTCGTTAAGTTTAAAATTATTTATAAATACTGTCAAATAAGATTGCAATTACTACATTAATACAATTTAAGGTTTTCGAATTATTCAGACGTATATGTAGTAAACTAGAAATTAAAAGAAGATTTGTAGATATGTATGAGGTAAAGATATGAAAATTGTTAATTTAGATAGTTATGCTCTAAATCCTGGTGATTTAGATTGGTCAGCGCTTGAAAAATTAGGTGAATGCAAATTTTATGACCGTACTCCAGTGGACGACGATGATGAAATTTTAAAGCGGATTGGGGATGCTGAAATTGTTTTGACTAACAAAACGCCCCTTGACGAAAAAGTCCTTAAGACTGCGCCTAACGTCAAATATATTGGTGTGACTGCTACTGGTTATAACATTGTAGACACCACTGCAGCTCGTGAAGCTGGCATTCCTGTAACTAACATCCCTACTTATGGTACTGATGCGGTTGCCCAATTTACTTTTGCATTGCTACTTGAAATTACCAGTCAAGTTGGTTTACATAACAAATTAGTCCATGAAGGTCGCTGGAGCAGCAATCCTGATTTTACTTTTTGGGCAAAACCGTTAACGGAACTAAACGGTAAAACTTTAGGATTAATTGGCTTTGGCAACATAGCTAAAAAAGTGGCAGAAATCGGGCATGCTTTTTCTATGAATATAATTTTTTGGAACCATCGGCCAAAATCAGATTTACCGGATTACGTTAAGCAGGTTGAACTTGACGAACTTTATCAAAAAGCAGATATCATCAGTTTACACGTGCCACAAACTCCAGAAACTACGAAAATGATTAATCAAGGGGCAATTGCTCAAATGAAGGACGGCGTCATTTTAATTAATACTGCTCGTGGCGGTTTAATTAATGAAAAAGATGTCGCAGACGCTTTAAATGAAGGCAAGATCGCTGCAGCGGGGATTGATGTTGCACAAAAAGAGCCCATTCCTGCTGACAGTCCACTTCTTTCTGCTAAAAACTGTTATATCACCCCTCATATTGCTTGGGCACCGCGCGAAACTCGCAATCGTTTACTGGGTATTGTCGTTGAAAATCTGCAGGCATTTCTAAAAGGTGAAAAATTAAACGTTGTAAATTAAATATCATAATCAAAAACCAGTAATCTTGATTGAGTTACTGGCTTTTTTATTCTCAAAAATCATTTTCCGTGCTTGACCTTGACGTTACGTCAACCAATATACTTAATTTTGCAAGTGAGGAGATTTTAAACATGTCGTATTCTATCAATGAACTAGCAAAGCTAGCTGGCATTTCAACACGAACTTTACGTTATTACGATAAACAGGGACTTTTAAAAGCGCGCAGGAATCCCGAAAATAATTATCGCTATTATGAGGAAAGCGAAGTTGATCAATTGCAGAAAATTCTATTTTTAAAGCTATTTGACTTGCCACTGGAACAAATAAAACAGGTAATGCAGACTTCACCGGAAACTCAATATCAAGTTTTACGAAATCAGCGGGGCAAATTAGTTGCTCAAGAGCAATATCTAGATGATTTGATTAAGAATTTAGACAAGACACTTGCAACAATGAAGGGAGAAGCACAAATGACTGACACGGAAAAATTTGCCACATTAAAAAAAGAAATGATTAACAAAAATGAAAAACAATACGGTTCGGAAATCAGGAAGAAATATGGGGATGCTCAAATAGATCTTAGTAATGAAAAGTTCAGTTCTTTATCTGCAGATGAATTAGCACATTTCAAAAAACTGAGTGCGGAAATTTTAACTGAACTAAAGAACTTTAATAAGACTACTGATATCAAACTAGCTGCTGCCAAGCACCTTTTCGACTTACATAAAGAATATTTATTAACAATATGGCCTAAAGATCAGTATTCGGGAGAAGCACATAAGAAACTTGCCCAAATGTATGTGTGTGACCCACGTTTTAATAAATACTATACAGAAGGCACGGGCAATCCTGACGCTGCAAAAACGTTGAAAACAATCATTGACTACTATGCGTGAAAGTCTTTAATCTATATAAAAGTTAGCTGCAAAATAAAACCTTTCAAAACACAAATTCGTTAAGAATTGTTTTGAAAGGTTTTTGTTTAAGCAATCTTAGTTGTAGATCTTTTATGTAATTGTATTTACTCTCAATTGTAAGAATCCAATTCTTTAAAATTACTCCTGCTCCATGACCACAACGGATTTTACAGGTCTGTTGGCACAAATTCAGTGCCCTGCAGTTCTTTTGCCCAAGCACTAATCACATAGGTTTGCACTTTAGCACTTTCCATTTGTTTTTTAGTAATTAAGCCTAATTTGTAACTTGCTCTGATTACATGCCTATCTGCAGCAATATATATATTATTAGTATTTTTTAAAGGAATAGCAGTGTATTTACTGAGAACATACAACCAATAGTTACAAAGCTTATTACCAGACAAATATGGGAACTTTTTCTTAGCGTCTTTCTGCATGAAATACCTTATTTTATCAACATCATTATCTAAATTGTTAACGAATTTGTTAATGTTACCGTCAGAAAGCTCCATAAATGTCTGACAGAGTTTAAGCCAAATATCTGTCTGCTTATTCTTTTGCAAAGCAAGCCGATACTTGGTCAAAGCTTTTTGTACTGATTCATACTCAGCAATAATCACTTTTGCCGGTATAAAAACAAAATTAGTTTCTGGATCTTCATATGTCTTCAAGGCACTTTCCCACAAAGTATAGGAATTTCTCTGATAGTTTAAGGCCATTGGTAACGTGAAATAAAGCGCATTTTCATTAGTATTTGGATCTAGGTGCGGGTCGCTATCTTCAGGTAAAGTAGTATCACCTAAATCGCCATTTTGGTACATTTGATAAATTTTTCTTACTTTTTTAAGAATTACATCGGACATAAATCGATGACCTCACTTATTTTTCAAACTATTGCCTATTATTTGTACATCAAGGCTTTGAGATACTTAGTCAGATATTTTTCTTCATCTTCAGGATGATATTGTGTAATAAAACGCGGATGTTCAAGTGGAACTATTTTTTGAAACAAATGTAATTTCTTATTAATTTTGCTTAGTTCTTGATAATTTTGACCACTGCCGATGCAGTAACAAACAGAAGTATCAATTCCAAAGTTAATTTGCGCTTTAAGTGCGGAAATCATAAAAGGAGTTACTATTTCTTCAATTTGTTTGTTTTCATAATAATTGCAGTTCACTTGGTTACCCTTGGAACTGGTCTTGCAAATGCCTACGGGACAAACAAAATTGAGGTAAAAATCATGATAAAACTTGGTCCTTTCACCGTATTTATCTATAACTTCATTTAAAAAATCAGAAGCTGCACCATTAACATGAAAGTTCGCTATTGAAATTCCTGTTTCTTTTTGGAGATTTGAAGCATCTTCAAAGGGAATCCCTGTTATTGCCGATCCTTTTCTCGCAGGTGAACTGCCTAATATTAAGCGCCGCTTGTTAGTGTCATTGAAATATTTTTGATAGAAGATTTGAACCATATGCAAAACTTGCTTCTTGTTTCTGCCACTATAAGGATTAATTAATTTATATGGAGCTGGTAAATCAATTTTTACATTACCTAATTCCTGATCAAATTGAAAAACTTTTTCTGAAAAATTTTGTTTTCGTTGCATAAATTCATACTACCTACCATACTACAAAAACGTATAAGCAAATTATAGTAGATATACTCTTATTCGTCATCATGTTTAAAAAGATAGAAATATATTTAGTTTATAATTATTATAAAAATTAATTTATTTAATAAATTCATAGAAAGGTTTTAGAACATGAACTTATGGCAAACCGTATCAATTATTTCGCAAATTCTTTCCAAGAATTTAAAATAAATGGTACATGTAACCCTTCAAATTTATTAAAATAGTCTTTTGGAGCACTATCTTTATATAAAAGAAAAGCCCATTTACTTGATCTAATTTCTTTTTTCATTTAAATCAACCTCCTATTAATAAGGAGAAATAGTGCCATGATTCTCGGAATTTTTATATCTTTTTTATGGTAATAGTTTTTATAATAATTAATTTTCTTTCTACATGTTTGTAGTTAAAGTCAGCAACAAAAAAACCATATCAGTAATAATTACTGATATGGTCGATATGTTGTCAACAGAGATTAGTTTTGGTAAAGAATAGCTAAATCATTGATGTAATCTTGGTCAGGATCGGTTATGTGCTCGCTACGAGAGTCTGTTACATTCATTATATGATTTTGTGTTGGGTTGTGTTTTAGTCCTAAGCAATGCCCAACTTCATGCAATATTACGTGTTTAAACAGTGTGTCGTAATCAATTATATTTTCAGATACTTGTGTTAATATTGAATTATTGTAAATATTAATTTCTGCAATTTCGTATAAATTTAGGTTTTTATATGTATCGTCATCTGAAATAGTGTATGTTGATTGACCAACTACTCTTGGGTTATCTTTTTTAGCTATTTGAATAGTGATGTCAGCTTTTTTGTTAGTTTTTGATAATTTTATAATATTTAAATTATTAATTTTTTCAATTGAATTTTCAGCTAATTCTTGTTGATGTGCGTTTAATTGATTATCGTTAAATGTTAAGTTTGTTTTATTCCAACGATAACCTAGTAGGCTATATTGTGAGAGAATTGCATTATTAAAATCATTGATTTTTGGAACGTCATAATTTGATGTGGCTTTTTGAATTTTTTGTTCTTTTGGCATATTAAATTGTTGACGTTCTTTTTTGGACATTTTGTGTCCGATGTAGCAATGTTTCTTTTTATTGTAAACGTAAGCATAGCCAAATTTGAATTGGCTTGTCTTTTTAGCGGTTACATAGTGTTTCTTTTTGGCTTTCTTTGCTTGAATAGTTGTAGGAGTGGCTACGATTGGTGTAATTGTTCCTGCCAAAGTGATCAATGAAAGCAAGGTGAAAGTTGATTTTAATAATTTTGATGAGAATTTCATCATAAATTTCTCTTTCTATGTCTTTAAAAATAGTGATTGTTTTAATTCTATGATATATTATTTGCTAAATTTTTTAAACTGTTGATCGTAAAGTTTAGTATTAACTGCCTTATTATTTTACTCTTTATCACTAAATTATATTGGTGCTCGTAGGATCATTAGTTAGCTGGTGTTAAGTTAACAATACCTAAATCATTGACTTGCTTAATGGCATCTTCAATGATTTTTTGGTCGGCATCACTGACATTATTATAGCTGTAAGTAATGTTGGTTTTAGCAAAACGATAACCGTTTAGATGATATTTGTCTAAAATGTCTTGAGTGAAATTGTCAATCTTAGGTGTATTGGTGTAAACGTCAGGGATTGGTTTAATCTTATGAACCGGTTTGCTGGCACATAAATATGGGTAATATTTATCAGGGTTCTCATATTTGATTTTCTTTTTCTTGTGACCAATGTAAACGTGCTTTTTCTTATTGTACTTATATTTGTAGCCTTTCTTAAACTGTGATTTCTTGTGAGCAATGACAGTTTTTGCTTTGGCATTAACTGTGATTGGTTCAACAGTAGATACAGTTGGTGCTATGGTAATTAAGGCTAACAAAGTAATGATTGTTGCTTTTAACTTTTTAGTGAATTTCATGATGAATTTTCCTTTCTAAATTGTATTTTGTTGTTAGTTAGCAACATAAAAAACCATACCAGTAATAGTTACTGATATGGTTGATATGTTGTCAACAGAGATTAGTTTTGGTAAAGAATAGCTAAACCATTGATGTAATCTTGGTCGATTGTGGTATGAATTCCATCATTTGTAGCTATTTTGTTTATATTAGCAAATGGTGCCATAATTTCATATTTACTTTGTTCATTATGCTTTAAGCCTAATGCGTGACCTAATTCATGAATAATTGTTTGATTTAGATACAAGTTGTAATTACCTTTGCAATATTCTTGAATATTATTGTCGTAAAGTTCTATTGTTTTACCAGTTAATATGTCTAAATCTTTGTAATGATCTTCGGTTGGATCAGTAAATGTTAGAGCTAGTGTTGATGTATTGGTTTGTCCTAATTTAATTGTAATATTTGCTTTTTTATTACTTTTTGTTAGTTTAACAATGTTTAAATTATTTATTTGATTTATAGCATCTTCTGCTATTTGTTGTTGCATTTGTGATAAAGCATTATCATTATAAGTTAAACTTGTTTTTGACCATCTGTCACCAGTTAATCCGTATTGATTTAAAATATCTTTAGTAAATTCTTTTACTTTAGGTACATCATAAGTGCTGGTAGCTTGTTCAACTTTTGGCTCGTCAGAGTCAGTAGTTGTGGTTTGGTGTTTCTTCATTTTATGACCAATGAAAACACCTTTTTTCTTGTTGTAAGTGTAGCTATAACCGGGTTTAAATTCATCGTAGTATTTAGCGATGACGTAAGCTTTCTTTTTAGTTTTCTTGACTTTCTTGTGATGTTTCTTAGCTTTAGCTGAAACAGTAGTTAAATTAGTGACAGTGGTTGGTACAACGGTTGCGCTAGCAGTAATAAGTGCTAAAGCGGTAACAGCGATTTTGGTGAGTTTGTTACTTAATTTAATGTTCATGATAAATTCTTCTTTCTTAAACTAATTGATCATTTGAAAGGAATAAGCTGTAGTACTTTGAATATATCATTATTATCAAACGATAGACAAGTGTCATTTTTACTTAATACCAAAGTAAGCATAATAGATGAGAAATTATAATCCTAATTTAGATTAGTTAGTACTTAACTGTAATTAGTTGAATAATCGGATTAATTGGAATGGTAGTTGCTAATACTAAAGTAATAATTATGACTGCTTTCAACTTTTGGATAGTGTTATTCATGATAAGTTTCCTTTCTAAACTATACAGTGCTGCTGTTAGTAACATAAAAAACCATACCAGTAATGGTTACTGATATGGTCGATATATTGTTAGCAGAGATTAGTTTTGGTAAAGAATGGCCAAACCTTTGATGTAATCTTGGTCGATTGCTACATGAGTTGCATCAATCTTATTTATTTTTCTTACATCCGATACTGGTGCCATAATTTCATATTTATTTTGTTCATTATGTTCAAGACCGAGTGCATGTCCAATTTCATGTAAAGCTACTTGATTTAAGTATAGAGCATAATTACCGTAACAATGTGCTTGAATTTGGTTTTCATATAGTGTTACAGTTTGTTCATCAATTAGGTTAAGATTTAATGAATTATCTTCTTTTGAAACTGGTCCAGCTGTGTAACCGGCTCTTGCCAGATTCGTTGTTGACACTTCTATTGTAATATTAGCTTTTTTGTTAGTTTTCTTTAAGTTAATGATGCCTAATTGATTTATTTGATCAATTGCCTGGTTGATTATTGTTTGTTGGCTTTCGTTTACATCATTGTAATTATAAGTGATCGTTGTTTTTGCCCAACGGTAACCTTTTAAATGAAATTCGTTTAATATTTGTTTAGTAAATTTTTTTACTTTAGGTACGTCATAAGTGCTAGTGGCTTGTTCAACTCTTGGCTCATCGGAGTGAGTAGTTGAAGTATGCTGTTTCTTCATTTTGTGACCAATGAAAACACCTTTCTTTTTGTTGTAGGTGTAGCTGTAACCGGGTTTAAATTCATCGTAGTATTTAGCAATGACGTATGTTTTCTTTACTTTCTTGTGATGTTTTTTAGCTTTAGCTGAAACACTAGTTACATTGTTAATAGTAGTTGGTGATAAAGTGCCAGTAGTAGTAATTAAAGCTAAAGCTGCAATGCAAAGTTTAATAAATTTTCTATTTAATTTAATTTCCATAATAAATTCTTTTTCTTTAAAATTAGCTCAACTGATAAAACAACAAGTTTAATATATCATTACTTTCATACTTGTAACAAGTTACCATATTGATTTTCAACGATAAAATTAAACATTGCCATAAGAATAAATAATTTCGCATCAGCTGCTTTCCAGGTTTTATAAATTATAAACATAGCAGACATTAATCAAATAAAGAATTGATGTGAATATTTTAATAATTACATGTTTTAAAGAGGTTAGTAGATTAATGACAATTTTGTCATTGCACACAAAAAAGTAGCTCTAAATCCGTTATATCAACCTAAAAGCCTACGTAAAAGTTTTTGCATGGAACACAGTTAAAAACGTCTTCCGTAGCGTGTGCATAATTATCTTTAATAAACAAAAAATAACCTTAACTTACCAACAGAAAACGTTGATATTTCAAGGTTATTTTAATAATTTTATTCTTCTGAATGCTGATTGCCAGAGTAGCAAAACACTTTAAAGTCGTACTACTCTAGCATTTATAACTATTGTATCTAATTTTGTGTGACTAATTGTGAACTGACGATATTTAACATATCTTCGTTCTTATCTTGATCAACATGAACATAAACTTTCATAAAAGTTTTTAATGAATGACCTAATCGATAAGCTGCCCAAGGGTAACTCATACCTGGAATGTTGGCTAATTTGGTTGCCACCGTATGACGACAAGTATACATACTAACACGCAAGCCACGATTATTAACACCAATCTTTTTACAGATTTTACGTATCATATCATTTAAGCCACGTTGATCTATTGGCATCCCTAACGAACATAAATTATAGGTAGTTAATGCTAATAAAATATAATCCTGCTCATTATCTAAACCATATTCTTGCAATACATCAGTTTGCTTGTCTTTAAAGATCATTAATGTCTTATACAAAGTTTCAGATATTGGCAAAGTTAATCTTTTAGCGCCTTTAGGTCTACTTTTTAAATGACCGTTTAATTTCTTTGCTTTGCTATTCCATGAATCGCTAATTTCAAACACTACTTTATCATGATCTTTAGTTAAATCTGTCCATTTCAAAGCTTGAATTTCTTGCGGTCGCATTCCTGTTTCCAAAGCTATCCAAATTGCCAAGCGACTACACCAATAATTTGTTTTAGTCAAAGCTAAACGTTTTTTAATATCTGCAATAATAGCAGTAATTTCTTGATCAGTAAAAACATATTTTTCATCTGGTACAGTCATCTCATCATTGCGAAAGAACTTATACAGAGCTTTTACAGGAACAGGATTTTTTACAATATTATCTAATGAACCAAAATAACATCTAATAATCTGTAACTGGCGTTCGATAGTTGCATGTGGCGCAACACTTGCATGATGTTTTTCAACATAATCACGAGCAAATTGCCTGATATCAGTTTCAGTAATATCTTTTACCTTTTTATCACCAAAATAATCTTCTAATAGCCTAACTGTATAAGTCCACGCTTTATAAGTAGTTGCAGATTGCCATCTACCTAACTTATGCTCACTTTCAATAAAACTTTTATATGATTGCACCAGTGGTTGATTCAGTTCCTGATAATTACCACGTGGATTAGAACGAAAATCTACCCACATTTTTTCATAAAGAGCTTTAGCTGCCCGATAATTGTCCGCAACTTGACTAGGAACTGGAATAACTTTTCCAGTATGTTCATCTCTTGGCTGTATTCTTACGCGATACTTACCAGCTTTCTTACCTTTATTAATTTTACTAATTGGCATGTTTACTCTCCTTTTATTTTCAAGAAGAACATACCCTTGACCACTTTAAATTTTACCATAGTTCCTACCGATTTCTAATCCAACTTACCACTTCATCATAGTTATAGAACTTTCTACCTCTTGGAGTTACGCGGTGAAATGGCATACCTAATTTAGTTAATTTAAAAAAGTAGGTGCTAGAAATTTCTAACTTTTCTGCTATTTGCCTAGCATTAAGTAATTCATTGCCAAACATTTTTTCATCTTCTTTCATTGTTTTACTTACCTTCAAATAATTCTTCATATTCAGATTCACTGTCTTTAAATACTTCTGCAATAAATTTGGGTGTAATATGGATTGCATGAATTCGTCTTTTAAGCTGCTCAAAAGTATCTGTTCTTTCGTCAGCAATCTTCACATGTTGATAAAATTCAAACGGACTATAAGGAGTAGTAATAATCAACATTTCAATGTTCAATTTCACATCATGATAACGTCTTGGCGCTACTTTATCATGCTCATATGGATCTAATAGCCTTAATAAGTCGGCATATCTAAAATCATTGGGACGCAAATCATTCAAAATTACATAATGTTCACCATGATAATCTTGAAAGTAATCCCGACTGCTGCCTAAAATAGCAACTTTTTCACCACGAACTAGCTTGTTGGCATAACGTGTTTTACCAACTCCTGCACTGCCCCATAACCAAATTGTTTCTGCTTTGCGATCATGATATTCATGTAACCATTCTTCATGCTTTTTGTCCGCGATTAATTTGGTAATATTGTCAATCACACTTTTTCTTTTGGCAACTTCAGCTAAACCAATAATATCCGCTAATTCTTGATAATCAATTTCTTCATTAGCATATTGCGTTAAGAAATTAGCCACTACTTTAGAATTTAACCTGCTTTGGTTAACACTGCTTTGTATTTCAGTAATCCTTGCGGGAAAATCAAATGAAGCCACCACACTATTAGGATCGTATTGATACTTATCTTTAGCTTCCAATGTTGCATGAATTAGATAGCTATAAGCGTTACTGATTCTTCCTTGCCAAACTTCTAAATATTGCGGTTCATCATTAAAAAGCCTTACAACATGAGAAAGTATTTGCGGATTAGCATATTTTAAGACCACATGTAGATGTTTCCTAATTAGCTTATTATCTTGATCAAAATCTTGGTCATGAATTATATAAGCCCACTCTTGAATATTAGCCTTAGTTAAAATATTGGTTAGTTCAGTAAAATCTATCTTTAAATGGTCAAAATCTTGCATGTACATAAACTGTCTAGCTCTAATCTCTGCCATATAATTCCCTTCTGCACAGTTTGCACACTTTTAACATTTGCCATAACAAGCCCAGCAAATGTTGTTATATCAATGCTTAACACACTTGCACAGTAGAATATTTATAAATTATGCAAGGTGCCATTCTTTTTGTCTTGAGGACAAAGCTGGCACCTTGCCTCTATTAAATTCTTGTACCGATTAAGACAAACTGATTATGATAATAGTCAGGCTTACTTACAAAACGATAATTGCTTAAATTATCCATTAAAAATAATCTGAAGTCTTCTGAATTAAGCATTTCCCTAATCCGTTTTTTAACTTCTAATTGTGATGATAATTGAAACCAGCGTTTAGTTGGAACAATTATCTGCACACGCTCTTTATTATCAAGGTATTTAACACCCGCCCAACAAACCACTTTATTAACTGCCACAATTATTTTATCTGGCTTTTCTGGTTCCATAAGCTTTAATGTTTGTTCTAATGCAATTGTTTTAGAAATTGATTTACCATAAAATTTTAGAAAATAATGTACGATTAGCAGAATTACTAGAACAATCAACAAAATTACGCTGATCTTACTAAGCAAAGCAATTAATTTATCAAATAACTTATTAATTAAGTCTATCCTCTTCACGATTCTTCTCCTTTGGTTATTGTCGGCATTGCAAGTGGTTCAATCCCGTAATGTTTACCATCATTAATCTCAATTATTCCTGTTCCTAAGCCACCAATAGGGATAGACAAGCCATCAATCATTGACGGAAATAAATACTGCACGGTTGCTTTATCAATTCTACCCAGCAAAATTCTAACGTTCATCTGTGAGCGAATCGGAATAGGCACAATATCATTTCTAGCAATTTGACTGGTAATAATTAAATTGATTAAGCTTTCTCTGCCAAGTAAGGCAATTAATTCTAATTCACGGTATAAATCCTTAACTTGTCTTGAAGTTGGTGCTAAGCCCAAAGTTAAGCTTGCCATTTCTTCCAAAACAACAAAAATCGGTGGTACATTGATTTCGTTAGCGTCAGTACTAATCTTATTTGAAACTTCATAAAGCTTACTTTGCCTTAACTGCATTTCCTTAACTACAGCAGCCAATTCCGCATTCACTCTAGTTAAAAAATCTTCTGGGCGATCGCTATCTTCTGGAATTAACAATTTGATTTCAGTATGTTTTTTCGCATATCTTGCACCATCAGACTTTTTGGGATCAATCATGATAACCTGTGCTGATTTATCACCATTTTGATTAGTTAAACGGCTAATTATTTCTTCTAAATAGCGTAAAGCATAGCTTTTACCACTGCCTGTATTACCACTAATAATCCAAGTGGTGGCATTCCTGCCAACCGTTAAGCCCCGCATCAACGGTATTTCCTTATTTAAATCATAATCAGCCACAATTTTAGTAATTGTGCCAACAAGCCGTTGTTTCTTACCCTTGTAACCTGGAAAATAAAACCCTCTGGCTGTTGCTAATTGTTCACCGTCCACTTCCACTAATTGCATAGAAGTAGGTCTAACACAGGTATATTCAGGGAAAACAGCTGCCGAAATAATATCGTAAATACGGTAATAGGTATCTGTATTTAATACTAAATTTGTTGGGTAACGCGGAATAAACAAGAAGCCACAAGGCTCCTTAATTACTTCCAAGACTAGATAAGATTGCTTAATTGTGCTTGCTTCATCCGATAAGACACTATCAAGCACATTTTCAATATAATTACAGATAGTTGTATGTTTACCCTGCAATGATCTCATCTCCTTTAATGGAAACTTGAACATAACCACGTTGGTTAGCCCATAAATTAACTTGATCATTCTTAATAGAACTTTTATCAAAATCGATCATTTTACCAGCTTTTAATCCATCAACCTTTTTAAGTTTGAAGTTTAACATTTGACCGTTATTAACATTGTTTTTATCAACTGTAATTGCCATTCTCACTAGATAAGGGTATTCGGTAACATCTTTAGCATTGTCATATTTTTCACTGGCTTTACGTTCATTAATTCCAGTAACAATCGCTGTGATACCATTTAATACTTGTTTTGCCGTTAAATTTATTTTAATTGTCATATTTATCTCCAATCTAAGCGCTTTTTTACATACGCTTACATAATTAGGTGTAAAATTTCACTTATATACTATTCAACTAATGAAGATTTGTTTGATTGCAATCAGATTTAATCTTCATGGTTAAGTATGATAGCTATTAGAACAAAAATATAACCCATCATTCTTATACAAAATGATGGGTAGCAAAAATAATAAAGGAGACAAAACTATGCCCGAATGTCCTAAACCTGAAAACAAATTTCCTAAGTTATTAACTGAATATAGGAAAGAGAAAAACAAGAAAAATTTTGAAGTTATTGAAGATATAAATCAAAATATTTTTATAGAAGCAGACAAAATACCTATCCGGATCGATGAATACGGTAAAAAAACTGCTAGTTCAACTTTTACTAATTGGATTTCTCCCACAAATCCTACTAGACCCGAAAATCCAGTCCAAAGAGCAGCAATTATTCGCACACTAAAAAAGAAATATATTGACACTCTATTTGACAATGGACAAGAAGTTACAAAATATTTAACCAATGTATATAATTACGCTGTAA
The DNA here is from genome assembly GCF_000761135.1 of Lactobacillus sp. wkB8. Lineage (NCBI taxonomy): Bacteria > Bacillati > Bacillota > Bacilli > Lactobacillales > Lactobacillaceae > Lactobacillus > Lactobacillus sp. wkB8. Next base: position 415,614 of record NZ_CP009531.1, on the reverse strand, counting down.
AGTATCTTGAAGAAATTCGGGATAAGAATTTTTTTACAGATGACGTAAATATATTAACTGCTGGCACATTAGAAGAAAAAATTTTATATACGAAATATCAGTTTATTGCGCCCGTAGCCAATTTTGTTCTTAGTATTATTAACTTTTCTGAAGCATTTGATTATTTCATGAGTTCTAGTAAGTTATTTACTGGGTCAGTATCTTCTGAGGAGCTGTCTTCTGCAAGCTTGATAATGTTTTTCCATGAAGCCTTAACTACCGGCAAAATGGCACTTGAAAAATCCCTCCAAACTAAAAAAACGCATATTTCTCTGGGTAAAGGGATACCCGAAGGAAATATGCGTATCACAAAAGAAATTATTAAAGAATTTGCCAAGTCGGATATTAAAGTACTTGATTCAATTATTGAAACTGCCAAAAAAAACAAGTCGCAATTCTTGGTTTCCATTAATCGTACAAATTTTCCAAGCGGCAATCCGCTTTCGCAAGATAAGGGAAATAACGAGTTAAAATACAATAATATATATATAAGAATGGCAGCAGAAGTTAATAATCTAAGTACATCAGAACACGAAAATGAATCTGTGCTAAATGCGGCTTTTAAAGTTTTAAATTTTCTCCTTAACTCTATTTCCGAAACTTATTACCAGACTTCTTTTATAAGTGCGACCAAAACTAGTGATGGCTACATAATTTGGAACTTAGATTAATTCAAAATTTATGCAGAAAAATGCGTCTTATAAAAACTAAACTCTTAAACACAAAATGTAGTTCAGAAATTGCTTGAGCTTTTTGGTGTTGATTTAACTAAACTATATAATTCCAAATTCTTATTCTTAATTCGCCGTAATTTCTTCTCTATCTTGCCTAATTATAAATGGTACTCCGACGTAAGTGAGTTCAAACTTAACGGACAAAAGACCTACTTATCAACAATTATTAATGGCTGCACGCAAGAAATTATTTCTTATACAATTTCCTACAGTCCTAACTTAAGACAGACAATGACTAATATTAGAGTTAACTTGGCAAAAGCATCCGGCACTATATGACTTACACTGACCGAGATTGGCAGTATCAACTCACCACTTTCCAGGCATGGCTAAAAAAGTAGTGGTGTTGAGTAATCAATGTCATGCAAGGGTAATTCATTAGACGATGGATTAATGGATAGTTTTTTGATATCTTAAAACGGAAAATGCTTTATGGCCTTGAAAAGCCAACTGAATTAGAACAGGCAATTAGAGAATATATTGATTACTACAATAACAAAAGAATTAAGATAAAATATCAGCAGCTAGTCCTAAGTTAAAAATTAATAATTTGTCCTAATTTTAGGGTCCATATCAATTTTCACTAGCCTTTTTTCAGTTTATAAATTTATTGGGGATTTTTTAAATGAATTTCATGATCAAACATTTGATGAATTTGCGGTGTTAAGTTGTGAGCAATGAAGATTACTGTTGAATTGCTAGAAAGAATATTTTTTAAAATTTTGTGTGTAGCATTAGAATCTATGGCAGATGTACCTTCGTCAATTAAAATGATATTATTATCATAAGTTTCTGTTCTAGCTAAGACAATTTTTTGTTTTTGTCCTCCCGATAAGTTTTCCTTATTTAAATTGACCGCTGTATGAATCCCGGCTGGAAATTTATTTAAGTCTGCGGATAATTGCATTTTTTCCGCCCAAGCCGACGCCTTATGGTCTAATTGTGAATTAAACATAGTAATGTTTTCTTCAATCGTTCCCGGAAATAGTTGCGCTTCTTGGGGAACATAACCAATCTGTGATAAGTTTGGTTGCAATGAGTTGCCATTTTTATCTTTAAAAGTTATTGTTCCTGTTGATGGAATAATTTCTCCTAATATTAATTTTAAAAGTGTTGACTTTCCTGTACCGCTATCACCTGATAGCAAAACTTTTTCACCAGCATTAATAGTAAAATCTGGATATTCAAGTCGCTCAGCATTAGGAAATTGTAAACTTAAATTATTAATTGTAATTGTAGCAAAATTGTCTAAAGTAGATTTAGATAATTCTTGATTGTTTTTTAGAATAATTGAATAACTAGTACTAACACTATCTCTTAAACTCTTAGTTGATTGAACTTGGGTAATCCTTGATGTCACCGCACCTAATTCACTAAAAATTACGCTAGAGTAGTTTCCTAAACTAAAATATAGTCCTATGTTTAACTGACCAGTTAATACTAAAATACCTGCACTAATATCAACTAGCATCTGCGCTATCATATTAGCCGCCATGTTGACAGTTTCTAATTCATTAACTTTTTTCTCTTTAGTGACTGTTGCCTGTTCTAACTTTGCCGAACTATCTGATAATACTGTTAACAATTTTTTACGAACATTGTAGCGTTGAAGAATAGCTAAACCAGATAACCATTTTTCTAAAGTATTAAGATAGGTTGAATTGCTAACAGAAATTTTAGTGGTGGCTTTTTGCAAAGAGTTAGACAATATTTTAGGGACAAAAAGCAAAATAATTGCAAGTATAAAAGTTAGAGCAAGTAAAAATGGATTAAAAGTAAAAATCATTGTGGAAGAAAAAATGATATCACAAACTAACCCCCATATTCTATAAGTTGGCGTTAAATACAAATCATAAAGCATATTTAAATCATTTGTTAATCGATTCTGCATTGTAGACACTTTAGAAATGTTATCAGTTTTTGAAAAATAATTTTCGGTTATGCGATATCTTATCTGATGAATATAAGCTTGACTTTGTTTACTAAAAAGATATATCCCTAACCGCTTTAAAAAATGTCCTAAAATATCTGTTATCATTTCTAAGAAAGTAAAGAGCCACCATTTACTCCAGTTTGTTGCTATTAGGGCATTAATAGTTATTGATAATATATAATTCTTATATGCAATTGATATAGATCCTAATAATGTAAGAAAGATTATTACAACACTTAGTGGAATATTTAATTTTAAAAGATCTTTTAATTTCATTGGTGTCACTTTCCAAGAATATGTTTTGCTTTTTGTAAAACATAAATTATTCCTTGATTACCATCTTTAAAATTAGTTGTTGCTGTTCCAAAACTTTGATCAATCATTAAAGCAGTACCGTGTGAATTAATTGAATAGTACTTAAAGCAATTGATCATTTTAATAATAGTATTATCATATCTGCTATCATCAAAAGCCATTCTATAGTCCAATAGTGCATTAACTATTCCACCTAAGCCACGATAAAGTGAAGCATTTTTAGGCATTATAGCCTTACTAAGGTTTTTTGCCATCTCAAAAATGTATTCATCATACTTATTAATTCCAAAATATTTTTTAAAATATATCAATAATTCTAAAATACCTGCTGTTCCGTCACTTAAGTATGGTGATAAATATTTTGATATAAGCTTTACCTTAAATCCTAACAACTTTGAATTTTTGTTTCGCACACAATATTTAGATAATATTAAATCTGTACATTCAACTATTCTATTAAAGAAATCAGAATCATGCAGTTTATAATCTTTAATGATAACAAGACAACAAAAAATTAATGAAATAATATTTTCTAAACTAAGCTGTTTAATATCTTTGTTCTGTTTTTCAATTTCCTTAATAAGTATATTTACTTTATCAAAAAGCTTTGTTCTCATTTTAAAATCTTTAAATACGTTTTGTATTAACGACTCATCTTTTAAATAATACAATCTTAGCTTGGAAAGTTTATCAGAATAAATAAAATCATCTGTATATGTAAGTACAAAAGAATCGGAAGACTCAGATATAAGTAAGTTATCAATTTTAGCGCATTCATCTGTTTTAATTAATCTATTTAAAAAATTATCAGGAAAACTATCAGTGCTAATTACTGAATCTGAATCTAAATTACTAGTTTTCAAGTAATTTATCATTTTTTGCAGATCAATATCAGGATTCTTAATTAGCTGTTCTGCTGCTTCAACGAAAACTTTAGGTATTTTATTTAAATTGGCAAATTTTTCAAAAAATTTTATTGATGTTTGACCAGAATTATCAATTTTTAAAAACATATTAGCACGGCAAAAAAACGAAATAAGTAAATATCCCAGTTGTTCAATATCTTGCTTTAATGGAGTCAAATACTGAATTTTATTATCATAAAATCCTTCTGTTCTATAGAAATTATTTTCTCTTTTATGTAGATCTACTTCTCCAAGAAATATAGTTTGATCTAAATCAATAAAGTAAACTTCATTTTTATCTGTGTTAACCAAAATATTTTGACTAGAGATATCACCTAAAAATACATTAGACTTATGTAGTTTATCAACTTTAGAAAGTAAATCTATAATAATCTTAGAGAATTTACTAGCAGTATCTTTGTTTGAAATAAAGTCATTACTAGTTAAGGCTCTATAATCATCTACAGTTATTCCCTTAATATACTCTTCAACTAAAAAATAATTTCTCTCTTCATAAAAAGAATCTACATAGTTAGGAACGAAACTTAAATGATGCATTCTTTTTATATTTCTTTCTTCATTCTTTAATATTTCTATTTTTGACTGTGTTGTGTCATAGTATCCGTTAATTGCACTCTTAAGAACATACTTTTCTCTTTTATTAGTTTCTACTAGGAAAACGGAGCCTGCAGCCTTAGAATGTAATGCTTTAATTGGTATATAGCTATTAAAAATAAGATTATTACTTTTATTTTTATTGCTTGCTTCTTTTTTTGGAAAAGGCTCCTTAACAAAGTAAGGTAATTTGTATTCTAAAGTTTTGTAATCATCGTATAATTTTTGACCATTTTTATCATATATTCCTTTATTATCATTTTTAGATAACATCCCATAACGATAAAAGATATTATTTGAATCCCTATACTTTTTATCAGTTAAGATGCAAATTCCTTCTTTGTCTTTAAAATTAGGCAAAGCATACAAATCTTTAACCAAATTCAAAAAATCAGAATAATTACTTGGATAAATTGTTATGAACTTTCCAGTGGACCAAAGATTATTAGTAGTACCAGAAAGGTTTAAATATAATTCTTTCATATTTGATATATATTTAAAATCAACTTTATGATTTTTACAGAACTCAAAAACTGAATTTAAAATCTCTTGATAGTTTTTCATAGTTGCTGAAATATGAATTTTAAATCCTTGCCGATATGATTTTTTATTTGAAAAGTCAAACTGAAGGAAATAATGATTGGCATTTCTGGAAATATGATAGTATGAAATGTCTTTAACTTTGTCTGGAAGAACTGATGTACTATAAATCTTTTTATAACTATTTAACAAATAATTACACATATTAATATCACCCTTTAAAAATTATATCATTTTTTATTAACAATTAAAAATAAATGTTGTATACTTGCTTTAAGTAATAATTATTGCGGTTTATAGAAAGGTAGGACTTGAAAATGACTGAATTAATTAGATTGCAGAAACTAGCAGTTGATATGGCTGATTCAACTAATGAAGCTCCTGAAGATAGTGATAGCTGCCACTACAGTAATTGCACAACTATAGAATGTGTTGAATAAAAACATATATTAAATTAAGACTAATAGCTAAAACAAGAAATGATCAATTTTGTTTCAGCTATTTTTTATTCATCTAGTTTACGCTAAGTTTACAATCTAAGCGTAACAATTTCTAAAACATGATGAAAATTTACTATATAGTTTAATATATATTTCATGTATTTTACACTAACTGCAAGTTAACACTCAGTCACACAAAAAAGCAGGCAATTAAGCCTGCTACATCAAGGGTTATATCCATTCCTGAAAAATTTATGACGACAAATTTTCAACTTATTTTACTTTGTGTGACCTATAGTGTGACTGACCACAACATTTCACATTAATTTACAATTATTTAAAATGCTTCATAACAAACAAAAGCCCGTCATATCAAGATTGATACAACGGGCTTTAATGCTATATTAGCCTTTGTTATGCTGATTGCCAGAATCGAACTGGCGACCTTTTCTTTACGAGGGAAACGCTCTACCAACTGAGCTAAATCAGCAACTTTCACAACGTTTAAATTATACCAAAACAAAAAAAGTCGTGCAATCGAATGCGCGACTTTTATTTTATTTCCAATCTAGGCAAAGCTCTTGTTTGTGCAACAATTCTGGCAACTCGTCACGATCAATTCTCTTATCGTTTAATTTATCACCTGTTATTTGTTTAGTAAAAGAATCAATACGTCTATTAGCATCCCGCAAGTCATAGTAAGTGGTAACGACTTGGTCATATTCTTTCAAGTCTGCCACTTTAAAATCACGCGGATATTCATTTTCAAAAGTAGTAAATGCTAGTGGCAAGCGCGGCTTTAATTGCGGTTCTTGATCAGGAATACCCACTTGCATCCCTAGAGCCGGAAATGTCAGCTTAGGCAAGTCTAATACCTCTAACATTTTTAACGGGTGATCATTAATGGTGCCGAGTGGCACATAACCGAGATTCATACTTTCAACAGCATTAGCCACATTTTGCCAAGCAAGTAATGTATCATCCATCCCCTGAAAGAAAATATCCGTGGTATGAACACGTCCGTCATCTTTACCTAATTGGCGGCGAATTTGTTGGTTGCGATATAAATCAACTACAAAGATAAACAAATCTCCTTCAGCACCAACATATTTTTGTCCGCACAATTCTCTGATTTTTGCCCTTTTACCTTCATCAGTAATATGAAGCATTGTAGCATTTTGCATAAACATGCTTGTCGCTGTATGTTGAAAAACGGTGTACAAAGTATTTAATTGTTCTGCATTTAGTGTTTGATCTTTAAATTTTCTGATAGAGCGATGATTGATTTGTTGGTTAATTGTGGAATTATGAATCATTTTGATACTTCTTTCTAACTATCTTACTAAAAGTAACTGTATTGCAAAATGATTTTACTGTCAATAATTGTCTTTTAAACTAACAGACTGTGCTAAAATTTAGACAGAAGATCATTACCATATAATAATTGGAGGAATTTATGCGTATTTTAGTCGTCGGCGGTGCCGGTTATATTGGCTCAATAGCTGTTAAGAAACTAATTGAGCAAAAAAATGATGTTGTTGTCCTTGATGCTTTGTATACAGGTCACAGAAAAGCAGTCAATCCAAAAACTAAATTTTATCAAGGCGATATTGAGAACAAGTTTTTAGTTAGCCAAATATTGCGTAAAGAGAAAATTGAAGCAGTAATGCATTTTGCCGCTTATTCTCTAGTGCCTGAATCTGTACAAAACCCACTGAAATACTATGACAATAATGTTTCAGGTATGATTGCGCTCCTAGAAGCAATGAAAGATGCTGGTGTCAATTACCTCGTCTTTTCTTCAAGTGCGGCAACTTACGGCATCCCTAAAAAATTACCAATTACTGAAGATTCACCGCTTAATCCGATCAGCCCCTATGGTGAAACTAAAGTAATGATGGAAAAAATCATGCATTGGGCAGATAAAGCGGATGGCATCAAATCAATTGCACTACGTTACTTCAATGTTGCCGGTGCTGCAAGTGACGGTTCAATCGGAGAAGATCATGCCCCCGAAACGCATTTAATTCCTAATATTTTAAAAAGTGCTCTGACCGGTGACGGTAAATTTACTATTTTTGGGAATGATTACAACACCAAAGATGGTACCAATGTCAGAGATTACGTTCAAGTAGAAGATCTCATTGACGCGCATGTACTGGCACTAAAATACTTAGTTAAAACTAATAAATCTGATGTGTTCAACCTCGGGACTGCTCACGGCTACTCCAACTTGGAAATCTTACAAGCAGCTCGTAAAGTTACCAACGTTGAAATTCCATATACGATGGGCCCACGCCGTGCAGGTGACCCAGACAGTCTAGTTGCCGATTCAGCTAAAGCCAGAACTATTTTAGGCTGGCAGCCACAACATGAGAACGCTGAGGAGATGATGACAAGTGCATGGAAATGGCACCAAAGTCATCCCCAAGGATACGCAGACAAATAATAAAATTGCTGGTAAAAACTTGCCAGCAATTTTTTTGACTAATTTTTAGGGTTAAATGTGATGTATAGCTCCATATCACAAAACTGACCGTGATATTTAACTTCATCTCTGAGGGTAGCTACGTGAGCAAAATGCAGCCTTTCTGCAATAGCTCTGCTAGGCTGATTATTAGTATCTGCCAGTAATTTAATGCTATGTAGGCCCAACTGGTTAAACGAAACTTCCACTAGCTTTTTAACAGCTTGAGTCATAATTCCCTGGCCCTGATATTTTTGCCCCAGCCAATAACCAATTTCGCCGCTTTCATTTTTGAGTTTGATATTATGCAAATCTACCATTCCTGCCGGTTCACCATCAACTAGAACAACTAGAGCCAACTTTTCATAACGCGCCGTATCGACACGCATCGCCTTGATAAAATCAATCTCATCATTGACGCTCGTCATATTATCTGCCCAGGGTAGGAAGTGTGCCAGCTCTTTACGATCATGGGCGATATTTTCATATAACGCTTCTGCATGACTAATTTCGGGTAAAACTAAACTAATCATCATGTTGTTAATAGTAAATTGACTAATGGTAAACATTGCATCTTTCTCCTTAATTAAATTTTAATAAAGTATATCATACTACAATTTAAGCTTAAATGAAGCCCTTTTTAGCATAACAAAAATTATAATCTGCTAATTTTTTTAATTAGTTAAAAACATACACTTTTGTATAATGCTATAATTTAATAATGTAACGTTTTTTTAAGAAATTGGAGTGATTTAATGAGCGAAGAAGAGGAAAATAACGGTTCAAGCTATGAACGAACCTTGACTAACGCGCATATTCAATTAATTGCCCTAGGCGGGACAATTGGTACTGGTTTATTTCTAGGTGTAGGTAACAGCATTAGACGAGCCGGTCCCAGCGTCATTCTGATTTATGTCGTGGTCGGTATTTTCTTATTTCTACTAATGAGAGCTTTGGGAGAGCTGATAGTTTCAGATTTTTCTAAACACACCTATATTGATTTTATTGAAAAGTATTTAGGCAAAAACACTGGTTTTATTTCAGGTTATCTTTACTGGATTAGTTGGGTTACGTTAGGCATGGCGGAAATGACAGCTCTAGGGATTTACTTTCAATATTGGTTCCCGCATTTACCCACCTGGGTGCCTGGTTTAATTACCATCGCTGTTTTGCTATTTATCAATTTGCTTTCTGCCCGTCTTTTTGGCAACTTGGAATTTAGTTTTGCCATAATCAAAATTGTGACGGTTATTGCTTTTGTGCTTTTAGTAGCCTATTTATTAATAACTGGTGGCAAAACCTCTTTTGGTCCCGTTACTCTAGCTAACTTGTCTGCGCATGGTGGCTTTTTTGCTAAAGGAGGTTCTGGTTTCTTCTCCGGCTTCCAAATGGTTATCTTTAGCTTTGTTGGCGTTGAACTAGTCGGATTAACTGCCGCAGAGGCACAAAACCCCAAGGTAACGATTAGAAAGGCTATTAATCAAGTCCCACTACGAATAATTTTATTCTATGTACTGGCTATCATTGCAATTTTAGTAGTTATTCCGTGGGATAAGGTGGCTACTAATTCTAGTCCATTTGTACAGACCTTAGCGGCAACGGGCATCCGCAATGCCGGTTCAATTATTAATTTTGTGGTCATTTCTGCTGCAGTTTCTTCAACTAATAGCATTCTGTATAGTGCAGGCCGATTGTTATTTTCAGTTACTTTTAACGGTAAGGGTAAATTTAACCAGACATTTGGTCATTTAAGAAGACAATTACCACAAAACGCACTGACCTTATCAGCTTGCCTAATGGCGTTAGCACCTTTTGTCATCATCGTCATCGGCAATGAGGCATTTAATTTTATTTCTTCTACTTCTACCAGTATGTTTTTAATTATTTGGTGCCTGATGCTTTTAACGCATATTGCATATAGGAAAAAAACACCTGCGCAAGAATTAACTGATTTCAAGATGCCCGGTTTTCCTTTTTTGGACTACATAACACTAATCTTTTTTATTTTAATGATCATACTGTTGTTAATCTTACCTGAAAACAGGATTTCTATGATTTCAGCACTGTTAATCTTTATAGTCTTGTCAACCCTGTCAAAAATTTGGCACGAAGAAAAGAAGGCATAATTATATTTGCATTTGCTGGTTTTTTATATTAAAATTTAAAAAATTAAGAAGTATCGCCACCGGGCGACAGCACTTACCAAACTCTTTAGGTCTTAGTAGAGTTCGGTAGGTGCTTTTATTTTTGGAGGTAACTCATGCAGAAATTAATTGTTGATAATACTTTTTGGTCTATTTTTCCCCAAGCAAAAATTTACACACTAGTAGTTAATGACCTGAACAATCACATCCTTGATAATTCGGATAAATATCAAATTATGCTCAATCAGGCTGAAACAGAAGCCAAACAGTATTTAACAGCAAAAGAGTTTAAGGACAACATTGTTATTGCCGAATGGCGTGAGGTTCTGAGCAAATTTAAAAAGAAAAAAGGTGCACGGTCTTCGATTGAGGCCCTTTTAAAGCGAGTTTCTCAAGGTAAAGTTTTTAATCCTATCAACCCTTTAGTTGACATTTATAACAGCGTTTCTTTAGAATATGCCGTTCCGTGCGGTGGTGAAGATCTTGATCAAATTGCCGGGCAAATGCACCTCGGTGTAGCAAGTGGAAATGAGGATTTTTATCCACTTGGTGCTGAAAAAAGCGATCCGCCAAGAGCAGGTGAAGTTATTTATTATGACGAAAATGGCGCAGTATGTCGCTCTCTTAACTGGCGTGATGGCAAGAGAACCATGTTGACTGAAGATACCACCAATGCAATATTAATCATGGAGGCGGTAACAGCTGATCAAAAAGACAGAGCTGAGCAAGCAATTCAAGCCTTAAAAAAGAAAATCGCTACAGAATTGGGTGTTGAGGGAACAATAACTCTCAAAACCAAAAACTAAACAAAAATTCCTAGACAAAGTAATTGTCTAGGAACTTTTTTATTTATGTATTATTCTTCTTTTGATTTTTTGCCACAATCCCAATGCTTGCCGCATGCGATTAGCAGGCACGTAATTACGAATAGCACGCAAAGTTTTTTTATTATTTCGTGTTGTAAAAATAAATTTTCCGTTTGCACGGGTGCGAATTTCAAAACGAGGGATATAATGACCATGGAAATAAACATCCGCCACCACATAGGTAACTTCTTGCCACGGAATCTGGACATAATCAGAGATATTACGGTCATTATAAAATTCAAACGCCTTATCTCCGACCATTACTTTACCGTATGTTGACAACGAGCGAAACCAAGTCGCATTTGCCGTTAAATCAACTTTAGTGTTACTTGATTCAACCATTTTGAATTAAAGCACATGCAGAACGTGCAAAACAACACCAACAATAAAGATGGCAATAATAATTACAATTGGTGAAACTTTCTTCTTTAACAGCCACATACAAAGGAAAGTCAAGAGTAATCCAGCTAAACCAGGAATTAAACTATCCAAGTTGTTTTGCAAAGTAGTTACTTTAAACTTAGTAAGAGATAGGCCATTTGCCTGATCAATTAAAGCTTGTTGAATACCTTTGGCACCTGCAGGAAGTGAACTCCAATCAATATAACCACCTTTTTGAACCGGCGTTTGTGAGACAATTGGGGTGAACTTAATATTAACCCAGCGCTCAATCAGGGAACCTAAAACAAACATCCCCATCATGGAAGCCCCACGGGTAACCTTTTGCAATAGACCACCAGACATGTCGTTAGTAATCGCAGAACCGGCTTTGTAACCAAATTCCTGTGTATACCACATGAAAACCAATCTAATTACATTCCAAATAACGAAGAATAAAATTGGTCCCAAAATGTTGCCTTGAATAGCCATTGAAGCACCTAAGGCACCAACTATTGGCCGTACGGTATACCAGAATACAGGGTCACCAACACCGGCTAAAGGCCCCATCATTCCGACCTTGACACCTTGAATAGCTTCATCTTCCACCTTAGCGCCGTTAGCCTTATCTTCTTCTAGGGCTAGCGTAACACCTAGAATTGGTGATACTAAGTAAGGGTGAACGTTAAAGAAGACCAGGTGTCTCTGCAAAGCAGCTGCCATATCTTCCTTTTTAGGATAAAGTTTTCTCAAAGCAGGAATAAGTGAATATGCATACCCACCGTTCTGCATTCTTTCATAGTTCCAAGAAGCCTGCAAAAATTGTGAATGCCACATAACTTTGAAGCGGTCGGCTTTAGTTAATTTTATTTTTTTATCAGCCATTGTAAAATCCTCCTCTTAAATATCACTTTAATAGTCATCTATGATATCGCCGAGTGGATCGCCGGTACCTTCATTATCAGAACTTGAGCTGCCGTTATTACCACGATTTGACTCTAAAGCCAAGTACATAAGAGCCATTGCTAGACCAATGGCACCTAAAGCAATCAAAGTTAAGTCTTTAATAGCCGCCAAGGCAAACCCGATAGCAAAGAATGGCCAAACTTCACGGCTAGCCATCATGTTAATAACCATAGCGTAACCAACGGCTACAACCATGGCACCACCGATTGACATACCATCACTAAGCCATGCCGGCATTAACCCTAGCCAGTATTTAACAGTAGAAGCTGGAATAGCTAGTAGCAAGGCAGCCGGAATAGCGATTCTCAATCCTTGCAGACAAACATCAATCCATTGCCACATATTAATTTTACGCCAATTACCCTTTTTGGCATCCGCGTCCATAATGTGCACAATACCAGTAGAAATAGTCCGCACAATCATGGTCAAAAAGAGTCCGGCAACAGCTAAAGGCATCGCAATACCTGTAGCCATACCAATCCCCTTTGTTCCTTGACCACTTTGAACCAGAATGATAGCTGAAGCAACGGAAGCCAAAGCAGCATCAGGCGCAACAGCAGCACCAATATTAGCCCAGCCTAAGGCAATCATTTGTAAATATCCACCTAAAGTAACGCCCAAAACCAGATTACCGGTTACTAGGCCGATTAACGTACAAGCGACCAGTGGTTGGTGAAATTCCCATTGATCCAAGATGCCTTCCATACCTGCAAGAAAGGCAACTATGACAACTAAAATCATTTGAATAGCGTTCATGTTTTACTCCTATTCTCTTATTTATTTTGTTCGTCAAGCAAACTTTGAGCTTTATTTAAAATAGCTTCCATATTGCCTTCTTTATCAGTTGGAACTTTGCGCACATCATACTTGACTCCCATTTTTTCAAGTTCGTGGAAAGTATCAACATCTTCTTGATTCATAGACAATACATTGTTAGCATTGACATCGCCAACTTTATAAGACATTGATCCAACATTGACAGTCTTAATGTCAACCCCAGCTTTTATTACCTTTAAAACATCTTCAGGATTTTCAAATAATAATAACGCATGTGTGTTGCCAAAACGGGGATCTTTTGCAATCTCAACCATCTTTTTTAACGGAACAGTATGTGCCTTAACACCGGCAGGAGCTGCTTCACGAATCATGCTCTTACGCATTTCGTCTTTTGCCACACTGTCAGAAACAACAATTACTCTGTCCGGGTGCATGGATGGTATCCATCCTGTAGCAACCTGACCATGTAATAAACGAGAATCAATTCGTGCCAAAACAAATTTAATATGACCATCACCAACAACAGTACCCGCGGGAATGGTCTTCTTTTTACCAGCAGTTTGTGCCTTAGTTTGATCTTTTGTTGAAGACTTGGGCATTAATTCTGCCGGCTTTATTTTAATACCATCACGTGCTGGCTCTACCACAGCAGTTGCAATTTCGTGAGCCGTAGCATCTGGCTTAGTCATCCGCTGTGTTAAAGCTTCTACCACCAAAGGCAGGTTCATACCTGCTACTACTGCCCATTTAGGATGCTTTTCGAGTAAACCGCTTGCTTGATTAAACGGCGTACCACCCCATAAATCGACTATCAGCAAAACTTCACCCTGATTTTCAAACGAAGCAATTGCTGTTTCCATTTTGCCCCTAATATCATCTGGGCCTTCATCAGGCTTTAAAATGACATGAGCAAAATTGTCTTGTTCGCCAAACAGCATTTGCGCAGACTGCGCAATTCCATCGGCAAAACCACCATGGCTGGCTAAAACAATTCCTACCATGAGATTTCCTCCTTTAGATAAAATGTATCCGCTACTATTGTACCGTGAAAGTGCTTTTAAGTCACGTAACCCCATTATTTTCTCATATAAATAAAATGCTATTCCTTTAATATTAAGGAAAAACAGGTACAAAAAAGAGGACCTAACTGGTCCTCTTTCTGCTGCTCGCTCCGGCTGTCAGACTCGAACTGACGACATCTTGATTAACAGTCAAGCGCTCTACCAACTGAGCTAAGCCGGAATACTAAAAAGCACGGCAGCGTCCTACCCTCGCAGGCAGTCTCCCACCAACTACTCTCGGCGTGAAGAAGCTTAACTGCTGTGTTCGGCATGGTTACAGGTGTTTCCTTCTTGCTCTTGCCACCGTACTTTTTTCCTTTGAGTTTTTACACTCAAAACTAAATATAATCCTTTTGAAAAACCTTGACTGCTGCTAAGCTCTGGTCAAGTCCTCGACTGATTAGTACTGGTCCGCTCCAAGCCTCACGGCTCTTCYACTCCCAGCCTATCTACCTCTTAGTCTTTGAGGTGTCTTACTACTTTCGTATGGGAAATCTCATCTTGAGGGGGGCTTCGCACTTAGATGCTTTCAGCGCTTATCCCGRCCATACTTAGCTACCCAGCGATGCCTTTGGCAAGACAACTGGTACACCAGCGGTATGTCCATCCCGGTCCTCTCGTACTAAGGACAGCTCCTCGCAAATTTCCTACGCCCACGACGGATAGGGACCGAACTGTCTCACGACGTTCTGAACCCAGCTCGCGTGCCGCTTTAATGGGCGAACAGCCCAACCCTTGGGACCGACTTCAGCCCCAGGATGCGACGAGCCGACATCGAGGTGCCAAACCTCCCCGTCGATGTGAACTCTTGGGGGAGATAAGCCTGTTATCCCCAGGGTAGCTTTTATCCGTTGAGTGATGGCCCTTCCATRCGGTACCACCAGATCACTAAGCCCGACTTTCGTCCCTGCTCGAGTTGTCGCTCTCGCAGTCAAGCTCCCTTATMCCTTTGCACTCTGTGAATGATTTCCAACCATTCTGAGGGAACCTTTGGGCGCCTCCGTTACRCTTTAGGAGGCGACCGCCCCAGTCAAACTGCCCGTCTGACACTGTCCCATGCCTCGCTTAGAGGCCCTGGTTAGAGCAGCCATCAAACAAGGGTAGTATCCCAACATTGCCTCTGATAACACTGGCGTGCTATCTTCTCCGGCTCCTACCTATCCTGTACATGTTTAACAGCTGCCCAATATCAAATTGCAGTGAAGCTCCATGGGGTCTTTCCGTCCTGTCGCGGGTAACCCGCATCTTCACGGGTATTATAATTTCACCGAGTCTCTCGTTGAGACAGTGCCCAAATCATTACACCTTTCGTGCAGGTCGGAACTTACCCGACAAGGAATTTCGCTACCTTAGGACCGTTATAGTTACGGCCGCCGTTTACTGGGGCTTCAGTTCGCTGCTTCGCTTGCGCTAACAGCTCTCCTTAACCTTCCAGCACCGGGCAGGTGTCAGCCCCTATACGTCGTCTTACGACTTTGCAGAGACCTGTGTTTTTGATAAACAGTTGTTTGGGCCTATTCACTGCGGCTGGCTCTTACACCAGCACCCCTTCTCCCGAAGTTACGGGGCGATTTTGCCGAGTTCCTTAACGAGAGTTCTCTCGCTCACCTGAGTGTTCTCCACTCGACTACCTGTGTCGGTTTGCGGTACGGGTACGCAGCTTCTCACTAGAAGCTTTTCTTGGCAGTGTGACTCTTGGACCTTCGCTACTTTAATTTCGCTCCTCATCACGCCTTGTGCTTTTKGGATACAAGCATTTGACTCATATCCACACTTGRCGCTTAAACATGGCTTCCAGCGCCATGCGTCCTTCGCCTCCTGCGTCCCTCCTTCGCTATTAACGAAGCTGCGCAGTACAGGAATCTCTACCTGTTCTCCATCGACTACGCCTTTCGGCCTTGCCTTAGGTCCCGACTTACCCTGGGCGGACGAGCCTGCCCCAGGAAACCTTAGTCTTTCGGCGGATAGGATTCTCACCTATCTTGCGCTACTCATACCGGCATTCTCACTTCTAAACGCTCCACTTATCTTCTCAGTTAAGCTTCGCCGCATTTAGAACGCTCTCCTACCACGTGCATTACTGCACATCCACAGTTTCGGTACTATGCTTAGCCCCGGTAAATTTTCGGCGCAGCGTCACTCGACTAGTGAGCTATTACGCACTCTTTTAATGGTGGCTGCTTCTAAGCCAACATCCTAGTTGTCTACGCAACTCCACATCCTTTTCCACTTAGCATAGATTTGGGGACCTTAACTGGTGATCTGGGCTGTTTCCCTTTCGACTACGGATCTTATCACTCGCAGTCTGACTCCAGTGCTTTGATATCTGGAATTCGCAGTTTATCTGAATTCAGTAACCCCTGACGGGCCCTTCGTCCAAACAGAGCTCTACCTCCATTATCATCCTCGCACCAGGCTAGCCCTAAAGCTATTTCGGAGAGAACCAGCTATCTCCAAGTTCGTTTGGAATTTCACCGCTACCCACAACTCATCCCCGCAATTTTTAACTTACGTGGGTTCGGTCCTCCAGTGCGCTTTACCGCACCTTCAACCTGGTCATGGGTAGGTCACTTGGTTTCGGGTCTACATCAACTAACTCTCGCGCCCTCTTCAGACTCGCTTTCGCTCCGGCTCCGTCTTTTCTGACTTAACCTCGCTAATTAACGTAACTCGCCGGTTCATTCTACAAAAGGCACGCCATCACCCCTTAATGGGCTTTGACTATTTGTAGGCACACGGTTTCAGGTTCTCTTTCACTCCCCTCCCGGGGTTCTTTTCACCTTTCCCTCACGGTACTGGTTCACTATCGGTCACAATGTAGTATTTAGCCTTGCGAGATGGTCCTCGCTGCTTCAATCGGGATTCCTCGTGTCCCGACCTACTCAGGATCCTGCTCAGCGCGCTCCGGATTTCGCTTACGGGGCTCTCACCCTCTCTGGCTTACCTTCCCAGATAATTCTGCTATCCTTTGCGCTGCCTTCCTGCAGTCCTACAACCCCAGATGATAAATCATCTGGTTTGGGCTCTTTCCGCTTCGCTCGCCGCTACTAGGGAAATCGATCTTTCTTTCTCTTCCTGCAGCTACTTAGATGTTTCAGTTCACTGCGTCTTGCCCCAACCGGCTATCTATTCACCGCTTGGTAATGCATCTGCATGCATTGGGTTCCCCCATTCGGATATCTCCGGATCTCTGCGTACTTACCGCTCCCCGAAGCCTTTCGTGGTTCGTCACGTCCTTCTTCGCCTCATTGTGCCCAGGCATTCACCGTGCGCCCTTCTTTACTTGACCTTACTCAAGATACTCTCTCGGTCGCTCTTTAGCAATCTGTTCTCTTTTGATTGTTTCTCGGTTTTTCTTGGATTATATTCAGTTTTCAATGTACTAACTCRTTGGATCTGTTTTTACCAGACCCAATGGAGGCTAACGGGTTCGAACCGATGACCTCCTGCTTGCAAAGCAGGTGCTCTCCCAACTGAGCTAAGCCCCCAATGTTTCTTCTCTGTTAGACACGCTTGTTTCTACTTGCCTATGGGCCTAAATGGACTTGAACCATCGACCTCACGCTTATCAGGCGTGCGCTCTAACCAGCTGAGCTATAGGCCCGTTTCTAGCGTATCTGCTCTTTTCTTTGAGGTATTACCCTCAAAACTAAACAATGTCTTCGCTACTYATGTGCTTTCCTTGCTCTTGCCTTGGCTTCTCTTAGTATTCCTACTCTCCGCCTCGGCCTTYGCTTTTCCTTAGAAAGGAGGTGATCCAGCCGCAGGTTCTCCTACGGCTACCTTGTTACGACTTCACCCTAATCATCTGTCCTGCCTTAGACGGCTGACTCCTTTGCAGGTTATCCTACCGGCTTTGGGCATTACAGACTCTCATGGTGTGACGGGCGGTGTGTACAAGGCCCGGGAACGTATTCACCGCGGCGTGCTGATCCGCGATTACTAGCGATTCCAGCTTCATGCACTCGAGTTGCAGAGTGCAATCCGAACTGAGATTAGCTTTCAGAGATTCGCTTGCCTTTGCAGGTTCGCTGCTCGTTGTACTAACCATTGTAGCACGTGTGTAGCCCAGGTCATAAGGGGCATGATGACTTGACGTCGTCCCCACCTTCCTCCGGTTTGTCACCGGCAGTCTCATTAGAGTGCCCAACTTAATGCTGGCAACTAATAATAAGGGTTGCGCTCGTTGCGGGACTTAACCCAACATCTCACGACACGAGCTGACGACAGCCATGCACCACCTGTCTTAGTGTTCCCGAAGGAAACATCCTATCTCTAGGACTGGCACTAGATGTCAAGACCTGGTAAGGTTCTTCGCGTTGCTTCGAATTAAACCACATGCTCCACCGCTTGTGCGGGCCCCCGTCAATTCCTTTGAGTTTTAACCTTGCGGTCGTACTCCCCAGGCGGAGTGCTTAATGCGTTAGCTGCAGCACTGAGAGGCGGAARCCTCCCAACACTTAGCACTCATCGTTTACGGCATGGACTACCAGGGTATCTAATCCTGTTCGCTACCCATGCTTTCGAACCTCAGCGTCAGTTACAGACCAGAGAGCCGCCTTCGCCACTGGTGTTCTTCCATATATCTACGCATTCCACCGCTACACATGGAGTTCCACTCTCCTCTTCTGCACTCAAGAAAAATAGTTTCAGTTGCAGTTCCCCAGTTAAGCTGGGGGCTTTCACAGCTGACTTATTCTCCCGCCTGCGTTCGCTTTACGCCCAATAAATCCGGACAACGCTTGCCACCTACGTATTACCGCGGCTGCTGGCACGTAGTTAGCCGTGACTTTCTGGTTGATTACCGTCAAACAAGAATCAGTTACTACCCTTGTCCTTCTTCACCAACAACAGAGCTTTACGATCCGAAAACCTTCTTCACTCACGCGGCGTTGCTCCATCAGACTTGCGTCCATTGTGGAAGATTCCCTACTGCTGCCTCCCGTAGGAGTTTGGGCCGTGTCTCAGTCCCAATGTGGCCGGTCAGTCTCTCAACTCGGCTATGCATCATCGCCTTGGTAAGCCGTTACCTTACCAACTAGCTAATGCACCGCGGGCCCATCCTTTAGTGACAGCTCGAAAGCCGCCTTTCTCAGCTYGAGCATGCGCTCGTGCTGCTTATTTGGTATTAGCACCTGTTTCCAAGTGGTATCCCAAGCTAAAGGGCAGGTTGCCCACGTGTTACTCACCCATCCGCCGCTCGCGCTTCTGACTTCCTACCGAAGTATTCYRTCAAAATTGCTCGCTCGACTTGCATGTATTAGGCACGCCGCCAGCGTTCGTCCTGAGCCAGGATCAAACTCTCATTTTTTAAATGTTTGTTTGAATGTTTGCTCATTCGTTCCAAGATTCGCATCTCGGATTTATTTGCTTGCGAAATTGACTTCGCTCTTTTGTTTTGGGTTCTTTAAACCCGCACATTTTTGCGAAAACATTGTTCAGTTTTCAAGGTACTACCTGCTGTCTTCTTTAAAACAGCTTTTTCATTTTGCCAGATTCAATTGCTTTTGTCAAGCACTTTTTTCTGACTTGCTTTCGCCGTCTTACCTGACAGCGTTTATTATCTTACTAAACCTGTTGCTTTTTGTCAACTGGTTTTGCTCGATTTATGTTGAACTTGTTATTTGTTGTAACTCGCTCAAGCACAAGTAATACCTTACTCTTTTTGTGTTAGTTCGTCAAATTAAAGTTTTTGTTCGTTATTTAAGTTATTTTGCTTTCAAATTAGTTTTTACTAATACCTGATACACGCTATTTTTACTTTTTTTGACTAGACCAATTTGTTAAATATTCGTAATTTAGGCTCTTTGGAGCTAAATTCAGATTGATTTTTTACAAAAAAATTTCGTAAGCTGATCAGCTTACGAAATTAATAAGTCTATTAACTAGATTAAACTTTCTTCTTTAGTAATCTTTTTCATTCCATTCATATAAGGAACTAAAACTTCGGGTACTGTGACAGTGCCATCTTCATTTTGGTAATTTTCTAAAATTGCAGCAACTGTTCTGCCGACAGCTAAGCCTGAGCCATTAAGCGTATGTGCCAAATGAAGTTTACCATCTTCATCGCGGTAACGAATTTGTGCACGCCGAGCTTGAAAGTCAGTACAGTTAGAACAGCTGGAGATTTCACGATACTTATCTTGTGCCGGCATCCACACTTCCAAATCATAGGTTTTGGCACTAGTAAAACTAGCATCCCCAGTTGATAATGCTACAACATGATATGGTAAATCTAGTTTTTGTAACAAGTGTTCAGCATTGTTTGTGAGCTTGTCCAATTCATTCCATGACTCTTCCGGCTTACAAATCTTAACCATTTCCACTTTTCTAAACTCGTGCATTCTAATTAAGCCCCGGGTATCACGTCCAGCAGAACCAGCTTCACTTCTGAAGGCTGGAGAAAGCGCAGTAACGTTAATTGGTAATTTGTCTGCGTGAATAATTTCATCACGGAAATAGTTAACCAGCGGCACTTCAGCAGTTGGTATCAAAGTCAGATCGAGTGGCTTATCAGGATCATCATTATCCACAATTGTATAAACATCTTCGCGGAATTTAGGAAATTGACCTGTACCCTGCATTGACTCGTCGTTGACTAAATATGGCGGAATAACTTCGGTATAACCTTCTTTAGTATTTTCATCTAAGAAAAAGTTAAACACTGCCCGTTCAAGCAAGGCACCAGCACCTTTATAATAGACAAAACGCGCACCTGAAACCTTAGCGCCTCTGTCCCAGTCTAAAATATCTAAATCGGTACCAAGTTCCCAGTGAGCTTTGGGCTTAAAGTCGAGTTTTGTTGGTTCGTGCCACTTACGAACTTCTTCATTATAACTTTCATCAGGTCCGATTGGATCAGAATCATCAGGGAAATTAGGCAGTCTTAATAAGATATAGTTTTGCTTTTCAGTTAATTCAGCAACCTTTTCATCCAGTTCTTTGATTTCCTGTCCAACTTCACGCATTTTTTGCACAGCGGCGGAAGCATCTTCCTTATTTCTCTTAATTTCAGCAATTTCTTTAGAAACTTTGTTTCTTTCTGCTTTCAGTTGCTCACTGCGATTTAATTCTTCACGTCTATCAGCGTCAATTTTTACTAATTCATCCAGTTCTTCTGGCTTAACGCCGCGTCTACCCAGCTTATCTTTAGCCCAATCAAGATTCTCACGAATCAATTTTATATCCAGCATTTTTAACCTCCACACAAAAAAGCCAATTCATCCCTAAAATTGGGACGAATTGGCTTTCACATGGCTTCGCGGTACCACCCATTTTCAGCTAATAAGTTAGCTGCGCTTCATTAAGTCGGCGATAACGATGCCGCGTGCCGTGTAACTATTAATTACCCACATTAATGGAATCTGGAAACGACTTCTATTCGCTTGCACCAGAGCGCGAACTCTCTAAAACAGTCTTAGGATTCCGTGTTTGGATATTATTTTAAGCTATTATGCTTTTTTTAGCAAATAGTATTTATTAGTATTTGCAATTATTTATCCGCAAATTAAGTATTTAAAAAAATACGGACATACTTTAAATAATGAAATAAAGATTGCGGTATTTTCTAATTACTTTTTTCTTTCTAACCACTCTGCCTTTTGCAGTAAGAAATAGTCTTCTTGATACTGAGAAAATTCACTGACTTTACTCATATCAACAGCATAGATAAATTTAAAACCCAGGCGCACCAGTAATTTTTTTGAGCGTAGATTATTTTCAAAAACCCCAGCCCAAATTTCAGTTTGATTGAGTTTTTGGAATGCATAATCCAGCACTATTTTTAGTGCCTCAGTCATATAACCGTGTCCCGAGAAGTCCTTGTCTAACAAAAAGCCAATTTCTTTAGTTGCCTGCAATTCTTTGGTGCTGACACCGCGCTCATATAGCTCAACTAAACCAATCATTTTTTGAGATTGGCACAAGCAGAGAGCATAGCTATATTTTCTTGCCGCATATTGCCCAGCCGCTTTTTCGGCATCTGCCAGATTTTGATAATGACCAAAGCCCGCTAAGCGCTGATAATATTCATCCTGCCCCCATTTAAGTAAAGTTGATGCATCCGACAAGTTAAAAGAGCGCAAATAAATGCGATTAGCCATTAATGACCCACCAATTTGAGCAACCAATCCATGCCAAACTGGAGTGCAAAACTATAAGCTGCAATAGTCCAAGGCTTACCTAAGATAATAATCCAAAAATAAGTCCAGAACTTCATGTCTGTTAAGCCTGCTAGTAGACATAAAACGTCATCTGGTGCCATTGGCGCTACAATGCAGATCGCAAAAAACCAGTTAAATTTGCTTTGGTTTTTTGTCCACTTCATATATTTATCAAGCGTTTTTTCGGAAACAATATGAAGGATAAAGGGTCTGCCATAAAAGCGTGCCAAAAAGAAGTTGATGATTGAGCCAATACAGATTCCCACATAGTTATAAACAAAACCGGCTACCGGTCCAAAGAAGATTACTCCGCCTAAAAGTGAGACTCCACCTGGAATAATAGGTATAACCACCTGTATAATCTGAATCACAACAAAAATTATTGGCCCAATTATTCTCTTATCAGCCAAATATGCTTTCATTTTAGCTTGACTAGTAAATATTCCTAATTTGTACCAATAAATACACAATAGAATAATGATAATCCCGCTGACAACGGTCAAGATGTTAATTAATCTTCGACTAGCTTTAGCAGACAGATGCATAACTTACCTCCAATGTTAAGCCTCATTTTACCAAAAAATAAGCAAAGTGATTACTTTTTAATTCATTAAATACTAATAATTAAAATAACTTAAATATTTACATTTATGAAATAAAAGGAAGCTTGTTTTAAAACGGTCAACTGTCCTAATTACAGTATAATAGTTAATAATACTTAATTAATTTTTGGAGGAAATTCGGATGACCAAATTTATTACTGATGTCACTTTTGATAAACAAAAAGATTTACAAGTAGATATTTATGAACCAGATAATGATAATTCCAATAATAAAATTCTCTTATTTTGGCATGGCGGTGGTTGGTTTCGCGGCGACAAAAGCAGCTTTAAAGAACTGTGTAGTAAAATAGCCGCTCATGGTTTTACCGTCTTTGCTCCCAACTACTCCCTTGCACCGCAACACCCGTTTCCAGCTGCACACGAAGACAGCATTAATTTTGTAAGGTGGTTGCTAAAAAGTAAATATGTTGCTAATAAAAAGGTTGACATCACTCAAATAGGAGCCAGCAGTGGTGGAACAATGGCTCTTAATATTGCTGGCAAATATGGTTTCCCCACTGTTACTTGGTCAGCACCAGTTAACTACTCAAACTGGATGAAAGACCACCAGAAAGTGACAGCTTCAGTTGATGGTCGCAAGGAACTAGGCTTAACTAATTTACATGATATTAATGATGCTTTTTATAAATATTTTACTTTAGCATACGCCGGTTCAGAAGACGCATTAGTCTTAAAGAAAATAGATGCTACATCTTATGACTATAGTAACTTACAGCAGCTATTGATGATCAATTCTGCAGATGAATTATCGCCTATTAAGTATTTGCTTGACTTTATTGCTGTTCTCGCTCAAAAAAATCATGCGGTTGACTTGAAAATAATAGCTGGTAACAAGCACGCAATGTCTTATTCCACTCAATATCTGGAGCAATCACTAAACTATCTTTTAAATGCAATAAAATAATTTTTATTTTTACTTACTATTGATTAGTAAAATATTCTGTATGTGCTATAATAATTAATGAAAACGTTTTATATTCTTGATAAGCTTATCCTACAAATTTTTAAGGAGATAATATTATGGCTAAATATCAATCAATTAATCCATACACTAACGAAAACTTTGCCAATTATGACAATCCTACTTCTGATCAAATAGAGGATGCCCTTAATTTAACCGATGCATTGTATCACAAGTGGCGTCATGAAAAGCCTGAAACACGGTCTAAGACCCTGCATCAAGTGGCAGATGGTTTGCGTGAGCATAAAAAAGAAATGGCTGAAATCATGACCCGCGAAATGGGTAAAATGATTGGTGAAGCAGAAGGTGAAGTTGATCTTTGCGTTTCTATTTGTGACTATTTTGCCGATAAAGGGCCTGAATTGTTAAAGCCAGAGCCAATTGACTCCAAACTGGGCGACGCATATTACTTAAAGCAAGCAACTGGTGTAGTAATGGCTTGTGAGCCATGGAATTTCCCACTTTATCAAGTAATCAGAGTATTTGCACCAAACTTTATTGTGGGTAATCCTATTATTCTCAAACATGCGCACAATGTTCCTGGTTCAGCAGCATTAATTGCTAAAATTATTAAACAAGCAGGAGCTCCGGAAGGAAGTTTAATCAACCTTTACCCAAGTTATGACCAACTTGATCAAATTATTGCTGATCCTAGAATTCAAGGAGTAGCTTTAACTGGTTCAGAGCGTGGTGGTTCTTCTGTTGCTGAAAATGCCGGTAAAAACCTGAAAAAGTCGACAATGGAACTTGGCGGCAACGATGCTTTCATTATTCTTGATGATGCTGATCCGCAAGTCTTAAAACAAGCACTTAGTTCTGCCAGAACCTATAATGACGGACAAGTATGTACATCTTCTAAGCGTATTATTGTTGTTAAATCACGTTATGAAGAAACTCTCCAAGAATTAAAGAGCGTCTTTTCTAGCTTAAAAGCTGGCGATCCGCTTGATCCAAATACAACTTTGCCACCAATGAATTCACAAGGTGCCAAGGATAAATTAACCAAGCAAGTTGACCAAGCTATTGGTGCCGGAGCCAAAGTATTCTATCAATATCCTGAAATTGATTCTGATGGTGCCTTCTTCCGTCCAACTATCCTGACTGATATTGATCGTGATAATCCTGCATTTGACCAAGAATTCTTCGGCCCAGTAGCTATTGTCTACGAAGTAGAAGATGAAGATGCTGCTATTGCTTTAGCTAATGATTCCAGCTACGGCTTAGGTTCTTCAGTTATCAGCTCCAATCTTGAACGTGCACAAAACGTCGCCGCTCAAATTGAAACTGGTATGACAGTAATTAACGGTACTTGGATTAGTTCAGGTGAATTACCATTCGGTGGCATTAAGAAATCCGGCTATGGTCGTGAACTCAGCGATCTTGGCTTGATGGCTTTTGTTAACGAGCACTTAGTAATTTCCATGCCAACCAAGTAATATTTATAAGAAGATAAATTAAAAAAGCTGATAGACGCTAGTTTATCAGCTTTTTATTTAATTAAATTTATTTTAACGGTGGCGCATGAGGTTATAACCGGTTAGTCCAGTCGTCATCACGCTGGCTAAAATCAAGAAATACGTTGATGCTCCTATTGAAACAGCATACAAAAGCAATTGGCTAGTAATGCTATGCAAAATGCCCCGATTAGACAATGAACTGTTTGACATTCTAAAAATAAGGTAAATTAGAAAAATACTTTCAATTAAAGACAGTGAAAAAGCGATTATTCTGCTCTTTTTAGTATCTTTCATTGTATGGTAAATAATAAACAGCGGAATCAAAACGATGACTAGCCAGATTACACAAAGCACTACTCCGGACAGTAAAGTGGCATTTGAAGAAAAGAGTCTGCCGGCTAATCTGAAAGTTACCCGCGTAATTGACATTTTTTGACTGTAAGTCACGTCTAAAACAGACGCACCTGATCCAGTAAATAAAACTATTAAGTTTATTATTGCGAGCAAAACTACTAACAGCTGTACATAAGAAAAGTGCTTTTTTACTGGGGCATTTTCCTTATTTTTAATACTTTTCTGGGCTAGCCTGCTCTTTGATCTCACCTTTTCTTTCGATTCAGCTACGTCATTAAACATATTGGATCCGAGCTGATTTATTTTTTGTGTTAAGCGTTCATCTACGGTGTAGCGGTCAATCTTTTCTTGACGGCTGCACACAAAATAGAGCCAAACTAATAAAGCAAAAAAGCAAATCCAACCAAAACTGCGAGAAAAACTCATCAGGATTAACAATGCAATTCCTAGCAGAAATACGATCATACTGTTAACATGAATCCACTTTAGCATTCGTGCAATAACAGAGTTTTGCTTTGCTGGATAAAATTCTTGCCGGTATAATTTGCGACTAGCAATTTTTTTGCCGGTCTTTTCATCTTCAAAAACAGCCTTTTGGTGTTGATCTGTGAAAAAAGTCTCACGATATTTTTGTAAGTCAAAATGACAATTTGGGCATTTAACATCCTCATCAGTGATGGGACGACCACAGTTTGGACAAGTAGTCATAAGAAGCTTCCTTTAATCAATAATTGTTAATAGGTTAATCATAAAACAAAAATAGCGATAAGGAAAATTCTTTATCACTATTTTAATACAGTCTTTTACTGTAATTCTTGAATTTTTGCTTTAACTTGCTTTATTTCAGAAATTGAAGCTTTCGAATCAAGCATTAATTGATCGAGCTTAAACTTGAGTAGTTCTAACTCATTATTATTCCTTTTCTGCTGCTTCACTTTTTGCGCCTGCGAAGTGAGCAGCAGACCATTCTTAATTTGCCATCTTTCAACTTTAAGCTGTTTGATAAATGCCTGATCGTGTGATACAAGTATCATAGCAAACGGATAATCTCTCACAAATTCCGCCAGTGCATTAATAGAGGCAATATCTAAAAAGTTTGTGGGTTCATCAAGCAGCAATAAATTATATTGACCGGTAATTATTTTTGCTAAATTGAAACACACAAGCTGGCCACCACTAAGATCACTTATTTTATGGTCTCCATATTGGCGCAAATGCAAATCGCCCAAGACCTGCATAGTCGAACTATCATCGAATATGCTGGTGGCAAAAAGAGAATCAAATAACGTTTTATCCGTTTGGTTTGTAACTATGTTTTGGTTAAAATAACCTATTTTTAATTGCGGATTATAAAAACCATGCAGTTTCCTATCCTTAACTTGTTCCAGAAAAACAGTTTTGCCAACACCATTTTGCCCAGTTAAAACTATTTTTGAACCATAAGCAAGATTTACTTCCTGCGTAATGTTAAACAACTTCTGCCCATAAGCATTAAGCGGTTGTTTCTCCAGCCGTAATGCCTTGCTTTTCGAAGAAATAGACAGGTCAGTTATCCCATTGTTGCCATTTTTCAAGGTAATCGCATGATGAACTGGTGGCCTTTTTAGCTCTCCTTTTTCCTTATTGATGCGGTTAGCAAGACTTTTACTGGCTCTGATAACATTATTTGCTGTTTTTTGTTTTCCCATGGACTTTGACCGCCAGTCAGATGAAGAAAGTCCCTTTTTGTTACGAGAAAAAGTTCTGGCCTTATTAAAATGCTGATTATAACTTCTCTTTAACTGCTCAAGGTGCTTTTCCTTTTGCTCATAAATCGTTTCTGCTCGTTTTTGTTCATCTTGTCTAAAGCTGCGAAATTCTTCATAAGTCCCAGAGAAATTGTGCACTTCTTGATCTTGAATATACCAGATTGAACTACAGACGCTATCCAAAAAGTTCTGGTCATGGCTGACAATTAAACAGGCAATTTTGCTTTTATTTATTAACTTTATTAACCATTGTTGCTGCGTAATATCCAAATTAGATGTGGGTTCGTCCAAAAGCAGCAAACCGTTAGGCATATTTTTTAATTTGGCAATGGCCCTACTGAGAGCTAATTTCTCTCTTTGCCCGCCACTCTTATCACCAGCATCAAGCAATTGCGGAACATAAGCAAAATTACAATTGTTAATAACTGCACCTTTAATGGTAAACAAATCCGTAAATTTTTCTTGAGCAAGAATCTTCATTAAAGTGGTTTTACCTACACCATTATTACCAATCAAACCAATTTTTTGTCTAGAATTGATGCTCAAATTTGAGACAGTCAGCAGTTTAGAAGCTGCCACGTCAATTTGTAAATAATCTATTTTAATTAATTCCACTATAATACCTCAATGTATACGCGTAATTAGTAAAGTAAGCCGCAATTATAAGCTGCTGAAATTACTCTACCTGATAAATAAGATCGCTCTACGTTGAGTTAAAAATTAAAAAGTGGTTATTGATTTAAAACTACAACTAGAGCTTATTGATTATTTACTTGTCTTGACATGCCAGTATTCCTTACCTTCTACTTAAAATTTAATTAAAAACAGTATACTATAACTAATTAACATTTGTAAACGGATTAAAAAATTGTTTTGAATAAAAAAGGCTGAAATCCTAAATAAGAATTTCAACCTTTTTAATTAATTTTGCTTAATTTTTAGCACGTTTATTCTTGCGCCAATGAATACCTTCATAAGTCAACTTGACTGCAGCTGACAAGGTAATCGGCATAATAAATACTAATATTATCAAACCAATAATCACTGCCAAAGCAACTTCAATCAAAGTCGGAATCCCTGATGGAATTAATGCAGCAAATGTACCACCTAAGATAATGGCTGCTGAAACCACCACAGTTCCAATAATACCGCATGCTTTAAGCATTCTTTGACTTGGCTTGCCGTTTTCAAGTTCACGGTAGCGTGTCATCAAGAAGATACTGTAATCAACACCTAAAGCAATTAACATGATAAAGCCAAAGAACGGCGTGTTCCAAGTTAGCATGCTTTTACCTAAGGTAGCCTTAACTACCCACTCTGTAATTGATAATGAGCAGAAGTAGGCAATCAGGAGTGTACCTAAAATGTAGACAGGTTGTAAAAGTGAACGAGTTACAAAAATTAAGGCAATACCTATTCCAATTAGCATTATAGCTGCAGTTCTAATAAAGTCCCTGTTGGCAATATCCTTAATGTCAGCAATGTTAGAACTTTCGCCGCCCATTGCTACTGTCGCATTCTTAAGACGAGTGCCTGCAAAAGATTTTTTAGCCATTAAGCTTAGATCTTGCGCCTTTTTGGTGGCTTTAAGACTACTTGGATTTGACTTAAAGACAATCATCAGCATAGCCGACTTTTTGTCAGGGCTCAAATAATTCTTAATCGAAGTTTGGAAAGTATCGTTTTTGATAAATTCTTGTGGAATATAGAAAGTATCTGCGGCAGAAGAACTTGCTAAGCCATTAAGGTAAGCAGCACCTTGTCCTAAGCCACTATTAACTTCATCCACACCATTAGTCAGTTTTGGCGTATTAGCTGCTAACTGACCGGCACCTGAATTAAGTTGGCCAACACTGGAATTTAATTGACCGATGCCTGAACTTAATTGACCAGTACTGGAGTTAACTTGACCAATACCAGAGCTTAATTGACCAGCACTAGAATTAAGTTGACCAATGCCGCTGTTCAAAGTCGAGGCACCATTATTCAATTGGCCCGAAGCAGTGGCTAATCTGCCGACACCAGATTGAAGCTGACCCATTTGTCCAGATACGTTAGGCATTGATGCGGAAGCTTCTGCCCAGGATTTTTCTAAAGCAGCACCTGCAGCTTGCATTGTAGCCATCTTTTGCTGCTGGGTTAAGCCAGGGATACTATTAATGCTCTTAGATAAGTTAGCTTTATAGTTCTTTTCTAAAGCAGCCTTGGTATTCTTCTGCGCATTCGCAATACCAGCACTGCCACTTGCAAGTTGAGAATTTAATTGATTTAATCCACTTGTCATTTGTTGCGTGCCATTTTGCAGACGACTGGCGCCGCCTTGCAGTTGACCTGTGCCGTTTTGCAAACGGCCGGCACCGTTTTGCAATTTGCTTGTACCGCTTTGCAACTTACTTGCGCCATCTTGGAGTTGGCTAGTGCCGTTTTGCAGTTGGCTTGTACCATCTGCCAACTTATTTGCGCCAGCAGACAATTGTTTACTTGCTTTGCTTAATTTACCTAAACCGGCACGTGCTTGATCAACACCTTGGTTAACAGTATTAAGCTGGTTCTTAACGTAAAGCTGATCAATGCTTTCACCATAAGGCTGAGTAACAGAAGTGACGAAAGCCACATCCTTAGAAGCTTGCAATTGTCTAGTCAATTGATCAATAAGACGTAAATCTGCTTCATTGTCAAGTTTATGATTACTCTTAATGTAGAGCGTTGACGGTTCGGCCATTCCCTTTGAAAAATGGTCTTCAACAATCAGCATCCCAGCCTTAGCAGTCTCATTATTATCTATTTCGTCGGTATCATCATAGTTCAAATGACCAGTGTACATTAGGCCAAAAGGAATCACGACCACAGCCAGTACAATTAAATAGATAATTGGGTGAGCAAGAGTACCTTTTGAAATACCGTGCCACAGTTTATCTTCGTGTTCACCAGTAAATTTCTTTACCGGCCAGAACATTTTTTCACCTAAAACAGCCATGAAGAATGGGTTAAGTGTCAGTAATACAATTAGTAAAACAGCGACACCTACCGCAACACCAACGGCTGATTGGTAAATGGAGAAGTTGGCTAAACTGAGAGCTGAAAAACCAATTAAGATGGAAGAACCAGAATAAAGGATAGTTTTTCCAGCAACCTTTAAGGCACTATTCATCGCTTCGTAGCGATTCATCCCTTTACCCAGATCCTCTTTAAATTTGTCATATAACAGGATGTTATAGTCTGTACCAATTCCGAACAACACAATAATCATAAAGACTTGTGTAAAGTTAGAAAACGGGAAGTTCTGGTATTTAACTAAGTTAGTAACAATCGCAAATGATGTAATAAAGGAAACACCAACAGTTAGTAATGAAATTAACGGCACGATCGGCGACTTAAAGACGATTACTAACACAATGAAAATAAAGACTACTGTAATTACTTCAGTTTTCTTAATTCCTTCTTGAATTGCATTTGAAAAGGCATTTTGCAAAACATCCGCACCAGTAACATACGTTCTGATACCAGCTGTTTTAACTGCTTTATTCAACTGCGCTTCAACATCATTAATAGGTCCGTGCTTTTTAGCAACATTTAACTGCATTATCCATGTGGTATTATCCTTTGATTGCAGTTTTTTCTTAGTCGCAATATTATCATCAGGACCTAAGACCATTTTAATACCGTAATGATCTTGATTATCTTTCAGTTTGGCAATAGTTTCATTAATGGCATCCTTATCATCAGATGTCAGCTTGCCTTTTTCTTTATTAAAAACTACCGCAACCTGATAAGTATTTTTTTGTTTGGGACCCCAATCATTTTGAATTGACTTTGCAACTTCACTTTGAACGTCAGACGGTAAGGAAATATTTGAGTGCTCACGGGTTAACCCTGTAACGTCTGGCAAAGCCACAACAGAAATGATTAAAATTAAAATCCATGCAATTAACGAGAAAATATGATTTTTTACTAGTTTATGCACTCCGATTTTCCTTTCTATTTTTTTGCAATAATTTGTTAGGCTGAACCAGTTGAATAATTAATTCATGATAACCCTGGTCAGCTTCTTCACTAGTTTCTTCTGTAAAAGATTCGGACACATCTAAAAAAACGTATCCCAATACTGCTCCAATTAAGGAATGGAGCGAAACCGTGCTGTCACTTTTCAAATTTAGTTTGTCAGCCAAAGCTATTATCTTTAAAATTTCTTGGGTAATAGCATCGTCTTTTTTGTATTCATTCAAATGATAGAGAATACTAATTAATGCGGGATCGTCCAGAATGAAGTCACGGACAATATCTGCAAACTTGAGTAAAGCTTCTTCACCTGAAATTCCGATCAGATTATCAACTAATTTTTTACCTAAAATTTTAATTCTGCTTGCACCTACAAGCGACAACAGTTGCTTTCGACCTGAAACATAATGATAAAGCGACTGTGAACGAACGCCTAACTCTTTAGCTAGGTTCGGCAGAGTGGTCGCGGAAAGTCCCTTTCGTCCAATCAGCTCCGTCGCCTTCGCAATCACCTTATCCAAATCAAGGTTTCTTTTTCTAACCAATTTCACCCCTCCTTTTGACAGCATACTGAATAATATATCACTACAATGTGAAGAATACAATCTACAAGCTGTAAATTATTTTATATTATTAAAAAAGCCCTAAAACTCAATTCTGATTAGGGCAAAATTTTTAAGATTTGGTAAAGCACTATTTAAAAACGTTATTTAAAGAAGCTGTTAACTGCTTTTCCCAGTTTAACAAAATCTTGGTCATTATTACTCCAAACGCTGATACAGTATGCATTACCATTAGATTGTACCAGAGCTACATTGGCCTTACTATCGCCAATAGCATAAATTAAGCCTCTAGTATTACGAATAATCTTAGGCTTGGTTCTGCTTGAATTCAGAGCGCCCAATACTTGATTGGAATACTGTCTGCTTAAAATTTGATCATGATAAAGACTGACCATAATTTTGTTTAAATCGTTAGCAGTAGTCAAAGCTGCTGCTTTAGCGGCAAACTTATTTTTAATGACAGTATCTTTAACACCGATTTTCTTAATAATAGTATTAACTTTAGCTGGTTTAAGTGTCCGCAAGAGTGCATTAGCAGCTGTTTGATTGCCTTGCAGCATTAGTTGCTTTAAGTAGGACGCATTGTATGCTATCCCCTTTTGCAGCAATTTTTCCTTTTTAGCGCGATCACTCTTTTTAATTTTTATCGTCTTGTTGTTAATTGATTTGCCATGCTGCTCTTGGTATGTGAGTGCAATCAATAAAAATAAACGACTGATAGAATTTACACTATGACGTTGACTGGTATTAGCAACGCGCGCAAATTTATTATTATTCAGATCCTGAACACATACCTGATAGCTATGATCTTTTCCCATCACCTGCTCAATTTTCTGTGCCCATTTTTTCTCACTGCCCGCTGCTACTTTAATGTGATTAGGGTACTCAACAGTGGCAACTTTTGGCTCACTGGGACCTTTTTTACCTTTTTTATTCTTTACTACTTGTTCCTGCTTTGGTCCTGCAATCTTTAATTTGGTATTTTCAACCCGCTTAAGATTAACGGAATAGAGCATAAAAGCAAGAAGCGCTGTAATTAATGAACCTAGCAAAACTTTATTTTTCATGTATTCGCCTCAGCTTAAAAGAAATGATGTCGTTTCATTAAAACAATCAACCAAACCATTAGAAAGACTGTCACCACTATGATCGCAATCCAGTCAGAAGAACTATGACCAACCGGCAAGCTCACATTCATACCATAAAAGCCGGTCAAGATCGTTGGTATTGTTAAAACTAAAGACCAAACGGTTAGGAACTTCATAGTATCATTCAGATTATTGTTCATCATGTTGTTAGAAGTTGCAGACAGGGTTTGCGTAACCTGTTGCGAAATTTTCACCATTTCTGCCGCCTGATTTGATTCAATCAATACATCATCTAGTCGTTCACGCCCAGGCTTAGTAAAATCCAATTCAGACATTTTTAAGCTATGCAGCATCATTAAATTAGTTTGAATTGAGCTGGAAAGATACACCAAGCTTTTTTCAATATTTGACAATTCAACCAAATCTTTATTATTAATATCGCCTGATAATTTTTGATCTAAACTGTTGCGCTCAGCGTCAAGCTGCGTAACCGCACGTTGAAAATACTGTGATAAGTACAACAAAAATTTCATTAGCAGTTCAGTCACGTCCTGAGCCAAGGATAAATCCCGTCTTGAAGTATTATCATTGAACTCATCAAATACATAACTGGTTGATTCTGTGTGAAACGTAAAAATATTTTGACCAGATACTAAAAAAGTAACTGGATGTGCCGTAAAGTGCTTAATCGTGTTAGTAGGCCAGATCGGCACATCATAAACTAGTAAGTGAATATGAGTGTGCGTATCGTAATCATAGTGCGGCCTTTCATGTCTATCAGAAATATAAGAAATCATATCTGGAGTAAAATGGAAATCTATTTGCAGTCGGTTGCTGTCTTCTTCACTCAAATTACTGATGTCATACCATTTATAATTGGTTTCCACCGGAAACTTTTGCTCTCTAATCACTTTTTCACCCCTGGCCGTTATATTTAGCCGGTGTTGTGCCAGCTTTTTTATGCCAATATTATCTTACCATTCAAGTGAAAAACGACAAATAAAAAAACAGGCATCAACCTGTTTTTTTAATCTTATAGCACTTTACTATTGTTGCCATGCCGCATTAAATTTATTTTTACCAGTTGTGATTGCTTTTTCAACATTCCGGTTCTTTTGTGCAGCCGATAAAATAGATTGCATTATCGGTGTCAATTGACTAAATGTAGCACTAGAATCCTTAATCACAGGAACACTGTAAAGTGAATTGGCATTAAGAATATCTTCCAACTTAGCAGGCAGCTTAAAGTCTTTGTTTGACTTATAAGTATCTGACTTAGTTGCTTCTTCATTAACTGGAATATATCCCGTTTCTTTAGCCCACTTAATTTGGCTTTCTTTACTAGAAAGGTATTTCATAAATTTGAAGGCAGCTGCCTTTTGCATCGCACTCGCATGACTAAACATGTAAATATCGGTACCCTGTGACATAGTGTATTTACTTGGGCGGGCAGCAACTTCATAATTGAAACCCTTTTTAGCTGCTTGCTTGATCCATGTTTCTGTTGATGAAGAAGTCACAAACATAGCCAGCTTCTCATTTGTAAATGGAATATACAAGTATTTATCAGAGCCTGGCATTCTAAAGTAGCCCGCTTTTTCGCCAGCTATAAAGTAATTGAGTAACTTTCTTGACTTGGTTCCCGTAAAATTGATTTTGCTGGAGAAGTCTTCACCTTGGTTTTTCATACCCAAAACATAGTAGTTGTCTAAGTCATCGAAGCCGGCACCCACTACCTTGTGATTACTCTTTTCGTAAATAGTTTGGGCTGCAGCCTTGACCTCACTCATAGTTGTAGGTACTTTTGTAACGCCATAGCGCTTAAGCATCTTCGGGTTATAAATCAAAACCTCAATTGACTTATTGAAAGGAATACCGTATTGCGTGCCTTTAATTTGGGCTCCGTTCAACATATCGGTTTTAATGCCTGATGCTTCTACACTGCCCCAACCAACATCTTTGTTATTGATGTATGGTTTAAGGTCGACCAGCATCTTATTTTTAGCTGCACTTTCAAGCCAGCCAGGATATGCTTGGGTGATTGTCGGTAAATTTTTAGGTGATTGCAAAGTTGATGTAATTTTAGATTGCAGGTTATCATAATCACCTTGTTGCTCAAGTTTAATCTTAATCTTAGGATTTTTATTTTCAAAATCTTGAGCCAAACTTTTTAGCGTCTTTTCCTGAGAGCCCTGCATTCCATGCCAAAAGACAACAGTAGTTTTTTGAGTAACTTTTGGTATTTTAGAGCTTGAGGATGATGAACTATTGTTATTGTTAGAACAAGCAGCAGTTCCAATTAACGCCAAGCTCGCGACTGCAAATGCCGCCAGCTTTTTACTAAAATTCATGATATATTTTTTCCTCCAGAATATTTTCAATTGCCCAGTAGTGATTACTTGAGCATTTAACTCTCACTTATTGTATAGCAAACAATACCAGAATACAATAAATCCAATTGAAAAAATTCGCTTTTTTTTGGCTATTTAAACTTATTTCGATTTAAAGTTCGATACGTTGCGAACGATTAATCATTAACTGCTATTTTGTTCTTCTTTAACCGATCAGACAAAAAAAGAACCTGTCATTTAATGACAGGTTCGGTAATAAAAATTGCTATTTAGTTTTTATTGTTTCCAAGCGGCATCGAATTTTGCTTTACCACTTTTAATAGCGTTATCAACATTTTGCCCTTTTTGTGCTGCAGCGAAAATATTTTGCATAACTGGGTTTAAGTTACCATAAGCAGCACCAGCGTTTTTAATAATTGGTACGCTGTAAAGATTTGCCATTGCGTCTTCAAGTTTAGCCGGCAATTTCAGCTTCTTGCTGTCCTTGTATTCAGCTGAATCAGCAGCAGCTTGATTAACTGGAATGTAACCAGTAGCATTAGCCCATTCAAGTTGACTTGCCTTTGAAGTTAGGAACTTGATGTAAGTAAATGCAGCTGACTTTTGATCTGCTGAGGCATGTTTAAACATATAAATGTCTGTACCTTGAGACATAGTGTATTTGCCCGGGCGAGGTGCAACATCATAAGTAAACTTGTTGCCGACACCTTGCTTAACAAAGCCTTCACCGGCAGAAGTACCGATATACATTGCAACCTTTTGGTTAGCAAATGGACCAGAGAGGTAATGTTCTGAACCAGCTACTCTGAAATAACCAGCCTTGATACCATCTGCGTAGAAATTAATAACTTTCTTAGAAGTGTCGCCGGTAAAATCAATTTTACTTGAGAAGTCGACGCCTTCATTCTTCATACCTAAAGTATAGTAATTTGACAAAGAGTCAAAACCGGCACCGACTACCTTATGGTTACTCTTTTTATAGATGATTTGTGAATCTTTTTTCAGTTCATCCATAGTTGCCGGAGCCTTCTTAATGCCGTATTTCTTAAGCAAATCTGCATTGTAAGTTAAAACTTCAATTGATTTATTAAAAGGAATACCGTATTGTTTGCCCTCAATCTTCGCACCATCCAGAAGTGCAGACTTGATATCAGACGCCTTGCTGCTGCCCCAACCAACTTCTTTATTATTAATATAAGGTGTTAGGTCAACGAGCATATTTTTCTTAGCTGCATTAAAGAGCCAGTC
The DNA here is from genome assembly GCF_000761135.1 of Lactobacillus sp. wkB8. Lineage (NCBI taxonomy): Bacteria > Bacillati > Bacillota > Bacilli > Lactobacillales > Lactobacillaceae > Lactobacillus > Lactobacillus sp. wkB8. Next base: position 378,880 of record NZ_CP009531.1, on the reverse strand, counting down.
AGGATATGCTTGGGTAATAGTAGGCAGGTTATTAGGTGACTGCAGGGTCGAATTAATTTTGGCTTGCAAGTCATTATATGCACCCTGATTTTCCAACTTAACTTTAATTTTAGGATTTTTACTTTCAAATTCCTGTGTCAATTTCTTTAAAGTTGATTGTTGCACACCAGTCATACCATGCCAAAAGACAATGTTAGTTGTCTTTTTAACTTTAGCAATCTTATCTGAACTTGAAGATGATGAAGAATTGTTTCCACCATTAGAACAAGCTGCAGTACCAACCAGAGCTAAGCCAATTGCAAACGCAGCGGCTAACTTTTTACGAAACTTCATTTGGTTAAACCTCCCAAATATAAACTAAACAACATTTTTTTGATTAATCAAAGCGTAATTGTTTGGTTGCGCTTTGGTAAAATCCTTTTACCATAAGGGTTCTCCACCAACTCCGGATGCAATGTGTGCACTGGAATAAGTGTTGGTGGTTGAACCATATCAATAATTTGTGCTAGTTCCTTTTCGTCGGCGTGACCAGAACAACGCAACGTCTGAACCTCAATCTCCTGATCAGCCAATTTTTGCATAAAAGGTTGATAGGCTGGATCAAAATCACCTAAGGGCTCTGCATTAGAATGAATATAAAGTCCTCCTTTTTGCAACTGATCAAAATCTGCAACGGCTTGCCAGAGGAATTCGTGATCATCATTTAGCAGTTCTTCATAATGAACGGCTAATTCTGGTTTCAGATCAGCGAATTTTTGCTCCCCTGGCAAGTAATAATACGAAAAGTCCTTATTTAAACTCTCCTTGAGCAAATGGGCCCTGGCAGCATGTAAAACAACGCGGCGTGGCGAGTCAGAAATGATGCGCAGCAACCGTTCAACATTGGTAGGGTAAGTATTGAAGGTGATTTGCCGGTTAGGATTGTCATTTTGCAATTGGATAAATTGAGCAGTTAGCTCTGTCTCATCTTTAGGACCGGTAAATTCTTCGCTACTTTCTTCATGCTTTTCTTCGGGCCAAGAAAAGCCAGTTGCCTCAGTAATCAGAACATCGCATTCTTTTGCAGCTGTCAAAAATTTTTTGACCCAATCAGGGTGATAACCGTGTAAGCGAATGTCACCAGTATATGCAATTACTAAATCAGGTGTCTTGACAATAAGTCCAGTCGCACCATAGGCATCGTGGTCACTAGGCCAAACCGTCATTGTAATATCGCCCACTTCAATCGGCTTTTGGTACTGCGCCGCAATAATGGGACGAGTATAGCTCGGCTCATGACCAGCAGCTGGAAGCAGAAAGTCCCCTTTTTCGTTCAAAGCCGGCAGCATTTTAGCGGTAAGCGGTCCAGCATACAAAGGTATTTCAGGTGCCAAAAAATTCATAGCCTTGCTGTGATCAAGGTGAAGGTGCGACATGTAAGCTGCCGCATGTACCCACCTCTTATAATCAAGTGGTTGCCCAGTTAATTCGGGATCATAAAAGTTGGGCACATCTCCAATTAACTGGTTGTTAACTAAAGTCTGATACTTTTCATCGGGCAGATTTAGTTCCGGTCTGTAGACTTCACCCAAATCAAATAAAATATGCGAATTGCGGTAAGCGACTTCGATCATCGGTCCACCAATGGTATTCAAGCCGTTATAGAAGGTAATGGTAGTCTTAGCCTTTGAGGTCATTACGCACTACCCCCTTAATAATCTGTTTTCTAAAGATTAAGTACAAGATTAAAATAGGCAAGACCGTGAGGGTTGCAGCGGCTAATTGCAGCTGCGTTTCACTACCGGCATCAGAAGCAAAGGCTGACAAGCCGTTATTAAGTAGCCTCATAGTATCTTCATTCGTTACAAGCAAAGGCCAAAGGAAAGAATTCCAACCAGAGATGAAACTTAAAAGACCGACAGTAAATAAACCGCCTTTTGACATCGGGACTAAAATTTTCCAGATGTAATCCCAATCGCTTGCTCCATCAATCATAGCGGCTTTATAAATCGTATCTGAGATTGAACCAAAGTAACTTTGCAAGTAATACATGTAGAAAATAGAAGTCAAGAATGGTAAAACCAAACCCACATAAGTGTTCAATAAACCCATGTGCGCAATCGTATTATAGTTAGTAAAGATGATTGCTTCTCCTGGAACCATCAATAGTGACAAAAGCACCAATTGAATTAACCCTTTGCCCTTAAAGCGCAAGTTAACCATCGCAAACGCACCTAATAAAGAGTTAAACAAACTAACGATCGTAGTGACGCTGGCAGTTAAAACCGTATTGAAGAAGTAACGACCAAATGGTGCCCGCGCAAAAACTGTAGCGTAGTTGGACCATTCAAAGTGATGCGGAATTAATGTAGGAGGAATTGAAGTAGTTTCCTGAAAACTCATCAAACCGCCCAAAATCATATAAATGAAGGGAAAAACGGTAATGATAGCAAAGATAAATAAAATAATGTAACTGAATAAAACCCCTAAGCGAATTCGTTTCATTTAATTTTCTCCTACCTTCTTCATCATTTTTCGCTGCAAAAATGTGGCAAACAGAATTATCAGGAACAAGATCACTGTCGCCGCCATTGCAACTCCAGGAGTGCCGACAATTTGGAATTTATTGTAAATATAGAAGACGGCGGTTGTACCCGAATTTCCGACTCCGGCTTGCCCGTTAAAGAGAGCATAAACAGATGTATAAATTTTAAATGCCCCTATCACATTCATGGTAAGTAGAAATGCAATGGTAGGAACTAGTTCGGGCATGGTAATACGCCAAAACTTATCGCGGCCGCTTGCACCATACATATCGGCAATAGTGTAAAAATTGGGATCAATATTACGCAGTGCCCCCATCAAAATAACTATGTTGAAAGCCAATGACGACCAAATACCAAAGATAATAATAGTCGTCAAAGACATTGCCGGATCATCAATCCAGTCAGGAGCTGGCAGGTGCAGTGACCTGAGCAAAAAGTTCAGCATCCCGTAATCACCATTGAAGATATAACGAAAAACAATACCAATCGCAATCGTCGAAGTAACATAAGGCATGAAGAATGTGGTTTCAAAAAATGACTTGTGTTTTACCTTATCAAAAATAATCCACGCCAGCATGATTGAGATTGCCAGTCCAACCGGCACAGAAATAACGGCATACAGAACGGTATTCTTGATAGCCAGCCAAAACTCGGGATCATTAAAAATATACTGGTAGTTGCTAAAACCATTCCAGTGTAAGTCAATTAAGGAACCACCCTGAAAGCTCATGCCAAATGCACGTAAAATAGGGTAAATACTAAACAAAGTGACGAAAATAATTGTTGGTGCTAAAAAAAGCCAAGCCTTTTTCTGATTTGTCTTCATTAGTAAACTCGCTCTCCTTCAGGTGTAAACAGGAATACCCTATTTAGCCGCATTTTCAGTTTTACTACATCACCATGTTTAATTGGAGCTTCTAAGTTGATTAGTGAACGCACTTGTTGATTATCAAATGTAAATTTTAAAATTCGTTCACGTCCAATTAATTCAATATCGTCCACTTTTGTTTCAAAAAGACCATCAGGGTCGGGAACGATATTTTCTGGTCGCACAGATAAGACATACTCACCGTCTGGGAGTTCCCGCTTAAAACGTGACTGCTCCATATCGGCAAGATTTATCGTAAATTGGCTTGACTTTATTTCATTTGCTGTTTTCGTTACTTTAAAATTATCAATTACCGGATTGCCTACAAAATTGGCCACAAAATAATTATTAGGTTCCAAATAGAAATTTTGACCCAAATCATCTTGTTGAATAATGCCATCATTGAACAAAATAATCTTATCACCAATAGACAACGCTTCTTCTTGGTCGTGAGTGACAAAGAGGGTCGTGATCCCTACGGTTTTCACCAGTGACCGTATTTCTTCACGAATTTTCAGACGCAATCTGGCATCCAAATTGCTTAATGGCTCATCCATCAGCAGAATTTGGGGTTCTTGTACTAAGGCGCGGGCAATTGCCACTCTTTGTTGCTGACCACCGGATAAATTACCCGGCTTTTGGTCAGCCAGCTCAGTAATTTGAGTCAACTCCATATATTTAGTAGCAATTTCTTTAGCTTCAGCTTTAGACTTTTTATTAGCTCCCACAATTAACGGAAACATTACGTTTTGCAAAACAGTCATATGAGGATACAATGCGTAATTTTGAAAAACGTAGCCAATATGGCGATCTTTAGGCGCAACTTTTATAACTGACTTACCGTTAAATAAAATATCTCCCTCTGTAGGGTTCAAAAGGCCTGCCAGCATATTTAAAATGGTTGTTTTACCGCACCCAGACGGTCCCAGCAAACAGACCAGATCTCCCTTTTTAACGGAAAAGCTGACATTTTTGATCGCCTCATGCCCATTGTCATAAACTTTCCGCAAATTTTTTACTTCAACAAACTTATTGTTATCCATTTAACTCGCACCACTATAATTTGTATTTTACTTTTTACTTCTTTAATTTTATGATAAAAATCCTTAGAACACAACCTTATTTGCTTAATGAAAATTCGGAGTTCAGTTGTGATAAGCACCTTTTTGACCTAAATATTCGTATTACTTGTGTAAATCGCTAATTATTTTATCAAAATGGTATTTAATGTTCTCTTTTTCTCATATTACCATTAACAAAAAAGGCAGCTGTAAATCTTACCGTTGCCCCTTTTAATTCCTGTATATATTAATTACTATTTTATCCGAACATTTGCCTATTTGTTTTCATTTTTCTAGAACACATCAATTATAATTTTCTTCAACCAGCATCTCATGATCAACCTTAGCCCGCCCATTATTATAGTTAAAAGAGTAGCCCGGCTGAACGTTAAATAAGTAAACGTTAAAATCAAGTTCACCGTCAGTAGAAACAGCCTGCAAGTTAATTCCCCGTGCCATTAGTTCTTCACCGCGAAAAATAGGGGTGGCTTGATAAATCACTTTTTTATTCTGTCTCAAGGCTACACGAATACGACTCTCAAACATGGTCTGGATTCGCTGGTTCGAAAAAGCAGACTGGGTGAACAAATTTTTAGGATTATTTTGATCACCGGAAAGATTGTCAGGATTAAAATTACCCTCTTGATCAATACCGGCAGAAACCGAATAGGCTATCAAATGCCCACGATTATAAATTTGGGTACCGTTACGCCGATTGTAGTGCCAACCGGTAGGCTCAACGAATTGTCGCACTCTAAGGCTATCATTTGCCACATTCCTTTTTTGTAAAAAAGCCGTGTTGGAATGTGAAGTGCGGTTTAGGCTGTCTAAATTCGCATAAATGACGCGGTTAACCCGCCAAGCATTTTTAATCAAAGTTGAGTGATCATTATTAACCGTAATATATGCAGAACTGCCACTCTTAAAATCTAAATTAGCTAATTTTTGATAATCTTGACTTGATAAACCACCATAAACTTTAGCTGCCGGTTTTGCCTGCGTAATCTTATTATTTTTCTGATGGTCACTGCGGGTAATTCTGTCAATCGTTTGGTGCCCATTCGGATCGGAGCCGCCTTTAGTTGAAATAACCCAGATTAAAAATAAAACCAGAATAACTATTGCCCAGAAGTCGCTGATATTGGCTTTATTGCTCCGTCTGCCTCGCCTGCGTGCCATTCAAATTGCTCCTTATTTAATAATAATTAAGTATAGCTAAACGAACTGCTGTTTGCAACCGGAACAATAAAAAGACAAATCTATTAACAAAATAAGTCCTAAAAGTAGGCAAACTTTCAGGACTCTTAACTTAGCTCTTTTTAACTCCTAGCCCATTCATCAAGCATATTTAAGAAATAGCTTTCAGACAGACGCTTAATTTTACTACCAGCGCGATTAAATTCTTTCGCTTTGAGAGCTTCCGCATTGCTTTTACTAAAAAAGCCATCATCGCTCATAATTAAATAATCAGTATCCGCTTTAACCCCAGTTTGCGCAATCCCATTCATGTTATTAACCATTTGCGCAGCTTCAACAGCATCTATTTCTACTTCGGGAGCAAAAGCAATCTTCTTATTGTTAACCGGGTTACGAAAGCCCAATTCCCAAGTATCAAGTTCATCTTGTAATAAATCAAAGTTTTTTAGTTTGCCTTGTGCTTTTTCTAAAAGTTCGGGTGTAAAATGCTGGCGAAAATCATCATAAACTTTTTTAGTATCAAGAGAATCATCCAGACCATGATGCTGCTCTACTTGGGCAATACCCGCGCGTTGAATACAGTCAAGCAAGCGGTTATGCTGCTTGGGATAATAAACGCGAGCTAGACGCAAAACATCAACATAGTCATTATTTAGTTCAGGCAAATGAAACTTTTGTGCCAAATCATATAGGAAATTTAAGTCAAAATTGACATTGTAACCAATGATAATATCATCACCAATAAAACTGCGAAAAGCCGTCATTACTTCTTTTACGGGCTTTCCTTCTTTAAGCAGCAGTTCTTCAGTAATACCGTTTAGCTTGGTGATAAAACTGGGAACGTGGTTTGAACGCGGATAAACTACTAACTGGCTAAATTCATCCACGACCTTATTGTTACGTACTTTAACTGCGCCCATTTCGGTCACATGATCGCGATATGGGTTTAAGCCTGTGGTTTCAATATCAAGCATGGTATAGTCTGCAATAAAATCAGGCCATTCCTGCCCTTTGCCCCTTATTTTATCTTGAACGCCAGAAACATGCAGCACGCCATTTTTTACGTAAATACTCATTGAAAATCAGTTACTCCGTCACTAAATAATTAATTAAACTCGCTGTATCTCCATTCACGCCGGCACTACGCTCCTGAATTTCGGGCAGTAACGTTTCTTGCGGGAAATCTGCAGCAACGTACGACCACTGCGGGTATTCGGCAACCAAATGCTCAATTGGCTCACGCAATTGCGGACTGGTTTCATCAACACCCAGTTCTAAAAAGACCGTATTTTTGTCCTCATTGCCAGTCAAAAACCAACGGAAACGGCTATTGGCGTCGGTATCTGGGTAAAAATGATCGTTTAAAGGCATGTGAATTTCCAATGGCTGTCCGCAAACTTCACACTTGGGAACCAGATGTTCTAAAGCTGCTCTTGACTCAGCTGCAACAAATTTTTGCACCACATTGTGAGAGTCTTGCAGACCATGATTGATACCACTGGAACACTGCATCTTAGTCCAATCCCCAAAAGCGTTAAAGATACGATTTTCGTTAAAACCTGCAGTTTCGAAAAAATGACCAAAAGTTGAGGTAGCAATAAAATATTGTCGGTTACCAATTAACTGCTTTAATTGTTTTAATGTCTCACTGGGACGATACGCCAGAGAATATTTTTGAATAAGGCTGGACCATAACTGCCACTTTTCAGACCAGGAAGAAAGGTGCTGGTCAAGTGCATAGCCTACAGAGTGGACATCATATTTTTGCACAATGTCCGGAAATGCCCGCTCAAAATTTTCTTCACCTAAAAGGTCAAGCCCCTCAGCTTTAGCTAAGCCATTACCAGCAACTACCACCACAGTGTCTGCGTTTTGCACTAAGTATTGCGCCTTATCCAAATTTTCCATTTACTGCTCTTTTCTATTTTTGATTATAACCCGTCAAAGAAACTTGACCATTTTCAAATTCACCCAAAAAGATATCACTGGGATCATTATATCCAGCTTTTTTGACCTGTTCATTCAGCCAATCTTCATCCTTATTAATAGATTCAAGCACATCTTGGTTGATTTGACCATCATTAATTAAAGGAAAACGGACATTATTTTCATCTTTTTTGATTACGGTTAATTGACCATTCTTTTCAAAGATACAATTTTTCACTTGATCAACAGAATAGATGCCCTGACTGCGTAATTTAAACATTAGTTCATTAGCCGAAAGTCCAGCAGATAAGCAATTACGTGGTAAAACCTGACCGTTTTTAACTATTTGAATTGGCTTACCATCAATTAAACTGCGAATAAAGTTACTGTGTTCCCGGGCAAACTTCAAAATAAAGACCACTAATGTCCAAACTATCAAAACCAGCAGAAACTGTAAAACGGAAATATTGGCATTATAGATAACACCACCAATTATGCCACCAAGAACATAGTTTTGCAGTTGGTCCAAAGCGGTTGTGGGAGCAATGTTACTCTTGCCAAAAACATTGATTTGAAAAATTAAAGTTAACACACCTAAAACAAATTTAATAAAAAGCTGCGTATAATTCATTATTGCTTCCTCCTAATTCTTGACATCGACTTTGTGATTGATTACGTGTGCCTGCTTTAATGTATATGAATTATTGTCATCATTTAATTCCAACTGGTAATCAATGTCTTTTGAATCAACTCTGACAATTAAGCCATCTTGTAGCGTGGTAGAATTGACCATCACATCAGAGACTGGGACCTTATGATCTTTAGCCACTGATTTGATAAAGGGGCCAATTTGTTCCGACTGCGATTTTACTACATTGGTTTGTACGTATTTCTCATATTGCGTTCCCATAAATAATAATAAAAATAATAGCGCAATAATCCCTAAATCACGGTAACGGGTATCAAATCTGTGCCTGAGATAAAGAACGGTGAAAGCAATCATAGTCAAAGCTGCGACTGCAATCAAAACATATAGAATAGTTTTACTGGTATTTTGATTTTGCTCAATATATTTAAGTGTGTAAAAAGTCATAACATAATTACCTCTATGAAAATAATTCAACCTATTTTTTATAATTAATACGCTTATAAAAGCTGCTATTAATCGTTTTATATCTACCAAATATAGTTAAGAATAGCTATTTTCCTCCTTCTAGGCTCTAACTGTGTTTATAAGCCTACATATTATCAGTATAACAAAAAAGTAGTTAGAACCAGTCTAACTACCACTTGCAAATATTTAATTTATTTTTAGTTATGAGAAGCTCCTGTTGCAGTGTCCGGCTCAACTACCTTGGCCTCTTCTTCTGCAGCTGCTGCAGCCTTAGTTGAAGCTCCGGTCTGAGCATCAGGATCGGAATTTCTCCTATATGTAGCTCCTGTTGTAGCGTCTGGATCAACTACCAGCTTTTGTCCCGTTGTTTCACAGAAGTATTTTACTAACGGATAAAGGTCCTGCACCCATTCATAAATACCGGCATAATTGCCTTCATCATCTTCAACACGCTTATAATAATGCAAAACCAATTGCTTAAGGTTGCCAGTTGGTACTGGCATGTAAACCGTGTCGTGTCCTCCTTCTTTGGTCCGCAAAGCATGGACAACTTTTTTAGCTTCCGGAATGACATCACGTACATCGGGGTGAACCTCACCCATCGTATTGCCTACTTGTGCCGGTACCCTTTTAGCCTTCATTTTGACATTAGGATCAACCGGTCGGTTGTACCACAAGAATTGGTTATTATCGTCAACAAAAGTTAGTTCACCGATGGTATTGCGCAGCATCCAGTTGATTTGGTTAACCGTTAACAGCCCACTATCAAGCTTGACATAATCGTCGCCCGTAGCAGCATGTGTTTTTTCTGCCGCCTTATCAAGCCAATCTGGATCGTTCTTCGTCAGGCCTGCTACAGTATACCGGCTTTTGCCTTGCGCATCAAAATCTTCCTTTAAATATTGGTCTTTGTCCATATCTTTTAACCATTTGGGTTCAGCCATTTTCATTCTCCTTAATTTTTATCTAAAGTAATAATCTCATTGTAACACGTAAGCGCTTAATAAAAGCTGTTTCTTTAAAACATTTTTCATTTTTGATTTGTTTTTCTTTCAATTATAATGAGCTAAAATAGAGTCTAACTGATAATAAAAAGGAGAAAAATATGAAAACAGGTACAAAAATTATTACGCTTGATAACGGCTATCATCTATGGACAAATACCCAGGGTAAAGGAGACATTCATTTACTAGCTCTGCACGGTGGACCCGGAGGCAACCATGAATACTGGGAAGACACCGCGGCACAACTGCAAAAACAAGGCTTGAACGTTCAAGTAACAATGTATGATCAACTGGGTTCTCTTTATTCCGACCAGCCAGATTACTCAGATCCAGCCATTGCCAGCAAGTATTTAACCTACGACTATTTCTTAGATGAAGTTGATGAAGTCAGAGAAAAATTGGGGTTAGACAATTTTTACCTGATTGGACAAAGCTGGGGCGGACTTTTGGTACAAGAATATGCCGTCAAATATGGGCAACACTTAAAAGGTGCAATTATTTCTTCAATGGTTGATGATATTGACGACTATGTCAAAGCCGTTAATCGCCGACGCCAAGAGGTTTTACCCCAAACCGAAATTGATTTTATGCACGAATGCGAGCAGAATAACGACTATGGCAATGCCCGTTACCAAGAAGATGTTAACATTCTAAACATCAACTTTGTTGACCGGAAACAACCGTCTAAGTTGTATCACCTAAAAGATATTGGTGGTTCCGCTGTTTACCAAGCCTTCCAAGGTGACAACGAATTTGTTATCACTGGTAAATTAAAAGACTGGCACTTTAGAAATCAGCTCAAAAATATTAAAGTGCCTACACTATTAACCTTTGGTGAAAATGAAACAATGCCAATCGCTACGGCACAGATTATGCAAAAGGAAATTCCTAATTCCCGTTTAGTTACGACTCCTAATGGTGGTCACCACCACATGGTTGATAATCCGGACGTTTATTACAAACATTTAGCTGATTTCATTAGTCAGGTAGAAAACGGCACTTTTAAAGGCGAATAATAATATTTTTCAGGCAAAAAAATTTCAGACAAGCAGATAGCTGCTTGTTTTTTTTATTTTTTTCACTCGTTAAAATTACAGCAAGTGCAAAAATTGTAGTTTGAACAGACACCCCCTCATCCTAACTACTTATAAATAGTAAGCGTAAAAAATAACAGTATTCCCTAAAATATTTCCCTTATTAAAATAACACTAAAATAATTTTTATGTTTTTATCATTAATCAAAATAAATGAATAACAATATTAATAAGATGACAAGTATTTTTATCCTTTAAAATTTTAAATTTCCTGCTATTAAAGCGATATTTATAAGTGTATGTGTATTGTGATATAAATATTTAAGTAATAATTGAGATATTATATATTTACCGTCTATACCAATTAATGTTATTATAAACCTGAAATATATTTAGAATTATGGAAAAATTATCGGAGACCCTAAATTGAAATCATTTATAGATATTGTATTAATTTTGGGTGGCTGTTCATTCGTTTTTGACTTGTTTTGGATGCTCTACCTGACATTTAGTGGTAATGTCAAGCAGGACCCATACGGCAAACGCAGTCGCAATTTTAAAACCCTGTTCTTATTGATACCGGCAATGAATGAATATCAAGCTTTACGCAAAAATATTCCCAAATTGATTGATTTACAAAAGCAGTGCGAGGATTTTATCAGACTTAAACTCGTCTTTATTGATGATGATTCAAGTGACGGCACATCTTCTTTATTAAAAAAATATGCTTATCATCCTGATATCATAGTCATTCATCGCATTAAACCTAACGCGCAATTGGGAAAAGGTCCAGCGCTACAGGATGCTGCTAATCACATTTTTAAAATGAATTATTCAATAGACGAAACACTTATCGGGGTAGTAGATGCTGATAGTCACCCTAGTAAAGAATACTTGCAGCAAGTAGTACATGCTTTTGATTATTCAAATTATGATTTAGTGCAAACGAGAGTGAACATATACAATCTCAATCATAATATTGCGGTAATGCAGAATTTTGAATTTTCCATTTATAATTCCCTTTTACAAATGGCCAGGACAAGCTGGGGCTCATCCTTAGCTTCTGGCAACGGACAGTTTATGACCTTAAAAATGGCTAAAGACGTGGGTTGGTCATCATCCTTGCTAGAAGATTGTGAATTTTCCTTGAAGGGATTACTAAAAGGCTATCACGGCACCTTTCTCAACACTGTCAGCATCGCCCAGCAAGGTGTTATCCATTATAAAAAATTGATACGCCAAAGAACACGTTGGTGCCAAGGTGGTTTTCAGTGTCTCAATAATTATGGTATTCGCATCGTACGTTCAAATTCTGTTCCGACTATGGTCAAGACTTTTGTAATGTTTTTCCTATTAATCCCTGTATTTTCAATCATTATCACACCAGCAGCAGCCATTTCTTTAATAGTATTGTTAATATACGCCAGAACTAATCCGTGGCTTAGTATATCAATTATTGTGGGTTTGCTATTAGTACAGTATTTGTCAAACAGTTTATTAATCATCAAGCAATGGCGGGAAGCCAAATTTGATGCACCAATATCATTTTCTATCTTAATAAAAATTATTTTTCTGCTTGATATATACAGATGGTCTCTAGCTATCGTGCCCTACAAGGCATTGGGACGAATAATAGTTGGCAATACGTCTTGGTCAAAAACATCTCATAACTAAATTCGCAGAAATTGTAATTATTTACTTTTTTAAAAATTTTTACATTCAAAAAGACTAATAAATTTGTACAGTGACAAGCAATTTATTAGTCTTTTTTTCTGCTGGATATGAAATTATCGCATTAATCCAAATTAAGTGTGCTACTATTCTCTATTTGCAATATTTTTTTAAATTACAGTCAGCCGCCTTAACAGCAATTAGGTTTAACCTCACAGCTATTATGAATCATAGTCTTTTATACATCTGTCATCTTAAACAAACCACCTGCATAAATAAAAATTTCACAGTTTCCCACTTACCTCTAAATTCTTTTTTCTATTAAGACTTATTATCCTGCTTTATTTTAGGTGCCAGCAAAAAAATGCTAATTACGGTAACTAGCAAAAGTACAATTGCTGATACTCCAATGCCTGATCTTGAACCTATTTTTTTGGCAACAAGACCACCTAAAAGAAAGCCCAAAGAGTTTACCCCAATTAACACTGTTTTATAAATACTCGTTACCCGTCCAAGATATCTTTGCTCAACTTGCTGTTGCCTATTCGTGATGATACTAATATTAATAATTGATTCAATTATAGAAACAAATGCAATTGCTAGAACCATTGTTGGTACATTTTGGCTCAGCACAAAAACTACGCGAAAAAGAGCACCTGCAAAAATTAACAACACAAACAATAGATTAAACTGAATGTACCTATTCAACCAATTGACCACCAAAGTACCAATTAAGGCACTGATAGCTGAAATGGCTGAAATTATTCCAATATTTTGAGAAGAAAGTCCTATTTGTGTGCGTAATATTATGAGACTATCATTATCGAAATTTGCTGAAGCAATATTAACTAGTGCAGCTAATATTAACGGATATAAAACAGAATGAAGATTAAGCGTATATTGCAGTCCTTCTTTTATATCTGTTTTTACCGTTTTAAGTGCAGATTTGAGAAGCGCATAGCCGCTAAAAGCAGCAGCCCTAGTTTGCAAGCTTATCTTTTTTTCTAGTAAAAGGCTAATTAAATAGAAAACTGCACAGATACCAATTAAAAGGCTATGTGAAATATACTGATATAATATCCCACCTAAAATAGGCAATGCAAAATTAGCTGCATATTGTATGCCATAAACCAGACTGTTTAATTCAGAAAAATCCTTCTTTTCTACTAAAAAAGAAACAAAAGTAATTTCCGACACCGTATTAAGCGTGTTGGTTACACTGACAACAAGTGATACCGCATAAATAATGAAAATCATGCAATTGACTGTTAAATGGAATAGAAAGGATACGGAAAGAATCAAATAGCTGATTAATCTAATTAAATCACTGAAAATAAGGATTCTTTTAACATCGAATTTATCCGTTAAAGCACCTGCCGGAAGACCTAAAACCAAAATAGGCAATGTTTCAATAATAGAAATTATTGATAAGTGAATACCATTTTTAGTGATATCAAGTACCATCAACGGCAACGCAAATGACATTAAAGAGCTGCCCAAGTTATCTGTGATCACTGACAAAAGGTATAGTTTGTTGTTTTTACTTTTTAGTATATTTTTCATGTAAACAAACAAAAACCTTTCTTTATTTTAGGGTACTTTTCTTAAGATATTAAACGAGTATTGATCTAACAACCATCTAAAACTTGTCAGTGTTCCGGAGTCTGCTCTGGCTAGTTCTAATCATCATCAATTTAACAACCATCTAAAACTGACTAGTTAAAGATGCTAAACGTGTTTCAGTTCTAATCATCATCAATTTAACAACCATCTAAAACCAATTCATCATCTTTATGAAGGACTGCAACGTTCTAATCATCATCAATTTAACAACCATCTAAAACCTTTAACCAACTGTTCTCACCTGCGTGAATGTTCTAATCATCATCAATTTAACAACCATCTAAAACGATGGGTGAACTTCTGCATGCTGATTATAAGTTCTAATCATCATCAATTTAACAACCATCTAAAACATCAAGGCTAGTTATATTATGATTAATTATGTTCTAATCATCATCAATTTAACAACCATCTAAAACAATTCAGATAGAGTTCCTTTTACCTTACTAGTTCTAATCATCATCAATTTAGCAACCATCTAAAACAAAAGGGGATGCGTTGTTATGAATAGTACAGTTCTAATCATCATCAATTTAACAATCATCTAAAACAAAAGAGTCCACTCAGGCGGCCAGAAAAAGGTTCTAATCATCATCAATTTAACAATCATCTAAAACCGATGTTTTATAATCTGATTTTAATAATACAGTTAATACCAATCAACTAGATCCTTATCAATATAATAAAAAGGTATGTCTTCAGGTATCTGCAAATTTTTAGCATCAGTAAATTCGATTAAAATCACAATCAATTTCATTTGCGTAACAAGACTAGCTAATTCTTGCCACTCCCGTTCTTCTATGTAATGTGCTACATTACAAATAACGGGGATCGTCCTCAAATTACAAACTTGGTGAATTCTTAAAACTGTTTCTATTATACCATACGGACTATTTAAAATAGTTTTGTCCAAATGAACATCAGTTAGTTTAAGTAACTTTTTCAGGTCTTCATCAAAAGTAATTTCTAAAGGTAAGTCTTCAAGTAATAACGTATCATGCAAAGTAGTTTCTAAATTATAAAAAGATTTAATAACCTTATTGCGATTCTCCTCATCCAAGTTTGTAATATAACTACTTACAATATGAGTCATATACTTTTCAGTAATGTTGCCACTAAGTAGCGGATCGCCTATAAAATCAAAGGTTTCAGAAATATTTAGTGCATCATAGTTATCATCTGAGCAAAGTAAGAGTTGATTTTGCCCCTGAAAGCCTTGAATCAAGTCACGGTATGCGATTGGACTTCCTGTAGCAATGATTTTTACGCCAAATTTTTTTAGAACCCATTTTTTATGAGTTAAATAAGACAAATTCATAAAATTATCGTCCTATCTGAAGTATTACGCACATCATTAATTGGCTTTCCAACTAAAAAATGCATGTCATTATATTGCTTTTCTGTTACCATCAGCGATTGCACTAGTCCTCCGCGAGGCAAAAATTTTCTAATACGATTTTCTAAAAATTTAGCTGTTTGTCTACTAACACACACCCTCACGTATACTGAAAATTGAACCATCAGAAAACCTTCATTAATCAACTTTTTATGAAATTGGCGATATTCTTTTCGTTCTTCAGCCGTTTCTGTTGGTAAATCAAACATTATCATTAAGCGCATTATTCGGTACCTCATTAGTCAAACTCATCTCCATTTCTGGCAATTCTTTCCTATCCCCATTCAGAAACTTTAAACATTCTCTCGTATAAACCGTAATGGCATTTGTTAAAAGAGTACTTTTACCATTAAACTTTATTTCTAAACTTAAAAGTTCAACTAAACCATACTTAATATCTGGAGTTAGTTCTTTAATTCCTTCATGAGCTTTAACCCAATAATCAACAAATGGTCTAAATGGTTCCATTAGATCCGAAGCTAAATTAAACTGGTTTTCTTGCGAACAGTGGTGAATACCAAAATATGTCAGATAGCCATTCATTACGATTTCACGGTTAAAACTAGAAAGCAAAATAGCATAACCATAATCTAATGCTGCATTGACCGCACTAGTATCACGTCTAACAAAATTTTTATCGAATAAAAGCATAAAGTATTTACGCGCTACAATTGCCTCGCGATTACTTTCATCATTAATTTCCAGCTGATCTAGTTCATTTTGAACATCATCTTTAGCCAAATGATAATTTTCTAAAACTGCAATCTGATTTTTGATCTTTTGACTAACAATCTTTGTCCATAATAATTCTTTTAAATGCTCATCCCAATTAAACTGCTCCTTTAACTTAGCTATATTTCTTGCTCCCGGATAATAAACAGCTGTTTCAACAACTGGATTGTCTTTTTCATCAACAAATATAATTTTGGTTTGATTCTGCGCCAACTTACTAATAAGTGCACTAGTTATCACTGCCTGTGTAGTTGAAACAAGCAATAAATTAATATCCTCAATTGGAATTTGATTTATCCCATCACGAGTTTGAACAATCATCATTTGCATTGAATATGTTAATTTTGCATGCTGCGTGATGATTACTGATCTCCATCCCATAATTCCTCCTTGTTTTTTTTTGAAAAAATGTTAAGCTATAAGTGTTGGTTAGCTACCAACTTCTAATCATTATTGATTTAACAACCAGATTTTAAAATCAAACGATGTACTTTTGTACAAGTTTCAACGCGATATTTATTATCGTCACGCCTCAGGCTCTAATTATTTCTATATATTAGGTTCCATAGCAGAGGCTTTTTTTATACACAAAAATAGAGAGCGATTAATCTAGCTCTCTTTTTTGTATGCACTTTATAAATTAGTTAGCTTAACGCGTTTTTCAAATAATCCGGTAGGTGACTGGAAAACCAATTTAGCATTAGGAGACAAAGTTATCCCGCTTGATGACTGCATCAACCCAAATGGGGTCTTAATTCCTATGTTTTTCAAATTAGGGGTAACTAAATTATCATGCAAACCATTTAAAATATTTTTTAATGTATATTTCTTTTCACTGGTTTTTAGTGCAGCAAACTTTGCTCTGCCGTCATGTAGCCCTTGTCTAAAACCATTAATATCAAAGAGCGGTAAGTATTGATCAACTTTTTCAAGAATTTCATCATAGGCATTCAGGAGAAGCTGATCTTTATCAGCATTTTTTTGATCCATATCATCAGTATTATCAGTTACAACTTTCATCGTTTCCTGAGACAAAGTTAGTTGTTTAGCGTTAGCTCTATATTGTGCTGAATACAACATAAACTTGCTGTCGCCGTCTATAACAACCTGCTTAAAATGAACATGATCTTTAACTACTGTAAAACCTTTTATGCCAGCTTTACTTTTACCATTTTTATTGAACATTATTAGCGGTTCAAGCACTTTATTCAGCTCTTGGTCGTAATTACCTTCCTTTTGAGCCTTCTTTAGACTAGCTAAAGCCCGCATTGGAACCCCAACTACCTTATAAAGCGTTTCTTTTGTTTTTTCAATTTTGACAATTACCATGTACGCATCCGTATTGCCGCTATAGCCACCGTAAATAGCTGGATCTAGATCTTTGCCTTTGGGTATCAATTTTCTAGTCTTTTTGCGATCCCGTTCTCCACGCGGGTAAATTGTCATATTAAACATGT
Organism: Lactobacillus sp. wkB8; assembly: GCF_000761135.1. NCBI lineage: Bacteria > Bacillati > Bacillota > Bacilli > Lactobacillales > Lactobacillaceae > Lactobacillus > Lactobacillus sp. wkB8. Next base: position 361,272 of record NZ_CP009531.1, on the reverse strand, counting down.
TGCTGTTTTCAGTTGTAGTTTCGCGAGACACCAACATATACTTATAATTATAGGCTTGAATCAATCTGTTAAAAATGTCACGCTGTTTATGAAAGACCACATGCTTAGTATGATTTACCATAACTTCATCACCAGTACTGTCATCTAGCAATGGCTCCAAGAAATTTTTAAGACCATAATATTTAATAGCTTCTTTTTGCTTATCCGTATCTTGACTAAATTTTTTAAATTGTCCGTAAACGAAGAACGGTCGAAAATTAGGGTATACCTGATAAAGAAAATTGTCATTAATTGCTGTTAAATAAGCATCAATTGCGTGGTGATAATCATTAGCTTCTCTACTCTTGTATAGTTTTAGTTCCTTACGCAAAGCGGTGTTATAACCTGCCTTGACTGTGATAATTTCTGTATCTGGAAATTTATCTTGTAGAATAATTGAAACCAATTTAATAATTTGACTGGTTTCAACCAATTGCCTGTTTATAAAACCTTTTTTCTGCTTATCTTTCACTAAATCTGGATCAAATAACAAATTATTCAATTTACGCTGGCTAATTAATCCAGCTTTTTGCCATGTCTTCCACATTTCACTGATTGATTGATTTAACCCAAAAGCAGGTTTTGTAGCAAAAAGATGGGAAGCATACTTTTTATGCTTTTTCTGATTTATTTCGATTTCAGTCAGTACTCTGTTATCTAGTGAATCATCTGTAATAAACGACTGGGGTAAGATGTGATCAATTTGATATTTTTTATGGATGTCGGCAATATCAATTTTTTTACCTGTATAAGCATCCCTACCACACTGAATAAAGTACAAGAAATACTCATCTTTAAGTAAATTACGGTTGGTCATATTTTCTTTAAGACTGTCTGTCAGACTTTGATCTACCAATTTTTTGGCAGTATCTTCGTAAACTTGCAAAAGTTTAGTACCCCGAATATGCGATAATTGGGGATTCCACTTTGGCTCTCTTGTAAATTCAATGGCAAATTGGGCAGGTTTTTTACCACCAGCTGCTTTAACTACATCATCAACCACTTTAATAACCTGTCTAATGGCCTTTTTGTTAGCAGGGGAAGTAAAGGAATCATCAAGAATTTTTTCAATGCCTTTTTCTTCTGTTGCTTGATGGTTTTCTTTAACGATTGCTTTTTTCAATTCCGGTTCATTCACAATTTGCATAAAATTCTTTTGCGTAGTCCAGAGCTGATATATAATATTTTCCCCACCTTTACCTTTCAGCTCTACCAGCAATTTGCGAGACAACCTGCCCCAACCTTGTAAACGCCAGTTTGCAATTGCTTTAAATTGTGCGGGTATTAACCACTTAATTTCTTTATGTAATTTTTCTTGATAAATCTCTGCATCTTCAAAAATAGATGAATATTCAATTATTTTTTCAAAATCTGCTTGATATTCTGGATCATCTAACTGCTTATCAAACACTTTCGTACTCTTAAGGTGATAGTAGCTTGACAAACTAGAGTTAAATTTAGTGGGATCAGCCAAGCCATCTATCTCAGCCGTTTTCATACCGGTATTTTGTAAAATAAATTCCTTAAACGCCTTCTTTGTTACCTTATTTTTCTGTTTGAACAGTTCATTAAATACTTTTTGTTTAAACTTTGGTTCAAGCCGTTTACCGTTAACTCTAATATTGTTCAGCTCATTTAAGACTTCGAATTTTTGGTAAAGCAGACTGCGTGCAGGCAATACGTCTTCTCCAATTAGATAGGTATCTTTAACGGTCATGCGCTTAATAAATCTATTTGCTGAGGTTTCGCGATCTACTTTTTGGGCAAAATTCCAAGGGGTAATTGCACCGTTATTATCTTTACGCTTCATCCACGCAAACTTGAACATTTCATGGTTTTTATTTTGTTGCTTATCTTTTCTTTTATCATCTGGACTAATCAAAGGTCCTACATAATAAGGAACGCGAAATCTAACCAGTTCATCTAACTTGTAGGGTGCTTGCTTGCGGTGTTCTTTTACCGGATTTTCCTCTGCCAAAAATGGATAATACTTACTCTGGTTGGCAATAATTTGATCTAATTCTATTTGGTGCAATTGATAGGGAATAAAGCCGTTTTTATTAACCCGCTGCTTGGGCATGAACTTCTCTTCTTCAATTTTCTGCAAAATCTTCTGAGCTAGTTGGGAATTATCCAAATTTTCCCTAACTATTTTATAAAACTCGTCTTGCGTTAATGCTTTATCCTGTTTAAACTCTTTCTTTGCTTCCAGCAAGCGACCATGACGATTATTGACATACAAGTCATAAGCTAAAAGCAGCTTCCTTACCTGGCCGTGATCAGATAGAGTTGCAATATACTGCTTTAATAAATGATAGTCATCACCATGATCTTTATATTTACATTTCATGGACTGTGACAGAGTCATATTCTCATAGACTATCTGGCTTAAAGCAATCGAACCAAATAATTTTTTGATCTCAGCCACAATGTATTGATCATTGTCGTCAAATTCTGGCAGCAAGTTTTCAAGCTTGTCATCGGCATCCCCGTCAGAAAGTTTAAATTCCCAATCAGCTTTGTCATTTTTATCAATGTCTTTACCTAAAATAGTTTCAAACTGTGTCTTATAACCAATAATGGCATTAGCTATCTGCCTAGTAACATTTTTCTCGTATTTATTTGTGGAGCTTTGCAATAACTTGGTAATTTTTTTGGCTTTATCTAACTGTTTAGTCGTTTTGTCTTTATCTTTGCCACGAATTACAGCTTCTATTGCAGCAGCATTATTCTCGTTTAATTCAATAAAATTTTGCTCCTCGCCATATTTGTCCGCATAGGCTTGGTTAACATTAGTCAAAAAGGAAGCCACATCAATTTTTGAGGCGACAAAACTATTTACAGGTGTGTCTTGTAAGAAATTTCCGCGATATTTAACAATGTGATGGATAGCTAAAAATATTTCACGCAAATCAAATTGACGGTCTTCCCTCATTAGTGCGTCACGCAAATGATAAATCGTCGGATAATCGTGATAAAATTCATGATCCTCCTTAGCTGTCGGAAAGACAATAGCGTGGTATTTTTTCCTATCCTTATCTAATGGCGACACCCAAGATTGATGTAATCGCACAAAAAAGGCTGGATCTACTTTGGCCATTGGTTCCGCAAATATTTCTTCCAGCAATCTTAAACGCCACTTTCTGCGCTTGAGGCGCCTTCTAGTAGTCCTAAAACTACGCCGGTCTGCAGCAGAATGCCCTTCTTCGAATAAATGTGAACCAATGGCACGCTTGCCTCTTAATCTTAACAACCTATTTTTCTTATCCATTACAGCCCAACCACAAGAGTTGGTCCCAATATCAAGTCCTAAAATATAATCTTCAGTAATAGTTTTCATAGTTTTTTCCTTTTTACATCATTTATTACTATAAGAATACCCCAAACAAAAGTTTAATTCACTAAAATTTTCAAATACTATAATTAATATTTTTATATTTTTCAGCAAAATTATTTTTTATTTTAAACAAATTTTTGACGTAAATCGCAAATAAAATATAGGAAAAGAAAAGTCCAGTTGCCAACTTAAATATGAATTAAAACTCAGTTATTTTAAATTTTTCACGCTAAGAAAGCGTATACTAAGAAAAGGAGGTACATTATGAGACAAATAAAAATTGGCAATACAAACTTTACTGCTTCAGCGATAGCTCTAGGAATTATGCGCATGAATAAATTGAGCGTTGATGATGCAGCAGTCACATTAGAAACTGCCCATCAAGCAGGAATTAACTATATTGATTCGGCAGACATTTATGGTCATGGCAAATCCGAAGAAGTTTTTGGTGCAGCATTCCAAAAGTCATCATTAAGCAGAGAAGATTTTTATATTCAGTCTAAAACTGGCATTTATGAAAATCCTAAATTAGATTACAAGACGACGAGGTACGATTTTTCTAAAAAGTACTTGATTAAAGCAGTCGACGGCATTCTTTCCCGTATGAAAATTGATTATTTGGACAGTCTGCTACTCCACAGACCTGATGCCTTAATGGATCCTGCAGAAATTGCTGCTGCTTTTGATGAATTACAAAGAGACGGCAAAGTAAGACACTTTGGTGTATCAAACTTTAACCCGATGCAAGTAGACTTATTGCAAAGTGGAGTCAGCCAAAGACTGTTAATTAACCAATTGCAACTTAGCGTCATGCACACCGGTCCAATTGATTTCAACATTCACACCAATATGACAGATGAGCGCAGCATTGATCATGACCGCGGCGTGCTAGATTATTCACGCTTACACAACATGACTGTGCAGGCATGGTCACCTTTCCAATATGGTCAAATCGAAGGCAACTTTATTGGCAACCCGAAGTTTCCGGAAGTCAACGAAGCCTTGCAAAAAGTAGCTGATCAAAAAGGAGTTTCGAAAAATGCGGTAGCCGCTGCCTGGATATTACGCCACCCCGCAAATACCCAAGTTATTATCGGAACGATGACGCCAGCCCATATTATTGACAGCGCCAAGGGGGCAGATATTTCCCTTACAGCTCAAGAATGGTATGACATTTATTTAGCTGCCGGTAATGATTTGCCATAAGCTCTGTTATCTAAAACAAAAATCCTAACGTTTCTACGTTAGGATTTTTTATTTATTTTGCTCTTCTGGCATAACTGTTGGGTATCTTGAGCTTGTTACGGTACTTCGCTATGACGCGCCTACTTAAAAAGACATCATGTTTAGCAAAAATTTCCACTAACTGCTGGTCACTAAGTGGCGCACGGGTATTCTCTTTTCTAATAATTTTGCACAAGTCATATTCTACGCGTGCTTGTGATAAATCGGTAGTGACTTCCCGCGGAAATAGCATTTTAAAACTAAAAATTTTATTTTGACACTGGATGTATTTATCCTTGATAGCCCTGCTAATCGTACTTGGTGCTAGGTTCAACGCCTGTGCGGTTTCTTTTAAGCCCAGCGGTTTTAATTCTTTTTTGTGCATTGTTGTCAAAAATTCATACTGAAACTGACCAACAAATTCACCCAGCCGCATAATAGTCTTCTGCCGTTCCGCAATTGCATTCTTCATTTCCTCATAACGCTGTTTTTGCTGGGAAAAATATTTATTTTCATCTGCCTGCTCTTTTAATTCATTAAAAGATTGCTCATCAAAAACCATTTCCGGTATCTGACTTTGTAAATTTTCAATCATTAAGTGCCCGTCATTTACTTTATAAATAAGGTCAGGAAGTAAATATTGCGTGTTTTTTCCGGTCACATAATCACTTGCCGGTGTAGGATCTAAAGTCTGAATACTAGCTAATGCCGCAGTTAATTCCGTCTCCGAAAATACAGAATTATGCCATTGATCTGGATCAGCTAATATTTCTAACTGTTTATTGAGCAAAATTTCAAGGGCAACAGGATTAAAGTGAGGTTTGTGCCGCGCTTGAAGCAAGAGACATTCATTTAGGTCGGCAGCGCCAATGCCGCATGGGTCAAGACTTTGAAGCAATTTCTTCGCTCTAGTTAAGTTTTCAAGCGAAAACTCACTACGCTCAATAATTTTAGTCAAGCTCACCCTTAAATAACCATCTTCATCCAAATGATAGATCAACATTTTGACCGCACGTTTTTCCCAATCATGCCAATCACTCAAATCAACCTGCATCAGCAAATGGTCCACGAGATTTTCTCCCTCAGGTGCACGTAACCATTCCAGATTTTGCATCGCGTCACTTTGCGGTTCACGTAAAAAAACAAAGGGATCGCTGGCACTTAATTCTTTCATTGCCTTAATTAAATCATGGGTACTATATGAAAGAACCGTCAGATTCTGCCTTAACTTGGGCGACAAAAAAAGCCGTGACACTAACTGCTCTTTTGGTTTCAATACCATCTTTTGCAATCGTGTCATCGGCTTTTCTCCTTAATGAACCTAAATACTTACTAATTGAATTTCCATGACATTCTTATTCATAGACAGATCTTCAATTATATTTGCATAATCAATAGAACGTGGGATTTCTATATCATATATATTAACATAGGTTATATCATTTAAGTTTTGCGTGACTTTAAAATTTACGTTGACAACAGTAATATTATGTTTCTTAAAATAATCGTTGATAAATTCTTTTGTCTCTACTTTGTGCTTATATTTTATCTCTAGCTTTTTCATTGGATGAATGTGGATCAATCTTTTTGAAAAAACCAAAACTATAATTACTGCTATTGCTCCTACTACTCCAATTGCATAATCACCCATACCTAAAGCCAATCCTATTCCAGCAACTGCCCATAAACTGGCAGCGGTAGTCAGTCCTAAGATAGTCCGGTGCTGAACCAAAATAGTTCCTGCTCCCAAAAATCCTATTCCCGAAACAACCTGTGCAATTAAACGGGCTTCATCTGCCCTGACAACACCTGCCATTTTGGGCTGTGCGTTTGCTATCTGCAGAGCATCAAAACCAATCTTTTTTTGAATTAAAGCGATTATACAAGCACCAACACAAACTAAAACATGGGTTTTTATTCCTGCTGGTCTATTTTTATGTTCTCGATCAAAACCAATAACACTTGCAATTACGATAGATAAAGCTAATCTAGCAATAATTTCCGGCAGTGTCACGGCTATATCCAATTAAACCACTCCAATTAATCCTAAAATAATTGCTAAAACAAGTACTCCTAATAAAATCCAGTTAACATTAACCTTTTTAGACAAAAGCCAGTAGCAGCCAAGAGTAACCAGCAAAGGTACTAACCCTTTCCACAATTGGTCAAGGTATGTCTGAATTAAAATTGGCTTGCCGCCAGTAATCGGAATACTTAACTTAGACTTAAATTGCACCATTGTTGCCGTCATACAGCCGATCATCATTAATCCTAAAGTTGAAGCAGCCTTATTCAGTAACTTCATACTGCCACTTTCATACATATTTTGAATAAAGGTGTCACCCAAAGTGAAGCCCATGTAAGTTAAGTAATACCTAGTTAAAATTGACGGTACATTATAAATTATTAAGAAAAGAAGTGGTCCCAAGATAGAGCCCTGACTGGCCAGACTAATACCAACACCGGCAGCGATAACTCTCAATACTCCCCAGAAAATTGAATCGCCGATACCAGATAATGGCCCCATTAAGGAAGTTTTGATCGCAACCGTGGTTTCAGGGTCAAAATTAGGGTCTTGGGCAGTCTTTTTTTCCATTGAAGCAACTAGTCCCATTACAAAAGTACCCACATTTTGCGTAATATTGTACCAAGTTGTATGGCGCATCATTGCTTTACGGTGACCCTCTTTGTCATTTTTATAGTATTCATCAAGAGCGGGCATGATTGAATACATGAAACCAGGGGCATGGGCTTTAGTTGCTCCTACCCGGCTGGCAAAAACTGTGAATGAACGCCAAAAAATTCGATTAATTATTTTCTTGTCTGTCGGTGATACATCTTTAGTTAATTTCATGAGAAAAAGTCCTCCTCTTCTTGTTCAGCAGCTGTTTCAGTACTCTTGGTCTGATTTTCATTATGGGGCATAGCCACCATTTCTTTTTGCTTATTTTCAATGTCCATGATTTGCTTATCACGGATCCATTGAATAACAACAATAATGATGCCGACCGCAGCCACAGCGACTGATGGCAAATTCATATATGCAGCTAAGATAAAACCTAAAAAGTAGTATGGTGAAAGTTGCTTACTCCATAACATTCTCATCAAGATAGCAAAACCAACAGCAGGGAGCAATCCACCGGTTGCTGCCAAACCAGCCATTAGGTTGGCAGGAATTTTCGCAACTAATTGTTGCACTGGACGAGCACCGGCTAAAACTGCGAAGAATGTAACTAATGAAAAGATAAAATAATTCAAAAACCACATCCCAAAATGAAGTCTGGTTAAGCCCTTAGAATTATCATCACTAGCTACTTTATCAACCAGCGGCGCAAAAATATTCATCACTACGTTCTTCATAAACATTAAGATAAATGCCGCAAAAACTCCGATGGGCACTGCTAAAGCCAAGGCTGCTTTCGTGTTAACCCCTAAAGTAATTGCAAAAGTAGTTGCCAATACTGTAGCAGTAACAGGCTCAGCCGAGAGCGCACCACCAATATCAACGGCGCCCATGAAAATAGCTTCAAGAGATGCTCCGATTAAGATACCGGTTCTCATATCTCCCATAATTAAGCCCATAATTGTACCAACCACTAATGGTCGCTCAATCATTGTTTGACCCCAGAGCCAGTTTCCGCCTAAGCAGATAAAAACACAGAGGGCTGCCAGAAAGGCTGTTTGTAACATAATTTACCTCCTTCAAAGTCAAGTCATTATTTGTTTTTCAATAAGGTTTTAATTGGTGTCTTGGCATTACTTGGCACCACTTGGTTAAAGACAGGAATATCTAAACTAGCCAGTTCTTTTAAAGACTCCAATTCATCTTGCGACAGCATTAAGGTTGAAGAAAGCTGAACCGCATCATTGGCGTCTTTGGCAAAGCGGCCAACGTTAGCAACGTTTATTCCTTCAATATCCTTAACGTTCTGGGCAATTTTCAGTGCATCTTTAACGCTATTGGTCAGAGCAAAAATTCTCATATTGGCGCCCTTAGGATTGTTAAAAACTTTAATAGCATCATCAACTGTTCTAATTAGCAGTTTTTTACCCGTTGGCGTTGCCATTTTTAGCGTCATCTGGACCATTTGATTATTAGCTGCATTATCGTTAGCTACAATAATTCCTGGTGTATTCAGTTCTTTGGTCCAAACTAATGCAACTTGACCGTGAATTAAACGGTCATCTACTCTAAGTTGTGCAATCATTTTATTTCTCCTTATCCAAAAAATTCATCTTCTTGAGTGCTCGACTCATCACCATCATTAAGTTGAAACAGTTCAACTTGGCTTTGATTAATTAAATCCTGCAAATGTTCTTTCGTAAGCTTTTCGTTGTCTAAAAAGACTGCCAATACAACTGCAAGGTTGGTTTGAGTAACAATAAAAATGTCTTTTTCTTGGGCCGCCTTTAAAACAACCTTCTGATTTACACTACCTCCCTTTAAATCAGTAAAAATGACGGCTGGACGTTTAGCGTTTTGAATAAAATCCGTTATTTGCTTCGTATAATCAGATTTATCAACATACGCATCAATCACCTGAATCTTTTTTGCCATTCCCGTTAAAATATCAATGGAACTTTTTAAGCCGCTGGCAAAATGTCCGTGACTGGCAATTAATATGTCTGTCATCTTGTCACTCCTTTTCCTAAATCAATCATCACTAACTCTTTAGCAAAAGACGTGCCAAGTAATGTGAAGCCCGAAATGAAGGCAATAAAAAAGAAGTGTTTAAAATCTAAATACTTCTTTTTGCAGTATTAAACACTTTTAAATGAACTGTTTAAACAATTCGTACAACAATGACATTTCATAACTAGAAACCTTAATGTTGTATTTGATTTCAATTGGTTGAAAAATACTCTTGGTTATTTTAAAAAAGCCTTTTTCTTTGTCTGACTTGGGTTCAACTTCGACTTCAGTCGTATTGTGCATCATTGAACGTTCAATCATAAGGGCAATGTGCATGTATAAGTTTAATTTTACCTTGCCATCTAATCTTAAATTATAAAAGTCCTCGTATTTTTTATTAATGGTTTCCACTTCACTTAAAACTACATCGGGGTTTAAAAAGCTTAGACGTTCAGAAATACCCTCTTTAGAAAAGAACCGCAGTAATTGGTTGTTGAAGTTCTCCATTTGCTTTGGGGTCAGATAAGGAGAGAGCCATTTTTTCAACTTGTTTTCACCACTGGAATCCAGTATGTCATACAGATTCATGTGGTTAAATTTAACTTTTTCCGTTAAATCAATAGTAGTCAACACGAATAAAGTTCGGTCAAAGTAGGACCATTTTTTGCCGGCAATTTTTTCTTTTAGTGAATTATAGCCTAAGGGGATCACCTTTATGCTGGCAGGTAAATAGTCCCGAATGATATCACTAATTTTCTCAGCTATACCCAAGCCCGAAATGCACGAGACTAAGATGTTCATTGACTGAGAAAAACCTTCGTAATATTTCACCCCAATGTCATAGTCTTTATCGGCCTTTTCTGCAATTTGTTTAAAAGGTAAATTCTGCTTCATTTTGAGTGCTAAATCTAAAGCAGTTAAAGTCGTCAAATTATTGACGACTAATAAATCACCATCTAATTGCGCACTGATTTGACCATAAAGCTGGCTCAGTGATCCCATATCAACCATTAATATGAAACCATTAGTGGTATTAAAACTGCTGATCAACTTATTAGCTTCATTAATAATTGTCGCAATGTCAGCATCAATAGGCATATCAATCGCATCAAAAACATAATTGCCACATAGGGAATTTACCACAGCCTGAATGCTGGTTGCCGTGCTTTCTCCATGTGCCACCATTAATCCGCGCAGCTGAATATTTTCATCCACGTGATCACTTAAAAGTAGTGCCAAAATTAACGCTAAACTGGTTTGACTTTCCTCATCAAGAACGGATAATTTTTCATAAAATTTACTGGCAACATGCAGCGATCTTGGTAAATGAGCAGTTATAACTTCTGTGAGTTTTTCTTTGTCGCAGTTGGGTTTAAAATGACGCTCATACAGAACATACATGACTGGTTCCAAATAGTCCGTTTTGTTCAAGCCGTACTGGTTGGTGATGATTTTTTTAAAAAGATAATTGTGTTGCACATGCAATCCTGATGCCAGCATCCCTTGCGTAATAAACTTATTAAGCGCCTGAATCTGTAAGCGACAGGCATTTAAATTGGCATTGGTAAAATCCGTGCTGAGTTTTTGTAAAGAAGAAGTTATTTCTAATAGTTTCGCTGTCAAACTGATACGTGGTACATACTGGGCTTTTTCATTGGGATCAACTGTCAAGGCACCATAATCTTTAAAATGTGGCAAAGAAGCCAAATCCAAGTCTCTTAGTTTTAGAGCGATTGTTTTCGAACTACTGCTGTCATGATAGGCGGTGGCACAAGAAACTTTCACAATATTTTTCAAATAGCCGATATTACCAGTATGCTTTAGCTGTAAAAGTGCTGAAACTACCTTTTGGTCAATTACAATTTTTTTATTTATCTTATGCGCTTCATGCAAAAACAGCGAATTAATTAGTTGCAGCCGTTCATCAATTGGACGCTCAATATAATCCGGTAATTTTATGCGAACAGGAATACGTCTCAAAAATGTGGGCAACAAAACAGCTTCCGGCTTTTCGGTTGTTGCCATAATCAACCTGACACTTGCTTTACAAGCGTGAGCATTATCACCCATTTTGTAAAATTCGCCAGAATCAATAAAGCTAAAGAGTTTTTCTTGATTTTCACTACTCAGCCTGTGTACTTCATCTAAAAACAAATAGCCGCCATCCGCCTCTTTTAATAATCCCTCTTTATCCGTGTCTGCCCCGGTAAAAGCTCCTTGAACATAGCCAAAGAGCATACTGGACACAAGTTCAGGATTATTGGCATAATTGGCACAATTTAAAACGATATACGGAGCCTTTTTGCCAATCACACCTATTTCCTTAGAATACGTGTATAATTTACTGGCCAAAAAGCTTTTTCCTACGCCTGACCTACCGGTAATTAAGACGTTCAACCCAGCAGGTGGATAAGCTGCTGCCGCACTAATTTGTGCGATTGCCTTTTTAAGCGAGCCACTATTTCCTATCACGTTCTTAAAAGCTGCTTGCTCAGAAAAATTGGCAGCAGAAATTTTAGCCCACCTAACTGGTCTTTGAGTAATTTTTTGTACTTTCTTGTCTTCAAGCAATTGATTTAAATAGTGACTAACTACTGATCTGGACAAATTTAGTTTCTCAGCTAGCTCGCTGGTCGCAATTGTCACATTATCCGGTAACTCATCTATTTGCTTTAGTACTCTTTCTTTAGCTGCCTTCATTTTTATTTCCCCCATGTTTTCATTATCTGTATTATAACGATTAAAAAGAGCGCTTACTAATCAATTTTGGCAGAAGTTCATAAAGTAGAATTGTTTTAGCTATTGCTGAACCTGCTACTTGAAAAGTGTTAAAAAATGCTTCTATAGCAGGTTTCGTAAATCGGCGGCAAAATTTTACTACTTATATCACTAGAACTTTTTTGCTCCAATATCTAGCAAGATTTTATTTTCAAACTAGATAAAAGCTAAATTAGACCTTGACTTTAAATTTTTATTTTTTTATAATGCGATTATCGAAGTTGGAGGTAAGTTTTAATGATTACTTTTAGTAAACAGCTAAATAATCGTTATTACCTTAGCTACTATAGATAAGTGTTTGGGTTCATCTAGGTGAATTCAAACGAAACTCAAGTTTGAATTTATCTATGATGGCTAGGCTCTTTTAGTATGGTTAGCCACATAGCTTTCTAAGTGGCTAACCACACCCAATCATTTTGGCAATTTAATTCCTGTGTACCCGCTTAGAAGTAAGTGGGTATTTTTTATGGAGGCACAAGATGCATTTGAGAAAATTAGTTGCAGGAATTACAATTGTAGGATTAATGACGTTAGGCGGTTGCAGCAGTAAAAAAGCGGACAAATCTGCCACCGAAGTTAAACATGTCGGTGTGTTGCAAGTAGTGCAGCACCCTTCTTTAGACAAGGCATACAAAGGTTTTAAAAAAGGATTAAAAGAAGAAGGTTTCGTTGAAGGCAAAAATCTCAAGATTGATTACCAGAATGCGCAAAATAATCAAGATAATTTAAAGAGTATGAGTGAAAAACTAGTCAACGAAAAGTCCGATTTGATTTTAGGTATTGCCACACCAGCTGCTCAGAGTGTGGCTAATGCTACTCAAAAAATTCCCACTGTTGTCACCGCAGTTACAGACTTAAAAGCAGCCAAACTCGTTAATTCAGATGAGAAACCGGGCAGGAATATTACGGGAACAACAGATATGGTATCAATTAAACGCCAGATTAAATTGCTCCTGTCAATTGTTCCGAAGGCTAAAACTATCGGTATCATGTACAACGCTGGTGAATCAAACTCCAAAATTCAGGCTGACTTAGCAACAGCTGCACTGAAGAAGGCAGGAGTGAAAGTTTTAATTAAAACGGCAAATACGACTAACGATGTCCAACAAGTAACAGAAACTCTGGCTTCAAAAGTTGACGGCATTTTCGTTCCTACTGATAACACCTTTGATTCAGCAGCTTCAGTAGTTGGCAAAGTAGTTAAAGAAAAGAAAGTTCCTCTAGTAGCAAGTTCAGTTGACCAAGTTAGAACTGGTGGTTTGGCCTCAATCGGAATTGATTACGAATTACTAGGAGAACAAACTGGCAAAATGGCTGCCAAAATTTTATCTGGCAAGGCTAAACCAGCGAATATGCCGGTCGAAAAAGCACATGATATGAAATTAGTGGTAAACAAGAGCATGGCCAAGGCACTGGGAATTGATCCCAAGTCAATTAAAGCCCCTAAATAATTTTTGTAAGATACTTAAAAGACCGCACAGAAGCGGTCTTTTAATTTAAGGAAAAATATAATTAAACACAATTTTTAAAATAATAATTTATTATTTCTTGACTTTTTCTTCTTTATTTTTTATAATCTTCTCATTAAGGTTGGAGGTTGATCTTAATGAAATATTATATTAAACACGTCTCACAACTGAATAATCGTTATTACTTTAGCTATTTTAGATAGGGTTTGGGTTCATCAAGATGAATTCAAACCAGATTCAAGTTTTGAATTTATCTATGATGGCTAGAGTCCTTTAGTTGCGGTTAGCCACATAGCTTTCTAAGTGGTTAATCACAATTGATTATTAATCAAAATAATAACTTGTACGTCCACTTAGAAATGAGTGGGCGTTTTTATGTTACTGCTAGTTTAAATGGAGGAAAAGAAAATGCGAATCAAAAAATTAGTCATGGGAATAACTTTAGCCGGGTTATTGCTGCTAGGAGGTTGCAGCAGTAAAAAAACCGGCAGCACTTCCACTGTTAAACACGTGGGAATTTTGCAAGTAGTGCAGCACCCCTCTTTAGATGAAGCCAATAAAGGTTTTAAGGAAGGTTTAAAAGAAGAAGGCTACGTTGAAGGTAAAAATTTGAAAATTGATTACCAAAATGCCCAAAACAGTCAAGACAATTTAAAGAGTATGAGTGAAAAACTGGTTAATGAAAAATCAGATTTAATATTGGGTATTGCGACACCAGCTGCACAAAGTGTGGCCAACGCTACGCAGGATATCCCCATCGTGGTTACTGCTGTAACCGACCTAAAGGCAGCTAAACTGGTTAATTCAGATGCTAAGCCGGGGCGTAATGTTACGGGTACAACCGACATGGTTTCAATTGATAAACAAATCAGGTTGCTTTTATCAATTGTGCCTAAAGCCAAAACAATCGGGATTATGTACAATGCTGGTGAAGCTAATTCAAAAATTCAAGCAGATTTAGCCATTAAGTCACTTAAAAAAGCTGGAGTTAAAGTGGTAGTTAAGACTGCTAATACCACTAACGATGTTCAACAAGTAACAGAAACATTAGCTGGTAAAGTCCAAGGCATTTATGTTCCTACAGATAATACTTTTGCATCAGCTTCTTCAATTATTGGTAAAGTAGTCAAAGAAAAGAAAATTCCTTTAGTTGCCGGTTCAACTGATCAAGTAAAAACTGGTGGTCTGGCTTCTATCGGAATTGATTATGAAGCACTGGGTAAACAAACTGGAAAAATGGCTGCCAAAATTTTATCTGGTAAGGCAAAACCTAAAGATATGCCGGTTGAAAAAGCTACAGATCTAAAATTAGTTGTTAATAAAAAGATGGCTAAAGCTCTTGGCATTAACCCTAATTCGATTAAAGCACCTAAATAATTAGGAAAGGCAGCGTGAATAAAGAATATGTTGAATACATTTTGGGAGTTATTACTATCGTCTACTTCACAGGGACTACTCTGGTCGTTGATGGCTATCGGGGTCTACTTAACGTTTCGTATTTTAGACCTAGCCGATATGACAGCAGAAGGCAGTTTTCCCTTAGGAGGAGCCATTGCCACCATGTGCATAATTAAGGGAATTAATCCAATATTAGCAACTGGCGCTGCATTTATTGGCGGCTTAATTGCCGGTTTAGTTACGGGCATTTTGAACACAAAATTGCGTATACCTTCTTTATTAGCAGGAATCATCACTATGACTGGATTATATTCAATTACTTCCAGAGTAATGCAGAATGCTGCTAATGTTTCACTACTTGGCAAAGACACGGTTTTTACCATAGCGCAAAACTGGGGGTTAAGTCGTAATAATGCTGTGATTGCAATGGGATTGATAATATCACTTTTAGTGATCTTCTTATTAGTCGTTTTCTTCAAAACAGAAATAGGCTTGGCTATGAGAGCCACTGGTGATAACCCTCAAATGAGTGCTGCCAACGGCATCAAAACTCAGGGAATGAAAATTTTAGGTTACATGATTTCTAACGGCTGCATTGCCCTATCCGGCGGACTTTTAGCACAGAATAACGGCTTTGCCGATTTAAACTCTGGTGTAGGTACCCTGGTTATTGGACTGGCATCAATTATCATCGCCGAAGTACTTTTACGCAATCTATCAATCGGTGGTCGCTTACTGACTTTAGTATTAGGGGCAATTATTTACCGCCTAATCTTAGCTCTGGTATTCCAAATGAACGTAGAACCGTCTGATGCCAAATTAGCTTCAGCCTTAGTTTTAGTTGTTTGTTTAACATTACCTAATTTCCATTTACCACACAATCTAAAAGGAGGAAAAAAAGATGCCGGAAGTACTAAAAATTAAAAACTTACATCAAACATTCGAGCGCGGAACTGTAAACGAAAATCGGGTACTGCGCGGAATTGACCTTAATTTAGAAGCGGGCGACTTTGTAACTATTATTGGTAGTAACGGTGCTGGAAAATCTACGCTGCTTAACAGCATTGCCGGAACGCTGCCAATTCAAGAAGGTCAAATAATTTTAAATGGCAACGACATTACCAAATTACCTGTAACTAAACGTGCCCAAAATATCAGTCGCGTCTTCCAAGATCCTAAAATGGGGACTGCAGTGAGACTGACCGTCGAAGAAAATTTGGCCTTGGCAATGAAAAGAGGTCAACGGCGGGGTTTTCGTCCCGGAGTTAAAAAACAGGATAGAAAATTTTTCAAAAAACAGCTTGCCCAACTTAACTTAAATCTGGAAAATCGTTTGGAAACTGAAATTGGACTTCTTTCCGGTGGTCAAAGACAAGCAATTACACTCTTAATGGCTACTTTGCAAAGACCAGATTTGATTTTACTGGATGAACATACTGCGGCTCTTGATCCACAAACTTCAATTACCGTGATGGAATTAACTGAAAAGTTGATTTCTGAACAGCATTTGACAGCATTTATGGTTACCCATAACATGGAAGATGCAATCCGCTATGGCAATCGTTTGATTATGTTGCACCAAGGTCGTGTTGCAATTGACTTAGCCGGGGAAGACAAGCAAAACTTAACTGTACCCAAGTTAATGGAATTATTCCAAAAGCATGTAGGTGCAGGTCTTGAAGACGATGCGATATTGTTGGCATAAAAAAACTAAATTTAATTAACAAAAAGCTCTGTATTTTGAATGGTGTATTCAAGGTGCAAAGCTTTTTTTGATACAGTTAAACTTCAATTATCTTGCTTTTTGTCTATTGTATTTTCTTTAATTTCACATAAATAACGGTTCATTCTTATAAACAGTACACTAACCATTATGAAATACGGATCTTTAATTGATAGTTGTCTACTTGGGTTTAGTTTAAGTTCAATCGGATCAATAAAAATATTTTGATCACTCAAGCGAGATATTTCATTATCAACTCTTTCTACAATAGAAATGAATGGTATTCCATTAGCTTTTAAATTCTTGGCAAATAGTATAGCGTTATCGGAAGAACCCTTTAACGTTATTAAAATAACCACATCATCTTGAGTCAAAGAAGCAGTCAAAGCCGACAGCTCGTCAACGCCCTCAATAAAAAAGATGGGAATATTAATTGTTAAAAATAAGCGCCTAATTTCTTGAGCTATGGTTCGCTGCAAAGTGCCAGTACCATAGACAAAAATCTTTTTACTGCTACTTAACAAACGACAAACAGGTCTAAGGTCTTTCTTAGTAATATTTTCGAAAAATTCATCCATTTTTATTTGGTATTGCTCAAAAATATTGCCATTAAATTTTTCTGGTTCATCTTCTTGTCTTAACAAATATTTTAATTCCGAAAACCCTTGTAAAGATATGCGCTTAGAAAATCTTACTATTGCAGAAGTTGAAACATTACATTTTTGAGCCAAGCTTTTTAAATTAAGCTTATAAACTCTTTTTTTATTTTCTTTGATATACTGCCAAATATGTTTATCAGTTGTAGTTAACATTTCAAAATTCTTGATTACTAAGTCTTCAATCACTTTCCCGCCCCTTTCTATTTATTTATCAAAAATAGCCTTCAAAAACTATATCATGTTAAGAATATTTCTTGAAGGCTATATCTGTAATTTTAATTTAAATAAAGTAAATCTTGTCTTGCATGAATTATTGAACTCTGCTTTTTAACTTCAAACTTTTCACCCGTATTTTTGGTAATCACAAGCAAAACTATAGGATCATAATTGGCTTGTTTAATACTTTCAATATTCATTTCTAGCAATAACTGTCCCTTAAAAACAGTATCTCCAACATTAACCGCTGCTTTAAACGGTTTGCCTTTCATTTCAACAGTATCAATACCTAAGTGCAGCAAAACTTCTATACCCGTTTTATCATCTTTAATTCCAATTGCATGCTTTGTAGGAGCCAGCATGACTATCTTGCCGGAAATAGGAGCATAAATTTTGCCATCTTTAGGTTCAATTCCAACTGTTTGCCCTAATATTTCTTTAGCAAAAGTTTGGTCTTTAATTTGATCATTACTTTTAAAACTGCCATTGACGGGTGAAACGATAGCATAATTATGAGGTTGATTTGTTTTTTGCTCTGGTTCGTCTTTAATTTCTTTGTTCGGGTCAAAGAAGAAGTAAACTAGTCCACCTGAAACCAACATGGCTGTCACGTGAATTAACACGTAATTTAAAATAGCTTGTTTGCTGTATAAATATGTTACTAAACCTGGTAATGCAGCAACACCCATTCCTGTACTTGCAGCATGCAGCAAACCAGCTAGCATTCCTGATGCAGCTCCACCACATAACGCAAATATAAATGGCAAACCAAAACGTAAATTCACACCAAAAATTGCTGGTTCTGTGATACCTAAAAACGCTGGTAATGATGAAGAAGTATATAAGCTGCGCTTTTTAGGGTCTTTTACTTTTAAGCCGGTAACAAACGCGGCAGTAGCCTGGGCAATAATTCCCCCCGTAATCATTGCATTAAAGGGATTATAACCAGTTGTTGCCAGCAAGCTACTTTCCAAAGCTAAAAAGATATGGTGCATCCCAGTTACAACAATTGCTTGTTGCGTTCCTCCAATAATTAATCCACCGAGACCGAATGGTAAATTAATCACTGCTTTTGCTACAAACAAAATGCCCTGTTCTACTTGTTGACAAACTGGTCCAATTATCAGTATTCCTAATAAACCTGATATCAAGAGTGTAACAAACGGAGTGATAATTAAGTCTAAACTATCAGGTACAACTTTTTTTAATCGCTTTTCTATCATTGCGGCTACTAACACCACCACAAGAGCTGGTAAAACTGATCCCGCATAACTAACAATATTGACATGAATACCTAAAATGTTAACAGTTAATGCCTTTACAGTCCCTTTAATCACATCATTGGGATTAGGAAGAAGCGGGTTGACGAGCATTAAACCCAAAATTAGACCTAAAACAGGAGAGCCGCCAAATTGTTTCATTCCTGACCACGCAATTAGTACTGGCAAAAATGTAAATGCTGTTTTCATTAAAACAGTAGCTATGGTTAAGACCGCTGGACTCATTTGCACATGAAAAGCAGTTAAACAATTGATAATCCCACTAAATAATCCAGTCGCAACTAACGCTGGAATGACTGGTATAAAAATATCACCTAAAATTCGGGAAAGCTTTTTAGGTAACGACATACCAGCATATTGGTCAGTGCTGCCTTCTTTTTCTTCTGGATTAATGATGTCATAGATCCTCCCCACTAATCCAGTTCCTAAAATTATTTGCAACTGGTTACCCGAATAAAATTGACCTTTAACACCATCAATTTGTTCAATACCAGCTTCATCTACTTTATCTTTGTTAACAGGGGTAATTCTCAATCTGGTTGAACAGTGGGAAATGTTAGCTATATTTTTGGCGCCGCCAATACTGGCTAAAATAGCTTTAGCAATATTTTGATCATTTCTTTTCATATTCTTACTCCTCTTTTCTAATCAAGGTCTTACCGAGGTGCCATCTGGCAATCTCATTGTTGTCCACTTACTTGTCCAATCTTTTGCAAACGGAATTTCTGGAAATTCTGCAGCAGCTTCTTCATTAATATCAACACCAAGACCGGGCTCGTCATTTAGATAGATATAGCCTGACTTAGCAACTGGTGTGCCAGGGAATACATCATAGGTATTTTTCTTTATGCTGTTACTCCATTCTTGTAAACCACAGTTATGTGAAGCTATGCTTAATTGGGCATTTACCGCATGACCAATCCCCGAAAGATCACCTGGGCCATGCCAAGCAGTTTGCACACCATAGATATCCGCGAATGCAATTATTTTTTTAGCTGGAGTAATTCCACCAATCTGACTAATATGACATCTTATGTAATCAACATAATGATTTTGAATTACCTGCTGCCATTCTTGCGGGTTATTAAAAAGCTCCCCCATCGCTAGGGGAATATTGGTGTGGTTCCTTATCTGTTTTAACCACGAGAGTTGTTCAGGTGAAACGGGATCTTCTAGGAAAAGCAAATCATATCCTTCTAATTTCTTTGCCAAGGTAATTACCTGATTGGGTGTTAATTTTTCATGGACATCGTGAATGAGGTTAACTTTGTTGCCAAAAGCAGATTTAATTTCTTTAAAGGCTTTGACAGTTGTCTCCATATATCTCAAAGGATTATAATAATTGCCATCATTTTCTTCTTTTGGCTTTTTTAGTTCAGAACCGCCATAGCCGTTTATTTGAACACGAAGATTAGTCCAACCATTATCAATTCTCTCTTTTACCTGCTTTAGAGCATCTTTGATAGAACCGGCATCCACGTGCGCATATGCTGGAACCGCATTTCGACATTTTCCTCCAAGTAATTCGTAAAGCGGCATATCGGCTAACTTACCTTTGATGTCCCATAGTGCCATATCCACACCACCAATAGCACAATTTAAGACAGGACCATTGCGCCAATAAGCATTGGATGTGCAAACTTGCCAGATATCTTCAATTTTATTTGGACTCTGACCGATTAGAATAGGCTTTAAATATTGGTCAATTACCGCCTTGACAACTTTCACCCTCTGAGTAAAGGTAGCACAACCTACTCCGTAAATACTTGGATCATTTGTTTCAACCTTTACAGCCAGTAAATTGATACCTTCCGGTGCAGTAATAATTGTCTTAACATTTTTAATAATCAAATTTTTCATCAGCATTAATCCCTTCCGCATCTGAGTGAAAATTATATAATTTTCATTTTTATTGTAAGCGCTTGTTCTTGCTTTTTATACAATACCAAGGGATTTAGGCACAAAGGCCACATTTTAGATTATTTTTTATTACTTAAAAATTTTTTTAAGAGCGTTAATTCAAATAAAAATTACCAAAAATATTTTTGTTATTTCAAATTTTTGCCAATATCTTGCTATTCAGATATGACTTTAGTTAACTTTCAGGAACCCTTTTGACCATTAAAAAGTTAAAAGTAAAAATCAGACAACAAAAAAGCCCAGGAATTTTTATTTCCTGAGCATTAAGACAATTATCAATAATCTAAACTTTGTAAAAAATATGACTAGATTTCTAATTAAGTTTTATCAACCCAAAGGCTCTTAGAATGCCTATACAAATGATAACAAATCCCAAAATTATGTACAGCCAATCATAAACGCCTGTTCTTTTTTTAGTAATAAAACCTGTAATAAAGAGCAGAAAACCAACTGCCAGAGTAATATAATTGTCTATACCCATTTTGGTCACCATTTTCTATTTTAAAACACCAATTCCGTATCCAAGTATTCCTACTCCAAATAGAATAAAGATTAGTATAATTGGACTTACTCTCTTCTTTAGTAAATACATCATTAACAGAGTTAATCCTAAAGAAAGTAAACCTGGACATAATTGATCCAGAATATTCTGCACAGTGGTAATGGTAGTCTTGCCATTAAGGGTAGTTTTGGAAACTACGAGTGGAACATTAATTGTTGTCCATTTGTTTACTAACACACCCATAATAAACAATCCCAGAACGGTTGCACCTTCAGTCAATTTCTTTAAAAAGTTTCCCGAAAGTTCTTGAACTAACGACATACCTTCATTCAAGCCAAGTTTTAAGCCGTACCATTTAATTCCTAAACGAACGATATTAAAGACAACAAAAAATAGAACAGGTCCCAGCCAAGAGCCTTGTAATGCCAGAGTTGCACCCAAAGCAGCTAATATAGGTCTTAATGTGCCCCACATCACCGGGTCGCCGACCCCACACAGTGGACCCATTAAACCAACTTTCAAACTATTAATAGTTCCAACGTCAATATCTTCT
Organism: Lactobacillus sp. wkB8; assembly: GCF_000761135.1. NCBI lineage: Bacteria > Bacillati > Bacillota > Bacilli > Lactobacillales > Lactobacillaceae > Lactobacillus > Lactobacillus sp. wkB8. The sequence goes on along the minus strand of NZ_CP009531.1, from coordinate 339,541 downwards.
CCTTGGGCTTTAGCTTGTTCCAAAGCACTGGTCAAACCTATAACCGGACCACAAAATGCTGGCGTAACATTAAAGAATGTGTTGTGCCTTTTCAAAGCGGCAACTTGGTCTTCTTTTTTCTTGTATACCCTTTTGATTGTAGGAATCATGTCAACACAAAACGCTAAAGCATGAATTCTTTCGTAGTTAAATGATGCCTGTTGAAAATTTTCAAAGATAAAAGTTTGAAAAATATCTTTCTTAGTTAATTGATTTTTGATTTTTTTCTCTACCATAATAAATCTCCAAATTTAGTCTTCTAATTCATCTTCGGCTAATTCAGCATCAGTATCTGCGTCTGCAGAATTTGCTGGGACTGTCTTTTGTGAAAATTGCGGGTCTAATTGAACGTAGATTAATGCCAATATCAAGCCCACTGCACCAAAGGCGAGTAAACTAAGCTTTAAATAACCGCTTAGAACAAAGCCCAAGTAAAAGAATGGCATTAAATATTTTACATACATCATGTTTAAGATCATCGCATAACCAACAGTTACGATAAAGCCACCTGCGACAGCCAGACCGCCTGTAACGACTTCTGGTAAAGAATTCAAAGCATTTTGAACCATTGTCGGATTTACAAAAGCTGCAACCAAAGTAGTCGGAATTGACACTCTCAGTGCTTGGAAGATCAAGGCAGAAAAGTGGAGCCACTCAATAGCCCTAAAGTTGGCCTTTTCAACTTCTCTGTCTGAAGCATGTTGGAAGAAGACAGTACATGTACGAACGATAACTGTTAATACTTGTCCGGCAGCAGCTACAGGAAGGGCTATAGCAATCCCTTTAGTAATGCTTTGATGACCAATAACTACTAGAATAGTGGAAATCGTGCTGGCCAAAGCCGAATCTGGTGATTGAGCTGCCCCGACGTTCATCCAACCTAAAGCAATGAGTTCCAGTGTCCCGCCCAGAATAATGCCTTTAACAGGATCGCCTAAAATAAGACCCATCACGGAACATGCAATTAAAGGACGATGAGTTTGGAATTCGTCCAAAACACTTCCACAGCCTACAATAGATGACCACAAAAAAACTAAAATAATTTGAAATGTTGTCATGTTTATTCTCCTATATAATTAGACCACAGACTTTTAACTAATTAGTTTGAGAATATCCTTTTTAGGATCATCAGCTAAAACTCGTAAATCTAAATTTACACCTAATTTATCCAGCTCTTTAAAAGCCTGTATGTCTTCAGGGGTCACAGATACTGCTTTTGTTATTTGTTTTTTACCTTCGGCATAACTTAAACCACCAATATTGATTGACTTCAATGGAATTCCGCCCTTTACCAACTCCAGTACTTCTGTAGGATTGGTAAACAAATAGAAAACTGTATCATTTTGATATTTGGGGTTGTTATAAACGGCTATTGCTTTGGGGACATCAACTACATTAACTTTCATCCCTGCCGGAGCAGCCTGTTTGACTAAAACCTTGCGAATTTTATCGTTAAATACTTCTTTACTGACCACAATTATTCTTTGTGCATTAGCTAACTTAGCCCATACAGTAGCAACTTGACCATGTATTAACCGGTCATCAATTCTAGCAAATTTGATAATCATCAAAAATCATCCTCCTCTTCTTGTTTCTGCATTTCTGCACTTAAAGCTGTGGTATAGGTGCCAGAATCCTGCAAAATTCCTTTAACTATATCTGTAATTGAAGTGCTATTCATTTTAGTTGCAATTTCCAACAAAATTGGCAGCGACATTCCCGCTATTACATCTTTTGCTTTGCCTTTTAAAACTAAACTGGCCGCAGCATTATATGGCGTGCCAGAATACAGATCAGTCACGATTAAGATTTGATCGCTGGGAATGCCTGAGCTGGCAGTGATAATTTTGTTACAAACATCTTCAAGACCTTCTCCTGGAGCAAACGTTAAAGCTATAAAATCCTCGGCTTTGCCAAAGATCATTTCCACAGCTTCTTTAAAAGCAACACCTGTTTTACCATGACCAATTAAAATAACTTTCATCTTTAACCCCTTGATTTTCCACCAGCGACATTAATTGTGACTCCAGTAATATAACTGGCTCTGTCAGATAAAAGGTAGCTCACTAAATCTGCTACTTCTGACAATTTGCCACTTCTGCCAAGGGGAGTGGTTGAAGTACTTGAATAACCTTTTCTTAACTGCTCAACAGTGATATTTCTGGTATATGCTAGGGCTTCTTCATAAGAAGGTGTCCGCAAACCAGTTGCCTCTAAAATGCCCGGTGCAACACCAACGACACGCACATTAAATCTGCCTAATTCCTTTGCCCATGATCTGGTAAAGCCATTAATTGCGCCCTTGGTTGCAGAATAAATGCTTTGTCCCTGGGAGCCTTCTAGACCAGCCTCTGATGACATGTTCACAATTACGCCCTTTTGCTTTTGCACCAATTCACGGGCAACGGCTTGAGATAGCAAGTAAACGCTTTGTACATTTACAGCAAACATCTTTTTAAAGTCATTTAGGTGCATTTCATATTTGCTTTCAGGCTCTTTTTCGTCAACCAGTAATCTGGGTAAATTGATGCCGGCATTATTTACTAAGCCATCAATCTGATTAAATTTAGTTTTAGTTTGATTAAGAACATTAGTAACATCTTCAGGTGAAGTGACGTCACATTTTACGTACAGCAAATGATTATCATTGATTTGGGATGGATTTAAATCTGCATCAACAACATTGGCACCGTTTGCTAGTAATTCTTTCACAATTGCATCGCCAATTCCCGAAGAACCACCAGTTACAATGTATGTTTTCTTAGCCAAATCAATCCAATTTTCCATATTATTATCTCCTTTTAACAAATGTGAATAATAAATTTAGTATTTTTGTTAGCGCTATCTTAACTAAAAATATAGCAACTAATGGGGTAACATTCAATAATATTGTGGTAATTTTCACAAATGTGATTTATAATAAACATGTATTTTAAATTTTATTGTTAAATTAAAAAGGTCAATATACTATGGAAGAAAATTTAATAAACCAACTCATTTCAGTTTCAAAACTTTATTATATAAATGGTCTTACACAAGAAGAAATTGCAAAAAAAGTTCATATTCACAGAAGTCAAATCAGCAGAATGTTAAAAGAAGCTAGAAAGCTCGGGCTGGTAAAAATAACCGTTACTTCAGGTTCGCAAGATTTTACCGACCTGCAAGACTTCCTTGTGAAAAAATTCAATTTAAAAGATGCTCTAATTGTGCCTGAAAATATTAATGATTTAAACTTAAAAACACTGGGGAATTTTGCTGCCAATTATCTCTCAAGCACAATTAGCAGTAATTCGATTGTCGGTATTTCTTGGGGTAGGACATTGGCGCATGCCTTTCAGGCCATGCCTGCTAAAAGCGAAAAACACGGTATCGTCGTTGTCCCTTTAGTCGGTGGCCCAGCAGGGAGACTCAAGAATGATTATCAGTCCAACCGGTTGGCTTACCTACTGAGTGAAAAACTAAACGCAAAAAGCGAAACACTCAACTGCCCTGCGATAGTCAGTTCCCAGAGTTTACAAGATGAATTAATGTCTAACCCCAATAACCAGCTTATTTTTAATCTCTGGCAAAATCTTGATTATGCCATTGTCGGTATTGGTAGTAATTTAATAATTGATATGGAACAGTGGCAGGAATTTTATAAAAACTCTAGTTTCGCCACAATTTTTAGTGAAACCAATGCTGTAGGTGATATTCTTTCCCGTCCCTTTTCTGAGGATGGTGAAATTATCAGTTCATCCAAATATCATATTATTAGCATGGAACTTGACGAGTTGAAAAAAGTTCCAACCGTTATAGGAATCGCATGTGGCAAAAACAAAATAAAATCAATTTTGGGTGCTCTCAACGCCCATATTTTAGATGTTCTAATTACCACGGACATTACCGCGCTGGGTATTCGTGATTTATGTAGTTAAATCACATTTGTGCAATAAAGCCAAATCATATTGCAATTACGGTAAATATTTATTAGTATCATTTGTGAAGTTAGCGCTTTCTGTTTTTTAGCATTAAGGAGATTAAAAATGGTTTTAAGCAAAGCTTTACGATTATACGGCAAAGACAATCTAAAAATTGACGAGGTTTCATTACCTGAAATAAAAGACGATGAAATCTTAGCTGAGGTCATGTCCGATTCAATGTGCATGTCTTCTTGGAAATTAGCCAAAGAAGGTGAAGATCACAAAAAGACGCCTAATAATTTAAAGGATCATCCCATCATGGTGGGCCACGAATTTTCCGGCAAGATTTTAAAAGTCGGTTCCAAGTGGCAAGACAAGTTTCATGCAAATGAAGACTTCGTTGTGCAACCAAATTTAGCTAGAGACGACACGCCCTTTGTCCCGGGCTATTCATATCCTTATATTGGCGGTGATGCGACCTATATTATTATTCCGAATGAAGTGATGGAATTGGGCTGCCTTATTCCGTTTAAGGGCGATTCTTATTATGAAGGTTCTTTATGTGAACCAGTCAGCTGCGTCATCGCTGCCTTTGACGCCCAATACCACCTTATTCCCCATACATACAACCACAAAATGGGGATTAAAGCAGGCGGCAACATGTTAATTGTAGGCGGAACCGGACCTATGGGACTACTGGCTATTGACTATGCACTTCACGCTGATACCAAACCTAAACGACTAGTTGTAACCGATATTGATCAGGCAAAATTAGATAGGGCCAAAGAGCTCTACCCGTCAGACGAAGTCGAGGTTCATTTCGTCAATACTAAGGGCTTGTCAGTTGACGAACAAGAGAAATTATTGAATGCAAAAGTAAATAATGAAAAATACGATGACTTATTCTTAATGATTAGTGTCAAGCCACTGGCTGAAATGGCTGGGCGTTTAATGAATACAGATGCCTGCCTTAACCAGTTCGCTGGACCAGTCGACAAATCGTTTTCCGCTGACCTCAACTTCTATGATATCCACTACAACTTTACCCACGTTGTTGGTACTTCCGGTGGTAATGCGGAAAACGAAGCTAAAGCAGCTAAACTAATTGCCGAACACAAACTGGACGTGGCTAAAGTCATTACTCATGTCTTAGGTCTAAATGCCGCGGCTGAAACCACCTTGACACAACCCGAAATTGGTGGTGGTAAAAAGCTAATCTATACCCACAAGAAATTTGATCGGATAGAGTTAGCTAAAGTAGATCCTGATTCAGAGTTAGGTAAAATCCTGAAAAAGCACAACGGCATCTGGTCCCACGAAGCAGAACAGTGGATTTTAAATAATATGCCGGACATCTAAATTTCCTTTTTAAAAATATAATTTCAAAAATCAAGCACAGAGGAGACGACTTGCAAGTTGGCAATACCTTCTTAAAGCTTGATTTTTTAATATAAAAAACACCCTAAAAAAGGGTGCTTGAAATTTTCTTTAATCTTTTTGCTCTAATAAAGTCCAAAAATTTTCTGCTAAAAACTCTTTTAAGTCACTAGTATCGCCTTTTTCAAATAAGCTGATACTGTCATTATTCATTACCAGCGTACTACTGACCGTGCCCAATGCTTTAGTTTCAACCTTACTGCTTTTGCTTGGAGCTAAAAGTAGCAGAAATCTTTTTACCTTAATCTCATTATAATCCATCGCCTTCATTTTCACCGCTGTCTGCAACTGGCATACAGCAACGTAAGCCTTTCTGACAGCTGAACTACTGGCGTGAACAAGAGCTAAACTACTATTGGGAATGCCCACGGGAGATTGGTTAACACGCTTTAATAATTTTTGTGCCACCTGTTGCGAATCAATTAGTATAGTCGCAGGCAGTAAATCTAAAACGCCTTTAATTATCTCTTTAAGAGTTTGTTCTTCATTATTTTGATACGTAAAAAGTTGCACATTATCAGCCAAATCAAGATAAAGGTCAAGTTCCTTTTTTCTTTCTTGCAACTGTTTCAAAGCCTGCTGACTATTATCCTGCTTAAAATTAGGATTCTGATATTGGTAAGTCTGCAAGTAATTTCTTATTTTTTGCGCCTCATCGTTTAAGAGCAAGGGACTGACAACTAGATAATCTCTTGCAAACCCTGGTAAATCAACTGTAGTCAAAATAATGTCGTAATTTGCCAGTTCAATTTGATTTAACTTAGTTATTTTAGTCGTATCAATTTGAGTGAGTTCTGGAATTTCCTGTTGCAACCGACTCTTTAAGATTTGTGATGTTGAAAAGCCATTTTCGCAAATTACCAATGCACTTAGGCCTTGACGATATTTATGGTTTTCAATTTCATTGGCAAAATACAAAAGCAATAGTTGTTTTTCGTACTGATGAAGCTTTTTATTTGTAAATACTTCATCCCATTTTTCACTAATAACAGTGATTAGCTTTTGGTACTTTTCGGTTAAATATGTAATTGACTCTAAACTATTCTCAGGCAAAACGGGCTGTGACTTTTGCAGCAGGCTTTTTATATGATTAGTGATTTTTTCAGAAAAATCTGGATTACGTGTAAAATCCCAACCGTATGCCGTGGATACTAACGATATGAACTCCTTAACTTGAAGCGAAAGTGACAGGTCCATATCATCGATATTACTAGGTGCCTTGACGCGGTCACTATTTTGTAATTGCAGTGCTAGAAAGTTGGCTTCATTTTCGGTTAATTTTTGGCTAAGATCCTGATATTTTAGTCTCGCTAAAAAGTTCTTTACTAATTTGCTATATTGCGGTTTTATTTTATCATCACTGGTTTCAGTTAAAACGCAGCCATTCTTAAAACGATATAACGATAAAGAAAACATTAAAACTAAAGATATGGTTTGTCTGTCATAAATTCCAGTAAGTTGAGGCAAAACACAATCTGCTAGAATTTGATAGCATTCTAATAAGAGATCAGTAGGAATAAGAACGGCAAACAAATTACCCGTTATTTCCTTATTTGCTAGTCCTTGTAAAAATTGATATTCATTGATTTCTTGCAAAACAATCCTGCAAAAAAGGTATCTGCGGATTTCTTCAGAACCACTTATTAAAATTCCTACACCTTTTTTGCGAACTAGTGACAAGCCATACGCCTTGAGTGATTTAGCTACTACACCTAAATCCCTTTGAATTGTGCCCTGGCTCACTTCCAGAGTTAATGCTAAATTATTAATCTTCATTTCGGCAGTGCTTAATAGTAAGATGCAAATTACCGCATTTTGTCTTGAAGGAGTAGATAAATACAGTGTATTTCTCTGCCCCACCAAACTTATTTCTATATTATTTAAAGTTGCAGCATTACCCTCGACTTGATAGATACCATTTTTGCTGGTCAGAACTGCTCCTTCTTGCCGCAAACTTGGTCTTAAATCAGCAAATTCTCTGTATAACGTTCTCTGACTAATACCAAGTTGTTGTTCCAATTCAGCTAAAGCTAAACCATTTTTATTATTAATTAACTTTAACAAAATTTTTTTCTGTCGCTCTGTAAATACAACCATTTTTCTACTCTTGCTTAATATTTGATAATACATTTAATTAAGAAAACAGCCATTAGTATAATTAAACTATATAATGGCTGTTTTTGATATATTAAATTAATTTATTTTTTAAATTCTGCTGATATTTGAGTAGCAATTTCACCAATCAAATCTTGATCTTGCAAGCCGGTTGTTTCTTTAACTACTTCAGCAAATTTATTCTGGATTATCTGCTGTAGTTTGACACTTTCATCATCGCTTGGAACATCAAACTGGTATATTTTTGCCACCGTTTCAAGCAACTTGTCATACTTTAATCCCCGTTTCTTAGCTTCACGAATTGGTCTGATAAATCTTTCATCATAACCTAACTTGCGAATTGGGGTGCGTCCGACGCGAGCTATAGTATCGGAAATGTATGGATTTTCAAAACGCTGAATGATTTTCTTTTGGTACTGTGCATGTTGAGCAGGATCAAAATGCCATTTAGCAATTAGCAGAGCACCAGTTTCTTGCAAAACACCTTTTAGTTGGTTTAATACTCGTTCATCTTTAATCGCTTCGCCAATATTGGTGTACCCTAGAGTTTTTCCAGTATAGGCAACCGTAGCGTGCCCAGTGTTAACCGAAAATAATTTGCGCTCAATATATGGTTCCAAATCAGGTGCATAATCAACTCCAGTTAATTTTAAAGATGGATTAGCCATCTGAGATTCATCAACTATCCATTCTTTAAACGGCTCCACTGAGACAAGCAGCGGATCATCATGCTTTTGTAAAGGAACAATACGGTCTACAGCTGCATTGGGAAAGCCAATATATTGCTCGCAGTATTCTTTATCATCATCGTTTAAATGTTGATAGACTTCCTTTTTTAATAATTGTGAACCGCCAATCATATTCTCACAAGCTATGCAATCAAGTTTTTCTTCATTGCCACTATTCTTACGGGCACTGATCCCTTGTGCAATCAGTGGAGCAATAAACTGCAAAATCTTGGGTCCAATAGCTGTGGTCACTAAATCTGTGTGAGCAATGGCAGCGACCACTGCTTCTGGATTTTGTCCATTATTTATGCCGCAAACATTTTTGACAGTAATTTTCTGTTGCCCTTCTGCAGCCATTTCAATGTTGTATTCCTTACGTTTATTAAGTTCATTAATGATGGTGTCATTAACGTCAACAAATGTAATTGCAAAATCATTAGCGGCAAGAGTTTCCCCAATAAACCCTCTACCAATATTACCTGCTCCAAAATGAACTGCTTTCATTAATCTTTTGCTCCTTCTAATAAATCAATTACTTCTTGTTTTGATTGTGCATCTGCTAAATGGGCTACATTTTCAATCTGTCCACAAAATGATGCAATTTGTGATAAAACTTGTAAATGTTCATTATTAATACCCGCGATCCCAAAAATGGCAGTCACAATTTGCTTTTTTGCTGGATCATCTGAGAAGTCAATACCCTCTGGAACTTGAATAAAAGAAATACCAGTTTTTTTGATGTACTTTTTTCCTTCTTCTGTACCGTGAGGAATCGCGATAAAGTTGCCCACGTAGGTGGAAAGCTCTTTATTACGGGCAATCATTGAGTCAATATAATCAGTGCTTACACAACCACCATCAACTAACAACTGTCCAGCTGCTCGAATCGCATCTTCTTTTGTGTCATATTTTTGGTTAAGTACTATCATATTTTGATCAAGTTTCATCATCTTACACATCCTCACCGTTTAAATAAAGAACTAGTTGCTTTAATTCTTTACTTTTTAGTAAATCATCAACCACAATCATTTGTGCTTGATTTATTTGACTGCCTAACTGCTCTGCTACAGGTTTAGTTGTGATAAGCAGCTCATCTGCACTATCAACAACTTCATCAAGTGCTTTTCTGGCAGCAACAAATTTCTGGTGAGTTTTGGCAAGCTCATCATTGAATAAGCTTGCAGCCATGGTAGTAGAACCTATATTATTTTGCCCGCTGACAAAATATATTTTTTGGACTCTGTCAAAGTCAATCTTGTCAAGAAGGTTAGTAGTGCCTGCTGTATCCTTATCTGCCCCACTAGGTTTATTTTCTTTGGTTTCCTGTTTGAGCATTGCAGCAATTTCATCATAGCGGCTGCTACTCATAAAGTTACCTACAGAAATGTGCATTGCGTCTGGAGTTTGTGCAATAGCCCGATCTGCTAATTCTTTCTGCGTTACAACTAATAAATTAGGTTCAGGCTTAAGATCTCGAATAGCAGTATTTGTAACTGGAATATCAGTAATTCCTTCTTTTTTCAATTTGTCACGAAGTAAAGATGCGCCCATTGCAGATGAACCCATTCCGGCATCACAAGCAAAAATAATCTTTTTAATCTTTCCAGATTTGCTGAAGTCGATATTATTAGTAGTAATTCCTTTGGACTCAGCTTTCATTTGTTCTACTTGTGCCTGTTTTTCTTCCAGATCATCACCTAAAGATTTATCCCGCTTTAAAATGATTGCAGATAAAACAAATGAGACAACAGTTGCTACCAAAACTCCGGCTAGGTTTGCTACATAGCTGCCTTTTGGCGTCATCAGCAAAATTGCAATAATTGAACCCGGTGAAGCAGCAGCTTTTAAACCAGCACCTAATAATTGGAACGTAAATGTACCTGAAACACCTGCTAAAATTGCTGGAATAATTAAAATAGGTTTCATTAAAATATAGGGGAAGTATATTTCATGAACACCACCCAAAAAGTGAATAATAACTGCACCGGGAGCAGAAGACTTGGAACTTCCTTTGCCGTAGAGGCAAAAAGCTAATAAAATTCCTAAGCCGGGGCCAGGATTAGATTCCAGTAAAAACAGCACTGACTTGCCCAGTTGTCCTGCCTGCTGGATACCCAAAGGAACCAAGATACCATTTCCGACAGCATTGTTTAAGAATAGAACCTTTGCTGGTTCAATAAAAATGTTGGCTAATGGCAATAAGTGAACGGAAATAATCCAAGAAACACCTTTAGCAGCTAAGTTACTCCCACTAACAACTAAAGGATTAATGATGGATTGGCCAATAATGGCTAAAATAATACCAATGATACCGGCAGAGAAATTTTTATAAATCATTTCAAAACCGGCTCTTATTTTATCTAAAAATAATTGATCAAATTTCTTAATGCACCAACCGGCTAAAGGACCCATAATCATCGCACCAAGAAACATTGGTACTTTGGCTCCGACGATAACACCGGTGGTAGCGATAGCGCCAAGAACTGCTCCGCGCTCATCATAGACCATTCGACCGCCTACATAGCCAATCAGCAATGGTAATAAGTAATGCAGCATTGGATTAATCAACTCTGCAATATGTGCGTTAGGGAACCAGCCACCTGGAACCATGAACAAAGCAGTAATTAGGCCCCAAGCTATAATCGCTGAAATATTGGGCATAATCATACCCGAAAGCGCTGTGCCAAATTGCTGCACTCTAGTTTTGACTGATTTTTTACTTTTTACTGTATTTTGACCAGTAGCTAAACTTTCTTGTGACATCATTTTCCTCCTCTTTAAATCTATCTATCTTAATTCTAGGGGAGTATGTATACGCTTACAAGGAAATCTAGTGGCACTTTTGGCAGTTGTAAATTGTCAAAACGAATTAAGTAAGATTTATTTAGTGAAAAAACAAATTTTTGATTTACGAATTTGTATATTAAAAAAGACCGTTTTACGCAAAGAAAACGGTCTTTTGTGTTGCATTTGATGCCAGCAAAAATGCTACATGTTACGCTTCTCATTATATAAAACGAAAGCGTGGCAAAATTGGACAATAATAACTTTCTCAGCCGTAACCAAATATTATTACCACTAATCAATTTTTTAACGAATTTTAGCAGCATCTTAGTTGGAATTGGTGGTTCACTAATTATCCGTGAATATTCAGATAATATCGTTATTAACGGCTTGATCTCAAGTATCAGTTCATTAGCACTTATTTTGAGTGTTTTATTTATCGGTTCCAAGCTTGATAACACTGACAAGAGACGCATGCTTATCTGGATGTATATTTTACTGAGTTTATTTTTATTACTCCCTTTTACTTTTCCACAAAAATACTTTGTACCCTTATACATTATGGTTGACCTTTGTATAACAATGTTTAGCTTAGTAGAAGGGTTATCTTTCACTGGGAATTTAAAGTCACTTTTGACTGATAATGCACTGGAGCGAACTATTAACCTTAATTCCATTGCCGGACTTATTGGTAATATTGCCAGTGTGGCAGCGATGGCAGTTTTAATTTTTACTACCCGCAACTATTTGTCTTTTCTCTTGGTAGCAAGCGGCGGCTTTTTTATAAATATCTTTCTCTCTATTGCTTTACACCAAAGGCACTTTACTAAAAACCAAAATAGTTTTAAAACCTTAACTCACCTCATAACAGTTTGGCACAAAATAGCTGCTAACAAAGGCTTACGCGCCTCAGTTATTATTGCCATTTTTACCAGTGCTCTCCAAGCAGTATTTAACGGATTGATGATCTATTTCTGGAAAGCGATTGATCCTAATTATAGTCACGTTTACTGGCTACTAGTTGCCGTTATCAGTGGCCTTTTCTTAGGTGCTATTCTTATTCGCTTTGATAATAGATTTTGGCTACTTAGTGCTTTAGTATTTATTACCACTCTGGCTTTAGGAATTTTCTTTTTAAACCAAACAATCGTTACTATGACTGTTATTACTGTACTGATATATGGCGAAACTTTACCAATCGCTAATTGGTGCAATAAAACTAGAATTAAAAGAACCGGTAAAGAGGTGCAGTCTTCCCAGTCAAGTTTCTTGCAGCTGGGGAGTGCTCTCTTGAATATCTTTTTTACTGTCGGAGTATCTGCAATTGCCAATGCTTGCCACCAACCAGCTCTTACTTTACTTGCTGCAGGAATTGCCCTTTTACTTGTTTTTAGCCTTCTTGGCAATAATATGCAGCGGTACCGCCAAGAAATGATCAATTAAAAATTGGTCAAAAAAATCAACCATTTCTCGTAATAGAAATGATTGATTTAAGTTAACTTTTTAAATTAATATGCTTCAAACAGTTATTATTCTTTTCTTCTGCGTTCAATCTCCGCACCTAAAAGACTCAAAATTAGTGCTGAAGCGCCTATGAGAAGCATACCTACTTGAGATTTTCTATCTGAACCTGTCTGAGCCAAAGTTCTGGTCTTTTTACTTGCACCAGTAGACTTACTTAGTTGTTCACGACCTTCATTTAGCTTAGCGGTAGATTTCTTTTCTTTAGTTGCCTTTTTATTAGTCTTATGTGGTCCCTTCTTATTCTTATTCGGCTTTGAATTACCGCTAGAATTATGACTATTGTCATTGTCGCTTGGTTCCTGTCCTGGTTCTTTTCCCGGTTCCTTAGCACTTTGATCATTCTTCGTGTAAACGTAAACCACGTCCTGAGGTTGGCTGGTAAAGAAACCTGTAGCGTTATTAGGTCTGGTCTTTAACGTATAACCGGAAATAGTTTTTGTTTCAGTTTGATAGCCGTCACCAACATTACCGCTTAAAATAACATTAGGAGCGATTTGATTACCGTTTTCATCTTCATAATGAACCGTTACATCAGCGGCCTTAATAGGCGTTTTACCGTTATTTGTAGGTTTTTGATAAATAAACATAATATCATCTACGTTTTCGCCTATCAGTCCTTTAGCATTTTTCGGCATAGCCGTTAAAACATAACCAGGAATTTCTTTGACTTTAGCTTCATAAGGAGTGCCGTATGTGCCAGTGTAGGTCTCATCATCTGCAAGCTTCTTGCCCTCTTCATCTTGATAGTGTGCTGTTATTGTAGTTTCACGCACGTACGTTTCATCTTTTGCACCATCTTTCCAATTGTTTATCAGTTGATCTGATGACCATTTTTCTGAGCCTTCAGGATCCTGCATTGTTTTCTTTCCAACATTTAACCAAGTTCCTGGTGTATCAAGACCCATAATTGAAACGAGTTTGTTTCCTTTTCCCAGTTTCAAAACTAGCAGGTTTTGGTGCCCTTTCAGCATATCAAAGGTGTTACCATTACTACTCATATCAAAATTGCTGATGTCTAGGGTTCTTAAGTTCGAAAGTTTAGGATATTTACCATCTACTTTAGGATTAGCGTAGAGATAGAACATTTGACTCATGCTTTTTACTTTAGAAGTATTGAAACTTGACAAATTTAAACCGATTAAACTATTCGTATCACGAAACATGTATGACATATCTACAACATTTGCAGTATCAAAGTTGCGCAGGTCTAAGTATGTTAACTTATTACATCCTTGAAACATACTATTCATAGTTGTAACTTGAGAGGTGTCAAAGCTAGAAATGTTTAGGTCTTTTAGCTTTGTACATTTCATGAACATAAATGACATATCCGTAACTTTACTAGTATTAAAGTTAGAAAGATCAAGTGAGACAAGGCTGGAATCCCAACCGAATACTGAACTCGTATCGCTAGAGTATTTATAATACATACTAAACATTGACGTCATGTTTTCAACATTTTTAGTATCAAAACTGTGTACATCAATGTTAGTCAAACTTGCACAGTGATTAAACATATATGACATGTCTTTAACATTAGTGGTATTGAAGCTAGTAACATTTAATTTTTCAAGACTCTCACACCCTGCAAACATCCATGACATATTTGTGACTTGGGAAGTATTAAAATTCTGCAAATCTAATTCTTTGAGACTTTTGCAACCAGCAAACATATATGACATATCTTTGACTTGGGAAGTATCAAATTTACTTAGGTCAAGATCTTCAAGATTGGTACAGCGGTCAAACATACAATACATATTTTTAACATTTGAGGTATTAAAATGAGAAAGATCTACATGTTTAAGACTACTGCATTGACTAAACCAGGCATACATGGTGGTTGCTTCCGAAGTATCAACGTTTTCTAAACCTTCAATATCAGTTAGGCCTCTAAGACGAATAAAAACTGACTTAACATCGCCGACAACTTTAAAGTAGCCGTCAAAGTTTACCTTTTTTACATGCGTACACTCAGGGTCTGGTCCATCTTGACCTAGAAATCCAGCTACGAGACCAGCATTACTTACAATAGTCGGATTATCCTTATCATGACTCCCACTCACAGTTAATACGTTAGTATCACTATCGTACCTTACGTCAGCATTACCCCACTTACCTGTTTTAATAGTTTTTGTACTAATTTTGTTTTCATTCTTAGTGATGTCTGTTTCTGGTTGATCATTACCAGCAGAAGTTTGGGAGTTGGAATCTTTATTGTTGCCCTGCGGCGATTCTACACTCCCATTTTGAGTTTCATCTGCATTATCTGTAGTACCATTAGCATTTCCTTCTGGTGCAGTGGTATTCGCATTATCAGTAGTAACGCCCTGATTATTTGCTACTCGAGTTTTAACACGACTATCATTATCATTCTTATTAAAGCTCTGTGCAGTGTCTTGTGTTCCTGAATTGCTATCAGCCTTTACGACATTAGTATTCAAACTCATCAAACCAAGCGCAGCTGCCGTTAAACTGCTAAAAAGCAGTGCTCCAGTCCGCTTATTGTGATCTAATCCTTTATTCATTTCTTACCTCTATCATAAATCGAACTATTTTGTCTAAAAAAGTATGTATACTATCACATATTCAGTATATATATTAAACAATAACAAAGCAAGCTTATTATAAATTATTTTTACTAAAATAATGATAAATAAATTAAAATACTACAGTAAAATTCAAGATATAAAATAACATTAATAGCTTTTATATAATATATAATTGATAATCACATATTTATTAATTAAAAAAATAAAACAAGTCGTTTCTGAGAATAGAAACGACTTGTTTTCTAGTCATTATTAACAGTGATTAAATGTAGTAATTATAATTGTTTAATTTGTTCTTCTATATTTAAAACCTCTAACACATCCGTCGCACATTCTGCACCTTTATTGCCTGACTTACCACCGGCACGATCAGTTGCTTGTGCCACCGTATCAGTCATTAACACGCCAAACATCACTGGCACTTTTCCGTTAGCTGATGCTGCTGCCAACTGCGACGTAGTGCCTTCACAAACATAGGTAAAGTGAGCAGTTTCGCCCCGAATTACTGCGCCTAGAGCAATAATGCCATCGACTTTACCACTCTTTGCCAAGCAGTTGACTGTGCGGGCAATTTCAAAGGCACCGGGTACTCTCACAATCACAATATTTTCATCTTTCACGCCCGATTTTTTTAATTGTGACACTGCTCCAGAAAGCAAACGGTCTGTGACCACACCATTAAACTGAGCAACAACAATCCCAATCTTTTTATCTTGTCCTTGAGCAATGTTTCCGTTAATTTCTTTCATAATTAATCCACCTCATTTAAAATATGATTCATTTTATGTTTTTTAGTTGCCAAATATTTTTTATTTTCTTCAGTCATGCCCACTTCAACTGGAATGCGTTCAGTAACTTTAATGCCGTAATTTTCTAATTGCGCTACTTTATCTGGGTTATTAGTCATTAATTTAACTTCGCTAACCCCTTTTTGTCTTAAAATTTCAGCAGCGACATTATAGCGGCGAGCATCAACCGGCAGTCCAAGATGTTGATTAGCTTCTACTGTATTCATACCCTCATCTTGTAGCTTATAAGCACGTAATTTATTCTCAAGACCAATTCCCCGACCTTCTTGACGCAAGTATAAAACTGCTCCTGAACCATTTTCTTCAATTTTAGTTAATGCTTCTGCCAGTTGAGCGCCACAATCACAACGCTTAGAACCAAACACATCTCCCGTTAAGCATTCACTGTGAAGCCGCAATAAAAGCGGTTCACCTTTTTTAACTTCACCTTTGCTAATCAATAAAGTTGGCTGCTTTTCAGGGTGCTTTGTATCTCTGAAACCTTCAAGCTGGAAGTGACCATATTTTGTGGGAAAGTCAACCTTGGTAAAAGACTCAATTCCCAAATCTTTGTTTTCCTGATTTTTGCGGTATGCAATTAACTCCTCAATGGTCAAATAAGGTATGCCAAGTCCTTCTGCTAAAGCTTTCAAATCTTTGCGTCTGGCCATTGTTCCGTCTTTTTTAATACATTCACAGATAAAGCCAACAGGAGCAACGCCAGCTAGTCTTGCCAAATCTAAGGCTGCTTCCGTATGACCGGTCCGCTCCAGCACGCCACCTTCTTTAGCTACTAACGGGAAAACATGACCAGGATGATAAAAATCAGCCCATTGACTATTAGGATCAGCTAACTTTTTAATTGTTTTCGCACGATCAAAAGCTGAAATTCCCGTAGTAGTTTCAGTGGAGTCAACACTAAGAGTAAAAGCCGTGCCAAAAGTATCGTTCGAGCCAGTTTCAATTGGTTTTAATTGCAGACGGTCGGCATACGCTTTGCTCATTGGTACGCATAATAATCCACGAGCCTTAGTAATCATCATATTAACCGCTTGCGGTGTAACCTTCTCTGCTAAGCCAATCATATCCCCTTCAGACTCACGTTGAGGCGAATCAGCGACAATAACTAATCCACCTTTTAACATATGCTGTAATACTTTTTGCATTTTTTCATTCAATTGTTCTGTCATTTTTTTCTCCATCAAAATTCTTTTTTCCAAGCCTGAATCTGCTTAACTGCGTAGCGACCAATCATATCCACTTCAATATTTGCTTTATCACCGACCTGATAATGTGCAAGTGTAGTATTTTGGATAGTATAAGGAATTAAACTTACGCCAAAATGATCATTCTCTGCCATCGTGACGGTTAAACTGATACCGTCAATAGCGATCGACCCTTTTTCAACAATAAAGGGAGCATACTTATGTGGTACTGCGAATTCTAATTCTATGGAATTTTCATTTTCGTTTCTTATAACCAGTTCAGCTGTAGTATCAACATGACCCGCAACAATATGACCATCTAGTTTGCCGTTCAGTGCTAGTGCGGGCTCTAAATTTACTAAACTACCTTTTTGTAAATGGCCTAGATTAGTCCTTTTCATCGTTTCCGGCATCACGTCTACCGCAAAGTCATTATCGCTCCAATCGGTAACAGTCAAACAAATACCATTAACGGCAATACTTGCTCCTAGTGGCAAATCTGCTGGCGTTAATGCAGAAGCACAGATGCCCAATCTGGCATGTTGCGCGTTAATTTCTAAACGAGTTATAGTGCCTGTTGCCTGAATTATTCCTGTAAACATTCTTTTCTCCTCACGCGTATTCTGATATCTTGATTGAATCTCTTAACATCCAAAAGTTGATAGTCTCTTTTGGTTGCTGCAGGCTGACCAAACACAGCTGGTAAACCAGTGCCGCCTAAAACTAAAGGAGCTACGTATGTTACTAACTCGTCCGCCAAACCGGCTGCCACAAATTGAGCTTGTACGTTGCTGCCACCTTCAACTAATAGTGACTGAATTTCATGTTCAGCTAAAAATTGCACTATTTTTGCTGGTGTCCAATTAGTTGCAGTATAGCAATGAACGTTTTCAGCTACTTTTTGCGACAAATTGGTTGTACTTAACAGCCAAATTTCACCACGTGTCTTAAATATCTGACTGGAAAAATCAATCTGATTAGCATCCCTAGTTAACACAATCTTAATTGGTGGCTGTGGTAAGTTCTTAATTCTAACTGTTAACAGCGGATTATCAATTCGTAGGGTATTGGCCCCGATTAAAATTGCTTGGTTTTGCAGGCGCAACCTTTGCACATCTATTTGAGCTGCATCCCCAGTCAAAAGCGTTCTCGTTTTACCCGCAGCATTAATTTTGCCGTCAATAGACATTGCATATTTAAGTGTTACAAACGGTCTTTTTTGCCGATAAAAAAAGTTATACGCAACATTTAAATTTTCAGTGCCACCAATGACCTCAGTCTGAACACCATGACTTTCTAAATATTTAATGCCCTTACCTGCTACAATTTGATGAGGATCAACCTGACCGATAACTACTCTTTTGATTCCAGCTTCGGCTACTTTTTTGCAACAAGGTGGCTGTTTGCCATAATGACTGCAGGGCTCTAAAGTGACATACAAGGTTGCTCCCTGAGCCTCTTTAGGATCAGATAAATGCGCTAATGTATTCACTTCAGCATGTTCTCTGCCGTATTGATGGTGATAGCCAGTTGCTAAAACTTGCTCGTTTTTAACTAAAACCGCACCAACTAATGGATTAGTCCAAGTCATCCCTTCTGCTTTCACAGCTTCTTGGGCTGCCATTTGCATATAATCCTTGTCTTGCACTATCTCACTTCCTAAGCATTGAAAAAGCCCCGTTGATTTTATCAACGAGGCTTATTTTTTATTCATCAAATAAGATTTCAGCGAAGTTTAATAACGACGCGAGTTTTCTGTCTAATCTTGTTTGTTCTTCTCCCATCCAGACTATAACTGTCGGTACTAGACTCTCACTAGTTCCACCGCAAAACGCGGGTCACGGACTTCAATTATTAATTGTCACCGTCGGTAAGGAATTGCACCCTGCCCCGAAGAAACCGTATTCAACTATTTCAAGTATAGTATAGTTATACGATATGAGCAATAGCATTTACTTTGAAAAATTATTACTAAAACAATTTGCCAAATTTCATTGACAGCGTTTTCAAATACTGCTATGCTTACATCGTAATAAAATATAAAACTGAACGAGAAAATTAGAAGGTTCAATTAAACCTGTGCAGAATTCTGCACTTGGGTTTATTTGGACCTTCTTTTTTTTGACTTCAATTAGAAAAGGAGATTACAAATGGATAAAGCAAAACGTTTAAATAATATTTTTGGTAAAGATGGTAAAACGATTATTGTCGCTTTAGACGGATTCGGTTTTTCCGCTAATACAGACGGGGTAGATTTTTCAGTCAAAAGCGTTCATCAGTTATTAAAGTATGGGCTTAACTGCGCCTTAGTTACATACGGACAAGCTCAATTATTTGCGCAAGACTTAATTGATGTGCCGACGATTTTAAGAGTAGACGGTTCGGTTAATGTTTTTGACAGCAGCGTTCCCGAAACAGCACAATTCTTCGATGTCACTGATGCATTAAAACTAGGAGCAAGCGGCGTTGTCTGCATGACTTTCCCCGGTAGTCAAGGTGGTAGAGAAGAATTTTCTCATAAAATGTTAGCGCGGCTCGCAAAACAAGGCGAGGAATGGAACGTACCAGTAATTGCTGAGACCCTTCCTTGTTCTTACGCCGTTTCAGACCAAGAACCTAACTCAGATAATCCAGACTATATTAAAACGGCAGCAAGATTAGGCGTTGAATACGGTGCCGATGTCATTAAAACCAGATTTACTGGTGATATTGAGACTGACAGAAAAATTGTAGAAAATACCAGACGTCCTGCAGTTGCTTTGGGAGGACCAAAAACTGACAACAAGACCTACTTCGAATATGTCCACAACTTAATGACAGCTGGAGTTTGCGGAATTGCAACCGGAAGAAATATTACCCAAGACCCTAACCCAGTTGGTAAGGTAGCAGCTCTATCTGCAATTGTCCATGATGGCAAAACAGTTGAGGAGGCTCTTCAAATATATTCAACTACCAAATCCTAATTACCACTTAATAATTTTCTTTAATAAAGCCTACTAATAATTTAATTGGAGGAAATTGAATGCAGAACCAGAAAACAATCATACCCTCAGTTAGAGAGCTAAAACTTTTGCAACTTGCTTGTAAGTCTAAGGCATCAATTATTCTATTGAGTAACACAGATATAGGAAACTTAATTAAGCAAACTTCGTACGTTCATAAATTCAGAAAAAAAGCTTTTGTACATTTGGAATTAATTGCAGGTTTTGCACCAGATGCAAAAGGCTTGCGGTTACTTAAAAACATGTACCAAGTGGATGGTGTTTTTACTACTAATATTCAAGCAGGCAATATTGCAAAGAGTATTGGCCTCAACGTGATCTATCGTTTTTTCTTAATTGACAGCCGCTCTCTTAAAAGAACCGGCGCAATACTTGAAAATAATAAGTTTGATGCTATTGAAGTTTTGCCAGCATGTTCAGCAATTGCTGAATCAGCTGATCTAGCTAAATTAAACATAAGTTCTAAATTATTTGCCGGAGGTTTTATTAAAACTTTAAATATGGTCGATCAGATTTTTGGATTAGGATTTTCTGGCATTACTACTAGTAATAGCAAATTATGGCAATGAAAGAGGTATAAAATGACCAAATATTTAATGGGAATAGATAATGGTGGTACTTCAACTAAGGCAGCTATTTATGATGCTGCCGGCAACGAAATAGCAAAGTCCACAATATATACGGAAATGATAACACCTCATGAATACTGGACTGAAAGGGATATGTCTGAATTAAGAGCAGTAAATTTTCAGGTCATTCATGATGTTTTGCAAAAATCAAAAATTAACCCACAAGAAATTGCTGGAGTCGGTATGACTGGTCATGGCAATGGGCTTTACTTAATCGGTAAGAATGGTCAGTTTGTGCGCAACGGCATTATTTCTACAGATAATAGGGCTAGTGCTATTGTCGAAAAATGGCTTGCTGATAAAAATTATGAAACAGCTGTCAGACCTAGAACCTATGCCACTATTTGGAGCTCACAACCAGCCGCCCTTTTAAAGTGGCTTGATGAAAATGAACCTGAAGTCTATGACAAAACAGAATACGTCTTCATGATTACCGACTTAGTCAGATATTGGCTAACCGGCAAAGCAGGTTTTGAAATTTCAAACGCAAGTGGCACCTCACTTTTTAACCAAGACACAGAAAAATTAGATGAAAAGGTATTCGAATTTTTTGGTATCAAAAAGTGGTTAAAAAAGATTCCACCTCTAGTAGACTCTACAGCTGAATGCGGCAAAATTACCGCAGCTGTCAGCAAGAAAACCGGACTGTGTGAAGGGACTCCAGTAGCTGGCGGGCTTTTTGACATCACAGCAAGCGCACTTTCAACAGGATTGGTTAAACACAATCAGTTATCAATTGTAACTGGAACTTGGAGCATTAACCAGTACATTGATAACAAAATCTCAGTTGTTAAAGACTTATTTATGACTTCTGATTATCCTATTAAGGGCGAATATCTCTTAACTGAGGCGTCACCTACAAGTGGCTCTAACTTAACCTGGTTCACAGAAACATTTATGAAGGATCATACCCAACTGTTAAAGATTGTTAATGATGAAAATAGTATCTATGATTACTGCTCAAAATTGGTGGCATCAGTTAAACCTTGGGAAAGCAAACTGATTTTTTATCCATTCATTTTTGGCTCTAACGCTGGCATTGCGAACTCATCTGCCGGCTTCATTGGGGCTTCAAAAGATACCTCATTAGCCCAATTTGTAAATGCAGTTTATGAAGGCGTTTGTTTCGCCCATAAAGCTCATGTTGAAAAATTACTCAAAATAAATGCCAATGTTTTGTCTTCTCCAATTCGCATAGCCGGTGGAATCACTAATTCACAAGTATGGTTACAAATGTTTGCGGATATTTTTCAAAAACCATTAGAACTAGTTAACGTTAAGGAAAACGGCGCAATGGGAGCAGCTATGGCAGCTGGCGTAATGTCCGGCTTATTTACCGACTTTAAAGCAGCAGCAAAAAGTATGGTTCATATTTCAAGAACAATTACTCCTAATCCTGAACTAGCAGAAGTTTATCAGGAAAAATATGATCTATATCAAAAAGTAGTTAAGGACCAATCTTTTGTTTGGAATGATATCGGCAATACCCAGTTAGAAACAGCTAACTAACAACAAAATTTAATTTTAAGGAGGATTAATAATGAAACTAGGACTACAAGGTAAAAACGCATTAGTAACCGGTGGTGCTACAGGTTTAGGACAACAATTTGTTTTAGCTTTAGCAAAAGAAGGCGTCACAGTTGCTTTTAGTTATTTAAATGAAAAAGAACACCCAGAAGTAACACTGGACAAAGTAGAAAAAGAGACTCATCAAAAAGCTTACGGCTTTAAAACAGACTTGTCCCAAGTTGATCAAGCCAGAAAACTGTTTGATGAAGCCCACGAGCAGTTGGGACAAATAGACATCTTAATTAATAACGCTGGTATCTGGCTAAGTGGCAAAGTAACGGAAATTAAAGAGCAAGATTGGGATTTGGAAATGAAAACCAATCTTAGGGCACCATTTCTACTTGCCCAAAAATTCGCACTTGCCGCTAATAAGGAAAAACACGGCGGCCACGTTTTAAATGTAACTAGTCAGGCCGCTTACTATGGTTCAACAACCGGACACTCTCATTATGCTGCATCAAAGGCGGGCTTAATAGCTTTTAATGCCTCTTTTGCCAGAGAACAGGCTCAAAACGGCATCAACAGCAACAATATTGCTATCGGTATCATGCATACCAGAATGATTCAGGCCAATCTTGACAAAGATCCTAATTATTATGTCAGCAGAATCCCAATGGGCAGAGTGGTCGAACCAGAAGAAATTGCCAAAATGGGCACTCTGTTAGTTTCCGATGTCTATAGTTATATGACTGGAGCAACAGTAGATTTAACCGGTGGAATGCTGATGCATTAATCAGAAAGTTAAGAGGAGAATAATTATGAAAATAGTAGCATTTGGAGATAACTTGATTACTCCCGAAATGTTAAAAGCTGGTTTAACACAATTTCAGGAAAACGGCGACATTGTGGAAATTCGTGATTGGAGCCATGAAACTGTAGAAAGTTTGCAAAACGACAATATCAAAATTGAGCAAGAAGGAGCAAATGCAGTCGAAATTACTGATCAAAATTTGTTAGCTGAAATAGCAGATTATGACATGATCATTACGCAGTTTATGCCAATCGGAAAACAGGTCATTGATCTGGCTCAAAACCTTAAATACATAGGTGTTTTAAGAGGTGGTATGGAAAATGTAGATGTGGATTATGCCCAAAGTAAAGGGATTAAAGTGATTAACACTGCCGGACGCAATGCACGAGCAGTTGCGGAATTCACCGTTGGTATGATTTTAGCCGAAACCAGAAATATTGCCCGTACTAATGCCAAAATGCACGAAGACATTTGGTACAAAGATTTTCCTAACAAAGATAATATTCCCGAAATTGGTGGTAAAACCATTGGAATCATTGGTTTTGGGCACATTGGCCAATTAGTAGCTCAATTTTTAAAGGGCTTTGGTGCCAAAATTATTTTTTACGATCCTTATGTTGAGGGTAATAATCTTTATGCCGAAAAAATCGACAGCATTTCAGCTCTAATTAGACAATCCGATATCATTACAATTCACATGCGGGCTACGGAAGAAACCCACCACATTATTGACCAAGATATGTTCGATTTAATGAAACCCACGGCATACTTTATTAATACGGCGCGTTCAGCTCTGGTCGATGAAAAAGCTCTGATTGCTGTACTCAAGCAGGGCAAAATTGCGGGTGCAGCTATTGATACTTTTGACGATGAACCATTACCCGCAAACTCTGCATTTTTAAGCTTGGAAAACGTTACTTTAACCTCGCACTTAGCTGGTTCTACAGCCGATGCTTTCAAGAATACTCCAAAACTATTTGCTGAAAGATTTCTAAGTGCACAAAAATAACCATGAATAAATAAATTGGAGGTTATTAAATGGCTTTTATTAATTCTATTATCGGTTTGGGCTCCTCCGTCATGATGCCTATCATCTTTTTTATCGTTGGTCTAATCTTCAGAATGCACCCTGCAAAAGCTTTTAAAGCAGGTATGCTGGTTGGAGTCGGCTTTACCGGAGTATCAATGGTAATTAATTTGATGCTTGGCGCTTTGGGTCCAGCATCTAAAGCAATGGTTGAACGACTAGGCTTAAAGCTCACTGTCACAGATGTTGGTTGGGGAACGGCGTCTACTATCGGCTGGGGCTCGCCAATTATGTTAGTTGCAGTAGTAGGCTTTTTAGTCATAAATGCAATCTTATTGTTTTTAAATTTAACTAAAACGGTTGATCTTGATATCTTCAATTTTTGGATTTTCCTCTTAGTTGGCGCCGTTATCTACGCCGGGACCAATAATTACTGGATCGCTATTATTGCTGATTGGATTATTTACACTTTGACTTTAATCATCGCTGATATCACACAACCTATCATTCAAAAGAAATTTCCTAATAAGGACTTAAATGGCATTTCTTTTCCCCACTTAACATGTTTGGCCTGGGTGCCTTTCGGTATCATTGGTAATTGGATCTGTGAACATATCCCTGGTTTGAATAAAATCCAGTTAGATCCTGAAACTATCAACAAAAAACTGGGCATACTTGGCGAACCAATCAGCTTTGGGGCAATTATTGGTGTATTAATGGGCATCTTGGCCAATTATAGTTTTTCTAAGATTTTAACATTAGGTGTTAATATCGCTGCCTCAATGTACTTATTGCCCATAGTTGTTAACGTATTAGTATCTGGACTCGTGATGGTTAAAGATCACGTTAATGCCAAATTGAAGGATTGGTTTCCTAAAAGAAAATTCTACATTGGCATGGATACCGCTTTACTAATTGATGATCCATCAGTGCTTTCAACAGGACTGTTACTCTTGCCACTGGCAATAATTTTAGCCTTTCTTTTGCCTGGTAATAAGGTACTGCCTTTTGCTGATTTAGCCTCACTAATGTTTCTCTTTGCTTTGGTTGCACCATTTTGCAATCGTAACATTTTCAGAATGCTTATCTCGGGTTTATTAATTATTATCACCATCTTTTATATTGGCACTTCTATTGCACCCGAATTTACTAAAGCGGCTTTACAAGCAAATGTTACTTCGATTAAATCTTTTAGTTCAATAACCAACATTGTTGGCTCAGCTACAACTTGGATTGGCTGGATATTTATTAAAGTTAGCGAATGGATCGCTGCCATTATTTAGACAAATTCAATCAAAAATAAACCCTCAGACTTTTTCAAATTAAGTTTGAGGGTTTTCTGATGCCAAGGAAATTATTGAGCCGCAGTTTTTGATCGTTCTTAGTATACTTTAAAAAAGAAAAGATTATTATTTTTAGCAAAATACTTTTTAAAGGCAGAGCTAAAGTCCAACTTATCCTGAGCATGATTATGAAAAATATCTTTTAAAGTTAACAAAGACGTTACCATTAAATCAGTGATTAAAATTATGAGTAAACCGATAAATATATACAAGAGATAAAGCATACTTAGCCCTCCTTTATTTCTATTAGTGTTATATTTACCTAATACACTACTACCAGATTATAACTTTGTCAATATCTAACTGCAAATTTTCAGGTAAAAAAGAGTATAATCATAGGGTGATGTGAACCCTAAAATTAGGACACTTTATTAGCTTTACTAAGGACTAACTTCCGATATTCAAGCGGAGTTAGTCCTTTTAGTTTAATCTTGATTCTTTTCTGATTGTAATACTCAATGTAGTCTCTAATCGCGTCTTCCAGTTCAGTGAGATTTTTAAACTGCTTTTCAAATCCATAAAACATTTCTCGTTTGAGTATCCCGAAGAAGCCTTCCATTAACCCATCATCAAGCGAATTGCCCTTGCGTGACATTGATTGACTAATAAACTGCAACGCCTAAGCTCTGCAGTAATGCGGCGATAGCCATAGCGGTGCTTGTGTCCTTCATAGATAGCTTTGATTTCAGTCATTATTTCTCGATTGTCCCGCTCTTTGTCCTTCTTCTTTAAAGTGTAGTAGTAATTACTACGGGATAGATGGGGCAAATTGGGATTGGCATTAATGGTATCAAGAATAAAAGTACGCTGACTTTAAGCTCACGTCTTAGTTGGGTAACTGCCAGGGCTCTTTAGAACGTAAAGAAAGAAATATTGCTAATGAACTAAAAGAGCCAGTTCGAAAAAATGAACACTGATGGCAAAAAATTTTTAAATAATTGGGCATAAGACCTTAAGGCATCTTAAGATCCCTTCTAACTGGCTTATAATTATTCGCTAACAATAGAGAACTTAACATTTAAAAGTACCGTATTTAAAGTTATTTTGACAATATTTGCACCCACTATAATATTAATTTCTACTGTGTTTTTTAAATAAGTAATCAATATTTCAAACGACTCGTAAGAGTCATTTTTTATTTTATCTTCTAGTTATTAATCTTTGAAAAACTTGATAAGTTCATATTATCAAGCACAAATTAACTGGATATTTAATGAACTATATATTTATATATACATAAATATTTTTTAATATTATTTGTTGACAAATTTTTATACTGAATTATAGTTTTAATATCAATGTCGACATTGACGAAAAATATTATGAAAGGTGTACTATTATGAAAAGTACCATTAAAAAATTGGGAATTTCTCTTGCAGCAGCAAGTTTTATAGGAACGACTATGGCAACAACTGTAGTAAATACATTTGCTGCTACGGATAACTCCGTATGTAATTCCAATGAAAATCAAAACGACAGTTCATATGAGGCATTGTACGGTTCATTAACTAAAGATCAACAAGATGAGTTTGATCAAATTGTTAATGGTGCTGGACTTAGTGAGGAGCAACAGAATACTCTCTTACAAGATAAAATTACTGAACAAAACAATAACCTGACGCGTAGTTTAAAGTTAGAAACAATTAAAGAAATCGCCAAATATGTTGCTAAAATTACTGATAACAGTTTAAAAGCTAAATCACTAAAAGCTTTTGTAAACTTTCTAACTGATTATGAAGGTAAAGCTGAAGATGGTATACGATATGCACTAATTCATTATCTTCACTTTAACAGCACAGTCGCTTACTGGACCGCACGAACAATCGTATTTATTTATCTATAAATAATCTAAAGGTGTGACTACAACATGAATACTACTTTAATAATAATCATTATCTTGGCTCTAGAGGTTCTGCCAATCGATACTTGGCTTGCCAGATATAATATGACGCTTGCTATACCTATCTTTTTTACTTTAGCGTTGATTGCCGTGTTTCTCCTCTCTCTAGTGGGCTTTGCAAAAGCTTTTCATTGGTATGATTATCTAATAGCAGTTATTACATGTGTTTATGAATGGATGATATTCTTCAAAAATAACAAAAAATAAGCAAACCAAAACTCAAATACGCAAATTAATTACAAATTAAGCAGATTAAATACCTAATCAAAAAAATAATTCCATATATACCAAAGCAACTTAACATAATGTACATTAAGCGAAGTTGCTACAAAGCTTAGAGCCACAAGGCTAAAAACTGCAGCAAAAAAATGTTTGTGAATTTGAAGCCGTATAGCAAAAGGGAAGACTGATTTAACAGCCTTCCCTTTTTTCATTACCTGGTAATTTCACAATTAGACCAATTGCTTCATACCAGCTTATTTGTTACTTTTAATCTTTAACTTTAAATTGCTCCGTATGCTTCGTAAATTAATAAGAAAATCACTTTGATAGCAGCAGTAAATTAAAAACTTGTTTACTTGTCTTACAGGCTACCAATTAGAAGAACAGGAATATTAGCAAAAACTTCATTATCAATCCATTGCTTCAATTGAGTAATTGATTCTTGAGCCAATTTTTTATCTGAACCCTTTAATTTATTAGCCAATTTTTCGGCAGTGACTAGCTTTTTTGCTATTTTCTCTTTAGAAGTATTAGTGATCATTTCTACTTCGGTTTTTATTAATGGTTTAAGAGATTTTTTATGACCATTTACATTGTATGTCCCGGTTAAAAAATTAGTCCAAAACTTATATTTGCCATTTTGCGACACAATATGAACTAAAGAACCATTTTCTACTGATATAGCGCGATCTATTTTGAATAACATGTTTTTAGCGAAAACTTTTTTAGCATGCTTCAAACTATATTTTTTAAGTAAGCCATTTTTTCTTTGATACAATCCGCCATCAGTAGTAGCTATATTTTTAGCTAACTTGAAAACATAGCCAGCTTTAGTCAGTTTGTTAGACCATGTTTTATCAGACACACCCTGATTATTGACTACAGTATTTGTATCGCTTACGTCAGCTGCTTTAACAGGCACATAATTACTGCTTGTTGCACTAAATATCAAGCTTGCACCAAAAACAGCTGCAAATGCTGCTATACTAAGTGATCTTTTCATTTTTACCCAACCTACTTTGATTTAATACCAGCCATGAGCTTGCCAAAATGCTTTAGCTTTTACCCAACTTCCACTATAACGTTTGTGAATATATATCGTAGCAGCTTTTTCTTGATTAGCTATACTATAGTCGCCATTAAGATATGCTTTATCTAACTGAAAGCGACCGTAATGCGTACCGTTAGAAACATAATAATTGTATCCTGATTCTCTCTTTGCAATCCAAAGTTTAGCTGAACGTTCTGCACTACTTAAACTATCATAATATTTTTTCTTAATACTTGCTGGTACACCATCATAAGGTCCGAACGCCTGAGGTCCTACTACGTTTTCTACAGAGCCAACATTTTGTGGCAAATAAATAGGCGTACCATTAGGTAAGGCTTTATCGGGATCGATATTATCATTTAAAGCTTCAACTACAGACAAATCTAAATTATTATTAATTGCAATTTGTCTTAATGAATCGTTATCATAGTTTGCTACAGGATTTATATCATATTTAGAAACAGGACTTTCTACACTATCACTTGTTGCCTCAGCTTTGACACTTGTTACCGCTAATGGAGTTGCAACTGTCGCAAAGGTTGCAGCAGCAACACCTAATCCAACAACATACTTAAATTTCATAATTAATTCTCCTATAAACGTATATTAAAATATTATAATGATATAATGCCTTAATAAATTAATATTTTAATATCGAGATTATATATCTTTAATTAATTTTATTCAATTATTTATACCTATAAAAATAGCCTAAGATAAAATCTTAGGCCTCACTTTTGTACTACTTAAGTAGTTCGTTAAGAATATCTTTGACGATATTCAACACATCTCGAATTGCGGTAATTACAAGATACAAAAGAATTAGAATTAGAACATCAGACACGTCTTTTCACCTCCTTTATGAGAAGCCAGTCAACTTCTCAAGATAGTGCACTAAACGCGCAGGATTATTTTACCAAATTTTTATTTTCATGATATAATTTTTATAGAATTAGATAACGTCAGACATGTTTAACTAAACGTGTAAGCAGGTTCAGTCACTTGCAAGACGTCTAAGGCGGTCCACAAGGATCGCTTTTTTTATATATTTATTTTTTATTCTCTTCTAACTTACCAACAACAGCTTGCCTAATTTAGCCCCTATTAGCCCCTGTGAGCCGTTTTTTCGCCCCCGGGTATACTTACACCTGATTTTCCACCAAATGGACGACTTCCTAGCAAAAATGACTGTCCCAATTTTTTAAAAGTAAACAAAATCATTCCTCAACTATTTTGCCTACTTTTATTTTTTACCCCCCCGCTCTCCATTACATCTAAAGTGAACCTGGCATTCAGCGGAGCTAAAATACGGTTTTTGATACGATCTTTGCCTTTAGAAGAATGCTGCTCTACCAGGATTTGTAACAATCCCAATGTGGGACTGTCAGCTCCCTTTCACAAACCCAGATGAGGCTTTTGGCTCTACACCAATATTCACAACAGTCCCACGGTGGGATATTTCGCAAAAAAAGTGCTAGCAGGCAGCTGCTGTTAGAAAACGCTTGGCACCGCCAAGCTCTCACCTTACGTTAAGTAAGTGATAGCAGTTTCCCTTATGCTCTTTCCTAAAAATTTGTGAAATTCCAAGATATAGGTAACAAAACAACTTTATCTAATCCGATAAATGACAACGAACGACCAATATAAATCAACATCAAGAACCAGGTTAATCTCCTACAAGCAAAACTAAAACACTACTCGACACCCTAACCTGCAAATAAACCATGAAAGACTGCTGAACCAAAATCTACTACGCCAGCTGCTCCAACTAAACCTAAAACAAGATCAAATAATTAACCTAAACTGCCAATTACTGTTCCCTGCAGTGGGCACACTGGCCCCATAAGGTAACTAACATAACCGCAAAGCGGTTAGTTAGGTAATTTCCCCTTGCGATAAGGAGAAGAAACTATCTAACTAACCGCTTTGTCGATTGTTGGTTACTAATCTGGTCACAAAGAACCAGCATACATTTAAGCTAAAAAACGCCCTGCACAGTAGCCGAGCCGTTGTTTTTTGTCGCTCCAAAATATGATCTGAAGGTCTGGGCAACGCCATATGCTAACCCCAGCCAATAGTACCTCGTACTATGTTCTGTCCTTGCTACTGCCGTATGTTCCACTGCTGCCTGCTCGCCTTACGCATGAGTAATTCTGACCAGACAGTAGTCGTCTGTACCGCCCTGACCTGGTTCGCTTAACTGCTGGTCGTCACCGCCACTTGCCCCACTGCATTCGTTACGTGCTTTCGGAAATAGATTTATTACTTGAAATGGCTCTATTAAACCTGTCCCTTTTTTCAACTTTGTCCTGTTGGTTCGCTTGATAACGGAAAAGACCTCCGGGCTAATCTTTTAACTCGAAGGTCTTTTTAACTTCATCTCTTGAATTTTTAAGTATTTTTGTTATACTTAATTTAATTGATGAAGCTAATCTGTTACCCTGCAAAAGTTTGAGATTAGCTTTTTTCATGCCTTGATTGTCCTTATTGGCAATCAAGGCATTTTATTTGCTTGTTAAAGTAATCATACCATAGAAATATCAAATTCTACTAATTTTTTTAAAATTAATAGTCTTTTAGACTGAGAGTAGTATTCTATCAAGCTTAAAAGCTTTCTAGATTAACAACAAATTGCTGCCAGCGTGTTTTAATGGCTAATTATCATTAATCTAATAAATTATATAATTCAACTACCTGCTCATTAAGTTCTTGTATGATTTACGCAATTTGCTAAATCTGCTTTGTAGGCATTCAACTACGTCTTGTTTTAGTTTGATTATAAGCATTTTGTACCAATCCAGCAGCCACATTCTTGGTTAATGGTACTTTTAACTTTTTTGCTTGGATCATTAATGTATCAGTAGCTGTCTGTTTTTTATCTGCACCAGATTTCTCACTTTTAATAGCTTCCTCGTTAACTAAAACTTGAGCAAGCTTATACCATACATCTAACTTATCTGCTAAAGATTTATTACGTTCTTTAATATATGGATAAATACCAACAAGAATAAACGCAATTATTACAGCTAGCGTGCTTAACAATTGTAAAATAGACGTTAATTTATCCATCAATATCACTTCTCTCCTTGACAGTAGTAAATTGTGCTGCCTTTAATTTACGAATTTTTTCTTTTAAATGATCAATTTCATTTTCATCATTAAGAAACTTTGTACGATAGTATTTTACTTCGTTATATAATCGTCGCCGTTCTTTATCATTTGCAGTATTTCTTGTTTTTACATGCCACTGATAAAAATTGATTAGCATTGAAACGAGTCCACAAAAGGCAGTTGAGGTTAGCAAAATTATCAGTTTTTTATACATTATGCATATTCCTCCTTGCTATTTTGGTTTGTATAAAAGAAAGAGTCTCAACAGTAAGTGAGCTGTTTGAGACTTTTAAATATTTTATGATCTATTTATAAAACTTATTACTACTCTGGGTCATTCCAAGTAATTTCATAAATTCTACTGTGCAAAGTCTTTAATGTAGTTGCGTCATGATATGAGACCGTTAAATATGCATCATTTTTATTAATTACTTGAATACTTTCAAACTCAGTAACAAATTTACTCCGATCTAAGACTGAACCATTATTGTGATCATTATTATTAGCATTCAAATTAATTCTATGCCAGTTCTCTGTGCTATTCCAATCCACTAATCCATTCGGCAGTTTTTGATAACCATAAGGTATTTTATAAATATAACGATCTTGAGCTACCCCTTGACCTACATCATCTGTTTTAGGTGCAGCTTCACTTGAAATATAGATATTTTTTTATCGTCTATATCAAAGCCCTGAATTGATCCAACAGCAGATGTAAAATTCTCAATTTTAAATGCATAAGAACAACGAAATTGATCAAGCGGATAATTTGTAGGACCACCATTGAGAGCTTTATTAATTTCATTCACTGAGTAGAAACCAAAATGAGCCGTTCCACTTGTATCAATAGTAACAATCAACATATCTAGATAATTTGGAGAAACCGCAGCTTCGGATCTAAGCAAATTAACTCCTGGATAAACTACATTATCATCATAGCCTGCTCCTGCTCTATTAAGAGCTGACAACCTAGGCATCTGTGTATTTTTCGTATATTTTTTATTTTGAAATTTTACCCTTGCTATTTGAGTAGCCCAGTAATATTTAGAGCTTGAAAGTTTTTTAGGTTTTGTACCAATAAACCACTCACCATTGCCGTTAGGTCCAGCATATTCCCAAGTTTGTGTATGAGAACCTGCTGTACCACTCTTTTTAGCACCCTTTAAAAATAACCGAAAATGCTTTTCGCCTTTTGTAAATTGTGCATTAAATCCATCTTTTCTTGCTCTATAAACTACAGTATCTGTACCTTTGGCCAATTGCTGCAACGCATATATATATTTAGTTGCTACATTACCTTTTTGAACAACTACCTGATGGAGACCATTCAATTCATATTTCAAACTTGGCGTTACACTAGATACTTTTCTCATATCGAAACTCCTTTACTAATTGAAAAAATAATTATCTATCCAAATCTTTAATCTCGAGATCATAATTAAAATAGCACGTAAGGAGGAATTAAGCCGACTAATGTCGGCTTAATTCTTTGTTGGAGGAATTGTGCAAGTTTTAAGCAAAAAAAAAACAATGAGGATTCATTGCTTTTTATATTTAACTTTATTCTTTTATATTTTTTCTATGTTGGCTGGCGTGACATCAGCTGCTGTATTTATTGGCTTTAAATGATTGCCAAAAGTATATTTAGCAGTCGAAGCTTTCACAAAATTACAGTTTGACATCGATGAAGGTGAATCTAAAACTTCATAAAATAGTTCTGCTTTTTTATCTGCTGGAACCCATATATATCTTAATCCTGTAACCGAAACCGTATCACCTGAACTAAACCATGAATCGTCCGCAAATTCTCCTTTTATATTATAAAGATATGCGTCATTCACAAATCTTACATGCATGATATTAGTATACGGTATTAGTTGCTGACGAGGCTGCGTTTTAAGGTCGTCTCTTAAAACAAACAATTTTTTATTGTTTTTTATGCGGAATACTTCTAGAACTCCATTATCAAGCATATCAATTTTAGTCGTCCCTGCTAGTTCTTCTCTATTACTGCGACGATCAACCACTAGTTTCGTACCCTTTTTGACATATTTATTGGTAAATTCACCTTTATTATTAACAAGATTTGCTTTTGTAAAATCTTTATCAGAAGAAAATGGCGATGATGCTATTGTAACAGTAGCATAATTAGTAAATAACTTATTTCCATTGATACTATCAACATTTATAGCTTTAATATAACCGCCATGACCGATGTTGTAGTATTGTTTACCTTTAATTGTTTTAT
The DNA here is from genome assembly GCF_000761135.1 of Lactobacillus sp. wkB8. NCBI lineage: Bacteria > Bacillati > Bacillota > Bacilli > Lactobacillales > Lactobacillaceae > Lactobacillus > Lactobacillus sp. wkB8. Next base: position 305,614 of record NZ_CP009531.1, on the reverse strand, counting down.
ATGGTAGATAATACCAGTTCATATCTTTGTCATTAAAGGAATAACGCTTGGTATCTGGATCAGATAGGGCTTTAATTTTGCCAACATATCTTACTAAAGCACCCTTTTTTAGCAGCCCATTCGTTTTAAGATAAGAATACTTTTTCTTACCCTTTTTGTTATAAACACGAGTCTTATGATTCAAGGTTAGCTTGCCTTGCTCAGAATTTACATTTGACGTAGTAGTTTGAGCTTGATCAATATTAGTTGTAGTAACTGCTAATGATGTTGTTGTCAATATTCCAGCTAATAAGCTAATAAACAATTTTTTGTTAATTTTCATTGTAATTACTCCTTTATCCTTAAATTCTAATAGCTATCTGGTTAATTGTCTATTAAGGCTACCTTTACTGGACCAGGCAACCTAATATAAATATTAGTCGAAGTAGTGCTAAGCCAAATGGCTATCAGTTTTAAAAGATTTATAAAAAACTTCGTGAAAAATAAAGTGCGATCCTCGCATGCAAAAGAGACATACTAGACGTCTAGGCAATCCATTTGGATTGCCTTTTTGTATATCTACACTTTTGAAATCTACGTGTGCTTCTATGTTTTAATAAAACCCTCTTTACTCTTTTGAGGACTTCGTCCTGTTATTGATATATAATAATATATAGAAATATATAGCAATATATAGCAATATAAGAGAAATATATATGAAAGATATAAGAGAAATAATTGATATAATAGTACCTACAGCATCTAATAAAGAAGTAGCAAGATATAGAACAAGGATTAATTCGTATATAAAAAAATATAAGATAATATATAAAAAAGAAAATAGAAAAATGGTTCTTGATGAATCAGAAGCGAAGAAAGTCATTGCTCATTTTAAAAATGGTGAAGTAGGTTCTGCTAGATCAATTAGTAAAACTGATTACGTCAGACATTTGGAAGAAAAAGTAGCGAAACAACAAGAAGAAATTGATCAGCTTAATAATCGATATTTAAGTAAAATCGAGGAGCAGAATAAAGAGTTAAGAGAAGCTAATAGGGCTTTAGGAAAAAAGTTTGATCGGTTAATGCAGCTTATGAACCAACAACAACAGTTACATGGCAGAGACCAAAAGATAAAAGAGCAGGGCTCTTTAGAACGTAAGGAAAGAAACATTGATAATGAACTAAAAGAGCCAGTTCGAAAAAATGAACACTGGTGGCAAAAGATTTTTAAATAATTGGGCATAAGACCTTGAGGCATCTTAAGATCACTTCTAACTGACTTATAATCATTCGCTAACAATAGGGAACTTAATGTTTAAAAGTAACGTATTCAAAGTTATTTTGACAATAATTTCACCTACTATAATATTAATTTTCACTGTATTTTTTAAATAAGTAATCAATATTTCAAATGACTCGTAAGAGTCATTTTTTATTTTATCTTCTAGTTATTAATCTTTGAAAAACTTGATAATTTCATATTATAAAGCACAAATTAACTGGATATTTAACGAACTATATGTTTATATATACATGATTATTTTTTAATATTATTTGTTGACAAATTTTTATGCTGAACTATGGTTTTAATATCAATGTCGACATTGATCTAAAATATTATGAAAGGCGTACTATTATGAAAAGTACCATTAAAAAATTGGGAATTTCTCTTGGGGCAGCAAGTTTTATAGGAACGACTATGGCAACAACTGTAGTAAATACATTTGCTGCTACGGACAACTCCGTAAGTAATTCCAATGAAAATCAAAACAACAGTTCATATGGGGCATTGTACGGTTCATTAACTAAAGATCAACAAGATGAGTTTGATCAAATTGTTAATGGTGCTGGACTTAATGAGGAGCAGCAGAATACTCTCTTACAAGACAAAATTACTGAACAAAACAATAACCTGACACGTGGCTTAAAGTTAGAAACAATTAAGAAAATTGCCAAATACGTTGCTAAAATTACTGGTAACAGTTTAAAAACTAAGCCACTAAAAGCTTTTGTAAACTTTCTAACTGATTATGAAGGTAAAGCTGAAGATGGTATACGATATGCGCTAATTCATTATCTTCACCTTAACAGCACAGTCGCTTACTGGACGGCACGAACAGTCGTATTTATCTATCTTTAAATAATCTAAAAGGTGTGACTATAACATGAATACTACTTTAATAATAATCATTATCTTGGCTCTAGAGCTTCTGCCAATCGATACTTGGCTTGCCAGATACAATATGACGCTTGCTATGCCTATCCTTTTTACTTTAGCGTTGATTGCTGTGTTTCTCCTCTCTTTAGTGGGCTTTTCAAAAGCTTTTCATTGGTATGATTATCTAATAGCAGTTATTACATGTGTTTATGAATGGATGATATTCTTCAAAAATAACAAAAAATAAGCAAACCAAAACTCAAATACGCAAATTAATTACAAATTAAGCAGATTAAATACCTAATCAAAAAAATAATTCCATATATACCAAAGCAACTTAACATAATGTACATTAAGCGAAGTTGCTACAAAGCTTAGAGCCACAAGGCTAAAAACTGCAGCAAAAAAATGTTTGTGAATTTGAAGCCGTATAGCAAAAGGGAAGACTGATTTAACAGCCTTCCCTTTTTTCATTACCTGGTAATTTCACAATTAGACCAATTGCTTCATACCAGCTTATTTGTTACTTTTCATTAAAAAAATACCGATCAATCATTTTGCACAGTACGTGCGCAATTACTGGTAAAAATAATATAGTACTGCCAAACTGGCATTTGTTGCTAGCATAGCTCTCGCCACTTTCCAAGATTTACCCCAGAGTAGCTAATCCTTATTGGCTTTGCTGCAAACTTTTTACTTAAACCCAAAATCGGTTATAACGTGAGTAGATGTTAGTAAAGCTCTCGCGCTAAGAGCATGGGACTAGCTATCTCATATTTATTATTAGGTGCTAAACCCGATTTGTTTAGCACCTTTTTCAACGCCAAGGGAAAATTTCCCCTGCTGTATATTAATATAGCATGACCGATTAAAATACGACCAAACAAAAAAGCATGAACCTTTGATGTGTACTGAAATGACCCCCAAATTTGTCCTAAATTTGGGGGTCACTTCAGGTTATTAATCTTTTTAAACTTCTTTAAGCAGCTTATTTACCTTAATACAAATACTTCTTAATCACTGTTTGTGGATCCATCCCTGAGCGTATTTGCAACTCCAGTTCAATTGCAACATCGGCAATAGTAACTTGCGGGTCAATTACATTATAAGGGTGATCTGGCGCTTTTTCCTGAGCCAGTGATAATTCCGTACAACCAAGCAAAATCACATTGCAACCGTATTGATCATGCATTGTACGCAATATCCGGTGATAGAGTTCTTTGTCAACTACACCCTTCTCTTTGATATTCGAGTAGATCAATTCGGTAACCATTGGTTGAATTTCTGGACCGCCAAGTTCAGCTTCGCGACCTACTTGCTTAATTTCATCTTCATATAAATGATCATAAATAGACCCTTCTGTAGCAATTAACCCGATCTTTTTTTCATTGGGATAATCGACTAAGAACTTATGCACGGCAATACGCATCATATTTAAGAAGGGAACATCAGTTAAGTTTGCCAGATCATCATAAAAATAATGAGCAGTATTACATGGCATGATAAAAAAGTCAGGCTTTAGCGGCGCTTGCTGCAAAACATCATCACGTAAGGCATTAAAAAAATTAGGCTTATTGTGATCTTTAATATAAGTGGTGCGATCGGGAACTTGTGCATCATTCACTAAAATATAATTTAAATAATCCTGATCCTTAGTAATTTTAATGCGATGATTAATCATACGCACAAAACTTTCAGTGGCAATAGTGCCCATTCCGCCAATAATAGTAAAAAAATTTTTCATTATATCAACTTTTCTAATCGTTAAAGTTTTTTAGCCTTCTAATTTAGCAATTACTTGTTGCGCAACCGTAATATCGGAAGGATATGGCGTATCTACACCACGCACTTTTTGATAGCCATCTGCTCCTTTACCACAGATAAGAACAATATCGCCCTTTTTAGACATACTGATAGCATCTGTGATTGCCTTTTCTCGATCTAATTCAATTGTGACGTCAACCTTAGAATGATCAATTCCAGCATCAATTTCCTGGGCGATTTCCTGTGGGTCTTCAAACCCTGGGTCATCAGTGGTTAAAAAGGCCTTATCAGCAAACGCATTTAAGCTATGACTAAATCCTGGACGCCGCGAAACGCCCTTATCACCGGGTGCGCCCACAACCACAATAATCCTAGGATTATCAAATTCACGTTGCATAAAGCCCATTAGTGCCATCATTGACGCTTCATTATGAGCATAATCTACAACTACCACACCGTGGTCCTTGGTAACTTGGGTTTGCATCCGTCCAGGTACTGTAACCTGACTAATGCCTTTAGCAGCGGAATCATGATCCATACCCGCTAGTCCTGCTCCAATTACAGCAGCTGTGCCGTTAGATTCGTTAAAGTCACCTAACATTTTCAACTGGTAGTTACCACTGATATTCAGCTTCTTTGCTTTAGGAGTTACGCACAGCACTTGGAATTTTGTCCGCACCATGTCCAGCTCCTCAGTTGCAAAGCGAAAATCAATCGTCTGTTTTAAATCTGGATTAGTAAATTTCTCATCAGCAAATAAGTAAATACTGTCTGGATCAGTAGTTGTTGTGGCCGCAGCATAAACTTCAGCAAAACGATCAGTTTGAGCATTAATAATACACTTGCGTGCATTAACCAATAGCTGCAATTTGCAATGCAGATAGTCTTCAAAGTTAGGATGCTCATTTGGTCCAATATGATCTGGAGAAATATTTAAAAAGAAACCTAAATCATAGGTCAAACCAAATACTCTGTTTTTCTTATATGCTTGGCTCGATACTTCCATAACCATGTGGGTCATGCCATTATCAACAGCTGTTCTCATATCACGGAACAAGTCTAATGATTCGGGCGTAGTCAAACTTGATTTAAAAGTATCTTCTTTTTCTGGTCCTACTACAGTATTAACAGATGAAATTAAAGCGGTTTTGCCACCATTCATTTGATCCAGCATCCCTTTTAAAAAGTACGCCGTGGTCGTCTTACCTTTTGTACCCGTGATCGCTACTACAAACAGATCATCTTGCGGGAAACGGAAAAAGGCAGCGGATAACAAAGCCATTGCCTTTGAAACATTGCGCACAATTAGCGCATGCATTCCTTTACCTTCTGGGTAAGGCTGTTCAGCTACATAGCAGTTAGCACCATTAGCTTTTGCCATTGATAAGTATGTGGGGCGAAAGCCGGCTCCCTTACAAAAGAACAGTGTGTTCGTCTGAACATCGCGTGAGTCATAAGACACATATTCCATTTTAGATGAAACAGTATCTTGAACTGCGCTGGACTTAAGCAGATGGTGTTCTTTTAAAATTAAAATACAGGTATTTAAAGAAATACTCATGCTATACTCCTCTATTTATTATCTCAGTCAAAATTATACCACATCTGCGCCGGGGTTTTGCTCACTCTTTAAGTTTAATGGCAGGCAAATAATGAAACGGGTCCAATCCTGATCAGATTCACAGCGAATTTTACCATGATGTAAATCAACAATACTTTTGGTAATTGATAATCCCAGTCCTGTACCACCGGTTTGGGTATTTCGTGAACCTTCCACCCGGTAAAAACGTTCAAAGATTTTCTTAAGCGAATCAGCCGGAATTTGGGCACCATTATTCTCTACGCGTAACTCTACCTCATTGTTGTTAACTAAATTGGCAATCAGGTTGATCTGCGTGGCACCGGTGCCGTACTTTAAAGCATTGGTAATCAGGTTGTTATAAACACGAACCAACTTTTCCGCATCAGCTTCAATGGTTAAATTCTTCGGTCTGGCTTCAATATTAAATACTATCCCTTTTTCCTGACCTTCGAATTCAAAACCAGCTGCTACTTGTTCTAACATAGAAAAAATATGCAAAGAAGACAAGTTTAGTTTGGTACTAGTTGATTTTAACGTGGTATATTCAAGCAGATCGTGAGCCAGCGACTTCATTTGTTCTGCTTTCATATACGCAATATTAAGATATTTTTGTTGATCTGCTGGATCCGATACCCCCGATTTAAGTAGTCCTAAGTAACCGATGATAGAAGTCAAAGGTGTCCTGATATCATGAGAAACATTGCTAATCAGTTCGTCTTTAGACTTTTCAATTGCTTTTTCTTCATTAATTGCATTCACGGTACTGTCAACCAGTGAATTGATTGAATCAATAACCTTTTGCAAATCGGTTTTAACCTTAAAAGATATGGTATGGTCAAAATGTCCTTTAGCAATATAATGCAATTCGGAAATAACATGCCTTAATTGCATTTGGTGGTAACGCCGAATTAACCGCCAATAAAGAACGATTAAGTCACCAACGCCCATAAAAATGATAAAGGTATTCTGCCATGACCATAAGTGGCGTCCACCGGCAAAAGTAATAGTCCTTTTTAAAAAATAAATGCCATTAACCAGGTTTTTATTTTGTAAAATTGTCAAGTTGATTAAAATAACTACCGATAGGTTCAATAGCAGGAGCAGAATAACAGTTATCACACCTTCAGCAAACAACTCACTCTTTTCAGCAGCTGTCAGCTTGACCCGTTCTTTTTTCATTTAGCTAAGCCTCAACTTTATAGCCTACACCCCAAACAGTCTGAATGACATCTTCGCCGCCAGTAGCTTTTTGAATCTTATCGCGCAAGTGCGAAACGTGCACCATGACAGTCTTAGCGGAAACAATTGACTCTTGTTGCCAAACCCGTTCAAAGATCTCATCAGCAGAAAATACGCGGTTAGGGTGACTGGCTAATAAGTACAGAATACCAAATTCTAAAGCTGTTAATTGAATATCCTGACCATCAATCGTTTTAACTTCGTGAGAATCACGGTTAATAATTAGTGGCCCTACCTCTAAAATATCAGGTTCATCGTCTTTAACCTGCTTTTGACTACGTCGTAACAGTGAACGAACACGCGCCATTACCTCTAACGGATTAAATGGTTTAGACACATAGTCATCGGCTCCAGTAATTAATCCCTGAATTTTATCCATATCGCCGGTTTTGGCTGATACAATAATAATAGGAATATCTGAATCCTTGCGTACTTCTTTAATAACATCAATACCGCTCATATTGGGCATCATAACATCTAAAATCATCAATGCAATATCTGGAGTAGTTGTCAGCTTGGTAATTGCTTCCTTGCCGCTATATGCGACAACGGGAGTGTATCCTTCGTTTTTAAGGTAAATACTTAACAATTCGACGATTTCTTTATCATCATCGACAACTAAAATTTTCATAGGGCTTATTTCCCTTCTTTTTATTTATTAATTATATTTGTTTTATTTTTGTAGTCTACTAAATATAGTGTAGCAGAACTTATGTCTAATATTTTAGACAATTTTGTAACAAACTACTAATATTCAGGCACAACTTTATCGTTTTATTAAAAAAGCTGGAAAAACTCCAGCTCATTTTTTAGTTTAATTTATTAATACCATTTAAGTATGCCACAAGCCATTGCCGGTCAACGAAACCTAAAAATGCGCCATTTTCATTTTGCACGGCAACTTCTTCTTGCTCACTTAAGATTGCTAAGACCTTGGCAAGCTTTTCATCAGCTTTAACCTTAGTCATAGATGCTAGTATTGCTGTTTCTTTCTGCTTAAATTCATTAAACAAAGCGGCTTGCCTTAAAGGTGTTTCATACAAGTCATTACCAAGACTGCCCTTGAAAAAGTCCTTGACATACTTATTTGCCGGATGCCGCAATATTTCCTGAGGCTGATCAACCTGCAATAATTGCCCATCTTTCATAATGGCGATCCTATCAGCTAAACGTAAAGCCTCATTCATGTCATGGGTAACAAAAATAATGGTATTGTGCAGTTGCTTATGCAGATCAACTACCAAGCTTTGTAAATTGGCACGAGAAAGCGGATCAAGGGCGCTAAAGGGCTCATCCATTAGAACAATCGGCGGCTTAGAAGCAATTGCCCGTAAAATACCAATTCGCTGCTGCTCACCACCAGATAATTCATGAGGATATCTCTTAGCATATTCCTCTGGATTCAACCCCACTTCTTGTAGTAACTTGGCGGCAGTTTCTGCTAAATTGCCTTTGTCTCCCTGTATTTCAGGAATTAGGGTAATATTTTTTGCAACCGTCATATTAGGAAAAAGAGCAATTTGTTGCAACACATAACCAATTTGCCAGCGCAATTTTTGCACGTTATATTCAGTAGTAGGACGCTGATTGACTAAAACGCGGCCGCCATTAGGGTCTTCTAAACGGTTAATCATCTTAATAGAAGTAGTTTTCCCACTGCCAGAATTGCCCACAAGAACAAAAAGCTCACCCTGCTGAATATCAAGATTAAGATCATTTACCACTACTTTATCAGCAAAAGATTTTTTTACATGTTCAAATTTAATCGCTGAAGTCATTTTAATTCTCCTTAAGCAAATGCTGTTTCACTAAAAAGTCATGCGCTACCTGTCCCGGATCCATGTTTTTAACATTTACTTTGTAGTTCATCTCCTGCATTTGTTTTTCAGTTATTTTACCGGCCAGCTTATTCAAACTGCGGACAATTTGGGGATGTTTACGGGCAAAATCATTGCTCATTAAAGGTGCACCTTGATAAATCGGGAAATTATGCCTGTCATCCTTTAAGATACTTAAATGATATTGCCTTAATTCACTGTCTGTTGAGTAGGCATCAACAATATTAACCTTATTTTGGTCAATTGCCTGATAACGCAATGCCGGTTCCATTGATTTGACAGGGAAATCAATTTGATATAATTTTTTAATTCCTTTAAAGCCATCATCACGATCAATAAATTCTAGCGTCATACCACCCTTTAACTGATTGGCAATGTTTGCTAAATCACTTATTTTAGCCAAATGATTTTTCTTTTTAAATGATGTTTTAACGGCTAAAGCATAGGTATTATCATAGGCCATAGGTTTAAGCAGTGTGAGCTTATCCTGTTTATTCATTAAATTTCTGGCCTTTTCATAAGTTTCTTTTTCGGTTAAACCCGCGGTTTCGACTGGGGTTTTAGCAAAAGTTTCCAAAACAGTTCCCGTAAACTCCGGATAGATATCTATCTTACCGTTTTTTAAAGCACTGAATAAAAAAGTGGTCTTACCAAAATTAGGTTTTAAAGTAACTTGAACGTGAGAATCTCCTTGTTCAATTAATTCTTTATACATATTAATTAAAATATCAGGTTCAGATCCCAGTTTACCGGCAATAGTAATAGTTTCTTTTTGATTTGCGGCAGCTTCATAAATACTGCTGCCTGCTAAAAATAAGACACTGACCAACAAAATACCCAAAGCTGCTTTGACAGAGGCATGTTCTAACCACTTAATTAAAGCACTTAGGGTAATAGCCAAAACGCCAGAGCAAACTGCACCAATTACTATTAACCCAGTATTATTGCGGTCTATTCCCAGCAAGATAAAGCTACCAAGTCCGCCGGCGCCAATTAAAGCAGCCATAGTGGCGGTGCCGATAATTAAAACCAAAGCAGTTCTGATACCCGAAATAATAGTAGGCATTGCTAACGGCAATTCCACTTTGAGCAATTTTTGCATCCGAGACATCCCGAATGCGTCCGCGGCTTCTTCCAGGGCCGGATCAATTTCGGTTAAGCCTAAATAGGTATTTTGAAAAATAGGCAATAAAGCATAAACTACCAGCGCAATTACTGCAGGTACTGTGCCAATGCCGACTAGCGGAATTAATAAACCCAGCAATGCTAAAGAAGGAATCGTCTGCAGAATACTAGCAACTTGCAGTAAAAATTCTGCTGCCTTGCTATGTTTTACAGCCCAAAAAGCTAACGGCATTGCAATTACCATTGCAATCAGCAATGAAAGAAGTGATATTTGTAAATGCTGCAATAAGGCAATTCCCAGATCACCCTTGCGTTCACTTAAAATTTGTATAATTTGATTCATTGCTTAATTCCTTCGCTTTACGTCAATTTTTAGGCTAATAACTAAAATAATAACAGCTCTAGTCTGTTAAATTCTTTTGTTTTACCATAACACAAACTCATATTTTAAAAGTAATAATTGCTTATAGTCATGATTGACACAAAAAAATATTCCCAGTCATTTAAAAACTAGGAATATTTTTTACTTATTCTATTTCTTTTTTACCCGTATACAGCTCGTAATAGTAGCCCTTTTTCTTTAAGAGCTGATCATGATTACCAGCTTCAATAATATGACCATGATCCAAGACCAAAATCAAATCCGAGTTAATTATTGTTGATAAACGGTGTGCAATAACAAAACTGGTTCTGCCGGCAAGCAAATTATCCATACCCGCTTGAACCAATTTTTCAGTTTGCGTATCGATACTTGAAGTTGCCTCATCCAGAATCATCACTGGTTCATCAGCAATCATTGCCCGTGCTATACTGAGCAGTTGCATTTGACCTTGGGATAAATCGCCACCGTTACCGTCAATAATAGTCTTATAGCCTTCATCCAAATGATGGATAAATTCATCAGCATGAGATAAGTGGGCTGCTTGATAAACATCATCGTCACTAGCTTCAGCATTACCAAAGCGGATATTGTCCATCACCGTTCCGGTAAACATGTGAGTGTCTTGCAAAACTATTGATAATGACTGTCTCAGATCATCCTTTTTTATCCTGCTAATTGGAATACCATCATAAGTGATCGTTCCTGAATTAATTTCATAAAAACGATTGATCATGTTTGAAATAGTGGTTTTACCAGCACCGGTTTCACCAACTAATGCTACTTTCATACCTGGTTTAGCATCAATGGAAATATTATACAGAATTTGTTTATTCGGTGAATAACCAAAGTTAACGTGGTCAAACACAATATGACCTTTAACCGTAATTTTCTTGATTGAACCGTCTTTTTGCGGCACATTCCAGTGCCAGGCACCCTTGACGTTTTCATCTTTGGTAATAGTGACGTCACCGTCATCGACTTCAACTGGTTGATCTTCTAAATTGAAAATTCTTTCAGCTCCAGCTAAGGCCATCACAATAGAATTCAACTGCTGTGAAATCTGAGCAATTGGCATAGCAAACTGTTTAGATAACTGTAAAAAGGCACCAATTACACCGAGAGAAAGCGGGGCAATACGATTGATAGCAACCGCTCCACCTAAGACTGCAATTAAAACATACAGCAAATTGCCCATGTTACCCATAATTGGGAATAAAACTGTAGCGTAAGTGTTAGCCTTGCCAGCAGCTTCTTTTAAAGATTCGTTGTAAGCATTAAAGTCTTCTTCGACTTCTGGTTCATGACTAAAGACCTTGATAACTTTAAGACCATTAAGCATTTCCTCATTATAACCGTTAACTTGTCCTAATTCCTTTTGTTGCAATGTAAAGAAATGTGAAGAACGGACAGTCAAGAAGCGAACAATAATGATCGAGAGTGCAAAAACAAATAATGTAAAAATAGTTAATTGCCAGCTTAATGTCAGCATTGCTCCCAACACAAAAATTAAGTTTAATGCTGAATTCATAAATTGCGGAATTGACTGTGAAATCATCTGCATTAACGTATCAATATCGTTAGTGTAGCGACTCATAATATCGCCGTAGTCATTTTCGTCAAAATATGAAATAGGCAATTTTTCCATGTGTTCGAACATTTCGTTACGAACCCTGAACTGTACTTTTTGCGCTAAAACCGCCATTAATACGGCAAAAAGATAGTTGGAAATAAAACCAATAGCATAGCAACCAAACATCACGGCAATGGCATGTAAAAGCGGACCAAAGTTAGGTTGAGCTTCTTTAGTAAGCGGAATGATATAGTCATTGATTAAACGCTCAATAAATAATGACCCTAAAACATTTGCTGCAGCGGTTAAAATAATCGCAACGCTTGAAGTAATGAGCATCCAGGGACTGGTACTGGCAACTAATTTGAGCAGACGTCCCAGAGTTTTCGTACGCTTTGCCGTACTCTTAGTTTTATTATTTTCTACTGCTTTATCCAAATTAATCACCTACTTCTTTTGTTCTTCTTGGAACTTAGCTATTGAACTGTATAAATCGTTACGTTTCATCAATTCATCATGCGTACCGATGTCCTGGATTTTTCCTTCATCCATTACTATGATGCGATCTGCATCCTTAATAGATACAATTCTCTGAGAAATGATAATCTTGGTTGTGTCTGGCATATTCTGACCTAAAGCCTCACGAATCTGCCGTTCAGTCTGTGTGTCCACTGCAGAAGTAGAATCATCCAGTATTAAGATTTTAGGTTTTTTCAATAATGCCCGCGCAATAGTAATTCTTTGCTTTTGTCCCCCAGAAACATTATTACCACCTTGCTCAACCATTGTATCGTATTGATCCGGCATTTCGCGGATAAAATCGTCAGCATGAGCAACTTTGGCTGCAGCAATAATCTCCTCATCAGTGGCGTTTTCATTACCCCACTTCAAGTTTTCCTTGATAGTACCGGAAAAGAGAACGTTATTCTGCAAAACCATAGCAACGTTATCACGCAGGGTCTTCAAGTCGTAAGACTTCACGTTATGCCCCGCTACCCGCACGGCCCCTGAATCTGTGTCATAAAGACGCGGAATCATTGACACAAGCGTTGACTTAGAAGAACCTGTCCGACCAATAATACCAATCGTTTCACCAGTTTTAATATTGAGGTTGATATTATTCAAGGCCAGGTTTTTATCATCTGGATCATACTTAAAGTTTACGTGATCAAAAATCACTTCGCCGTTGTTCATGTGCTTTAATGGCTTGCGTGGATTTTCAATTGAAGGCTTCTCATTGATGACTGCTGCAACCCTATGACCACTAGCACCTGAAACAACTAACTGGGTAATAATCATAGCCAGCATATTCAAACTGCCCAAAACAGAGTTGGAATATGAAAACATTGAAATCAGTTGACCGGTTTGCAAACTACCGCCAACTATTTCTTTTGCACCAAACCAGCAGATAGCCAAGTTGGAAATATTTAACACCGCCATAACGATCATTGAGTTAAGCGACATAATTTTCTGTGCTGTAGCAAATAACTTATAAATGAAGCCGGCTGACTTTTTAAATTTAACAGTCTGCGCTTCTTCTTGCACATAAGTCTTAACTTCACGGATACCGCGGATATTTTCCCTAACTACTTGGTTCATGCGGTCATAACCGCGGAAGATTTTAGGGAAATACTTGCTGGCACTCTTGATAACCAAGCCCAAAAGAATTACAAAAATGGGCGCAATCACAACAAAAACCAGTGACAACCGCGGGCTGACAATAATAGACATGATGATTGAAACTAGCAACATCATCGGCGCCCTGACTGCAATTCTTATTAGCATTTGGTAAGACATCTGAATGTTGTTAACATCAGTCGTCATTCTCGTTACCAAACTGGCACTTGAAAATTTATCAATATTTTCAAAAGAATAATCCTGCACATGATAGAACATGTCTTTACGTAAATTAGCGGCAAATCCAGCTGCGGCATGTGCGGAAGCGTAACTGGCACCTGAACCTAAAATAAGTGAAACCAGGGTTAACACCAGCAAAACTATACCACTCTTAGTAATATAGTCCATGTTCCCTTTCATTATTCCATTATCAATCAAAATACCAACTAAATACGGTATTAACATTTCAATGATAACTTCACCAGTAACAAATAAAGGCGACAGTAAAGATAGTTTTTTATACTGCCTAATTGATTTACGCAGCGTATTAATCATTGAATACCCCTTTCTGATTTTTACTGCATTTGCTTAATTTCGTAAGTGAATTCAGTTTAAAAAGGATAAATAGACCTATGATAAATCTATTTATCCTTTAAAATATATAGTTATCTAAGTATAGCTCTTTTCTTGACAAAAAACACTTTATTTGCTCCTATCAGCTGGAGCAAAGGCAGAACCAATAATTTGGTAGTGCTTCCTAAAGAGCCACCGAATACCATAAACTGCAGCAGCAATAATGAGGTTATATATAGCAGGCAAAGCAGGATTAATAATGCGAAACGCTGGTATTGAGACGATGTAGAGGAATAAAAAGAGAACTACCATTAACAAAACAGAACTCCAAATAAACTTGGACCACGGTATCTTCTTAGTCTTACCGGTACTTGGAACAACCCAATCATTATATTTAGTCATGAAGACCCCTAAGGTTACACCAATAACCAGCAAAGTCAGAACACCCGTCTGTGGATTATACTTTTCATTTTTTTGGAACAAACCTACTAAACCAAAAAGTCCAAAGAATAAGGCGGTGTAAAACATTGCATTATCCGTAGCATATTGCCAAAATGGTATATCTGACGCTTTTCTTTTCTTAGGCTTCAACATGTCTGCCGCTTTTAACTTAGGAGACATATTATAGTAAGTGCTAGCAGGTTGTCCGTGACGCTGGGCAACTACTAAATCACTTAAAAGAGCATCAATGCGCTTTTGTGCATCTTCACTGCTCATTTTTCCCTGAGCTTCGAGTTCTTTTTGCAAACGAAAAACGTAATCGGAGTTCTTATTACTGAGCTGCTTACGCAATTCAGTGGGTGTCATCTGCTTAACTTCATCGTCCCTGTTTTGGTTGATTACTTTCTCTTTAAGCTTTTGTTGCTTATTTATATCTATGTTAGCTTGATTAGCCTGTTCTTCAGTTTTCTTTTCTGCCATTATTTTTTCCTAAACGTTAAATCTAAATTCAATAATGTCACCATCTTGAACTTCATAGTCTTTACCTTCAAGACGTAATTTACCTGCTTCTTTAACTTTTTGCATAGTTTCATATTGATCAAGATCAGTAAATGAAACGACCTCTGCGCGGATAAAGCCCCGCTCAAAGTCAGAGTGAATTACTCCCGCAACTTGTGGAGCTTTCATTCCTTCATGGAAAGTCCAAGCTCGCGTTTCCGGTCCACCAGCTGTAAAGAATGTTCTGAGTCCTAAAATGTGGTAAGCTGCACGAATTAAACGGTCAAGTCCAGATTCAGTTACGCCTTCTGCCTCTAAAAATTCAGCTTTTTCATCATCTTCTAAACCAGCAATTTCTTCCTCAGTAGCAGCAGAAATACCTAAGCATTCAGCATTCTCACTTTCAGCGTGCTTTTTAACAATTTGGTAATACTGATCTTTTTCAGGTTCAGCCATTGAGCCTTCTGCAATATTAGCTACGTAAATCACAGGTTTATCAGTTAACAAGAACAAGCCTTTCACGATCTTTTGCTCGTCCTCATTAAAACTGATGGAGCGTACTGCCTTGCCTTCTTCTAAAACCGGCTTGATTTTTTGTAAAACATTAAATTCAGCTTTAGCTTCTTTATCATTTTGCTGGGCAATCTTTTTAACCTTATTAATCCGGCGGTTAACAGCATCTAAATCGGCAATTGCGAGTTCTAAATTAATAGTATTAATATCTTCTTCCGGATCAACTTTACCGGTAACAGAAGTAATATTATCATCTTCAAAAGCCCGTACAACATGAATTATTGCGTCAGTTTGACGAATATTTTCCAAAAACTTGTTGCCAAGGCCTTCTCCTTTGGAAGCACCTTTAACTAAACCAGCAATATCGGTGAATTCAAAAGTAGTGTGAACAATCTTTTTAGCAGGAATTAATTCCTGAATTCTTGCCAGTCTTTTATCTGGAACTTCAACCATGCCCACATTAGGTTCGATTGTAGCAAATGGGTAATTGGCCATCTCCGCACCAGCTTTGGTAATAGCATTAAACAATGTTGATTTGCCGACATTTGGTAGTCCAACAATCCCAGCAGTTAATGACATTTTTATCCTCTTTCTTTAACAAAAACTATTTATTATCTTGATTAAAATTTGGTCGCGCTATGTCACTTTTAGGTACATAAAGCTCGTTTTTAACATTAACGGGATCATTTGCTTTAGTTAAGACTTTTTTCAGATTATGTGTGAATTTAGATCTGGGCATCATTACAATGTGACCACATCCCATACATTTTAATCTGATATCTGCTCCTAAACGCAAAACTTCCCAATCGTTAGTCTTACAAGCGTGAGGTTTCTTCATGAGTACAGTATCAGCTAAATTATAGGAGATTTCTTTATTCATCAAGATCTACTCCCAAAACATCAAGTATTCTGTTCAATTCGTCAACTGATGAAAATCCTATTGATAAATGGCCGCTGCCCTTTTTATTTTCAGAAATATTGACACTAGATCCTAGTTTATCCGCTAATTGATGCTCTGTGGCACGAATAAAAGCAGACTTTTTAACAGTCTTCTTGCGGGGCTTTTTGGAATTAAGGTTAGCAACCAAAGCTTCCACTTTTCTGACTGGCATTCCTTCTTTAACCACTTGTTTAGCCACTTCATCAATTTTATCTTTGTTTTTCAAACCTAAAAGCGTCCGCGCTTGACCCATTGAAAGATCACCATGTTGCAGCAAATGCTTAGTCTTGCTTGGTAAGGTCAATAAACGTAGGTAGTTGGCAATATACGGACGAGATTTACCCATTCTCTTAGAAACTTCTTCTTGGGTAAGGCCCAAGTTTTTTTGCAACATTTCGTATGCTTGAGCTTCTTCAAGCGGTGTTAAATCTTCACGTTGCAAGTTTTCTAACACTGCTACTTCCATCATTTGACTTTCACTAAAATCACGGACTATAGCTGGTATTGTGCCTTTCTTGGCCATCTTCGAAGCCCTAAACCGTCTTTCACCGGCAATAATTTCATAGCCGTTAATAGACTTACGCACAATTATAGGCTGAAAGACACCATTTTCTTTAATAGAATCAGCCAGTTCCTTCAGTGACTTGTCATCAAAATTTTTACGTGGTTGATAGGGATTAGGTCTAATATCGCTTAAATTAAGATCCTGAATTTCTTCTTCGTTGTCTTCGATCTGAGGTTCGTCTTCAAACAGCGCTTCGATGCCGCGACCAAGACCACCATGCTTTTTGGTATCCTTATTTCTTGAGTTTCTTGCCATGATTCTTTAACACCTCCTTGGCTAAATCGTCGTAAACTTCAGCTCCGCGGGAATTAGGAGCATATTCTGTAATTGCTTCACCATAACTTGGCGCTTCCGCCAATTTGGTAATCCGCGGAATAATAGTTTTATATACTTTATTAGAAAAATAGGAGCGTACTTCTTTGACTACTTCAGCGCCTAAATTAGTCCGTGCATCCAGCATTGTGAGCAAAACACCTTCAACTCCCAAGTCTTTATTGAAGTGTTTTTGGACTAATCTAATGGTGTTGAGTAGTTGACTTAGACCTTCCATAGCATAATATTCACTTTGAACAGGAATTAAAATTGAGTCTGATGCTGTAAAAGCGTTGATCGACAGTTGTCCTAAAGACGGCGGACAATCAATAAAAATAAAATCATAATTTTCACTAATTGTGTCTAAAGCAGATTTTAAGCGGGTTTCCCGTGCCATCATGCTAATTAATTCTGTTTCAGCTCCTGACAAATTAATAGTTGCTGGAACTAAGTCGAGGCGGTTAGTAGAAGTATGGAAAATCGTATCTTTAAGAGGAACATCGTCAATCAACACACTATAAATATCTTGATCAATCTCGGATTTTTCTATTCCCAATCCAGAAGTTGCATTACCTTGTGGATCAATATCTACAATTAAAACTTGGTACCCACGTTCCGCAATTGAAGCTGCTAAATTGATTGTAGTTGTCGTTTTACCGACGCCACCTTTTTGGTTAGCAACCGAAATTACACTCACCATATTTTCCATGCCTTCCTACTTTCTTTTCAATTCAATTGTAATCATATAATCATCAGGATCGTTGTTTTCCTTAAATTTGACCTTGATGCCTGATTGTTGGGCAAGCTTAATTGCCTTCTTAATCGTATTTATCTGTACTTTTAAGTCCTTAGGGATACGATTAACCGACCTGTTCGTTTGCTCAGACTGCTCTTTTTCTTTCACCTGATTTTTTTTGCCGGCAAAATATTGGTCAACGTTTTTGACAATTTTTTCAGTGTCATTAACATTCAGGTTATTTGCTATGATTTCATCGAGAACGCGGCTCTGATCTTTTTCACTCAGTCCAACCAGACAGCGTCCATGACGCGGTGAAATTTCACCACTAGCTAAATAGCTTTGCACCTTGGGCGTTAACTTGAGTAGACGTAACTTGTTAGCGACATAAGATTGGGACTTACCAATATTTTGCGCCAATGTAGTTTGCGTGAGCTTATTTAACTTCATTAAATTATTGTAGGCCTGAGCTTCATCAATTGGATTTAAATCTTCTCTTTGCAAGTTTTCAATCAAGGCTAGTGACGCTGCTTGACTGTCATCCATATTCTTGACTATTGCTGGAATTTTCTCCCAAGCCAGATGCTGTGCTGCCTTTAGTCTGCGTTCACCAGCAATAATTTCATAACCGTCATCTTTTTCACGTACAATAATCGGCTGCAGTAAGCCTTCTTTATCAAGAGTCGATGCTAATTCACGAATTGATTCCTCGGAAAACTCATGTCGTGGCTGATAAGAATTAGGTTTAATTTTACTTAACTCAATATCCTGAATTTGTTTACTTTTAGGAATTTCTTCATGATGACGCAAAGAAGAAAATAATGACATTTCGAGTCCCCCTGTTTAATGTATTGGTTTACGGTGAGGCGTTCCCGCCTGCCGCGGATATTTTTTAGGCGTTGCCTTTACTTTTTCTATTAGGATAAGCGTGCGTTCCTCTGTACTTTGGGGTAGTTGCAGTTGTTTAACAGCTACTGTTTTACCACCTAAAATGCTTAACGCTTTTTTACTAGTTCCTAATTCATCTTCTGCCTTTGGACCTTTGAGGGCGATAAAATTGCCGCCTTTTTTGACAAGTGGCAAGCAGTATTCACTTAAAACAGCCATGTTGGCTACAGCACGAGCTGTAACAATATCAAATTGTTCACGGTAGCGGCTATTTTGACCAACATCTTCTGCTCTGCCATGCACTAAAGCAACATCTTTTAAGCCCAATTGTGCAATTAAATCCTGCAAAAAATTCAGCCTTTTACCAAGAGAATCAACTATTGTTACTTGCAGGTCCGGTTGCATAATTTTTAATGGTATAGAAGGAAAACCGGCACCTGCACCAACATCGCATAAAGAGCTGCTTGACTTAAAAACCGTACTAAAGGTCAAAAGCGGCGTGATGCTATCATAAAAATGTTTGAGATAAACATCATCTTCTGCAGTTATTCGCGTGAGGTTAACGTGCTTGTTGGCTTCAATTAGACTGTTAAAGTATTGGTTAAATTGGTTGATTTGATTTTCATTTAATTTAAAATTACGTTTTGATAATTCTTGGACAAACTGTTCAGGATTCATTTTTCACCCGTGAAACCTTGTTTCACACCCTTTAAATTTAACGCTAAAATTGGCTTAATGTAAAGTCAATGCATCCCTTTAATTATGAAATATTTTTCGACTGTCGTCAAAGTCTAAACGACTAAAATAAGCTATAATATCGTCAAAGGAGATAAATATGATAGTTACTTTAATTGTTCTGGCCTACTTGGCACTAAAAACCTACAAAGGTTTTCAAACCGGCTTCACCAGATTAATTATTAATTTGATTTTTGCTGCTATTGTTTTTATTGCTGCAATTCTTTTTCAAAATCCAGTCGGCAATTGGCTATACAGTCAGATAACAGGGCAAAATATTCAGACCACTTTAACTCCCGGAACCAACCTGATGTTGTTTCGCTTTTTAGCATTTTTCGTGATCGTTTTTGTAGGCAAAATGATTGTTAAGGTTTTTAAAAGCTGGGTGCCAAATAAAAACCCCCATGCTACCAATTTTGGCAATCTGCTGGACAGCGTTTTAGGCGCGATAGTGTCCTTTTTCGCCAGTTATTTCTTTGTCTACATTATATTATCAATGCTTAACGCCTTACAGAATCCGTGGTTCATTCAGCAAACCCTTGATTCTTCCTTCATTAGATTCATTATCTACAACACTCCCGGTTTATCCAACGGTCTATTTAACAGTATTTTTAGTATTAGTCGTACCGCTGCTTAAATTGCAGGAAATGACGGTAAAATAAAAGTGCCTTTGAGGCACTTTTTATTTATCAATTTTGAAAATTGTCATACTCAATGTGTTCATCATTATACACAAAGATGGCACCAATGCGGTCGGGGTCGTCATGCCACCCCGCAAGAGGTTTACCTGCAAAAAACAACCTTTTACATTCAATTTCAGCTTCAACAGAATCTTTAGTAAATGTAGTGACTCCTGCTAAATTTGTTTCAACTGGATAGCCTGTACGGGGATCAATTAAATGATGGTATTTATGACCAGCAACTTCTAAGTAGCGTTCATAGGTACCACTAGTAACAGCTGAACATTGCGGTACCATGACAGAAGTAATATTTTTGCCCCGGGGCTCTTTTGGATCCTGTACCCCGACTGACCACTGACCATTGGCTCTTTTAGGAGAATCACCAACTAGCAAGATATTGCCGCCAAGATTAATAATTCCAGCGTGCACACCATAAGCACGCCACAAATCCCTGATTCGATCAGCAATCCAGCCTTTAGCTATACCACCAAGGTCTAATTCCATCCCAGCCTTTTTCAGGTAAACTGTCTGGTCAAGATCATTTAAGTCAACGCTATAAGGGTCAATCAGTTTCATTCTTTCTTTAATTTGCTCAGGCTCTGGTACATGAGCATTTTTAAAGCCTATTGACCACAATTTAACTATCGGACCAATAAGAGCATTAAAGCCAAAGTTTTCCCGGCTTTCCTCTACGGCAAGCTTAATCAAATCATAAGTGCCGCTGGAAACTTGCACAGCCTTCTTCCCAGCAGCATGATTAACATCCATTACTTCTGATTCATCACGGTTAACCGTCAATATGTCTTCGTAATGGTCAATTAAAGCAAAAGAATCGTTAATTACTTTCTTATCTCTGGCGCCAAAAACTTGTAAAGTAATCGATGTTCCTAAAGCATGATGTTGTCCTACCTGTTGTTCTAAAGCTAAAGTTTTAATCATAATCTTATCCCTAATCCTCTAAATATTTTTCTTTTATCATTTCTTGCATTTCTGCGTTTATGTCCAGCTGATTAGATATGTATGAATCAATACCACCAAAATTATCATTAATTGTAATCAAGCTGGTATCAAAGAAAGCATTAGCTACTGAACCAAGAATGCGCATATTGGCACGAAACTTATCATTTTCTCCCGCTGCTTTAAATTTCTCATCCCGAACGTGACGATAATTATTCAGCAGATAGTTTGAATAAAGGTAGTCCTGTCTAATTACTTCTAGATCAACACCTAAAATATACAAAAGCACCACTGTTACCAAACCTGTTCTGTCTTTGCCTTCTGAGCAATGATACAAAACTGCACCATCAGCAGTATCAGCTACGACACTTACAATTTGATGAATACTGCGCTGAGCTTGCTTATTGTTGATATGTTCACGGTATCGCCTGCACATCATATCAAACCCAGCATATTGATCACGACGGTATTTGGCGAATTCTTTACTCATATCCAAGCCATGACCACCAGTATTATCTTCAGCCGATAGCGGAAACTCATAATGCGTAACGCCCGGTAGATCGCGATCCTGGTTTGCCTTGCATTCTGCTGGCGAGCGCAAATCAATAATTTTAGTTAAACCGTAATCAAGCAAAAAATGCTGGTCGGCAGCAGTTATCTGACTAATATTACCAGACCGCAATAAACGGTGTGCTTTAATTTTGCGCCCATTAAAGCCAGTATATCCCCCTAAATCTCGGGGATTACGCACAGATTTAAGAGGCAGAACAACAGGTTTAGACATGCCAACTTCCTTTCAAACAAAAATAACCGGATAGGACACTCCTATCCGGTTATTTTACTCTCTGCTAATCAATCTAGCAAAAGTTTATTTATGTGCTTGTTCAACAAACTTGAAGAAGTTGTCCATCATACCATCAATTTGCTTAATGGTTGCTTCATCAGTCAATTCACCAGTTTCTTTATTGAACTTATCTGGAGCTTGACCAATTAAAACTTCGTTACCAGGTAAAACATTTGCGCTCATATCAGGTGAAAGCAAAATTTCACGCATATCTTCTTGAGCACGAGCAGTACCTTGTGAACCGTATGATACACCAGCAACAGCTACTGGCTTCATCTTCATGACATTAGGACCAGCATGTGAACCCAACCATTCAAGACTACTCTTTAACGGAGCAGGAATAGTGTGATCATATTCAGGTGTAGTAATTACTATACCATCAGCGCTCTTAATTTCTTCAATCCAAGCCTTAATAGTATCATCAGCCATTTCTGTTCTGCAGAATGGTGTCAACTTATCTATTTCTTTTACTTCAATGTCTGCTTTATCAGCATAACGCTTAGCGATAAATTGTGCTAAAAAACGGTTATATGAAAAAGATGCATTTGTACCAACAATTGCTAATATTTTCATTCTCGACCCTCCTACTTAGTAACTTGTGCGTACCAACTATCAACTTCGTCGAAGAAATGACCCAAGAATTCAACAGATTCCTTGTTAGTCAAATTACCGTTTTCGTCAAATTGCTTTGGTGCGACTCCCAACATAAATTCGTCATCATTAAAGACTTGGGCATCAAAACCAGGTGCTGTCAACACGCTCTTTAAACGACCTTGTGAACGAGAACCACCTTGTGGCATTGGTGAAGTAGAAACAATCACAACTGGCTTATTCTTAAACGGATGAGTCACGCAAGAAAGCCATTCTAAAGCACTACTTAACGCACTAGTAACAGAGTGTTGCTGCTCAGGAGAACCAATTAATACTAAATCGGCATCTTCAATTTCTTTTGTCAAAGCTTGAACAGATTCTGGAGCATCTTCGCCCTCTTTAAACATTGGCAACCCTTTTACTGTTGCCAGTTTAAAATCATACTTGTCGGCAAATTGCTTAGATATAAATTTAAGCAATGCCTCATTAAATGAATTATTGGCATTTGAGCCAGATAATGCAAGAATTTTCATAAAAACCACCTTTCAGAAACTAATTTCAAGATTAATTATAGCATATCCGTATGCTTTTAACATTTTCCTGCTCTTAAAAAGATTTATATAGATAATTTCTGTAAAATGGTTGATTTAGTACATTATAAGCACTCTGCAAACACTAAGAATTACTTCTTGCTTTTACTTTTGCTTTCCGCTTCGCCAGTTTTAAATAATGAAACTTTATTAGTCTTACTGAGCCAATCATTTAAAATGGCATCATTAATTTGAGCTGTTAAAACATTGATGATCTGCGTTTGGGTAAAAGTTGCTATTTTATTAACGAGTAGTGAAGCGATACCGCTAGTAGTAATCCAATTGGCAATGATAATGCTTCTTATTTTGTCTTCTGGGTATTTAGTCTTAGGATATTGTTCCCTGAACTTTTCCACACCAAAGTCAATTAAAGTATCAGCAATTATCTTACTGCCGAACTTACCATCAACAAACATTGCTCTGAACAAGTTTTCCTGTTCCTTGGCAAAATCAATATAAGATAAATCCATATCAATTAAAGGCTTATCCGTATACCTTTTCTGCAAAATATTATTCTTTAAATTGTCCGCAATTTTACGCAATACTTCTTTGCGCAAGTCTTCCATACTGTTAAATTCAAGATATAAAGGCTGCGTTGAAAAATGCCCTGCCTTGGCAATATTGCGGGCAGTCAAACTCTCAATACCATCTTTAACAACCATCTTATAGGCAATGCTTAAAATTTTATTTCTTCCTATTTCTTTTTTTCTAGCCATTTTGGTATTCCTTGATTAACTTTAAAACGTACTGTTATTCCTAACAAAAACCAGCTATTTCCCGACAATCAAATTATTGCCGAATGATATATATTTTAATGAAGAAAATTATTCTCCATTATTTTCTATAAACTCATCATAATACTGTGAAACCATGTCACTTACTTCATCTTTGCTCAAACCTTGAGCAGCGCAAAAAGAAAAGAAAGCAGCAGAAAGAATATAGCCTACTTCAGAATCTTCTGTCAGATTATCTGAAAAGTTCATATTAATACTGTGATTTTGATAGTCGGTCGATAATTCAATCGACTTATCTTCAGGGACATCATTCATTTTTGTACCTCTACATAAATTGATTTATTATAGTAGCTTTTCTGATTGCCACTAATAAAATAAAATAAAAATTATACCAAACAAAAACATATACAAAAAAATAACTTTTTGTTATTTTAGCAAAGAAACTATTATTTCCTAGTAATTTACTCAAATAGTTAAAAAACAAATTAATAATTTTATTTTTAATTTTTCCAGTTATCTTATCTCAAAAAATAACATTTTCTTTTCACATATAAGAATAGTAAATTTAAAAGTACTTTGTCAAGAGCAAAGTACTTTTTATAATATAAAAGAAATGTGTGATTTTCTATAAAATTTCGATTTTAAATAGTTAATTCTAATTAATAACAAAAATCCGGATAAAACAGTTTTATTGTAAATAATAAAATTACTACTGAGAAAAAAAGTTTAGCTAATTTTTTGCTTTTAATTAAATTCTATTCTATGGTTATTTTTTATAGTGTTATTTTTGTGACAAGAATTTAATAACTAAACCTTTTGTTCAATCTCACCATCCATCATTTCATAAATATGATCTGCGTATTGCTTGAGTCTAGGATCATGAGTTACCAGTAGAATAGCCTTGTGATATTCTTTAGCCAAGTTTTGAAAAAGTTGCCCCACTTCACTGACATTTTTACTGTCTAGAGAAGCTGTAGGTTCATCGGCCAATAAAATTTGAGGATTAGCATAAAGTGCACGGGCAATAGCAGCACGCTGCTGCTGTCCACCAGATAATTCAGCGGGATACTTATCAAGCAATGAACTGATACCTAATTGTTTGAGCAATTTTTGTAACGTTTCTTCATTGATATTGCCTGTTTTTTTAACCTTATCAACTAATTCAAACTGCTCTTTGACTTTTAAGAAGGGAACTAAATTGTACGCCTGCAATACAAAACCAAGTTGAGTCAGACGTAAACGGTCGCTGTCTTTAGCAGAAATATCTGCAATATTTTGACCGTTAACTATGACTTCTCCTGCAGTTGGCTTTTGTAAAGAGCCTGCAATGGTTAAAAACGTGCTTTTACCAGCGCCTGAAGGCCCCATGATTAATACCACTTCACCTAAATTTGCCTTAAAATTTACGTTATTAAGTGCTGTTACTTCTGCGGCACCTTTACCATATACTTTTTGAACATTTTTTAATTCAATAATTGCCATATTACTCACCTATTGCTTGTGCTGGATCTACTTTGAGAATTGATCTGATTGGAATTAAGCTGCCAACAATTGCTGTTAGCAGTAATCCCAACGTACCTGACAAAATGATGCCCGGGGTAAAACTGATAGGCACTGCAGCTGGTAAAACTTTGACAGTTACCGCCATAGCCACTAACCCGATAACCAATCCAACTAAAACTAAAATTAACGCTTGACTGATTGTTGCCTTAACTAACGTGCTGCTCGGAATCCCCTGTGCCCGCATCACTGCATAATTGTGCATTTTTTGCATCGTTAGAATATAAAGAAAGACGGCAATTATGATCAGTGAAATAACGTATAAGAAACCTATCATTAACTCGAATGTCATATTTTGTGCAGTATAGCCCGGAAGCTTTTTAATAAATTGCGCAATGGGATATGTCTTACTGTCCTTGTGATTGTATTTATAATTATGATCACGTGAAATAATAGCCGAGGCCCTTAAGGTCGGCAGTCCTTGCCGCAGCTTCTTCCACGACTGCAATGTACCATAAACAATTGGGGCAATATTGATTTTAGCATTTTGGACAAAACCAACGATGCGATATTTCTTGCTTGAACCATTTAACTCTAAACGATCGCCTAATTGGTAGCCCTTAGTTTTAAAAGCTTGATCCACAGTAACTTCATAGTTCTTTTTGGCTTTTCTGCCTGCAATTAATTCTTGATCATCATAAATGAACTGGCTTTTTTTGACACCAATAAATTGCGCTGAGATTTGCGGCCTTCCCGATTTTTTAACTACAACTGGTATTTGTCCCACCAGCGCCTCATTTTTAGTTAAAGTAGTTTTTGCTAAATCACTTTTAGTTAAAACTGACTGGCTCATACTAACGTTCGCATTTTTATTTAAAACGACTTTTTGAGCATCCCAAGACTTTAATGCCTGCGTATTTTCACTGGCTAAACCAACTGCCAGAGACGAAAGGACAAATATAAGGTAACTAATTAAAAAAATCATCAAAATGATTAGTCCGTAACGCAGCTTTTCTCTTTTTATTTCTTTAATTGCTAAAAACATTAATTTGTTCCCCTTTTTAATAGTTCTAAACTGGCCTTAAAGCGAGCCATAACCTCTTTTTCTTGTTCTGGATTTTCCATCACCAAGCGGATTGTCGCATGACTAAGAACCATTGCACTCCAATTTTGCGGATCTAATTTAGTGATTAATTCTCGCGGAAAAGGTTGACCCACTGAATTCTCGTTGTACAAAATGTGCATTTTGATTAGACCTGCATAAGAACTTTGTTGCGCCTTTTCAATGAAATTGGCTACATTCTTGTAATATTGTTGCGGCTCAAAAGCTGAAGTTAATTCAACCGGTGAATGGACCGCCTTTATGGCAATCCCATACATATACTGGTAAGCATCATTTAAATCGGTAAAATATTTATAAAATGCGCCGCGCGCAATACCTGCTTGAGCAACAATCCGTGCCACCTGCGCCTTTGCTAGTGGATAGGTACTAAACTCATTTACCAAAGACTGTCTGATTATCTTTTTCTTGCTTGCCGGCAAGTTAATAAAAGTAGCTTTAACCATCTCTTCATTTACCTTCTAATTTTAATAAGTGACACTGTGTCACTTATTACAGAATAATTTTTTTATTAGCTCTAGTCAATTAAAATGCACCAATAAAAAAAGGCCTTACTTCAAGGCCTATTATTTTTATTCAAATGTCAATATCCGGTTATAGTAATTCAACCTGTAAATGCCGTCACGATAGGACATTTTAGCTAATGCGCAATTAGCCATAGTTTCAAAGCAATTCATGTCGCCATTAGTTAAGCAGTGGGCAAACATCATCCTAATTAAGGTGCCATGGCAAAATACCAAAACTTTTTTATCCAGATAATTCTTTTCCATGTCAGTCATAAAACTGCCGCACCTGCGGTTAAGCGCCGTAAATGACTCGCCACTGGGTGCATATTTAATGTAGTCAGCAGCCGCTTTACCCCAAGGATCAATTGCATCGGGATATTTTTGCCCCAG
Source organism: Lactobacillus sp. wkB8 (assembly GCF_000761135.1). Taxonomy (NCBI): domain Bacteria; kingdom Bacillati; phylum Bacillota; class Bacilli; order Lactobacillales; family Lactobacillaceae; genus Lactobacillus; species Lactobacillus sp. wkB8. The sequence continues at coordinate 278,247 of NZ_CP009531.1, read as the reverse complement.
CGCGGTTAAAAATTGCCCGTCCCATTCGCCGAAATTAATTTCCGTCAGGCGTTGATCAATTTTAATTTCTTTTTGACCCTTGGTAAAAATTTTAGCGGTTGTTAACGACCTTTTTAATGGGCTTGAAAAAACGACGTCAAAAGGTGCAGGATCAAAATTTGCTGCGGCTGTCTCTGCCTGTTTTTGACCAATTTCATCTAAATCGTGATCAAATGATGACCCTTGCATGCGGCCAATCTTATTCAAATCAGTTAAGCCGTGTCGTACAAAAACTATTTCCATATTATCCCCTCATTCATAATCTTACTTAGTGTGCTTTGTCCCAAATATCTTTTTGTTCTACCGCCGCTTAAAATCATATTCTGTTCTAAAAACATAAGAAGCAGCAGTACTCAAATCTGGCATAAAAGCAAAACCAAAATCAGTAAATTCACGTAGCTGCTGCGGCCTGGTCAATTGCTTTTCCGCAATATACCGGACCATTTCTCCACGAGCCATTTTGGCGTGAACACCAACCGTCTTCCACTGACCATTTTTCTTTTCCTGAAAATTAATGGTGATCATTTGCCTGCCTGCTGTCACATAAGGGCTAATATTACGAGAATATTCTTTTGAAGCCAAATTAATGAGTATCTGATCTTCATCAAAAAGGTTGTCAGCAATTTTTGCTCCCCAGAACTGATATAAGTCAGGTTGTTTAAAGCCTGTAACTTTATTTTTCATTTCCAAACGGTAGGGCCAAACTCCGTCAAAAGGACGTAGAACGCCGTATAATCCGGATAAGATGCGGACATTTTCTTGTAAATAAGATATCGCAGGTGCTGTGAACAGATCAGGCGCCATATATTGATACTGAATGCCAGAATATGAGATGATTGCTGGAGTCAGGCCATCTTTTTGGCTTAAATTAAGCTCATTTATTTGTCTCTGGCCTTCCTTAGTCATACGTTCACTTGACTGCCAGATTTTTTGTAATTCATTAAAACTGCACTTTTTTAAAAAAGCAGCTAATTCTTGTGCTTGGACTAAAAATTGCGGCTGCGACTTGGCTGGAAAAGATTCGCGGTCGACTGTCATTTTCATTGCTGGTGAAATAATAATTTTCATCTTTACCACCTTTTGGGTTAAACTTATTAATAATATTTACTAAAGGAGAGAAATTAATGAATCCCGATTTTGCCATCGTATTAAATTTTAAACTAAAAAATGCAAAAGATGTAGCTGCTGATTTTTTAGTAAAAACTGCCCGCAATATTGGCGCCCGCGTTATTGCTGCTGCTGCAAATATTCCTGATTTTAAGAAAGCATGTGCAAAATACACTATTTCTTTAACAGAACAGCACGTACAAGGTATTGACTTGACTGCGACAGACGCAATAAACAGACTGGTTTTAAACCGCAAAGCAGGAGCAAAAACGATCATTAATGTTCCAGTCACTGAAGATGGCAAGCTAGCACCTGAAACAGAATTAATGCTGAAACAAATCAACAATTGGATGCACATTTTTGGTCATGCTTTTAATGAAAGCGAGCCTTGTACCCTTAAAGTTGGCAATGTAGCAGAAGATAGCTGCTTTATCTTGCAAAACAGACATGCAAAATATCAAAAATATATTTTTGTTAAGGCTCCCTTACCCGAAACTATCAAAATTATCGGTCTAACTGCTAAACCTAACCGCATCGAACTGATTGATCAAAGAACAGAATTAGAGTTTGAGTTTAGCAATAATGAACTGACTATTGATCTAACTAATAGCAACAAAAACGATTATGACTGGCAAATAATACGAATCCAAGAACACCGCCCAGAAGACGACATTAAAGAAACCAAGTTTTAAATATTATTTTAAATATAAAAATAGGGCTGAAGAATTATTTCTTCAGCCCTATTTGATTTACTCTTTATTTATTTTTTAAATAGTTAACTTTCTTTTCGTAATCAGAAATTATCAGTTTGACATTCTGCTTACCACGGTGCCTGCCATAAGCAACAATAGCCCCGCCAAGAACACCAAATACCAGTAAAATCACGCCCACAATAAAGAGCCAAGTTGTTTTGCCATAGAAATAATAGCATAAGACCAAGCCGATTGCGGCAATTGCCAATAAAGTCTGCAACCAATACTGTAAATTTTGCAGCATCTTTTTTTGATAATTAACTTCGTTTTGATAACCGGCAGTTATTTTCTTAAGGTCCATTATTACACCGTTTTTACTTCTAGTATTTGAGTCCTGGATTGAATACGCCAAGGACAACACCGACAAAAGCTACACCAATCAAAATGATCATTGTCCAGATAGCAGAAACATGCTTTTTGGACATTAACCACCAGCAGAAAAGAGTAACGATTACTGTTAAGATACCAGGGAAGATACCATCTAACTGCTTTTGCAAATCAAGGAAAACGTGTCCGGTATTATCTCTCAGTTGTAAAGAAGTAGTGACGTTAACCCAGGTAGCCAGAACACCACCAACAACCATACCACCGACAATGGAGATCGCACGTCTAACAGCTTTACCTTGCTTACCTACTAAAAAGCCGACAGCTTTATCCCCCAGCTTGTAACCACGAAAGTATAGGAAACGTTGACCAAAGTAAGCAATGAGATCCCAAACGATGATGTAAAAAATAGCACCAACTGGTGAACCGTTTCTTGACATACCCAAAGCGATACCAAGTAAAATCGGAATCAAAGTACCGTCAATTAAAGAGTCACCAATACCAGCTATTGGTCCCATCAAACCGGCACGCATGTCATTAATAGTTTGACCATCAATATTTTCACCGTTTGCACGTGCTTCTTCAAGACTGGCAGTAGCACCGATGATAACCGAACCTAACATTGGGTTGGTGTTGAAGAACGCTGTATATGCCTTAATGTTATTAGTCTGTGTCTCATTATCATTAGGATATAATTCCTTGATAATTGGCAACATCGAACATAAATAGCCAAACGTCTGCATGTGCTCTTGAGAAAAGCAGGTTAATGCACCCCAAAACCAGATATTAAAAGACTTACTCAGGGTCTTACGACTAATTCTCTTTTTTTCTGCATCCATTTTTAGATGTCCTCCTCTTCTTCATCGTCACCAACGGCATTTTCATTTGATGAGGCGTAACTAGTACTTGAATTTCCTGAGCCCTTAGCCATTTCAATTTCATACATAATCACAGCAAATAATAATGAAATAACTGTCACAGCAACAAGGTTTAAGTGTAATGAAGCTGCTAAAGTGAAACCAACTAAAAATGGAATGAAATCAGTCGCTTTATTAATAATTTGACGCAGCAAGATAGCAATACCAACACATGGCAGCATCGCACCAACAGTAAACAGGGTCTTCATTGGGATGCCGTTCATTGGTAAGGCTGTTCTCAGAGCAGTTACGGCTTCTGCACCGTAGTGAGTCATCAAAAGTGTCGGCAGGAATGAGAATACTAAGTGAGATAACCAAGGCCAGCCAAAATCAACTCCGTAGAGGCGATTTAACTTACCGTTTTCAATATCTTTCCAGCCAAATGCCTGCCAAATCAGGTTCATAAATGCCACTGCATAAAATAGGACTGATCCGACTGTACCTACTAAAGTGGCAAGAGATTTTGCCATGTTTGCAGCTGCTGAACCCATTGGATTAAGTCCACGTGATGAAATAGCAACCATAGCTAGAGGAATACCAATATATGAAATTGCCCGCACATCAGCAGCAACCGTACCACCAGGTGTAACTAACGCAATGTAAACCAACTGGGTAGCAACTCCACAGGCAATTCCTAGCGGCAAGTTGCCTAAAACGATACCACAGACCAATCCACCAACTAGTGGCCGTCCAATAGTATAATTACCGACTGCTTGACCAGCCATACAGGAGTTTGAACATAAACACGCAAATACTCCCAAAATGGCGGCTTGTAACCAACTTATAGTCATTTTTTCTCCTTCTTCTTATTAAAATTATTAAGGCTAGATACTCGTTTGAGTAAATATATCTCAATAACCGAATTTCCCTTTGAATTTATCCCAGTAGCCTAATTGTTTATCTGGTAATAAAGCAAAGTGAACCTTATATCCTTTTTGGCTAATTGCCTCAAAAGCATCACCTTCTTCTTGTGTAAAAGATTGATTACTGCCTAATTTGATTGCTCCCGGACGGTCATTACCTGGACCCACAATCAACTCTTTTTGGTCACTTGGGACAAAATCAAGATCGACCAAAATGTGCTTCATATCTTGTGGATTCTTGGTAATCAAAAAGTACCGCGTCTTAGAATTCAATACTTTATCCTTAACATCATTAAAGTGAGCCATTGTCCATATAAAAGTTTTCTTACCCTGATCTTCACCCGCGGATTTATATGCGGATTTTAAGATAGGGTTGGTAGCTGCCTTGTCATTTACAGCTATAATTCCGTCACAAGGACGTTCTTTTGCCCAACGGGTAGTAATTAAACCATGAATTATCCGGTCATCGACTCTAATCAATGAAACAGTCATTGTTTTTCCTCCTAGATTTAAATGTCATCTTCGTTATCAACTGAATTTTGTGGAATTTCATATTGCTTTATTGCTTTTTCACCTTCACTTAAAGCTGACTTAACCAATTCTTCTTTAGGCATAGTGTCCAAGGAGATTAGCGCGGTAAGTGCCATTGAAAAGTTCATTCCACCGATTACTACAGAATTTGCTAGATACCCCTTTTCAGAGAAGACATTTAAAAAGGTAGTTAACGGACTGCCGCCAATGATATCGGCAATAACAACAAATTCATCTTCTTTTTTAAACTCTTCTTTTTGCAAAAAGGCGGTAACTTTCTTAGTAAAGTCTTCTGCAGAATCACCATTATGAAGACATAATGCAAAACAACGCTTAATAGCATCCCCAGCAAACATTTCCAATGAAGTTTTTACCCCTTCAGCAAACTGTCCGTGAGAAACCAAAATTAAATATTTCAATACTTCATTCCTCTCTTCGTTAGTATAAGTTAAAATTAGCACAATCTTTGTCTGTGCTAATAGTGCTAAATGTCATAAAATCGGATATGACAATTGTCACATTTTAAAAGCGCTTTCCTAAAATATGGTTGAAGGAAATTATTTTTTCGGCAATAATTACTATATAAGTGATATTCTGAATAGTGAATGAGATGATGGAATGAATTTAACTAAACTAAAAAAGCAGCACAACCCACATTCCCACCGCAAAACAAGTATCCTGCTTGCAAGCGAGTTGGTTCTTGCTGCTTTTTTTATTTTACTAGTGTATGTAACGTTTATCGTATATCCCAGTCAGGACGAGCAGGTCAAAATCGGTTCAACTTATATGACAATGAATAATAGTTTTTACCCCGTCTTAAACGAGCAAATTGCTAATTATGTCGAAGACCATCACGACCGCTTATATAATAGGGATCCGGCACTAATTGTGAATAAACAAGTTGAAGAACTGCATACTTTTATCCGGCAAAGAATGAATGCCATCATTATTAATCCGGTTGACGGCAACAGTAGAAAAATTCAAAATGCGCTGCGTTTAGCTAAGAAAAAAGGAATTAAAATTATTGTTGTTGACTCACAGATGAAATCGGATAAGTATGCTGATTGTACGATTCTATCCGACAATTATCATGCGGGACAATTGTGCGCACAGCATTTGCTGAAACGTAAAACTGCTGCTCGTATTTTGCTTTTGGAACACTATTCTGCTTATTCCGCAAATAATCGGATACAGGGCTTTACTGATACTATCAGAAAATCACCGAGAGCCGATCGTTTTCACATCGTGGGCAAAATTAATACCTACGGGCAGTCTGAAATAACTTTGCCACTAGTAGAAAAGGCGCTTAAAAAAGGACCCAAATTTGATACCATCATGGCATTGAATGACCAAGCAGCTGTTGGTGCCCTAGCTGCAATTGATGAGGTTAAGTTAAAACGACAAATAGATGTCTATAGCGTGGATGGATCTGAAAATATGAAAAAACTGTTAGGAGTCAATCATAATGCCATCGCCACAGCAGCTCAGACCCCTTTAAATATGGGTAAGACAGCTGTCAGAATAGCATACAGGTTAATTGCCGGCAAAAAAGTGCCACGAACAATTATCTTACCGGTTTATTTAATTACTGATAAAAATATCAATCGTTATAACGTCTTAGGGTGGCAATAATGCCTAAATTCAAAGTTTTAATTTCTTTACGCAGAACAATGTTATGGCTCAATTTTTTTGCCATCTTATTTAATGCCACATTATTTATTTATGCCACAGATTATGTCATTAAAACATCTCAATCCTACCAATTTTTGGAATCATTACACCATATTCCTGATTCGCCCCGAGCAATTTTTGGAGAAAGCATCATCAGTTTCTCCGTTTTGGCAGTTGTAATGTCTTTTCACCACCATTATTCAGCTTTTAAACAAGACACTGAGTTAAACAACACTATAATCTTCGTAGAATTCATTTTAGCCATTTTTGTTTTTCTATCTCTACGACTGACATACAATGGTATTTTTTTGCTGATTTTTGTTGATTTTATTATTAGTAATCGCAACCAATATGATTTTCGCGACTACTTTGTGTGGATGATGGTAGTAGTCTTTTTGCTATTTTTATTAGTGATTACAGATTATTCAATTCTGAGCCACTTCATGACTCTACCCGATTTGACCATTTACTTAAACTTCTTACCCTCTAACATTGGGCCCAAATTGTTAGTCTGGAAAAATTTTATTACCATCTTGAACTTAACGCTCTTTATCTTGATATTAATTTATTTTGCTATTTACCAGTTAAACCAAGAAAATGACATCCAAAACAAGTTAGCTTTAGCTTCTAAAGCAAATTACGAATTAAAAAACTATGCTGCTTTATCAGAATATATCGCTAAAGACCGTGAAAGAAAGCGCATTGCCCGCGATATCCACGATTCAGTAGGTCACGCACTAACTGGGATCGCGGCAGGTATTGACGCTACCTTAGTACTGATTGATGTCGATAAGGATGCCACCAAAAAGCAGCTGGTAAAAATTCAAACAGCAGTCAAAGAGGGAATTAAGGATGTCCGTAAAGCTCTTAACCGTATTCGCCCCGGCGCGCTAAATAATTATACTTTACAAGAATCTCTGAAAAAAATGCTAAGGGAATATGCTGATATTTCCCGTATTAAAATTGATTTTTCTTACCATTGGGGCTCAGCAGATTTTGAAAAAACAACCGAAGATGTGGTCTTTCGGATAATTGAGGAATCAATTACAAATTCGCTCAGACACGGTCACGCAAGTCAAGTTTCTATTGCCTGCACTAAACCGGATCAAAAGACATACCAAATGGTAATTAAGGACAACGGCACGGGAGCCCAAAAAATTGTCCCCGGCTATGGGATTACGCAAATGAAAGAACGGGTAGCTATAATAAATGGAAAAATTAGTTTTGACGGCCAAAACGGTTTTACAATAGTAGTTGATATTCCAGCAGAGGGTGATATGTATGATTAAAATAATGATAGCTGACGATCAACAATTAATAAGAGACTCGTTAAAAATAATTCTTGATGCCAATCCCGACTTTACCGTTACGGATACCGTTGCGAATGGTCAAGAAGTATTGGCGAGTATTAAAAAGAAAAAGCCAGACATTATCCTAATGGATGTGCGGATGCCGGTCATGGATGGTACTGTTTGCACAAAATATGTCAAAGAAAAATATCCTAGTATTAAGGTAATAATCTTAACTACTTTTGATGACGATGATTTTATTTTCAGCGCCTTAAAATATGGTGCTTCAGGTTATTTGTTAAAAGGCGCTTCAACCAAGGAGCTATATCAGGCAATTAAAACTGTGTATCACGGCGGAGCAATGATCAATCCTGATATTGCTGAAAAGGTCTTTCGGCTTTTTTCCAAAATGGCACAGGCAAACTATGCTATTCAAGTAAACGATAAAGATACTAAGAATTTTTCCCAACACGAATGGCGGGTAATCCAGCAAGTAGGATTAGGCTTATCCAACAAAGAAATTGCAGCTAAACTCTTTTTATCAGAAGGAACTGTCCGGAACTACATTTCAAAAATTCTGGATAAGCTGCAACTACGCGACCGCACACAACTAGCAATTTGGGCTGTGCAAACTGGAGTTACAAGCGAAAATATTAAGGATGACAATGAAACGCAAAAATAAAATTATCATAATACTGGTTACACTTATCCTAGTCATCAGTGGTGCTTTTTATTGGCGCTACCGTGTGAAAGAAAACGAAAAAACCTTAACCATCGGGCTTTATACCAGCAGCAGCTGGAACGTACCCAACGGACACCAATATAAAGTAATTGATTATGCTATCCGCAAATTTAAGCAGGAACACCCTAACATCAAAATAAAGTATGAAAGTGGTATTCAACAAGATGATTACCGCAATTGGTTAAGTGAAAAAATCATTGAAAATAAAACCCCGGACCTGATAATTGTGCCTAACCGCGATTTTAATGCCCTGGCCAGTGAAGGAGCATTTAAAAATCTATCCTCTTTCATGTGGCAAGATAACATCAAAAACTCAACTTTTTATGCCAGTACGCTTAAAGCAGGTCAATATAATGGTCAGCAGCTGGCCTTGCCTTATGAAGCTAATCCCACACTAATGGTCATGAACAAAACACTACTGCAGAAATTCAAAATCAAGACGCCGAGTTATGACTGGACACCGCAGCAATTTTATAAACTGTGCCACCAAGTCACTTATTCCAATACCAAGAAAAAATACTATGGTGTAACGATGAATTACAATTGGCAAGACGCCCAATTTGCCTACGGTGCTCAAATATTTAATAAAAATGACGGCAACGTTGAATTGACCTCAGATCGTTCCAGACGTGCTTTTGCTCTGATAGAAAATATTGTGAACGACCAGTCGACTTTTAACGTTACCTCCCAGTTATTTGACAAAGGACGTGTAGCCTTCATGCCGTTGGGGCTGGCCCAATACCGGACTTACACTTCTTATCCTTTCCATATCACTCGCAATAACAAATTTTTATGGAAGTGTACCAAAATGCCCGGTATGGAAGGAATTAAAGCGACTCCAATTGAGACCACCATGTTTGCAATCTCAAGTAAAGCCAAAAACACCAAGGGAGCTTGGGAATTCATGAAGTTATTATGCACTAATAAAAAAGTCCAAAGAGAAGTCATGAAGACCAATATGGGCTGCTCGGTTTTACCAGCGGTCGTAAAAAGTACACAATCACAAAAAATTTTGGATGAAAAGGTAATCAATTTTCATAACCTAACTATTAAAAAGCTTGATTTAATTATGAAAGACGGTGCGGTTTTACCTAAATTCAAGGATTACAACGATAATCTGGAAAAGTTAGATTACAAAATACAAAATGCCCTCAAAGCCGGCAATTTAGAAACCCAACTATTCAATATCCAATTACAGGTTAATCAGAGTGAAACAAATTAAATAGCAAAAATGCACTTTCAGATTGTGAAAGTGCATTTTTATCTATTTAGAGTAGTTAAAAATTAGCTCGTTTGACATACATGTTCTTGCCAATGATATAAAAGGCTTTATGCTTGAGTTTCACGCTGCCACCAAAAGTTACCAATTTTTTGCCTTTCTTGAAGTAGTAACGTTTAATTCTTTGTCCTTTTTGATTGTAGACAAAAGCATTGTGGCGTAGTTGCCGTTTCTTGCCCGTCACATTAGTTGCCAGAATATACTTATCATCTGCCAAAATATAGTATTTCTTGCCTTTGATTTCTTTTACACCATACGTAGAAATCGTTGCCCCGGCATTTATTTTAAGAAAAGACTTTTTGCCATTGCTGTGATAAACCCAAGAATTATGTATCACAACCCTTTTTTGTGCCTGTTTTCTCTTTGCTGAATTATCAGTTTCTTTATTTGTCTCAGGCTTATTAGTTACAGGGTTATTTACAGTAGGAGTTTCAGTGTTAATTACGTTATTTCCGCTACTAGTACTTCCACCAGATTCACTTGCTGCAGGCTTTTCTTCAAAGCCGATCAGGTCTTTGCCTACTTGACCATAGTTTATTTCGTATTGATTCTTCTTACTTTCATCTTGGGCATCTATTTGCACGTCTTGAACATTGTTAACGCAAAAGCGTGCTACAGTTGCCGCTTGACCATTCTCAAAGAAAATTTCAATAGCATTTTTATCAGTATAAACTGTGATTGTAAATTCAGATGACCCTTTCAAGCCGGAGTCATTGATATAGCCCATGCCGCTTTCATAACCATTTTTATAATAACTAGCTGCGTTTCCTGATAATTCACTGCTTACGCCGTCAAGACGGTACTTGCCGGTTGCTGGATCAAAAATTAGAATGTTGTTGTCCTGCCCTTGATTAAGCACCAGTCTCACAGCTCCTTGATATGCACTTTGGTCTTTAGTTGAAAAGTGCAACACATACTTACTATTTGCTGGTTGCTTTTTTAAATTTAACAAACTGTAGTAGTCATCAGCAATCGGCTTTTGGCTGGCAACCTCTCCTACACTCTTTTGAACATTCTTTTCCTCTAGTCCAGTAGTTAATGGCACACTAGTGATTGTCAAATCGTCATTTAAACTTATTTTTCTGGCTAAGGAATACGTTCCTATCCGCGTTGAATTTGGTAAAAAGCCTTCTTGATTCGCCTTAATCCCTGAATTGGTATAGTTCCAGTTGCCAATCCAACCCATTGAGATGAGTGAATCGTCCGCTTTTTCCAAGTCGTAATTGCCACTGAAGTTGGCACCGTAATAATCAGTACCCTGGTCTAATCTTTTCGCTTCCGTTTCGGGAGTAAACATTCCCTTGTCGTCCAAGTGTCCGACTATATAATAAGTGCCAGTTGTCTGTTTCGCTTGTGGCGCTTTGGCACCGAAGAAAAGCACTTGTTTTGTTTCTCCGCCTGCCGTTTTCATGCTCCTTAAAGCAGGGCATTCGACAGGTGCTTCAAACGGCAGTCCTTTGAAAAAAGTACTGCTGGCAATTTTGCTGTCAGCCTGATTACCATTTGCGTTAGACCAGTTAAGACCATCATCAGACTGGTAAACGCCAATATTATCGCCTTCAGCTACGTACATAATGAGTTTATTGTGCCAATAAAAAACAGCAGGGTCTCTTTCATCTGACCTATTAATTGAAGTCCACGGCCAATAATGATCTAATATGATTTTTTTATCATTTAAAGGATGAGCAAAGGTCTTGCCGTTATCATCAGACCAAGCTGCCCAGATATTCTGCTGGTTATCCTTATTGCTTAAGCCTGAAAAGAATGCGACTTGAGCACCTTTGGGAACGCCCGCAATATTGCCTGCGTTAACAATGATTGAACCTGTCCAAGCACTACTCCAGGCATCACCTATATCACCTTTTAAATCCTTGATGGCGATAGTTGGCTGAGAAAAATGAATAAAGTCCTTTGTGGTTACGCGCTGCCAATTTTGCTGGGCACCAGCATCACCATTGACTACTTTTGCTGTATGTAAATAATAAATAACCCACTCTTTATTTGCATCATCATAAACTATTGTTTGCAAGTCATTAGACCAACCTTCATCCGTATCCAGATGATAGGAGCTCTCCCGCTCCGGTGATGTGTCGCTGGGATTGAGATATGTATAACCACCATCCGTGTAACCATTAGAAACATACTTGCCATTTAACAAGGGATCTTGACCTTTCTGCTCAAAATCTTTTTGCTGTATCAGTACTGCTGGAACATCAATTTGAGCTGCTTTGGCATTGGTTGTACTTAAAGCTTCTAGACTTAAACCCAAAAGTGTTGCCACAGTGATTTGAGTAATAAAACGATATTTGCTGCACTTCATAGTTATCTCCTAAAAATTAAATTACATTTTTAAAAGCGCTTTCTAAGTCATGACAAGGTCATTATAACGGTAAAATAACAAGACTCAAAGATGATAAATGTCACTTTTTCATGATTATTAATTGCTCTTTGCCATTAAAAAAAGTATCTAGCTTTGATATGACCCCCAAATTTAGGACAAATTTGGGGGTCATATCACTTTTAAACTAGATACCCTTTTAGTTGAGATATTGCAGCAATTGTTCAACATCCCTTTCTTTTTTGGCATGTGGCATATTATCATTATTCAGAATTTCGATAATATGCTGCACTATTGAATACACCTGCTTATCATCATTGTTATCTATTACCAGATAACTAATTTTGAATTACGATTCCAAGTTAGATGTATCATTTTCTGCAAGAGCTTTTTTGATCAAGAATTTAAAAATAGCCTTCATATTTCGCGTTTTCTTGCGCTTTTCCTGTTTTTTATCATAAACCGGCAAGAATAACGCGACACAAACAGCAGCAATCTCAGCTGCTGCTGTCACCCACTCAGATAATGGTCCTATACTCATAGTCATTTTTCTCCCGGCTATTATTATATCTTTAACAGATGGGCAGCGAACCACTTTTTAACAGCCATTTTTATTCTAGATGGCAAATAAGTTAAAAGTGGCTATTACTTTATATTGTATATATTTATACAAAAAAGTTGTGCATTTTAAATATATATGCGATATGATTATATTAAATAATTATTTAGTATATGGGGGTATAAAATATGCAATATAAAAGACCTTTTTATAAAAAATGGTGGTTTTGGCTTGTTATTGCAGTAATCACTGTTTTTACTAATTTCGGTTCTGGCAATAACAATGAAACGCAAAGTACACACCATTCCACTGAAGCTCGCTCAGCAAAAGTAGAAAAAAGCCGTAAGCAAAAGGCAGCAGCTGAAAAAAGAAAAGAAGAAAAAGCGCGAAAATTAGCCGCTGAAAGAAAAAAAGCCCAAGCCAAAAAGCTGGCAGCTAAAAAAGCAAAATTAAGGAAAAAGCAGTTAGCGCAAAAGCGGCGGGAAAAGCGCGCCAGACAACTAGCCCAAAAAAGAAGACGCGCGCAAAAACGGCAACTGGCTTTACAGCAAAAGCAAAAAAAGCAGTTACTGGCGCAAAAAAAGGCACAAGCAAAACAGGCTGCAGCTAATGACCGCAATAGTCGGACAGTTTACGTAGCTCCCACCTCTGGCAGACGCTACCATTTTGATCCTAATTGCCGCGGATTGCGTCCGGCAAATGGCAACATTACGCAAATGCCTTTAAAAGAAGCTATTAGCGAGGGTTACACCTTATGTAAATGGGAAGATTAGGGAGAAGAATAAATGATGGTCAAAATTGGTTTTAGAAAACCCAGTTTAAGAAAGTCTATCTCTGCCAGAACAAAAGGCAGAGCGACGAGAGCTATTAAAAAAGCCATTATTCCCAACTATGGCAAGCGCGGCATGGGTTGGGCCCATCCTAAAAGAAAAATATATAATACAATTTATAATAAGACTACTTTTGATACTCGCAAATTATTTATTAACAATAGTTCCAGTGAAAATAAGTCAACTTTCGGCACTATTAATAAGCAACATAAAATGAATTATCAAAATGAGGCAAACATGAATAGTAATAAAAATAATCTTCATTCAACAGCAGGTAAACCAAAAGCACAAATTAGATATTTTAAAATTAAAAACCAAAAAGATATCAAAACTAACCGCCAGTTATACTATCTAAAAATTGTCCGTTCCTGCTTCTTATGGCTGGGAACAGTACTTGCAGTATTTGGACAACTGAAAATAGGGATTTATCCTTTAATTATTTGGGCTATACTAAAAATTCCTACACTGTCATTTGGAGAGCCAATTAATCCCAAAGACGTTAAAAATAATGTTTCTGAACTCAATAAAAAGCCCTAGAAAAGTATTTTAATAAGGAAGAAATAGCAAGTTGGTTATACCTTAAAAGGCTGCTAAATTAGCGTTTTGTTAACGCAATTTAGCAGCCTTTTTAATTATATTAAAGCTTTAAACTAAAGAATCGACTTGTATTATAAAATCTTGAAATAAGTTAAGCCCACTACTACCACCATCATTGCAATAATTAACATTGCCGCATGTTTACCATTCGTCTTCTTTAAGATGTAGTAAACCAAAACAGTTACCAGTAGACTTAACAGACCTGGCATAATCTTATCAAACATTGTTTGCAACCTAATGACATTGCCACCAACTTTGTTAGAGACATTAGAATGAACCACAATTTTTAATGGTGTTTTGACTTTGATAACCGTTGAAATCAAAGCACCAACAACCATTAGTCCTACTACATTAGCCATTGTGGAAATACGCTGGATAACATCGTTTTGTTCATTATTATTTAAAAAATCAATGCCCTTCTTATAACCAAATGAGACGGCATAGTATCTTGCCCCCATGTTAATTACGTTATAGAGAATAAACATTAAAATCGGGCCAAAGATACTGCCACCAAAAGCAATTGAGGCACCTATACTACCAACGATTGGCAGCCAGGTAAATTTAATCAGACTATCACCTAAACCAGCTAGTGGTCCCATCAAACCGGTTTTTAACGGGTTGATCCCATCTTTTTCATCGGGAGTCGTTGTTTCCTCCATCGCAGCTGATAATCCTAAAATCACGGCATCGAAGTTAACGTGGGAATTATAGAAAACCAAATGCCGCTTCATAGCTTCTGATAAGTCTTTTTTATCAGGATAAATCTTTGCCAGAGCCGGTGCGATTGCCCGCATAAATCCTACACCTTGCAGTGTTTCATAGTTTAGGGTAATGCGCATAGTATTGAGTCGCATAAACATGCGCCAAATATCTCTATTGTTCAATTTATGTTCTGGCGCAGTTAATTTTCCTTCACTCATAGGTCATAGTCCTCCTCATCGTCTTCTTCAGCGCTATTTGAATTGTCGACTTGAGTATTTGGTGAAACTTGCGCTTTAGCACTAGGCTCACGAGTTGCTCTTTCATATAAGAAGGCAAATACTAAGGCGATCAATGTAATCGGTAAGATATCCAGCTTTAAATAGGACGATAACACAAAGCCTAAAATAATAAACATCCATAATTCACCTTTTTTAAGCATTGTCATCATTAATAATGCAATACCTACAGAAGGAATGATTGAACCTGCTGTGCTTAAACCATTAATGATAAATTTAGGCAGGTCATTTATTGCTTGTTGAATTGCGCCAGCACCAAATTGTAAAGCCAAAAAAGTAGGAAATGCACAAGCAAAACCGTATAAAAATGCCGGTGGCCAAGTCAGCCAAAATGTACCTTTAACGTCAGCATTATCAGCTAGTCGTTTGGCCCAGCCGTTAAGAGAACAGTTAACTGTTTCAATCAAGACCAGCAATTGTTGCGCCAAAATTGATGTTGGAACAGCAAGTGTAATTGCAGTTGCCACCATTGTCGAAATATTGCCACTGGTATTACCCATTATTGCAAGTGAAGTGCTGATCATCGTACCGGTAATGATATCTGGAGCCATATAGGCACCAACGTCACCAATACCCATCCACATAACTTCAAGCGTTGCACCAATAATAAGTCCGGCTTGTAAATTACCTAAAATAATGCCCACGATTGGTGCTATTAACAAAGGACGCCTGAACATCTTTGTACTGACATTATCAATTCCTAAGAGAAAGGCCAAAGCCGTTAAGATAAAGACTTTCATTTCTGTAAAACCTCACTTAATTTGACGGCTCCATCTGTTGGAACCATTTGAATTTCTATATCTACTCCTAAGTCCAGCAACTTCTCCAATGCTTTCTTTTCTTCATCAGTTAAGAAAACAGCTTTCGTATATTGTTTACGCTCATCATTGCCGCGAATACCGCCAATATTTAATTTTGGTATTTGATAACCACTGTCAACAATTTTTTCCACCGTAAATGGAGAGGCAAACAAAAGCATGGTTCTCCTTGTTACCGGATTGTGAGGAACAATTTTTAAAAATTTTTCAGTCGAAAAAATATGTAACTTAACATTGCGCGGAACGCTCATTTTTAAAACATTCGATTGAATCTTATCCTTAGCAACTTTGTCATCAACAATGATTACCTGCTCAATTTGCTTAACATTAAGCCAAGTTGTTACCACTTGTCCGTGAATTAAACGATCATCAATTCTACAAAATTCCACTGCCATCTTCGTCTTGCTCCTCTTCTTTAAATCTTTCTGAAATATTCTGAAATCCCATGTTGTAGGACTTCTCCAGTGATTCTGCTAGCTCAGCCAAGCTGCGATTACGATTTGTAAATAAATCTAACAGCATTGGCAAGTTCAACCCGCTTAACACCAAGATATTTTCTTTTTCTAAGCAAAAGGTGCCACTGACATTTGATGGGGTGCCACCTAAAATGTCGCATATAATGATGGTGCCATTACTGGTGTCAAGCTCATCATACATTTGATTCATTTTTTCTTTTGCTTGATCCAGATTCAGATTTTCAGTCACAGCCAAATAAGCACAATTTTCTTGCTTGCCTACAATCATTTCTGCGCTCCGCAATGCTTCTTTTGCCAAATAGCCATGACTGGCTAAAATTACTGCAACTTCGGAATTGTTATTTGCCATTTTCATTCCCCTTTTCTAAGTAAAAATCTCTAGTACGGTTAATTTCAGCCATAGTTAATTTAAAATGTTGCTGAAAGTAGTTTTCGGGAGTACCAAAGAGCTCGTATATTTTATTGATTGCCGCTTTAATGTAACTTTCACGCGTGTCAATCATAGCCATCAAGTAATCAAGATATGATTTTTTCTGAACTAGTTTATGATACAAGTCATACTTTAACTGGTTTCTTTCTTTGCGAATAATCTTAGTCAGCATGTAATCGCGCACTATATCTTCTTCTTTGATGTTCAACAGCAGCAATATCAGCATTGAGCCAAAACCGGTTCTATCTTTGCCACCACGGCAATGATGGAGCAATGGCAAAGCTTCTCTGCGCACAACAGCTTTTAGCATTCTGCCGTATGACTTTTGCGCAATTGGAGAGGTTACCAAGTCTTCATAACTTTCAATGACGTTTTCGCCCCGATCGTTAATATACTTTTCTGGGACTTCTCCATTTTCTAAAGACTGGACTAATTTTTCATTTTCACCCTTTAAATCAACTACATTTGCGGCGGCTTCAGAAAAACTTGACTGTGGATCACAATTGAGAATTTCTAAAACCGTAGGTAAATATTTATTAGGATGAAACTGTCTTTCATGTGGTGAACGATAATCAACAATTGTCTGCAAATGATAATTCGTTAATATTTGTTGATCGCTGTCATTAAGCTTTGATAACTGGTCTCCCCGAAACAAGATGCCCCATTTTAAAAAGCGTCCATCTTTAGCCGCATATCCGCCCATATCCCGAATATTAATTGCATTCTCAAGGGGAATAACACGTTCAGCAAAGATATTGGTTGCAAAGCCAGGCTCTGCACTCTTGATGATGTAGTATTTTGGCAGGTCTTTACGCGCGATTTTTATTGTAAAATCACCGGTAGAACTTTCTGCTACAACTTTTTGAATATGTTTAACTTCTGGCACATCACCCATTAAGAGTTGATAAGGACCACTGTTTTCATTTTGTAATTTAATAGTCAGCTGCTTGCCATCACGCTTCATATAAATATTTGGTAGAATGTATGGTTGCTTTTTCATTAGCTCTTGATACCCCTTTCATTACTGATAATACTACAGGAAAATAATTTTCGCAATTTTATTTTAAAGAAAATTATTTTCATTTTTGACAAAAAAGAGTACAATGAAAAAAAGCAAACCTATCCACTTACAATAAATTTTAAGGCTTTGTCAGGAGGAAATTATTTTGAATCCACTTATAGCAATTCAAAAAAACTATTTAAATTTTTCTAAGAACGAAAAAGTTATTGCCAATTACATTTTGCAAAACAGTCCAGAAATAAATAATATGAAAATTACAGAATTGGCTAACCGTACTTCGACTTCCATTTCTACTATTACCAGATTTGTCAAAAAAATCGGCTGCAAAAGTTACTCCGATATGAAGGTTAACATTGGTCATCATCTAATTAATACTGTTCCTAAACAAAAAGATGACATTTTGAGTGAAGTTTTCACTTTTTATCAAACAGTTATTAAAAATACTCAACAAATGATCGATCAAAGTTTAATCAAGCAATTTATTTCGTTGTTAAAAAAGCAGGAACATATTATTGTAATTGGTTCGAGTAGTTCCGGGGTTTCTGCTGCTACACTGGGTTTACGACTAATGCGCATGGGATTTGATGCCCAGAGCTTCAGCGATCCTAATTGGATGGAAATGCGTGCCAGTATTGCCAAAAGCAATGACCTCTTTTTAGCGGTATCAAATAGTGGTACAACCGATTGCATTGTTAAAACATTGACATCAGCACAAAAACACCATGCCAAAATTGTTTCGATTACCAGTTATCTCGAAAATCCGGTTGCTCAACTTAGTGACTTGATTTTTCATGTCTATAACCCGCGGTTTGCTAATAATGAGAAATTTATCAACTCGCAATTCTCGAATATGTATCTAATTGATATTTTGACCTCATGTTTGCAAGAAGAAACTGCTTTACAAGAATCAATGCTTACCACGAGAAAAGCTGTGGGTGATATTTAACCAGAAAAAAAGACGTAATTGTAAAAATTACGTCCTTTTATTATTCAGTTAATGACAGAGCTACTTAGCACTATCTGCTCTTGACTTGTAGACACCTTCAGAGGTATTGATAACCAGTTCTTCTCCTTCTTTGATAAAGTCAGGAACTTGCACAACCAAACCAGTTTCCATAGTAGCCGGTTTGCCCGAGCCAGTGACAGTTGCACCCTTAATTCCCGGTTCAGTATGAGTAACCTTCATGGTCACAGTTGCCGGTAACTCAACTCCGAGCAATTTGTGATCATTAGCAAATTCCAATTGCACTTCAATGTTAGGCATTAAGTAAAGCTTATCATCACCTAATTGATCGCTTGCTACTTCATATTGCTCATAAGTTTCTGTATCCATAAAGGTATAAATATCACCTTCATTATAGAGATATTGGGCATTCTTCTTAGTAATTTCTACTAAATCAACCTTTTCGGTTGGACGCATAGTTTTATGAACAACAGCACCACTTTCCACATTACGCAAATCCATTTGCATAACAGTGTTGCCCTTTCCGGGTTTATGGTGATTAGCTTTTAAAACCCGAATCAATTTGCCGTCTTGACTGAAAACCATACCTTTTTTTAAGTTAATTGCTTGCATTATTTTTTACTCCTTTAAATCTATTTATAAATTAATTGATAATTAGAGGAAACCACGCTGGAGGCAAAGCAAATTTTTTTATTAATAGTAAATAAATCTCATTCATAATGATTAGTATAGCAAAATTTAGCCTTTACCAACACCTTAAAATCAAGCATTTTTATTTTTGAAAAAGTTTACGTTCTAGCTAGTAAAAAAGCAAATTGCGACATTGATGCTGACTCTTTGTCTAACACTTGAGCACAATAGACTTTGGTGCCGTTAAGCTGTTATATTTGCTTTAAATATATTTGGTCAATCACATGTCCTGCCGTTTTATGCAAAATTAAGCTTGCCCGTTGTTTAGTAGGGGCGATATATTCTCGTAAATTAACCAAATTTACCATTTGCCAAGTTTCTTGCGCAAACTGCAAAGCTGCATCCCTTGGACCATTTGCCATTTCATAATAAAAATTATGCGGATTATCTTTGTTTAATTCCAGCAACCTGACAAAGCGTTGCATAAACCATTTTTCAATCAGATCCTCAGGTGCATCAATATAAATAGAAAAATCAAAAAAATCACTGGTCACTATTTGACCATTGGTGGGCAGCTGTAGCGTATTAATACCCTCAATTATTAAAATGTCAGGTTGGCGCACATGTCCGTATTTCCCTGGTACTATATCACTCAGTTCCTGTGAATAAAGCGGGTAGACAATATCTTTTTTCCCACTTAATACATCCTGCAAAAAATCGGTAAGCAACTTCATGTTATAGCTTTCAGGAAAACCTTTGCGCTCAAGTAAATTACGCCTTTTTAATTCTTGATTTGAATAAATAAAACCATCCGTGGTCATCAAATGGACCTTTAAGTTAGGATAAGTACGGCTTAATAAAACCTTTAACAGTCTAGCAGTAGTAGATTTACCCACCGCTACTGAACCGGAGATACCAATAATAAAGGGCGCAGCAGCTACTTTTTGGTGCAAAAATTCACCTTGCTTTTGTTGTAAAGACAATTTTTCCTGGTAAATTAAAAAAAGGTATTTAACCAAACTGCTATAAATTTCTTGTACATCAGTTAAGTTAATAATATCCCCCACCGATTTAATCTGTGTTAACTCCGTATCAGTGATTTTGACTGGTGCAGCAGTAGAAAAAGACTGCCATTGTTCCCTGTTAAACTGTAAATAGTTCTTCATCTTAATCTTCCTTAAGTTTTTGTTTTAATATATAAAGTAAATTAATACCACTCATCAAGTTAATTTGCTAGCTAAAAGAAAGGTGCTTTTATGAAAAAAATAGTTCTCTTTGGTGACTCTTTATTTAACGGCTATCGTGCTGGGCGTGATACCAATGTCATAACCAGCGGCGTGCAGAAAAAACTTGGGGATAACGTGCAGATTATCAATTTATCTTTAAGTGGGGCAACGACTACTGCAGGAATACAGAGATTGGATTTAATCCCTGAGGAGGCAGATATAGTAGTGCTTGAATATGGCACAAATGACATGTCAAATAGTTGGGGCATCAGCAGCAGTAATTATGCTGCCAACCTTAATCACATGGTTCAAAATATTGGCGCTTCCCGCATGATTATTACAGGTCCGTCTTATCAAGACCCTAATAACAAGGATATCATGCAATATTACACTCTAAAGGACATGGAAACTTACAATCAGATTGCTGCAGATTGTGCCTCTAAAAATAATATTCCTTTTATTAATTTGATTGCGCATTTTAGCCAATTGGCAAATCTATCTTCATATTATCAAAAAGATGGACAGCACTTTACCGCTTTAGGTAACGAAATTTTAATTAATCTCGTAGCCGCAGCAATTAAACAAAAACTTGCACAATTATAGTGCAAGTTATTTTGTTATAAATCTTTATACATCATGACATGCTTAATGTCAGCTTCTACAAAGGGCTCTCCTTTTGTTTTATAGCCTAAAAAGTCATAAAAGGGCTTGGCCTGCCATTGTGCATGGCAATACAGCCGGTTAGCGCCTTGATTACGCAAATATTCATCAACTTGTGCCATCATTTTGGTCCCCAGCTTTTGCCCACGGGCTCCTGCAGCAACCGCTACTCTGCCTAACATCCACTTGCCATTTTCTGGAAAAATACGACAAACAGCTAAAGCGGCAGTTTCTTCTTTATTTAGCAAATAAACTTGAATAGCATCTAGATCCTGAGCATCAAGTTCCGGTACCGTGATCTTCTGTTCAGTTACAAACGTATCAATCCTTAAACGGGCAACACAAAACATTTCCCGCCCGGTCATTTGCGCAATTGGTTTGAAGGTAAATTTTTCAGTGTTAGTCATAGAATCGCCTATTTTTCTACATAACTTTCCCGGTCTACCTCGAGCAGCGGACTCTTTTCATTAGTGTAAATAATGTCAAGCTTGTACATCGCACGGGAAGTTATTGTATAAACTAATTGCGTTTCATCAACGCGATGATAATTATCTTTTGAAGCTGCCCACATGATAACAGCATCAAATTCAAGTCCTTTAGCTAAATATGACGGAATAACCAGTGTGCCGTCGACTAACCGCTGATTGGCGCTGGCAATCAATGTGGCCTTCACCCCATCATCTTTCAGTTTTTGTGCAACAATCTTCGCACTGGCTAAATCTTTGGTAATAACAGCTGTTGTCATTTTACCTTCATTATTTTGAGCTAAAATTTTTTCCAGCACTGCTACAGCCGCTGCATTAGTGGAGCGTCCCCAAAGTGCCGGTTTAGGTCCTTGCCGGTTAAAAGACTCAATTTTTTCACCTTGCCGTAAAATTTGCTTGGTAAAATTAGTCAATTGCTCAGTCGACCGGTAGGACTTTGTCAACTGAACGACATCTGTTTTTTCAGGATCAAATAAACCGCTAATCTGCTTAAGCAAACTTCTACTTTCATCTTTAGTAAAAATAGCTTGGTTCAAGTCTCCCAGCATTGTGAATTTGGCACGCGGGAAATTATATTTCAGATAACAAAGTTGAAACGGAGTGTAGTCCTGAATTTCATCAATAAACGCATACCGCATTTCATAATCAACATGACGCCCGGTAATTAGGTCATAGAGGTATAAATAAGCGGAAACATCACTCATGTGAATGTAATGCTTCATAAAGCTTTGTTTAACATCTGTAACATGCTTCTCCCAATCCTCCACTGTGATTTGCCATTTAGCTAAATCAGTCATTTTAGGAACTGCACGGAGAAAATTCAGGTACTGCGCTCTCATGTTGATAAAATTATTGCGCCTAATTTGTTGGAAAACCTTATCTAGTGCTTTCACAACGATTTTACGACTAAGGAACTTTTCTTCTTTTTCTTCAGATTCAAATTCTTGGTCAGGATGATCATAAAGAGCATTCAACTGTTCTTGGCTCAGGTTTTGGATAGCGTCAGACACCCAAGCCTTCTTAGTTTCACCATTAATCTTGCGGTTAAGTGACTTAATTAATTCCTCTCTTGTAGCATCAATTCTGTTGCTTAAATTGTAATTATCGTTAAAGGAATAATAGAGTTCACTGATTTTTTCTTTGGTAAAAAATGGTCGTTTTTTATTACGGAAATAAATATTTTTAAAAATTAAGCCGCGCTTATTAAGGTGTTTAGCATAATGGTGCAGTAAATTGAAAAAATTGGTAGAGTCTTTAAACTGACTAATGGCGGAATCAGCAGCGCTGTCTTCAAATTGATCAAATAAGTTTTCCACGGTCATTCCCGGCAACCTTCTAGCCACAAACTGCCAATAAGTCATTTGCACCATGTTTTGCTCGCCCATTTCAGGCAAAACGTTTTTAATATAATCGTTAAATAACTGGTTGGGGCTAAACATAATCACGTCACTGCTGGTTAAGTTGCCACGGTAGCGGTAAAGCAAGTAGGCAATACGCTGCAATATAGCAGAGGTTTTACCTGAGCCGGCAGCACCTTGTACAAAGAGCAGATCAGCACTGGTATTTCTGATGATTTTATTTTGCTCGCGTTGAATTGTCGTGACAATCGACTTCATCTGTGTGCTGGATTTTTCGCCTAACACTTCCAGCAGCATTTGGTCACCAATGGATTCATTAGTATCAAACATATTAGTGATTTTGCCGTCTTCAATCATGAACTGCCGCTTTTTGGTCATGTCAACGGTAATCTCACCTTCTGGCGACATATAGGAAACCTTGCCAATCTTGCCATCATAGTATATCGACGAAATTGGTGCCCGCCAGTCGTAAATCAGAAAATGATTATTTTTATCAGCAAAGGAACCCAGACCAATATAAATAGTCTCCGGCTTTTCACCATTTTCTTTAAAATCAACTCTGGCAAAATACGGTTTTTGCTCTAGTTTTTGTACTGTACTTAGCTGTTTGGCTGCATGTTGCCAGGCATTTTGCCGTTCATCAAGTAGTTGTTGTTGCTGATGAATAGACAGTGCAGTTTCCATTGAGGTTGAATAACCGTCATAATCCAATTTTACGTCATCAAAAAAGTGTGAATTAAGATCTTGGGCCTCGCCTTCAGCGGATCTAATTGACGAAGACAGCTCGGCTTTCTTTGCTCTGATCATTTTCAAAATCTGGTCGAGATGTTTTTGTTCGAATTCTTTATCATTCATCGCTTTTGTCATAAACTCACCTATTTTTTTCAAAACTTGCATACTATTTTACCATGAAATCGGTTTATATTAAAACCTATTAACTATTTTTACAAAAAGGAAAAAATTTATGAAAGTTGAGCAATTAATAACTATAATTTTAAGTAATAAAGTTGGTAAAATATGATACTTTTACTATTTTTCTTATATAATGAAAGGTAACGGAGTTGATCAAGGCATGAAAAATATGCGCCATTTCTTAGCTAAACTGGCTTGTGCATTAATAGTCGTTTTAACAATTGGGAGTAATTTACCAGCAATTACAGATAATTCATCATCTGTGTGGTCTTCTCAAGTCATTTATGCCAAAAAAGCTAAGAAGAAAGCCAAGAAAAGTAAAAAAGCCAAGAAGAAAAAAGCAGCTGCTGTCGCCACATCTTGGCGGTGGAAAAAACCTAAGGCATCAGTCTATATTGATCTTGAAGACAACCAGGAACTTATTTCTGCTACAAACGATGCGATTGAGGCATGGAACAAGACCGATGCCTTTACTTTTACCAAAGCAAGCAGTAGGAAAAAAGCCAATATTGTTGTTGAACAAGTTTATAGTCCCAACACCAACTATGCTGGTTACACCACTTTTCATTACTACGTGAAGACGGGAATTATGTATTCTGCCGTTACCAGATTAAACATTTATTATTTACAGAACTTTTCACCGTATAATTATACCTACGAACGTATTCTCAATACTGTAGAACATGAACTAGGGCACGCAATTGGACTTAAGCATAATAACGGTGTGTCTGTAATGTACCCAACGGGCTCACTTTACCCTATTGAGCCTATCGATATTGACCGAGTAGAGAAACTATATCACGAATAAATTTTTAGAAGTGCGGAGGAGAAAATGAAAAGAATATATATTGTTCGTCATGGTCAAACTTACATTAACCGTTACCACAAAATGCAGGGTTGGTGTGACACACCCTTGACAGACAAAGGTATAGCCGGCGCTGACGAAGCTGGTGAAATTTTAAAAGATATTCCTTTTGATATTGCTTTATCAAGTGATGTGAAAAGAGCTAGTGATACCTGCGACATCATTGTTAAGCACAATATCAATCATGATGAAATTCAGCATATTGCGACGCCTTTTTTCCGTGAACACTTTTACGGCTACTTTGAAGGCATGGATATTGACGCTGCTTGGCAAATGATTGGCGGTCCTCACGGCTACCAGAACCACAGTGACTTATTTAAAAATGAACCAATTGACACCATTAAGAACTGGATTAAAGATGCAGACCCATTTCATGACGCGGAAAACGCGCAAGAATATTGGCAAAGACTTGATAAAGGCTTTAAATTAATTAGCCAATTAGATGGTGCCGAAAATATTTTACTTGTAACTCATGGTTTTACTATCCGCAGTATTGCAGATCGTTATGGTGATTTTGCTATTACCGCAGATCCACGCAATGCTTCTGTAACAGTTATGAATATGACTGAGCAAAAAATGAAAGTTGTTTCATACAACAACACAAAAATATGATATTTTCCTGCAATTAGGAGGAGAACTTATGCAGTCTCAGGATGACCACTCTGCAATTACGGATAATTTGAACAATTGGAACGACCGGGCTGATATTCATGCCCATGGCGGTTATGGCAATCTGTCTGAATTTGCCCAGAACCCCGAGGCTATCACTACTACAGTGAAACATGACTTAGCAGTATTAAAGCCCTTTTTACCTGCCAATTCTGTTAAAAACAAGCGCCTACTGCATTTGCAATGTCACATTGGTGACGATACACTCAGCTGGGCACGTCTGGGAGCTAAAGACGTTTATGGGTTGGATTTTTCACCTACGGCTTTGAAATATGCGCGTAATCTAGCTAAACAAGCTAAAACACCAATTACTTATGTCGAAGGCGATGCTCGTTTTGCGGCTGCAGCCATGCCTGAAAAATTAGGTCAATTTGACTTAATTGTCACTAGTGCTGGTACTATTACATGGCTTCCTGACCTTAAATCATGGGCAAACTCTATTGCGCAACTGTTAGCGGTCGGTGGCACTTTTATGATTAGGGACAGTCATCCAATATTATTTGCTTTAGACAATGCGGGATTGGAAATTATTCAAGATTATTTTAGCGGCACTGAAGTTACCTATCAGTCAGATGCTTCGTATACGCCTAATTCTGCTGGTAAAATTAAGCACCAGACTAATCATAATTGGGCCCATGATTTTGCTGAAATTATTAATTCATTGATTGCTGCGGGCTTAACCATTAAACAAGTTGGAGAGGAAAAAGTTACTGATTGGAAAGCTTTGCCATCATTAATCTATAGTAAAGAAGATGAGGGCTGGGTTCTTCCCCCTGATTCACCACAATTTCCGCTTGATTTTTCAGTAGTTGCGCAAAAATTATCATAAACCCGCTTAAATTCACTAAAAAGGCTAACTTTTATAATTATAAAAGTTAGCCTTTTAATGTAGTTTAGTTTATTTTTGACCTAAGATTGTATTTAAAATTTTTTACTTAAAAAGATGCTATCAGTTAACCACCAAAATAGACCTTCTGGACTTCCGGATTAGCTAATAGTTCTTTACCAGTGCCGCTTAATTGCACTACTCCAGTTGCAAGCACATACCCCCGATCGGCAATTGATAATGCCTGTTTAGCATTTTGCTCAATCAATAAAATAGTCGTGCCCTTTTCATTCAATTCTTTAATGATTTTAAAAATTTCCTGGATATATAAAGGCGAAAGCCCCATTGAGGGTTCATCTAATAACAGCAATTTGGGCTTTGCCATTAAGGCACGACCCATTGCCAGCATTTGCTGCTCACCACCAGACAGTGTGGCGGCATCTTGGTGACGCCTTTTTTGCAAAATTGGGAACCGTTTGAAGATTTCCTGATAAGTCTTTGCAGTTTCTTCATGATTTTTTTGGAGAAAGGCTCCCATTTGCAGATTTTCCATTACTTTCATCCCTGCAAAAATATGTCTGCCTTCTGCAACTTGTGAAATGCCGGCACTGACGATTTGCGGGGCACTTTTATGTTCAATTTCTTTACCAAGATATAAAATCTGACCGCTCTTAGGCTTGAGCAATCCTGAAATTGTCTTGACAATAGTTGATTTGCCGGCACCATTAGCTCCGATTAAAGTTACTATTTCACCTTGATTAATTTCAAAACTGACGTTTTTAACTGCTTGAATGACACCATAGTTAACAGACAAATCTCGTACTTCTAACATAGCCATCTAGTCTTCACCCTCTCCTAGATATGCTTCAATCACTTTAGGATTTGCTTTAACTTCTTCTGGACTGCCAGTAGCAAGCATTTCTCCTTGATCTAGAACATAAATTCGTTCTGCTAAATTCATTACTAAAGACATGTCATGTTCTATTAGTAGAACGGTAATTTGAAATTCTTTTTGAATGTATTTGATAAGATTGGTTAAGTCAGCTGTTTCCTCGGGATTCATACCGGCAGCGGGTTCGTCTAAGAAAAGAATTTGCGGTTGTGTAGCTAAAGCACGGACAATTTCTAACCGTCTTTGTGTACCATAGGGCAAGTTTTTAGCAAGAGTATTTTCGTTTTCAGTTAAATCAAAAATTGCTAGTAGTTTTTGTGCCGCTTCTTTCATGTCCTTCTCAGTTTTATAATAACGGGGCAAACGAAAGACAGTGGTTAAAAAGCCTTCTTGGTACTCATTGGTCATTGCAGTTAAAACGTTATCCATGACAGACAAGTTTTTAAATAACCGAATATTCTGAAAAGTTCTGGATAAGCCCAAGTCAGCAATTTGGACAGCACTTTTATGGGTTAAGTCATAATTTTGATTATTAACTTGTAAATTGATTTTGCCGCTTGTTACCTGCACCATACCAGTTAACAAATTAAATAAAGTGGTCTTGCCCGCACCATTAGGTCCAATCAAGGCAACTAGTTCATGCTTATCTAAATGAAGTGAAACGTCATTAACTGCAGTCAATCCGCCAAATTTGCGCACTACATGTTCAACCTGTAATAAGTGTGCCATATACTAGCCTCTTTCCTTTTTGCCAAAATGGCGGGTTAAGTTTTTAAGTGAAAATTCCCAATTACCTAAAAGCCCAGATGGTTTGAAAATCATAATTAATATGAGAGCAATAGCATAGATAACCATTCTCAAAGAACCAAAGTTTTGTAAAACAGTATCTAAAACTCCCAGCACAGTTGCTGCTACAAATGTGCCTGTCATACTACCAACACCACCTAAAACAACTATAACTAAGATAGAAATTGATTCCATGATACCAAAATTTGATGGTGAAATTGTTTGTAAATAAGAGGCATGTAAACTGCCGGCGATAGCAGCAGTAGCTGCGCCCAATACAAAAGCAGCTAATTTCCATTTAGTAGTATTAATGCCCATTGCTTCAGCGGCTATCTCATCTTCACGCACAGCCTTAATTGCACGCCCATTTTTGGAACGAATAAAATTCATCAAAACGATTGTAGTCACACAAACTAAGATATAAACGGTAGGCCATGAACATAACTGGGGAATATTAAACATGCCGGCAGAGCCGCCCGTAATTTTTAAATTATTAATTACGTTGCGAATAATTTCGGCAGCCCCTAATGTGGCAATTGCTAAGTAATCGCCTTTCAAGCGAATAAACGTGGCTGTTCCAATCACACCCGCAATAATAACGGCCAAAAGCATACCTACAAGCAGTGAAAGCAAAAAGCCAACTTCATTACTCATGTGTTGCGTAATGATTGCAGTAGCGTACGCACCAATTGCCATAAAACCGGCATGACCCAGTGAAAACTGACCGCTAAAGCCGATAATCAGGTTCAAACCTGTTGCCAAAATAATATTAATGCCAATCGTAACCAGCATGTTTTCAATAAAATCATCAATTACGCCAACTATGATTAAGGCGTTGATTAAGTAAAAGCCGGCTACCATAATTACGAGCCACGATAAAATGTATTTCCAATTAACCTTCATTTTGCCACCTATACCTTTTCCTTGGCATTTTTGCCGAAAATACCTGCTGGTAAAAAGAGCAAAATGACTATTAACACAAGATAAACTACTGCATCTTTATACGCGGACAAACCGATAGATTGGAAGAATGTTTCTAAAATACCAATTAAGAAGCCACCAAGTGAGGCACCGGGTACCGAACCAATTCCTCCTAAAACGGCTGCCACAAAGGCTTTAATGCCGGGAGTCATCCCCATTAAAGGATCAATTTGATTATAGTACATGCCAATCAACACTCCTGCCGCACCAGCTAAAGCTGAACCCAAGGCAAAAGTAAAAGAAATCGTGTGATTAACATTAACCCCAACTAATTCGGCAGCAGCAGGATCAACAGATACAGCCCGCATTGCACGTCCCATCTTAGTTTTTTTAATAATCAGTTGCAGTGAAACCATTAGTATCAAAGCAGTTACTAAAATTAAAATTTGAATATTGGAAATTTGAACGCCGCCAAAAACATAGTTGACTTGTTCAATTACCTGCGGAAAACTACGTGCGTTTGAACCCACAAAGTAAGACATGCCATTTTCAAGTAAAAATGAAACTCCGATAGCTGTTATTAAGACAGCAATTCGCGGTGATTTACGCAATGGTCTATAAGCAAAATACTCGATCACTACACCCGAAACCGCACCAACAATCATTGCTGAAAGTAATGCCGTGATGAAGTTAAAATGCCAAGCATTAATTACATAGTAGGCAAAGAATGCCCCTAGCATGTAGATATCGCCATGAGCAAAGTTAATTAAATTAATAATGCCGTAAACCATGCTATAGCCTAACGCCAGCAAGGCATATATTGAGCCCAGTGACAAGGCATTAATGATTTGCTGTAATACTGTTTGCAAATTTAAGCGCCCCTTTTAAATTTTGGATCTATTCAACACTAAATGAATTACTTACTTTGCCATTAGTCATTTCTTCAATTGCAATTGGCATTTCTGGGTCATGAGTTTTATTAACTGTAATCTTACCGGTAACCCCATCAAAATCTTTAATCTTAGCTAAGCCAGCAGCAACTTTAGTTGAATCATCTGATTTTTGTTGTTCAATGGCAGTCTTTACCATATAGACCGCATCATAAGCTAAAGCTGAAAATGTTGGAGCCGGTGCATGATAACGAGCTTTAAAGGCATTCATAAACTTGACAGCTGTTGGATTTTTAGCAGCTACACGAGTGGAAAATGGCGTGGTGTAGTAAACCTTGGTAGCATTCTTAGCACCAGCAATTTGGGCAAGTTTAGGATCAGCCATACCGTCACTACCCACGATTGGTACTTTAATACCCATTTGCCGTGCCTGCTTAACAATCAGACCAACTTCTGTGTAATAGCCCGGAACATAAATAGCGTCAATCTTCTTTGACTTAAATGAAGTTAAAACGGCGTTAAAGTCCTTGTCACCTTCTGAATATGTTTGGCTATCAACTACTTTACCCTTATATGTATTCTTAAAGGCTTTTGCTAAACCAGTACCGTAATCACTTGAATTATCAGCGTAAACGGCTACACGCTTTGCTTTCAGCTTCTTTGTGACAAACTTAGCGGCACTTTCTCCTTGGAAATTGTTTTGGAAACAGGCTCTAAAAACGTATGGTTGAACCTTGCCGTTTTTCTGTTTAGTGTAATCAGGATCAGTTGCAGAAGGACTCACGCTGGGAACTGCTGCTTTAGTAATATTAGGAATTTCAGCTGTTCCCGCATTAGTAGTGGCCGGCCCAACAATTGCTGCCACCTTATCTTTATTTACCAGTTGTGCTGCTACCGAAGCAGAAGTAGCAATCGCTGTTTTGTTATCGCGAATAATCAGCTTAATTTTCTTTTTATGACCGTTAACATCAATGCCGCCAGCCTTGTTAATTTCAGCTGCTGCTAGCTGAATTCCCTGTTTCTGGGCATTTCCGTAACCTGCAGCCGTGCCAGATAATTCCATATTGACACCAATTTTGACAGTGTCTTTATCTTGATGAGTACCGCTACTGTTACTATTCTTGGCAACTGAACAACCTGCCATCATAAAGGCGGCTGTTCCTACCGTTAGGATACCCATCATTTTTTTAGTAAACTTGTTCATCATTTTCTCCTTCTCTAACTAGCCTGGTAACAAAAACCTCATTCAACTTAATGAATGAGGCCCAAGATAGTTATTTGTTAAGCCCTATTCATTAAGACGCAAACAAGGGCTCAACATGTTAATTACTAAAAGTAATTCTTTCACGCTAAGTCCTACGCGACAACAACAAGGCAATCAAATTTTGAGAAATGCTGTTTCTAATGTTGATTCGTTTACTTAAAAATTGATATTTCATTAAAATTGCCTCCTCAAAATTTAATTTAATACTTAGGATTATAAGTAAAGGTATGTAGCATGTCAAGTACAATTAGTAATTATTTTGAACAAATTTCTAAGTTTTTTTTATTAATCCTGCTGGCAATAGGATTAGCAGCTGGCAAAATACTATTTGCACTTGCTCACAAATTAAGCATGTGATTTTATGAACTTTATGGTAAAATAAAGTTGTTGAGAAGGAGGCATAATATGTTTGCTACAGTTTTTTACTGGATTATAATTGCTGCTACCGGTCTTTGGGGAATATGGTCAGCAGCCTGGTCGATGATATATGTTGCTAAACATGAAAACGGCAACTTATGGATTTTTGCAATAATTAATGTTTTGATTTTAGCTTTACTAGGTCTGGCTGATTTGATCTATAGCACTGAGGGCAATCAGTGGTATTGGTTTTCTTCCACTAGGGCAGACATTAGCCTTTTAGTATATATGCTTTTTGTCTACTGCGCTTTGGTAGTTTTGCAAGTATTGTTTGGCATTACACGTAAGCCTAAAAAAGCTTAAGGTTAAGACTAACAATCATCTTTAGTACCTGAAAAAGTTTTTACTAATATCAAAGGAGGTTGAATAATCAACCTCCTTTTTTGCTATTTAATAATTTCTGGTAAGCATTTTTTGAACTATCTCAACAACCTCATCATATCCAGAATAATTGCTAAATTTATCTTTAAGCAGTGCTAACGCACTACTCGTAAAGTCATTTGCCAGCTTCTGGGCGTGCCTAATGCCGCCTAATTCATTGACTAAATATTCTATTTGGGCTAACTCACTAGAACTTATGTTTCTACCTTTCTTAACCAGCTTATTTAATTTACCAGTAGTATCTTTTTTTAAGGCAAAAATTAGTGGCCCGGTATAAACACCGTTAACTACATCAGATAAAACCGGCTTTTTTAATTCGGCAGTTGACGCAGTGTAATCTAAAATATCATCCCGTAATTGAAACGCTTGTCCAAATAGCACACCTACTTGCTGAGCACTTCTGGCCAGTCTTTTGTTAAGACCACCTTCAAGCGCCCCAATATAACAGGCATAACCAAACAGACTTGCCGTTTTGCCCCGAATTTGTTCAAGATATTCTTTTTCAGTAATCGAAGTATTGTACTCATTACCAAATTGAGTAGTCTCACCAGCAAGAATTTTTTGCATAGTTGAGCCATTAACGCGCAGATTAGTTATTTTTGAAGTATTCTCACTGAGCAATTGTAATGAAAGTGCAAATAAATAGTCTCCAGCATAGAGCGCAATGGTCTTGCCATATTTCGCCTGCACTGATTCCCTACCCCTTCTGACACTGGAATTGTCTATAATATCATCATGAATTAAGGTAGCGTTATGAAGAATTTCAACTGACCCGGCAATATTAATTAGTCTTTCCTTTTTTGGCTCATCACCCATATTGCCAAAAAGTAAGACAAAACTGGGACGCAATTGTTTGCCGGGCTTGGAAAATGTGTACCTGATTGCTTCTCCCAGTTTACCTTTGGGTGCTCTGATATTTTTTTGAATGCTGCTTTGGACTTTTCTTAATTCTTTTTCTAGCCTTGACATGTTAAATACCTTTATTAATTATCCCTTTAATAAAACTCAATGCATCAACGTAATGCATTAAAAAACTACTGACAAGACCAACTATTGTTCCAGAAAGAATTCCGAATACTGTCAATAATGGCAGATATAATAAAACATATTTACTTTGCGCTATCAGCACGGCAATTAATAATTGACCAAAATTATGACAGACGCCGCCAAGAATTGATACTCCTATTATGCTCAAAAATCTGGGAACCAACGGTAAGAACATTTTCATTAAAAACAGACTTAAAAATGAACCTGCAGCAGCAAATAAAAAGGTACTGGTGCCCCCTGTCATCAAAGCGGCTAATACTAAGCGCAAAAACGTCAATAAAATACAATCTTTAAAAGGCAAAATCATTAATGCCATCATCGTAATAATGTTGGTTAAGCCAAGCCTAGCACCAGGTGCAAAGAAAAAGGGTGCAGGAAACATTTGCTCAACCACGCTAAGAATAATTCCTTGGGAGCATAAAATTCCTGTAAACACATACGTGCGTAAATAACTATTTGTTTCAGTCATAATATCTAAATCTATTTATCATCATCAATTTGATTTTCGTTTTTTAACTCAACTAAAAATTTGTGTGGCAAACAAACAATTGTATCTCCGCTTTTACTTTTCCAGCCTTCTTTAACACATACTTGGTCCTTGCAGTTAGCATCAATTGCGCGAATTTTGTGGTTTTTCACCTGTAAAATATTAATTTTACCGTCTCTTTGATACTGCCATTTTTGGTCATGATCTAAAGAAAGCTTTTTAACTTGGCGATTATTAACTTTTACTATAGCGATTACCTGATTACCCTCTTTTTTAGAATTATGTACCATAAAAAAGGGCGTGAAACTGATCATTAATAAAATTACTACAATTAAAAAGTCACCAGGTTTAAGCCTCTTTAAAATTTCCATGTCTTACCTCACTAACAATTAAAACTAAAAAAGTCTTATAGATAAAACCATAGGACTTTTTAGAATTACCATTGTTAGTTTTTTATTCCATTTTTATCAACGTGGTAAATCGGCTTCAAGACGCCATATCTAAGTTTAGTAAGTTTCTTTTGCAGCCACGGAACAAACCACATGTCAAGACCAAATGCTCTACCCGAGCCGTTCATTACAGCGATAGCAGCAAATACCATCCAGACATTGACCCAGTAGTTCATCCCTGATAAGCAGAAAATAGCTACGAAGATTGCGCTCATGCCACCAGCAAACCACGTGCATAAGCCTAATACTAACATAATTCCTAAAACAATTTCCAAACACGTCATAGTCTTTTGTGCTACTAGTGCAGCTTCTTTATTAGGAATTAGAACTTTAGTTACTGCTTGCACCCAACTTGGCATTTTATCAAAAACTGCCATTGGGGAATGACCATAATCATAATTGAGAGAAAATAGAGCAGGAGCAGTAGTTGTAGCGGCTTTACCACTTGCGGCAGTCGTAGCCGCTGCCTTTTGTGAAGCACCGCTAGTAGCAGCTTGAACTAACCAAGGAAACTGTAATTGCAGCTTATTAGTGAACCAAGAGCCACTGCCCTGTACCTTGTACCAGCAGTCAACTAACCACATCAAGCCTAAATAAATTCTCAATGGTACTGCCCATAAAACATTGCCGTACCTATTAAGATTGCCCCGCCATAAAGTTGGACGCTTAATTCTGAACCATTCGTCCATTACATAGTGGAAAAGATAGTAACCGGAATAGATTTCCATAAAGTAAATCATGTCCACTACGTCTTTCATCAAGATAGCGAAAAAGCCACTCAGATGGAAAGTGTTAACTAAAGACGCAACACCCCAACTAGGTCCAAGCGAAACCATAAAGCCGGAATAGGTACCCTTAAATTTAACGGGTTCACCGCCGTTAATCTGACTTAAAATATTCCTCAAAGCACATTTACCAGCAGATTCAGCTCCCTGAACTACTTGTGGTTCACCACGACCGCTGCCATCAGCGTCATAAAGAGCCACATCACCTATGACATAAACATGGGGATCGGTTGGAATTTGTGAATATTCATTAACTAAAATTCTGCCGCCTCTACCAGTTTCAAAACCAAAGTTTTTAGCTGTAGCAACAGCCTTAACACCAGCAGTCCAGATCAATGTCCTCGTTGGATACGTTGAACCGTCTTTCAGGTCAATATAATTTTCATGAACACCAACTACACCTGTATTGACTTTAATATCTACGCCCTGCTTTAAGAGATATTTCTCCGCCTTGTCAGCATCAGCGCGATCAAGCATATTCATTACCGTTGGCGCCATTTCCATCATGGTTATCTTGATGTCGTCTTTTTGCAAATTATATTTTTTAGCTAAATCACCACGCCAGGAGTTTAATTCCCCAGCCATCTCGGTTCCGGTAAAGCCAGTACCAACAACGACGAAGTTGAGGTATTGTGCCCTTTTTTCAGGATCTCTTTCTTGAGAGCCTAAATGAACCATCATATCAATGTGATCCCGCAGTTTTTCTGCATCATCAAGATTACCCAAAACAAAGCCATTTTCTTTAACACCGGGGGTGTCAAAGTCATTAGGCTGTGAACCAATAGCTAAAATGACGTAATCGTATGGATAAGTGCCGTTATCGCCAATAACTTTTTTGGCAGATTGATCAATTTTAGTAATATTGTCAGTTACTACATCAACGTTTTTTCTCCGTGAAAATAAACGCTGCAGATCATACTTAAGACTCTTAGCTTCTACTCGGTTAGCTGCTACTTCGTGTAAAGAAGTCATCATGGTCATATAGGGATTTTTATCAATCAGCGTAATTTTAACATCATGCCGCTTTTTTAATTTTTTGGCAAGATGCTTGGTGGTATACAGACCGCCGTAACCGCCGCCAATTACTACAATATTCGTTTCAGCCACTTTTAACACTCCTTAATGCAAATGTACTAGTTGTCTTTTATTATACTAGTATTTACAATTATGGTAAAGTAGCTACTTTCACAATCTTTCCTAATTTTGTTTTTGTTACGCGCTTTCTTTGTTGTTAAAATAACTTTTTTGTTTTTAAATTTTGTAGTTGCAGAAAGTAAAACTGTATTTTATAATCTAAGTAAGTGAATGTGTACACAATGTTATATGGTTTGATATTATCACTGAGGGAGATATTATGAAAAATAATAAATTTATAACCAGCACAGCTATTTTGGCACTTTCTACGCTTTTGCTTAGTGCTTGTTCAACTACGGCTAAGAAAAGTTCTTCAAGCGATTCTAAGCCGAAAGAAAGTAAGGTCGAAAAGAAGAAAACTCCTAAGCAGATTGCCGGTGGCAAATTGCAAGACGGGGTTTACAAATTAGTCGAAGACAATTATTTCAATGGCTATAAAGTAAAGGTTTCTATGACCGTTAAAGATGGCAAGGTTACAGACACCAGCTATGATAATGTAGACAAGAATGGTAAATCAAAGGCGAAAGACGCTAAATATGAAGCACAAATGAAGAAGTATTCTCAAGCAAAAATCGGTCCTAAAGAATACATCCCTAAATTGCAAAAATCATTTGCCGCTAGTGGCGCTAATTCAAGCGCTATCCAAGTCGTTTCCGGTGCTACCAGTTCAAGCACCACTTTAAAGAACTATGTCAACCAGTTAACACAGGCAGCTCAAAAAGGTGATACTGCTACCATTCACATCAATAACAATCAAAAATTAAAAGACGGCACATATAAATTAGCAGAAAAGAACTACAGCCACGGCTACCGTCAAGTGTTAACCATGGTAGTTAAAAAAGGCAAAGTCAGTGATTTTAAATACGACCAAATTAACAAAAAAGGTGTTTCCAAGACCAAGAATGCTGCTTACGAAAAGCAAATGAAGAAAGTTAACAAAGTTGGACCGAAAGAGTACATTCCAAAATTACAGGAAGAATTCTTAAAAGCTAAAGGAAATACCGAAAAAGTTCAAGCAGTTTCAGGAGCAACAGAATCTTCTCATTCATTTATCGCTTATGCTGATCAACTAATTAATGCCGCACAAAAGGGTGAAAGCGGAACTATCAAGGTTGACAATATTGTTTATCAAGAATAAAAAGTTAATTAGTTAATTACAAAAAGAGTGACATTTAGCCGCTCTTTTTTATTAGGAGAAATAAATGATATGACCAAGCAACCAAACAAGTTTATGCTGGTAATTGCAGTATTATTAGCATGTTTTAGCCTAACTTCTTGCTCAACTCAAAGTAAAACTAGTGCCCCGGTAAAAACACCTGTTACCACTAATCCCACTTCAGATACCCAATTTTTAATGGGAACAGTTTGCACCATCAAAATTTACAACAAACACCAACAAAAAGCCCTGAAGGCCGGCTTTAACCGGATTAAGGAATTAGCAGCTCAAACCACGGTTAACCAAAAAGGCAGTGAAATAGACAAAATCAACAGGTATGCCGGAATTAAACCGGTCAAAGTTACCCCTACTATTTACCGTATGTGTAAAGACGCCTATCATTACAGCAAAATTTCTGCTGGTACGTTCGACTTAACAATTGGACCAATTACCAGCTTATGGCGAATAGGCTTCCCCGATGCCCATAAACCTAAAGCAAGTACCATCAAAAAACGGCTACCATTAGTTAATTACCGTAATGTGGTTTTTAACGACCAAAAACGCACCGTTTTCTTAAAGAAAAAGAAGATGATGCTTGATTTAGGAGGAATGGCTAAAGGCTTTATTTCTGATGAAGTCATGAAAGTCCTGCAAAAAAAGGGCGTCACCAGTGCCATTATTGATCTGGGCGGCAATATCTACGTTTTAGGCAACTCCCCAACCAATAACAGTAATTGGACCGTGGGGATTCAAGACCCCAGTGCTGCGCGGGGTGATGCGATCGGCTCCTTACCGGAAAAGAATGCTACTGCAGTAACATCAGGCATTTATGAACGTTATCTCAAAGTCGGAAACAAAATTTATAGTCACTTAATGAATCCCCAAACGGGTTACCCTTGTCAAAACAGCTTGTTAAGTGTCACAATTATTGCCAAGCGGTCAACCACAGGTGATGGACTGTCAACTGCAGTATTTAATCGCGGTTTGAAAAAGGGCTATGACTATGTAGAACATCTGTCTGGCGTAGAGGCAATTTTTATTACTAAAAAGAAAAAAGTCTACGTCACCTCGGGCTTAAAAGATAAATTCAAACTGTTTACGGATAATGGTTATCAACTGGCAAAGTTAAAAACCAGCAATTAATTTTGGATAAATAAAGACAATATTTTGAAAGGAAAATCAATGGAGGCTAAAAAGAAGTACAGTCATTTTACAGTAACCGATTTTTTTGAGTTGGTGCGGCTTAATACCAAGCTCAATAGTTTAATGCCTTATTTATTAGGAATTCTATTTGCTTATTTTTATTTTCATACTTTTAATTGGCAAAATTCTTTAATATACCTAGTTGCTCAAGGCGCAATAGCTTTATTTGTGACTGGCTTTAATAACGTTCAAGACTATCGTCT
Organism: Lactobacillus sp. wkB8; assembly: GCF_000761135.1. Taxonomy (NCBI): domain Bacteria; kingdom Bacillati; phylum Bacillota; class Bacilli; order Lactobacillales; family Lactobacillaceae; genus Lactobacillus; species Lactobacillus sp. wkB8. The sequence continues at coordinate 240,056 of NZ_CP009531.1, read as the reverse complement.
AGCTAAAAGCAAAGATTATCAAAAAGAACATAATTTAATTGGTAAACGTAATTTATCGCCGACAACTGCAATGGTGGTTATGCTTACTCTGCTTTTAATTGCAGCAGTCTTAGGAATTTGGCTAACTGTGCGAACCAATCTTTTTATTTTACTGATCGGTGCCCCCGGACTTTTTGTGGCTGTATTTTATACTTACGGGCCCATCCCCTTTTCCAGAGTACCGCTAGGCGAAATTCTTGCTGGCTTATTCGAAGGACTGGGAATTATGTTCTTAGCCGTTTACATCAATTCACCAGTAAGTCAATTAGCCTATTTAAACTTTGATTGGCCTCAATTTATTGTTGAGGGTAATTTAGCCAACCTCCTGTTAATTTTTTGGGTAGCTTTACCCCAAGCATTCTTTAACGCGGCGACAATGCTGGCGGATAATACCTGCGACTTAAAGCAAGATCTGGCTAACGGGCGCCATACCCTCCCCTCATACATTGGCGTAAAAAATTCATTAAACTTATTCAGTTTTTTAACCCTGGCTCCATTTGCAATAGTCGCTATCAGCGTCATATTCCGTCTTTTACCAGTTTGGCAACTATTAATTTTTGTAACTTTGCCGAAGCTCTATAAAAACGTGCAGGCATTCAGACAGAAGCAGACCAAGGATATGGCTTTTTGGGTTGATGAAGATAATATCAAACACCGGGTACCCACAACTTTTGATTTAGCACCGCAAAACTTGTTTTGGTTTCAATTAATGCAAGTCTGTGGACTAATTTTAGGCATTATCTTTCATTAATTAAAGACGCTGAAAAAAGCACGCTCTTTAGCGTGCTTTTTTATTGTCTGATTTTTTTAAAACTCAGCTTTGTGATGCCGCATCACTGTTAGCAGATAAATAGCAAAGTAAGCCAGCAACATTAGCACTATTGGCAGCCAAACTTCATAATATGCTGTTGGCAAAACCTGATTAAAAAATCTCAAGCCAAACAAAACATCAAAGACCCCAAATATTGCGGGAATAAAGAATAAAAGCCCTGTTTTGCTCTGCCATGTTCTTTGAGCCAGTCTTTCATTCGCAAATTTCTGATCTCGTTTAGCAGCTTTGACTGCTATTATCAAGATCGCAATCAGGCTTGCACCAAATACAAATGCCAGTGAGTAGCCCAAGATCTTCATTTCTTTACTCATCCCCAAAATCAGCTGATAAGTAGCAGCCTTAGAGTTGCTATAGAGACGACTATAGACGGCACTACTTTGAGCCCGTTTATGTTCAATTTTTAGTAAAAATGGCCAATCCCTATCAAAACTGTTTAACTGCACCAAAGTCAGATATTTAGTTTTACCTTTAATCTTATTTAATTCTGCAGTTGAACGAAGTGCAATTTTTTTATTTTTAAAACCATTGGGAACGAGTTCACGAAAACTGTCATCTGCTAGAGAATTTTTATTCAATTGGTCTAACTTAATAGATTTGACTTGAAAATTGCGTCTGCCGGTGCTTTTGACGTACTTAATTGGATTATCTGCCAATTCATTACGAACAAAATAAAAATGTCCTTTTGTTTCTTTATAATGGTATGTTTGCTGCTTTTTTATTTTTAATTGCGCCACCTCGTTTTTAATATTAGCGGTGTTGCTGGCAATTACACCATCATAATAAGTTCCCCTTTTAATATCTTGGGGAAAAGCATTAACGTCATGACCTAAAGCAAGAGCACCCATAGTCAAGGCGAAAAGTAAGGAAATGATAGTAAAAACGCCGGCATAATGATGAAGTCCCAGCAGCGTTTTTCCTTTAGTTAACTTAATTTTGTTAAACCAAGTTGCAGGCAGTAAGCTTAATAACGAGTAACAAATTAAATAAGTGCCCGCCACAATTGTGACAAATGCCGGTAATAAAGTATTAAACAGATTTTGGACGGGCAAATTCAATACGAAATAGCCGCCACCTATTAGAGCTAGTCCAGCTGCCAGTGCAATTATTTCTAGCCACTTCTGTTTATGAAAAGCAGGAATATCTTCTTTTTCTAAACTGTTTAAAATAGTTCTGGTTAGCCTATAAGTTACTACTATGCCGCCAACAATTATTAGAACCGCCAGTAACATAGCCACTTGCATGCCTGAATTTATCCGCAGAAAACTGTTAATGACGTTAAAATTCGGCACATTTGGTTTTATTAAACCGCTAAATAACTTAATAATTAAAGAAGCTATATCCAACCCTAAAATAATACCAGCAATTATCATCAAACCGCCAATAATGAGTGTCGCACAAAGTTCTATCAGTCCAACGCGCATATTTTTTAATTTTTGCATCAAGATCACCAAACTTTCTGTTCGCTCCTTCAAGCAGACCACCTTTTAACTTAATTATAGTTAGCGCTACCAACTTTTTAATAAGCTATCTATTTTCTTTAGCATATTTTAATACTTAGTTTTTAAAGCATTTCCCTTTATAGAAAACTTGCTTATCTTTATAATTTTTTTCCGGTCTAAACTTTATAAATAATCCATCTACAAATGCTTCATAAATATGATCATCTACTTTAGACATAATTTTTAAATCTTCGCTTAACTTACAAAACATTTTTCCCATGTTTCTAATTAATCTAAATTGAGCACAATAAGAATTAATTCACGTAATAAATTTTCCATTTTCTTACTCCTTTCTATGTATTCTCAGTTTATTACGATTTTATATAAGCATATTAAAAATGTCATATTTAACTCTTAATGGTTTAATATGACATTTAAAAATTTTATTTATTAGCAATCATTAGTTCTTCAAGTTCTTTACCATAACTGGGCATGCCAGCAATTTTTACACTTTTAATTATTATTTGTATTTTATTAAGATACTTAGGATTTTGATCATAATGATATTTGACTATATTTTCAAAAGCTGGAGCAATAGTTTTATAGAAAAATATATCTGGTTTTGTTTTGATTTGTTGTTCACTACTAACATAAAATGCTGTTTCTTCGAATTTTTTGTTACGAATACACAAAATCATCATATTAATAATTATAGATAAAACTAACTTCTGAATATCTATGCTACTTGAACCAATAAACTGACGTATTACTCTTTTTGAAATCAATAAATTACTATCTAAATCATAAAAACTCATAAGGTTGCAGTACAATCTTAAACTATCAGAATTAAAATGAGAAACATCAAACGTTCTTTCTTTCAATCTATCTATAACGCCACTATCAATACTGGAAAGATTTTTGTTAATTATTGCAATAAAGATATCAATTATATCTAATTTATCTTCTTTATTTGGAAAATCACTTTCCGCAACAAAATTTCGTATTTGCTGCAGATCATGCACAGAATTTTGATAATACGCTTCATTAACCATTCTATCAATCTCTAGGTTCTCGTCATGTACGGTCTTCGCCTGGTGGTTTAACTTACCAAAAAAATCAGTTAATGAAATTTTGTTAACGTTTAATAGTTCAATTAAATTATCTGCTGAAATGCTGCTTAAATTTTTTTCAACTTTTGCATAAAATGACGGGCTTACCACATCATTAACCCATTGCCTTTGTGTTTTCTTTTGCTGAATGCGATAGTCTTTTAGTAATTCACCAATTGTCATTTAAATTTCCTCAACTATTTGATTAACTATCAAATATTAAATTCTTTAATTTTATTATAATCTATTATAATCAAAAAATATAAAAGTATTATTAAATTAAAAATGAAAATTATATAATGCTGAGGTAAATTGGGTTATTATCTATCTGACTACGACAGGCTCTTATCGTTAAATTGGTATTGATTAAAATCAACAACTACATCATACTTTTGCAGTTCTTCTGGATCGTAATGATGAATAACTTCAACAAAAGTAAAGTTTGAATCAAAAATATATTGGTGAATTGCCTTTGATGAAGTTTTATCAAGTGAAGCATTAATTTCATCCAGTAATAAAATTGGTCGATTGGCTAAAATAGCCCGTGCCACCTCAATTCTGGACAATTGGCCACCAGATAGTTGATCTGCATTGTCACCTAATTGATAATCAAATCCCTTTTCTTTAATTAATTGTCCTAACTGTAGTCCTTGACATACCTCAAGAACTTTTTCTTTAGCTATATTGGCTCCTAGAGTTAGATTAAACCAAAGCGTATCAGAAAAAATAACTGCACTCTGGCTGGAATAGGCAAACAACTTAGTAAACGATCCTGCCGCTACTTCGTTATGATCAAGTATAATTTTTTTAGATTTACCATACTTACCATACATTAGAAACTGTAACATCGTAGATTTCCCTGATCCTGAGGGTCCGATGACCGCAACTTTTTGGCCAGACTTAATATCAAGATTAATATGTTGTGCTAATACCTTATCCTGACGCATTAAATCTAGGTCTTGCACTTGTAGTTCATTAAATGTAGGATCATTGGTTTGTTCACGCTCCACATTATCTGCTTTTTGTATATATTGCTTTATCTTTCGAACAATTGGCTTTGTAGTAGACAAATTATTTCGTTCTTGCAGAATTTGTAAAATTGGATTTACAAATGAATTCGATAATTGCGTTATTGCAAAAAGAGCACCTAAAGTAGTTTGGCCTTTAATTACTAATGCAATACCAATTGCAAACGGCAATAAATAAGTACCCATAATTGCAATTGCATTAAGAAAAGCACTGGTATTAGTATTAAGCACATTCATCTTGGCTAATTTTTCTTCTAATTGGTTAACTTTATACTGATTTTGTTTAACTGCATTATCCTGCTTATCATATAAATTAAAGGTAGCAGTACCAGATAACAAATTTTTAGTTTGATTAACATATTTATCATTAGCATTTGTCCAAGCCTCTGCAGCATTTTGAATAGGCTTTTGGAAAAAGGTGGAAACAATTGTTGGTATAACCGAACCAATAAAGAATATTATTGTAAGCTGCCAATTTAGATACAAAGCGAATGCCATAGCAAATACGACAGTGTATGAATAAATCAAAATTCCTATTTCAGCATCATAGCGATTTGTTTCCAAAAGTTTAAAATCATTAGTTAAAAAACCTAAATTAGAAGCATTTTCTTGCTCATCCGAGAGCATACCCCTCATCACTTTAAGCCTTAACTTAGTATTGACCTGCTTAGCAGCGTCTGCTTTAAGATAATCAAAAATTAAAGTAGCGACTAAAATTAAGATCAATAACAAAATATTTTTACCAAAAAAGACTGGAATAGCTGCAAAATTTTTAGCTGTTGCCAAATTAATTAACGAACCAACAATGTATGCTGTAACTATATTCTGCATACTGGAAATTAATCCAAAAATATTTAAACAAAAAAACTTAAAATGCGAATAATATTTATAAACCATGATTTTCTTTTCCTTTCAAAAAACCTTCGTTATTTATATAAATAATATAATTGCCTTTTTATTTTTATTAATAAAACTGTCATATTTGACGCAAATAAGGTGGATATGACAAATCCAAAAGCTAGCAGAATTTATTTCCTATCGACTTTCACCTATACCAAAGTAGCTTAACATAGTATATTAATTGAAATAGAGCTAAAGCCAAGTAACTAGCAATTTTAAAAGGTACATAAAAAATAAAGCAGTAATCAAAAAGAGGTAGGACAAAAGTCCATTTCTTTCTGATTACTACTTAAATAACCGAAGCATCTTTTCGATTAAATTGGCTAATTTATCAAAATCTTGTCCTAGCTTGCGCAATGCAGGCGTTAGACTTGTTAGTAGTAAACACTTCAGAAGAAATAAATGTACAATCCTTCCCATGCTATCACCTTTTTTCGGGGAGGATCGAAAGGCGTACTTCACTATTCTCTCATGTGTTCTTATGCTATAATTTCAGTAGAAGAAATAAAGTGCGATCTTTGCATGCAAAAGAGGCGTACTAGACGTCTAGGCAATCCAGTGGATTGCTTTTTTGCTTTTTTAAAAGAAAGCCTAGGCTGCCCACTTTAACTTTCACAAACCAGAACCCAGCTACTTACCCTCCTGCATTCGTTACATGCTTTCGGGGATAAACTTATCACTGGATCACGGACTCAACAAAGAACTTCTTTGAGTTCTTAAAAGCAGAAATGCTTTATAGTCCGGGGGATTGCCATCAAAACTTAATCGAATTGGAGAAGGGCAATCAGTGATTACATTAATAAAAGAATCAAGAGCAGATTAAAAGGCTTGACGCCGATTGAATATCGACATCAAGCCTTAACAAAATAATTATTAAAAATTCTAATCTAACTTTGGGAACTCACCCTAAAATTATTCAGTTGTTAGGACAATCTTTTGATATAACGTAACTGTTAACAAGTAATAACCCAGATAAAGCACAATAAATATTGTGAATGGAATCCAGATATTATGGTATGGAGATATCAGCAATGTTTTAAACAGTTGTAAGCCACAAAGGACATCTATTATGCCTAAAATTGCAGGCATGGTGAACAAAGTACCAATTTCCTTTCTGATTGAACTACGTAACAACCGTTGCCTGACACCAATTTCATGTAGCATCTGGTAGCGCACCTTGTCACTGGCCGCACCACTTAAAACTTTAAACATTAACGTCGAAGCGAGCATAGTCAGAAATGCTATTCCTAAGAAAAAGCCCATAAATTCAAACGCACTGGTAAAACCAATCATATTATTATAGTTATATGATTTGGAAGAAAGGTATATATCTTGGTAATTGCGATTTTCCCTTAGTTGCTGTTTTTGAATTTGTTTAATTACTGGAAAATCATGGGCAAAGTCTTTAACTTTAATATAACTGACGAATTTTTTCTGACCACTAAGTGTACTCCACCTTTTTGGTGAAACTAGCTTAATTTTCTTAGGAATGCCGTTAGGCACCATTTGACTAAAAATGCTGTTGGCAGCTGTTTCCGGTCGATCCAGTTCGGCAGTAACCAGTGTTTTCACTTTATATGTAGGTAAATTGTCTTGATTGTCATGAAAATAGATTTCTATTTCTTTCAGCGGCTGTTTTTCAAATTCCGCGCGGTTAAAGTAAAGATGCATCCCCTTTTCTTTGTAGTGATAAGTCTGCTTATTAGTAATGGTTAACTTAGCTTCTGCTTTTTTAACTGCTGGCGTATGACTAACAATTGTAGCATCATAATAAATGCTTTTTTGCGTCTCATCCTTCATGGAGCCAAAATTAAGCCCCACTGTGATTGCACCTAGTGCCAAGGCAAACAGAATTGAAATCATAGTTAATATCTTGGTATAGCTTTGCAAACGAAATTTCAATTGCCCAAGAGTAAATTCATTAATGCCACGATACGAAAAAGATTTTTTATTAAGTAAATAATTAATTATAGCTGTAAAGACACCATTAAAGACGAAGAAAGAACCAACAATAATTGTTACTAAGGCGGTGGGAATAAGAAAGTAAATATATCTGGTGGACAAAGTCATTACATAGTAACCGACAGCCAGCAAAAGCACACCGCAAATTGCTTCAATTCCCCGCAAAACTGGATGATGATTAAGATTAATGGGAGTTTGATCTTCGTGTAAAAGATCAATTACCGGAGTATGTGTAAGTTTGTGCACATTGCTCAGTGCACCCAAGAGAAAAATAATAACAAAGAAAAGCAAAGTCCCTATTATTGCGCTGGGTAATATTGCCTTATAGTGCGTAATTTCGAGCCCTAATTTACCTACCAGCACCTTGGTAACTATTGTGGTCAACCCGAGCCCCAGTATTATTCCCAGTAGAACTGCTAAAAAGCCGGTTAACAGAGTTTCAGAAAAAATTAGTAAGCCAATCCGCGTGCTTTTGGCCCCGAGCATCATATACATGCCATAGTCATGTTTACGCATACTTAACAAAAATGAATTGGCATAAATTAGGTAGACGGATGTAATGATTACTAACAAAATAATGCCAAAGGTAAAAATATACGTCAGGTATGCTGTTCTACCATAGACATCTTTACTAATAAATACAGGGTTAGTAGCAATTGACAAGAACATATAGAAAATCATGCTGGCTACAATCAAGCCGGAAAATAATACCAGATAGTCTTTCAGCCTATTCTTAATACCCGTCACGGACAGCTTCCAAATCATTGCTGCTCCTTTTCTTTTACTAAAAACAAACTTGTATCAATTACCGCCCCAATTTTATTCATGTGCAAGCACGATTTTTTCATATAATTTCACCGTTAATAAGTAATAAATCAGATAAAGCACAATAAAAATCGTAAAGGGAATCCACAAGTTCTGGTAGGGGTGCGGTAAGAGCAGTTTAAATAATCTTAAGCCAAAGAGAACGTCGATCACGCCCAATACACCAGGCAGAAGAAACAGCACTCCAATCTCATTTCTGATAGATTGACGCAATACCTTTACCCTTGTGCCAATTTCAAATAACATTTGGTAGCGCACCTTGTCACTGGCAGCACCACTTAACACCTTAAACATTAAGGTCGAAGCCAGCATGGTTAGAAAGGCGATACCTAAAAAGAAGCCCATAAATTCAAACCCGCTGCTGAAATTCTTGATTAACTGGTAACTGCCAGCCTTGCTCGAAGTATATATATACTCATAAGCAGAATTTTCTTTTAACTGCTGTTTTTGTAATTTTAAGATGGTGGGGTAATCTTGATCGAAATTTTTCACATTTACGAAACTGACAAATTTATTCTGCCCTTTTTTCTGTGCCCACTTTTCAGGTGAAACCAAGCGAATAATTTTAGCGATACCATTAGGAACCATAGCGCCAAAAGCATTGTTAGCATACGTTGCTGGCACATCTAATTTTTTAGTAGGCAAGTTGATCGTCTTGTAGGCAGGCTGACCATTTTTCATGTAAAACTTAACGTTTTTAACTGGATTATTATTAAATTCACTGCGGTTAAAGTATAAATACTTGCCCTGTTCCTTATAATGATAAGTTTGCTGACGAGTAATCGTCAGTTTGCTTTTAGCCTGCGCTACTTTGGGGGAATCACTGATAATAGTGGTGTCATAGTAAAAATTGCCTTTAAGCTGCTCACTGAGAGTGCCAAAATTAAGTCCCACAGTAATAGCACCAAGTGCCAAGGCAAAAAGCAGTGAAACTACTGTCAAAATTCGCGTATAATCATGCAGCCGAAACTTCAACTGGCCTAAAGTAAATACCCGAATGCCATGATAAGAATAGCTTCTGCGGTTAAGCAAGAACCCAATTAAGGCACTGAAAAAAGCATTAAATGTGAAGTATGAACCGGCAACTATGGTCACTAACGCTGCTGGAATAATAAACAAAATAGCGTTACCCGGCAGACCCAGAATAAAGTAGCCTGCAGCTAAGAGCACCAGCCCCAGTATTCCTTGAATCCAGTGCAAGACCGGCTGGCGCTTGTAGGCAACCGGCTTTTGGTCATCACGCAATAATTCAATTATCGGTGTCTTGGCTAATTTACGGACATTTTTCAAAGCGCCAAATAAGAAGATGAAAATGAAGAAGATAATCGTCCAGATAATGGCATTGGGTAAAATAACGGCAAAATGTTTTACCGTCAAGCCTAAACGAGATATCAGCAGCTGCGATACAATGGCGGTCAGACCAACGCCCAGTATAATACCAACTATTGTGGCAAAAATACCGGTTATCAAAGTTTCCAGAAAAATTAGTGCCCCGATTTTAGTACTCTTAGCTCCGAGCATCATGTACATGCCGTAATCGTGTTTGCGCATGCTCAATAAAAAAGAATTAGCATAAACCAAATAAATAGCAGTAATGATTACCAGCAAGACAATACCAAAGCCAAAGGTGAAACGGACATAATTACTTGGTGCTGCAATATCATTTTTAATAAAGGTGGGATTAATAGTGATTGTGAGGAACATGTAAAAAATCATGCTGGCAACAACTAGGCCGGAAAACAAAACCGCGTAATCTTTAAAGCGACTCTTGATTCCCGTTAAGGACAACTTCCAAATCATTTTTGTGCTCCTTATTCAGCAGTATCTAAGTGATCAATTAACAGATGATAAAATTCCTGCCTCGACTGCCCGTTTTTCAACATTTGTTCACCAATCTTGCCATCTTTAATAAATAAAATGCGGCTGGCAAAACTGGCGGCAAACGGGTCGTGGGTAACCATGAGAGTGGTGATACCGTCGTTTTGATTCAAATCTGCCATAGTAAAAAGCAATTCACGCGCGCTCTTAGAATCCAAGGCTCCCGTCGGCTCATCCGCCAGCAGAATTGCCGGTTCATGCACCAACGCCCTAGCAGCTGCCACTCTCTGCTTTTGCCCACCAGATACTTCAGCAGGATATTTAGCCAATATTTCTCTAATCCCCAACCTAGACGCAATTTTGTCAACCAGCGGATCAATTTTTCTGGGAGAAATACCCTGTAAGCTTAAAGGTAAAGCAATGTTTTCGCGATTAGTTAAATTTTCCAAGAGATTAAAGTCTTGAAAAATAAAGCCAATTTGCTGACTCCTAAAATCAGCCAGCTGATTAGCATTGAGCGTGTTGTTATCTTCGTGATTAATAAAAACATTGCCCGTTGTTGGTTTATCTAAAGTCGACAAGATATTGAGCAACGTAGTTTTACCAGAACCAGAAGCACCCATAATTGCTACAAATTCGCCTGAATTGACCGCAAAATTAATTCCTTTGAGAGCCTGATACTGCTTTTCGCCCCGCTTGCCGTACGTCTTAGTGACTTGATCTACTCGTAAAATTTCAGTCATTTGTATAATCCTCTTTGTAATACTTGTGTACTATTTATCTAATACACTAATTTAACCACTTAACATTGTCAATAAAAAAATAAGCCTTTCAAAAATTGAAAGACTTATAGCAGCTTTTTTCCTTGATGCTACTGGTAAACAAGAAATATTAAATTTTGTTTAAAAATTTACTGGGTTTACCCTAGTCGAGCTAAAACCTTATTGAGCGGAGTAACAATAATTGGTGTCACCACCGCAGTAAACACTGCTTCAACCAGACCATTCATGCCTAAAGCAATTATTAAAGCTTTAATTAAGGGCGTGCCGTGGCTAAAATTGCCTAAGTGCCCTACTAGTTGAGCGGGATTACCCATAAAAATAAGGCTGGTTAGCAAAATTACAAAAATGGTGTTGGTCAAAGAAGTAATAGCACCAGCGGCGGTATAACTTACTTCTTTAAAACGGTTTTTCTTTTTAACGGTTAATTTGCCAATTAGTCCGGGGAATAGTCCCGCTAAGACACTTGGAATCACGGCGATAACAAAATTCTGAAAGAGCATTAAACTCACAATATCTCCCGGCTGGGTATAAGCCTGCACCAAACGGGCAATACCCCAGAAAATACCAAAGAAAGTCCCGGCTATTGGTCCCATAATTAAAGAATAGACGGCAACAGTCAAGGGAACAGTTGTGATAGCAGGAAGTGTTGGCAATATTCGAATATAACCGATATTAGGGATGAAAGTTTGCAATAAAAAGATTGCGACAAATATGGCTGTAATAGCCAGGTTCTTAGTTTCTTTTCTACGCATCTAAGTCCTCCTTAAAAAACACCTTGCTATTATATTGCTTACAGTTATTTGCCGCAAATATTAGCGTCGCTATTAGTGAATTTTAAAAATACTTAAATGCTTTTAATTAGTGTCTGCTGCTAATTACTCTTGAACAATCGAGCCGGAGGCAAAAAAGTTTTTGAACTTATTTGCTTCTATAATTAACTTTTCTCTGTTGTCTACCTGCGATAATTTATAACCGACAAAATACGGTGACACAGTAAAACGCGAAATTAGTTTCGCACAAATGCCCCGATCGCTGCGCGGATAGAAAAACAGATTATAAGAATCGCACCTGCCATTTGACAAAACTTGCAGCATGTATTTTGCCCCACTCTGAATCCAGTCAGACCACTCATCGATGCTGCTTTCTTCAAGCAGGTTAAAATCGAGTTCGATGTAGCCTTGAACGGGATGAGTACAAACGTTAACTTCTAAACCATTATGTTGATATAAAGTGATGCCGGCAAAAGCACTGGGTCCAATGAATTGGTAGCCGTCCAGCTTTTTTAATCCTACTATCTGCATGTGGGGATGTTCTAATGAACCACCAGAATGCGGACCATAATTTTTGTACCATAAGACAGACCTAAATTTGCCAGAATTGTTCACTTGGTTAAAGCAGGATAGCGAAAAACGCATTAAAGCGCGATTATAGTCCACTGAATAAGAAGTGATGTCACCTTGATGTTTGCTAGATTCAATTAGAACCGTTTGGAAAGTGTCATGGAGTGTGGAATACTTGTTAAGCAGCCAAATCATGCCACCCTCACGCCTAAAAATATGAGTGAGCCCTGCGGGGTCGCAAAAGGGACAGCCGGAATTATTTTTAACTTTACGGTAAGAATTAGGTTTATCTTTAGCTATGTTAACATCAAATACTAATGGGTCGTTTTCCATTTGGCAATCCCTCCTAAAAATTTTTCTTAAAGCTTGCATTTTACTAGAGCCGCAATAGATGGTAAACTGTAACCGCAATTATTTTTTGAAATTACGTTTGACGGTGGTAGGACTATGCAATCAAAAAGAAACTTAAAAAAATATAATAACCGCAATAACTTGTTTCTGATTATTATTGGAATAATCTTAATTCTAGCAGTTGTCTTTGGCGTGGTTCTATATAATAATCATGTTGAATCGCAAAAGCAGGCCAAAGCATTTGCTACAAATCATTTTAACCCTAATGTTAATATTTATGGCGTCGAAGTTGGAAACTTAACAATTACTAAAGCAACTGCCAAGATTAATCGGAAAGCGAATAATATCGTTTCTTTGGAAAACGGCAAAGTTGCGATCGAACGCGATCCCAATATTGACACTATCAAAAAGCAGGAAGTTGCAAATTATTTTAAAAAGCAACATACAACCATGCCTGACAAACAAGTTTATGAATACCGCAATACTGATTTGGATGCCGCAAACAAAAAGATGCATGCAGTCAGTCATGCTGTAGTTAATTATCATGTTGCCGGCAAAGATTATCAGCTCAAAGCACAAAAGTTAATTAACCAGGCAATTTATAAAAAAGGCAAGTACAGTTTTCTTAATTCCGAAAATTTAACGGCGGAACTGAATAAAATTGATCAAGAAGTGTCAACAATTCACCAGAGTTATAAGTTTGCGGTGCCAAAAGGTAATAAAATAGCAAGAAAGAAAATTACTGTTAAAAATCAAAGCTATGGTTGGGGTATACATGTCAAAAGAGCCCAAACAGCCGTAGAACAAGCATTTTTGAACGGAACTAAAAATCTGGATGGCAAGAACTATATTTATGGTCTTGGCTACAGCACTTATGGTTTAGGCTATGGCAAAAGCAATCATGGCATAGGCAATGACTATATTGTAGTTTCAATTAAAAAGCAGGAAATGTGGATTGTGCGTAAAGGCAAGGTGGTCGTTCACCTTAATGACGTAGTTACTGGAACAAAAGACGGTAATAAAAATAACCGCACTCCTCAAGGAGTCTGGTATATTCACTATAAACAAGGTCATGCAGTTTTACGCGGGCGCAATAATGACGGCTCTAAATATGCTTCACCAGTCAGATACTGGATGCCATTTACTTTAACTGGTTGTGGTTTTCACGATGCCGGTTGGCGCGGTGATTGGAGTAAAAAAGCTTATTTAAGAGGCGGTTCACATGGCTGCATTAATATTAAGCCTAGAGAAATCAAACAAGTCTGGCGCAATGTAAGTAAGCACCAGCCAGTTATTATTTACGACTAAATTTTAGACAAAAAAGTCAAAATATTACGTTGCAAGATTAGCTTTCAGTTCAAAGCTAGTCTTTTTCTTTGTTCCCCAAAATTATTACTCACATAAAAAAGACTAGCGATAACTACAGTTAAAGCTAATCTTTTTAGTAATTAGATTTTTATTTCAAACACATTAGTGCAATTCTGGCCAGTATTCTTTATTGGCCTCATATAATTCATCCAAAACCTTTTTACCAACGTGATAATCTGGAATAGTCTTATTAAGAACAACTGCTTCCAAAGCGACTTGATATGAACCAGACAGAGCGGCGTCTACTGTCCGTTTCTCATAAGCCTTTTGCAGTTCCATCAGTCCTTTATGGAAAGTTGGAATCTTACCAATACTAATGGTTTCTGCACCCATACTGCCAATGTATGCCGGCACTTCTACAACAGCATCTGTATCAAAATTAGATATTGCGCCATTGTTCTTTTGGTTAACAGTGAAACGCTCGCGGGTGTTATGGATAATTGCGTTGGCAATATCCACGATATAGTTGCCGTGAACACCGGAGTTAAGTGAAGAACCTTTAGCTGTGCCGGCTTTTAAAACCCGACGACATTCTGTGAAGATTCTCTTTTCACGTCCCTGCATTACCCAGTCACCACGTGTGAAGTTAACATCTGATTCAGCCATCATTACATCAGGCATCAGATAATATTGCAGGTAGCAGTTAGGGAAATATTCAGGGAAACGCTTGAAGATGGTAATCATACGCTTATACGTATCAATCCAATATTGGTCATCAAGAGTTTCGTCATTCCATTGTGCAAGGGTGTCAATCTTACCGGATTGCACATCTTCACGCAGTTGTGGCAACAAGTCTTTACCATTCTCATCAATCATTGACGTCCACCAACCAAAGTGGTTCATGCCAAAGTATTTAAAGGTAATATCTTTTAAATCTTTGTGGAAGTATTGTGCAATTGCGCCCTCAATTGAAATTGGCATATCACAGATACAAATAACTTTTGCTTCTGGAAATTCGCGGTAAATTGCTTCTGATAAAATCGCTTCAGGGTTAGTGTAATTTAAAATCCACGCATTTGGACAAATTTGCTTAACCTTCTTGATGATAGCAATAATATCTGGGATTACCCTCATCGCGAAGGAAAAACCGCCAAGTCCACAAGTTTCTTGTCCAATAACGCCATTACGAATACAAATTTTTTCGTCTATTGCCCGTTGTTTATTTAGACCTGGACGAATTTGCATAAAGAGAAAGTCGGCATCTTGCAGAGCTTCTTCCAAATTGGTTGTATAAGAAACATGAACCGGTGAACCTGTCTCTTTGTAATACATTTTGGTGTATTGCCCTAAAAGAGATACTCTTTCTTCATCAGTATCATACAGAACCAATTGGTTCATATCCAAGTCAGCAGAGCGTTGACGTAAAACTTCCAAGATACTTGGTGATTGAGTTGATCCGCCACCAATGATTACAAATTTATTTGCCATTTCAATAAGCCTCCTATGTTACTTTCCGCTTTGGGATGGGTGTTTTTTCAGATAATCAAGATATTCATCGACTTTATCATGAATATTCTCGACATCGACTCCGAATACAATCTGAATATTATGACCATCTTGCATGACGCCTTTAGTACCGGTCTTTTGCTTCAATAGATCCATATCCAATTTGCTTGTATCTTTAACATCAACACGAAGCCGAGTATAACAATTAACCATTTCATCGATGTTTTCTGGACCACCTAGACCAGTTACAATATTTTTAGTTTGATTATCAAATTTTGCAGTGTCTGCAGATTCTGCATCACTGTCACTTTGAGCAAGTTCTTCTTCTGCCTCTTGAACAGATTCATCTTCACTTTCTGCACCATTAAGTAGTGATTCGTCAGCATTAGCACGTCCAATAGTTGGAATGTTGAAACGCTTAATCATAAAGACGAAGACAAAGTATTCAAGTAAACCGGTGACGACAAACATTATTGGTATGAGATACTGGTGCCCCAGCCTTGCCGGAAAGGCAAAACTGTTAATAATCATATTAATACCGGTATCAAACTGAATATCAATACCAACTATATTTGTCAAAAATAGACTAATTCCGTAAACAACTGAGTGAGCCAGCCATAGTAATGGTGACAAGAACAGGAACATAAATTCCAAAGGTTCAGTAACACCTGCTAAAAAGGCTGTAGTAACAGTTGGGATTAGAATAGCCGCAACTTTTTGCCTATTCTTCGGCTCTGCCATCTTCCAGAAGGCAAAAGCAATACCGATAGGTAATGAAATTGAACCAAAGTTAGACAGATAACCAATAGATTGGTGCATTGTAGTAATATGACTTGGGTTACCTAATTCAGCTAGCCAGATGTTAAACGCACCAGTGTATAGTTTGCCGGCAATTCTGGCAGTACCACCAAGTGGCGTGTAGAACAAAGGCATCCATAAGAAGTGGTGCAAACCAACAGGTAACAGCAAACGGTTCAAAAGTCCATAGAGGAAGAACCCAATGGATCCCGTAGTTGACATTACCTTAACAATGTTTTCAATGACCCAGTTAACAGCTGGCCAAACATAAGTAATCGCAATTGCGAACAGAATTGTGACAAATACTAAAATAATGTAAACAGATTTTGTTCCTGCATAAGGTGATAAATACTTATGGAGCTTAATATTACCCCATTTATTTACCATCCAGCCTACTAGGATTCCTAAAATAATCCCGAGGAAAACTCCCATATCAGTGACTTGAATACCGAAAACCATGTTTTGTCCAGTACCATATAGTCCCTGAGAATTTGGCTTAGCCAAGCGGTGAGTCAATTGCAGCCAAGAGTTGTTGGCGAACAAAAAGATTAAATAAGTAACGATACCTAAAATAGCAGCATCAGTTTTATATTTAGGCTTAGCTAAAGCTGCAGCGATACCTACACAGAAAATACAACTTAATTGTCCGATCATACCGCTTGAGAGAATATTGTAAATAAAATTACCGGTATCTTTCAAAACGATCGGCATTAAGTCCAACTTCAAAATGGCACAAACTGATAAGATAATACCAGTTACCGCCATAAACATAACGGGTTGAATTATTGCCCGCGAAAATACATTCGCGGACTTCATAAACTTACCCTTCATAATTTTGCCTCCTTTACACTTTTTTATTTAAAAATTAGGATATGGAATCACTTCTACCTGATTTTCTTGCAGCTTCTGTTTAAAAGCCGAATCACAAAGAACTGTCACTTCTTTAATTCGGGGTATATTAAATGAAGAACCAAAGTAAAGAGTTTCATCCACAAATGCGGGATGAACCATAAACTCAGTTATTTGATTGTCTTGCAGGCGATCAAGAACCGCTTGTATTTCTATTAAACATTGCTCTTGATCCGCATGATAAGATTTATCCAAACTGCGAATATGCGGGTAATTCATCAGATCATCAAAACCAGTAATTCCTCTTTGATATGACAACTTAACTTGATCTTCGATACCGTAGCAATTTCTAACCGGTAACTGATACTTATCAGAAATACGCTGAGTAAGAGCTAAGTTCTCAGGAAAAGAATGAACATGGTGGTGACTATCTAAATGAGTCAGTTTCACTCCTTTACTTAATAAGAAATCGACTTGCGCGCACCACTCACGGTAAATTTCCTCCGGATCCATTTCACTGCGATGCTCTTTATAGCCGGCCAAATGATAAAATTCGCCGTTTTCATCAACTAGTGACTTAGCGTCCGTCATGGGTTTACCTGTTGTGATGTTGAGATGACAACCAACTCCTAAATCTTTGTTTTCACTTGCTAACTTGATTGCCTCTAAACAACCTGGCATATTCGCCATAAGTGTTGTAGAAGAAACCATCCCATCTTTATACGCTTTAATAACTCCTCGATTTACAGCCAGTGAATAGCCAAAATCATCGGCATTAATAACAACTTGCTTCATGCACACACGCCTTTCAAATTAT
This sequence comes from Lactobacillus sp. wkB8, assembly GCF_000761135.1. NCBI lineage: Bacteria > Bacillati > Bacillota > Bacilli > Lactobacillales > Lactobacillaceae > Lactobacillus > Lactobacillus sp. wkB8. The sequence continues at coordinate 222,353 of NZ_CP009531.1, read as the reverse complement.
TTAAAACGCTTTCTTTCAACAAAGTTAATATAGTATAATGAAAGTGTAATAACAATAAATCACTCGAATTATGATGTGATTTTCAAAAAAGGAAAATATTTTCAGGGTGATATAATAAATGACCAAAATCTTCCAAATTGACCGGTTATTCCCTAATAATCATTTGCGTCCCCAAGATATTAAAGTGATTGAATCGATTATTGACTCAATTACCGCAAACGACAATTTAGATATTCGCTTTATAGCTAAGAAAAACTATCTTTCTACTGCTTCAATCAGCAGATTGGTCAAGCGGGCAGGTTTTGCCAATTTTAAAGAATTTATCTTTTTTCTTTCTTCTCGGTATAAAAATCAGCCGTTAAAAACTTATGGCAACCTGCCGTATGTCCACTGTAATGTAGGTACTGAAGTAGTTGCCGACTTTTTTCAGAAAATCAAGCTGGAAAAAAGAACCTATTTATTTGGTGAGGGTTTTTGCAAAATTCTGGTTAATTACACTTACCGCAAGCTCTTACTCAAAAGAATTTATGGTGTCGATCTTGATGGCGTTGAAATTTCAATTGCGTCTGACCAATTACCCCACACTTTGATTACATTCTCGCAATCAGGAGAAAATAAAAATGGTTTAATCAAAATTGCAGGTTGTAAAAAGGATGGAGGCAATATCATTACCATCACTGCTACACCGCATAGCACTTATGCTAACATTGGCGACCTTGCCTTTGTCGTAGACAGTGGCAGTGGCGTGCCTGATCCTGAAAATACCAACCTCAACTATTTTTACGGCAATACTATTAACTTAATTGAAAATATTGTTAACCAGTATTTATAACAAAATAAAAAAATTCCTAACAACAAATCTGTTAGGAATTTTTACTTATATAATTATTTTTCTTTTAACCTTGACTATTATTTTTATGACTTTAGCTAAATTTTCTTTAGTTTTGAACTAATTGTTCCAGAGATTGTCTGCAGCTGGACTGGTAAAATCTTTATTTTGCAAATTACTACTCGTTGAATCAACCGCAATTGTCTTATTTGGCTGCCAGCGATTGACAAAATAAATTTGGTTATCCTTAGTAATCTTTTGCCATTGCGCGCTCCAATGAGTAGCTGGTACCTTGCCATGTTCTACATAGTCCTTCATATCTTCAATATGGAGTAATTCCTTGGTAGCAACATTTTGAATTAAGAAGTAGCGGCCCTTTGGCACTAATTGCCAAGTCGAATATTCTGTTGGCTCAGAGGTAATCTGCACTGCAGCAGAATTAGGATCTAAAGTGACATACTTCTTGCTGGCAGAATTTTGCAGCGTTTTCTTTGGCAGATCATAGCCACCGTTCTTCTTGTAAACTCTGAAGTAGTCGATTGACCATGATTTAGGGAAGATATCATTCCCCTTACCAGAACCGGCATCAGTATAAATATTCAAGATCGTACCCATTGGGTAATCCGGTGCCTGATTAATTTGCTTATACAGTTTGCCATCATAGTAGAACTTTAATGAACCCGGTTCCCAATCAAGACCATAGGTGTGGTATTCCTTTGTTGGGTTTCCTTCTGGAACAGGATCTTCAAATAGTTCCCATTGGTTTTCAAAGAACGGATCGTTCCAACCAAAAGCCGCAATTCGCCAAGTGTTTTGTCTTCTAAAGAAAGTTTCCAAAACATCAATTTCGGCTGTTTGCTTGGAATTAAACCAGTCATTAGTATCATCTTGCATACCAACCATCCACCAAGCTTGGTGACCACCGCCACCAACATCGGAAAGTTTGGCACGAATTTCAAAGTAACCATATTTTGTGACATAGCCCTGCCACTCTTTCTGGTTGCTTAAGATCTGACTATTGCCACTGAAATTATGGATCCAATTCTTATTAAACGACATAATCGCACTTGATTTCACCGTACCATCCAAAGTTGGTGACCAAGGTTTCTGATCTTTAGCAATATATTCTATCAACTTGCCATCTTCAAAGCGATAGTTTGCCTTCGCAGTTTCTGGATCAGCAGTCCAATGAGGTAAATAATAATCAGTCCACTTTGACTTATCTAAAGTTGGACCGTTAAATTCATCATCAAAATCAAGTGTATATCCCGGTTTAGCTGGTGCTTCATCAGCAGCCTTGACTGCCTGTGCACTCCCCAAGCCGAGCAACACGCCTGCTCCGATTGTTAACAATCTAGACCATCGTTTTTTCATTACTTACAACTCCTTCCGTATGAAATATCATTACTTATTTGTAAGCTCTTTCACGCTAGAATATAGCATTTTTTATTTTCTGCCACAACTAAAAGCACTCAAATTTAGTATTATTTTTTTAAAGCTTGAAGTTAGTAATAGTATTAAAAAAGCCGGTAAATCATGCCTTTGAAGCATTGTCTTACCAACTTTCTGAAATAATATTTGAATATATAATTAATAGATTACTTAAATTTTAATTATTAAAGAGCAGCTTTAATTGCTTGATTGACAGCATCCTTTTCAGCATTAATCACGTCAACCTTGGACTCGATATTCTTGGTATCCATTCTGATCTCACGACCAAGACCCGGCTGATCAACCTTTGGCTCAAAGAATTCTTTGAATTCTTCCAATCTCTTTTCAGTATGGAAAATGTTTGAAGCCACAGTAATATAAGTGGTAAATTCCATATCACCACCGACTGTTTTTTCCAGCCATGACCATTGGTCCCGTAACCAGTCCCAAGCAAATTGTTCGCCTTTTGGATTAGCTAAGACATTCGCAAACCAAGAACGCAAATCTTGAGGCTTAACAACTGCAGCATTCTCAAAATTCTCAATAAGTTTCTTGATTTCAGCGGGATTCTTGGTGTTGGTAATAGCATCAGTAAGATCGTCCTTATAGTTAGGATCGATGGCAGCTTGATATTCTTTCAGCAAACGATCAACTAGACCCGCTTTATTATAGTTTTTAACTTCATTCATTAAAACATACGGTCTAACTGAAGCATCAATTTCGTTTAAGTTTTGATCGTGCTCAGCAAAAATTTGGTGACCAGCTTTTATCACAGCAGAATTATCGGCATACAAAGCTAAGGCTATTTCTAGTGGTCGAATTCTCTTATCATCATCTGTATCAGAATCTTTTGTCTGCCAACCTAAATGTTCAACTTGCTTTTGGGCTAATTTATTAACAAACGCCTTCAAATCTTTTTCTTGAGCTGAATCAGGTGTAACAAATTTAAATAATGAACGGATACTAGATAACAAGGCACTAATGACAATGTATGATTTGGAATCCGCAAATTTCGGCAGCAACGGTACAATTTCAGCGTATGAGATTTGCTTGCCTTCTGCTAAAAGTCCTAAATCTTGCAATAATTGCAATTGATCTACCGGTTTAAGCTGATTAAATTCAGCCATAATATCGTTCATCAAGGTTTCATCATAATTGACAATGAAATGTGAACTATTGCCTACGTTTACACGCAAAGCGTGACCAGCTGCACTGCGTAATTCTTGGTAATCTCCCAGATCCAGTTCTCGTTCAGACATAATCTGCGGTGCCTCAAAGTTTGCGTTCAAAGGAATAGCCCACTTGCGCCCAACTTCTTTGCCTTCACCAACGAAGAACTGCTTTTGGCTCAAAATTAAGTGACCAGCTGAGTTTACTTTAGCGGAAACAACAGGGTAACCCGGTTGGTCAAGCCAAGTATGCATGATTTTACCAATATCTAAATCGGTGGCAGTCGAAAGAGCATTCCACAAGTCGTCACCCGTAGCGTTGCCATATTGGTGCTGCTCAAAGTAATACTTAAGTCCCTTACGTAAAGCATCGTCTCCTAAGAGTGCCCGTACCATAACCAACATTCTTGAACCTTTAGCGTAAACAATCGCACTATCAAAAATCGAATCAATATCAGCTGGATGCTCCACATTAACGTGAACGGATTGGACACCATCAGTGGCATCACGTTTTAAAGCTGCTGGCACTTCAGAAATTTGGTAAAGATTATCCCAAACATGCCAACTCGGCTCCAAAGCATCAACTGAAACATATTCCATCATGTTGGCAAAACTTTCATTGAGCCATAAGTCATCCCACCACTTCATGGTAACTAGATCGCCAAACCATTGGTGCGCTAATTCATGAGTGATAACCGTTGCCACATACGCCTTTTGATAAGGAGTAGCATTATCAGGATCAAGCAAAATTGCGACTTCACGGTATGTGACTAAGCCCCAGTTTTCCATTGCTCCGGCAGAAAAGTCAGGCAGCGCCAATTGCCAAGAATGTGGCAGCGGGTACTTGGTTTGATAAAATTCTTCGTAAAATTCAATTGCCCGTTTTGCGATATCCAAAGCAAAGTCTAATTCCTTTGCTTGATGTGCTTTAGTCGCAAAAACTCCCACTTTAACGCCGTCTTTGGTTTCAGTGATCTTTGATTGTAATTCACCAAAAGCAAAGGCAATCAAGTAGCTGGACATTCTAACGGTTTGCTCGAAGTAGTGCACGCCATCTTCAACTTTAACTTCCGGCATGTTGGCAATCGTAGTTTCACCTTCATGCTCATCATACTTAAGTGCTAAAGAAAAAGTAGCTTTGGCTTCCGGCTCATCAACACATGGGAAAGCCTGACGTGCAGCTGTTGTTTCAAATTGAGTACCGATAATCTGTTTTTGAACACCATCAACTTGATAGTATGACGGATAAATTCCCATCATAGAATCAGTCAGCGGTGCCGAATACTTAATCTCAACTGTGACTTTACCGGTCTGACCCAGTTCAATAGCAATTGCTTCTTTGTCCTCATTGACAGTGAACGGTACATCCTTGCCCGCACTGGTAACAGAAGCAATTTTCATATACTTCTGATTAATTAAAATAGTATTTTCAAGTGCCTCACCTGTTATTGTTGAAGTACCGTTAATAGTTTTCTGTGCCCGATTAATGTCTATGAACAAGTCATAGTGTTCAGGGTGAAAAGTTTCATAAAAATGTTTAGCAGCCATATTTACCTCCTAAAATAATAGTTATTATCAATTTTAACAGACATATATGGAAATAACATTAAAATTTAATTGCAGCTAAGACTTGCTTTTCACATAATAATTACCATTACGGTACTTTCATGTAGTATACTGATAGAAAAAGATAGCAGTTTACTCTCAGTTCGGTTAGGTGCCTTTCTGCCTGTGAAACAATTATTTTTTTATTATAAGGAGTAAAGAATGAAAAAGAATAAACGCATAATCTTTGCGACAATTACCGCTTTAAGTCTGGCTGCACCAATGGCGGCAATCTTTAACTTTGATAATGTTCAAACAGTTTCTGCTAATCATCAAGGTACTAAAGTCTGGCTACAATATGGTACTTTAAAATATGCTTTAAAAGGACCATCAGGTCGAGTTTATCCTGCCGGCACTAAAGTAGTACGTGAACTAAGTAATGACAACATTCCACCTACTTCTCTTCCAAGTGAACCATTTTATTTAACGCTTGAAATTGGTGGTATTCCCGGCAATCAGTTATTGCAAGATGTTGGTGGTGGACAAATTGCCGAAGCCTATGTTAATTATGAAGACTGGCATGAAATTGACTATCCAGCAGATAATGTGGTTTTAGTTCAAAATACATCAGATTACACAGATTTAAAATCCAGCGATTTTCATCCTGTAGATAGCAGTAATCCTGATGTACCTTATGCTAATATTGATAAATTAGATGATGCCTTTGCACATTATACTGATGATATTAACTTTTCAAAATTATCTAAAGCTGATATAGATTTATGTGCAAAGTTGCAGAAGGACTATAATGCAGCTAAGGGAATGGGTGTTCCACAATCAACTGTTGATGCTCTAACTAAAGAGATTAATGATGCTGTTGCCAACTACAAGAAAACTGGTCACCTCGTAAGTGGTAATTCAGATTCTGGTAACTCTAGCAGTTCATCTAACTCATCTAATAGTAACTCTGGCTCTACCACAGTTACTCCGGCAAAGCGCAAGTCCAAGTCACGTTTTGTAAAGTTGCGTAAAGCATCGTACCAGTACACCCACAAAGGCAAACGGGTTTCGAAGAAGAAACTCAAGAAAGGCGCGATTGTCAAAATCAACGGCAAAACTTACCGCATTAAGAAGAAAACCTTCTACCGTATTGGCAAAAACCGCTACATTCGCGCTGTCAATGTTGCCAAGAAATAAGCCAGCTATGCTTAAGGAGTGAAAAATGAAAAAGAATAAACGCATAATCTTCGCGACAATTGCCGCGTTAAGTCTCGCCGCACCAATGACGGCAGTCTTTAATTTTGACAATGTTCAAACAGTTTCTGCTAATCATCAAGGAACCAAAGTGTGGTTACAATATGGCACTTTAAAGTATGCTTTAAAAGGGCCATCAGGTCATATCTATCCTGCTGGAACAAAAGTTGTGCGTGAACTAAGCAACGATAATATTCCGCCAACCTCTCTTCCAAGCGAGCCATTTTATTTAACTTTACAAATTGGTGGTCTACCCGGTAATGAACTATTACAGGATATTGGTGGTGGACAAATTGCCGAGGCTTATGTCAATTATGAAGATTGGCATGAAATTGATTACCCATCAGATACAACAGTTTTAGTACAAAATACTAATGATTATACTGATCTTAAATCTGGTGATTTTCATCCTGTAGATAGCAATAATCCTGATGTACCTTATGCAAATATTGATAAGCTGAACGCTGCCTACAATGAATACGTATTTAATGTAAACTTTTCAAAACTAGATAGCACTGATAAGGCATGGGTTGCAGATATCAATAAGCGCGTAGGTTCAGCTGAAGCAATGGGCGTTCCTCAATCTACAGTTGATGCACTTACTGATGAAATTACTAGTGCATATGCTAACTATAAAAGGACTGGTCATCTCGTAAGTAGTGATACAAGCTCTGGTAATTCAAGCAGCCCTACCATGCCAAAAGCTAAATCACGCAAAGTAAAATTACGTAAAGCCTCTTACCAATACACTCACAAAGGAAAGCGTGTTTCGAAAAAGAAACTCAAGAAAGGCGCAATTGTCAAAATTAACGGCAAAACTTATCGTATTAAGAAGAAGACCTTCTACCGTATTGGCAAAAACCGCTACATTCGCGCCGTCAATGTTGCAAAGTATTAATTATAAGGAGTAAAGAATGAAAAAGAATAAACGCATAATCTTTGCGACAATTGCCGCGTTAAGTCTGGCTGCACCAATGACAGCTGTCTTTAACTTTGACAATGTTCAAACTGTTTCAGCCAACCACCAAGGAACAAAGATTTGGCTGCAATACGGTACTTTAAAGTACGCTTTAAAAGGACCATCAGGCAGAGTTTACCCTGCGGGAACTAAGGTGGTACGTAAATTAAGTAATGATGATAAACCAGTTATTTCATTTCCCGGAAGACCATTTTATTTAACTATGCAAATTGGTGGTCTACCTGGTAATGAATTATTACAGGATATTGGTGGCGGTGAAATTGCCGAAGCTTATGTTAACTATGAAGACTGGCATGAAATTGATTATCCATCAGATACAACGGTTTTAGTACAAAATACTACTGATTATACTGATCTTAAATCTGGTGATTATCATCCTGTAGATAGCAATAATCCTGATGTACCTTATGCAAATACCGATGCACTTGATGCTGCCTTTGCACATTATACTGATGTAGTTGATCCTCCTCACCGTTCAAAAGCAGATGAAATTTGGGAAGAATCAATGAATAAGCGCTACAGTGCAGCAAAAGCAATGGGTGCCACTCAAGAAAGCGTAGATGCTTTAACAAAAGAAATTAATGATGCCGTTGCTAATCATAAGAAAACTGGTCATTTTGTGAGCGGTGATTCAAGTTCTGGCTCCAATGCCACAACTAACTCTGCCAAGCCAAAATCTAAATCACGCAAAGTAAAATTACGTAAAGCCTCCTACCAGTACACCCACAAAGGAAAACGTGTTTCGAAGAAGAAACTCAAGAAAGGCTCAATTGTCAAAATCAACGGCAAGACCTACCGCATTAAAGGCAAAAAATACTACCGCATTGCTAAAAACCGCTACATTCGCGCCGTCAATGTTGTAAAAAAGTAAAATTTAAATAAAGCAGACTACTACTATAGTTAGGCTGCTTTTATTTTTCAATAGTGGCAAAATTATTAAATTTTTAAAAAATATTGTAAGAGTTGCGTGTTCTTTCTGTAACAACAATGACACATTGACTGTGTATGATTATCCATAGAATTAATATAGTTAATTGTGGGGATTGAAATATATTGAAGAACAGTAAAAGTTTAATACTTAAGTTAATTACAGCACTGGCGCTTTCATTTAGCTTTGTCACTGCGGTAGAAACAACTAACACCGGCTCGTGTACACAAACTGTACAAGCCGCTCGTAAGATGTCAAAAGCTGAACGTGCAGCTAAAAGATGGATTGCTATGCGTGAATCAGGCGGTAATTACTACGCACGCAACGGTGTTTGTTATGGCAAATATCAATTAAACATTGCTTACCTGAACGGTAATTACTCTAAGAAGAACCAAGAAAGAACCGCTGACAGATACGTTTACGGTCGTTATGGTTCATGGGTTAATGCCAAGAACTTCTGGCTAACACATCATTGGTATTAGAAAATACCTCTTTAATACAAATATCCCATTAAGAAAAGCAGCCTAACTAATTGTTAGGCTGCCTTTTTTATTAGTAAAAATCACTTGTTAAAATGTTCCGATGACCGTTTCAAAATGCTTGCTTTCTCCCGGAGCAAGCAAATTATTGCCCAATTTTTGATACCAATCTACTGGTTCTCCGGCTTTATCCGGCAATCCCGCAAATGGCTCAATACAAACAAACGGTGCGTTTTTGCCTTCTGGACTCCATAAAGTTAAGTACGGAAAATCTTTAATATTAATCCGCAAAATATTGCTGTCAGGCTTGCGTTTTAGTAAGACTGAATTAGCGTTATGCGCATCCAGAATGACCAAGCCCTGATCTAGGAAACTATGACCAAGCGGAATTTTATTAAAGATTGCCTCGGCTAACGGTGCAATCATGCCATTGCGAAAGGGTACTGGACCCACACCGTATCTTGCAACAGGGGTAGCACTACCCTCAAGTTCTATACTGTATTCTTCCAGAAAACCTTTAATGTTCCAGCCCGGATGAAAGCCTAATGCAAACGGCATTATTGTTTGATTGGGATTTTCTATAGTGAAACTGATTTTCAAACCTGCACTAACCAGCTCATACATGACACGTAATACGTAAGCAAAAGGAAAAACCTTTTTAGTTTCAGGCGTCGCATGTTGCACCAGCTCTACTTTAGCAGAACCATACCGCTTAACTTCGTCGAACCGGTAGTCACGAGCAAAGCCGTGTTGTTTCATCTTATAAAATTTATTGTTCAGTAGGTATTTGCCCTCATTTGACCGACCAATAGCAGGGAAAAGAATTGGTGCATGGCGTTTCCAAATTGAGCCGTCTGGATCATTCCAAACTAAGTCATAATTGACATCTTTAAGCACAAAATGTGTTAATTCTGCTCCAACCTCGTTTATTTCTGCTTGATATTTGTCATTTTCAATCTTGATCAATTTATTACTGCACCTTCTTAATCAACTTGTAAATGTTTGGTAACACTGGCAGATATTTCTTGAGCTGTAGTTGCTGCCAAAAAATCTTGGGCGAATGCATCGTTCACAAATAAGTTCATGAGCGCTGCTAAAACATCAACCTGCTTGCGGCCGTCTTTAATCCCTAGAATAAAGACATCTTTAACCTTAATCTTTTCTCTGTCAGCCATCTGTTCCACGACAATTGGTTTAGTCAAGCGCAAAATATAAATGAACGGTGCATTGACGTTTTCGGGATCGGCATGCGGAATTGCAATATTAAAGTTTTTAGTCATTAAGCCGGTGGGAAATTCTTTTTCTCTTTTGGTCAAAGCCGCCGCATATCCCGGCTTTACCAAACCTTTTGCTAATAACTTTTTAGCCGCATAAGCAAACAAATCGGGTTCATTGTCTACCTCAATGTTTATATCTATCAAATCAGTTTTAAAAATATCCTGCAAACTCATTGGTCAACTCTCTTTTCACTTTTAAGAAAGCTTTTTATAAACAAAGCTCTCTTTGGCAATTTTGGCATTCCATTCCAGCCTTTCCGCCATATCATAGGCTTTTTCAAGGGTTGGTCCCGTTACTAAGATGCCGTGACGATTAAGTAAATATGCCTTAGTCGCTTGTTGATCAGCGCGTACTTGTGCCCGCACAGTGTTAGCAAGATCCATTGTCATCGCCTGATGATACTTAAAACACTTAATAGTCCCAATCTTCTGGGTTGCCTCGGTTAAGTTAGGCATATCAATCCCCAGCGTTGAAAAAGTCATTGATTCAAGAGCATGAGCGTGGACAACAGCACCTATTTCCGGATTTTCTTCATAACAAGCCAGATGCATGTTAACTTCCCGTGTTACTTTGCCGTCGCCTTCAATGACGTTTGCGTCTTTATCTAAAACCAGAATTTGATCAGGACGCAAATCACAGTGAAAATCTTCTGCCATCAATCTGGGCGTCATAATATAGTGATTTTCATCAACCTTCACACTGACATTTCCGCCAGCGGAATTAGTTACTTTACGTTCATACATGTTTTTGACAAATTTAACCAGTTTTTCACGTTCACTTTGGTATAGCATAATTTTTTATTTTTCTCCTTAGCTTATTTTGTACATTACTTTGATTGCGCCAGCGTTTTTATCACTTAATACTGCAAACGGCTTATCTTGATCTGTTAGTGAATAGACTCCCGTAATCAGTTTTTGCGTACTGATCCTGCCTGATGAAAGATAAGCAATAGCAGCTTGCCATTCGTACCCGGGAAACGGTGCAGAAAATGACAGCCACGAACCAGTAATCTCCAACTCCTTGCGCAAAATCTGTTCAAATTCCTGATATTGAAACGTTGTGGGCTTAGTCGTCTTACCGATAAAAACCACTTGGGCATGTTTAGCGGCATACTTCAATGCTTGAACTTGAGTAATAGGGTTACCCGCAGTTTCAAAAACCGCATCAAATAATTTACGCTTTGACAAATATTGGTCTAAATTGACCTTGGCTGAATTGATGACAACATCTGCACCACATTCTTGAGCGACCTTTAAACTGGCATCTTTAATGTCAACCACCGTAATTTTCCCTGCACCTCTTGCTTTAAGTGCCATCACGGTCAATAAGCCGACGGAGCCCACGCCTAAGACCAGAACGTTTGCCCCCGCTTTAAAATTGACCCGCTCAATTCCATGAATAGCTACCGTAAGTGGTTCAATAGTTGCTGCTTCAGTTAAAGAAATATTGTCGGGTAAGACTAGACAGTTTTGTGCCGGCACCGCCACGTATTCAGCTAATGCTCCCGGGACGCTTGAACCAATAAAAGTATAATTGGTACACATTGACGGTAAGCCCGCTTGGCATTCAGCACATTTGCCACAGGGAATAAGTGGCGCCACGCTAACGCGATCTCCGACGCTTAAACCGGTAACCGCACTGCCCAATTTGGTCACAGTTCCTGAAAATTCATGACCGGGTATCTGGGGAAAATGATGCACCTTGCCTTCATAGTAACGTGGCAAGTCTGAACCACAAATTCCTGCATACGCTACATGAATCAGTACTTGGTCATTTTCAATTTCTGGAACGGGAATATCCTGTAATTCCATTTTATTTTTGGCAGTAATTACTAATGCTTTCATTACTTAGTTTTTGCTCCTAGTTCTAAATCTTGTATCTCTATCTTTGCATTTGCTAATTGCTTTGGCGTTACCTCTGGGAACCAGTTTTCCACATTACTAGTTGAAAAAGCTAACGCTTCCCGCAGTATTGTCGTTTCTTCTTCTTTTCGTGCCAATCCGTGCATGAACCGCCCTAAGAAAAAGTCACCACTGGCATTAGGGTTTTTAACTTCTACCGGTTGTGAATAACCATAAAGGTATTTGTGCCCAATTCTGCCAATCGCTCCTTTGCCTCCCAGAGTAATAATAAAATTGCTAATTGCGGGATCAACATCAGATTGAAGAAGATGAAGGTAGTCCTGAATTGTTTCTAATTTCTTCTGCGGAAAAATATCAAGAATTTCCTCATTGTTGATCTTAATCATGTAAGGAGCTAATTTATACGCCTGCCTAAGCGGCGCCCCACTAGTATCAATTACCATTCTGGCTTTAACACCGCGCTGCTGCAGCTGTTCATCCACATCACTGATATAGGTTTCAGGCATTCCCTGCATTAAAGAGCCGGAAAAAACGATATAGTCACCATTTTTAACACTATCCAGCAATGTATTAGTAAAACTGTTAAATAAGCGCTGGTTAAGTTTAAAACCATATTCCTGTGACAAAATCAGCGATCTGTCACTTTCATCAACTAATATGTGACATAGCCTAGTATTAGTATCAACGGCTGTTCTGACTATGGGGTAATGATAATAATCAGCCAGCTGAATAAAGTGCTCACCGTATTTACCACCCAGAATTGTGTGAATTTTAAAGTCAACATCGTGGTCAAAACTCAGTGCATAAGCCACATTAAAACCCTTGCCTCCCGGCACTTCTTTCATTTTTAACGGGCGGTTAGGCTTATCCCGTACAATTTTTTCAAAAAGTAAAGTCCGGTCAATTGCCGGATTAGGGCAAATTAAATGAATCATAATTTGTTACCACCTCAGCTACAAAATTCCGGCTAACAACTTAAGCAGGTAATATGTTATCCATGAATACCACTGCGTACCGATTGCCAGAGAAGTAATCTGTGTTATCCCAGACGGAACGTGATAGCCGATTGAAGAAGCTAAATTAGTCAAAAGCGGTGCGGCAAAGCTCGACATGTAAAGCGTAATGCTACAAATAAATAAGGAAATGATGATGCCGCGGAACAAATTGCCTTTTGAAGGCACAATGGCAAAAATAACGTAAAACGGTAAGGCAGTTAGATCGGCAAGTGGCATTGCCTTATTGCCCGGCAGGATAAAAGCTAAAATCATTGTGATCGGAACCATGATTAATCCCAACGTTAAGACGTACGGGTTGCCAATTCCTAAAGCTGCATCCATCCCGATGTAGAGCTTTTTACCGTTAAATCTTTTTTGCATAAATTCCTGCGCTGCTTCGGAAATAGTTGATAGTCCGTCCATTAAAATGGCTACCATGCGCGGAATTAAGACTAAACTCGCAGAAATTGCTACTGCTGTAGTCAATATTTTGGCAACAGACATTCTCGCAACTGCCGCCATAGCACCACCGATAATTAAGCCCATCATCATTGGTTCACCGAAAATACCCAAATGTTGTTGTAATTTTTCCGGCGTCCAGCTAATTTTCTTCACGCCCGGTATCTGATCGAGCAGCCAATTTAAGGGATAGCCTATCACCGCCCAGTTCGTAGTTTGCAATCCTGGAAACGAAACTCCTTCCAGACCTAGATTTTCTTCCACATCCTTTTGCGTATAATCAGCCAGTTTAAATATGATTGCCATGTTAATCACCGCGCTTAATACTGCTATAAACATATTTTTAGTAGTTAAATAAAGCGCACTGGCTGTAAACAACGGCTGCCAATAATTCCAGATATCAATATCCATAGTCTTGGTCCAGTTGAATGCAATCATAATGATATTAGTCAAAATGATTGCTAAGAAAACAAAGGGTACTACCGGAGTCCCCCAAGCAATTGATGAAGCCACCGGCCAACCAGTATCAGTTGCTGTCAGATGAAAGTGATACTGTTTCACGAGAGCTTTGACTACTGGCGAAATTGAATTCATCATCATTGCCGACATCACGTTGATACCGACAAAGCCAATTCCAACAGTCAATCCTGCTTTAAAAGCCACCCCAATCTTTTTGCCAAAAATGAGACCTAGTATGGTAATTATTATTGGCATCATGACACTAACACCTAAATTTACGATATATTGGAAAAAATTGAGAATTAGTTCCATAATGTATTGCCCTCCGTTTAGCCTTCGAATATTTCTTTGATTTTAGCGACTGTCTTTTCTTTGCCGATACCTGTTAAAAGTGATTGCCCTAAAATTACGGGGACATCACCAATATCAGCGGAAATCATTGTCGAAGACACTATCAAATCTGGCCTTCTACTAGCTACTTTTGCTGGTATATCAGCGACAGTACACTGGACTATCTCAAAGGGAATTTTCAAGTCCGATACAATATCAGTTACTTTCTTGTTTAAAATTGTTGATGTGGCTATCCCTGTACCACAACAAACATATAATAATTTCTTTTTCATAATTGTTCTCCCAGTATTTAATTGACCAAAAGCTAACTCCTTAGAGTTTTCGATAGATAGCAGTTAATAAATCATATTCAGACTGGTAACTATTCTTTTTGTTAAAAAACAAAACATCATAACTACCGCTTGAGGAGCTAAGTGTTTGTACCCAAAGCTCATTTCTAGTTGGTACTAGCAACCAAAAACTCATTGCCATTTTATGCTTAAGCCATAACTCATAAATTTGCCCAAGAGCCAAATCTCGATTCTTTAATACAACTTTTTCAATCTCCTTAGGAACATAAAAAAGATAAATAATGTGAGCATACATTAGTAAAAAGCCGTAAATTAGGAAGCCAATTGCATAAAATATTCGGTTTGTTGAAATATTATGGATGATTCCTTTGCCCAGATTGCCCAAAAAAAGATCATTAAGCGCCTTTACAAAATTTATCAATTTACTTTTCCTTTCATTAACGTTAATTTTTCTATATAATTTTTTTAGAAACCGATTTCAAAATTAATTGTAATGACACTATTTTTCATAAGCAATACGTTTCACGTATTATGATTTTTGTTCACTTTTTTTGATTATTTTGTTCATACTTAGTCATCAAAATTAGTAAATTAGTTGTGAATGGAGGATAAATTTTGTATAAAGATAGTAGATTGCAACAAATTATGAATATTCTTAATTCGGTTGGAAAAATTAAAACGTCAGAACTAGCCACTAAAATTTATGTTAGTCAGTCAACCCTGCGGCGGGACTTGGTCTTACTGGAAAAGCAAAACATGATTAGCAGGAAGTTTGGCTATGTCAGCTTATTAGGCAAGACAAACTTAGAGTTTCCTTATTCCGTGCGTGAACAAGAGAATGTTAAGGGCAAGAAATACATTTGTGAAAAAGCAGCTTCTTTTATTACCAACAATATGGCTGTATTTTTGGATTCAAGTTCTACCACCAGCTTTATTCCAGACTACTTATTTAGAAAGAATAAGCTGGTGTTTATTACCAACGGGCTGCTGCATGCCTATAAATTGAGTAAATTAGAAAATGTGACGTTATATACTTTGGGCGGGCATAACCCCAGAAGTTTCGGAGGAACCGTTGGCAGTGACACGATTGCTCAAATCAATAATTACAATACCAATTTGGCAATTGTTTCTTTTGGCAGCCTGCTAAACGACAGTGTTTATATCACTGACAAGGAGCAGGCCAACTTTCGTTTGGCAATGATTGCCAATGCCAAGGAAAGTTTGCTCCTAATGGATAGCAGCAAGTTTGAACAAAGCGACTTTATTAAAGCAAGTACTTTAAAGATTTTTAAGGCGATCATCTCTGACAAGAAACCGCCTAAAGATACGATCAAGTATTGCAATAAGCATGATATTGAACTTATCTGGTAAATTGCCAATAAAAATAAGCCTTGAAAGATTTAGGTCCTTCAAGACTTATTTTTTCTTTTACCACTCAGTTTTTGCCGGCAAGTATATTTTTAATTAGCGCATACCGCTTATCCCAGTTATTAATGATTAAATTATCGCATTCTTGGTTTAATAAAAAATTGAGCAAATCTGCTTTATCAGGTCGATCTAAAAACAAATATTTTTGCGGAACAACAATTTGGGGTAAAACTGCTCGCAGCTGCTCAAGCGTAATTTTTTTAACAGCACTAGATTTTAAAATCGGAATAATGCAACCATCATCTTTAGGCATAAAATAGTCATAAATTTCAGCATAATCATCATTTTGAATTTCCTGACCAATTTGCGCTAAATTAGCAGCATTATTGCGAATTAGCGGGGCACACTTAATAAATAATTGAATGCCGCCAGCACTGCCAGTAGTATAGACAAAGGCTTGAAAACTATCTTTGAAAAAACTTTTGCGGTATTCAATTATTTTTTGACCAGTTAAAATTTCTTTTACATACTCTTGATGTAGAGATATTAGTAAAGTGGGTAAAAATGGATCATAAACTTCATCTTTTATTTTACTCATTGGCAAAATTCCTTTTCAGCATTTCTTATTATTTCACTACTATGTTCATCATAAATATCTTTATTTAAACAAGCAACTTTATCTAAAAAAGTAATTAGAATAAGCTCGCTCCCTAATTTTGGGCGCAAAAAAAGCGGGTTATACTTCAACTATTGAAGTACAGCCCGCTTTTTCCTAATCAGCTACGCTCTGTGTCTTAACAAATGAGCCTTTGCGGGTTCACCTTTTAACCAAGTCGCAAAGAACGCATAGCCGAAGACCATCAACGCAACTACAGCTGCCAAAATAATCATATTATTATTGTTCAGCGTAATTGTCTGTTCCTCATCTAGCAGATTCTTTGACTCATTAACTTGGTTGCATAATCCAAAGAATAACATGATTAGACTGCTTAGAGTTAGTAAACCATTAATTGCCGTTAAAATTTTCATCTTCGTTAACTTCAAAAAATCATGTCCTTTCTTTCGATTTAAATACCAGCATTATATACCCTTTAAAAATAAATGCAACCCCTTTGCTTAAAATAATTTAAATTTTTTGTTTCTAATATGAATATTATTAGAATTTTATAATTAAATCTTCTAAATCCGAACAAAAAAGAAGTACAAAACTCGTACTCCTTTTTATTGCCATTCACTTGTTAACCATTCTTGCGCTAGTTCAAACCAATGCGCCGCATGCGGATTTTCCTGCCATCTTCTGCCTTTAACCACCATGTCTTTACGTGCCAAAGAAAAACCGTGACCACCACGATTGAAAATATGAACTTCACACGGCACTTCCTTTTCTTGTAAGGCCTCGATATACTCAAACGTATTAGTCACAAGAACAATGGGGTCATCCCAAGCATGAAAAATAAAAGTTGCCGGCGTATTTGCAGTCACACCTAAAGAACTGTCCTTAATAAATTCATCAGCGGGAACTTTATCTTGTTCATCTGCCGGAATATCAAAACCGATCTTGGTCAAATTAATTAAGGGATAGCCCAAAATAGTCTTATTAGGCAGAACTTCTTCACTCTTAAAGCCAAATTCTTGCTGGTATTTGGCAGAATTAGCCATACTGTTGGCAAAACTAGTAACGTGTCCACCGGCTGAAAAGCCGATCGTCACAATTTTTTCAGGGTCAATCTGGTATTCTTGCGCATGTTCACGAAAATACTTAACAGTGGTCAAGACATCAAGACCAGCATCTGGATAAATGTCGCCTTCATCTTGCACCAAGTTATATTCCATCACCACGCTGTTGAAACCGCAATTGTTAAAAGCCAATGCAACCGGCTCGCCTTCTCTTTTTGATAAATGGTCAAAACTACCACCAGGTATTACTATTGCGAGGGGATGTTTGGGAGTCACCAATTCGCCAATTGATCCCAATGTATATGTATGCAGCTGGAATTTGCGCTGGTTAAAATTAGTTAACGTTAGATCATTTACTTTCATCTTTTTGCCCCACTTTTATCATATTCTTCGCCAAAAATGTTGTTGTTAATGGTACTGTTAATAATACACCAATTAAAGAATACATTATAATCAAAGCTTCATTGACAAACATCTTCTCATTTAATACTTCACCCAAAGTGTAATTCAAACGTATGTACCACAAAAATAACGAAAGAAAGCTGCCGAACATCCCAAACAAAATGGTATTCATCGCCGTTCCCAATACGTCATTACCAATTTTAGCACCACTGGCCTTGAGTTCCTCATACGATATTTTCGGATTATGCTTTTTGATTTCGAGCAAACCGGAGCTCATCGCAACGGCAGATTCAGCTACAGCACCCAGTGTGGAAAAGATAGCAACTGCTACTGCAATTAAAGGGTAACTCAATCCCGGCATTTGCGATAAGCCCACCAGAATTTCGCCCGCTTCAGGACCAAGACCGGCAGCTTGTGCCAGCCACTCAAAGCCTAGGATAATTACGCTAACTGCCAGACACACAATTAGTGAGGAATAAAAAGAGTTTTTCGCAACTTGATAATCATGTGTTCCAAGAAAAATTATGGTTACCAGTTTTAGCGGCACAAAAATCAAAATCAGAAGTGGAATATTGATGCCCCAAGAAATTAGAATAGCCACTAAAATTAACAACAATGTGTTGATTAATACGCTGAAAAAACTGCGAATTCCGGTTTCTCCACCAACAATTGTCATTAAAATTGCTAACACAATTAATAAAGCAGTTAACGTACTCATTTTTTATTCCCCGCTTTCCACTTTTTTTCTTCTAAAAATAGCAGGCTGCATCCAGTCGCGAAGACCACTGTCAAAACGATTCCAATCGCGGAAATGACACTTTGGGTAACACCAAGAGAGAGTGTAAAACCGAAAGTGGAGCGCAAACTGTTGTTATCCCGTAAATAAATAATTGTCAGTGGCAGTTCCTCAGACATAAAAATTAATACCAAAACGTTAATCAGTGGCCCCATGATTTCCTGACCCATTGTGCGCCCGCTGTGAACTAATTGCTTGGCAGTTAAGTCTGCCTTAGTCTGAACTAGTTCGTAAAGACTGGAAATGATATCGGTGGCCTCATCCATTACCGCTCCTAAAATACCTAATAAGGTTTGTGCTAAAAAGATACCTCGTGGATCTTGGGTGGCATAATCTCCAGTTTCATATTTAATTTCCGATTCCCCTGTCAGACGCATAATTAAATAGCATAGTGCAAAAGAAACGAAGGTGCCTAGAATAGTCGCGAGCCAAGTTGCCAACATTTTGCGGTTAAAGCCCTGAACGACCAATAAACTAAAGAAGGAGAAGACAATATCGGCTAAGCCAAACAGCAAGACAATATAAGAACCATTCAGCTTAATATCGAGCATGATCACGAGGTAGAAAATTACCCAGCTAAGTATCATTGAAGCTATTAAACTCAAAGATTTCTTACCTGAAACTGCCACTAATAGCGTAGACATCACAGTCATTGCTAAAACTAATACCCAATCACGCTTAGGGTCTTGGATGATCGGCTCGCCATGTTTGATATTAACAAATAATCGCTGACCGGCACGGAACTTCTGGGTGACTAATTGTGACGGATAATACATATTGGTAGTTTTGTATGTCTGACCCTTAAATTTTCCTGACAAGACCTTTAAATGAAGAACTTGCTTTCTGGTTTCGTCTTTGTTGCCATAGACATCGGTACTTTTTTCTTCTAAAGCATCCTTAATTTGACTATCGGTCACTACGGCTACATCATTTTTAGAATAAATATCTGTCGCAAAGTAGGTGCAAGTGGTTAAAATTAAACCCACGACTGCAATTAATACCGCAAATAAGTAGCGCTTCTTAATTTTTTTCAATCAAAATCATTCCCATCAATTTATACTTACCTACTGTAACTTAAAAGCAGTCAATATAAATAAATTTTTAGTTAAATTTGCAAAATTTAACTATTATAAAAAACGACTTTTGGTTAAAAGTCGTTTTCAATTATTACATATCTAAGAACCGCTGCCACCAATGTGTCTTTTCCGGTTCCACCTGCATATCTGCTAAAGTGCGGTGAGCATTGGCGTTCGCACTCTTTTCCGCATTTTCCTTTGCCTTGGCCAAGATTTCCTCATGCATCTGCTCACTTGACTTTCCTTCATCCTGCGCTACTTGAGCCCGCTTTTCAGCCGCAGTTAGCGGTTTAGTTGCCGGCATTTCTTGCACATCCGTGATAGGATCATCAGTCACAATTCCCGAAATATCCGGTAACACACTAAAATCTTCTGCAGCACCACTTGTTTTGGCAGCAGGCTGTTCTAATTGCTCCTGCTTTTTGAGCAGCTCTTTATTCTGTTCTTCAATTTGGTTTAACTGTTTTTGCAGATTGTTAAGAGCCGTATTTTGCTGGCCAATCGTTTGCTGCAAAGCGTTCAGCAATTTCACCATTTGGGAAGTGGACATTACTTCTTGTTTTTTGCCACTTTCCTTTCTCTTAATCCGTTCATTTTTGTCAGTAACTGCAAAAATTTGCTGTGCGGCTTCCTGCAAGGTTAAGCCGTTATCCTGAGCCAATTGGTGAAAATCTTCCAAATCACGCACATTTTGCTTACTGTATAAGCGGGCATTTTGCTTAGTACGTGCATAATAATCGGGTTTACCGGTAATTTTCTCTACAATTAAAGAATATTTGCGTAAAGTAGCCACACTAATGTGCAATCTCTTAGCCGTTGCAGCCGGTGCGGTTAATTCTTCAAAATTATGCTTATCTTCACTCATCAGATATACTCCCTAGCACAATTAAATTAACCAATCTTATGTAACAAGTTTTTCTTATGGTTAAAACGCTCTTGGGCTTTCTCAATCAAGCTGGTAATTAATTCAGAATATGAAATACCTGCTTCTTCAAAAAGTTTAGGATACATACTTATATTGGTAAAGCCGGGTAAAGCGTTCACTTCAGTTAAGATGATCTTATTATCGCTGGCACGCAGTGTGGAGTCAACACGAGCTAACCCACTACATTCTGTGACTTGGTAAACTTTTAGGGCATTAGCTCTAACTTTATCTACAATTTCTTGAGGTAATTTGGCAGGAATCTGCAAGGTAGTAGTGGAATCATCATCATATTTATTTTCATAACTGTAGAAAGTACCAGCTGCATTAATAATTTGTCCGACACCGGAAACAATTGGTTGATCATTACCTAAAACCGCAGTCTCAACTTCGGTACCGTGAATAGTTTCCTCAATTAAAACTTTATCATCATATCTAAAAGCATCGGCTAGAGCATCATCAAACTCCTCTTTGTTAGTAACATGATGAACCCCAACTGAAGAACCTTGGTTTGACGGCTTAACAAAGAGGTCGCTACCAAGTTTAGCACTGACCTTGTCATAGTCCCGCTTGGCATTAGCAGCGTCTTCATATTCAAACCGCTTAATCGCGATCCAGTCAGCTACAGGAACGCCGACGCGTTGTGCTAAAATTTTGGTAAATTCCTTATCCATTGTCACAGCCGAAGCTAACACATCATCACCGACAAAAGGCTTATTTAAAATGCGGAATAGCCCTTGCAAACAACCGTCTTCACCTAAATTGCCGTGTACAATCGGAAAGAAAACATCAATTTCCGGTAAATTCTTTAATTGAATTAAATTTGAAATGTTGGCAACTTCATGAGGATTTTCAATGGTATATTTAGGATTTTTTAAGACTTTAAAAGAGTCTTCTTCACTTGCTAAATAGCCGTCGTTAGTAATCCAAATTGGATGCACATCGAATTTATCTTGGTCGATGGCATTATAAATATTATGGCCAGACATAATTGATACTTCATATTCGGATGAATTACCACCAAAAATTAAACCAACTTGTGTTTTCTTAGTCATTATTTTTACCTCTTAGTCATTGTTTCTAACTTTTAATTATACGGCAAGAAAACCCGAAGAATTGTAAATTAGACAATTTTTTAGGAATATTTTTTATTATAAGCAAAAAGTCTTGCATAAAGCAAAATCATATCCCCAAAATTTATACTATATTAAAAATCGTTATCTGAATCCCAAGTGATTTCATAAAGTTTATTGATCTTTGTTGGGTGTTTGTCCGGAGCAGCTGGGACAAAAGACTGATGATAAGCTACAGTCAGGTAAACATCATTCGTACTAGCTAGTTGTAAGCCCTCCAGTTCTGTATAATAGCCGGGAATTTCTAGCTTGTTTGCACCAGCTAAGTCAACTAATTCCCAAGCCTGAGGATCAACTGCTGCCCAAGGAATTTTAATAATCTTTCTATCCCGACCTAACCTATCATCTGCAAATTGGCTGGAAAGATAGATATCACGGTTATTACTAATAGCAAAGCCTTGCAGCGAACCAACTAACCCACCATGACCAGAAAAATTGGGCGCTTTAAATGCAGCAATGCAATTTATCGTTCTAATATCAACATGTTTGGTTGTAGTTACAGCATGATCAAGAGCATTATTAATATCAGTTAGATAATAAAGCGCAAAATAGCCGGTGTAGTCATTATCGCCATAAGCTACTAAAAAGTAGCGCAGATCAGGTGACACAGCGACTTCTACACGTGCAAACTGCTCTCCAGAGCAGCTGATGCCCAAATCTGCTCCTGCATAATTCAAATTTGATAATCGCTGCTGCATTTTGGTATTGGCAGCAATTTTAAAATAATGCGGCATTTTGATACGTGCGACTTGCTTAGACCATGTCGACCAACTTTGATTTAAATCATTCGGTTTGGTGCCTATAAACCATTGACCAGATCTGCCGGCAAATTCCAATGTTTGTGTATGTCCTGCTGCTGAACCGGTTAAATGTAAAACTGGTATCTTTTTATTAAAAGCAGCATTAATGTTATTTTGCCCGCGATAAACCAGAGTATCACCCGCAACGCGCTGCATAGCATAGAGTTTGCCATCATTGATACTGGTTTTTTGCACTACTACCTGTCGCAAGTCCTGGTCTACTGGTCCAGTGACCCCGTCCCAGTCATCTAAATTAGCTGTTAAAGTGATACTGATATTTTTTGCTAGTCGCATACCTTCACTGTTAGTCAAAATCTTTTCCTTATAAAAGTTCTTTACAAAAAGCCATTCAAATTATTAAATATAACTATCATTTGGTAATTTACACATACCTATTTTTATTTTGCCCTATAATTAGTGTTAAAGAAAGGAGAGCATCTTTAAATGTTCAAAAAAATATATACTGCCCTCTTATGTTTGCTTTTCTTTTTTCCTTTTAGCAATACACAAACATACGCTGCGGAACTCACACCAAGTGAAGCGAGCAAGATAAACAAGCTGCAACAGGAATACGCGCAGCTTGATAAAACTGCTTTTAACTTTAATAACCTTTATTTAACTAAACCCCATTTTAAAACCAAATTTAAGCAGGGTGTGCTTGTACCTGCATATCTCACTAGTCAATTGGCGTACACAAACTATTACCGCGAATTGTTTGGGTTAAATCCGGTAAATGAAAACTCGGAGGACAATATTGCCGCGCAAAAAACCGCAGCTGTTTTAGCTGCCTTAAATGCTAACCCGATGATTAACCAGCATAATTTACCTCATGATAAGCGTCCCAAATTGATTAGCAAAGATACTTGGCAACTTGCTCGTAACACATCTAATCAAGCAAATCTTAATTTCAATACCACTGACCAATCTGCAGGAGAAGTTATCACTGATTTATTGACTGACCGCTATAACTTAGGCGGAGCAGACACCGGTCATCGTGCTTGGCTGCTATCAACGCGCTTAACTACAACTGGTATCGGTGCGGCTTATGGTACGAACGGCTACCGTTATTCTGTGCAAAAAGTATTCAATCCGGTTGACGTTTTCCGCTCTCCGAGCCAAGAAATGGTCACATATCCTAGTGCTGGCGTTTTCCCTATTGAACTTTTAGCAGGTGAAAATATTGCCTGGTCAGTTTATCTTTCTAGCCGTCATTTTGAGGGAACGCCAACCATTACTATTACCGATAAAGATAATGGTGAAACTTATCAAGCAAAAAACGTACACAATTATAGTAAGACCGGTTACGGCAACTTTGAAACGATTATTACCTATTATCCTGGATCAATGCCGCTAATAGTTGGCCATGAATATGAAGTAAAAATCACGGGCTTAATCAGTTATAGTTTTAAACTGTTTCAACTTGCAACTAAATAGATCAATATAAAAAACCGCGAAGTTAATTCTTCGCGGTTTTTTAATGTATTACTTTAAACTGAGCACATTTTTAAATGTAATTGGCTACGGCTGCCAATAAATCATTTTCATTATTGACAATGGTACCATTAAGTTTAATTAGACCCGTAGTATACAAGTTAACGTAGTGAAACTGGTTTTCAGCAATCTGGGTCAAAGCCTGCAACTTTTCTTGATTATCAGCGCCCTGCTGACGTGTATCTGTGTACAAGCCAATTATCGGAATTTCTTTTGCATAAGCGACGCCTATTTCACTGGCAACACCGTTATCAATGCTAAGCCCATCAAGCACCGCAATCATTAAATCACTATTAACCAACTTCTCGGTATCTGCTTGAGCAATCATTTTAGAATCAGCATACGCTTGTTTATCATTGATTGACGCGTTTTCTTGGGGCAAATATAAATCAATTGCATCATCAATTTGACGAATTTTAGCAGCCAATTGCGCATTATAATTAATTTCTGCCTGTGAAAACAGAGCATTAGCAAAATAAATTTTCATTTGAACTTCCTTTGGCAAGCAATGATAAGTTGCTTCTTTGACACCTAAATTGCCTAATTATTTGGCGAGCTGATTTCCCACGGAATTGCACTCAGGATATAAAGAATGACACCTGCAATGACAAAATCGAGGAAAATACTACTACCGATCTCTAAGACATAGCCCAATACAGCCAAGCCTTCGACATCAAATATGACAGGAATAATAGCTAATATTCCCGCACTTAGCATTAGCCAAAATCCTGCCCACATCCCAGATGCGGTAACTTCATGGGTCAGCATTTTTGAATTAAGCAATAACTTCATATCACTAATCAGTGAGTGCAAACTAATAAATGCCATGACTAGTATAATTACGTTAACGATTAACAAAATAAATGCAATATTGCCTCCCAAAGTGATCGTGTTCAGATTAAAAGCATCCTTCACGTCAAAGGGAGCATTATTTGCTTGCTCTTTTAATTTGTGTTGTACTAGTTGCGCATCACTAGAAGAATCCTGGTCAATATTTAATTCAATATCATGCAAAATTTGTTTAGCTAAATTCATGTTATTAAATTTAAACCAGGGAGTACCCAACGTGTAATCAATAATATGATCAGCAATCGGCTGCGTTTGCTTAGTAGTTAGCAGGTTGGCACTACCATTTTTATTAGCACCAATTATTTCCGCTAATGTATCAAAATGCTTATTAACCTGTCTAACCACTACAGCTTCGTTACTACTGTTTCTAATTTGTCCCTTCATAAAAAAGGGATTAAGGAAAGTCGCGGTAATCATGGTTAGCGATACAATCAGAAAGATAATAAAGGACAAAGCTTTTTTATATTGACTGCTTTGTTCTTCGCTCATTCTGTGCAAACCATTGCGCGCGCCATTTGCCATATTTTTCCTTCCTAACAGACAATCTCCTTGTCTTCATCAAACATTGTATCTATTGCATGATGAATGGTCTTGATATCAGTAGATTCAATGATATCATGACCCTCTTTGAGCGCCTTTTCAATAGTTTTTCTTGAGCAATGCAGAAAACTGTACATAAATGATTCTGTACCATAATCTGCTATTTCTTCAGGAGAAACTTCATATTTCCTATTATCATAATAAAGACGACTAATACCGGTCACTACAAAGGCAATTCCCATTCGTACTTCTTTAGGTTGAAAGTCAAGATGGTCAAATAGTTGTTTTTCTTTTAACCAATCATTGATTGTTTGACTCCAAAAGTCGAGTGATTCATTACTCTTGAATACCTCTGTAATGATCCGCTTAAGACCTTCATCATAAATTCCCAACATTTCAATTGCATAAATAAAGGCTTTGGTGCGGGCACATACTTCGTCCTCTTTAGTAGCACTAAATTTTTGCACTTGCTTGTCTAACGTATTGAGAATGTTGCGGACAACATCTGCAATTAAGCCAGATTTATGTGGATAATAAGATTGCAGCAAAGATTTAGAAATCCCCGATTTTTCTGCAATCATTTGAAACGAAACGCTATCCATTCCGTTTTCTCTGATTAAGTGAAAAGTATTACTTAAAATAGTACGTCTTCTTTTATAATTTTTACGTCGTGCCATAATGTTTTCTCAGCTCCTATACATTTTGCTTTAATTATACCAATGATATAGAATAAATAAACAAAAAGGCACTGGTATATTATTAGCTTATAGATTTAACTATTTTAATTACGTACAAAAAGTAAGCCATTTATCATGTGATTATTTCAAATCACTTTCACTTAATGAGTGCATTGAGCGGTCATTATATACATAATTAATTCCCCGCGCTAAAAGCAAATCTACTGAGATACGAACCATTCTATCTGGATAATGGCTGTGTTTAATTGTATCTGTTACTACGATTTGTTCAATTGGTAATTCATTCAGAACTTCCAGTGCATTTTGTGAGAGCAGTGCGTGCGTTGCAGCAACATAAACCTTTTTAGCACCCGCTGCTAAAACTGATTTGGTTGAAGAAGAAATACGTGAACCAGTGTCAATCAGGTCATCAACAATAATACATTTCTTGTCCTTCACATCACCAATCATGCTATGCACATCAGCATCGTAACGAGCCCTGCGCTGATCTACAATTGCAATTGGAGCGTCAAAGAATTGCCCAAAATTACGAGCCAGCTTAGCACCAGAATGGTCTGGTGAAACAACTACAATATCGTCTTCTTCCTTAGTAGCTATACCATTATCAATAAAGTATTGTGCTAATAACGGCATAGCATGTAAGTGGTCAACCGGAACATTGTAAAAACCTTGGATTTGCGAAGCGTGTAAATCCAGTGCGATTAAGTGATCCATACCAGTAATTTGCAACAAATTAGCTACCAGTTTAGCAGTAATTGGTTCCCGCGAACGTGTTTTGGTATCTGAGCGCGAATATGCTAAATATGGCACCACTACGTTTATCCGATGAGCTGACGCGCGGTGTAAAGCATCTAAAACAATTTCCAGTTCCATAAAGTTTTCATTTACAGGGTCTTGAATTGATTGAATAACGAAAACGTCGCATCCCCTGACACTTTCACCAATATTGACTTGAATTTCGCCGTCACTGAAATGCTGCACAGCAGTTTCGATTAACGGTTTTTTCAAAATTTGCGCAATTTTTTCATTTAAAGCGGGATTTCCGCCTAACCCAATCAGCTTCATTGGGTGCATTAACTGAAGAAGTTCTTCCTTGTTCATAGCTACCTCGTTTATTTAAAATACAATCTTTGCATGTCTATTATAACCAAAAAAGTCCCTAGTGCCTAGCAAAGTAATAAATTGAAAAAAAGCCGAAAGTAGTTTTCGGCTTTTTTTATTCAAGTTTCTATTTTAAATTTTAGTAATCTATTTAAAAAAATCTTCCATTAAGTTCAGTAATTTGAAGCTCTTAACGGCATAACTGTCATGCTTTTGTCTAGGCATAACGAGAAGCTGACCCTGAGGGATAATTTGGCTGTACCATCTAACGTGTTCAACTTTAACCCAGTCTTTTTCTCCTACAACACAATAGGTTGGAATTTTGATTGCCTTCAAGCTGTCGACCGACATAAAACTTTCTGACAGTTCTACCTTACTATCGCGGTTCATCCGCAAGAAACGCAGAAACCCTTCAGTCAGATAATGATATGACCTAATACCGTTGCCATTGACAAAGACACCGGCTACCATCAATTTTTGAAACACAGTTTGATCTTGACTGGCAAGCATCATTGCCACCAAACCACCGGCATCAAAGCCAAAGCAATAGCACCCTCTGATATTTACCTGATTAATAAAAGCAGACAGATCTTCAACTTCTGTTTGATAGTGTTCTGCTGCTTCTCCCTGGCTCAATCCGTGCCCTCTCATGTCCAGTACATAAACAGTGTAATAAAGAGATAGCGGTGCAACAATCTGGTCAAACATGCCACCATCTAAATGGTGCCCATGCAGTAACAAAAGCGGGGCACCTTTACCTAATTTACTATAATAAAGCTCATTACCATTAACTTTTACTCTCATCTCTGGTCTCTTTCACTAGCCTCTATTAACTTTTGTTCAGAACCATTTTCTTTTCTATGCTCTTGCCATAGACTGCGGACAATAGTTTTAGCAACAATATAATTTGCCTTAAAATTGTCGGGTATCATTTTTAAGTTGAAGTGGTGAACCATACTGTCTTTACGCTGCCAGTAATGGTAGATAGGAGTACTATCGCAATAAAAGCCCTCGGTCAGTGCCAAGTATTGTACGTTAAAAATCTGATCCTCCATAAAGGCTAAGTCTTTCATGAAATGCAAATGATTTTGCCGTACAACTGATAACTTATAGCCTTTGTTCCAAGTATAGCCCTTTACTGGGGTAGCTAAGCAATGATTATCACATAAAGAGCCAAAAGGATTGCTGATTAACTGGTATGTTCGCGCTTTACCTTTCATTCCCCGTACTTCTTTTTTAGTTACAGGAACTGAACCTTGTTTATTTTCATAATCAAGCCAAAAGCCACAAGAAACCATCGCTGCATCAGGATGATCGTGAAAGGCACGGACAAAAAAGGCAGTATAACCGGAATCAACCCAGTCGTCACCATCATGAAATGTAAAATAAGGCGTATCAACGTTGGCAATGCCTACATTGCGGGCATCAGACAAGCCGCCATTATGTTTATTAATTATTTTAAAGTAACGGAAGCGTTCACGATAGCTCTCAGCTATTTTTCTGGTATTATCCGTTGAACCGTCATTGACAATTAACAATTTGAAATTCGGATCATCTTGTTTAGCTAAATGGTCAAGAGCCCGAGTTAAATATTTTTCAACATTGTAAATTGGCATGATAACTGTTAATTCAGGTTGCTGAATCATAGTTCCCTCCTTCACTTTTGTTATTATACCATCTTAAATCTTAAAAATAACGTAAACTAGGTGGTACATAACCATAATTTAAACTTTTGTTTTAAGTATTTAGTATAATTAGTTCATTCAAAAGGAGTTAATTATTATATGAAAAAAGCAAAAACTTTTTTAACTATTGTTACCATGTTATTTTTAAGTACAATTGTCTGCGGTGCCTTTGAACAGACGGTTAAAGCAGACGACTTGCCTGTTATTTGTTTGGGAACATCCCTGACTGAAACTCAAAAAAGCGGTACTTTAAAAACGCTTAGCAATCCACTAAGCGGCAGCAGCTATCAAACTATAACTATCACAGGTGCCGATCTAGTGAAGTATCTCAACCCTTCTGGTGCTAATTTCACGACCCAATCGGGCGTCTGGTCCAGTGCTATGATCGAAAAAACAGCTGCAGGTAATGGTATTAACGTCCACATTCTTGATTATAACGGGCACAACAACATTACTACCATTACTGCCGACCAATACAAAAATGCGGCTTTAACCGCCGGCATCTCTGATGCCAATATCTACGTTACCAGCGCTGTGCCGATTGATGGCTCCGGTGCTTTAGCCGGTGTTTACGCTGCTTACAGTAAAACTGGCGAAAACTTAAACCAAAGTCAAGTTAATGCTGCTCAAGATGAAATGAACACTTTAAGCAAAATCACTAAAGAAAATAAGGATAAAGACGGCTATAGCGATGCCCAATTAAACAATGCCGTTGCCGGTGCCAAACAGGAAATGGGACAAATCGGCAACAACGTTTCCGATAGTCAAATTCATGACATTGTTACAAACCAAATCAACATCAATCATCTTGGTGATGTGATTAATAATAACCAGAAACAACAGATTATTAACGTTCTCATTGAAGTACGCGATTCTGGCGCTTTAAAAAATCACAAATTTAAAGATCAGGCAGATGCACTTTCAAAAAACATTAAAAAGAATGCCAAAGGCATTTTTGATAAGATCAATACACCAGAAAACCGTAACTGGCTTGAACAAATTTGGCATAATATCACTGCATTCTTCAGCCACCTTTTCAGTGGCTTAATGGTTGCTTAATACTAACTAATTACATTTGATCCATAAACTTATTTAAAGTTTGGTCAACAAATTCATTGCCGCGATTATTGGCATGCCCTTTAGTCCATTCAAATTTGGTCTGAGTAAATTTACTTAATAGTTGGTCAAGTTCTTGCCAGCAACTAAGATTGGCAATCGCTCCCGGAGTAGACTTGGTCCAGCCACGCTTTTTCCAACCTTTAAGCCAGCCTTTGGTGATTGGATTTAAAACGTACTGGGAATCAAGCACAAATAATAACGGCTTGTCGTTAAAACCCATTTCCAGTAATTTTTTAAGGGCTTCAATCAGAGCTGTCAGTTCCATTTTATTATTGGTAGCGCCAAACTCACCATTTGAATTGTAAGTTGACTTAGACTGACCATTTTCTTGCCACTCAATTAAATAGGCCCAAGCTGCCTTGTCTGTTTGACGCACATGACCACCCTTGAAATTGCCGGTATTGCGCGTGCCGCCATCAGTATAAATCGTGGCAAAATAGTTGCTCGCAGCTTTGTTTATTGCTGCAGATTTTGGTGCCTGCTCGGAATTAATAGCAGTTTCATTGCTGCTATTAATTTTTCGGCTTTCTCTTTGGATCTTGGCAATCGCTTCTTGCAAAGTGTCTTCCCCTTTTTGAAAGACCTGATTAACTGTTTCTTTGTCCCAGTTTAAGTATTCTGTGGCATCGGTTATTTTGGCAAAAGATTTAAACTCAGCACCAGAAAAACCATCAACTTGTTTTTTGGCTTCCTCCCACGTGCGATAAACACCTGGTTGGCGGCCCTTTTTGACTGCGTAAAATTTCATATGTTCCCCTATCACTAAATTCTTCTGTCAATGCTAAAATAGAATTAGTTCTATTTTTAAGGTGGTATTATGTTCTTCAATACTAAAAAATACAAGGAAGAAGTAGAGAAAAACCACAAGCGCGACCTCGCAAAAGAACCAAGTAAGATTAGCATGCTTTTTCTTGCTATTTTAGCAACTTTTGCACCCACTCGCGTTTTCTTACGCCTGCATAAAAAAAGAATAGAAGATAATGCCACGGTTGAACCAAAAGAAGGCAACTTTGAGCAGATACCCATTATTTACTTTCACGGGTTTCGCGGCGGTGACTATACTACAAGGGTAATGGTTAAACAGGCACTTGCCGATAAAGGGACTTCGAAATATCTTAAAGTTACCGCAGATTTGTTTGGTAACTTTAAGTTGGAAGGTACTTGGACCGGAGATCGCAATCCGATTGTACAAGTGGTTTTTCGGCAGAGATTGATCGGAGTGTATGCAATCGACTATTATCTCCGTTTTACCCTACCCTTTTTAGCTCAAAGGTACCACTTTTCACACTATTCGGCAATTGCCCACTCTCTGGCTTGCCCTTGTATAGTGCGGACAGAAATGCGTGAATATCGTAAAAAGAATTTTCCCCATCTGGTAAAATGTGCTTTTATAGCCGGACCGTTTGACGGGGTAGTTTATTTAGGAGATATTCCCAATGTGAACGCCTTTAACCAAAAAGGTCGTCCAGCTGTAGTAAATTTGCATTATCTTTACCTCTTACTAAGACGCAAACGGTTCAATCCCAACATTTCTGTGTTAAATATTTACGGCAATGTCTTAGATAACACAAACAGCGACAAGTTTATCTCCGTAACTTCTGCTAAGAGCATCCGTTATATTTTAGCTCCGTATGCTAAGTCATACCATGAAGTTGAAATACGAGGGCAAAAATACGCCGAACACAGCTGGATGCATGATAATCCGTTTGTGATTGATATTATTGATAAATTTATTGGTCTTAAAAAGTAACTTAATTTTTGGAGGAAATACGTGTGATTCTGCTCCGTGACATAGGACGCATCATCATTATTACTAATACTATCTTAGCCTTTTACATCGTCTTTCACAGAAGGCGTTCTGTTTCAACAACTTGGGCTTGGTTGATTATCCTGCTGGTTTTTCCAGTTTTAGGAATGATTATTTACGGCTTTTTCGGGCGGGGAATTTCGCAGGAAAATATTTTTGCGATTAACAAACAGCACCACATTGGTCTGCGCAACGTTCAAAAGTCCATTACTGCGGCTCCCAAAAAGATCAGCACCTCTGACACCTCTAATAAGGCCAAGATGGTAGTACATTTTTTTGACCATGATGGTGAATCACCTTTAAGTAAAAACAATCACGTTAAGCTCTACACCGATGGTGAAATCATGTTTCACGACATGATGCGTGATATTAAAAAAGCCAAGCAATCGGTGAACGTGGAGTTTTACACTTTTTATAATGATGAAATTGGCAATGACTTTCTTGATTTACTAATTAAAAAAGCCCAAGAAGGCGTATCTGTGCGCTTGCTCTATGATGCTTGGGGTTCCATGGGAGCTAACAAAGCTTGGTTTGACCAATTAAGAAAAGCAGGCGGGGTTGTGCTGCCCTTTATTACCTCGCGCAACATGATTACACGGTACCGGATTAACTACCACTTGCACCGTAAAATTGTCGTAGTAGATGGTAAAACCTCTTGGACTGGTGGCTTTAATATCGGTGATCAGTATTTAAGCAGAAAAAAGAAATTTGGCTACTGGCGTGATAGTCAAGTCAGAATTGTTGGTTCAGCGTCATTATTACTGCAAGAGCGTTTTGTCATGGATTGGAATGCTTCTATTCAAAAAGAGAACCAAGTAATCACATTTAACACTATTCTGTTCCCAAATTTGGATGAAAACGACATTCATCGTGGTGACGTGGCAACCCAAATAGTTTCAGATGGGCCAGACAGTTATAATGCTAATATGCGCAATGGGATTATGCGGCTCATGTCGCTGGCTAAAAAAAGGGTTTGGATTCAAACGCCCTACCTAATTCCAGACGATGCGATGTTTGCGACTTTACAGACCATTGCGCGCTCAGGAGTAGATCTCAGAATTATGATTCCTTGTAAACCGGATCACCCCTTCATTTACCGGGCAACGCAGTGGTACGCTAACGAACTATCCCGTTATGGTATCAAAATTTACATTTACAACAAGGGATTTATCCATGCCAAAACCATAGTAGTTGACGATACTTTCTCTACGGTCGGATCTATGAACCAAGATTACCGCTCATACGATCTCAATTTTGAAGATGTTGCCGTTTTTTATGATAAAAATTTCACGCTTGAGGTTGCCAAATCATTTGAAGATGATATGAAAGTTTCATCACTACTAACCCCAGAAGATATTGCCAAACAAGGTCGGTGGCTTAAGATCTTGCAGAGCTTTTCACGGATGCTCTCACCAATTTTATAGTAAGCAAAAAGCCTTCCATTCAGGGAAGGTTTTTAAAGTACAAATTTTTTATTTATTCAGCAAAGTGATAAACAGTTTCAACCGGATAGCGAATTGTCCTTGCTAAAGTTGCTTCAGTTTCATTACTCTTGTCAATAGCAACCAGTTGACGCTGTGATCGTTTCGGCAAACATTTCTTTAAATTCTGAGCGCGGGATTTTGACCGTCTTATCAAAATTCCGAACCGAATGACGATTTTGAACAACATCATTAAAATCATTATTGCGGATAGCAGTCACACTTTCTTAACTAAATTAAGCTTCTTTTACTTTTTGTTACATATTTCACAATATTTTTACAATTTTTAGCAGTATAATAATACTAAAATTTAGTTTGTATGAGAGGCTTAAAAGATGAAAAAATTGGTCAGAGACAAAATTCCAGAATTTGCACATTATGCGACTTATCGTGAACTTGCACCTGCAGAAATTGAGCCGGCTTTAAAGCAAAAATTAATTGAAGAAACTAATGAAGTTCTTGCTGCTAAAACCGAAGAAAACCTTGTTGAAGAACTGGGTGATGTTTATGAGGTAATCTTAGCTTACCTTAAATTCAAAAATGTTGACCAAGAGACCTTTTTAAAGCAAGTTAATAAGAAACGCGCTCTTAAAGGCGGCTTCAGTAAATTTTTGGAAATGAACTGGGAAGAATAATTTGCCATCAAAAAAGACCACGTTAACCGCGTGGTCTTAAAAGATATCCTGTACTTCAATGCGGATATCATGATGAATATGATTTTTTAGTGCTTCAATAATTTGAGCTACACCATAAGAAAAGCGTAAATAATATTGTTTATTCTTCTGGGTTGTCAAGATACAAATTACCTGTTTTTTATTAGGGTTAGGTACTTTGATTAAAGTCACCATCACCACATCCGCGTATGAAATGGTGCGGCGAAAGTAGCCCGACACGACAGCCCTTTTGGGAGCGAACCCCGTAAAGCCGTCTATAATTCCAATCATTAAAAAGATAGCTAAAAAGAAGCTCAGTCCCGGATCACTTTTTTCAATTAGTTGCCAAGTAAAGCCAATCCAAATAAAAATTATTGCCCAAATAATTGAAGAGGAGCGATAATGCCCTTTTAAATCAATGTTTGCCTGCCAGTACCAACTATAGCAAGTATAGCCTAAAAGCAGAGCATCTAAAATAAGATAAAAAATTACCATAGAATTCTCCTCACATTTGTTCATTCTCATTATAACAGACTGGGGCGTTTTGGTTGGATAAAGTAAATGTAACTACATAGTTTTTTAAAATTAATTCAGCAAATTATTTCATAGCTATCTCTTAAAAGAGATTCCAGTTTACGTAAAAAACAAATTTAATACATTAAAAGCTTAAAGCCCGCTAAATAAGCGGCTCTAAGCTTTTTTTATTTGATCAACTTCAATATGCTTTTTAGCAAATTGAGCTAAAAGTTCTTCATCTTGAGAATCAGTAATTAATTGATCAATTTTGTCTGCGGCACAACAAATAAAATTGCTGTACAAGCCCAACTTATCACTAGTAGCCAAGGCAATAATGTTATCAGCAACATCAATCATTTTCTTTTTGACCTGCGCTTCTTGTTGACTATGAAATGATACGCCGTTATCAGGATCCAAATTATGAAT
Source organism: Lactobacillus sp. wkB8 (assembly GCF_000761135.1). Classification (NCBI taxonomy): domain Bacteria; kingdom Bacillati; phylum Bacillota; class Bacilli; order Lactobacillales; family Lactobacillaceae; genus Lactobacillus; species Lactobacillus sp. wkB8. The sequence goes on along the minus strand of NZ_CP009531.1, from coordinate 187,505 downwards.
GCCGATGACATAGGTATCAATTCTAAACGTTCTCAAGGCATCAAGTGCTTCTACTCCTAAACTGACAGCTGCTCTTTTGGCAAAAATACCGCCCAAAGTAATGATATTAACATTTCTTTTATTTGATAGCTGAATTGCTACATAAGGCGAGTTGGTAATAAACGTAGCAGCAAAATTTTCGGGTATAGCTTGTGCTAAATAATAATTGGTTGTACTGCCATCAATTAATATAACCGTGTCTTCACGCAAAAAAGACAAGGCTTTTTGGGCCAACTGCTTTTTAATCTCGGTTTTAATCGTTAAGCGCTGTTCAAAAGTAGTTACAGGAGGTCCTATGCGGATGGCTCCATTATAAATTCTTTTAATTAGTCCCTTTTGGTCCAGCTCCCGCAGATCACGGCGGATAGTATCTTCTGAGCAGTTAAACTTAGCCACCAATTCAGCTGTAGTAACGTGTTTGTGAAAATTAATTGCCTGAATAATCAGGTTTTGGCGCTCTTTCTTTAACATTAGGCATCCCTAGTTTACGTTTAACGTGTTTATCTTCACTAATTTTAACATATTTTCTTTTTACTAACTTGTTTCAATTTTAGCAGAAAAAATGAGCTTTTTCAGCACATTTTTGCACATTTATGCAATTAATTTGAACAAACATGCAAAAATATATTGATTTTTGCATAAATCGCATATAGAATACAGGTGGTTAATGAAAGCGGTATCTATTTTGACCGAAATATATAGAAAAGGAGATACAGATTATGACTCAACAATGGGTTAGTTTAGAAGGTAAAGTTGCAATCGTTACTGGAGGCAGTATGGGGCTTGGCGAAGCAATGGTTAATGAATTAGCCGCAAATGGGGCTCAAGTAATTTCACTAGATGTTGCCGCAAATGACGCACATAAAAATCAGGCAAATGTTGCAACAATGACTTGTGACGTCTCACATCAAAAAGAAGTTGCAGCGGTTGTCAAACAAATTGTCGACCAATACGGTCACATTGATGTTTTAGTTAATAACGCGGGAGTAAGCAGACCACGTATGTTAGTCGATTATTACGGCACACATCCCGAATATGAACTTAGTGAAGATGACTTTGACTTCATGACCAATATCAATCAAAAAGGCGTGGTTTTCTGTGCCCAAGCTGTTGCACGAGTAATGATCAAACAAAAATCAGGCGTGATCATTAACATGTCTTCTGAAGCAGGTTTAGAAGGATCTAAAGGTCAGAGCTGTTATTCAGGAAACAAGGCAGCAGTCGCAGTTTACACCAAAGCCTGGGCCAAAGAACTAGGTCAATTTAACATCAGAGTAGTTGCTGTGGCACCCGGTGTTAATGAGCGTACGCCAATGAATAATGACGCAGCCTTCAAAGCCTTGGCTTACACCAGAGGACAGGATCCTAATAATATCAGTTCAGACTACAAAGCGATTATTCCTTTGGGTCGTCCCGGAAAAATCAGTGAGATTGCTGATTTAATTACATATTTATCTTCCGACCATGCTTCCTATATTTCTGGCACCACCATTAACATTACAGGAGCTAAATCCACTAGATAGGAGGTGGAGATTATGAACCAAAATAGCAATAGTTCAACCGTTTTAACCAAAATCAGACGTTTTGGCGGCATTATGAGCGCAATGGTCATGCCCAACCTGGGCGCTTTCGTTGGTTGGGGGCTGATGGCTGCTCTTTTCATTCCGCATGGCTGGATGCCTAACAAGGAATTAAATCAGCTGATCGCACCAATCTTGGACTACGTTTTTCCTTTATTAATAGCTTATACAGCAGGATATAACATTCACGGACAAAGAGGTGGCGTCATCGGGCTTTTTGCCAGTATGGGCGTTATCGTGGGTTCAAATATCACAATGATTAGTGGTGCGATGATTATTGGGCCACTAGCAGCTTGGACATTGAAAAAGTTTGACCATGCCGTCGAAAACAAAATCCGACCCGGTTTTGAAATGCTGGTAAATAATTTCAGTTTAGGCATTATCGGGGCATTTTATTGTATTTTAGCGTTTATCACGATTGGGCCCGCAATTAGGGGTTTAATTTCAGTAATTACAGCAGGTGTTAACTGGGCCACTAAGAATAAGGTAATTCCGTTATTGTCTGTCTTCATGGCTCCCGCACAAGTTTTATTTTTAAATAATGTTGTTAATCACGGAATTTTAGCTCCTATCGGTTTTGCACAAGCAGCTAAAGCCGGAAAATCAATTATGTTCTTAGTCGACAGTAACTGTGGACCACTTCTTGGCACTCTGCTCTCAATCTCGATCTTTGGCAAGGGTAAGGCAAAAAATACTGCACCTATGGCAATGTTTATTGCTGGTATCGCTGGAATTGGTGAAGTCTACTTTCCATTTGTGCTGGGAAACCCAATCATGATTTTTGCCACAATGGGTGGTTTGGCAGTTTCCCTTTATCTGCAAGTTATTTTTGGTGGCGGTCTAATCGGTGTAGCATCACCCGGCAGTTTAATCAATATTGCAATTATGACTCCACGTGATGCTATTTTCGCTAATTTAGTTTCAATTGTTGCGGGTTTCCTTGTAGCTGCAGCAATCGGTACGTTTTTACTAAAGGTCTTCCCACCAAAAGAAGATGTTAACCCCACTTTATCCTTCACGGTTGACGATCATGAAGTTAAAACTACAGATGATTTTGTTGTTAAGCCTGCAAAAGGCAAAATTAAGAAAATTATCGTTGCCTGCGATTCCGGAATGGGTTCAAGTGCAATGGGTGCTTCTGTCTTAAAGTTATTATTGCAAAAGGAGAATTTAACGGACATTCAGGTTAAAAATTCTTCTGCCAACCAAATTGATCAAGATGCGGATCTGGTAGTTACACTTGATTCTCTAATTGACCGGGCTAAAGCAAGCAGTAATAACCCGGATACCACTTTTATTCCAATCAATAACTTTCTAAAAGATACTAATTATAAAGAAGTAATTGATTTTGTTAAAAAGCAAAACAGCAGCGGTACAGCAGAAACTCCCGCTAAGGAGCAGGCCAAAAAGCCAGAACTTGATCCTCAAATCTTAAACGTTAACAATATCCGTCTTAATCAAAAATTTGCCAGTGTTGATGATGCCATTAGAGCATCGGGGCAAATATTAGTTGATAACGGCTACGTTACACCAGATTATATCGACCAAATGATTGAAAGAAATCAAGATTTGCCGGTATATATTGGTAACCACGTTGCTGTACCCCATGGTCTTGAAGACACACGGGGTGCAATTAAGAAAACAGGAATATCAATTATTCAAGTTCCTGACGGAGTCAAGTTTGGTAAAAACGAAATTGCTTATGTCCTTTTGGGATTGGCCGGCGAAGGCGATGATCATCTCAATATTCTGAAAGTGATTTCTCAGACTTTAATGGATGAAGCAAATGTAGAAAAAATCAGGACTGCCAAAAGTCCTGAAGAAATTTTAGCAGTATTTGAATAAAAAATTTTATCGGAGGATTATTTTAAACATGAAAAATGTAATAATTGTTGGTGCAGGTCGTTTAGGTAAAGGCTTTATGGGAGAAACATTTTATAATGCCGGGTGGAAAATTACTTTCTTAGATAATGATCCCCGCGTTATTCAGGAATTGAACCGGACCCATACCTATGAAGTAAGTGTTCACACTACCAAGCGCGTCTTCACGAATACTATTAAAAATTATGACGCCTACCTGGTAGACGATTACGAGCATGTGTTAAAGGCTTTTTTAAAGGCAGATTTATTGATGCTGCCCCTCTATCCCAGTGATTTTCCAGCAGCAGCAAATGAATTAGCTGTTTACTTCAACCAACAATTTAAAGTTGATCCCTCTGCAAAAAAGACTCTAATTTGCCTGACTAATAAAAACCATTTGATTAATCAAATAACCCAAGACTTCCGCAGTCACTTGGCTGATGACGAAGTAAAAAACTGGTTTGATCAAAACGTGGTAATAAGAGACTCGATCGTTCGCCGTTCAACCGACGCTGACTCAAATTATGCAACTAAGTTAGTGACAACGGCTGTAGCTTCCCTTATTATCCAAGGTCCCGTATACTCAGATTTTAGCGATGTTAAGTGGCTTGATGTGCGGGACAATGTAGAAATGTTAAAAGATATCAAAGTTTTCACCATTAATGGTCCCCATGCTACGACTGCCTATGAAGGCTACCTGCAAGGATATGATGATATTGCAAAAGCTGAAACTGACGAGAAAGTCCACCAACTAGTTCAGGGTGTCCATGATGAAACAATAGAAGCCGTCCTGTATGAATATCCGGTAACACGTGATCAAATTCGGGAACTGGAATATTTACCGGCAGCAAAGGACGAAATGTCAGATTCAATTTATCGTGTAGGCTTTGATCCTATCCGTAAAGTTGGTAAAAATGACCGCTTAATGGGCGTAATCAATCTGTGTGAAAAATATCATCTGCCATATACCGCCCACGTAAAAGCATTAGCAGCAGCATTTGCTTATGACGAGCCTCGTGATTCTCAAGCGATGAAAATTCAAGCAGATATCAAAGAAATGGGTATCACCAAGACCATTTCCAAGTACATTGAACGACCAACCACTAATACTGTGGTTCAGCAAATTGCTGCAGAATACGACAAGATCAAGAAGCAGAGGTAAAAATATAATGTTCAAAGCTGTTATTTTTGATATGGATGGCGTGTTAATTGATAGCGAACCATTACAGTTGAAACGCCAAAAAGAATACTTGGACTATTTAGGTGTTGCCGTTCCCGATCAGGAGCTCATCAAAATGGTTGGCGGAAATAAAAAAATGTACTTTGACATTATTTCAAAATACTATTCTGGTGAACCTAATTACCGTGCATATTATCAAAAATTTCAACAATACTTTAAAGACCGCCCAATTAACTACCGGAAATTATTAAATCCTGATGCGATTCCGTTATTAAAGTGGCTGCAAAAGCAGGCGTTAAAACTTGCTTTGGCGTCTTCTGGAGCTCCAGAAAAAATCAAGACTGTACTGACGCAGTGTCAGCTAACGCAATTTTTTGATCCGGTGATCAGTGGCAACATGTTCAAGCAATCAAAACCCAACCCTGAAATTTATAATACTGTGGCAGCCAAACTAGGCTTGAAAAACAAACAATGCGTGGTCATTGAAGATTCGGATTATGGCATTGCGGCTGGTAAAAATGCCGGAATGTTCACTATTGCCCTAAAAGAGGAACGCTTTCCCTTTTCTCAAGCTGCAGCAGATTATTTAGTTGATTCGCTTTCTGACGTTAAGCACGTACTGGCAGATAAAATTTAACGAGTAGCATTTCTTCACCAAATATTCACAAAATAAATAAAATATTACTTGAATTTTTATTGAAATTATTGTTAAATTACTATTAAATTAAATGCAGTGAAAAAGACGAGTAAATAATTTATTTCTTTAAGTGAAATGGTGATAGTGCAAAACCGTTAGACCCTGAATTATTGAAAAACACTTTTAGCAGCACGCTGAAATTTACGTGAAAGTAGGTTGTGTCGTCTCCAGTACGTTACCACGCTGGTGGAGCATGTTAGTGCTTCATGAGTTGGCCCTTATTTGGGGCAATTAAGGTGGTACCGCGGAAAAAGCCTTTCGTCCTTGTTTTATTAAAAACGGGATGGAGGCTTTTTCTTTTCCTTAAATTCATAGGAGGTCAACACAATGACTTTAATTTTACCTGCAGGTTATCACCCTACTCTTACCATTCGTGACACTGAAGCTGCGATTGTTTTCATTCGCGAAGAATTTCAAAAGATCTTGGCTAAAAAATTAAACTTACAACGGATGTCTGCCCCGCTGTTCGTTGAAAAACATACGGGGTTAAACGATAACTTAAATGGCGTTGAACGTCCCGTTGCTTTTGATGCGAAGGACTTACCGGCAGATGATACAGTTGAAATCGTCCATTCCCTTGCTAAATGGAAAAGAATGGCACTGAAAAAATACGGCTTTAACATGCACGAAGGTCTTTATACCAACATGAACGCCATTCGCCGCGATGAAGACTTAGACAATTTCCACTCAATTTATGTTGATCAATGGGATTGGGAAAAAATTATTGCCAAGGAGGAAAGAACAGAAGAAACCCTTAAAAATACTGTTACTAAAATTTTTGCTGCAATTAAAGAAATTGAAGCTGGCTGTGCTTTCCGCTATCCTGCCTCTACTTATCGTTTACCGGAAAAACTTTACTTTATCACTACACAGGAATTAGAAGACCGCTGGCCAGACATCAGTCCTGAAGAAAGAGAAAACAAGATTGCCGCGGAAGAAAAGGCAGTCTTTATTATGAAAGTTGGCGACAAACTGAAGAAAAGCGGCAAACCTCATGATGGTCGTGCCCCGGATTATGATGATTGGCAACTAAACGGCGATCTGATTTTCTGGTATGAACCTTTAAAGCAAAAAATCGAGATTTCTTCAATGGGTATTCGCGTTAGTCCTGAAAGTTTGCACGCACAATTAAAAAAGGCTGATTGCCTTGAACGCGAAAAGCTGGAATTTCACCGGATGCTGCTTGACGGGGAATTGCCTTATACCATTGGTGGTGGTATTGGGCAATCACGCTTATGTATGCTTTTGCTGGGCAAAGCTCACATAGGAGAAGTTCAAGCCAGCGTTTGGCCGCATGACATGATTACCAAGTGCCAAGAACACGGTATCCAAATTCTTTAATAAATAAAAACCATGCTGTCAATAACTGATGGCATGGTTTTATTACAATAACCCTATATGTTAGACAAAATCTTGTAGTAAACTAGCAGTAGCAGAACTAGTTTTAAGAAAGGCAAAATTATGATTGATTCTAACAAGATAACTGAGTTAAAAAATGATATTGATCAGGCGCGCCACATTACTTTTTTGACTGGTGCGGGAGTATCGACCCATTCAGGTATTCCCGATTACCGCTCTAAAAACGGCATTTATGACGGCGTTTCTGAAAGTCCAGAAACAATATTGAGCGAAGAAACTCTTTATCAGCGCCCTGACTTTTTCTACAAGTTCGTAATGGATAATATGTACTTCCCTGACGCCAAGCCAAACGAAATCCACGAGAAAATTGCTGCTATCTGCAACGAAAAAGGCGATTTAATCACCCAAAATGTTGACGGCTTAGATACCAAAGCGGGCAATAAACACGTGACTGAATTTCACGGCTGTCTCTATAATATCTACTGCACTAAATGTCATAAAGCCGTTGACTACGCTGAATACGCCAAATCTTACCGTCATGAAAATTGCGGTGGTATTATCAGACCAGGAATTGTTTTATACGGTGAAGCAATTAACGGCGACAGTTTAGCCAAGTCTGTCAACGCAATGCAAAATTCTGACCTCGTAATTATTTCAGGCACCAGTTTTGTTGTGTATCCATTTGCCCAGCTTTTATCTTACAGACAGTCTGGAGCTAAAGTTTGGGCAATTAATAAAACTGCCATTCCAGCAGAAGGAATTTCTGCTATTATTGCGGACGCACTGGATGTTTTTAAACAGCTTTAACTAGTTTCTAAAAAGAAAGCACTTTAAACCATCAGAATTGCTTTTTTACCCGGATGCTATAAATTACTAGTGCTAAAATACGACTCAGTAATTAAAAATAATTCTGAACTAGAAAAGAGCTTTTAAATGGCAATTTTTAAAATGTATGCTCCCTTTTTCAGTGGAAGTAATTGGATTCACGTACTGACCAGCGGCAAAGATTGGCTCGTCATCTTAACCCTGATTCTAATGGAATGCTTGCTTTCTGTTGATAATGCAGTCGTTTTGGCAGCTCAAACCAAGGTTTTGCCTGACAAGAAACAACAGGAAAAGTCATTATTCTATGGTCTTTGGGGCGCATACATTTTTCGTTTCATTGTGATTGGCATTGGTACTTATCTAATCAATTTTTGGGAAATTAAATTAGCAGGAAGTCTCTATCTTTTCTATTTATCGTTCAAGTTTTTTTACGAGCAAAAGCATCCCCAAAAAAGAGCAGCCAACACAAAAATTACAACTGAAAAAAGCACCAGCCATGTTTCCAAAAAGGGCAAACATTTTCTGTCACTTTTCTGGCGAACCGTTATTTCAATTGAAGCAATGGATATCGTATTTTCAATTGATTCAGTTTTAGCTGCCCTAGCGGTTTCCAATAATCCGGTAGTAGTATTAATTGGTGGCATGATTGGTATCTTATGTATGCGCGGTGTTGCCGAAATCATAATCAAATTGATGGACATTATTCCTGAACTGCAACCAATGGCTTACGTTTTAATTGCTATCATTGCTCTTAAACTTTTATTGTCTTTACCACCGTTACATTACGAACTGCCTAATACAACTTTTGCCTTTATTGTGTTCGGTATTCTTCTCTTAACTATTGCTTTTCATTTTATACGAGCAAAAAAGAAAAGACGGAAACTATAATCTTTGTTCAACGTATTCTTTGAGCACAACTGCCTGGTTGTGCTCTTTATTCTTTGCACCATAAAGAAAAAGGACATCTTGTTTTGCAAGTTCGTCTTTCACTCGGGTAACAAAACTAACAGTCACAGAATTATGCTCTAATTCAGCAATGTACTTTTGCCTAAACTCAGGATATTTAGTATCATCGTGATTGAACCACTTACGCAATTCGGTGCTGGGACCAATTTCTTTGACCCACTCATCCAAATTAGCATCTTTTTTGCTTTTGCCTCGTGGCCACAGACGATCAACTAAAATGCGGTAGCCAGCAGGCTGCTCATGTTCATAAATGCGCACTACTTTTATTTTTGTCATCATAATATCTCCTTTTAGTTTAAGTTTACTACACGGAAAGAAAAATGAATTATTCAACTTATTTTACTAATAAACCAACTGCTGCTATTACTAAAGACTTAATCGGCAGACCATTAACATATAATGATGGTCAGAATATAATGGGCGGCTATATTGTGGAGGCTGAAGCGTATTTAGGGGTCAAAGACCGGGCAGCACATTCTTACGGCGGTCATCGCAGCCCAGCTAATGAAGGCCTTTATCGTAAAGGCGGAACCATTTATATTTACGCTCAAAGGCAGTACTTCTTTTTCGATATCGCAACACAGGAATATAATGAGCCGCAAGGAGTTTTAATCAGGGCTATCGAACCAGCCTGGGGTATAGAGCAGATGATTAAAAACCGTGGGGGCAAAAATGGCGTGCTTTTAACTAATGGACCAGCCAAAATGATGCAGGCATTTGGCATTCACGATAAAAAATGGAATTTACATTTCTTAACCGCTTCCCCTTTCAAAATTGACTTAGATGACAGTCACAAAAAGAAGGCTAAGGAGATTAAAACCAGCCCCAGAATTGGTGTTAGTCAATCTGAATTAGAATGGGCTAACAAAGAATTACGTTATTATGTTGCCGGTAACCCCTATGTTTCTAGAATGAAAAAGAGCGCTTATCAGGCGGGTAATGGCTGGCAATAAGAGCAGCTTGCAGAAGTCTTTTAAAATAGTAAAAGAAAATAAATGAGATAATTATAAAATATTTTTTAAATAAAATTATTGACAAGTCACTCTTAATAGCCTATTATTTTTCTAAGTTAAATAATTTCCAATGCAATAGAGGTCGCGGTTGTTACGAAACTAATCTGAGTGAGCGAACACTTTGAAGGTTAACGTAAGAATTACCGCCGAAACAAGGATGTTGTTCGTTTCAATCTTCTTGTTGGGCTGCAAGAGAATATTTTGCAGACTGTCCCGGTTAGTCCCCGGGGAGCGCTATATGATTTGTTCTAATAATAGATTATAACCTCGTTGTTTTGCGTAACAGCGAGTTTTTTATTTACGCTTTTATTGTGTTGGCTTTATTTGAAACATATTTTGTGGAGGTTTTCAAAATGAAGTCAAGATTTAAGTGGTTGGCTACCTTAGTTGCCTTATTCACTTGTTTAGGCATTGGGGCTGATTTTAGCCTGAATGAAGTTAATGCCAAAAAGGACGGCGGTACGCTCAAAGTAGCCATGGAAGCTAATTATCAACCGTACAATTGGACGCAGACTAATAATGCCAACGGTGCTGTGCCAATTGAGGGCTCAAAAGAATACGCCAATGGTTATGATGTCAAGATTGCTAAAATCATTGGGCAAAAATTACACAGAAAAGTCGAAGTTGTTAAGACTGAATGGGACGGTTTACTTCCTGCCTTGACTAGTGGCAAAGCCGATTTGATTATTGCCGGCATGAGTCCAACTGCTGAACGTGAAAAAGCCATTAATTTTTCCCAGCCTTACAGAAACAGTACTTTTGTGGTAATTACCAAGATTAACAGCAGATATGCCAATGCTAAAAAGCTGACTGACTTTAAGGGTGCTAAATTAACGGCGCAACAAGGTACTTTCCACTATGACCTGATCAAGCAGTTAAAAGGCGCTAAAAGACAACCAGCTATGCGCGATTTTGCGGCAATGCGGCAAAGTTTAATCTCCGGCACCATTGACGGCTATGTTGCCGAAGACACTGAATCAACTTCCTTTAAGATGGTTGATCCTGACATTAAGTCAATTCCTGTCAGCAAAATGGCTGGTTTCCACGCTACTAAGGAAGAATCTGTTACCTCAATCGGAATTGCCAAGCCCAACAAGGCGCTGCTCAAGAGTGTCAACCAAATTTTAGCTACTATTCCTCAAGCAAAAAGGGTTAGGTTAATGACTGAAGCTGTTAAGGAGCAGCCTAAAACTGATAATGATAAAAAAGGTAAAAAGGCTAAGTCAGAACCGTGGTTAGTATCAATGTGGCGCCAATATGGCGGCATGATTTTAAACGGTATCGGTATGACCTTACTTTTGGCTTCAGTTGGTACCATTGCAGGTTTCTTTATCGGTTTAGCCGTTGGTATTGTGAGAACTATTCCTACACCAACTACCAGTGGTAAAAGATGGCTGCTCAAGTTTGTCAACTGGCTGCTTTCGGTTTATATTGAAATTTTCCGGGGTACGCCAATGATGGTGCAAGCAGCTGTGATTTACTATGGTATTGCCCAATTCTGGCACCTGAATATTGATAGAACGGTCGCGGCACTAATCATTGTTTCGATCAACACTGGAGCGTATTTAGCAGAAATCATCCGCGGCGGAATTATTTCTACACCCGAAGGTCAGTTTGAAGCAGCCAGTGCGTTAGGAATGACCCACAACCAGAGAATGTGGCATATTATTCTGCCACAAGCAATCAAGAATTGTCTTCCTTCAATTACTAATGAATTTATCGTTAATATCAAGGATACCTCAGTTTTGAGTATCATCTCCGTATCAGAGTTGTTCTTCGTTGGTTCGACGATTGCGAGTCAGACATTTAAGTTCTTCCCAACTTACCTGACAATTTCTGCTATCTACCTCATCTTGACCTTTACCATTACCAGAATATTCAACTTAATTGAAAAACACCTCCAAGGAAGTAAGAATTACAACTTAATGGCAAACCAAGTTCAAGTGGGCACACCAAAAGACATGGAGGCTAAGAACTAATGACTGAAACAAACGAAACTATTTTAAGTTTAAAGCACATCAAGAAAACATTTGGTGAACACCAAGTTTTAAAAGATATCTCTTTTGACATTAATAAAGGTGAAATTGCCACCATTATCGGTCCTTCAGGTGGCGGTAAATCAACTACTTTGCGCTGTATTAACCTGCTTGAAGAACCTACTGCCGGTGAAGTTGATTTTCATGGTGAAAATGTTTTGGCACCAAACTACAACCGCAATATTTATCGTGCTAAAGTCGGCATGGTTTTCCAACAATTTGACTTGTTTGAAAATAAGAACGTTTTAGCTAATTGTATGGTAGGTCAAGAATTAGTATTGAAACGGTCAAAAGACGAGGCACGTAAAATTGCGCTTGCTAATCTGAAAAAAGTAGGTATGGAGCAATACGTTAATGCTCGTCCCAGCCAACTTTCAGGTGGACAACAACAACGGGTTGCGATTGCCCGGGCAATCTGCATGGATCCTGAAATTTTGTTATTTGATGAGCCTACTAGTGCTTTGGATCCAGAAATGGTCGGCGAAGTTTTAAGCGTCATGAAGAATCTGGCTACTACTGGTTTAACGATGATTATCGTAACCCACGAAATGGCGTTTGCGAAGGAGATTTCCGACCAAATGTTTTTCATTAGCGATGGCGTAATTACTGAACAAGGCACGCCAGATCAATTATTCAATCACCCGCAAAATGAAAAAACCGTCAAGTTTTTGAGTAATTTTCAGAATAATTAATAAGGTCTAATTGAATATAAAAAACTGGTAAATCTACGTGATGAATAACGTGATTTATCAGTTTTTTAGTTTGCTTGTGGCTCTAAAAGTCCAATAATTTCCTGATTAAATTTAGTTGGTTCCTCCCACTGCGGGAAATGTCCGGAATGGTCAAACCAAATTATATTGCACGGACTAGTAATTTTAGCAGCATATTCTGCAGTCAATTGCGAGGACACATGGTGGTCATGCCTGCCCTCACAGAAAGCGATGGGAACGGCAAAATGCAGGATATTTTCAAAATTAACGTTCATCAGTTCTTCCCAAAAATATTGAATTGATTGCTTCGAGCCTTGCAAACGATGAATTAAGTCTTTAAAAGAATAATCTTTAGCCGATATAAAAGGACCAATTAATTTGCGGTAGTTTTTAGCGCCGTAGATTGAGCCGCCATAAGCCACAATCATTTTAGTTAATTTGAGGCTGGCTTTAGTTGGTTCATGGACAAAATCAAGTTGGTCAAGTTTGGCAGTATTTTTCATTTTTGTTCGTAAAAAAGCTTTTTGTAAAGCAATATTCTTTTTCATATTAACGACTTGACCAATTCCGATATATTGCGTAACTAGGTCTGGATACTTTTGAATAAAATTGAGCCCTAAAACCGTGCCCCAAGAATGACCCATGATAATCAATTTATCTTGTTTTAACCGTTTTAATAAATAAAGCACAAACTGATGAATATCTGCCAAGATGGTATTAATGGACAAGTTTTCTTCAGGTGAAAATTTGTAATACGATAGTCCGCTGCCTCTTTGTTCCAGATTGACAAAGATAAAATGATCTTCTAGTTCGCTATTAAATTTTTTGGTCAAGGGGATGCAGGCATCACCCGGTCCACCATGCAAATATAAAATGATTGGTTTCCGGCCTTGCTTTGAACTAATTGAAAAATAAAGTTTAGTGCCGTTAATTATGACGTTTTCTATTACTGATGTGCTACTCATTTTTTGCCTATATTCATATAATCGCTTGTTATTATGCATACACTGCTACTTTATTTAAGTATATTATTAATGTCTCTGCTTTGTAAATTGCAAATTATATTTACAAGGCTGACGCAATTTTTATCAAATAAAAGTTCGTAACTTTTACTACTCTAAACTAAAAAACCGATATATATCAAATAATCTGACGAACTTTACGCTAGAAAAAAGTACCAAGCATTTTTATATGCCTGGTACTCAAATCCTGTTAAATTTTACTCATTTTTACCTTCAGCCTTGTAAAATTTAACTCGATTAAGTAAATAGTCAAATAAGAACACACAGATTAAATTTAAGACAATAATCAAGAGTATCAATAACGGGTGGTCTTCTTGCTCATCTGTCATATTCAATAAATATAAAGTTTCAAAACTAATGGGTACGCCTTGTAATGCCAAACAGTAAATTAAATCATTTTCGACTTGGTCAATAAATGTATCTTCTTTTACTTCAAACCAAGCTGTAGCAATTATTGTCATGATGAACGCACTAATTGACCATATTAAGTTATAGTTCGGCTTATTGGAGAAAAAAAGCGCCATTCCAAATGGACACAACAATAGTAAAGCAGCTCTTGCTAATTTCATTTTCATCTTATTTCCCACAGCCTTTCTTTTTCGAATTATTTTAATTATTTTATTATTTATAATTATAAATGAAATGTGGTATTAATCAAAGGTTCTATTAGTCACTGCAGTTGTTCCGTTAGAAATATCAGCTATTGTATCTGTTTCAGATTGGTCAAAAATCAGCTTAATTTATCTCTAATTAAAAATTTTACAATTTAATATTTATGTACTAACCTATAAGTAATTATTATCACTGATATAACTAAAAGCTTAAATTAAATTATAACTGTTTCTTGTATCTGTGAAAAACTTAATATTGCTTTGTGCATAATAAATTTTGACAACATCATGATTAGAGGAACTATCGATAATGACCAGAAACCAGACTACGATAAAAGAACAACTGTTACAAGATCATGGCTATAAATATTTATGGTTTATTGTATTAGGCGCATTCTTATTGGTTTTAATCTTACCGTTTTTCAAATCTGTTGATTTAAGCGTTTGCGCCTTAGGTCTTCTACTATCAGCTTTGGCGGAAGTATTGACAACATTTTTTCAACACAAACATATTACCTTTATTATAAGTTTGGTTTTAGGTTGGCTATTAGCTCTAATAATTGGCGTTATTCTGTTTTTTTACATTATGTGGGCTTCAGGCAATATGCTTTTCGTTAAATAATAAATTTAAATAAATATCGCCACAAAAAAGAAAGAGCACGAAAACAGGCAAACCACTTAAATTGTGATTTGCCCGCTTTTTAGTTGATGCTCAAATAGCAGTGTCCCGGTAATTAAAACTAATGAGGCTAGACTTTAAAAGCTGCGCCTTAATCATCGTGTTCTTTGTGCCATTCTTTAATTTGTTCCAGCCTCTTTTTAAAACGGTCTTCATGACCCTGCGAGGTTGGCAAATAATATTCGTGTCCCTCTAAACTTGGTGGCATAGTTTTCATTGTCGTTAACTTGTCTTTAGCATAATGCGCCAGCTGGTAACCTTTACCATAGCCTAAATCTTTCATTAACTTAGTTGGGGCGTTGCGAATCTGCAAAGGTACTGGTTCATCAATAGTCTTCTTAACATCTTCTTCAGCAGCTAGTCTAGCCTTATAAACTGCGTTTGATTTCGGAGCAAGTGACAGATAAATCACAGCTTCTGTCAAATGCACATCACATTCCGGCATCCCTATAAATTGGCAAGCCTGAAAGACGTTGACCGCCACATTCAGCGCATTAGTATCTGCCAAGCCAATATCTTCGCTGGCAAAGCGCACTAGTCTACGTGCAATATAAAGCGGATCTTCTCCACCTTCAAGCATGCGCGACAGCCAATAAATTGCCGCGTCTACATCGCTGTTACGCATTGATTTATGCAAAGCGGAGATAATATTGTAGTGTTCTTCCCCGTCTTTATCATACAAGACTGACTTTTGTGTGATTAATTGCCCCAGACTGTCCATAGTCACAGCGATCGTATTACCACTTTTGTTGCCATTTAAAACCGCCATCTCTAACGTATTTAAAGCAGTTCTGGCATCACCGTTGGCAAATTTGGCAATGGCTTCAATCTCCTGCTCACTGATTTTAACGGTTAATTTGCCAAAACCGTTAGGGTTGCGCAAAGCATTTTGCAATAACTTGATAATATCTTTGACTTCAAGCGGTTTTAAGACAAAAACCTTGCAGCGTGAAAGCAGTGCCGAATTAACTTCAAAGGAAGGATTTTCGGTCGTGGCGCCAATTAACGTGATACTGCCACGTTCAACATAGGGTAAAAAAGCATCTTGTTGTGCTTTATTAAAGCGATGGATTTCATCTACAAATACCAGCGTTTTTTGCCCCACTTCGTGTTCTGCTTCAGCCTGCCTCATAATTTTGCGGATTTTAGTAATGCTGCTGTCAACCGCACTAAAATTAAAAAAGCTCGCTTGACTCTGCCGGGCAATTATTTCAGCCAAAGTCGTTTTGCCGACTCCCGGTGGTCCCCAAAAAATCATTGAGGAAACCTGGTCATTATCAATGATTTCTCGCAAAATTTTTCCCGGTCCCAGCAGCTGTTCTTGTCCTACAAACTGATCTAGATTTTGGGGACGTACGCGGTTAGCCAATGGTTCATTTTGCCCACTGTTTGCAAATAATGATTCTTGCTTCATCATTACATCTTCTTTATTTACTTCTAGATACTTACTAACCTAATTATACAAGTATTTGTTCGCTAGCAAAAATAAATGAACGTCTGTTTGCTCTGATTTTAATAACTAGTTTGCGTTATAATTATATTGGTTATAAAGTCACATATAATGAGGTGAAGATATGAAATTTTTCAAGAAAATTGGTCTTGGCTTAGCCGCAACAGTGTTGACAATTAGTCCGCTGCTGCCAAGTCTAAATCATATTCAAACAGTGCAAGCTGCGCCAAAAACACAAAAACTAGCTAAAAACAGAATTACTTTAGTCAATGACGCACCCGTATATAATCAATATGGTCAAAGACTTAAAGCAAGAAAAAACGGGAATTATTCTGTAATCGAAGCAGATGTTAATGGATTCTGCTATGTTTCTTCTTTTGATGTCGACTCCTTAGATTATTACGGCACAATAATGATTAATGGGCAAAAATACTATAAAATTGGTCAAGGAGAATATATTAATGACGGTGATGTCAATAACGTTAACGGCAAAAGCTTTAAGACCGGTAAGCTGGTTTTGAATCACAGATCTGCAATCTATACTAAAACCGGTAAACTAAAAGGCAAGACTCTACCAGTTAAATCAGTCGTTAACTATCAGGGTCAGGTTAAGCAAACTCAATCCAAGCAAAAATATTACTTTGCAAAATTTAACGTTTCTGAGCAAAAGACAACCTTTTATTACTTGCCGACAGAAACAGTTAATGGTAAAGACTGTTATGCAATAGGGAAGAATCGTTATATTAGAGCAAATAACGTTGATAGTATAGATGGATATCCTCTTATGTATAATGGCGTTAGCTATGCCACTGTTCTCAAAAAGACGACAACTCAAACATTAACCAATGATTCTACTAAGCACGTTCTAAAAAAGGGGCAAAAAATTAAAGTTGATTTAGCGGTTGAGCCTTGGGCAGAAGACTTTGAAGGCTATATCTATCGCCTGCACGATTATCCTAACGAATATGTTGCTCAAAGTTACATTAAATTGAGAAACTATTTGCCAACATCAAGTTACGATGAACTGACATTCACCTATGTAAGGCCTAATACTACGACAAATACTAAATTCTATAATTTTGACGGTACTCCAACAGGTATCAGTTACAGGAACCGTAAGCAAAACCCCTTGACCGTTGATGGTCTTTATTACTTATGGGTACCTAGCGAAAACAAAGCAGAACTGTTTTATCACTTTTTAACCTACAGAATAGACAGAAACTATTTTGTTAATAACGACGGCACTGACCTTAAAAAACCAGAGTTTGATAAAAACAATAAACTAATTGAATCGACAGAAGATAAGATGCGTTATACTAACAGCTTTGTCAAAGCTAGTGATGTTACTTTTGCCAGTGGAATTAAACTTACCCCTCTCAATACTGCTAAAGATGCTGAGAACGATCAGAAAGTAGCAACAGATAAGAATAAGCAAGAATTACAAAGAAAATTTGAGGAAAATAAGAATAACAAGAATGTTAAGTGTGAGCAACAAAGTGCAGTAAGTAATTATAATAATGCTTTGATGATTGCTTCTTCTGTTTTACAATCTCCAAAAGCAACGATTGCTCAAGTAAAGCAGGCAATTTGGCTACTTGACACAACCAAAATTCAATTAAGTACTTTAAACTTCGCTGAATGGAGTTAAATTAAAAAAATGGAGTTAGTCCACCAAATAAGAGTGGTTTAACTCTATTTTTATTGCTTAATTTGAAAACTAACTAAATCACGCGAAAATATTGAAAGCCACGCAAAAGTTTAGGTAATTTATATAATAAAACAATTTTAAATATCAGTTTAGGGTACAATGATATTAACCTAAGCGTTTTTTGTGAGGTCATAAAATGAAATTTTTCAAGAAAGTTGGCATTGGCTTAACAGCCCTGGCCCTATCCACCACTCTATTTTTGCCATATACCGCTAACCCCCAAACAGTAGAAGCTGCTCAGAAAGCCAAAGGAAAAGTCACGCTGCTTGAGAGCGATTATGTTTACAACCCGTCAGGCCATAAAATAAAATTGAAGCAAAATCGGGGTACACATAGCTATAACATTCCTAACGGCTTTAGCGCTGATCCCAAGGGCTATTTGACTACAGAAATGATAGTTTATGATGATGACAGTAGAACCAATTATCCCTACTACGGCACTAAAAAAATTAACGGGCAAAAGTTTTACCACTTGGGGCATAACTATTATATTAATAGTGCTAATGTTTTAAAAGTCAATGGGCGCAATATCACACAAGGTAAATTGACTATCAAACACGATGCACTGATTTACACCAAGACTGGCAAAACAACGGGAAAGAAACTTAGAACTAATACAGTTGTTAAGTACCAGGGAAAAGCTAAGACTGCTACCAAAACACCCAAATATTTTTACTACCTTAATGATGTCGCAAGGTACTTCCAGCCCAAATACGTACCTGCCCACAAAATAAAAGGAAAATATTTTTACTCTTTAGGACATAACAGTTACATTAAAGCAGCCAACGTCGGCTATATTAACGGTCACATTGCTCGCTACAACGGTGTTTCGTCAGCGACTGTTCTTAAGAACACCGCCAGCATAACGGTAAATTATTCTGCCGTTAAACGTAAACTGAAAAAAGGACAGAAGATTAAACTTGATTTAACTGTTATTCCTTACCAAAATGATGGCTTTGAGGGTTATCTTTACAGACTGCACGACTATCCGGATGAATATGTTGATGAAGATGATGTTAAATTGAAAAAGAATTTGCCTATCATTGACTATCGCGACTTAGTTTATACTTACGTTACGCCAGTGACAGACAACAGCGTTGAACTTTATGACACATCTGGCAAGACAATTGGTAAACGTATTATAAAGCCGCAATACAGTAATCTAACAGTTGATGGCATAATGTATCTCTGGGTACCTGAGGAAAATAAGGCGGAACTGTTTTATCATTGTTTAAATTACAGTGACGCTAGTGTGATTGATGCCAACCAACCAAACCCGGTGCCAAATTCAGAACCAACTTACCCTGCAAAAAAGCAAGCATTAATCTATGGCAATAACTTTATTAAGGTGAATGATGTGAAATACGTCAGCGGGTTAAAGCTAAAAGCACTGAATACGATTGAGCAGGCTGAAAATGGGCAAAAGATTGCGACAGGAGCTGATAAGCAGGAACTGCTCACACTTTTTAACGAAGGAAAAGATCTAGCACAAAATAGCGCCTATGATAATCTCATGTCTAATTATGATTGTGCCTTAAGAAACGCTTCTGCTACGTTAAGGTCTGATAAGGCAACTGTTACGCAGGTAGATGAAGCTGTCTGGTACGTTAAAACCGCTAAAAAACAGCTGACAACTATGTCTACTCCGCCGGGTGATTAAATGTCTACTGGCTTGAGCAATATTAGTTTTACAAAAATAGTCCAAGCAAATATAATAGACAATATGTAGAGCCTGGCAAAAACGAGACTATCAGTTTAATGCTAATTTATCAGTTACTAATTATTAAAAAGTAGCTATAAACTGATAAAAAGTTGTGATAGGCTTAGTGATAAAGGTTATTAAAATCAAATTTAAAGGAGTAAATCAAAGTGAAATTACATAAAAATATTATTGTTGCAGCTGTCGCGGGTATTACCGTTTTAGCGCCAATTATTAGTCAAACTTCAGCTGTTTTAGCAGATGTCGCTGCAACTAATCAAACAAATACTAATACAAATAATCCAGACACAAGTGCAACAGATAAAACTGAAACTCCTGTAGCTGAACCAATTTCGCAACCTATCCAAGATACCCACGTATTAACATCAGAAATATCTTGCCCTGTAGCTGAACCAAAGACCAATATCCACAAAACTAAGAAAACTTGGTCAAAACGCCACCAAAAAGCAAATAATTATTTCAATAAGAACGTCAAGAAGGGGCAAAAGTTAACGAATAAGGCTAAAAAATTAGCCCTTTACAAGAAGACCTTGAAGCATTTTAAAAATTATAAGACTAAGTATGCCAAGACTTTCAAGAACTGTCTTAACGCTGAAATTAAGTGGTTAAAGAGACAAATTAAGAAAGATGTTCCTACTACTAAACCATCAGGCGATTTAAAGCCACAACCTGTACAAAAGCCAAAGAAAGCAAAAGCACCTAAACAGCATGTTGGATGGAGTGATGTTGTAGAATATGGTGATTATTTATACGATTATAACTATTACAAGAAACACCCACAGGTTGATACATCATTAATTAAAAGCGATATTAAAGCTTTGAAGAAACGTGGGTACAAGTTTAATTCTAATCTATCTGATAAAGGTCATGAAGCACATAACAAGAAACTTGCAATTCGTGACGCTGAGCTTATTAATGAAGGCAAATTAAAATAATCTTCAGTGCTCTCACTAATAAAACAAAAGGCTAATTCGTAGTTAAAACGAACTAGCCTTTTTTGTATTATTTAAGTTTGAACCCTTTAGGCAGCTGCGGCTTTTTGCCATTATACATAACATAAGTTTCTTTAGGACTCTTTTTAGCCGAATGGTTATACAGTTTTAGCAATTGTTTTGCAGTATATTTCTTGCCTTTCGGCTTTCTAATTGTGCCTTTGCCTACTGCTTGGATATGCTTAAATCCTTGACCTACTCCTGAACTCTTACGTAAGCGGTAATGACCGAGCTTGACAACAAATCCTTTAGGATTACCAGCATTTTTCAAAATCTGACTATTATGAATATTAAAATGGCTTAAATCAACTCCAGCGAGTTTCTGATCATTAGTAAACATTTCCGTTGAATCATACACTTTTGGTAACTGCCAGCCACGCAAATCAACAAAAACAAGATTATCACAGTCCATAAACATTTGGCTGACCCTGGTAACCTGACGTGTATCCCAAGTATGCAGGTCAAGCTGCTCCAGACTTTTTGCACCCTTAAACATCCTAAGCATATCAGTAACTTTGGCAGTATTAAAGTGCCTCAAGTCAATGTCTTTTAGACTGCTGTCGCCACTGAACATTGAATTCATCCAGCGTACGTTCTTGGTATTCCAGCCCGTTAAATTGAGTTTAGCCAAAGAGCTGTCTCCAGAAAACAGCGAGATCATATTAGTAACGTTGCTGGTATCAAAACTACTTAAATCCAAACTAGTAACAGCTGGATTGTATGCGAACATTTCTTTCATATCTTTAACTTTACTCGTATCAAAGTGACCGAAATTTAGCTGATCCAAATGGGCGAATTTTGCAAACATACCAGACATATCTGTAACATTACTGGTATTAAAGCCACTTAAGTCAAGTTTAGTTAAATTAGAACACCCTTGGAACATATTTTTCATACTGGTGACATTTTTGGTGTCCCAATTAACCAAATTTAAGTGAGTAACAGTGCTACCCCTAAACATTTCCGCCATATCAGTCACTTGACTGGTATCAAAATTACTCAAATCAAGACTTGACAGATTTTGGGTACTGGAAAACATACCAGACATATTATTAACTTTACTAGTGTTAAAGTGCTTAAGATTTAGTTCAGGAACCTTTACTCCAGCAAACATACCAGCCATGTTAGTGACATTACCGGTATTAAAATTAGCAAGATTAAGTTCTGCCACATCGCTATCCGCAAACATATCTGCCATATTGGTCACTTGGCTGGTAGCAAAATTATTCAGATTAAGATGTTTCATCGAGCTGTTTCTAAACATACCACTCATATTAGTGACTTTGCTGGTATTAAAACCGCTCAAATCTACTTCTGTTAGTGCTGTGCTGTCAAACATTCGTTCCATACTAGTCACTTGGCTGGTATCAAAGTGACTCACATCAGCTTTAGTTAGGGCTTGGTCATTGGCAAAAAGAAAAGCCATATTTGTCACTTGACTAGTATCAACTTTGTCGAGGCCCGTAATATCCTTCAAATGCTCAAGATCGGAAAACTTTTCTGCCGAGTTCGGAGCCATTTGAACCGGTGTTTCAAACACAATATGCTCAATATTACCAGACCATTTAAACTGCTTTAAAAACGGTGTACTTGATAATTGACTATCCTTTTGCGCGCCACTAATCCGCAGGGTTCTGGTAATAATGTCATATTTCCATGTGCAGCTGCCATCAGTGCCAGTCCACAGACCAGCATCAGCTGGCAAACCTGTCGCACTAACTGGGACAGCAGTAGGAGGTTCTGTTGCGGCAGCCACATTTAAATTGGTGTGCAACGTTACGACTAAACCTAATGCCATTGCTGCCAAGCCTGCACCTGTCTTTTTTAACTTGATTAAAATGGGTAATTTCATCTTGACACCTCTTTTCTCTTACCCTAATTATACGGGTATTTTACTTAAAACTAATTAATAATTTAAAACTTAAGTTAAACTTTGCCAGACTATTATTCTTTTACTGTAAGACATGTATTGCTGCACCTATATTAGGTTATAATAAATTTAGTAGAAAGGATTAGTAAGGAGGTAAATCATGAAACTTACCAAAAAAATCTGTTTGGCGATTACGGCTTTGGCATTGGTCGTCACACCTTTTTTAGCAAATTGCAATCAAATACATACAGTTGCAGCTGCCAAAAGCAGTAAAAAGACCGCAAAGGGTAAAATCACGTTAATCTATGATGCCCATCTTTATAATAAATATGGTCATAAAATTAAAAACAAGAACAAATATCTGCCTTATGCTGAAGATGATGCCAATGGCTATAAGTACATTCCAGGATTTAATGCAGATGTTATGCAATATTACGGCACCAAAATAATTAATGGACAAAAATTCTATAATATTGGTGATGGTTGCTACATTAGTATGGCGGATATTAAAGAAGTCAATGGTAAGAACAGCAAAAAGGGCAAATTGGTTTTATTACAGAAATCAGCTGTATATACTAAAGCCGGTAACAAGAGTGGCTATACTTTACCTAAGCGCGCTATTGTTAAGTATCAGGGCAAAGTTAAACAAGTTAAGTCAAAGCCGAAATACTATTATAGTAAATACTTTAAATCAGATAACGATGAGCACTTTTTCTACCTTCCTCTTACAAAAATTAAAGGGAAAAATTATTATGCCATTGGTAAAAATCGCTATGTCAAAGCCTATAACGTGGCAAGCTTAGATGGTTATCCTCTAACTTACAATGGGGTTACAACTGCCACGGTCTTAAAAAAGACAGCAACTCAAACTATCAAAAATAAGACAACAAAACATGTTTTAAAAAAGGGGCAGAAAATAAAAGTTGATTTGGCTGTTGAACCTTGGGCAGAAGACTTTGAAGGCTATATTTTCCGTCTGCATGATCATCCTGACGAGTACATAGATGAAAGCTACATCAATTTAAGAAACTACTTGCCAACTTCTGATTATCTTGCTCAAGTCTGCAGTTATGTGAAATCAAAGAAGACTGCAAACATTAAGTTGTATGATGTCACAGGCAACCCTGTTGGAGTTAGCTTTAATGCTGCGGAGCTGTCCATCTTCAATGTTGACGGCTTGTTCTATATTTGGAATGCAGCAACAAATAAGGCTGAATTGTATTACCATCTTTTAAGCAGCAGCTTTAACAAAAAAGACCTTCTCAATAATGACGGTACTCAGTTAAGCAGTCCTAAGTCAGACTCTCAGAATGCTGGGAGCACTTTAACTACCGCTGAAAAAATAATTTCCGTTAACAGTTTCGTCAAAGCCAGCGACGTAAAATTTTATGACGGTATTAAGCTTTCACCTTTAAATAAACCTGCAGAAGCTGAGCAAAGACAAAAAATAGCCACTGACAGCGATAAAGCACAGCTACAGAAAGCCTTTGATTCTGGGCAGCAAATTGGTAACGGCAGTGGCCGCCATGTTGGACTTTTGCTTAGTTACGACTATGCTTTAGTTAACGCAGCTGTTGTTTTAAGATCAGCAAAAGCAACTTTGGCACAAGTAGATGAAGCAAACTGGTTATTAGAAACCACTAAAACCCAGATAGACACTTTGTACTTCGAAGATTTTAGTTAAAGTTTGCTGGAAAGCCAAAATAAAAAGGACTAGTTCTGAAATGAACTAATCCTTTTATTTTGCTAAAGATTAAAAATGAAATGATTTTGGCAGCTGTGGTTTTTTACCATTATACATGACATAAGTTTTTTTAGGGCTCTTTTTGGCAGAATGATTATACAGCTTGAATAATTGCTTTGCAGTATATTTTTTGCCTTTCGGCTTTCTAATTGTTCCTTTGCCTACAGCCTGAATGTGCTTAAATCCTTGACCTACACCTGAACTCTTACGCAAACGGTAATGGCCCAGCTTCACAGCAAATCCTTTAGGATTACCAGCCTCCAGTAATATTTGACTATTATGAATATTAAAATGACTAAGATCCACACCGATCAGGCTTTTATCGTGATAAAACATTTGCGTTGAATCTTCTAACTTGGGCATTTTCCACCCGTGTAAGTTGACATAAGTTAGATTAGGACAATCCATGAACATTCTAGCCGTCGCATATACTTTACTCGTGTTCCAGTCATGCAAGTCCACAGTTTCCAACTTGGTATCATTTCTGAATAAATCAATCATACTGGAAACATTTTTGGTGTTCAGCTTGCCTAAATCGACATTAACTAAATTTTTATCATTCCTAAACATGTTGCCCATATCCGTTAAACTCTTTGGGTTCCAACCCTTCAAATTTACTTCAGATAAAGCCGTACATTTTCTAAACATATTGAAAGTGCGCGTAACTTTGCGAACATCAAAATGACTGACATCAATTTTCTTAACATTGGAGACATTTTCAAACATGCCAACCATATAAATAACACTGCGTGTGTCTAATTTATTTAAGTCCAGTTGATCAAGATGGTTAAAACCGGTAAACATCCCAGTCATATCTTTGACTTTACTGGTGTTCAAATTACCCAAATCGAAATCAGTTAGGCTATTCATTTCACTAAACATATACTGAGTATCTGTTAAGTTGCGAGTATCCCAGCCAGTGGTATTTACCTTTACTAAATCAGGCGCGTCAGCAAACATATAGGCCATTGTGGTCACATTTTGGGTATTAAAATTGCTTAAATCAAGACTGGTTACTTTTTTAAGCTTTTCAAACATACCATTCATTTTAGTAACATTGTGGGTGTCAAAATTACTTAGGTCTAAGTTAGTTAGGCTGTCATTTGCGAACATCCCACTCATATCTGTTACATTCTGCGTGTTAAAGTTTTTAAGATTAAGTTGTGTGACCTTAGCTTCCCCAAACATGTTGGCCATATTAGTTACATTACTGGTATCAAAGTGGTCTAGGTCCAATTTTGTAACAACTGTATAGGTAAACATATTTCCCATATCGGTTACGTTGGATGTATTAAAATTCTTAATATCTAACTGCTTGGCTTTTGTGGATTCAAACATGCCGTTCATGTTCACTACATTTTTGGTATCAAAGTGACTGACATCTAGTTCGGTCGTTCTTAGACCCAAAAACATTTGACTCATATCGGTTACCCGGCTAGTATCAAAATGGCTGACATCAAGACTGGTTAAGTTCGAATCGTCAGAAAACAACTTCGACATATTAGTTACGTTGCTGGTATCAACTTTGTCTATGCCTTTGATATCTTGCAGTGAACTTAATTGAGCAAATTTTTCTTTTGAGTCCGGTGCCATTTGAATCGGATCTTCAAAAACAATATGTTCGATATTCCCAGCCCATTTGAATTCTTTAGTAAAAGGCGTACTTGACAGTTGTGCTCCCTTAGTACCGCTAATAGTCAGAGTATCGGTAAGAACATCATATTTCCAAGTGCAACTGCCATCTGTGCCAGTCCAAAAGCCTAGCTGATTATTGACAGTGCTGGTTGCAGTTGGTGTTGTTTTTGCAGTTTGATCGTTAGCAGCAGGTGTAGCAGAAGCTGCCAAAACATTCTGGACCAGATTAGCGCCACTCATCATGCCCAAGACTGCGGCAGCCATACTGATCCCCAATTTTGCTAAAATATTTTGCTTGAATTTAGTTGACTTCATTTTTTAACCTCCCTTTTTCCTTAACTTCATTGTAAGCCTTTTAAAAGTTAAATAATATCTTCTTTTGTGTTTACTTGCGCTAGTTTCCAACCAGTCATAAAATGCTGCTCGCGTAAAGAACGCAAGTCAGTATAATCGCTTTCCAAGCTATCAATTGCATCCTGCAGTTTTTTGTTTTGCTTACGCATCTGGTCAAGTTCGGGATCATTAACAACGCCTTTTAGATGCATTTTAGCAGCTAATTCGCGCCGTCTTTCCTCAAATTCACCCTTCAAAGTAGCAAGAGCGTCTTCATATTTGACGAGTTTGTGGTTAACTTCAGGGATTTCATTATTTAAACTGACAAACAATTTATACGGCATGTTGGACTTGATGCGATTGCATTCCGTGCAGGATAAAATCAGGTTGTCAAAATCATTATTATGTGACAGCGAAACCGGATCTTTGTGATCGACGCTACGACCGCGCCTACCGCAATATTGGCAGCGATAATGGTATTTAGCACGAATACGCTCACGGTCAATGTAATCCACTTCATTTAGTTTAAAGTCGACTGTTAATCCTAATTTACTTAGATTTTCGGCAAAAGTAAATTCGCTGCTGGGCACAAAATCAATTTGACCCGTCTCGCTGTCAATAACTGCCTGGTTAAAATCATGTGCTGATAGTTGCTGCTGGGCTAATTCATTGCCATCATAATCCTGAATAAAAGCCTCATAACGCTTACGCAGGTCATTTTTGGCAATTAAAAGCGCGGGGCTTTCTGAGTCATCATCTTTTCCTACAAAAGTAAACAGTAGGCATTGTGCAAAGACTTTTACCGCAATATTGGCAAAATTCTCCGGCGTTTCCCCTCTCTGGATACACAGATCGCAAATACTGGTTAATTTAGGGTTAAGCAAGCCTGTTTGTTTAAAATGTTTGGCATTTATGCGCAAACCGCACGCACTGCATTGAAACTTCACTTTTAAGTATTCTCCTTAAAGCAAAAAGTAATTACTTCAATTTAATTTTACTCAATTTAGAGTAATAAAAAAAGGTGGACGAAAGCTTCATCCACCCTTTAGTCTTAATTAAAAACAGACTATTTATTTTCGTCTGCTTTGGCCTTGTTCAAGAAAGCAACAACTGCTGCTACGTGCGCAACACGCTTTTTGCCGTTTCTCTTGTTCTTAGGTCTTTGGTTTGGCTCACAACCAGTGTTGTAATTCTCACCTTTACGCATAGTACTATACTTCCTTTCAAGATTTTCGAAAATCTTATATAGTTTACCACTTAAGCTAGAATGAAGCAAGATGCGCTTTTTTGAGCGTGACTTTTTGGTTTGAGCAAAAAAGCGACCTCAATGAGACCGCTAAAAAATTAGGTGATTTTTAATTAGATATTATTAGTTTATTACACTAATTATTTGCACTGACAGTCATAGCTGCATCAATTACACCACTGTCATCAGCTAAACTAATAGCTGCATTTTTTTCATCAACAACCAAGTTGTTGCCTAAATATTGCATTTCTGCAGGACTGGTGTATAAATCCAAGCCGGCATTATTTTCAACTTTAATTGAAAATTCCGGATCTTGCTTATCCAAAACTACAAATTGAAAACGAGTACCGGCAGCACAGCTGCCAGCAATGTTAGAATATTTGTTAGAACCGTCATTTAATGAAAGTAAAACAACTTGTCCATCTTTCACACTTTTTCTAATCTTATCAGCAGCACTTGATTTAACATTCATTTTTACTGATTCGGAATCACTCATTTTAATATTTCCTCCTAAACCTTAGCAATTTTCTCAAGTATAGGATATATTAAGTTATAGTGTCAAAAAATATGTTTATAGTAAAAGAGCATTTTCAATATGAAAATTTATTATTGCGAATACGAGGAAAAAAGGTCAAAATGTATATAGCGATTATAGATGATTGTAACTTGTGAAAGGGGACATTTTATGACCGTCTTGAAAAAGGTTTTTAGTGATAAAATCCTGCAGATTACTTTTGTAATAACGATTATCAGTCTTTTTTTTGCTAGACCGCGGCTTGAAGATATCAACCTTCATACAATATTTTCAGTTGCCGCGATGCTAATCATTATTCAAATATACGCCTACCTGCACGTGTTAGACGTGTTGGCGTATAAATTGACCAGTATTGCCGACAATATGCAGAAATTAAACATTTTGTTTACACTCTTAGCAATTATTGCTGGGATGTTTCTCGGCAATGACATAACAGCGCTTACATTAATTCCCTTGTATTTGAATATCGCCAAAAGATGTAATTTGCCTCAAATCTTGCCCGTTACCTTAATTGGGATGGGGGCAAATATTGGTGCTGCTTTTACACCGTGGGGTAATCCTCACAATATTTTTTTGGTCAGCAAATATTCTGTTAACGCCCTGCAGTTTTTCTCATGGTCATTGCCATATCTATTAATGGCACTGATCATCACGTTTATTATTTTTCACTTCATTCCTCGTAAAGAAATTCCGCGGCAAGACATTAAACAAATTAATATTAGTTTAAGACCGACAATCATTACAACTGCGGTTTTTGCCCTATTTTTCTTAGGGGTCTTTAAGGTAATTAACGTTGCCATTCCGATGATTGTGGCAATTATACTGGCTTTATTAATCAATCCCAGAATTTTACTTAAAGTAGACTTTGCTCTGCTATTAACTTTTACCTGCTTTTTTATTTTTATTAGTGATATTCAACAGATTCCGATGATTGTCAGTATCATTCACACAATGATCAATTCGGAAAGCTCGACCTACTTCACTTCGATTATCTCCAGTCAAATTATCAGCAATGTTCCTGCAACTATTTTAGTTGGTAAGTTTACCCCGTACGCGGAGGCATTATTCCTCGGCTCCAATATCGGCGGTTTTGGCTCTCCAATCGGTTCAATGGCTAACATGCTAGTATTAAAAACATTTACCCAAAACGCCACAGTTTCAAGAGGAGAATTCTTCAAGAAATGGTCCGTAATGCAGTTTATTGGTCTGCTGGTTCTAACCGTTGCCGGCTGGGGTCTTTTATTAATTTAATAATAAATAATATCAGTAAAGCTTTGCTAATGAGAAATAGCATAAGCTTCTTTTTTATATTCAAAAGCTTCATAATCAGTTATAATTGGTTGATATAAATTAAGGAGGAAAATTATGATCAGTTTAACTTGGATAATTGTAATAATTGCTATTTTATTAGTTATAGTTTACATTGCAGTATACAACGGTTTACAAAAAGCCAAGGTTTACACCGATGAGTCTTGGAGCCAGATCGACGTACAATTGAAGCGGCGTAATGATCTAATCCCTAACTTGGTCGAAACTACTAAAGGTTACGCTAAACACGAAAAAGAAACTTTAGAAAACGTTGTTCATTTGCGTAACCAGTTAACAAATATTCCTAGCGATGACCATGCTCAAACTCTGAAGGTTTCTAACCAAATTTCCGATGCCCTTAAGTCAATTTTTGCTTTATCAGAAAATTATCCTGATCTTAAAGCAAATCAAAACTTCTTGAAACTACAAGAAGAATTAACTAACACTGAAAACAAGATTGCTTATTCCAGACAACTGTACAATTCATCAGCTGCCTTATATGATCAAAAACTTTTAACTTTCCCATCCAACATAGTTGCTCATATTCACGGCTTTAAGAAGGTTGATTACTTACAAACTAACGAGTCGGAAAAAGAAGTACCTAAAGTTAAATTTTAAATACTAGGTTATTTTTATGTTATTTCAACAAATTGCCCGCAATAAGCGTAAGACCGTTGGTATTATGGGTCTGTTTGTTATTATTTTGGCACTTGTAGGGGCAGGTTTAGGCTATCTTTTTAGTGATCGGCCCGTCTTGGGGTTAGTTATTGCCGTCATTTTTAGTATCATTTATATGCTAATTGTCCTGCCTAACCCAGCCAACATGGTAATGAGTCTTAATCATGCCCAAGAAGTCCATGAGCAGGATAATCCAGAACTTTGGCATGTTGTAGAAGACATGGCACTTGTGGGACAGGTGCCGATGCCGCGTGTATTTATCATTGCCGATCATAGTCCCAATGCCTTTGCGACAGGACGTGATCCTAACCATTCTGCTGTAGCAGTGACACAAGGCTTGCTTGACATGATGAACCGCGAGGAACTTGAGGGCGTCTTAGGTCATGAAATTTCTCATATTAGAAATTATGACATTCTGGTTTCTACTATTGCTGCAGTCTTGGTTGGCGTCATTTCATATTTATCGGGAATTGCCAGCCGCTACATCTGGTGGATTGACGATGATAGAGATAGAGACGACAACAACGGCGGTTCTATTGTTGTTATTTTCAAAGTTATAGCTATTTTGTTTGTGTTAATTCTGGGTCCGATCTGTGCCAGCTTAGCGCAAATGGCATTATCGCGTAATCGGGAATACTTGGCTGACGCTTCGTCAGTTGAATTAACGCGCAATCCTCAAGGATTAATTTCGGCGCTAGAGAAAATTGACGGTTCTGCACCAATGAAAAAAGCCGATCCGAGCAGTGCGGGAATGTATATTGAAGATCCATTACGCAAAAGACGCAGTTTTACGCATTTATTTGACAGTCACCCGCCGACAGCGGATAGAATTAAACGCTTGGAAAAAATGTAATAAATAAAGCAGCCTTTTCTAGTAAGGCTGCTTTTATTTTAAGTTGATATTTGCTTGTCGAAATAGTTCTGCACGCATCTGCACGGGCGTTTCATGGTAATATTCACTAAATTTTTTATAAAAGAATGATTTGCCGCTATAACCTACACGAGTAATTATTTCCTTAACAGAGATATCCGGGCGTGCCAGCAAACTTCGCGCTTCCTGCATACGTCTTTCATCAACATGTTCCATAAAACTTTTGCCCGTTTTTTGTTTAACCAAACTTGAAAAATAATTGGGGTTAAAGCCAAAATACTTGGCTGCATCATTAAGGCTGACATCAGTGAAATGAGCATCAATATACTGCTCTAACTCGGTTTGAGCAAACTGATGATTAGTAATCAACCTAGTTTCAGCAGCTAAGTCTTGGCTTCTAATTGCTAAAAATAAGAGCAAATTAAGTTCTGCCATAATTATGTTGCGTGCAAAAAGATTTTGATTGAGATATTCATCAATTACTTTTTTAACTAGATGAGCGGATTTAGACATTGGCGTGCCGCTCATACTTAATAAGCGTTTCTGATTAAAAGCTGTAGTAATTTTTTTAAGTAGACCCTTTTCTTCACGATTCAGTTTAGAGTAATCACCTAGAAAATCTTGCATAGTTAAATTAGGGTCAAATTCAAGTTTAACTAAAATATCTTTATGGCTTGGTTTTAAAATCTCGTAGTTGCATTTCTTCTGTAAAAAAATAATATTACCAGCACCCAAAGTAAGTTCCTGAGCATTAATCCTGGTTTTGACTGCTCCTTTTGCCAAATAAAGAATGGTTAAGCCTGTAGTTTGATAACGATGTATCCCAGTATTACGATTTTCCAAAAAAGCACTGAATAAATTAAAATCTTCATTTCCAGGCTTTATTCTTATCTCATTTGTGTCCGACTTTTTTGAGTCCAAGACACTAGCCAAATATTGTTCTAACTTAACTGCCGCCATTACGTCACCTTCTTGTTTTATTTTTTATTTTCATAAATTTATTATATAGCAAATTGGCAGCTTGCTAATAGATTTTTGTTATTTCACAATTATTTCAGGCCGTTAAAAGCAAGACTAATCAGTCTAGACAATAAAAATTCTTTTAGGTATAATGAAAATAATATCGGGGTGCCGTATAGGCTGAGAATATACCCGTTGAACCTGCTATGGATAATGCCAGCGAAGGGAAAACGAAAGATTTTACGTCGTCAGGTATTCTCCTGACGATTTTTTTGGTAACTAAATTGATTAAATTAAATAACCTCACTTTTTCATACGATAAAGAAAATCAAATATTAACTGATATTAATTTAAAGATTCCTACGGGAGAATTTTCATTATTAGTTGGCCCTACCGGCTGCGGCAAGTCTACATTATTAAAAATTTTAGCAGACTTATATCCTAAATTTGCCGGTCACTTAAGCGGCACTGTGACTTTAGCCGGATTAAAATCCGCAATGATGTTTCAAAGTGCCGGTGAGCAGTTCACGATGGCAACGCCACGTGAGGAAATCATTTTTGCACTTGAAAACTTATGCCTAACCAAAGAGCAGTATGAGAAGCGTCTAAATGAAGCCGTTCAGTTTGCCCAAATTGATTATTTGCTTGATCAAAAAATTAATACCATGTCTGGCGGCGAACAGCAGCGGGTAGCTTTAGCCGTTTTAATTGCAATGAATGTTGACCTTTTTTTACTCGATGAGCCGTTTGCCAGTTGTGATCCTGCAGCCCGCAAGTTTTTGATTGCTAAACTAGCCCATTTGCGCGATCAGGGCAAAACAATCATTGTGAGTGACCACGTATTATCTGGTTATGAGGGCATTTGTGATAACCTGTTTCAATTTCAGGGTAAAAAAATAGTGCAGCTTGCACCAGATAAAAAAGAACAGCTGTTACAAAAAAGTATGACAGCTGCCTCTTATTCTTTTGCTCTGCCAGAACAAAACGAGCCAAATTGTTTTACGCTGCAAAATACCCGGATTTACCAAAATCGTTTGCTTCTCAAGCAAGAGAATTTAAACATTGTTGCTGGTAAAACTACCCTGATAACAGGAGCAAACGGTGTGGGCAAAACTTCGCTTTTTAACGCATTAACTAAAATGTTGCCGTATTCTGGCAGTATCACTTACCACAATCAGGAAATCAACAAATTAGCGACCCGCAAGTACCTGCTTAAAGTCGGGCAAATTTTTCAAAGTGCAAGTGATCAGTTCATCAACGTTTCAGTGGCAGATGAAATTAACCTGAGCAAAAAGCACCGGACTAATTCTTTCTTTACGGATGAGAAAATAAATGAAACACTATCCTATCTTGAACTTGATTCTTTGCTTGATCATGTTGTTTACTCATTATCCGGTGGTCAACAAAAGAAACTGCAAATTTTGTTAATGCTGATCTCTGATCAAGACGTATTGCTGATTGACGAGCCACTTAGCGGACTAGATGCGGTTTCTGCGGGTAAAGTAATGACATTATTGAGAAAAAGCCAAAAGGCCCGCAACCAAACGCTATTAATCATTAGTCACGAATTAACTAATTTGGCTGATTGGTGCGACTATCATCTTGTTTTTCAAGACCAGCATTTAAGCTATACAAATAAGTGAGGCTATCAACAATGAATCCTAGTTTCAAATTTTTTCTGGCACTAATTATTTCATTAGAAATATCCCTTAAGTCCAGTTTATGCACCAATTTGTTAATCATCGGTTTTGCATTAATTTATCTAATTTACAAACATATTAAATTAAAGAATTTGCTGCTAACGCTCTTAATGCCCCTAATTGCCGCATTTACGGTTTTTGCCACTTTATATTGGTTTGCACCGCAACCTAACCTGCAAAATGCACTGAGTTTATCCAGCCGTGTTTATGTCTATACGCTGACGATCTACTGTGTCTCAATTGGAACCACTGCCACAGACTTAGCTCGCTCTTTTGAACAAAACTTTCATTTACCGAGTAAGTTTGCTTATGGCGTTTTAGCTGCTCTCAATATTGTGCCGCGAATGAAAACAGCCATTAAACAAATTCGGACTGCTGGCATGATGCGTGGCGTTTACCTGAGCTTTTGGTCACCCGTTCTCTATTTTAAAGCGATCTTAGTTGCCCTTAATTCAGCCGAAAATCTGGCACAAGGAATGGCATCTCATGGCTATCAGGAGAATGCTAAACGCTCTGTCATTGTGCCCATTCCTATTAAAAAAAGTGACTGGTTAACAGCCATCATTATCCTGCTTTTAGTAAACTTGGCTTTATTCACATTAAAATAAAAAAGTGGACGTTCATGTCCACTTTTTCTTTGCTATAAATGCCCCTTAATAGCAACACTGCTTTTATATGCGATCAATTCGCTGTCACGGGTTACAAACCGGCTATTGGGGGGCAATTGGCACTCCAGCACTTTTAACTGCCTACTACTTGTGATACGGGCTCCCACTATTAATCATAAAGCTGCGATAAATTTGTTCAATTAGCACAACCCGCATTAACTGGTGGGGCATAGTCAATCTACCGAAACTCAATAAATCATCCGCCCGCTTATTAACGGCAGCACTGGTACCTAGGCTGCCACCAATTACAAAAGTAAGATCTGAATGACCGTAAGTGCCCAAATCTTTTATTTCTCCAGCAAGTTCTTCACTTCTTCTCTCTTTGCCTTTAATTGCCGTCACAAAAACATATTCTTTAGCTTTAATTTTACTAAGAATTCTCTGTCCTTCTATTTCTTTAACATTTTCCTGTTCTGCCGCACTAAATTTTTCAGGAGCTTTTTCATCTGGCACTTCTATTATCTGGACTTTGGCAAACCTGCTCAGTCTTTTTTGATACTCAGCAATCGCAGCCCTAAAATATTTTTCTTTTAACTTACCCACACAAACGATCTTAATATTCATAATTGCTATTTTATCCCCCAATTCCCAAAGTTTCCACTTGGTTTTTCCACAGCTGTGTATAAGCAAAATCTATATTTTGTGGTCTTTACCTTTAGTAAGCAAATAAATTGTGGTTAGCAAACTTTTTTACTTTACTTGAGAACATTTTACCCACAAACAGATTTTTCATAGTTATTTTTCACAAACTTTTAGGCCTCAAATACTGCTGTTAAGCCTTGAACAACTGTTTGTGCTAATTACTTTTCACTATTATTTACACACAATTCACAGCTTTTCCACAATTTATCCCAAGTTAATTTCCGCCTTTTATGCACAATCCACAAAGTTTTCCACAGTTGTCAACAAAGTTTGACTACCAGTTTTTTACTTGACAGACTTAAAATACGAACCTTATTTTGTTTCCCATTAACATTATTAACAAAAAGGCTATACTTATGTTTTAAATCGCATAGTATAGCCTTTTTTTAGCTTATTTTTAGAATATTAATTCATCTAATCCGATTGTAATTTTACTTGTAAATTAATTTCTTTGCCGTTTCTGTTAACGGTTAAAGTCACTCTATCTCCGACTTTGTGATTATACAAAATGCTGTGTAACGAAGCAACATCAGAGACAGCCTTGTTGTCAACTTTAATTATCACGTCACCCGCTTTAATTCCTGCTGTTGCAGCTGCGCTGTGCTTGGTAACCGAATCAACATAAATACCATTCTTGAGGTTAGACTTGATATTAAGGTGTTTTCTGTAGCTGGACGGAATGCCCTGCAAAGCTATGACCTTAACTCCCAGCTGTGGACGAACGATTTTACCCTTCTTAACTAGCTGGTTAACAATTGTGACTACCTCATTTGAAGGAATCGCAAAGCCCATACCCTCAACTGATGTACCATCACTTGATTGAGAAAGTTTCATTGAATTAATCCCAATAACTTGTCCGGCAGAATTGACTAATGCACCACCCGAATTACCCGGGTTAATAGCTGCATCAGTTTGAATAACAGTTTGCTGATTAGCAGATGAAGTTGTAATGGTACGTGCAGGAGCTGAAATAATCCCCTGAGTAACCGTAGAGGCATATTCGCTACCAAGAGGGGAACCAACCGCAATTACGGTTTGACCGGCTTGTAAGCTCTTAGAATCGCCAAATTCGGCTGTCTGGGTAACATAGCTGCTGTCTATTGAAAGAACTGCCAGGTCTGTTGTTGCATCCGTACCAATGATGCGGGCGTTGACAGTTTTACCATTAGAAAGCATCACTTGTATTTTATCGCTACCTGAAACCACGTGATTATTAGTGACGATATAGCCTTTATTGCCAGCTTTCTGGTAAATTACTCCAGAACCTTCACTATAAGTCTGCAGCTTTCCTTTACTCTTATTGTCATTGTCGTCATCACCGAAAATATCAAACAAAGAGTTATTGTTGTTTGACTGTCTTTTCATATTAATTACGGATACTACTGCACCCTTGACGTCATTATAAGCAGGTGTCATTGTGCCACTGGTTTTGGCACTATTTTTAGAAGTCTTCGCGCTGCTTGAACTAATACTGGTTTGCGCATTGTTGTTCATATTTGCATTATTTATTTGATCGAGGGCCACATACGAGGCGCCACCACCAATTAGTCCCGCTACTAAACCAATAATAACAGTCTTAACAATGCCATGCTGCTGATGACCAGAGTTTTGATTATACATCATTCAGTCTCCTTTACACATCTTTGTT
The DNA here is from genome assembly GCF_000761135.1 of Lactobacillus sp. wkB8. Taxonomy (NCBI): domain Bacteria; kingdom Bacillati; phylum Bacillota; class Bacilli; order Lactobacillales; family Lactobacillaceae; genus Lactobacillus; species Lactobacillus sp. wkB8. Next base: position 151,220 of record NZ_CP009531.1, on the reverse strand, counting down.
TACTATACTAACAAATCTTGAAAAAAGATAAAAAGTTTTCTTAAATTTGTACTAAATTAGTTGGTTGAACCGGATCAGTCAGAACAATTTTAACATCACTGGGTAAGTTAGCATCGCCGTTAATCATGATCTTTTTAGCAGCATCATAAGCTAATTTAGCCGTATTATTATGCTGGCTTCTATGTGCTAAAAAAATATGCTCTGTCCTACTTGTTACTACATCTAGCAACGCTTGACCAGCGTCCTCATTTGACAAATGTCCAACATCCGACAGTATTCGCTGCTTTAAGCCCCATGAATACGGGCCGTTACGCAGCATCATATCATCATAATTAAATTCCATTAAATAAGCATCGGCATCGCTAATGACGCCTTTTACTTTACCTGAAACATAACCTGTATCTGTCAAAAAAGCCATGCGCTTGCCGCCACTAGTAAAAACATAATATTGCGGTTCGGCGGCATCATGACTTGTAGCAAAAGCCGTAACGTCTAAATCGCCAAACGTTTTAGTCTGTCCCGGTTCAATCACGTTGATTTGTTCAACTGGTATTTGCCCAATTTTTTGAGTTTCGGTTAAATATTCCCATGTGCCGCTGTTGGCAAATGCGGCAATTTGGGGATAGCGCCGCATTAAAACACCTAGTCCCTTGCTATGATCTGAATGATCATGGCTTAAAAAGACCATATCAATATCATTAATATCAACACCAACTTCTGCTAACAAAGACTTTATTTTTTTACCGGATAAACCAGCGTCCATTAAAATTTTATGCTGGTCGGTTTCAATTAAACTGGTATTGCCAGTCGAACCACTAGCTAAAACAGAAACCTGCACTGCGTTTTCCCTTTCTAATTTTTCTGTACATTAACATTATAAGAGCTACCTTGCAAAATTTGTGCTGTAAATGCATTAACTCTTTTAACGGTAATATTTTTAGTGGTTTTATTCTCAACTTGAATTAGCCAAGTTGGCAGCAAGATCGTACTGCCGCGAACATCGGTTAACTTGGAATATCCCAGACTAACTTGCATTACTCTGGAATTGTTAACAATTTCTCTATCAGTATACATTGCCTTAACAGCGTGCCAAGCACTAATAATCAATTGTGGCTCACGCACTGCTTTTATTGGTCCCATATATGAAATAGTGTAATTAACAATCTGACTATTGCGTACATTAATTGTTAATTGGGCGTCATTGTCATAGATACGCCCATAATCAGTATTTTGCACATAACAATATGTATTATCTCCCGACATGCTGGGCTCAAACTTAAATTCTTTACCATAAGGAACGTTGGCAGGTTCATTCTTAAATTCTTCCAACTGCTGCAAGATTTTTTTACGGTTGCCATTAAGCAAAATCATAGACTTGGGCGTTCCGGTTAACGAATTATCGCTTTTGGAATAATGCGTTGTTACTTGGGTTAAACTACTGCTTTTGCGAGAAAGATAATCGCGGTTTTTAACAGCTAAATAGTAACCAGACTGTTGTTTGCGCGAGATGTGTAAAGGAACATCAATGCCATCAGCACGCATTTCAGCTCGAATACTGGTTGCCGTTGTTCCTGGGGTACTGCTTAAATTAATAGGTGAGCGCCATATCTCAATGCCTAAATAAATATCAATTAAAAGAAAGATAATGAAAAATAACCATTCTATTCTTTTTCGGTCCATCTTATTTCCCTTCTTTCGACAACGTTTCATTATATTTATTTAAGCTGGAAAAATCTTCTTTTTCCCAAGCAGCTAAACTTTTCCACTGGTCATAAGCTTTTATGTAATAGCCGGGAATGAGGTTAACCAGATGATCATGAGAATTATCCTTTTCCACCCGAAACGCGACAATAATGCGCTGGATCTCTGTTTCTTTCATACCAGCATTCAAGAGTTTCTGCATCACTGCTGCACTAGTAGGCAAAGTCTTGGTCTGCCCGTCAAAAGGTATGGGGATTTGCAAATCGGTATTGTTAAAGTCAACTTTAACTGCGTCGCCGGTAAAGGTAGTAGTGACTTGGGGACTGCTTTCATCCCAGAAAACAGGTATTCCTTCGATATAGTTCACATAACTCATGGAGTCATTAATCGTATCAAAATACCGCAGATCCTGCTCACTTAAACCCAGTTTATGAACAAAATCAACACTTTCTAACAAACGTTCATTAAGTGACAAATCCTTCTGCTTTTCAAAGCGGGTATAATGAAAATCATGCCTATCACTCTTAGCTTTAGGAACGCGTAAATTTGTATAGTAGTTGAGAGAATACGTGGTCCAGCCTTTTTTATTAGAGCGGGTAGTCACACTAGTAGTACCTAACAGTCGGGAAACAAAATAAGAATCAGTTTGCGTATTTGTCAGGTAGCTGTAGATACGCCAATGGTCTTGCTTAGTAAAAAAGACTTCATAACAATTTTTAAGCCGGACAAATTCAACCGGAATTTTGCCTCGAGCCCTGCCGGCATAGTCACGTAATTTGGTAAAGTCGGCTTTAATCAAGTTAACGCGGTAGATGGTATTGGTCTTATCGTTGCCTAAATAAAGGTAATCATTGCTGCTGGTGACAAAAATGCGTCTAAATCTTTCATCGTTTTCTCTAACTTTCTTCTTAGTGAACAGATTGACGCTGACCTCTTTAGGAAAACTGAGCTGAACACAGTCTTCATCATGCAGCATTTCTTCATATTCCTTTTTGCCCGTACTGCTTTTTCTAATACTGCGAAACTTAACGCCCTTCATTTCTTTAATAAATTCTAGCGGCAGATTTTTCTTAGAATCATATAGACGGTAGAGTTGACCATCTCTAAAGCCATAAGAGTTGGTAGGAATATAAAGATTAGAAGCAATGCGTCCCCGCCGGTTTTTGGCTTGCTCAGTCACTCTGTTTGGTTGGCTAATGTGGTTAAAATACTGATCATTAGTCATGATGAAAATCCAGAGAACGATTGAGAGAATAAAAACAGCTAACGTTCCTATTAAAAGCAAAGCGTCACCCAGTTTAAATTTAGACTTCATCCCAATCATCCCCTTCACTCATTGGCTCATACGGCAGTGAAATATAGAAAGTTGATCCCTTGCCCTCACTACTGTTAGCCCAAATATGACCATGATGTTCTTCCACAATTTCTTTGGCAATTGCAAGACCCAATCCGGTACCGCCTTGAGCCCGAGAACGGGCCTTATCAACGCGGTAAAAGCGGTCAAAAATTTTATTAAGGTCTTCACGCGGAATACCTAACCCCTGATCAGCTATGCTAAGCACAATTCGGTTTTGTTCAGAATGTAATTTAACCGTAATTTTACCCCCATCAGGTGAGTATTTAATCGCATTATTCATTATGTTATCAATTACCTGGGCAAACTTGTCCGTGTCGATTTCTACCCATAATGCCTGTTTGCCAATGTGCCGCTCAATCGTATATTTTTTATTTTCTGCCTTATCGGTTTTTACAATCATATCAAAGCGATCCAAGATATGAGCGACAAAATCATTAAAGTTAACCCATTCCAAATCAACTTTTGAAACTCCTCTATCCATTCGTGACAGACTAAGCAGTTCACTAATCATTCTAATCATGCGCTCTGTTTCTTCTTGCGTCACCTGCAAAAACTTAGGGGCAATCTTAGGATCTTTCCAAGCACCTTCATTTAAAGTTTCAATATACGCATGCAAACTTGTCAGTGGGGTACGCAATTCATGGGAAACATTAGAAACGAATTGCTTTTGTGAGTTTTCATTTTTTTGCTGCTCAGTAATATCATGCAATACGCAAACGCTACCGGACACAAAGCCGGTAACCCGCTTAATCAGAGAAAAGCTGGCATGTAAAATCACTTCATCGCGCGTGCCCTTATTGATAGTAATAACTATCCCTTTTTGACTGCCAATTAAGTCTTGCGACGATTCTTCTAACCCTAATACACTAGCGATTGGCTTGTTAATAATTTCATCGTCGGTAGTGTTTAAGAAGTTAAGCGCCATTTGATTAACAACATTAACGTTGCCGTGCCTGTCAGTAGCCAGGACGCCGTCACTCATATGCGATAAAACGCTGTCCAACCTGCGTTGTTCACTTTCAGATTCTTCTTGAGAACGTTCAATTCTAACTGATAGGGTATTAAAGGCTTGTCCTAGTTGGCCCAACTCATCGTTTGAATAAATTTTTACCTGACTTGAATAATCGCCATCGGCGATATTAAGTGCCTGACTTTGCATTTCTTCAATCGGCTTAGTAATAGCATGGGAAACAACTAAGGACAAAATCGCTCCCATTACCGCCGCAATCAACGAAGTAACCAAAAACATCAACGAAATGTTACGCAAATCGTTAAAAACCCCTTGCATTGACGCGCGCACATAGATGGCACCAACGGTATTAGCAGAACCGTTGCCGGCACTTAGAGGTGTGACTTGAATCATATAGTCCCCGCGGTCATTAACAACTTTAGTTGCCTGTCTGCCAGTTGAAGTGACCTGTTTAACCATAGTATTGTTAACGCGCTGACCAATGCGGTTTTTATCATTTAAATTTGAAACTGCACGAATAATATCCTTATTATCTACAACGATGATTTCGCTAATCGTGCCCACGCCGTTGCTGTAATCATTTACTATTCTGTTTAAATTGCTATCAGTATGTTTATTATCTTTTAGCAATTGATTTGAAAGCTGGTTCGACACAATGGGCAAAACCTGAATTGAAGATTGAAAGTTTTCAATACTATTTTGTTCCAATTGGCGCGTAAAATAAGCGCCGATTACTTCAATTGTAGCAATAATCGTCGCCATAAATACAATGGCTAAAGTAGTGTTAATAGAAATGGTTAAGTGTTTAAACTTGTTTTTGATTTTTTTCATAGTTTCGCAAAATTAAATAAAAAGAAAGCCACGCATTATTAAACATTGCGGGCTTTCTTTATTAGTCTTCATTAGGCTGTTTTACATAATAGCCAACACCGCGACGAGTCACTAAAATCTGCGGTTGAATTGGGTTATCTTCAATTTTTTCACGTAAACGGTGAACTGTAACATCAACTGTCCTAACATCACCGAAGTAGTCATAACCCCAAACCGTCTGTAAAAGGTGTTCTCTAGTCATCACCTGATCCATGTGCTGGGCTAAATAATAAAGTAATTCGAACTCACGGTGAGTAAGTTCAATCTTTTTACCTTCTTTTTCAACAATATAAGCATCTGGCATAATTACCAGATTGCCAATGGTAATATTCTTGGATGAAGCGTCCTCGTTAGCACTCTCATCTTTTTTAACAATATTGCGCCGACGCAAATTAGCCTTTACCCGTGCCACTAATTCACGGTTAGAAAAAGGCTTGGTCACATAATCATCTGCGCCCATTTCCAAACCTAAAACTTTATCAATTTCAGTATCTTTAGCCGTAACCATAATTATGGGCATATCGTGTGTTTGTCTTACTTCACGTGCTACATCCAAGCCATCTTTTTTAGGCAGCATCAGGTCTAAAATCATTAAGTCAGGATTGTATTCGTCAACCTTCTTGATGGCTTCTTCACCATCATAAGCAGTGTCGACGTCAAAACCCTCTTTGGTCAAATTAAATTTAATAATATCAGAAATCGGTTTTTCATCATCAACAACGAGAATTTTCTTTGACATCGAAAAGCCCCCTTTTGTTATCATTATACTGGTTTTTAGTTTATTAGCCAAAAAAGTCATCAAAATTTAATAAAAAAACTTGCAATTCCTTTAAAATAATAGCATAATAGTTTTCGTTGGTTATTTAATACAACGCTTATGGGTGGCTAGCTCAGCTGGCAGAGCAACGGACTCTTAATCCGTGGGTCCAGGGTTCGAACCCCTGGCCACCCATTAATTATTAAAGGAAGCAATCACTTGGTTGCTTCCTTTTGTTTGTCAAAAAGATGCTGGCTACAGAAATGACGTATTCTGTTTTAGACTAATTATTACGGCTGAACAATGATAACATACATCTATCACACGTCAATCTTTAAGCTTTTATGGATTTTATTAAGCATAAAAGGCCGTAACACTTTTTAAAATAAGTTTTTTACATAAAAGGCTTGTCAAAAAATAAATTAATTGTTATCATAATTAACGGTCAACAGAAATAATGACGGGTGGCTAGCTCAGTTGGCAGAGCAACGGACTCTTAATCCGTGGGTCCAGGGTTCGAGCCCCTGGCCACCCACCATAATAAAAATAGCACTGCAAGTAGTCGGTGCTTTTTTTATTACCTTTTTGACAAATAAAAAAGAGACGACTAATTAGTCGTCTTTTTTGTTTGTCCCAATTTGAATATCTGACAAAATTTGCTTTGTCAATTCGCTTATCGTGCCATTTGTTAATTTACGCTCATTGATTCCCAATGTATCATCTTCAAGCCACCATTTTTGTAAAACTTCTGTGGGGAACGGATTTTGCTTTTGACTATTATTAATCAAGGTTTGCGCAAAAGGAACGTCCAAGTAATAAACATAGGCACCAGACCCAAATCTATGTATCAATTTAGTTAAAGTTGGTTCATAAATACTTTTAGGTAATATTCCCTCCAAAATGGTGATCGGGTAATATTCTCCTCCTAAAATAGTCATTAGTTCTATTAGACTAGCTGTTGGTCCCGAAATATTTTCCTTAGCATGTAAAATATCTAGTCGTAATATATCTTCGTGTAAAAGCAGACACTGCTGATAGCCAAAATATTCTTGCAAGCTGGTAGCTAAAGTACTCTTGCCACTACCTGAATTGCCTCTAATTAAGATAAAAATTGGTTGCATTAATTTTCTCCTAGTAGTAAAAGTGACTGCGGACATTTTTAATTATTCTTAGGTTGCGCTCTTTTTATACTATTAATTTTCATAATAAACTTCCATAATAAAATGAAATGCTTAAGACATTATTAAGGCTATTAGTTGCTTATCCCCTAATTGCTCTTTATTATAATTAGTTGACGGTAAAAATTCGTAAAATAGGCAAAAAAATGAAGAAAAAACGACTATTAATTATTAGTATTTTCTGTATAGCGCTGATAGTAATTGTTGGAATTGGGCTGCGCAAGCAAGCTATTTCTCAACCAGATAACCCGCAAACTAAATACGACTTGCAAAAAGCAAGGCGTGCTGAAGCTACGCCCACGATTTACTTACATGGCTATGGTGCAGGAGCACATTCGACTGCAAGCATGATTGCCTATGCAGAAAAACATAATGGTGCTCATAAAGTTTTAACAGCCAGAATTTCTGCTGCCGGCAAAGTTAATTTGCAAGGATATTGGCGTCCGCAAACTAAGCGACCACTTATTCAGGTAATTTTAACGGACAACAAAAATAGTGATTACCTTGTGACTAGAGAATGGTTTCATAACCTCATCTTGTCTTTGCAGCACAAATATCATATTAAGCACTATAATACGGTTGCTCATTCAATGGGCAATTTAATGACACTTTCTTATCAACTGAAATATGGTCAAAAACAAGGTTTGCCCCAATTAAAAAAGCAGGTTAATCTGGGTGCGCCGTTTAATGGTATTATTGGCATAGACGATCAACCTAATCATAATTACCTTTTACATAACAGCAGGCCAAAATACATGACTCGGTCTTACCGCGCTCTTTTAAAAGAACGTCATAATTTTCCCAGCAAAGCTGCTGTGTTGAATATCTATGGCAATAAAGAAGATGGCACTAATTCTGATGATGATGTCAGCTGTGTCTCTGCTCAGTCCTTACGCTATTTATTAAGGGGAAAAGTTAATTACCGCGAAATTGAAATTAAGGGTGCAAAGGGCCAACATAGTCAACTGCATGAAAATCCAAAAGTGGACCGCTATATTGGCCAGTTTTTATGGTCAATTTAGTCTTTAAACTATAATCATTTTTAATATTTTTTTCATAAATTATAGCGTATAATAAAAGAAAAGCGATAATTATTTTAGTAATAGGACAATAAAAATGACACCAGTAATTGAAAATTTTATTGCAAAATTAGCTTCAAACTTGTCAACACTATCTGACTCTGAGCAGCGTTATGCCCTTGACTTTTACCGGACTTTTCTGCTGGACGGTGATTTTCAAACAAAAGAAGAAATCATTAAAGAGCTGGGAACGCCCAATAGCTTGGCTAACGAAATTAAACAAGATTACGTTAAGTTCTTAACTGCTGTTATGTCTTCTGCAAACAATCCCCACGCCAGTGACAATTATTTTAACGGGTTACGGGTTAAAAAATATCCTCGCAGAGAACGTGTACTTTCATTTGCAGGTTTTGATCAAGTCCAGCTGGCAGTGCATAGCACAGACATCATTATCCATTTAGGGAATAAATTTCAGGTATTGGTAGCAGATTATAGCAGCAGACCAATAGAAGTCAGTTTAATGAAGCAAACACTTTTGATTAAGGAAGGTATTGCTAAAGAAAAAAATCATGTGGTAATGTTTAACAGGCTCACAAGTGCCAGTCGGGTAGAAATCACAGTTCCACAAAAAGACTCATTAGCTAAAATTAGTGGTCACAGCCGTAATGGTGACATAATGGTGCAAAACCTGCAGCTCGATAATATTACATTTAATCTGCGTACAGGGGACCTATATTTAAATAACGTTCATGTTACTGGTGAAGTGATTTTTTCTGGAAAAAACTCCGACAACTTTATTACACAGTCAGAAATTGCCCAACTATCAAGCAGAATCCATGATGGCGACAGCAGTTTTAAACGCAGCATTATCAAACAGGCAATTGTGCAAACACGTGATGGGGATTTAGAGATTAAACAGTGTCATATAAACTCCAACCTTGAAGCAGCCGATGGTGATATTAATATAACCCAGACTCAACTCGAGCACCAAAATAATATTAGGATGGCAGACGGCGATTTGAATTTACACCAAATCACTCATGATACAGGTGTACAATTAGACGTTAAAGACGGGGACATTATCTATCATAATTCCAGTATTGGCAACAAGTTTACCAGCCAAACCAAGCAAGGTGATTTACTAAAAGCATCTGTCAGAGATGGAGATATAGTCATCAAATAAAGCAGTTCAAATTTTAAAACAATACAGCAAGAAGAAGCTCTTATGAGCTTCTTCTTTTTTCGGGACAGTTAATAAAAATTTCTTTTTAATACTTGCTAATGTGTAAAACCTAAATTAAAATATTATATATCATATAATATTAAGGGAGGCAAAGCATGGCAATTCAAATACCAACTCGTTTGCTAGATGGTGCAGTTTTAGCTTTTCTAAAACAAGATGATCTGTATGGCTACGCTTTGACGCAAAATGTCCAAAAGATTTTTGACATCTCCGAGTCAACTATCTATCCAGTGTTACGCAGACTAAAGAAAAATAACTGTTTAACAACTTATGATGAACCATATCAAGGTCGTAACCGGCGTTATTATCACATTACCGATGATGGCATAACTTTATTAAAAACCATACAAGATGAATGGCTAGATTTTAGTGCAAGAGTTAATCAAGTATTAGGAGGACAAAATGACCAAAGTAATTGATGATTATATTTCCGAACTTGAACAAAACTTAGTCGATTTACCTGAAAAAGATCGTGAAGATGTCGTTGAGTTTTATCGTGAATTTTTGTTAGATGGTGATTTTGTTAGACGCTCAACAATTGATACTGAACTAGGAACTCCCAAGCAGCTGGCAATTAACATTATGGCCGATTATTCAACCAAAGAAGATTCTGCTCCCGCCAAACCTGAGACTCCTAAGTCAAACTTAAAAGCAAGCTGGTATATTTTGTTGGGAATTTGTGCTGCACCAATCGGCATCCCGCTCATTTTGGCAATTTTATTCGTGATCTTCTTTTTACTGGCGGTTTTCTTTGGCTTATTTTTCGCCTTAGTAGCCTTTTTGTTCAAATTCTTCGTCGGTGGCGGCCTAAACTTTCTTAGGTCACTGGCCCTTCTATTCACCAGTAACTGGCCAACAGGCTGCATCTACTTAGGTAAATCGTTAATTTGTATCGGTGTCATCCTGCTGTTACTTCCGTTTATCGTCAAACTAGGCCAAATTTTGATTGCCAAGTGTACCCAAATTATTAGAAACTTAGGTAAAAACCTGCTTAAGAAAAATTACTTTCAGACGAGTTCTGAAAAAAATACTAATGAGGATAAATAAAAATGAAAAAGTTGTACAAAATCTGTGGGCTAATCTTTGGACTGATAGTACTTATTGGTCTCATTCTTCTAGTCGTATTTAGATTAAATGATAACCCATCACATGATTATAATGGTAAACACGCTCATTATAATGCAAGCAAGACTTTTTACGTTAAAAAGTTCGGTAGTATTAAGTTAGCCTGTTACAGACCCGATATCCGAATCTCACTTAAGGATATTAACAAGTTCAAAGTGGTAGTTAGAGGTGGGCACGGAGCAGACATCAAAAAAATAAAAACTAAAGTTGAGCATAATGTGCTCACTATTTCGGATCAGCCTGAACATAATTATAACGATGGTTATTACAGCGTTGATGTTTATCTTCCCGCTAAAAACGCAGTGAAAAAGATAACTGGTTTTTGTGCAGAAGGCGATTTCTATATCAATAGTTTAAACGTTCCCCGCATCAATTTGACAATAGAAGATGGCGACATCTTGATTAATAAGCTTACTGCGAAAAACCTTGACCTAAATTCAAATGACGGTGACCTCAAAGTAAACCAGTCGACTTTTTCACGTAGTTCACTAAAACTAAATGATGGCGATGTTAAGATTAGCGACTCTCAAATACTAAATAACAGCTCAGTTATATTGAACGACGGCGACTTTTCAATGTCAAACGCGCCTAAGATCAACTATGTATTGACAAATCACTCGGATGATAAAATCATTTTTAAAGGTTCTTACCATTCCAACCATTTTGCAAAAAAAGTTAAAAATAAACCCGTACTAAAAGTTACCAGTATGGATGGCGATATTCTAATTAATTAGTGGGCAAGTAAATTACGTAGATGCTTTCTTGGTAAGTAGCAACTATTTTAAAAAAACGTAGCCCCAAACAAGGAGGACAGCAATGAAAAAGTTTTACCAAATTAGCGGCTTGATCGTCATTATTGGCATCATTTTATTTATTTTTGGTCATGCCAAAGGCGGAAATGATGATATCAATAACATTCATTCGGGCAGGACAACTAATATTGGCAATTCCTTTAATCACGATGAAAGTAGTAGAAAGTCCCATCACGTAGCAGCCAAAAAGCGCACTTTTAATTTAGACAAGTTTTCTAAGATTAATATTGATGCTGAAGAACCCAACATCCAAATTACTAAGGGAAACGACTTTCAGGTTACTATCAGCGGCCCCAACGTCAAAAAGATTAGTGCTAAAGTTGAAGACGACCAGCTGACTATCTCTGACAATAATGCTTATGAGGACGGGACTTATCAGGTAAATGTTACCGTTCCGGCAATTGGCTCTATCAAAGAAATAACAGGATCATGTTCTGAGGGCAATATTCATTTAGCTGACTTATCTATCGCTGACCTCGACTTGCAGGTTGAAGATGGTAATATTAGTGCTGAAAACGTGACAACTCACAAAGCCAATCTTGACCTGGTTGACGGTGACTTAAAAATTACTAATTCAACTTTAACCAGTGGTATCTTGAACTTGAGTGATGGTGATTTAACTGTTACAAATAGTCAATTTAAAGTAAAGGCAACTTTGGGTGACGGTGATGTCAGAGTCAATGATTCCAAGTTACTGGCTGACAGTTCCTTTAATTTGAGTGAAGGAGATTTCCAAATGAGCAGACCTCCTAAGACCAGCTATCAGTTGTCAACTTCTTCAGAGGGCGAGCTTGTATTTCACGGTAATAACTATCACAGACATTTTGTTAAAAAATTGAGGGGTACGCCTCTACTCAAAGTTTCTTGTGGCGACGGTGATATTCTTATAAATTAACTTATGCGGGACGCAAATAATTAACCACATAAAATAAAAAGGCCTGGATTGATTTTAAAACTTAATTCAGGTCTTTTTATATATCTCTATCAAAAGTAATAACTACCAAGTTTAATTTTTTATTGCTTCACTTAAACCAGCATGATATTATAAATTAAAATAAAAATTAAATTAGTGTTAAAAAGATAAGAGATAGCTTAATTATGAAAATATATATTAACGGAGACTTTGACGCTGAAGAAGAAAAAGTAGAATCACAAGAAATTGATTTAGAAAATTTTATTAACATAGATGCCCAAATTTACGCCGCTAGTGTTACTGTTCAAGTGGGCTCTGCTTTTCATATATCAACTCATGATATTAATCCTGAGCGCATGAAAATCAGTGTCGCAGAACAAACTCTTTTTATTCGTGAGCAAAAGCCTCAATATTATCAGAATCATCGGGAAAAAATTTATATTCGCAAAACTAAATCTGAATTGATAATTACGGTTCCCCAGACTGCCATACTCAATGAAGTACAAATAAAAGACTTTGCCGGTAGCATTATTTTGAATGACCTAAACATGCAACAACTTGAGATCAGAGAAAATGCCGGTTCGTTAAAGTTAGAGGGGGCCACGATTCAAAACGAAGCTAAAATACGTTTAGATGCTGGCAGTTTAGATATCAATCACTGTAAGATGAATTCTAACGCCAGACTAGCTGCCGGATCTGTCAAGATCAAAGGTTTACAAGGAAAAAACCACTTTAAACTGGCTGCTGGATCACTAAAAACATTAGGCGATAGAGATGATCAGACTGATTATGATTTATCTACTACTTTAGGCTCAATTTATTTCCATGGTAGTAAAATAGGTAAACATTTTTACAAACACGACGATAACGCTAACCAATTAACTGCTTTCAGCTCGGTAGGCTCAATCAAAATCAAATAAAAAAGCCTTGCTTTTGACTAATATGGGTCAAAGCAAGACTTTTTAAATTCCTCAATTATCGTCGCACATCAATTACGAATGAATTAATATCACCACGGTATTCGGCGATCGAATATTCAATTGGCTGCTCGTCAGCCGTTAACCCCTGAGTGTGAAAATAAAAAATAGGTTCGTTAACCGCTATATTTAATAAGTTAGCGGTAGTTTCACTTGCTGCCAGCACCTCTAGTTTTCTAATTACACGTGTCACTTTCAAGTGATATTTTTCAAGCGTGCTGTATAAAGAAACTTGAGCAAAATCATAATTAATTAATTCAGGTACGCGTCTCTTAGGCACATAAGTTGTTACTAAAACTGTCGGTTGGTTATTGGCATACCGTAATCGTACCAACTTAAAAACAGGCTCATTTAGTGGTAATTGTAAATTCTTACTTACCTCGGAATTGGCTTTTTCTTCATTAAAATAAAGCAGGTTAGTTTTGGGATAAATGCCCTTGGCACTCATTTCCTCACTATAGCTTTCAATTAAATGCGTAAATTCTTGTTCTATTTTTACCTTTTTAACTAATGTGCCCCGTTTACGCTTTCGCTCCAGATAGCCTTGATGCACCAGTTGGGAAATTGCTTGGCGCACCGTTGGCCTACTTACCTGATACTTCTGCGCCAAGTCTATTTCTGGTGGAATAATTGAATTTTGCGGGTAAAATCCGGTTTGAATTTTAGCTAACAAATCATTGGCAATTACTTGGTATTTAGGAAGTTCTTTCTCTGTCAATTTACCCCACCATTTTCAGATTACTAATAATGTCATTACAATTATTTACTATATCATGCAAAAACCAGTGTAAAGTAAGAATAGTCTTCTAGCTTCACAGCGGCTTACTAATTAATTATATTTCAATGGCACTAATACCGTCTTCTGCAAAACGCTTTTTTAATGCTTCAATAATTTTGACTCCAGAACTAGTACCAATACGCTCAGCCCCAGCAGCAATCATAGCCAAAAAATCATCAGTATTGCGTATTCCGCCTGCAGCCTTAACCTTGACATCTGGGCCTACGGTTTCTTTCATTAACCTGACATTTTCTACTGTTGCACCAGCAGTACCGAAGCCGGTAGAAGTCTTAATAAAATCGGGCTTGACCTTTTTAGCTACTAAAGCGAGTTGTTTAATTTCTGCTTTAGTTAAATAGCAAGTTTCAAAAATAACTTTACATGGTACCTGGTGCTGATGGCAGAGCTTTACCATTTTTTGCATTTCATCTTCAATATAAGCCCAGTTATGAGCTCTGACTTGCGATAAATTAACGACATAATCGATTTCATTAGCACCATTTTTTAAAGCGTCTTCAGTTTCCGCCAATTTGCAGGCTATTGTGGTTTGACCTAAAGGAAAGCTGATAGCAGCGCCAGTATCAATATCAGTTCCTTTTAACTGCTCCGCACAAAAATGTGATTGTACCTGGTTAATAGCTACCATTTTAAAATGGTATTTTTTAGCTTCTGCACAAAGTTTTTTCATATCATCTTCTGTCGCATCAGCATGTAAATTAGTATGATCAATCAAACGGGCAAAGTCATCAATTGTATATTTCATTTTATTCTCCTTTTGTAATTACATAATGTCATTTTAGTAGTGATAAAATATAATGTCAACTGCTAAATACGCATTTATTACTGCTGATGTAAATTTTATGTATTTACAAAATTAATAAACTATTATTAATCACTAAACACGCTGAAAATTATTGTCAGACTGAAATTATTTTTATAAAAATAGTAATTTATACCATTTTTCAACTGCTAAGAGAGTAGAATTTAAGGGTAGACTCTTTTTATATACAAATTAGTAAATGGAGCCGAATAACAAATTAATCATTTACTATATGAAAATATTTTTATATTTAATTTAGCTCTTTTTTAGAAGCCTTTGGCCCCCTTTTTAATCTGGTATAATTCATGATAGAATTACTTAATGACTGTATTGAAAGAAGGGTTTCATGGGTAAACATAAATACTACTACCAGCATTTAACTGATGATGTAGTGGTCACTAAGAGCCAAGAATATCATTTGCCTGAGAATTACACTATCTTTCCTCACTCACTTGGTGGCAGAATTTGGTCCAAAATTGTGCGTTTTCTTGCTCATTTAATCAGTATTATCTATATTCGTTTAATTCTGCGGGTACGCATTGTCGGCAAAAGCAAATTATCGCTGCTAAGGGATCAAGGCTATTTTATATATGGCAACCATACACAAGCCTTTGGTGATGTCGTTTTGCCACTCAGCATTATTTCTGCCTCAGATTATTATGCTATCGGTTCACAAGCAAACTGGAGTCTTCCAATTTTAGGCAAGTTGGTTTTGCCCTATTTTGGGCTGCCAGTGGGTCAGAACCTAAACCAATCTGGTAAACTGATTAAAGCTGTCACTGCCGTCATTAAAGCTAAAAAAGTAGTTGTTATTTACCCTGAAGCTCATGTTTGGCCTTATTACACTAAAATTAGGCCTTTTCCTGCCACCAGCATGCACTTTCCTGTTATGTTAGCTGCTCCCAGCTTTGCCATGACAACTACTTATTCCAAGCCAAAAAGAGGTACAAAGCCAAAAATGACAGTTTACATAGACGGTCCTTTTTATCCAGATACAAGCCTTAATAAAAAACAGGCGCAAAAAAAGCTGCACAGCCAAATCTACCAAGCAATGCAAGAACGCGCTCTTTTGAGCGATTACGAGTATTGCACTTATCAAAAAATAAATTAAGGAGTTCTAAATGAATATTCTTTTTTGCGGTGATCATAACGCCGAAGATGGCATTCTTATCGCCACTCTTTCTTTATTAAAAAACAGCGGCGCAGAAGAACTCCACATTTACATTCTAACGATGTACACGCAAAGTTTTCATAAAAAGTTTAAGCCCTTTAGCAAACACGCAGCGGACTATTTAAAATCTCTTTTGGTAAAGCAAAATCCTCATAGCACTTTAAAATTAATGGACTGTACCGGCTTATTTGTCAGAGAACCATTAATAGCCAACATGAGCACACACTTTACCCCTTATGCGATGCTGAGATTATTTGCGGATGAAATTCCTCAATTGCCAAACAAAATACTTTATCTTGACGCTGATGTGATTATCAGGCGCAGTTTGGTCAACTTTTATGAGCAAGATTTATCCGGTTTTGAATTTGCGGGTGTCCTTGATTATTGGGGACGGTACTTTTTCCACAATTTTCATGAACACAAAATTTTTGACTATGTCAATTCAGGCGTATTGCTGCTTAATTTGCCTGAAATCAGGAAAACTAAGCTATTTACCAAAATCAGGCGTCTGTTACAGACCAGAACCGTTTTAATGCCGGATCAAACTGCACTCAATCGGTATGCTAGAAAAAAGAAAATCGCGCCCCGGCGTTATAATGAACAGTATAAATTGCAGTCAGACACTGTAATTCAACACTTTACCACGAGTTTTCGCTTCCTGCCCGTTTTTCACACATTAACAGTGAAGCCCTGGGATGTGACAAGAGTACACGAAGTATTAAAATTACATGAATATGACGACATTCTGACTTACTATCTCAATGTGAAAAGCAATTTATAAAAATAATGTTTGGAGAAAAATAATATATGACAATTCCAGTTTTTTATGCTATCAGTGATGACTTTACTCAATATGCAGCTGTATCACTTAATTCTTTAGTGCAAAATGCTGCTAAAACTAAAGATTACACCGTCTACTTTTTAAGTCAGGATTTATCTGAGCAGCATAAACAAGACTTGCAGGCATTAGGTGCTGCTAACGTTCACGTTAAGTTTTTTAAAATTAATGATGAAATAGTTGCGCCCATTCAAAATCGGACTGAAAACTTCCTGCGGGCTGATTTCTTTACTATGTCAATTTTTTACCGCTTATTCATTCCTGATCTTTTCCCGCAATATGATAAAGCTATTTATATTGACAGCGACACTGTCGTTAATGATGATATTGGTAAATTATATGATACTGAACTTGGCAATCATTTGTTTGCTGCCTGTACAGATTCTTCAATTCAATACGTAGCAAAAATGGTTGCTTACATCAAAAATGTACTGGTTTTAGATCCCAAGAAGTACATTAATTCTGGAATGTTGGTTTTAAACTGCAAAGCTTTTCGCGACGAGCACTTTATTGATCACTTTATGCACCTGCTGACCAAATATCATTTTGACTGCATCGCTCCTGATCAAGACTACTTAAATGAAATTGGGGATAAAAGAATACTGCATCTTGACCCTAAATGGGACGCGATGCCAAATGACAATACCGAACCCCTGGCAAATCCCAGCTTAATTCACTACAACCTTTTCTTTAAGCCTTGGCACTTCAAGAACATTCAATACGAAAAGTATTTCTGGAACAGTGCAAAAGAAACCAAGTTTTATGAAGAACTCTTAAGCGAGCTCAATAATTACACTGATCAGCAGCGTGATGAAGATCGGCATAAGTTAGATCACATGCTGGCTAAAGAAGATAAAACTATTAATGACCCTCATAACTGGGCAAATGTGAAAAAGCAAGGACCTGTCAGTTTATGATTATTGGTGACAATCGTGAACAAGTTATCCACAACATTGAAAACGCCGTAAAAAACGGTAACTGGAATGCAAAAGTTGAAGTCGGTGATCCAGTTTTATCTCTGAATGAAAGTAAAGATCTAGTCAACAATTTTTGGCAAGAGCAAAAAACCATTAAAGGCAAGGTAAATGACCGGATTGGCCACTTATTCTTTAATAGCCTGACCCATTTTTTAACTTCATCTACTACGTTCACCGGTCTGGAAAATCTGGCTAATTTGCCCCAAGGTGGAGCAATTATAACTGCCAATCATTTTAACCAAATTGATTCGCTGCCTATCAAGCACCTGGCAAATAAAACACATCATTCTTTAACAATTGCAATTGAAGATACTAACTTGAAATTACCCGGAATTTTATGCTACTTAATGAACTACGTTGGCACTATTCCCCTAATTCAAGTTCCAAGCTATGTGGGTACGGAATTTCCTCGTCATCTGCATGATGCGTTAGAGCAAAACAGCTGGGTTTTGATTTTTCCAGAACAGGAAATGTGGTGGAACTACCGTAAGCCCCGGGAATTAAAGCGTGGTGCTTACTATTTTGCTGCTAAGCAAAACGTACCAGTGATCTCAACTTTTATTGAAATACAATCAACTGCAAAAATAGAAAAAAACCACCCCAACTTTTACCAAACCAAATATGTAGTCCATGTTTTACCGCCGATTTTCCCCGACGTTAAACTAACTGCTAATGAAAATTCCAAGCTAATGATGAAACGCGACTATCAACAAAAAGTTGCAGCTTATGAAAAGGCTTACCAACGTAAGTTAGATTTAACTTTTACCCCGTGGGATATTGCTGGCTGGCGTTTTAATTATCAAAAAGAACAAAATAAAAATTAGACTTGCTCATTTTTTGAGCTTATAATGTAGGTGACAAATAGTAAGTGTATTTGGAAAGGGGATAATTCCAATGGAAAAATTTACAAAAGAATCTTTAGCAAAATACGATGGTAAAAATGGTAATCCAGCCTATGTAGCAATCAAAGGCGTCGTATATGATGTTACTGGTAATCCGCACTGGACTGATGGTGAACACCATGGTAACCTAGCAGGACGCGACTTGACTGTAGCAATAGGACAATCACCTCACGGTGAAAGTGTCTTGGGTAACCTGAAAAAAGTCGGTACTTATGAAGATTAATTAACATAAATAGTTAAAAAAGCAGGTATATATTTGTATGCCTGCTTTTTTGATGAATAAACTACTTTTCTAAGTCTTTTTCTAATAAATTCTGGTCGTTATACACTCATATACCAATAAAATAGTTTCTTTTAAATATCAATTGGGCACATCATCCACAGAAAATATGTTATTAACGTGATTTATGTAAGGAATCTTATTCTAGTTTCAAAAAATCCTTTGTCTAACGACTAATTAGTCTAATATCAGACAGTAATGAAAAACTTAAAAAATTGGCGTTTATTAACTCTGTTCATTATTATGCTGTAAATTTTTAGTTAAATAATGTACAATTTTTGTCTAAGGGAGTGACGCTCATGTTACAAATCCAACCCGTTTCAGCATTAAGAAATTACAATAAAGTCCTTGATAAAGTTAGAAAAGATAATCCTGTTTTTCTCACCAAAAATGGCTAGGGCAAATTTGCACTCATAGATATCGAAGAATATGATGAATTTACTACTGCTCTTGAGCTGGTAAACAAAATTAAAAAAGCTGAAAAGTCAAAGCACTATAATTTTGATGAAATCAAAGGAAATTTATTCAGCTAATGTTTTGATTAGAATTACTTTCATTAATTAAGGCGCATCGAATTACGATGCGCCTTTTTATTATTTTGCAAACAATTTTGCTGCCGCCTTGATATTTTCTTGGGCTGGCACAGGAATTCTACCCAGACCATCAAGTCCAACGTTTAGAAGGTAATTGATTCCCAGACTATTTAAATGCTTGCGGTAATGAGCAATTGTCATAGGCGCTTTCCAGTTTTGATCGCGGTAAGAAAAGCCCCAAGAGTCATTAATTGTACCCGCTGTTTCATATAAACCATACTTAGAGGGCTTAAATCCAGTAAGTGAATTATAATCAGTATTGCCCTTACTTTCTTCTTTTGTACTGGGGACTTCATTATCGCCCAGTGAAACATAATCATATTTACCATTACCCAGTCGTGAATTAATTAAACAATTTGGCTGCAATTTTTTCACAGTATCATAAATTTCTTGACTCTGCGCTTTTGTCAGCGTCATTGGTACATCAAACCAAGCCGTGGCTATTTCGCCGTAATTACTCATTATCTCTTTAATTTGGGGTAAGATTTTAGCAGAAAAACATTGCGCAAAGTTTTTATTTTTCTGCGGAAAATCCCAGCTATTATCCCAAGTTGATCCAGCTGATTCAATAGTATTAGACAGATATCCGCCACCGTTAGGTTCATGCCAGTCTAAGTCTTGAGAGTAATATAGTCCCAGCTTTAAACCATTTTTTGCGCAAGCTGTTGCAAGTTCACCGATGACATCCCTATGAAATGGTGTTGCGTCATAAACATTATAGGGATCTACTTGTGAGTGGTACATAGCAAAACCATCATGGTGTTTAGTTGTAACGACTAGATATTTCATACCACAGCTTTTGGCAAAAGCTACAATCTGATCAGCATCAAAATATATTGGATTAAACGCCTCAGCAAGCTGGCTGTATTTGGCATTAGGTATTTGCAATTTAGACTGAATCCATTCGGCATATACACCTGCTGCTTTGCCTTGATATTCTCCGGCCAGAAGCGAATATAACCCCCAATGGATCATCATGCCGTACTGAGCGTTTTTAAACCACTCAATGTTCTCGTTTGCAGTCATACATTTCTCCAATACTAAAGTTACCCTGAAAATACTTAATATTATTATTAAAAAGTTTAACACTTATTTTGCACATAAATTTGGTTTTAACTAAAAAAGAGTTAGCCTTAATATTTAAAGCTAACTCAAAAATACCTCTTATTTTAAGAAATTTTACGATAAAGCTAAGTAATTTTCTGCATTACGTAAGTCTGCAATCGATAGTTGACCCGGTGCGGAGGTTTGACCCACTGCCCCAAAGGACAAACTAGAACCGAAAACTTGACCGGCTATTCTGGTAACTTTACCAATATCGCCCATAGCCATAGTAATCAAGGGATTAGAAATTTCTGCATTCATTTCTGTCGTTGCTGCTAAAAGAGTTAAAACATCTGCAGCGCTATGAGGCATGCAGGCTAACTTAGGGACATCTGCACCAAGTTGAGCCATTTTTCGTAAACGAAATTCAATTACGTCTTTAGCTGGCACCTTTTCAAAGTCGTGATTACTCATAATTACTACGACATTGTAGTCATGAGCTAAGTTCACTAAAGATTTTACTCTTTTTTCAGTGTGGAAAAGTTCAATATCAACAGCATCACCAAGTCTATTAGTAATGACATATTCTATTAAATTTAAATATTGGTCTTCATCCAGACTGCAAACTCCACCTTCATTTTTAGTGCGAAATGTGACCAAAATAGGCAGCTCGCCCACTTCCTGCCGCAATTTTTTGGCAGTAGTATTTAGCTTGTCAAAGTCATTAACTCCTGCAGCATAATAATCAATACGCCACTCCATTAAATCAGGTTTGGCAGACTTAATCTTTTCAGCTGCAGTCAAAATTTCTTCTGCGGTTGTTCCGACATTAGGGACGGCAATTTTGGGCAGTCCTGCTCCTAAAACAGTATTTCTAATCTTTACAGTAGCCATTAGTCAATCCCTCAACTAATCGTTGTCGTCTGAAAATATAATCTCACGAATATAATCGGTTGGCATCTCTTTACCTGTCCACAGCTTAAATGATGCTGCTCCTTGATCAATCATCATGCCGATACCGTCATAGACATGCTTAACTCCGGCCTCTTGTGCCACTCTCATTAACTTAGTAGTTCTAGGAGAGTAAACCGTGTCAAACACCACCATATCCTGATGGAACCATGATGGATCTGAAACTAACGTCTTATCTTCAAACGGCTTCATTCCGATGCTGGTTGCATCACAGTAAATATCACTTTCTCCAATTGATTGTTTAAATGCTTCCTGATCAGATAATTCAGTAAGAGAAACCTTGCAGTCAGTGTTTTCACGAATAGTTTTAACAGTCTTTTCAGCTTGAGGCCAATTTTTATCTCTAATGTTAAACATTCTAATTTCCTTAGCACCATCTAAAGCTGACTGAACCGCTATCGGTGTTGCAGCACCACCAGCACCCGTTAAAGTCATAATCTTACCTTTAATATCAAAGCCTTCATCTTTAAGTGATTGCACAAAACCGATACCATCAGTGGTGTAGCCTGTCAAAACGCCATGATCGTTCACAATAGTATTAACAGCATCACACATTTTAGAAGCAGGTGATAATTTATCGAGGTATTGAATGACCTCTTTTTTATTAGGCATCGAAACGTTGGAACCACGCATATCTAACGTGCGAATGGCGTCAACTGCGCCCTTTAATTTATCGTTGCCAACTTCAAAACAAAGATAGGTGTAATTCAAGCCCAGCTTAGCAAACGCATTATTGTGCATTGTCGGTGACATTGAATGCCGAATAGGATAAGCCATCAACCCAATTAAGTAGGTATGACCATCGAGCCAACCAGTAATAGGACCATTAACACCAGTAATTTTATTAGTCATCATTTTTCTCCTTTATTAAAATTAAAAATAATTAATCTACGTTAATTTTTAGAAGCACCAGACACTGCATCGGTTGAAGCAGGTGAAGTCGTGGTCAGTTTTTGATAATTAGCATTATCAGCAGCCTCTGTTCCGGCAACAAAACCTGAAGCATAAGACCAAGAATTCATCATACTTGGCATTGAATCATGACCATTAGCACCGCCAACAATCTCACCAGCGGCATAGAAATTATCTAGTGCTTTAAAGTCTTGGTTTAAAAGTTGCATACGCTGATTAGTTTCATAGCCACCAAGGGTAGTACAAAAACGTAATTTCTGCTCAATCACAAAGTAGGTATCGCCTTCATATTTATGCATAAACTGGGAAGGACGACCAAACTCAGGATCATTACCTGAGGCAACGTATTTATCATAGTCAGTTAAAGTCTTCTTTAGGTTTTCATAATCAATGCCGGCTTTTTGAGCCACTGTCTTTAAGTCTCCGCTAACTAAAATCGGACTCCTCTTGCCATCAAGATCGAAGAAACCTTGCACTTCGTCTTTGCTAAAACCATATTTAAGCAGCAATTCATAAAATCTGTTCCAAGTTCTCTCATCCATTACTACAAAGGCAATTTTATCCTTTTGCTCAGCAATAGCATCCCTAAAGTGAGTGTATGGGGCAGATTCATTTACAATTCGCTTACCACTGGTATTGACAAAAATAGCACCCATGTCTGTAGCTTCTTTTGTTGAATAGGTAGTTAGTTTGGCGATACCAGGTTCAACTTCTAAACCATGGGGGTAAACTTTATACCAGTCAAGATTGCGGGAAGCCAAATTCATATTTTTAGCAAAATCAAAATAATCACCAGTAGAAGTCATCGGGCCGTAATAAGGAATATTAGTCTTATGTTTAAGGTAATCACGGGCACCCCAGCCACCAGCTGCCATAACTAAGGACTTAAAGTTTACGGTAACAGTTTCATGTTTGCCTTCAGCAACTAATGAGACAAGCTGGCCCTGTTTATTTTTATTAAGTTGTTCCACCCGAGTTTCAAGTAAAATTTTGCCACCCTTTTTGGTAAAGGCATTTGCCACTTTAGAAACTACTTCATAAGAACTTTCTGTGGGCATTTCAATTTGGCGATCAACAGAATGCTCAATAGTTTGTGTTTCGGCCTTTTGATAGGTTAGGTCCGCAAATTCAGTAATAAAATCAACTGCTTTACCAATATTTTGCGCCAGTAAGTTTGAAAGTAAGGGATAATTTGTCCCCCGGCATTCACGGGCAATATCTTGAACTAAAAGCTGCGGAGAATCTTTTTGGGCTTCCTCACCAAATAAAGTAGCTGCTAATTTTGAACCGGTACCAACTACGTTTGAGCCATTTAAAATTGTAGCCCCACCGAGATAACCATTTTTTTCAAGTAAAAGAACATTTTTACCCATTGATAATGCCCGAGAGGCAGCCATTAAGCCAGCCATCCCTGAACCAATTACTGCTACATCTACATCATAAGTTACATCTTGATGTGACTGATCACTAGGTTTAGCAACAATATTTACACCATTTTCTTTTAAGGCCTTCTTCCCAGAGTCAAGCATGGCTTGCGTCATAATGGAAGCACCGGAAATAGCGTCAACAGCGAAACTTTGATTATTAATAATATTCTTTTTTAATTTACCCACAACCTGGTTGAAGATACCTGGGGTTTCTGCAGTTTTGGTTACATTAATATCGGCAATTTGGTTATTTTCAACTTTAATATCAAAATCGATCTGACCATTTCTGCCCTCTGCTGTTGCTTTAATTGTTTTTTCTGACATAACTCCACCTTCCGTTTTACATTAATTTTTGATGTTGAAATTTTTACTACGACTAATTAAGACAACACATAGAACTACCGAAATGATTGTTATGACTGTAGTTATCCAAAATACCATTAGTGTACTTGTAGCGTTAGCCTTTAATACAAATGCAGCTACAAGCGGTGCCACAAAGTAAACTACGGCTGGAGCAAAACTGTAGTATGAAGTAATTTTTCCGTGACTTTGGGGGAAATAAGAAGTCAAAACAGAAAGTCCAACCTGCCATACTCCTCCTGCAGTAAAGAAACCGACAGCCAAAGCACCTATTTCACCGGCTAACAGGGACGGCTTTAAGACCATAAATAGTAGACCAAGAGCAGTGATTGCCGAATATACCATAATTAAATTCAATCTTTTTACCTTAGTAACTAAAGCTGATGTCACAAACACAGATATTAAGGAAGCAATCGAATACCATGATACAAGCTGATTGGCGTTAGCAGCAGGCTCATTTAACACATACTGCCCGTAGTAAGGAGCATAAAGAGAAAAAATATAGAATGTAAAGCAAAGCGTAAAGCCTAAACCAATAATCATCAGGCCATCAACGGCTAACTTAGGCTGATTCTGCTCACTAACACCAGTCTCTTGTTTTTTCTCTGTTGCAGGTGCGGCTTTTGCTTCAGCTTGTGGGGCAAAAGCCGTCTTCATTGTAAATACAACATCCAGTAAAATAATAATGACTAGTATTAACGCTGTAATCTTGGGGTTTTTAATTATTTTCACGCAAAATGGAAATACCATTTGCATTACTTGCATTGCAGCTTTAACAAACGAGTTCATTGTAGCTGTTTTATCCGGAAAAGCATCTGCAAGTGCAGGATAACCCGCAGTATCGCCAAATGAATTGGTTGCACCGAAAACCATTGCCGCTAAACCGGCTACCCAAATATTATTGGCAAAAACAGCACCAAGAAGAAAGATTGCGTCACTTAACAATGCAATTAACAAAGTCCTTTTGCGACCAATCTTATCTGAAATAGCACCAGCAAATAGAATTGTAAAAATTCTACCCAAGCCCACCATTGCAATTACAAGCGAGACTTGGGTTTCAGTAGCATTCCAAGAATGGGCCAATATTTCCCTATATTGACTAATAAATAAGGTAGCTGCTCCCACAACTGCAAAATGGATATAAACAGAAGCGGCAACACCACTATAACTTTTACCTTTTTTCATAGCTTTACCTTTCAAAATTAAGACTGCTAATATTTCAGAAATAAATATATCTTATTAAAACGGATATGAATAATTATTTCTGATTGCTAAATTATAAAAAATAACTATAATTAGCAGCATTTGTACCCTCTATTGTCTTGTTAAACAGATACTTATCAGGTATCTCACAATAGTAAATTGTATATCCGTATTGCCAAGGCCGTTTAAAGTTATTTGTTAACGCAAAGAAAGTTGCTAGTTTTTTAAATCCCCTTTGTCCGGAACAACAACTACTAAATAGAGCAATCAACAATAAGCTAGGAATATTAATTTTAGCAATAATAATATAAATAAATCTTGTAAGGGCTTTACAAAAATGAGTATAGTGTTTTTTAATATAAGTATTAAATATAAAAATACTTTTTGAGGTAAGATCATGAATCTAAATCAACTCTACTATTTTTGTGAATTGGCAGATCAAAAGCAATACACTAAAGCAGCAGAAAACTTGTTTATCAGTCAACCGACTCTATCAATATCGATTAAACAATTGGAAAATGAACTGCACTGCAAATTGTTTAAGCATAATGGACGCTACGTGCAATTAACTGAATATGGGCGCATTTTTTATGATACTGTGACCAAATCACTGAATATTTTAGATAGTGGTAAAAAGAAGATTGAACAGCGTATCAGTCAAGATCAAGGCAACATCCATATTGCCGGCATCCCCACAGCAATTGGGACTATTTTGCCCCACTTAACTAAGCAGTTCCAACAAGAAAGCAATATTTCCCCGCATTTCATCTACCACGATAATCCCTCATATCAGATTTGCGAAGGCATTAAAAATGGTTGGTATGATATTGGAATTTCTTCATTTGTACCTGAATTTAGTTATTTTACTTACATTCCCCTTTACACCGAGGAAATTGTTGCTATCGTTTCAAAGGAAAACAACCTGGCCAAAATAAATGAAATTTCTCCCGCAGAATTACAAGGTGAGCCAATTATTACTTATTCTAAAAAAATTCAGATTGGTAAAGACATCACCAATGCTCTACTGGCAACCGCATCTGATCTGAGTATCACAAATAGACTGCATGATGAATTGGCGATTGCGGGACAAGTGTTGACCAATGATATTGTCGGCATCGTTGCCAAAACTATTTATTTGAGCGGTTTCGATATTCACATTATCAAACTGGACTTACCTAAAAATACTCGTCAGGTTTATTTAGTTTACGACTCCAATCAGAATTTTTCACCGGGAATTGTTGATTTTATTGACTTTCTTAAAAGCCATAGACCAGATATTCAAAAAATTGTTGATAATATTCCTGTCAATTAAAATTACCGAAAGTAACGCAACTAATGGAGAAAACGGATAACTATGACTAATTCAATTACCACAAACGCCATACGTGCTCTTTTATATGAAGTCGTAACCGAACCAAAGCCGGGTTTGGTAAATCCTGCAAGTTCCGGCCCGCATCCAGATATGGATATTTACACTTTTATTGACAGCAGCTTAAGTTTAGAACCATATTTTGCTGCCGCTGTTCAAATTGGGCAAAATTTTTCAGCTCCTGATTTAACCAAAATGTTTCAGCAATTGCGCAAAAGAGGCATCATCGCTGAAAAAGAAATGTTTACTGCTACTCATGGTGTCAATACTCATAAAGGAGCAATATTTGCCTTAGGGATCTGTGCTTGTGCCGAAAGTTATTCTACAGTTAATAACACCGAATTATTTCTCACTATTACCCAGATGTGCCGCGGCCTTGTCCACCATGATCTGGTGGAAAATAACCAGCTGCAAACAGCCGGAGAAAAAGAATTTATACAATATCAAATAGGCGGAGCACGCGCACAAGCTGAAAAAGGTTATCCTGTAGTCAGAGAAGTTGCTTTGCCTTTCTTAAAAAACAGTAGGGGGACACTACAAGCAAGACTCATTGACACACTAATTAAAATAGCTGCAGTAAGTGTTGATAGCAATTTGATTAAACGAGCTGGCAATTATAGCGTGATTAAATGGCTGCACCAAGGTGCAACAAAATACTTAGCTTTAGGCGGCTATCAGACTTTGGCTGGAAGAAAGCAACTGCAAAAATTATGCCAAGATTGTTTAACACACAATTATAGTCTGGGCGGTTGTGCCGATTTACTGATTGTTACCATTTTTGTAGCTCTTCAAAGAGGATACATATAAAAAAAGAAGGCGCTGCCTTCTTCTTTTTTAATAATTGCGTAAATACACATAGTTGATCTCATGACCGGCTGTTTTATGCAAAATAACATTGGCCCTTGACTTAGTAGGCGCGATAAATTCACGCAGGTTAACTAAGTTAACGGTTTGCCAGACCCTTTCCGCCATTTCGACAGCCCGTCTTTTTGGTCCGTTTGCCCAAGAATAATAAAAACTGGCAGGATTATTTTGGTTCATGACCAACAGATGAACAAAACGTTGCAAGAACCACGTTCTGATCAGTTGTTCATTTGCATCAATATAAATCGAAAAATTAAAAAAATCACTTGTCGCAATCATTTTATTAGGTGGAATTTGCAGGGTATTTATCCCTTCAATAATTAAAATATTAGGATTAGTAATCTTGCCGTAACCGCCAGGAACAATATCTGACAGTTCGTGTGAATATAACGGATAAAACACTTCTTTTTGGCCACTGGCTACATCTGATAAAAAATCTGCTAGCAGTTTCATATTGTAAGATTCGGGAAAGCCTTTACTATCCATTAGTCTTTTTTGCTTTAATTCACGATTAGGATATAAAAAGCCGTCTGTCGTCATCAGTTGTACTGTCAATTTAGGATAAAGGCGTTCAAGCAAGACTTTTAACAGGCGCGATACTGTGGATTTCCCGACGGCAACTGGACCAGAAATACCAATAATAAAGGGTTTATTAACATTATTGGCCCCAATAAAATGGTTCATTGATTGCAGCAGCAATTGTTCGTTATGCACAAACAGGTACAAGTAATGCACCAAGGGAGCATAAATTTCGTTAACATCGCTGGAGTCGACAATATCGCCTAATGAAGTGAGTTCTTTTAACTCATTTTTGCTGATTTTGCTGGTCTCACTCTTTGCCTGGGACCAATCCTGCCGTGAAATTTTAGTAAAGTTCTTCATCATCTATGCTCTTTTCATTATATAGTGCAAAGGCACAACAACTATAGGTGTGACTATTGCAGTAAAAATCGCTTCGACTAAACCATTCATTCCCAGCGAAACAAGTAAAACTATAAATAATGGCATCCCTGCCGTGAAATTGCCGATATTTGAGAGCAATATTTGCGGATTTCGCATAAAGAATAAGCTGGCTAAAGTAATGACCAGTCCCGTGTTGGTCAAAGATGTTACAGCCCCGTTTAATACATAAACCCACTTTTTGACCGGTAAATTCTTTTGCTGAAAATATTTGGTAATCAGACTAGGGAAAAGTCCGGCCAAGATGCTTGGTACTAAAGAAATTACCGGATTGCGAAACAGCAAGAGACTAACCATATCTCCCGGCTGTGTGTACGCCACCACTAATCTGGTCAAACCCCAAAATAGGCCAAAAACTGTACCATAACAAGGATTAAGTAAACTACCATAAATAGCAACAGTTAACGGAATGGTAGTAATAGCCGGAATCGCTGGCAAAATACGGATGTAGCCAATATTAGGTACAAAGGTTTGTAAAATCAATATCGCCATAAACACAGCAGTGACTGCTAATTTAACTGTATTATCTCTTTTCATACTTTTACTCCATATTGTCTTTGTCATATTTATCATTATTCAGTCTGCCAATAATGGCATCTGCTATTATTGAACATCCACTTTTTTAATGACGTCTGTAGCAAATTACTATTGGGGGCATGCTATTCAATCCCTAAAAATTTGCCCAGCAAATGATTAAATTCTGCCGGTTTTTCAGCCATTATGTCATGACCGGCATCAGTAACAGTGTTGATTTCAATGTGTTGATTGTGCTTTTGCATTTCATTCACGTAGCCGATCCTAAAGTATGGACTTTTAGTTGAACTGATTGATAGCGCCGGAAAATCGATACTATAAACAGTTTGACGCCAATCTTTTTGAACATGATCAAAAAGCAGTGGCATATTTTTCTCGCGCTTAAAGGGATGCTGTTGTTTAAACGGATATAGTTCAGACCAAACCTGGCTATCAATCCCATTTAGCGTTTCTTTAATATGATCATAATGGGATAATACCTCTTTAAAATTATGCCGCGTTAATTCTAACTGGCCGTGAGCCCAGCCATAATGCCATTTTTCGTCATTCAGCATTTTGGGTGTTTGATCAATTGTAATGATCTTAGCTATCTTCAATTCGGGATGATATTTTAAAATTGCCCACACTAAACCTGCTCCCATTGAGTGCCCGATTAAAATTATGTCTTTTAAATTCAATCTGGTAATTAATTCGGCAGCTTCATCTGCAAGCTCTGCCATGGTGCTTACTGCAGGTCCTTCTGAACTGCCGTGCCCAGCCAAGTCGAAAGTAATTACTTGGTAGCCGTGTTGGGTTAAGTAAGGCACTTGCCCAGCCCATACCACGTGATTACCGCCAAAGCCATGACAAAAGACCACTGCCTGACCTTTTCCCGTCACTTCATAATAAATTTTCCTATTAGCAATTTGCATCAACATTTTTTAATTCCTTCTAGCCTTCAATAGAAATTTTTTTATACTTGGAAAAATATTTCAAAAACCAATTTTTAGTGTAATCAACCGCTGGACTCTCAATAGACGTGCTGGTGTTACAAAGGGAAATCCGCCACGGAAAAGCTGGTTCCATTTCCTTACTTTTGATTTCCTTGTCACTATAATTTTGTCCAATTGGGGCAGCCAAAATGCCCACCAAATTTGCATCTCTTTGTACCAGGTTTAACACCAGATCCCAAGAAACGGTTTGTAAAAAGTAATTAGGTCTCTTGCGGTCCCCTCTGAATCTTTTATTCAATTGGAAAGTAACCATAAAACTATCAGTTAAAGTCACAATCTTCTCTTTTTCGATTTCAGTAAACGGAATTACCTTGGCGCTGGTTTGATTAAAACGATGATTAGCATTAAACCACACGCGAACGCTGCTTTCATAAATCAAATTTTCATAGATGCCCTCAATTGTAGCGGGGGAAACAATTACAGCTAAGTCTATATCCCCTAGTACGAGCATCTTTTGCAAACTATATGCCCCACATTCAACCAATTTAAGCTCAATCCCAGGATTAGAATTAATAAATGAAATCAAGGCGTCATTAAAAACAATAGAATTAATTACTGGAGCTATGCCAATTTTTACTATTCCATTCTTTTCTTCTGAAAAACGATTTAGTTTTTCCATCATTTCAACGTATTGTTGATAAACTTTTCTTGATTCATTTACTAGAGCCTGGCCATAGCGGGTGAGTCCAATAATCCTGCCTTTTTTGTGCTTGAAAACCTTGATGCCCTTCCTAAATTCAATGTCTTTAATTGATTTACTAATTGCTGGTTGAGAAACATGCAAAATTTCCGCACTTTTAGTTAGGTTAAAATTATTATCTACCACTGCAAGCAAGTATTTAATCTGATTAATATCCAAGATAAGCTCTCCTACTTTCATTCACGTTCAGATTTATAAAAAAAGCAGCATTAAATGTATTTTTTCTTAAACCATTTAAAATACTGCTTCTTTTATTAGCTTAACTTAATAAAACTAATTATTATTTTTTATATTCATAAGCGGTTCCTGGAAAATCCTAGAATCCATTTCTTTCAAATCATCACTAATAAGCGGCTTGAACTCCATTTGATCAAGAACGTCTTTTTGCAGATCAACACCGGGCGCGATCTCTATTAATTTCAAACCATTTTCGGCTAATTCAAAGACAGCACGTTCAGTGACATACCATACTTTTTGCTTGTTAGCGGAAGCAACTTTCCCTGAAAATGTAACTTGTTGAACTTCCTTAACAAACTTCTTGACCTTACCTTCTTGGATAATGTGCAGCTTGCCGTCTTTAACTTCTTCTTTCAACCCAGCAGCTGTAAAAGTACCAGTAAAGATAATTTTAGGAGTATTTTGCGTAATATCGACAAAGCCGCCAGTACCAGCAATCTTAGGGCCAAATTTAGAAACGTTCAAATTACCTTTGGCATCTGCTTCAGCCAAGCCCAAAAATGTTAAATCAATCCCGCCGCCGTCATAAAAGTCAAACATGTACGGCTCATCAATAATTGATTGTGGGGAAATAGCAGCGCCGAAGTCACCACCACCAAGTGGGGTGCCGCCAAAAGTACCGGGCTCAACGGTAGTCATGATATTATCGGAAAGTCCTTCTTCTTTTAAGACTAACGAACAGGTTTCTGGATACTGGCCAATACCGAAATTAACCACCTGGTCGGTTTTTTCATTAAAGAGCAGAGCAGCTCTACGTGCTATAACCTTTTTACTATCTAGCGGTATATTAATTTCATCTTCGGCTTTAATAACAGCAGAGCTGACAAAGTCGGGGTTATACTGGGTATCTGTTGTTTGCTTAGTCCATTCAGCACTATCAGCTTCTACAACATAATCAACTAATATCCCTGGGATTCTGATATCTTTAGGCTTCATGGAACCGCGCTTAAGCACACGTTTAACTTGAACAAAAACCTTGCCGCCATTATTATGAGCAGCCATGGCTATCGCTGTTGCCACTAGGGTAAGCGGCTCATCATCGAACGTAATATTACCATCCTCATCAGCAAATGTGCCCCGTAAAAGAGCAACATTTGGTTTTGGTACTTCATAAGCTAAATAATCTTTGCCGTGAATATTGATCCTGTTGACCAATGTAGCGTTTTTAGCTGCATCATTTAATCTACCGCCGCTAACCTCAGGGTCGACGAAGGTACCTAAACCTACATTAGTAATCAAAACCGGCTTATGTGCAGCCGCATCCCTAAATATTTGTGACAAAACTCCTTGAGGGAAATTAAAAGCTTCAAAATCATTAGCAGCTGATAGTGGTTCCAACTCTGGTGCTAATGCCCAGTGTCCACCAACTAAACGATGCAGAAAGCCTTTTTCCGCAAAATTATTTGTCCCCTTAGTTTTGCCGTCGCCTATGCCGGCTGCGTGCCAAACATCCAGTCCTTTAGGGTGTCCTTCTTTTTTATAACGTGCTCTCATGCATTCCAAAATTTCTTCTGGAGTATCTGTACCTAAAAACCCATCTAGTGCAATTACTGCATTATCTGGAATTAATTCGGCAGCTTTTTGACTATTAATAAATTGAATTGCCATCAGATTAATCCTCCTAATGAGTCAAAAAATAATTTATTCAATTACAATTAATAAAATGAGTTTATTTAGATTGATGAGAGCACTTTATGTAATCAAAAAATTAATTTTAAAACCAATAACTATCCGAACTATGTCATTCATACATCGTTCCGACACAATAAGGGTAACGCTTACAAGTATAGATTGTGAAATACATAATTTTCACTGTCTATATAACTTTAAGTTATGGTTTTAATCAAAAAAACCTTGCACAAAACTAGTTAAATGCTAGTTAGTGCAAGGTAGTTTGTTATCACATAAATTTCTTTTTACTTAGTAGCCATACATTGCGCTTGACCACTGGTAACAACAACATTATCTTGATTTGTTACAGTAGTATCATACACAACAATAGTGAAGTTCTTTTTAGGAATAAATTCAGTAATCGTACATTTGACAGTCAACACATCATTTAAGTACACAGGTTTGACAAACTTAAGGGTTTGATCTAGATAAATACAACTTTCTTGTCCCGGAATATGCTCTGCTAAACAGGTAGAAATAAAAGCAGCAGTAATCATTCCGTGCGCAATTCTATGCTTAAATTGGGTCTTTTTGGCAAATTCTTCGTCCATGTGAACTGGATTATGGTCACCGCTTAGTTCAGCAAATTGTTGAACTAGTTCATCTGTAACTTGCTTAGTAAAAGTGCCAGATAACCCAATTCTTAACTTTTCTTCAGCTATAATGCTTACCTCTTATTCTTTCTATAAAATTTCTACGCCTTTTTTAATGACTCTTTGGGCATCATCCATAAGGTCCTGCACAATTTGAGCAGCCGGTTTTGATTCTTTAATCAATCCGGCAACTTCACCAGACATGAAGAAGCTTTCTTTAGGATCGTCTTCTTGAACGCCTTTATAAAGGGCCTTATTCATAGCAGCATTGAAATCATCGCGAGAAACGCCAGTTTTTTCAAGTTCAGTTAACTTAAGAGCTTCTTCATTGGCAATCCCGCGAGTAGCACCACCTTTAATAGAGGTACCTACTACTGCAGTTCCAGTATCTGTTGCATCAATTACGGCTTTACGCCAATTTTCACCGACTGGGCTTTCCTTGGCAATGGAGAATATCGTACCGCACTGCACGCCTTCTGCTCCCGCAATAAAGGCTTCAACAACTCCACGACCATCACCAATACCACCGGCAGCAATTAAAGGAATGGAAATTGCATCGGCGATTTGAGGCCATAAAACCATTGAAGTGGTGTTACCAATGTGGCCACCGGCTTCCATACCTTCAACAATCACTGCATCTGCGCCCATTTCTTCCATCTTCTTAGCAATTTTGACATTTGGAATAACAGGCATTACTTTCACACCTGCAGCTTTTAAGTCTGTCATATAAGGTTTTGGAGTACCAGCACCAGTAGTAACAATTTTTACTCCTTCTTCAATTAAAACCTTAACAACATTAGGAGTATTCTTGTCCATCAGCATCAAGTTAACAGCAAAAGGCTTATCAGTAAGTTTTTTGGCTTTTCTAATTGCTTCTCTAACCTGATCCGGAGTTTTTCCACCGGCAGCAATAATGCCTAAGCCGCCGCCGTTTGAAACCGCAGCAGCTAAGTCAGCTGTAGCAACTTCCTGCATGGCACCTTGAACAACTGGATATTTAATACCTAATAATTTTGTAACGCGATTCATATTAATCTCCTTAAAATATTTGATTTTTTAATTTATTTAATAAAGCAAAGGGAGGCTTGAGTGATTAATTATTTACCTGAGAATTTTGCATCTCTCTTATCAACAAAGGCACTCATTCCTTCTGTTTGATCTTTAGTAGCAAAAGTTTCAGCCCAAATTTGTGATTCCATGTCAATAGCAACATCAAGTGGCAAATCTGCGCCCCGGTCAACAGAATATTTGGCTAGAGCAACTGCAATAGGACCATTCTTCATAACCTGCTTGGCAATTTCACGGGCTTTATTCATTAATTCTTCCGGCTCAACTAACTCATCAAGTAGACCGATGCGATAAGCTTCATCTGCAGAAATCATTGTAGAAGTTGCAATCATTTCCTTAGCTTTTCCGCGACCTACTAGGCGTGTCAGGCGTTGTGTCCCACCAAAGCCGGGAATAATGCCCAAGCCAACTTCGGGTTGACCAAACTTAGCTTTAGCAGAACCAACACGCATATCGCAAGATGAAGCTAACTCGCAGCCACCACCAAGTGCAAAACCATTGACAGCAGCAATCGTAAATTGAGGTAAATCTTCAATTTCGCCAAAAGACTTATGTGCCAGTTTTGATAACTCAAGTGCTTGCAGTGTGTTCATGTCGCGCATCTGTGATATATCTGCACCGGCAACAAATGATCTGGGACCAGCACCTGTGATTATCAAAACTTTGATCTCATCTTGGTGAGCTTTTACCTCTCTTAAGGCATCCCCAATATCTTGCAGCGTTTCAGAGTTTAAAGCATTCAAAACTTTAGGACGGTTAATGGTCAATGTGCCAATTCCATCTTCAGCTTCCAACAAAACGTTATCATATTTATTAAAACTCATAATTTCCTTGATCCTTTCAAAACATCAAACTCATTTTATGCTCTCACGGTCAATTCTTGTGTAAGCGGAAACAATTAGCAAATTAGGCTTGTTTTTTATTTTTTTCAGGATTTGGTAGTAAAAGCTTAAATAATCAGGGATTTAGCATCATTGAAAAAAAGTTATGGTAGAAATAACTTTTGTTAAATTTTGCACAAATTGTGTTGTGAAATAGTTTTAAAGGCTTAATGCTTCAGCCTTTTCACTGGCAATAACTAAAAATAATGCTACTGATAACAAACAGTATTAATAGTCATTCAGCTATTTGTGTAAGCGTTTCACATTAGTTTATAGTTTGTGCAAAGTCTAATTAATTAAAGGAGGAAGATTATGACTGGAAGTTGGATGACGCGCTATTTTGCCGAATTTTTGGGGACAGCTGTTTTTATAGTTTTTGGTAACGGATCAGTTGCCAACTCATTTCTCAAGAAAACCACAGCCAATGGCAAAGATGGTCAAGCAAACGGAGGCTGGATTTTTATTGCGCTCGGGTTTGGCTTTGGCGTAATGATACCGGCAATGATGTTTGGCTCAATTTCAGGAAACCATATTAATCCCGCAATTACTATTGCAAAGGCTGCAGCTGGAGTTTTTCCCTGGAGTCATGTTGCGCAATATATAATTGCCCAAATGCTCGGTGCTATTGTAGGACAATTATTGGTTGTTGTTATCTATTGGCCGTACTTTAGAGAAACTACTAATGGAGAAGGGCAAATTTTTTCTTGTTTTGCGACTGGTGAAACACTTAACAATAAGTTGAATGGTTTTATCGCAGAATTTATCGGAACTGCAATTTTAGTATTTACTTGTACTGGAATCTATAGTTGTGTATTCTTCAAACAATCTGTTGATATTGCCAATGTGGGTGTCGGGTTCATCATCATGGCATTAGTAATCGCTGATGGTGGTCCTACTGGCCCAGCGTTAAATCCCGCTAGAGATTTGGGACCTAGAATAGTTCATGCTATTTTGCCTATTCCTAATAAGGGATCTTCAAACTGGGACTACAGTTGGGTACCGGTTATTGCTCCTATTTTAGGCGCGCTGGTTGGTATCTTTATTTACAAACTATGTTTTAAAATATAGTAATTTATATGTATATTAATATTTACTTGCAATAAAAAAATAATAGTTAGCCAGTTAGGTTAACTATTATTTTATAAGCAGAATAGTATTTATTGCTGTGATGCGCCACTTAACGCATCACTTGTCTTAATCTCACTACATGCGGTGTCGGCAGCAATCCGGCCAAAGGTAAAAATGTCTGCTAATGAATTACCGCCAAGGCGATTACCAGCATGTAACCCACCAGCAACTTCTCCAGCTGCATATAGGCCGTCAATTACTTGTCCATCTTTGTTTATTACTTGTGCTTTTGGATTAATTCTTAAGCCACCCATTGTATGATGAATAGCTGGTTTACGTGGCGTAGCATAAAATGGTGCAACTTCACATTTAAGGTTAAATGCACTCTTACCAAATTCTGGATCATTACCAGCATCAACATAAGAATTATATTTTTTAATAGTATCTACTAAAGTAGCTGGATCCATGCCGGCTTTTTCAGCCAATTCTTCAAGAGTGTCCGCCTTTAACAGAGTACCCGTTTTTACCTGTGCTGCAAGTGATTCTTCGGTTGTATTATAGGCTGTAGCTTTTATTTTCTCATCAGCGATTAAGTAGAATAGAGTCCCATTGGCAATTGCTGCCTTAGCCAAGGTATCACGCTCTGCAAATTCGTTAACAAAGCGTTCTCCTTTTTGATTAACCATAATAAAGTTTTCAGGTGGAGTTTGAATACCGGTAAATAATTCACCAGTCTTAGGATCAGAAACTGGCATTAATTGAATAAATCCCATACCAACTAAATCAGCACCGGCTTCTTGACCTAGAGCTATACCATCACCAGTAATCGCTGGTGAATTGGTAGTAGCAATATCATCATCAATGTGTTTCCAATACGTGTTATACTTTTGCACCATTTTGGTGTTGGCACCAAAGCCGCCAGAAGTTAAAATTACTTTTTGCGCGTGAATGGTAACCTTACTGCCATCACTATTTTGAGCTACAACACCCGTGACTTCACCATCTTCAATTATTAAATGTTGCGCGCGGGTTTCAGTTAAAACCGTGGCACCATGATCTTTTACCCAATCACCCAAAACGTGAATAAAGGCGTACCCCATTGGTTCAACTGGTTTGTGACCGCGACGCCATAAAGCACCAACCGGCATAGTGACATCAGAGCGGTCAAATTTAACCCCTAAATCAGTCAACCATTTAACTGAATCAAGCACATTATTAACCAGTTCAGTAACTAGGGCATAATTGCCATGAATTTCATTACCGTTTAAATCAGTTCTTTTACCACCTAAATAAGTCTGTATCTCATGCAATAAAACTGAATCAAACAAGTAGTTTTTACCAGAATCTAAATAAGCTTTAATTTGTTTTTGCAATTCTTTAAAATCATCACGGTATTCTGGATCAATCTCAGCAATTGGAGTTGCAGCTAATTTTGCCAAACTTTCTTTTTCACCAGGTAAAGCCTTAAACTTATTCTGCCATTCTGGCTCAGCAGCATTTAAAGGTCCACCTGCTCTTGTTGTATTACCACCAATTTGAGGGAATTTTTCCAGCACGATTACCTTTTTACCATTTTGAATTGTTCTGGCAGCTGCCGCAAGTCCTGCCCCACCAGCGCCAATGACTACAACATCAGTTTGGTATTCAGAATCAGTTGCATTAGCCGTCTTAGGCTTTGGTCTATTAAGCCACTCCTGTGCATCTCCGCCAGCTTTTGTAATTGCTTGGGCCACACCGTCAATTACGCCGTGACTAGAAATTGTAGCGCCGCTTACGGCATCAACGTTTAAAGTTTGGTTAGCAATAATTTGCTTGGGCAGACGTTTAAAGACTTCATCTGCTACTCCCGCAGTTTCGCCACTAGAGTCAATACCTATTTCTTTGATTTTATCTTCAGAAAGCATCACTTTCATTGGCATAAAGCTAGAACCATGACCTTTAGCTTTAACTTCATAAGTACCTGGTTTCATCATTATTAATATACTTCCTTTCTTTTAATACTCAGCAATTAAATTTTACTAACTTTTCTTTTCAAAATGAAATAGTTTTATAGCAAAAACGCTATAATAAAATTGTTATCGGAGGTAAATTATGAATGATTCTGAAACTGTACTACATTTTATTGATGTGCTGCTAAAAGAAAGTAATTTTACCAGAGCAGCCTCTGAATTGTATATTTCGCAGCCATATTTAACCCAGCTAATCAAGCGAATAGAAAAAAAGCTCGGAACTAAGATAATAGAGCGTGAGACAATACCTTTTACATTAACTCAGGCCGGGGTAATTTATTATAATTATCTAGAAACAAAAATTACAAATAAACAAAAATTAACGGAACAATTGACCCAATATGTATCACCTCATCAGGAAGTAATTAGAATAGGTGTTTTAGAAAGTCTGGGTACTTTTTTATTACCAGAACTACTACCGCAGTTTCTTTTGGAAAATCCTAATATCAAAATTCAATTATCCGAGAATTTTCCGAGAGTAAGCGAAGCCCATCTCTTGCATGAACAAATAGATTGTTATCTAGGTCAGACCCCAGAATCACTTAACCGGGGATTGGACTTTTACGTTAACGGTGGTGAAAGTTATTTTGTTATTATTCCCCCGACATCAAAATTCTTTAAAAAGGGTCATTTTATTTTAAAGCCACAAGAATATGACATCAAAGAAATCTTACGTGAACCCTTTGTAGTTAGTTCAACTAATTCAGCTATCCGTCATCAAGTTAATGGCGCGTTTCAAAAGTTTCATATCAAGCCAAATATTATTTTAGAAAGCAGCAGTATTATCACTGCCACCAACTTAGCAATAAAAGGCGCAGGATTAACTATTTCAGCTGCTAGTATAATTAAAAGAATGGCGCAAACTCCAATTAATCTGCTTCCAGTCGATCAAAACTTAATCCAGATTAAATACTTCATTGCTGTTAAACATGGTCAAGCACTCAAGCCAGGATTAAGCAATTTAATTAGAACCTTTATGAAATTAAAAATTAACCCCAACATCAGATAAAATGATAAACAAAAAAGAGGACCGTTAGGTCCTCTTTTTGCTGCTCGCTCCGGCTGTCAGACTCGAACTGACGACATCTTGATTAACAGTCAAGCGCTCTACCAACTGAGCTAAGCCGGAATACTAAAAAGCACGGCAGCGTCCTACCCTCGCAGGCAGTCTCCCACCAACTACTCTCGGCGTGAAGAAGCTTAACTGCTGTGTTCGGCATGGTTACAGGTGTTTCCTTCTTGCTCTTGCCACCGTACTTTTTTCCTTTGAGCTTTTACACTCAAAACTAAATATAATCCGCTTGAAAAACCTTGACTGCTGCTAAGCTCTGGTCAAGTCCTCGACTGATTAGTACTGGTCCGCTCCAAGCCTCACGGCTCTTCCACTCCCAGCCTATCTACCTCTTAGTCTTTGAGGTGTCTTACTACTTTCGTATGGGAAATCTCATCTTGAGGGGGGCTTCGCACTTAGATGCTTTCAGCGCTTATCCCGRCCATACTTAGCTACCCAGCGATGCCTTTGGCAAGACAACTGGTACACCAGCGGTATGTCCATCCCGGTCCTCTCGTACTAAGGACAGCTCCTCGCAAATTTCCTACGCCCACGACGGATAGGGACCGAACTGTCTCACGACGTTCTGAACCCAGCTCGCGTGCCGCTTTAATGGGCGAACAGCCCAACCCTTGGGACCGACTTCAGCCCCAGGATGCGACGAGCCGACATCGAGGTGCCAAACCTCCCCGTCGATGTGAACTCTTGGGGGAGATAAGCCTGTTATCCCCAGGGTAGCTTTTATCCGTTGAGTGATGGCCCTTCCATRCGGTACCACCAGATCACTAAGCCCGACTTTCGTCCCTGCTCGAGTTGTCGCTCTCGCAGTCAAGCTCCCTTATMCCTTTGCACTCTGTGAATGATTTCCAACCATTCTGAGGGAACCTTTGGGCGCCTCCGTTACRCTTTAGGAGGCGACCGCCCCAGTCAAACTGCCCGTCTGACACTGTCCCATGCCTCGCTTAGAGGCCCTGGTTAGAGCAGCCATCAAACAAGGGTAGTATCCCAACATTGCCTCTGATAACACTGGCGTGCTATCTTCTCCGGCTCCTACCTATCCTGTACATGTTTAACAGCTGCCCAATATCAAATTGCAGTGAAGCTCCATGGGGTCTTTCCGTCCTGTCGCGGGTAACCCGCATCTTCACGGGTATTATAATTTCACCGAGTCTCTCGTTGAGACAGTGCCCAAATCATTACACCTTTCGTGCAGGTCGGAACTTACCCGACAAGGAATTTCGCTACCTTAGGACCGTTATAGTTACGGCCGCCGTTTACTGGGGCTTCAGTTCGCTGCTTCGCTTGCGCTAACAGCTCTCCTTAACCTTCCAGCACCGGGCAGGTGTCAGCCCCTATACGTCGTCTTACGACTTTGCAGAGACCTGTGTTTTTGATAAACAGTTGTTTGGGCCTATTCACTGCGGCTGGCTCTTACACCAGCACCCCTTCTCCCGAAGTTACGGGGCGATTTTGCCGAGTTCCTTAACGAGAGTTCTCTCGCTCACCTGAGTGTTCTCCACTCGACTACCTGTGTCGGTTTGCGGTACGGGTACGCAGCTTCTCACTAGAAGCTTTTCTTGGCAGTGTGACTCTTGGACCTTCGCTACTTTAATTTCGCTCCTCATCACGCCTTGTGCTTCTCGAATACAAGCATTTGACTCATATCCACACTTGACGCTTAAACATGGCTTCCAGCGCCATGCGTCCTTCGCCTCCTGCGTCCCTCCTTCGCTATTAACGAAGCTGCGCAGTACAGGAATCTCTACCTGTTCTCCATCGACTACGCCTTTCGGCCTTGCCTTAGGTCCCGACTTACCCTGGGCGGACGAGCCTGCCCCAGGAAACCTTAGTCTTTCGGCGGATAGGATTCTCACCTATCTTGCGCTACTCATACCGGCATTCTCACTTCTAAACGCTCCACTTATCTTCTCAGTTAAGCTTCGCCGCATTTAGAACGCTCTCCTACCACGTGCATTACTGCACATCCACAGTTTCGGTACTATGCTTAGCCCCGGTAAATTTTCGGCGCAGCGTCACTCGACTAGTGAGCTATTACGCACTCTTTTAATGGTGGCTGCTTCTAAGCCAACATCCTAGTTGTCTACGCAACTCCACATCCTTTTCCACTTAGCATAGATTTGGGGACCTTAACTGGTGATCTGGGCTGTTTCCCTTTCGACTACGGATCTTATCACTCGCAGTCTGACTCCAGTGCTTTGATATCTGGAATTCGCAGTTTATCTGAATTCAGTAACCCCTGACGGGCCCTTCGTCCAAACAGAGCTCTACCTCCATTATCATCCTCGCACCAGGCTAGCCCTAAAGCTATTTCGGAGAGAACCAGCTATCTCCAAGTTCGTTTGGAATTTCACCGCTACCCACAACTCATCCCCGCAATTTTTAACTTACGTGGGTTCGGTCCTCCAGTGCGCTTTACCGCACCTTCAACCTGGTCATGGGTAGGTCACTTGGTTTCGGGTCTACATCAACTAACTCTCGCGCCCTCTTCAGACTCGCTTTCGCTCCGGCTCCGTCTTTTCTGACTTAACCTCGCTAATTAACGTAACTCGCCGGTTCATTCTACAAAAGGCACGCCATCACCCCTTAATGGGCTTTGACTATTTGTAGGCACACGGTTTCAGGTTCTCTTTCACTCCCCTCCCGGGGTTCTTTTCACCTTTCCCTCACGGTACTGGTTCACTATCGGTCACAATGTAGTATTTAGCCTTGCGAGATGGTCCTCGCTGCTTCAATCGGGATTCCTCGTGTCCCGACCTACTCAGGATCCTGCTCAGCGCGCTCCGGATTTCGCTTACGGGGCTCTCACCCTCTCTGGCTTACCTTCCCAGATAATTCTGCTATCCTTTGCGCTGCCTTCCTGCAGTCCTACAACCCCAGATGATAAATCATCTGGTTTGGGCTCTTTCCGCTTCGCTCGCCGCTACTAGGGAAATCGATCTTTCTTTCTCTTCCTGCAGCTACTTAGATGTTTCAGTTCACTGCGTCTTGCCCCAACCGGCTATCTATTCACCGCTTGGTAATGCATCTGCATGCATTGGGTTCCCCCATTCGGATATCTCCGGATCTCTGCGTACTTACCGCTCCCCGAAGCCTTTCGTGGTTCGTCACGTCCTTCTTCGCCTCATTGTGCCCAGGCATTCACCGTGCGCCCTTCTTTACTTGACCTTACTCAAGATACTCTCTCGGTCGCTCTTTAGCAATCTGTTCTCTTTTGATTGTTTCTCGGTTTTTCTTGGATTATATTCAGTTTTCAATGTACTAACTCGTTTGAGGTATTACCCTCAAAACTAAACAATGTCTTCGCTACTCATGTGCTTTCCTTGCTCTTGCCTTGGCTTCTCTTAGTATTCCTACTCTCCGCCTCGGCCTTTGCTTTTCCTTAGAAAGGAGGTGATCCAGCCGCAGGTTCTCCTACGGCTACCTTGTTACGACTTCACCCTAATCATCTGTCCTGCCTTAGACGGCTGACTCCTTTGCAGGTTATCCTACCGGCTTTGGGCATTACAGACTCTCATGGTGTGACGGGCGGTGTGTACAAGGCCCGGGAACGTATTCACCGCGGCGTGCTGATCCGCGATTACTAGCGATTCCAGCTTCATGCACTCGAGTTGCAGAGTGCAATCCGAACTGAGATTAGCTTTCAGAGATTCGCTTGCCTTTGCAGGTTCGCTGCTCGTTGTACTAACCATTGTAGCACGTGTGTAGCCCAGGTCATAAGGGGCATGATGACTTGACGTCGTCCCCACCTTCCTCCGGTTTGTCACCGGCAGTCTCATTAGAGTGCCCAACTTAATGCTGGCAACTAATAATAAGGGTTGCGCTCGTTGCGGGACTTAACCCAACATCTCACGACACGAGCTGACGACAGCCATGCACCACCTGTCTTAGTGTTCCCGAAGGAAACATCCTATCTCTAGGACTGGCACTAGATGTCAAGACCTGGTAAGGTTCTTCGCGTTGCTTCGAATTAAACCACATGCTCCACCGCTTGTGCGGGCCCCCGTCAATTCCTTTGAGTTTTAACCTTGCGGTCGTACTCCCCAGGCGGAGTGCTTAATGCGTTAGCTGCAGCACTGAGAGGCGGAARCCTCCCAACACTTAGCACTCATCGTTTACGGCATGGACTACCAGGGTATCTAATCCTGTTCGCTACCCATGCTTTCGAACCTCAGCGTCAGTTACAGACCAGAGAGCCGCCTTCGCCACTGGTGTTCTTCCATATATCTACGCATTCCACCGCTACACATGGAGTTCCACTCTCCTCTTCTGCACTCAAGAAAAATAGTTTCAGTTGCAGTTCCCCAGTTAAGCTGGGGGCTTTCACAGCTGACTTATTCTCCCGCCTGCGTTCGCTTTACGCCCAATAAATCCGGACAACGCTTGCCACCTACGTATTACCGCGGCTGCTGGCACGTAGTTAGCCGTGACTTTCTGGTTGATTACCGTCAAACAAGAATCAGTTACTACCCTTGTCCTTCTTCACCAACAACAGAGCTTTACGATCCGAAAACCTTCTTCACTCACGCGGCGTTGCTCCATCAGACTTGCGTCCATTGTGGAAGATTCCCTACTGCTGCCTCCCGTAGGAGTTTGGGCCGTGTCTCAGTCCCAATGTGGCCGGTCAGTCTCTCAACTCGGCTATGCATCATCGCCTTGGTAAGCCGTTACCTTACCAACTAGCTAATGCACCGCGGGCCCATCCTTTAGTGACAGCTCGAAAGCCGCCTTTCTCAGCTYGAGCATGCGCTCGTGCTGCTTATTTGGTATTAGCACCTGTTTCCAAGTGGTATCCCAAGCTAAAGGGCAGGTTGCCCACGTGTTACTCACCCATCCGCCGCTCGCGCTTCTGACTTCCTACCGAAGTATTCYRTCAAAATTGCTCGCTCGACTTGCATGTATTAGGCACGCCGCCAGCGTTCGTCCTGAGCCAGGATCAAACTCTCATTTTTTAAATGTTTGTTTGAATGTTTGCTCATTCGTTCCAAGATTCGCATCTCGGATTTATTTGCTTGCGAAATTGACTTCGCTCTTTTGTTTTGGGTTCTTTAAACCCGCACATTTTTGCGAAAACATTGTTCAGTTTTCAAGGTACTACCTGCTGCCTTCTTTAAAACAGCTTTTTCATTTTGCCAGATTCAATTGCTTTTGTCAAGCACTTTTTTCTGACTTGTTTTTGCCGTCTTACCTGACAGCGTTTATTATCTTACTAAACCTGTTGCTTTTTGTCAACTGGTTTTGCTCGATTTTTTTGTCGCCCCTTGGCTCCTCTTGCCTTGCGGCTCATTGCCCGACGACAGTTATTAATACTAGCAATTATTTCTCCCTTTTGCAAGTCTTTTTTGATATTTTTTCTCACTCTGTCAATAAGCCCTTATGTATCTAAGACTTTTTATCGAAATTTTTGCTTATT
Source organism: Lactobacillus sp. wkB8 (assembly GCF_000761135.1). NCBI lineage: Bacteria > Bacillati > Bacillota > Bacilli > Lactobacillales > Lactobacillaceae > Lactobacillus > Lactobacillus sp. wkB8. The sequence continues at coordinate 106,593 of NZ_CP009531.1, read as the reverse complement.
TCTCCTCTAATCATCCATTTTCAATATCTATTTTGGCTATTTTACAAATTTACAAAGGTTATTAAGTTTGTTAAGTAATTTTAACCCTTTCGCATACTTTTATTAATTTAAAAGTTTTATAATACTACTATATTTCTAAGGAGAAAATTATCTTGAAGCATAAAATTATGACATTGACAACCGCTTTATTTATGGCTACTACGCCCCTTGTTACTAGTGCCAATCAAGTTAAAGCAGCAACGACAACTAATAAACAAACTGAAATGTACAATTTTGTCAGGAACACTTTTAAAAAGCATCATGTACGCGGCATAGTTACGGTTGTAAAAGACGGAGTACCACAAACAATCAGTTACGGCTATGCTTGGTATGGCAAGAGAATTGGTAATGGCAGCAGTAAAGTTGTTTACCCAACAGCTTCTCTGCAAAAAGTAGTAACTGCAGCAATGGTAGTCCAACTAATTAATGAAACTAAGGGAACCAATAAGGAATTTACCCAAAACACTAAGATCTCGCGCTGGTATCCCAATCTTAAAAACGCTGATAGCATCACAGTGGGTAACTTGTTAACTCATACCTCAGGTATTATGGCTACTAGTACAGAAATAGATCGCGGTTATAACTATTCTGAAGATAATGCTATCAAGTGGGTAATCAATAATATTAATGCTTCATCATCCGATGAAATTGGCAATTATCATTACAATAACAGCAATTACATTCTTCTGACCGGTATTATCAAGCAGGTTACAGGCAAGTCGTATGAAGAAAATCTGCAGACTCGTATTATTAATAAGTTGAATTTACAAAATACATACCTTTATCAAAACATCCCTAAAACAATGACAGATCCCATTTCATATTATTCAAACGGAGGTAAAAATTATCAAAATGCTACTTATCTTAAGAAAAGTCTAGTTTCTCAAATCCCGGGTGCGGGTAATCTATTTTCGACTCCAGAAGAATATTACAAAATCCAAGTTGGATTAGCGGACGGCTCTATTTTAAGTAAAGACGATTATTACTACATGACTCACCTAAAGAGTAAGGTAATTAACTACTCTGGTGGACTGTACTTATATAATAAAGACAATATCAAAAATGCGTATGGCAGTTTTATGGGACAACACTTTGGCACCTGGATGCAATTAACTGCCGATAACCAAAATGGTATCGTCATGTTTTTAAATCAAACTGATGATAATGAAAATGACGAAAAAGATGTAGGTTACGAAATTTTACAGCATATCAAACCTAATACTTTTGTTAAACGCTAGGTTCTTGTTCAAAAAGGTTGTAACAACGTTTCGTCACTTTAAAAATTGAATAGTTATAGCGTAAAAGGCTAATAAGTCAACATTTACTAATGTGATTTATTAGCCTTTTCTATTAAAGTTTTTAACATTGAAAATCATTTTTCGCGTTTCTTTTTTATTTTGTCACTCAAATACATAGTCCCAGAGATAGTAAAATAGACAAGTGTAATAAAAAATGCGACCGTAACAATTCTAAGAAATAAGCCTAAATCTGTTAAGACTGTCCACATTAAATAGAAAACATAAAAGACCGCAAGGGGTAAAACGACTCTGTTAATTCGATGTTCTCGACGAATACTATGAATTGCTTTACTTTGATCCGCGTTTTTAAGGTCATGTTCTGCCATTTTTATTACCTCCTTTTTATTAAACCTTCTTATTTAAATTTCTTATTATTTTAACACGATATTGCCAAATTAAATGATTTAATTAATCTTTATTTAATATTTTTAATTAATTGTTTGTGCTACCTGGCAGAAAACTCTATGATATTCTCTTTTAAAGTGCTAAAGCCAACAGAAAAAGTCTAAGAAAATTAATTCTTAGACTTTTTTTATTCATCAAATAATAACTCATACATTTTTGTATTCAACGGCTTTTCCAGCAGCAAATTCATCCCTACCGCTGCTTTTTTCTTCGGCCCCAGCAATTCTTCTTTGACTGTGTCCTTTTGAATGTGCACTTGACCTAAGTAGTAAAACTGCTTGCCAATTGCATCACTTTTCTTAACAAACAGCAATAGCTTCATCTGGGGCGTATTAAGTAATTTTTGCACCTCGGCAGAGTTGATATGACGGGGCGTGCGGGTATACCAACGCAAGCAGCGGCCATCTTCCAAAGTATTATGGTATAAAGCGTTGCGTTTTTTCTTTGAATCTTTTTGGTAAGTAATAAAAATGGGGGTCTCATGTTCATCCACACGATAGCCGTACATCGGTGCGGAAACATCTAACGGCCAATTTAATAATCGGCAAGCATCTTTACGGTCATATTGCTCATAAAGAGTAAATTGCTTCTGATTATCATACTTGTGATTCAATGCCAAGCCGGTTTTGATAACATCAGTAAAAAGTTTTTTAAAGGTTTCATTTTGCAAAAGAGATTGTGCCAATTTAGGTGCTAACGCATAATCTAATAAATCTGCTTTAACCACAAGTGGCTGTCCGCCATATTGTTCTTTTTTAGTTGTCTTTCCCTGCTTGATGTCAAAAAAACTTAAAGAAAGGATATCTTCAACTGAAGTTAACACGCTTTCATTAACATAAGCACCATAATCATGCAGAGCTTGTTCAAATTCTTCTTGGCTAACCTGCTCTTTTTCTAAAAGCAGTTGCAAAAGTAGCAGTTCATGCGGTCTTTTCCCATTCAATAACTCTTTAGTGGCAAAAGACAAAACAGCACTTTCATACCGACTTAGCTTCACAGGTTCGCCCATTTTTATTAAAAACTCACCATAATGCTCAAGGCTATGATTATTCGCAAATACCATGGGTGAAGTTGAGCCATAACGGTAAAAATCAAATAACAGGGGTGGACGCCCTATTTTTTCCGCCAGTTCCTGGTATGACTGTCGCAATTCCTTAATACTATCCAATTTAATCTGATCAAGTGAAGCCAAAATCTTAGCAGAGGCAATTTGGCTAAAGTTAATCGTTGAAACATCAATAAAGCTGGGAAGCAAGCTTTCCTCGCGTGCCTTATCCTGCGAGCGGCTGTCATCCTGATTTAAAGCAATTGGAATTAAATAATTATTTTTATAGTTACCAATAAAGTCGATGACCGTGACATAGTCTTTACCGGGATATTTACGCAAACCGCGGCCTAGCTGCTGGATAAAAACAATGCTGGACTGCGTATTACGCAACATAATGATCTGGTTTAAAGCCGGAATATCAATTCCTTCATTAAACAGGTCAACGGTAATAATGTAATCAATTTGTCCTTGTTCCAGCTGCTTAACTACCTGCAGCCTTCTTTTTTCGCTGTCTTCATTAGTTAAGGCAATAGCAGGATGTTCACGGTCTGAAAAGGCCTGCGCTAATTCACGCGCTTCTTCTTGGCGGCTGCAAAAAACCAATCCTTTAGCTTGAGAACCACAATAACCGTAATAATCGAGCTGCTTTAAAACATAGTCAACACGCTCTGGCGCCAGCAGTCTGCGCAAGTTAGTGGTTTCGTCAATCGTAGCACCACCAACCTCATAATCTGCAACGCCTACATAATGAAAAGGAGCCAGCATTTTTTCTTCCAGTGCTTCGCGCAAACGAATCTCGTAAGCTAAATTATAGTCAAAAAGACGGTATACATCCTGGTCATCCATCCTTTCCGGGGTGGCAGTCATTCCCAGCCAAAATTGCGGTTTAAACTTAGCAAAAATGCGCTGATAACTTGGTGCAGCTGCCCTGTGGGCCTCATCAATCAAAATGTAATCAAAAGTTGTTGCACTTAGACTAGCAAGTACTTCAGGCTGACTTAAAGTCTGCACGGTGGCAAAAACATATTTGCGTTCAATCTGGTGCTTGTGCCCGGTTAACAGACCATAATCGGCTAAATTCCCACCAATTACTTGGTGAAAACTTTTTAAAGCCTTTTTAGCTATCTGTTCACGGTGAACCACATAAAGAAACTTCTGGGGTTTAAAATCTTTGACAGCAAATGCTCCTAAATAGGTTTTGCCAGTTCCAGTAGCTGAAACTACCAGACCCCGCTTTTGTCCGTCTTTAATTAAGCCTTGTAATTCCTGCAGTGCTTCTTCTTGCATCTTATTTGGCACAATTTTAGTTGTTTCACTAACATGAACCTGAGATTGTACTTGTGGCTTCACCCAATTTTGCTCATATTCTCTTATCCAGCTTTCAGATAGTGGCATACTATCATTTTTTAACTCATGCAATTGCCTGGCAATCTGCTCTGTCAACGTCGCATTATTTTTTGAGCTGATTTTTAAGGCCCATTCGTAATTACTAAGTAAAGCCGACCGGGTGAAATTAGCACTGCCGATAACCAAAGTTTGCCATTCCTCATGTTCAAAGAGATAACCTTTAGCATGAAATCCGCTTTGAGGCGTAATTTTAACTGTCAAGTTGGAAATTTTAAGTAACTCACGAAAAACTTTGGGATTGTTAAATCCTAAATAGTCACCCGTAATTAATGTACCCGAGATGTTTTTCTTAGCTAAATCTGCCATAACTACTTTAAAGGGAACGAGCATATCTTGAGTAACAAAGGCTACAGCCCAAGTAAAATTTTGACAGTTAAGCAGCTCTTGGCGCAGCGTCAGCCAAATATTCTCCTGTTTATTATTTTGCAGCAGTTTCGGCCCTAATAATTCATGACCAGGATATTTAGGGTCATACAGACCATTAAGAATGGCGTCTTGCAAGGGCTCATTCATACTCATCACCTCAAAATTATTTTACACAAAAGAAAAAGAAACCCAACCATCTGGATCCCTTTTTTACAACTGCTTATAAATCTATTGCCAATAAAATTGGGCAGTGATCAGCACGTTCTCCCGTATCCATCATTTCAGAACGCTTAACCTTATCTGCAATTCTATTACTAGTTAGCCAATAATCAATTCTCCAGCCGGAATTATTAGCCTTTGCAGTTCTTACCCTTTGAGCCCACCATGAGTAGACTCCTTCAACATTGCCGTTGAGTTTTCTAAATGTATCTGTAAAGCCGGCTTTAAGCAATTGAGTAAAATCTGCTCGTTCTTCATCAGTAAAACCTGCAGAATGGTGATTAGTGTCAGGATGCTTCAGATCAATTTCGTGGTGAGCACAATTATAATCGCCACTAGCCAAAACCGGTTTTTCTTGATCTAATTTTTGCAAGTAATTAATATACTTTTCATCCCAGACTTGACGCTCACTTAAACGCTTAAGGCCGTTGCCAGAATTTGGCGTATATACCTGAGTGACAAAATACTCAGGAAATTCCAAAGTGATGATTCTGCCTTCATGATCCATCGGTTCCGGTGCACCAATTACAGGATAAGTCACTTTAGGCTTGAGTTCTTTTTTATACAAAAACATGGTTCCAGCGTAACCTTTACGTGCCGGTTCTTCTGATGAACGCCAAACAATATCATATTCTGGAAATTCTTTTGTTAATACTTCCATGTGTTTTTTAGTTGGTCCAGTTGAACGTAATTTAGTTTCTTGAATTGCAACTATATCAGCATTTTCAGCATGTATTTTTTCTAAAACTTTGCGTGTTGCTACTGCACGAGAAGAAGTTCCGGTTAAAGCTGCATTTAATGAGTCGATATTCCACGAAATTAAGATCATTTTCTGCTCCTTTTTATTCATTTCTTTCATTATTTTCATTATATAGTTTTTTAGCTGGGACACAAAGCTTCTGTCACCCTGATTTTTTCCAATTCCAAGTTTGAGGTGATCATATTGAGGTGAAATTGCTGTTATTTTTTTCACTATCTTGGCAAAAAATACTTGTAACTTTTTTGATTAAGCGTGATTCCTTGTGCCATATTATTGTAAGCGATTACTAACAGAACGCCATTTTGATAAAAATATTATTTTCACAAGTTTATGTTTTTAAATCTAGTTAAGCAAGTGTATAATAGCACAAGAGACAACAATAATAATCTTTGGAGGTTAGATTTTATGACTAAAATTTATGCTTACGCCATTCGTAAAGACGAAGAACCATATGTTCATGAATGGAAAGAAGCTCACAAGGATGTTGATGTTGATTTTACTGATCAACTTCTCACCCCTGAAACAGCTGAATTAGCTAAGGGTGCTGATGGTGTTGTAACTTACCAGCAACTAGATTACAAGGCTGATACTATTGAAGCTTTAGATAAATTAGGCATTCATAATTGGTCAATCCGTAACGTTGGTATTGACAACATTGACCTAAAAAAGGCTAAAGAATTAGGTTTTAAAATAACTAATGTTCCGGTATATTCACCTGATGCAATTGCTGAACACGCTGCTATTCAAGCTGCCAGAGTTTTACGTCAAGATAAGGCAATGGACGAAAAAATTGCTAAGCATGATTTACGTTGGGCACCAACAATCGGTCGTGAAGTACGTGACCAAACAGTTGGTGTTATCGGTACTGGTCACATTGGTCAAGTATTCATGAGAATTATGGAAGGCTTTGGCGCTAAAGTCATTGCCTATGACATTTTCAAGAACCCAGAATTAGAAAAGAAGGGCTACTACGTTGATGACTTGGATGAGCTTTACGCTAAGTCTGACGTTATTTCACTTCACGTTCCTGATACTCCGGAAAATGTCCACATGATCAACGACGACTCAATCAAAAAGATGAAAGACGACGTTGTTATCGTTAACGTTTCTCGTGGTCCATTAGTTGACACAGACGCCGTTATTCGTGGTCTTGACTCAGGCAAGATCTTTGGCTTCGTAATGGACACTTACGAAAATGAAGTTGGTATTTTCAACAGCGACTTCAGTGGCAAAGATTTCCCTGACAAGCGTTTAGCTGATTTAATCGCACGGCCAAATGTTTTGGTAACGCCACACACAGCTTTCTACACTACTCACGCTGTCCGCAACATGGTTATTAAAGCCTTTGATAACAACTTGAAGTTAATCAATGGCGAGCAGGCTGATACTCCTGTTGATTTGAACAAAGAATTTTAATTTGTAAAATTCATTTCCCTTCTTAAATACACTTTAAATAACAATAAAAGGCACCAGATAAATTTATCTGGTGTCTTTTCTAATAATTATTTTAATTTGCGGCAGCATTTACGGCTTGAATAAGCGCATTTCTAAAGCCCGTTTCTTCAAGCTTGGCTACTCCCCTAATAGTTGAACCACCCGGTGTAGTAACTTCGTCTTTTAATTCTTCCGGCAATTTTTTACTAGCAAGTGCCAATTGGCTGGTACCCAAAAGCATTTGTTCAATTATCTGATATGAATCTGCGCGCTTAATACCGTTTTGCACTGCGGCATCACTCAGCGCTGCAATCATAAGATCGACAAAAGCAGGCGTGCACCCAGCAACTGTACCATAAATGCCTAGCAGATTTTCAGGCACAACGTAAACTGCACCCATTTGAGTAAAAATCTTTTTTACAGTAGCAATCACTTCCGGCTTTTCATCAGGAATAAAACTGATGGCTGTAATTCCGCTACCTATTTGAACGGGAGTATTAGGAACAATCTTGGCAAATGTGGTATCTTGCGCAAGTCCACTATTAATCTGAGTTAAATCGCCCCCACCCGTTGATAACATGATACCGTGATATTTTTGCCCCAGCTGCTTCAGTATAGCTTCAGCACTGGAGCCATTCACAGCAACTATAACTGCCTGGCAAGCGTTAAATTCAGTGTAGCTATTAACTAAATGCAGATTAAATTCAGCAGCAATTTTTTGAGCGGACTTATGACCACCGTCATAAACATAAATATCTTGGCTTGAATTTTTAGCATTTAACAAGCCCTTAATGATAGCGGAACCAATCTTACCAGTTCCAATAAAACCAATTTTCATCAGCTACCACCTTTTTTAAAAGTCCGTGTGATCTGGATCATTTGCTAATTTAGCTGCTCCATGCAAACCATCAAGTTTAGCCATATCAGCATCACTAATTGTAAAGTCAAAAACTTGTAAATTAGATTCAAGCCGATCGCGGTGGACAGATTTTGGTAATGGGACAAAGCCGTGTTGCAAAGACCACCGTAATAAGACTTGCGCTGGAGACTTGTCATAGTGTTGCGCAACAGAAACGACAGTTTCATTAGCAAATAAACCGCCCCTGCCAAGTGGTGAATATGCTTCGCTCAAGATACCGAGTTCTTTATTATAAGAAGTCACATCTTCTTCCATATCACTTGGGTTAAGGTAAATTTGATTGACAGCAGGACGAATTTTGGCGGTCTTCAGCAACTCATCCAAGTGTTTACGTCTGAAATTCGATACTCCGATTGCGCGAATTTTACCTGCCTGAACAGCTTCTTCCATTGCCTGCCAGCTTTCTGCGTTTAATTCAGCCCAGTGATCACGCACAGGTGCTGGATTAGGCCAGTGGATCAAATACAAGTCAAGGTAATCTAAATCTAATTTAGTCAAGCTTTCATCAATCGCAGCCTTAGTTGCCTGATAGCCGTGATGATCGTTCCATAATTTAGTGGTTACAAATAAGTCGTGTCTATTGACCCCGCTTTGTTTAATTCCTTGTCCGATGCTCTCCTCATTGCCGTAAGCTGCAGCCGTATCAATTAAGCGATAGCCCAGATCCAGTGCGTCCTTCACAGTGTTCTTGGCTACTTCACCATCGGGTGTTTGCCAAGTTCCTAAACCAATGACTGGTATTTTAACGCCATTATTTAATTCATAAGTATCATTAAAAGAATGAATATTTAAAGTCATTATTCTCACCTCTAATAATTATTATACAGGATTGAACTATACTTCTACAGGAAAAGATAGCAATTATTGCGGTTGCTTTTGCAAATCACCCTTGAGCAAAGCCACAAATTCCGGATATGTTGCTACCTCATATAAGGGATGCAGATTCATATTATTCTTCCGTTTACGGTGGTTATACCAGATGCTGTCAAAACCGTAATTTTCTGCACCCAGTATGTCGGACTGCAGCCCATCTCCAAAGAAGACAGTTTCTTCAGGGCCGATTTCAGTATGAGCAAAAAAGTAATCAAAGATACGGGTATCCGGTTTAGCAAAGCCGGCTTCTTCTGATGTCACAATCAGCGAAAAATATTTATCAATGCCCGCTAACTGCAAACGGTGCCTCTGCATAAAGGCTTCACCGTTACTTAAAATAGTTAAAACGTAATTGTGCTTTTTAGCAAAACGCAAAGTATCAGTCACACCGGGCAGCAACTTATGAGCTTCACTAAAATAAGAACGGTATTCGTTCATAATTGCAATTCCGTCAATATCAATGCCTAAATTTTCTTTGATAAATTCGCTAAAGACAGTCTTGCTGAGTTGATTATAATCGATTTTACCTTGTTCCAGCTTACGCCAAAGTCCTTGATTATATGCATGATAATCACGCTGCATGTTGTCTGTTAACTGCCAATGATGTGCCTGAAAAAGACTATGCAGAGCAAAATTTTCTGTAGCAGCAAAATCAATCAAAGTATCATCAACATCAAAAATTATTTGTTTATAACGCAAGCAATTTCTTCCTCTCCAATTATTCCGCAGAATAAAATGCGTATTCACTAAAAATTAGTGTGGAGGTCTATTATAACAATATTTCACACATTGGGAACAAAATTAACTATTTTTAAATTTTGCTTGCATTACTATTACTCTTCTTAAAAATCAGCTATAATATCACTTAATTCTGATAAAAGGGGTGATTAAGCATGGTTGGACTATTACTAGCATTCTTGTTAATTTGGTTATTTATAAAACTGGGCGTTGGTATATTTAAAATCTTATTTTTCATTTTAACTTGCACACTTGCCTTTATTTTCTTTATTCATTTATTAGTGCCAATAGTCGTTATTCTTGGCTTAATTTTCCTTTTCTTCACGTTAGCTAGGCACTAATTTTTAGTTTAAAAACAAAAATATATTCAAGCATAATAAACGCTATTTTTAGCTTATTATGCTTTTTTTATATCTTCGAATTCTATATGTTTTTTTATTATCCCCGACAACTTACTCGCACATCAAGTTGTGACTTTTACTTGTGTTTAAGAGCAAACTTTCCTCTAGTAAATACAAGATATTGTGGTATAGTTCTACTTGTAGCCATAGATGATGTGTCTGTGGAACAATTTGCTAGTTGAAGGAGTAACTTTGAATATGAAAAATACGAGCATAACCTTAGATCAGGGTTACATTGATCAAGTGAAACAAACTGTCACTCCCCACTGGGGAGAGCTTGGCTGGGTTACTTACAAACGGACCTACGCCAGATGGCTTCCTGAAAAAAATCGTTCCGAAAATTGGGATGAGACGGTTAAACGCGTAATCGAAGGCAATATTAATCTTGATCCTCGTCTCAAAGATTCTCCTGCAAATGAAGTAGTTGATGAACTAACTGATGAGGCCAAGAGCCTATTTAAATTGGTTTACGGTTTAGGCGCAACGCCTTCTGGTCGTAACCTCTGGGTCTCCGGGACAGATTACCAAAAGCGTAATGGTGATTCGTTGAATAATTGCTGGTTTATAGCTATTCGTCCCCAAAAATATGGTGACAGCCATATAGTGCCAGACTATTTAGGGCAAACGCAAGAAGCAGTTTCAATGCCATTTTCATTTCTTTTTGACCAACTAATGAAAGGCGGCGGCGTTGGCTTTTCTGTTGTCCAAGACAACATTCAAAAGATCCCAACAGTTGATAACAAAATCGATTTAACAATCGTGATCGACAAAAAGAGTGCCTCATACGCGGATTCGGTTAAATTGGGTGCAACGGACAAAGACGAATGGGCAAAGCAAAATGACGGCAAGTCTGACTACGTATACTACAACTTGCCTGATACCCGTGAAGGTTGGGTTTTGGCCAATGCTCGTTTAGTTGACATGCATTTTAATCAAACCAATGCTGAAAACAAGACCAAATTGGTACTGGACATCAGCAGAATTCGTCCTTACGGGGCTAAAATTCACGGTTTTGGCGGTACTGCTTCTGGACCTATGCCGTTAGTGGAAATGCTTTTTGATATCAACAACATTATTAACAATCGGGTTGGCGGCAATTTAACTTCTGTTGATTGTACGGATATTTGCAACTTGATTGGTAAAACAGTCGTTGCCGGCAATGTGAGAAGATCAGCTGAACTGGCTTTAGGTACAAGTACCGACCAAGACTTCATCACGATGAAACAGGATAAAGACAAACTCTACCACCACCGTTGGGCATCAAACAACAGTGTAGCAATTGATTCTAACTTTGATGAATACGAACCAATCGCTAACGGTATTAGAGAAAACGGTGAACCAGGAATAGTTAACCTTGACTTATCTCGTAACTATGGTCGTATCATTGACGGCTATCAAAAAGATATTGACGGCGACGTTGAAGGCACCAATCCTTGCGGAGAGATTTCCTTGGCTAACGGTGAGCCATGCAACCTGTTTGAAGTATTCCCATACATTGCAGAACAACAAGGTTGGAAACTAAAGGACGTTTTCAGGTTGGCCACTCGCTACGCCAAACGGGTAACGTTTAGTGACTACGACTGGGAAATTTCCCGCAACATCATTTCCAAGAATCGTAGAATCGGTGTTTCAATGTCAGGTATTCAAGACTGGCTGTTAAATGATTTGGGTCACCGGGTTGTCACCGGCTTTGAAGACAGCACTGATGAAGAAACCGGCGCAAAGATTAAAAAGCCAATTTACGACCCTCAGGGAATTAAAATGGTTACTGAAGCTTACCAAGCTGTCATTGATGCTGATAAAGAATACAGCAAAACTTTAAACTGCAATGAGTCAATCAAGCACACAACTGTTAAGCCTTCTGGTACTGTTGCCAAATTGGCTGGGGCCTCTGAAGGAATGCACTTCCACTATGCCGGCTACTTAATTCAAAGAATTAGGTTCCAAGCTTCTGATCCATTGCTTAAAGCATTAGACGCATGTGGTTACTATTCAGAACCTGATATTTATTCACCAAACACAACTTGTGTTGAATTTCCATTGCGTGCTGCTCACGCCGACAGCAAGAACTTTGCTTCTGCCGGTACAGTTTCAATTGAAGAACAATTTGCAACACAAGCCTTTTTGCAAACTTATTGGTCAGATAATGCAGTTAGCTGTACCGTTACTTTCCAAAGCAATGAAGGTGACAAGATTACCCCACTCTTTGAACAATACCGGCATGTAATTAAGTCAACTTCCTTATTGCCATACTATGGTGGTTCACTTAAACAAGCGCCAAAAGAACCAATCGATAAAGTTAAATATGAGGAAAGAAAAGCTGAAATTACCGGTGATGTAGCCCAAGTATTTGCAGAACAAAATGATGATCAAAAAGATTTGGAATTAGTTGACCAAACAGACTGTGAATCTGGTGCATGTCCAGTTAAATAAGTTTTTTAAATTAAACTAGTGCCGTGCAAGCAGCTAAGTACGAAGTTTTTAGTGCTTGCACAAAAATCTATAGATTAGGAGTATATTATGAAGAAAAGCAAATTATCAGTTTTAACCGGAATAGCCACTATTTTTACCTTTACTTTTGCTGGCTACGAAACAACCCAAAATGTCCAACAGGTAGACGCCAGCAGCAAAATCAAAGTTACTTACACCCTTAAAGTACATAACAAGAATTACAAGAAAAAGACTATTAAATTGCCTAAGAACTCAACCGTAATGCGCGGTTTGAAAAAGTGCTGGAAAATAAAGAGTGATCACGGTCTTATTACTTCAATAGCTGGTAAGAGCCAAAATAAGAGCAAGAAGATTTATTGGACTTACACCATTAACGGCAAGTTTGCACAAAAAGGTGCGGCAATACAGAAGCTTGCTAACAAAGATAAAATTAAATTTACTTTAGCAAAAGTTAACTTCTAAAATTGCTATGGTCCGCAGTTCAACTAAGAAAATAGCGTTATTAGCAATTTTAACAGCCATGTGTGTGGCACTAAGAATATTTGAAATTATTCCTGTGCCCAATGTTCAACCAGTAACCGATATTTTGATGATTGTAACTTTAAATATTGGCTTTGGCTTCGGCTTTGCTTTAGCCCTTTTAACTATGGTAGTTTCCAACATTTACTTAGGCTTTGGCATTTGGACAGTATCACAAGTCTTAGCCTATGGCGGCTGTGTTTTAACTGTGGCTTTGCTCAGTAAATTTACGCCACTTAAAAAACATTTTACACTGCAACTTATTCTTGCTGTTTTTCTCGGCTGGGAATATGGCTGCTTTGTCGACTTCGGCATGTCTATATTTGGCGGTTTCAATGCGTTCCTAGCTTATTGGGCAGGCAGTCTGGTCTTTGATACTTATCATGCTGTCGGCAACCTAGTGTTTTACCCAATTTTATACAAGCCGTTAAACATTGCACTTGATCATTATAAACGGAGGCTATTATGACAATTAAAATCTACACTAAGGTGGGCGATCAAGGCTTTACCAAACAGGTAACCGGCAAAATGGTTCCCAAATACGACCTGCAGATTATCGCTGTCGGTGATATTGATGAACTTGATTCTTACCTAGGCGTTGTGATTGCCAACTTGTCTGCCAAATGTCAGAAGCTGCATACTCCTTTACAAAATTTGCAACGAGACTTATATGAACTGGAAAGTGACATTGTTGTCAAAAGACACGAAGAAATTACGGCTGAAAAAGTAGCAGAACTTGAAAAACAGATCGACGAACTTAATAAACAAATTCCTCAAACAACCCATTTCATTTTACCTGGCGGTTCGATCACTGCCACTCACTTACACTATGCCCGTACAGTTGCCAGACGAGCCGAGCGTTCCATGGTAAAACTAAACGCTGAAGAACAAAAACTTGCTCCCGCTTGTTTGGAATACATCAACCGCTTGTCAGACTACCTCTTTACCTTAGCTCGTTATGCTAATGTGCTAGACGGTGTGCCAGAAGTCAAAAGTAAAATTAAGTAAGCAAGCTCAAAAAACGAGGTAGTTTCGTAATTGAAACTACCCCGTTTTTATTTTGTTTAAAATTAATATTTTACTGCCACCACAATTTAATTAGTCCTTGAGTCCCCAAGTCACCCAAGTGCTTTTCATCAACTAATGTTTCGTATAACTTTTTAGCTTCTTCGGTTGCTGGCAGCTCAATTTTCATTTCTTTAGCAGTCTCTAGAGCAATGCGCAAATCCTTCAAAAAGTGTTTGCTGAAAAAGCCCGGGGTATAGTCACCCTTTAAGACTCGCGGACCATAATTACTCAAGCTCCAGTTAGCTGCACTGCCTGCTCCGACCGTTTTAAGGACTGCTTCAAGGTCAAGCCCCGCCTTTTTTGCATAAACCAGCATTTCTGTCATACCGGTCATGGTGCCTGCAATCATGATCTGATTAGCCATTTTAGTATTCTGACCTGCACCAGCTGGTCCAAAAAAGTGAACTTGCTTTCCGAAATCCTTAAAAACAGGTTCCAAGTTTTGATAAGCAGATTCATCGCCGCCAACCATAATGGTCAGCGTACCGTTTTTAGCACCTAAATCACCGCCAGAAACAGGGGCATCCAATACTTTAGCGCCCTGCTTTTCACCTGCAGCAAAAATTTTTTGTGCTAAAGCAGGCTTGGAAGTGGTCATGTCTACCAGATTTTTGCCCTTAACTTCGGCTTGCAAAATACCGTTATCGCCGAAATAAACTTGTTCAACGTCAGCGGGAAACCCCACAATAGTGAAAATTATCTCAGTCTGTTCAACTACAGCTTTAGGATTATCACACCAAGTAGCACCTTTTGCAACCAGATTATCAGTCTTACTCTTAGTGCGATTATAAACCCACAATTGATGACCAGCTTTTAACAAGTTAAGGCAAATGGCATTTCCCATAACTCCAGTTCCAATAAAACCTATTTTCATAATCAATTCTCCTCTATTAAATAAAACGTTTTCTTAATAATTTAATCATACCACTAACTTATCTTTAATAAGTGGATTTTTTATTTATTTAGGTTTTCGTTAACAAAAAGTTCTGCCTGCTCACCATATTCCGGCATCCCTAATAAAGTAAAATTCTTAATTGCCCACTTGCACTTAGATATATATTCAGGTTTATGCACAAAATGATAATTGACCATGTTTTCCAATAAAACCAGCATATTTTTGCAGAAAAAGAGTTCAGGAATCATCTTCACCTTTTCAGCAGCAGTAATAAAGTATTGTGCTTCAGTATATGACTTTTGCTCAATGCACATGATCAAGATATTGCAGATGACATCTAACAATTCTTCTTGCTGGCGCGGTTTTGAAACGTTCTTTAACTTTTCAACTATCTTTTTACCTATTAGCAAATTGCTCTTTAAATCATAAATTGGGATTAAATTAATGTAAATTCGCAACGCTCTCTCGTCAAAATCATTTTGGTCAAAGAGCCAGCTTTTCAATTTGCTTTTTTTAGTTTCACTCAAATCTGCCAGCTTATTTTCCACATCGGCCAATTCGAAATCAATCAGCAATAGTATCTTTTCTTTATCTTTAAAATCACTATCTGCTACATACTGCCTGATTTTTCTGATTTTAGCAGGATTATTCTGATAATATGCCCTGTTTACTTCACGATCAATAAAGCTGGCTGCATTGTCATGCTCCTGATTAGCACTTAATTTGTTAAAAAAATCTTCCGGTTTAATCTGGTTAGCAGTTAAAATCGCTAATAAGTCTTCGGCG
This sequence comes from Lactobacillus sp. wkB8, assembly GCF_000761135.1. Taxonomy (NCBI): domain Bacteria; kingdom Bacillati; phylum Bacillota; class Bacilli; order Lactobacillales; family Lactobacillaceae; genus Lactobacillus; species Lactobacillus sp. wkB8. Next base: position 90,967 of record NZ_CP009531.1, on the reverse strand, counting down.
GTAATACGGTGAAGCCCTTTTTCTACTTTGGCATAGTATGAAGGACTAACTATGCCAGACGCCCATTCTTTCTGTGTTTTTAAATTTTTAATACGAAATTGCTTCAATAATTCTCCAATTGTCATTATGTTTACTTTCGGTTTCACAATGTTCAAATTTACTTAGTAACTATAGTGTAAACGATATTTAACTAAAAAATCTGTTTACTATTTGACTTAACCTTAACTTTAAGTACTACAATTTTTACAATTATAAAATTTATGTTGCTGGTGAGAGTAATTTACCCAATTGCTAGCTCACTCTTACAGGAAAGTATTTTATAATTATTAATAAACATTGAATAAATTAGTGCAGGGGGGCACTTGATAATGAACAAACATGAAGATTTTTTACTAAACCAAATTGCCGGACCTAAGGATTTAAAAAAATTAAGTATCCCTGAAATGAAAAAATTAGCCCAGGAAATCAGAACATTAATCTTAGAAAAAGATGCAGCTGAAGGCGGACACCTTGGTCCCGATTTAGGGATTGTGGAGGCTACAATTGCCTATCATTACGTCTTTAATGCTCCACAAGATAAAATTATTTGGGACGTTTCACACCAAACATACCCACATAAAATGTTAACAGGACGGGCACAGGCTTGGCTTGATCCTGATCACTATGAAGACGTTACCCCATATACCAACCCTGATGAAAGTCCTTATGATTATTACTCAATCGGTCACACTTCAACATCTATTGCTCTAGCAACAGGAATGGCTAAAGCGCGAGACTTAATGGGCAACCATGAAAACATTATGGCTTTAATTGGTGATGGTTCCATGACTGGCGGACTGGCCTTTGAAGGTTTAAACAATGCCGCAATTGAAAAGAATAACTTGGTAGTCGTAGTTAATGATAATCAGTGGTCAATTGATGAAAATGTTGGCGGCTTAGTAACTGCTTTGAAAAAATTACGAGACACAAATGGCCAGACTGCTGAAAATCCGTTTACGGCAATGGGCTTTGATTACCGCTATGTCGCAGACGGTAATAACCTTGCTGATATGATTGCCGCTTTTAAGGCAGTTAAAGATGTTAACCACCCAATTTTATTACACATTAATACGCTTAAAGGCAAAGGCTATGAGCCTGCAGTTCTTGATGAAGAAGCTCACCACTGGGTATCACCCTTTAATTTGCAAGATGATCAGCCACTTGCTCCAGAAAGTCAGGGTTCTACTCCCAATTCAGTTGCTCTTGATGTGATTAAAAATGAGATTAAAGCAGGAAAGAATATAATGGCCATAGATGCCGCCATTCCGGGTGTCTTTGACCTTGATGATTTTAAAAACGAATTTCCAGATCATTACACTGATGTTGGTATTGCTGAACAAGAATCTGTTGCTTTCGCCACTGGTTTTGCTAAAGAAGGTGGCATTCCAGTTTTAATGGAAAATTCTACTTTCCTACAGCGTGCTTTTGACCAACTCTCTCACGATACAGCTGCCAATGACCTGCCAGTTGTAATGTTAGTTGCGGGAGGGAGAATTTCTAATCAATCAAAAACTCACTTGGGAATCTTTGATCAAGTAATGATTTCTAACTTGCCTAACTGGATTTATCTTGCTCCTACTACGCTAGAAGAAGAAAAAGCAATGATCAAGTGGGCAATTAGACAAAGATGCCACCCCGTTGCTATTAAAATGCCGGCTAATGTGCCAGACTCAGACGAACAAAATATAATTACAGATTATACAAATTACTCAGAAATCAAGTATTCAATTATTCCAGGCAAAGATGTAGCTATTTTGGCACTAGGAGATTTTTATCAATTAGGAAAAGAAGTAGCTACTAAATTGGATGCTACCTTAGTCAACCCACTCTCTGCCAATATCTTGGATGAACAAACACTTAATCAGTTAGCTGCTAGTCATGAAGTAATTGTGACTCTTGAAGATAATTCTCTAGATGGTGGTTTTGGACAAAAAGTGGCATCCTACCTTGGAAAAACAAAAGTTAAAATACTCAATTACGGCCAAAACCGCGTTTATACCGATCAAACTCCATTGTCAGAAATTTACCGCCAAAATCATTTAACTGCTGATCAAATTGTGGCAGATGTGCAGCAAATTTTATAATTGCAACTAATGATTCTTTAGGAGCTGATTAATAATGACTAAAAAAAGAAAATCTATCATAATAGGCACATTGCTATTAGCGTTATTGCTACTTGCCGTTTACATATTTAAAAACAACTACCAGGAAGAAAATGGTGCCAGCATTCGCATTGATACGCCAACACTTTTTGTACATGGCTGGGGCAGCAGTTACCACGCTGAAGAAAGTATGGTGGCTTATGCGCAAAAACATCATGCTACTAATTCTGTTATTCGTGCCGATGTTAGCTCTACAGGTAAAGTCACCTTAATAGGGACAATAAAAAAACGAGCCAAGAACCCGATAGTTGAAGTCAACCTCCAAAATAATAAGAGCATTTTTGCTGGAACAAATAATCAAATTGCTACCATGAACAAAAGCAGCAATTATATTAAAGACGTGATCATTGCACTGCAAAAAAGGTATCACTTTAAGCGAATTAACTTAGTAGGGCATTCGATGGGCAATCTACAAATTGCCTATTACTTACACAATAATGCGACTAATTCGCACATGCCTCATCTAAATAAACAGGTTTCGATTGCCGGCCATTATAACGGTTATATTGGAGAACAAGGGGCACCAAATAAAACCGTCTTAAACCGGGCAGGCAAGCCGCAAAAAATGAGTGCAGGCTACCGCGGACTTCTAAGTTTGAGAAAAAAATTTCCTCAAAAAGCTGCAGTTTTAAATATTTACGGTGACACGGGGTCTGGCAGTGATGGTGATGTCACCGTTAACTCTGCCCGTTCTTACCGTTACTTAGTCAGTAAACGCGCCCGTTCATATCAGGAAAAAGAAATCAGAGGTCCTCGCGCCCAACATAGTAAATTACATGAAAACACACAAGTTGACCGTTTGCTAGTTAACTTTCTCTGGTAATTAGCTTACTGTATTTTACCTTGATCGTATAAGCTTATTTTGTTTTTTAACCGCGCAATGGTAACTTGAATATTTTGGTCTTGCTTTTCTAGCCTATGCAATTCTTTGACTAAAATTTGCCGTCTGGGTTTCTTAGTATCACTGCCCTGCTGCATCAATTGAGTATATTCCAGCAAATCATTTACCGGAATTTTCACTTGACGCATGCACTTAATAAAACTAATCCAATTAAGATCTTTTTCTTCGTAGTTTCTGACACCATGTTCCTTCTTTATCGCAGGTATTAAGCCCATCTTTTCATAGTATCTGAGAGTTACAGGAGTCAAATCTACTTTTTCAGCCACTTCCGATATTTTCATTATTGTTCCTCTTTCTGATAGACCTAAACTTAAATCTAAGTTTAAGCATTAGCTAAAAAAATATATTGAGTTAAACACAGCGATTGTTCTTGCTTGTTTTACCTAATATTGATTGAAAAGTAACCTATAGTTAATAGTTATAGGCGCTTTTTATATTTCAATTTTACCGATTAGTTAAAATTTTAGTCATACTACTTTTTTATGTAAAATACTTTTTAAACATGATCTAGTATAACTTGTTTGCATTAAAGGGACTTTTTAGAGGCAAAAACAATTTAGCAAGGAGAAGATAATATGGAACTAAGAGTTTTAAATTACTTTGTAGCCGTGGCCCAAGAAGGCAATATGACCCGTGCTGCCAGAAAGCTGCTTATCTCCCAGCCAGCTTTATCAAGACAAATTGCTGAACTGGAAGCTGAACTTGGCGTTAAATTGTTTAGCCGTAAGTCGCGGCATTTAGCTTTAACTCCAGCAGGTCATTATTTACTTGAACAGGCACAGGAAATTTTAGATTTAACTGCTAAAACGAAAAGAAACTTGACAAAAGCTTCTTTTATTAGTGGCGATTTAACCATCGCTGCGGGAGAAAGCCTCGGGATGCAGCGGGTCATGAATGTGGTCAGCGCAATTATTAAAGAGCATCCTTCTGTTAAAATTCACTTATTAAGTGGGGACTACAGTTATGCCGAACGCAAGTTAGATAACGGGATGGTTGACTTTGCAGTCATTATCGGAAACGTTCCTTTAGCTAATTACGCCTCTTTAACTTTACCCGAAAGAGATACTTGGGGAATTTTAATGCCTGCTAATGATCCTTTAGCGCAAAAAGCAGTGATCAAACCAGGAGATTTACAAGGACGCTCTTTATTAAATTCTCAGCAAGCGCAAAAAATGCACCTTTTTCAAAACTGGCTAGGAAATTATTATGATTCAGTCAATTTTATTGGCAGTTATAATTTAAATTTTAACGGTACTTTGATGGTTAAGAATCATGCCGCATTAATGCTTACTCTAGATAAATTAGCTGATACTTCGAAAAATTCGGGCATTACGTTTAGAAAATTGCAGCCAGAGCTGCAGCAAGCTATCAAAGTAGTTTGGAAACGTGAAGTTAACTTATCACCAGTTGCAGAATTATTTTTAAAATTACTGCGGGAATCAATTTTTGAGTAATAGGATTTAATGCAATAAAAGAAAAAGAGTTTAAGAGACTTAAAAAGCCCGGGAGCCATAAGCTACAGAGCTTTTTAGTGTTAACTGCCAGTACTTTGGTATTTTTGTAAAAATACCCGCCATAACTGATAAATTAGGATAAAAAAGAATACACAGGCGCCAGGTATTAGTAACAGCCATATCCACTCATGCTTAACTGCAATTTTTTCTTGTGGAATTGAAGCAACCCAGCCTATTGGCAAGATAAAGGTCATAATTAGCCTTAAAGCCGACGAATAGATCGCTAACGGGTATTTACTCATGTCAAAAAAGTCAAATGTTGTTTCTGCCAAGTTGGCTAAACCATTAGAAAGTAGTGCAACTATATTACCTAATACGGCCAATCCCAAAAAGATGAGCGAAGTAAAAAGTGAGATAAAAATAAACATGACCGTGATATACCACGGATTATGCAACTGCATATCCACAATTATCAACAACAAAAGCGCAACAATTAAATCGCCCCACGCATCTTCATCGACTCGTTCATTAACAAGCTGAAATAAAGGATTGACGGGTTTAATTAAGATTGTATCTAAGCGCCCGTCATGAATATAATCAGAAATGTTGAGTGCATTGATAAAAAAGCAGCGAAAAATAGCAAAAGCTAAAGTTGCCAAGGCGTAAGTTAAAAGCAATTGTGCAAAATTATAGCCTTTGATGTGGGGCACTATATTGAAAATAAATCTCAAGGCCACAATATTAAGCACATTTTGAATAATCATCCCTGCTAGTGCAAAATAAAAGTCCAGGTCATAAACAGCAAGCGCTTTTAAATTTACTTTTAAATAAGTGGCTAACAATTTTAAATATCTCATTATTACCCTCCTTGAATCACAGTTGAAACAACGGAGCGCTTAAACAAGAATTTAAAAAGCACGTTGAACAGGATAATGTAGAAAAGCTGGATCAAAACTACTTGAATAAATAAACTCCACGATGGCTTTTGCGCCAGCATTCCTACTGCACCAAATGAATATTGAAATGGCAAATAAGCGGCCACCTTTTTAATTACGGCAGGATAAAAATTGGTTGGGAAAATGTTGCCAGCTAAAACAAGTAATATTGCCTCTTTAAAGGTGGAGATGCCCCAAATACTATAAGTGTAAAAAGAAAATGTCCCTAAAAGCAGTTCCAGTTCAAAATACAATAAATACGCCAAAGTGGTTGTTACTAAGACCATTAAAATTGTGCTCACTGCAATTTGAAAATGCAGAATCCATAAACAAACTAATAAATCCACTGTACCAATCACTGCAAATTTGACAATTGAATAGCCGATGCTTTCCCACAGTAGCTGCGTTGCAAATGCTACTGGTTTTAACAGGTCAAGTGCAATATCACCAGAACGAACTTTATCATTCACATCGTAGCTGGTTTTAGGAAAAAGCACGGTCAAAAGCTGCATTAATACCAAATAACTAATTGTTTGTTTAAATTCACCGTTTGGCTTGCCAGTTAGAACAGCTTGCCACAAAAAATACTGCACGGTAAGCGAAATTAAAGATGAAAACAGCCAGAAAATCAAAGCATATTTTGAGGCTAGACCTTTTTTTATTCCTATTTTAATGAGCATTAGCCTATATTTCATTGCTGCACCTCCTGCTGTTTGAGGTGCGCCAATAAATATGCCAATTTATTGCTCTTAACTTCAATATTGGCAACTGGGATGCGGGCAGTAATTGTACTTAACACTTCTTTCAGATTTTCTTGCTTAATGCCTGCAATCTGGTATGAACCGTTTTTAAGCTGCATCATGTTGGGCCATTGCTTTATTAAAGTGGCGCTCAATTTATCCGCACTAGTAAAAGTGACCGTTGTGGGCACATCTAATTCTGCTAGTTGTAGACTACTTTGATCTAATACCAACTGACCTTTATTCAAAATTAAAATGCGTGAGCATACTTTAGCTACTTCATCGAGATCGTGCGAAGTGAAAATGATCGTTTTATCAGTTAATTGTTGTAAAAATTGCGTGATGCTATTTTTAGTCAGAACGTCAAGTCCAATTGTGGGTTCATCTAAAATAAGCAGTTCAGGATCGTGAATAAGAGCTGCAATAAATTCAGCTTTCATCCTTTGACCCAAACTAAGGGTGCGCACCGGTTGCGTTAAAAACTCGGTAGCCTGCAACATCCGCGCTAACTTTGTTACCCGTTTGGTAAAAATATCCTCCGGTACTTGATATATTTCACGGTTGAGTTTGAAGGTGTCTATTGCGGGCAAATCCCAGCGTAATTGACTTCTTTGCCCAAACACAACCCCTATTTTGGTCGCATTTTTTTGTCTGTTATTAAGCGGATCTCTGTCAAAAGTTTTGATACTGCCGCCATCAGGCTGCAAAATACCTAAAATCATTTTGATCAAGGTTGACTTGCCGGAACCATTTAACCCCACTAAGCCAACATGATCTCCTTGATAAATCTCTAGAGAAACATTTTTTACTGCGTCAAAAATGCGATATTCTTTGTGAAACAGCTTAGCTGCTTTCACCTTACGATACCGTTTCGCCAGGTTCTTGGTTTCAATTATCATTAATTATTCCCCAATACTTAATTCAGAGTGCAGGTTTCATCCCCAAATAAAAACCAGCACTCACCTTGAACCGGCGTTTCCAAATCATAGCGCCATTATAGCGCTTAATTTTTATTTTTCCAAACTCTTGCAGTTACTTTGAAAACAAAGCCAAGATAAAAATGGCCACAATTACCAAGATATCTGCAAATTTCATCTTTTCTTTAAGGAAAATATCGCCAAAGATGACGCTGTATAAAGAGGTCATGTTTAAAAAGATCCAGGCAATGCTTGAATTGGGAGAAGATGTTGCCAAAGTATAAGTTACTTGCGCTAAAAGCGTTAGAACCGCCCGGGAGCCATAAATCAGGTAAACCTTGCCTTTAAGATTTTCAGCGCTGATTTTGAGAGTTTTGTTTTTATAAATAAAAGTAATTAAGGTAATTAAGCAGCGCACATAAATTGTCATGATAGTAAAAAAGACCAGATCAATCGGTTTGATTAGGCCTTTGGTTAATAACGGTGAAAGTGCTGCTTGAATAATCAATAAGGGCGCAATTACGGCAAAAGTCGTCAACAGGTTTTTCAAATTTAAATTATTGTGACGCTGTTCGAAAACAATATAAATAACCACGATCACCGTGGAAATAATAGAAACTAAATATGAGGATTTGCTAAAGTAACCCATAGTCAGCAAGATAGCCCAAGGAATAAAAAGATCGGTCACTTTACTCAAAAGCACAGACTGCATAATTGAAACTTTTTTGAACACATAACTATAGCCATAAGCGACGACCTGAGCCAAAAAAGCATATAAAAGGACTTTAATAATATAGTTATTGGTTATCCTAGGACTAGGAAAACTGTGCAGGACGTAAATTAGAAAGAAAGTTACTAAAACCGAACTACAAATATTGTTTAAAAAGTTCACATCAATTGAGCTTTGCTTCCGATACCCCATTTGGTAACGGTCAATAACTGATATTATTCCCCTGGAAAATGAAGAAATAGTGGCAAAAATAATCAACCAAATATTACTGATAATCATGGTTCCTCCGAATGACAAATTTTGTTTAAAACTATTATTAATATTTTGGTCTTTGCAGCCACAATTAAAAAGTCAGAGAAATAGTTATTACCAGTAACTAGACATTGTGCAGTTACTAAAATCCAGCCATTGGACATACAAAGTTTAAATATATTCAAATGATATCCAGTAAAGACTAATCATAAAAATACAGTATTTGGTTTGAATATTATTTTATTATACACCAAGTTAAAAATTCAAAAAAGTAGCTGTGAATTCTAATTAAGGTTTATAAATGCCAGCTACAATCTGTTTAAACATTAAAAGCAATATGCTAAAAAAGACTAGGATTTTTTCATCCTAGTCTTTTTTATATTATTTACGCTTTGCTATATGCCAGTCCTCGTTTTAATCTCTGCCAAAAGCTGGTATCTTCTGTTTGTAAAATTACGCCTTGATAGATTTTACTAATGTATATTGTCAAGCCAATAATACTTACTATTAAAATCGCCAGCGACAGAATAACTTCTACATTACCCACATGACCATTAATTATACGAATTGGCATCATGAATGAAGAAAAGAATGGCACGTAAGATAATATTTGCGGCAGAATTTGTTCTGGGTTAGTAATAAGCGCAAACGACAGGAAAAATGCAATGAGGGAAAGCATTGTAGTACCTTGAGCAGCTTTTGAAGAATCTTCAGGCTTGGCTACTAAAGCTCCTGAAAAAGCTGCTAATATCGTATAAATAATTACACCGAGAATCAGGAAAACGAGATTGACATTTACCAAATTGCCCAGAATTTTATTTATTACTACCTGGTTGTTATGCATAAACGAGGCCGTAATTTTTGCATGCAATGCCCAGCGGTAAGTTGCCCAGCCGCCTACAATATAGATTACGAGTTGCGTAATAATTACGCCGAAAATACCCAAAATTTTGCCTAAAAAATATTTTGCCGCAGTTGTACTGGAAAAAATGATTTCCATAATCTTCGTGCCCTTTTCAGAGGCTATTTCTTGAGCTGTAATACTACTGTAGGACATCAAAACCATATAAACGACCATAATCACAATAATTAAAGACACCATTTTAACCAATTTATCTCCCTGATGATTTTTCTGGAGTATCTCACTATATTGCGGTTGCTGCTGTAAGGCTTTGAGCTGGTGTGGTGCTAATTGCGCCTTTTGCAAATTCAGTTGACTCTGCAAGACTTGTAAATAGCTTTTTACTTTGGGTTTCAATTCATCATCAATGGGTGACGCTCCGTGATAAACCGCCTTAACCTGATTTTTTTGCGTTTCAAATACCAAGTAGCCATCAATCTTTTCTTTTTTGACGGCTTTTTTAGCAGATTCAGCGGTTTTAATTTTAGCATCAACGTATTTATCATTATTTTTAATAAAGTTTTGGCGAACTTGCTCATTGGAACTGATAACTGCAATCTGACTGTCTGGATCAGAACTAGCACCGATAGCTCCTCCTAAAGCACCACAACCAATTATGAAAAATGGACCCAGAATCAAAAGCAGAAAAGACCAAGACTTAACTTGATGCCAATAAGTTTGCAGCGTTACAGTCCATAATTTATTCATGTTGTTCACCAGCTTCCATTCTAAATATTTCGTCAAGTGTTGGTGGTTGTTGCCGGAACTCCTCAACATATTCGCCGTTGGTCAAAGCGTCAAAGACTCCCAGGCCGCTGCTTTCATCGTCAATCCGCAAGAGATATTGACCATGCAACTTCTTTTCCACTTTTTCAACGTGAGGAAGCTGCTGTAATTCTGCAAGCGACTTGGTAGTTTTGCAGTAAATTTCCGTTTTACCAAATGAGTCGCGAACAGCGTCAACTGTACCACTTAAAACAACTTGTCCCTTTTTTAGCATGATCAAACTATCGCAGATTTCTTCAACATTTGACATATCATGACTGGAGAAGATAATTGCTGCATTATTCTTTTTAGCATCTAAAACTGCGTTTTTAAGCAAATCTGCATTTACCGGATCCAAACCACTAAATGGTTCATCCAAAATAATTAATTTTGGCTGGTGAATCAAAGTACAAATTAATTGCACTTTCTGCTGATTACCTTTCGAAAGTGTTTTTATTTTGTCGCTTTTCTTGCCCTGAACATCAAAGCGTTTCAACCAATCATCGATTTGCGGTTTTATCTCTTTCGCCGGACGGCTTTTTAGCTCCGCCAAATAAACAATTTGTTGTTCAATAGTCATTTTGGGTAATAAACTGCGTTCTTCCGGCAAATAGCCGATAGTATCAAAAGTTTTCTCAGTAATTGGTTGCTGCTCCCAAGTAATTTTTCCTTCATAGTGTAGAAAGTTTAAAATACTATGAAAAGTCGTGGTTTTCCCCGCGCCGTTTTGACCAATCAAACCCATAATTTCACCGGGGTGAATTGTAAAGTTGACATCTTGAAGCGCTGGGAAAGTATCAAACTTTTTACTTAAATGTTCTACCTTTAGCATTGCCCCCTCCTTTTTATTCTAATAATAACTTTGTTTTAAGTTTACTACAGAATATAATATATTAAAATAATCAAAAAATTAAACCATAGTTGAATTTAAGTCATACCTAATTATATATAATGCACATGTTGACAATACTTAAAAACAGGTTTAATTCCCTATTTTAGAAATTAAACCTGTTTTTTGTATAGCAAAAATGTTTATCCTATTAATAAATCGTTGGCTTTAACTGCTGCACCATTATCCTGATTCAATTTGACTTCTTTTTCATAGCCGCTGGTGAATACAACAATAACAGTTGGATCTAGTTTATTTTCAGTTACTACGTTCTTATCAAACACTTCTAGTTTTTGTCCCTGCTTTACCTCATCATCTTGGTTCACCACTACTTCAAAGCCCTTTCCATTTAGGTTTACAGTATCAATACCAATGTGAATAAGTACCTCGACGCCCTGTGCCGTTTGAATACCTATAGCATGTTTCGTTTTGGGAAGTGCCTCAATTTTACCACTTACAGGTGCATAAACTGTTACTTTATCTTCTTCAGGGACAATAGCAAAGCCATCCCCCAACATCTTTTGGGCGAATGCCGGGTCATTTACTTCTTCAATTTTTTCAAGTTTGCCACTAATTGGTGCAGTGACCGTCAAATCTTCTTTTTTCTCCTGCTTTTTGCCAAACCACTTAAACATTCTTCTTACCTTCTACTTTCATTATTCTTAATTCATTTATTTCATATTTTATTACAGTTTTAGCATTTAAACTATTAACAAATATATAATTTTGCTTTTGGTCAGGAAAAACCCGTAACGAAAAAACTTTTTCTCCATTTTCTAAGAATATTTCTGCAGAGGAAATATCCTGAATTAGCAGGCATAATAAAAATACGGTTTTAAAAGAACTTGTGAATTATTTAATTAAGCAAAAAGCTAGAGTTTCAGCTTAAGCTGACCCTCTCTCTATTAAAGAAACATCTACAATGATTTTCTGCGGCCTTTTTACCGCTTTAGGCTTTGTAACTTGTTCAATTAACTTGGTACAGGCAATTTTAGCTATAGTTTGCACATCTTGATGAATAGTGGTTAATTCAGGGACACTATATTGGGCTATCGGCGCGTCGTCAAAACCAATTACTTTTAAATCCTTAGGCACGTTAACGTTAATATCACGTGCTGCTAGAATAATATTCACAGCTAGTGAATCATTGGTCGCAAATATTCCAATTGGCGCAGAATACCGGGAGAAAATCCCACGTAAACGCGAACGGATAATTGCCCTTTCCTCCTGTAAACTTGCCCTTTTCGGAACAACCAAAATTCGGTCTGCATCAAAAGTGTTAAATTCTTTTTTGTAGGTATCAACATAACCTTTGATGCGTTCTTTAATAGAAGGATATTCCTTCTCATTTTTAAATAAAAAAGGTTTAGTGTGTGCTGAAATCAATTTATTGGTTGCTAAAGCTGCACCTTTATAATGATCTGAACCGATAAAATAGTAATCCGTATCATTCTGAGCTTCACGATCTATATATACTAGCGGAACAGAATAATTAAGACTTTCAGATTGGAACTTAGTACGCCCAGATATGACAATAATACCATCAACGAGACGGGCATTTAGCATATCAATACTTTTGCGTTCTTTAACTTGATTGTTGGAAGTATCACAAATTATAGTGGAATAATTTTGATTTGCTAATTGATTTTCAATCAATTCAACTAAATTAGAAAAAAAAGAATTGCCTAAATTAGGCACAATAATACCAATTGAATTGGTTCTTTTCTGCCTTAAACCCTTGGCAATGCTATTAGCGTGATAATCATATTCATTGACTACGTCCATCACTTTTTTGGCTGTCTTTTGAGAATAACTGCCACTATTATTAATTACACGAGAAACAGTTGAGATTGATACTCCGCTTAATTTGGCGATTTCTCGAATTGATATGTTTTTATCCGTCATCTTTTTTGTTTACCAATATATTGAAAATTTAAGGAATTAGAATTACTTGTCTCAGTAACTTTTATTTTAACACAACGTGTGGCAAATACTAATGTTGCAGGGTTTCAAGCAATTTTTCAATAGAAACGTTTCCTTTAATTTTTGGTTTTTTATCTAATATTTACCCTGTAAACGCATACTTGACAAAAATACAACACTAAATTTATACTAATTAATGGAAACGTTTCTATTTTTAATAAATAATAAATAATAAGCTATTTGCTTTAGAGGAGATTTTAATGATTGGGATATTAGTCGCTACTCACGGAAAGTTCGCTGAAGGCATTCTGTCAGCTGCAAAAATGATTGTCGGTCAGCAATCTCAAGTGAGTTTCGTTGAATTTGCGGAAACGGATAGTATTGATGGTTTTAAGGACAGAGTGTATCAAAGCTTAAAATCTTTTGGTAAAGGAGCAAAAGTCTTGGCTTTCTGTGATATGTTCGGAGCCAGTCCTTATAACGTTTTGGTGCAAAATTACCCACAACTAAATAAAGATATCGAATATCAGGTTTTTTGCGGCGTAAACTTGCCCATTTTGATTGAAGCACTATTGAGCAGAAACCAATATCAAAGTCTGGATGATTTCACCAAGCATTTGCAACAAATGGCAGCAGAAACCATTAAAATTCAAAACTTTGATTTTTATAAAAAGGGGTAACAAGAATGGCAGAAATAGTTTTAACGAGAATTGATGATCGCTTAATTCATGGTCAAGTAATGACCGCCTGGGTCAAAAAGACCCACGCCAATCACATTATTGTCATTGACGATAAAGTCGCCAAAGATGATTTTATGATTGAAGTACTTAAAATGTCTGCTCCTACGGGCATTAAAGTAGATGTTTTTGATTCTGATACTGCTATCACAAAGCTGCAAGACTTAGACAATTTTAATGACGATAAAATCATTATTTTAGTCAAAGAACCACTTGTAATTGAAAAAGTTATTGTCAGCGGCATCAATATTAGCAAGTTAATTATAGGAGGAATGGGTGCAAGAAAAGACCGGCAGCCATTTTATCGCAATATTGCAATGAACGACGAAGAAAAAAAGTCTTTGCAAAATATTATTGACAGAGGTGTCAAAGTAACCATTCATATTATCCCTGATCAAAAAGAAGTTGATGCTGAAAAATATCTGCATTGATGGGATTTAAAGGAGGCAAAAAATGTTAGTATCAGCAATTTTGGTGTGCTTAATTGCAACCATCGCAAATTGGTGGCCCAGTCAGTTATTAACTAGGACTTGGTTTTATCCTTTATGGACGGGATTACTAGTTGGTCTGGCTTTAGGAAAACCAATGCTGGGAATGCAGGCAGGTGCGTACATTAATTTGGCATATTTAGGTTGGATCACTGCAGGCGGAACAATGCCGGGCAACCTTCCAGTTGCAGCCGTTTTCGGTCCCACTATGACTATTTTGGCAAATGCTAAACCCAGTTTGGGGGTGTCTTTTGCAGTACCATTTAGTCTTTTCGGGATATTAACCTTTCAAATTACCATGTCATTGAACTCTATTTGGGTTCATCGTGCCGAAAAATACTTAGATCAAAATAATATCAGGGCAATGAGAATCATGAATTTTGTCCCTTCAGGAATTTTAAATTTCCTGGTAACTGGGGTTCCTGCATTTATTTTAGTTTATTTTGGCGCTGGGACTATGAGAAATCTTCTAGCCAGCATCCCTAATTCGTTAGTTCAAGCTATGCAGGTCGTAGGTGCGATCATGCCTGCTCTTGGTATTGCAATGCTGCTTAATTTCATGGGAACTAAAAAGTTAATGCCTTTTTACTTCTTAGGCTTTCTATTAACTATTTATTTAAAGCTCGACATTATCGGCGTAACTGCACTGGCTGTAGTAATGGGAGTTGTATTCTATCAAACAGGATTTCTGGAAGATAAAAAGAATAACGAAACCCCGAAGGAGGTTAATTAAATGCCTAAATTATCTAAAAAAGACCTGCTAAAAAACTGGGCCTTAATATACTCTAATGAAGCAGCTTATAACTATGAAAGGCTGCAAGCTCTCGGTCAAACCAACGCAATGGTACCTATAATGAGAAAGCTCTATCCCAACGATACCAAAAAGCAGGCACAAGAGCTTAAAAAATACATGATCTTTTACAATACTGAACCGTCTTTTATAGGAACTGTTATTCCCGGAATAGCCACAGCTATGGAAGAACAAAGGGCCAACGGTGCGGAAGAAATAACGGATGAAACTATTAATTCCCTAAGAACAGGTTTAATGGGACCAATAGCTGGAATTGGCGATACTTTAAGCCAAGGGATAATTTATCCGATATTAGCCGGAATTGGCTGTTCATTGGCAATCGCCGGCAACTATTTAGGACCACTATTCTTTGAGGTAGTTTACAAAACTTTACTTATTGTTATCGGCTGGAATATGTATAAGTTAGGTTATAGTCGGGGAAAATCCTTCATTTTACAAATAATGCGTGAAGGGACAATTAACAAGCTAACCGATGTTTTTGGCATGATCGGCTTAATGGTAGTCGGATGTATGACTGCCTCACGGGTGGCAATCAGAGTGCCATTAAAGTTAAACATTGGTAATGTCCACATGAACATTCAAAGTCAGGTTTTGGATGCTTTGATGCCTGGGCTCGTTCCGCTAGCTTTAACATTATTCGTATATTGGCTAATCAGAAAAAAGATTAATGTTAATTGGATAATTGTCTTTATCTTTATCATTGGTATCGCGTTTAGTTATTTAAATATCTTTGGAATTGTCAAGTAGGAGCTTAATATGAAGGCTATAGAACTTAAATCAATTGGAAAATTAGAGTTAGTTGAAAAAGAAAAGCCACGTCCGAAAAAAGACGAGGTTTTAGTTAAAATTAAAGCCTGTGGCATCTGCGGCTCGGATTTACCCCGCGTTTACCAAAATGGCACTTACCATTTTCCCACCGTTATAGGTCATGAATTTGCCGGAAAAGTAGTAGAACTAGGCGAAAACGTTGATCAAAAATTATTAAATCAAAGAGTGGCAGTCTTTCCGATTTTGCCTTGCTTTCATTGCCGTTCCTGCTTATCGGGTGACTATGCCCAATGCGATAATTACAGATACTTTGGTTCACGCAATGACGGCGGGTTTGAAGAATACTTGGCAGTACCAGTATTCAACTTGGTGCCCTTAACAGACAATATTTCTTATGAAGAAGGGGCAATGATTGAGCCTGCAACTGTTGCTCAACATGCAATTCAAAAATCTGGTCTAAAATTGGGTGATAATGTGGTTGTTTATGGAGCTGGCCCTATTGGCATCATGGTCGCCAGATGGGCAAAGCTGGCAGGCGCAAATCATATTGCTTTATTTGATATTGATAACGACGCCATTAACTTTGCACAAAAATTAGGTTTTACCAATACCTTCTTCAATGATGGTCAAAACAATTTAGAAAATATTCAACAAGCCTTCGGCGGAGAGCTAGCTGACATTGTGGTTGAAGCAACCGGTAACACGCATTCCTTCAACAACTGCGTTCAATCTATCACAAAATTCGGTACTGTGGTATTGCTGGGAAATCCCCACTCAGATATGACTTTAAAACGTGCTACCTACGATCAACTAATGAGAAAAGAAGGTAAAATAATTTCAGTGTATAATGATGTTTATAAGAGATATCCTACAGATGAATGGTCAACCACCCGAAACGCACTTGATAGCAAAGAGTTAAAAGTCCATGATCTAATCACCCAGAGGGTAGCAATTGATGAAGTAACTGATTTATTTGAGCATATCCACAATAAAAAAATCTTCTCATGTAAATCAATGATGGTAATAAAGCATAAAGGATAAGAAAGGACCAATTTAATCAATGAAAGTATCATTATCTTTAATGTGCATGAATTTGACAACAGTCGCAGAGCAAATAAAAAAACTTAATTCTTTTACCGATAATTATCATATTGATATTATGGATGGACATTACGTCAGAAATCTCGCTTTATCAGTTGATTTTATCAAAGCTATCAGGCCTTTAACTAATAAAACTATTGATGCACACTTAATGGTAGACAATCCTGAAGACTACATCAATGACTTAATTGCTGCTGGAACCGACTTAATAAATATCCATGCGGAAAAGCTCGACGGACAAGCCTTTCGCTTGATTGATCTCATTAAGCAAAGTGACAGGCAAGTTGGCGTCGTTATCAATCCTGAAGAAAATATTGCAGATATTTCCCAGTATCTTAACTTGGTTGATATGGTTACCGTAATGACCGTAGACCCCGGCTATGCTGGGCAAAAGTTCATTAAGGAAGCATTATTAACCATTAGCCAGCTAAAAGATTACCGTAAGCAAAATAGTCTTCATTTTGAAATTCAAATTGACGGCTCCTGTAATGCCGAAACTTATTCAGAGCTCAAAACAGCCGGTTCTGATATTTTAGTTCTCGGCAGCAGCGGCTTTTTCGGGTTTTCACAAGACATAGACCAATGTATCAAAACGGCCGCAAAATACTTAAATTAAAGCTAAATAGTTTTATACAAGCAAAAATGCTCAGTTGCAACTGTCTAATTGATTGACTGCACTGAGCATTTTTTGCCAACTAATTTTAGCTTGCAGTCACTAGAAAACCTAATAACTGCTGATTATGCTCTGCGCTCCTTGTGTCAAGCCCTCTATTTTGGTTATACCGCATATCTTAAATAAAAAAGCTCCAACGTTTGCTTAGCGTTGAAGCTTATCATTTACATTATTTTGCTTACAATTAACTATTACAAAAATTTTATCAGTACGCCCACCGTAGCTACCACTGTTAATATTAAGATTACTTTGTTAGCACTCATCCTTTTAGATGAAATCAGCCAAAAAGTAAACAAAACTGCAATTAGAGGTAATAGTCCCGGGAAGAACCCATCAATAATAGTTTCAAGTGGTTTGGTTTGTGAACCAAAAGGAATCTTGACGGTTGTTTTTAAAGCAATTGTCGAAGCAGCCAGACCACCGATAACAATTGTACCTAAAACTGTAAACATGTTGGTCAGACGTTTAGCACTTTCACCAACAATTTTATCCACAGCAGATACGCCCAACTTGTAGCCACCTTTAAAGCAAATTACCTCTACAATAGTAATAATCACCGCATAAGTTACAATGTAAAATAACGGACCTAAGGGACTGCCACCCTTAGATAGTCCCATCGCAATTGATAAGAGTGTAGGAATTAGAATACCTTGCATCAATGAATCACCGATACCAGCTAAGGGGCCCATTAAGGAAGCCTTAACATCGACGGGCATCTCCTCACTGACGTTAGTGTTGCCCATACCAATTTGTTCTTCAAGTGACGCTACAATACCATTAACTAGTTGTCCGGTTTGTGGTTCCGTATTGTAAAAAGGCGAATGCCGCTTAAGCAGGCGCTGATAGGCTTGATCATTATTTTTATAATATTTATTACCTAAAGGCATATATGAAACTGCCCATGCAGCGCCGTGCATCTTTTCATAGCTCATTGCAGATTCAGGCAGGAACATATATCTTAAAAAAATTGACCGTAATTCTTTTTTAGTTAAACGCTCCGGCTTAGCCTGTTGGGCTACTGGCGTTTGTTTATCATCTTGATTAGCCATTATTTTGCCTCCTTAGAATAAATCTGCATCTTCGTATTCATCTTCGGTTTGAATCGCTTTTGCTGTGCCAGATGAATTACTACTATTATTGCTACCAGTTTTACCGGATATCTGGTAGACAATATAAGCAATTAAAACGGCAATAAATACTAAGCCAATAGTACTCATTTTGGCAAAAGCAATCATTGCAAAACCAAATAGAAAGTAGATTAATTGTAGCTTATTTTTAATCAGCATATTCATTAACATTGCAATACCAAGAGCAGGCAGTAAGCCACCCAGCACCGTGATAATGCTGGTTATTTGCGTTGGAATTACTTTGAGTAAAGCCTCAACTGCCCCCCTGCCAAAGTAAATTGCCGCCCATATTGGCACTGCACGTACTAAGAAAGTAATAATTTGCGGCCAAACGACTTGGTCCATAATAAGGGCATGTTTATTAAAACGGTCAATATCACGATCCGCTCTATGATTAAAATAGGAAAAACCTGCCATTCTTAAGTTATAAAAAATTAAGCCAAATGTTTGACCAATAAAAATAGCAAGGGTAACTGCAATTGCAGGGTCTTTGGTTGTAGCCATTGCTAAACCAATGCCGCCATAAGAAGCATAAGTGATTTCCGTACTTGAAGTTCCGCCAGTATGCATTGTCGCAATGAAAACCGCTTGTACAGCTAACCCGCAAAGTATACCTGCCTTAACATCTCCAAAAATCAAACCACAAATGAAGCCTGCAATTAAAGGTCTGCCTAAAATATAGAACCCGTAGGCAACGCCACCCATAACGATACTATCAACTGCTCCTAAGTATCCGAAAATACCAACTAAAGCAGCTTGCCAAAAAAGAGCCATATTCATTTTTATCCCTCCTTGGCTTTCAACTCATCGTAATGTTTTCTAACCTCAGGCCACGTTTTTTTCTTTTCATCCGGAATCAGTTGAAAAGAAATATTTATGCCATGGTTATACATGTAGTCAAATGCTTCATAATCTTTATCATCAAGGGCTAAAGTTCTTTCAACGACTATTGCCCCTTCACGCGTATTCATTGGTCCTACATTCAGTTCATTACCCCAATCAGCACCGTTTTGCAGAAGCTTAGCAAAAGTTTGGGGTGAATTTGATATTAAGAAAAAGTTTTTGTGTGACTGTACCCCCTTTTTAATTATTTCTGGACCTTTATCATCGCTAAATATACCTACTTTTAAGTTTCCAGCTGCTGCTTTTAAAACTTTTGTTCTGAGTTTATCGTGAATGATCTTATCACCCACTACTAAGAAACCATCTATGGGTCTTTCCTTCGACCATCTCGTGGTGGTTTGACCATGAATCACACGGTCATCCACTCTAGCTAATGTTATTGCCATAGAGAAACACCTTCCTCTAGCTAAAATTCAATATCTTGATTTGTGTCCGCTGTTTCTTTAGCTACACAAACTCCTTCCTTACCGAATTTTTCAGCTAAATCTGTGATTTCATCTAAACTTGGCTTGCTAGTTAGTGACAAGCCGACTTCTAAAAGCATAGGCAAATTAAGACCCGCTACAACTCTAATCTTTTGCGGATTTTGAAGATATTTTGCAAAGCACTCATTATAAGGCGAACCACCCTTAATATCGCAAAGGATTAATAAATCATCTGTTTCTTGATCTATGATGTGGGCAAGTTCTTTTTTAAATTGACCAGTATCATCAGGACTTAGTCCTAAATATTTAATCTGATTGTTTGAACCTGCAAGCATTTGATAACTGCTATAAATGCCTTTTGCCATATTCCCGTGTGTTGTAATTAATATCTTCATTATTTGTAACCTACCTATATAAAATAGAAGTGACTTTATATTGATCAGTTCTAAGCAAAGCGTCGGAGCATTCTATCGGCTCATCATTTGCGGCAAAAGTAACTTGGTTTAATTCTAAAGCAGCATCATTTGGTGCCAATTCCATTATTTTTGCCTGTTTTTTGTTTAGATTACGTGCTGAAAAATTCCTGATACCATATTTAATTTTTATTCCTGCATCTTTTTCTATTGCAGCAAATAAAGCAACATTATTAAAATCTACTTTTGCTATTTCCGGGCACTTATCAAGAGAAATCCAATTAAAAGTAAGTATAGCCGGCGTGTCTTCAACACTTCTGAGACGTACCAAATATAATACTTTCTGCTCTTTATCTATTTTTAACTTTTTCTGGATTTCTTTGGTAGGCTCGACAATTTTCTTTTCTATCACTTGCGTGGAAAAATTAATATTCTTGGCTTTCATCGTTTCGGCATACGAGACTAATTCTTGCGCAAAAGGATAAGAAATCTGCGGTTTCGTCACAAAAGTTCCTTTACCCTGAACTTTTTCCAAAGTACCTTCTTTGACTAATAAAGAGATTGCTTTTCTAACAGTCCCTCGTGCTACTCCCAGATTGTCAACAAACCATTTTTCAGATGGAATTTTGTCGCCGGGTGTTAATATTTTTTTATTAATGTCTGTCTTTATTTGGTTCGCAATTTGCTGGTAAATGGATATTGGAGAATTATTATCTATTGATATATTACTCATAGGGATTCATTCCTTCTTTAAAAGTTATTTATTTATAGTATAATCTTTGTTTTTATTATAAAGCATTATACTATTCGCCCTAAAAGCAATATAGCTAAATAAATTAATCAGCTATAGAATCATCATTTCCCTTTATCCCAGTGATAATTTGTGGCCCTGCGCTCGTACCCAGCAATGATGCTCCTGCTTCAAGCAAAGATAGAGCCTGCTGTCTAGTTCTGATACCACCAGAAGCTTTCACTTCACATTTGTCTTGTGCAATTCTCTTTAATAATTGGATGTCATCAATGGTAGCGTGACCACCTTTACCCCAACCACTAGAGTTTTTCAGATAAGTGGCACCAGCATCCCTGGCAAGTTCAGCTGCCTTAATCTTTTCTTCGCGTGTCAACATACCAAATTCGAGCATAATTTTAACAACCTTGCCGCCTGCTGCCTTGACCACAGCGGCAATTTCATTTTGGTATTCATCATACATACCAGCCTTTAGGAAGCCGACATTGGGCATCCAGTCAAGTTGATCTGCCCCGTCCGCAAAGCATCTTTGAGCCTCAAACACTTTAACTTCTGTCTTTTGTGCCCCCATTGGAAAACTCATACACGTGGCAACTTGAATGTTGGTACCTTTTAATTCCTCCTTTGCAAGTGTGACCCATTGCGGCTGAATCATGACACCATTAAAGCCAAAGTGCTTGCAATCATCACACAAACCTCTTATATCATCTGGCGTTAATTCTGGATTAACATTAGTATGTTGAATCTTAGAAGCCAATTCCTTATCCGACAAATTTAACATAATAAACCACCTTTCATATTGATTAGCTTGTCTTGTGCAATTGCTGTAATCGCTTACAGTTATATATAAACATTCATAGACGTCTATGTCAAGAGCAAAATAAAAATAATTTTTTTTAGTAAAATAAATACCATTATTAGCAGTGTTTAAATTGCTGGGCACTGGCCTTTCATTAAATACAAATATTGCAAAAAAGGGTAAATAAAAAGAACTATCGCACTGACAGCTCTTTTTTGCCTATTTTAAGCCAAAAGTCTAATTAAATTTATATCTGCTAAGTTCATGAGGCAATACGGCAGTATTATCCTGCACTACTTGCTTTCAGCTAGTTTAACGGCATAATCAATTGCATTTTTTAAACTGACTTCATTAGCTGTGCCTTTAAGAACCTGATCAAAGGCGGTGCCATGATCAACCGACGTTCTGATAATTGGCAGACCCAAAGTGACATTGATTCCTGCAACACTATCCCACTTCTTCTTTTGCTCATCATATTGAAAGCCAATTACTTTTACCGGTATATGTCCTTGGTCATGATACATTGCAACTACAATGTCGTACATCCCACCATGACATTTGGCAAAAACTGTATCAGCAGGAACGGGACCAGTCACGTTAACACCTTTTGCCCGCATTTCTGCAACTGCTGGTGCAATTTCCTTTATTTCTTCATCACCAAATAAGCCATTTTCTCCTGCATGTGGGTTTAGCCCTGCAACTGCTACCCGCGGATTTTTGAGGCCCAAATTACGGCAAACCTCGTCAGCCAGTTTAATACATTCTGCAACCCTAGGCTTTTTCACCAAATCACAGGCTTTTCTCAAAGAAACGTGTGTAGAAACATGAACCACCCTTAAATTGCCGTGGGCGAGCATCATCGTGTAGTTTGGAGTATGGGTAAATTTACCATAGATTTCAGTATGCCCAGCATAGTGGTGTCCTGCTAAGTTCATTGCCTCTTTGTTTAGGGCATTCGTTACGGTAGCATCAACTTCATGGGCATTAGCCAGTTCAATCACTTTTTTGACATATTGAAAAGCAGCGTTACCCGCCATTTTGCTGACTTGGCCAAACTGCAATTCAGAGATTTCAACTTCGTGCATATCGTAAACATCCATTGTCCCGTATTGGAACTTAGCATCTTTAACGTTAGTAATGGGGTTAAGCTGCAGTTTACGATCGGGTAATATTTCCATTACTTTTTCGAGAACATTGCTATCACCTATTAATAAAGGTCGGCATTTTTCATAAAGTCGTTGATCCTGAAAAGTTTTCAAAGAAATTTCCGGTCCTATACTTGCAGGATCTCCCATTGTAATACCAACAATTGGTCTACCCATCAGTTTTATCTCCTTTTCAACTACTTTTTATATTCACTGTAATACTTATCTATAGTATTTTGAATAGTCGTCACTGCTTCTTTAGTTAAACCATTAAATGGTGCGCGTGGCATCCCCACAGGATAGCCCATGACATTAGTTGCTTTCTTAACAATGGTATTAGGATTTCCTAACTTGAAACAGTTTCTAAACGGACGGATAGAGTCTTGCGCTTTTCTAGCTTCTTCCCATTTACCAGCTTGATAGTAGCGGTAGATTGATACCATAATTTCCGGTAATACATTCGCACAAGCGGCAATACCACCGGTACCTCCGGCTTTTAAAGTCCACAAAATGAGAGAATCGTTACCTGATATGACTGCAAAGTCCTTATTTCTGGTTAATTCAATGTACTGTAAAATATTGTCGAAATTACCGCTTGAATCCTTAATACCAGCAATATGTGGCAAATTGGCCAGGCGAGCCACAGTTTTAGGTGCGAGAGCATTGCCCGTCCTTGCAGGGATGTTATAAAGCAAAATTGGAACATGAACAGCATCATTTAAAGCCTGATAATGCTTAAATAAATCTTCCTGTGAAGCTTGCGCAAACCACGGAGTAATAACTGATAATGCGTCTGCCCCTAGCTCCTCAGCTTGCTGCGACAACTGAATTGTTTCTGCCGTAGAAACACAACCTGTGCCCACATATACTGGAACCCGGTGATTTGCCTGTTTAATTACCGTTTCCATCACTTTTAATTTTTCATCATGGCTAAGAATATATCCTTCACCGTTTGTGCCTAGCGTAAAAACTCCGCTGATGCCGGAATTAATCTGCCGCTCAACCTGATTTTTCAACTCTGCATAATTTATTTGGCCATTTTCATCCATCGGGGTCACCATTGCTGCAATAATACCCTGAGCAATCTTTGTCTGACACATTTTAAAAACTCCTCCTTCTAAACTACATTACTGCTTTATAAATTTGAGCAATTTCTGAGCGCGTTAATTTTTTCAGATTGTGACTGAGCAAGCGCTTTTGCTCTAGTGCTGAATCAACTAAAAAGTCCAAGTCTGTTTCCTGTACACCAAATTTTTTAAGATCAGTTGGTATTTCGGTTTTTGCAACAATTTCTGCAATCTTAGCAATTACAAAATCGGCTTTCGCACTAGTACTTTTACTGCCTTCTTCCGGCCAAATA
Organism: Lactobacillus sp. wkB8; assembly: GCF_000761135.1. Classification (NCBI taxonomy): domain Bacteria; kingdom Bacillati; phylum Bacillota; class Bacilli; order Lactobacillales; family Lactobacillaceae; genus Lactobacillus; species Lactobacillus sp. wkB8. The sequence goes on along the minus strand of NZ_CP009531.1, from coordinate 66,861 downwards.
TTAGTGCAAAGTGCTGCTAAACGATCTTCAATCGCCGGCTTGTTAGTTTCCATGCATGCTTTAAATAAAATGGCATTAGCTACGCCATGAGCAATATGGAATTTGCCACCAAGCGGATACGACAAGGCATGAACTATGTTGGTTCCGGAAGCGGTGATTGCTACACCACCATAAAAGGCACCCAGTTGCAGCGCTTCACGTGCCTGAATATCCTTTGTATCTTGATAGGCCTTAATAATATTCTTAAAAATCAATTTAGCACCAAGAAGTGCCACACCGTCACTCATTACAGTGGCGTTCTTAGCCGTATAACATTCAACGCAGTGACTGAGAGCGTCAATTGCTGACGAGGCAAGAATTGACTTCGGCAGGTTTTTAACATTATTGCCATCAAGCAGAACTAAATCCGGGAGCATTGCATCCGCTACAATACCAAACTTAACCTGTTTTTCCGGAATGCTGACTATCGCATTAATTGTGGCTTCTGAGCCTGTACCCGCAGTAGTCGGAATAAAAACGGTGGCACAGTGTTTTTGTGCTTTGGTCGGATCATTAATCAGATCTTTAACGCTCAAATCGGTATGAAGCAATAGTGAAATCAGTTTGGCAGCATCCATTACCGAGCCGCCCCCGATAGCTACGATCGTATTGAAGTTAAACTGGCTAACCTTCTTAAAAAGAGCATCAACTTGGGTATAGCTTGGTTCAGGTTTAATTTCGGATTCAATTTGATAAGCAATACCATGTGCTTGCAGGTAATCTTCTAGCGGTTGAACCAAACCCGCTTTTAACAGTCCTTGATCGGTGAAAAGTAAAACATTTGTATTTTTTCTGGTTTGCAAAAATTCACCTAATTTGTCCAGTAAATTTTCACCCAGATATACCCTCTGGGGTAACTTTAAAAAAGCTTCTTTCATCACAGTCTTACTCCTTTTCTTCTTTGACCCAGTCTTCTGTAAACTCGACAAAAGCAATATTTTGTCTGAAATAGGTAAACGTCAAAGCAATTTTGCCGTTTATTGTCGGTTTAACTGAGGGATACGAAAATTCCCTATTCTTCTTATCTTTAGAATTATTAGTGAGAGCATAACCGCTGCCTTCGGCAACATTTCTTACATAGGGCCAAGTTTTACCGTTATCTTCTGAAATTGCCACGGTTAATGGTGCCCGGGGCGCACCCCAAAAAGCAGTTTTAGCAGCTTTTTTGTTGGATGTTTCCTTGGCCGTGGTTTTTTCGGAAAATAATGATAGTCTTCTCACTGTTGCATCTTCAGCACTGGACTTATTAAAAGCTAAAATTATGTTGCCGTCAGGCAGCAGTGCTGCTTGAATAGATGAGTTATTATTCGGCAAGTCAATTGCCTTAGGTGGCGTCCAACTGCTGCCGTCATTAGAAAAAGAACGGTAGATATTATCAGCCCAGCGACTTCTAAAAAAGCCTACATACCCCGCGTTATTTTGCAGCTTGACAATACTCATTTGAACGCAGCCCTGACTATCGGGGACTTCGTATTCTTTCCAAGTTTGTCCGCTATCCTGCGAAACCCGGACGCAACTGTAATCATAACTGCCATCCCACGGTTTGCCGTCATTTTTAACCACACAATGATAAAGGGTAAAAGCCACTCTCCATTAGCAGTTACAACTAGCGGATGACGAATAAACAGACCACTTTCACTTGGAAATAGATTACTTTGCATGCTCCATGTTTTCCCATTATCATGTGAAACACGATATTGAATTATTGCCGTATCTTCATTTCCACCAACTTGGGAAGTGTAAAGTAGCCAAATATCGCCATCAGGTGCCGCAAATAAAACCGGATTTTGATCGGAACGACCGGGATTGTTCGACATTGGAACCGGCTTTGACCAGCTATCTGTTCCTGCTCTCAATTCAGCCATAAAAATGGTAATGTCGTCTGTTCCTTCTTCAGTACCTGAAAACCAAGTACACAAGGTATCACCATTAGGTAATATCAATAAGTTGGAAGCATGACTTTGAATTCCGGAATCTGGCAACAACATAGTTCTGTCAAATTTAGCAGTTAAGCTTTCTTGTAATTCCATGATATTTCTGCCTTCTTTCCTAAAGAACGTAATTTATTTAAACCAAACATAATCAAACTCGAATCTCCAAAAGCACCAGCTTTAGAAATCATATTAATGCCGTCAAACTCACCACCAACAACGGTTAATAGCGGCATCCCCAAAGCAACTTCTTCTCTAATTATCGTTCCCTGCGCCTTCACAATTCTTAAAATACTTTGTGCAGTTGTACCGCCAGTAACAAATAAGCCAGAAACAGGAAATGCTTTAATCACGCGGCGGCAAATACCTGCCAGTATCATTTGAATGGTGTTCTCCATTTCCGTACCAACTATGCCAGCATCATTAAAACTGGTCTTGGTTTTTATTAAATCTGCCCTTTTTAGTGATGCGGAAGATACCAAGGCCAAATTTCTGCCTTTTTTTAAAATGCGTACAGCCTGGTCAACGTACTCAGAATAATTTTCTGTTTTATAAATTTCATAAATCGGCAATGCAATGATAGCCAGCCCATTTTCTTTGGCATAAAGAATCTGTTTTCTAGTTTTACTGCTGACGCTGCCAACTAAAGCAATTGCTGGCGTTGCCATGCTGCTCTTTTTGACCATTCCTTCAATTAGACCAGAGGAGCCAACCCAGAGGATTTTGCCTTTTAATCCCTGAAATAGAGAAACAATTTTGCAAAAATCCTCATCATTTTCGGTATCAAAGCCAAAGCACTTTTTGCTCAAATCCAAATCCTTGTTAGATCGTAGATCTTTTAAAGAATAATATTGCACGCTATTAACGCCAAAGCTTTGGGCCAAGATTGTTTCAACATTATCCAGTAATACCGGCTTAACGGGATCGCAGGCAAATTCCGTTTTGCGCAATTCTTTACCACTAACCAAAACTTTCTTATTAATTACCTGCCTGTCTAACGCCGGCAAGGCTGGTGCAAAAACAACGTAATCTGGTGCAAAACGGTCGTTAATCGCTCTCAATTCAGTAACAATATTACCCCTCAAAGTCGAATCAACTTTTTTATAAACAAAATCGAACTGGTTCATATCAATTGAATTTAAGATTGTTTTTGTTTTTTCATAAGCCGTTTTTTCTGAGTCATTTCGTGTTTCCGTATCAATTACACAAGAAGTGTGGGGAACAATATTAATTGCTGAGAAAAAAACATTTACTGGCATACCTTCTTCTGTAAGCTTAACACCGGTATCATTAGCACCAGTAAAGTCATCAGCAATTATCAAAAATTTAGCCATTTTTCCACCCGCCATCAGATATTCTTTACATAGATAATCTTAAAATGATTAAGAACAAAGCTGTAATATTTTTTGTTTCACTTTTAAACACTTATCAGGTAATTAAAAGTGAAGTATACTAACTCTAAAAATATGTTCAAAATTGAAACGGAGGTTATTATGACTGCTAAAATTCTCTGCATCGTTCCCTATCCCGGTTTGAGAAACAAAGTCCAACACTTTTTTAAGCAATTAACAACAGAGAATGCTGATCTGGACATTCAAATTCAAATTGAACTAGCTAATTTAGCGAATAAAAACAATTTAGCCGATTTAGTTAAGAATAATGATTTTGACTTATTACTTTCCCGTGGTGGAACTTTCGCTTTTTTGGAAAAACAAACCAATGTACCTGTAATAGATATTGGTATTTCCCAGTACGATATTATTCGGACGATCAAAAGCATTCCCGACTTGAGTAAGTCCGCTATCATCTGCTATGAGGCCTTCGATCAAGCTATCTCCCAAACTTTGGCTCAATTTAATATTAAAATGACCAAATATGTGGTACAGAAAAAAATGGATATTAAAAATGCAATGGCAAAGCTTGCAGCAAGCGGTTATCACAATATAATTTGTGATTCAGGCATAATTGTCGCTTCCAACAATATCTACCACCTCAATTCTTATCTGATTGAATCGGGAGACGAAGTTGTCTATCAAGCACTTAAAACCTGTTTTCTCTTACTTAGGGAAAAGGAAACAAATATTAATTACTTCAATCTGCTTTCCGAAACCCTCGCAGCATTTCATAATTACACACTCTTTTTTGAAAAAAATAATTATTTTAACGTTTTATTCAGCACTAATAAGAAAAAAGCCGCGTTTTTGGCAAAAAAGGTGCGTAAAGCGCTCAGCGACGCCACACCGATCGTAACCTGGGCTAATTCCTCCTGGCACGTAGTAGTAACGCAGACAACCAACTTTTCAATTGCCACACTGGATTATTTAGGAAAAGCGCCATCAAACAGTCAAACACACTTTGATGCGGACTATATCTCCTCAGTCTATTCGACCTGCTATGATAACCAGTTTTTCAAATTACTCAGACACTATTCTCACCTCCAAGCCCCCGTTGCCATAATCGGTGCGGATGGACTTGAAAAAGAATATTTAGGCAGCCTAATCTTTAAAGAAACAGACGCTGCAGCTCCAATTCAGATTTCTCTGTCAGATCATGAAAGCTTAAGCAAAGCTCTTGCTGATAATGACTCGATATTCTTTGATAATCACCATCTTATTCAGATCACCGGCTTAGAGAAATTGCCAAGTACTGACCAAAATGACTTTTTTGAATTTATCCGTAAATCCAATTTGGACGGCAGAAACAAGTTGGTTTTCTTAATTACCCAGCCTTATGGAACAAAGTTGAACATTTCTTTTCCTGATTACCTCACAGTTAACGAACTCTTTTTAAAACCTTTAAACGCAATGTCTTATGACGTTTTTAATCAGTTGGTACACTCCATTCTCAACGATTTTAATTTAAAGACGGGTAAAACTTTTTCAGGAATTTCTGACACAGCATTGGATCATCTATCGAGTTACCCGTGGCCCCACAACTACCGCGAATTTATTCACGTTTTGACTACTGCCCTAGCAGTAGCTGACGCGCCGATTTTAAAGGGCAAAGATATTGATCTGATCTTAACTCAGCTGGCTGTGAGTGAAAAATCACAGCCAGAACAAGCGGCTTTAAAGGCAGCCAGCCCCGCACATCGAGGACTTTCTTTACATGATATTATCGTCCAAGACATTAAACAGGCGCTCAAAGAAAATAATGGCAATAAAACCAAAACCGCTAAAGAATTAAACATTAGTCGCGCAACTTTATGGCGCTATTTAAAACGGTAAAAACTGGGTTATTATCAAACTGCTGCCAAATTATGCTGGGAATAATACACAGCACATCACAGCAACAACGGTGATATAAATTATTGTTAACGGGATAGTATAGACAAATGTTCTGCCAATTTTATAGTGTCCCTGGGCAACAGCAATACCTATGGCAGTATCCATTGGCATAATAATTGCAGCATTAGATGCAATTACGGTTGCTAAACCTGCAGCACGGGGATCAAGTCCGGAAGCAACAGCCACTGCAATAGCGATTGGCGTTAAAATCATGGTTGTTCCCATGTTCGACCCGGTCAAGTTGGCCATGATTGTTGCCGCAAAAGCAAAGACAAAGGTAATGACCCAAATGCTGGAATTATTGCCCAGAACTCCTTGTAGTGCTGAACCAATCATTTTGGTTACGCCTTTAGCAGCCATGATATCAGCAAGACCAAACATTCCGCCTAAAAGATAGATAATGGGACTGGACATGCCCTCGCGAATTTCTTTAAAACTGATAATATTGCAAAAATACATCAGGCCAATTCCTACTAGTGGGATAACGTAGACAATATTTCCTAATTGATTGGTAAAAAACATGGCAATTGTAGTTACAACAAAAGAAATGTAAATCAAATTTTCCTGCCATGATTTTAAGTTATCAGTTGCTTCTTCTTCCTGTTCTTTTTGATCCTGCCCCGCATCAATTTTTAATTCCTTTTTTGGTAAAACACGATACGCAATTAAGGAATAAACAAATGCAACTAAAAGTGGCACTGCACCGGCAATGATCCAAGTGCCCATACTTACTGTATGGCTGAAGCCAGCGTTAGTAATAAAATTATTTAACGCTAATACATAAACCATGGTCATACCCATAGGAATTTTACGAGCGCTAATATCGACCATTGAAGCCAGCGGCAACAGCATTTGTCCCGACGGTATGCCGCCACCTGCTGGTAAAGTTGACAAAACCAAACAGATTAATAAGGTTGCAGGTCCCGGTTCCATTACTGTCATCAGAATAACAGTGAATAATAGCAAAACTACAAATAGTGTCAGCCCACTTTTACCTTTTTGAATTTTTAACAAAAATGCCTGTAATTTATGAATAGCACGTGTCCGCGCAAAAAGTGAACTGATAATTACATATCCTGCAGTTAAGATAGTGTTATTGTTAATAAAGCCACCGTATGCTTGTTGTACGGTGGCTGTTCCAGTTAAAACCAAAATTGTACAGGCGGCAACTGGCGCAAATCCAAAATCAAACTTATCAGAAACCATTGCTACGATCATTACAGCCATTACAATTAAAACAATGTACGCTTGTGACATTTTAATGACCTCTCTCAAATAAAACATACCGGTTAATCGCTTACATTGTTTATGCTAATAAAAATCATAACTAAACTACATTGAATATCGTCTTATTTTTAAACATTATTTACTGGATAAAAAGAAATCACTCGTAAATGAATATTTATCGTCTTATTTTTAAACAATAAACACTAAAACAATTTAATTGGGCAATATAGAATAGGATTAAAAGTATTTTTATGAAAGAAGGTTTTTTATGACTGTTAACGAAAATACTCAGATTGATCCAGAAAAATTCGCATATCATTTTGCGACAGTTGCCAGTCAAATGAATTATTCTCAACAAGACTTAATACCTGAGGCCAAAAAATTCTTGTTAAGTTATCTGACCGCATACTACTTAATAGGTGATTTCAACACTCTAGAAGATACACAGTTCACTACCAATAAAAAATTGAGCAGTCTTTCGTTTGATGAAATGGTGGATAAGATCCAGCAACTTAATTCAAAGCAAATGCTAAATAATTAACCCAGAATATAAGAAAGGAAAATGATATGATTTACGCTAATATTAATGATTCAACTACTACTTTCATTCGTCAAAATCAGTATCTGGATAAGGCTTTTAAATGGCTGCAAGAAACCGATTTGACCAATTTAACTGTTGGCAGATACGATATCAGTGATGGCATTTTTGTCAAAATTCAGGAATATAATACGAAAGACGAAAAAAAGGGTCGCTTTGAAAATCATCAAACGCACCTTGATTTTCATTATTTAATTAAGGGTGCAGAAATAACAAGGGTAACCAAACCTGACGGCCTGACTGAAATAGATAATGCACTTGCAAGCCCGGATGACGTAGCGCATTATCAGCGCTTCACTGGTCCGGCAACTTCAATTTGCTTACATCCTGGAGATTATATTATTTTATTTCCTGAAGATGCTCATGAAGCTTGCTTAGATTTAGACGCTAATGAAAAGCCATGTAAAAAGGCGGTTATCAAGGTGCCAATTAAGTTGGTACAATAATTATGAGATAGAAAAAGGGCTCCGAAAGCGACCATGCTTTTGGAGCCCTTTAATATTTTGTACTTATAAAACTGTTATCAATTATAAATCAGCTAAATTCTTTTTCTTAGGAGCATCCTTAGGACTATTAGCGTCCTGCTCTTTATAACCAAAGAAGTAGGTCAAAGCAAATGCAGCAACAATTGTCACAATGGAGGCAATCCAGAAGTTCAGCAGGTTATTAGGATTGCCTTGCCCAGCTTTAGGCACAAAGGATGGAAATCCGATTAAACTGCCAGTAAAGCCATACATATCAACTTTAAGCAGACCGTTTACCAGACCACCAATGGCAGCACCAAGACTTGAAGTCATGAATACACGACCATACTTTAAGTTAACACCGTACATTGCCGGCTCAGTAATACCAACAGCGGCGGAAATAGCGGCACTTAAAGATAATCCCTTTAAATCAGGATTATGCTTGGTCTTAAACCAAACGGCCAGAGCACCAGCACCTTGTGCAATCATAGTTACTGAAACAATACCGTTTAAAATACTATGTCCCGTTGCAGCAATATCATTGGCAATAATTGGCACTACTGCCCAGTGCAGTCCGAAGATAACCAGTATCTGGTAAAGACCACCGATGATTAGACCGGAAAGTGCAGTGTTGACAGTTAAGAGCCATTGCAATACTTTGGCAATTCCCGTAGAAATAAACGAAATTACAGGCCCTACAATAATTAAGACGGTCATCCCTACCAAAAAGATTTCTACTAGCGGAGTAAAAATTTGTCTTAATGTGACTGGCATCCATTTTTTAATCCACGGTTCAATTTTGGCAGCCATCCAAGCCGCAAAAATCATTGGGAAAATTGAATAAGTATATTGTGGAATATGAATTGGAATACCGAAGAAGTTGGCATTAATACCAACGCCAGCTAAGTAGTAACTGAATTTGCCGCTGGCATAAATTTTTACTAAATCAGGGTAAATCAGAAAACCGCCAATAATAGAAACAACTACCGGATTAGAACCTAATCTTTGAGCAGCTGTAAAACCAACAATTAAAGGCAGAAAGTAAAACGACGCATCCCCCATCGCATTGATAATAGTGTAAGTTGGCGACGCCGTAGACATGTGGCAAAAGTTAGTTAAAATGTTAAGAATACCTTTTAACATACCACTGGCGGCCAGCAAGCCAATTACAGGCATCATAGAGCCGGTAATTACACCTATTAACTGGAAGAAACCATTTTTAATCTTGCCACCAATAGATTGATTAGTCTCTGGAGCAGGAGCAGCAGCTGTAGTCTCACCTTGCCCAGCGTATTTTGGTCCAAGTAGTTTGATTAATTCATCATAAACGTCTTCTACCGTTTGACCAATTACTATCTGATATTGGTTATTTGCACGGGTAACATCTATTACTCCTTTAATGTTGTTAACCTCATCATCCTGCGGAATACTATTATCATTTAAGGTAAAGCGCAGACGAGTAAAGCAGTGCATAACACTTTTAACATTATCAGCGCCACCAACTGCCTTAACAATTTCCCGAGCTGTAGTTTGGTATTTATTTTCTTTTTTGTTAGTGGCAACTGGTGCTGACTTAGTCTGTTTCAATGTAATAGTGGCTGCCGATTCACCGGCAGACTTAGTGCCCAGAGTAAGAGCGATACCAGCTAAAATATCAGCGGTATTAGTAATCGCCAGAATAACGGTATCATCTTTTTGGGCATCTTTAATTGCCTGCAGATCCATTGTCCCTAATTGCTGCCCTGCTTTTACTTCAGAGCCGGCTGCCACTTGCAAATCAAACGGTTTGCCGTCAAGTTCAACGGTATCTATACCAAGGTGAATCATCACTTCCACACCATCTACAGTTTGCAAACCAAGTGCGTGCTTTGTTTTGGCAGCCATTACCACCTTCCCAGTTACAGGCGAAACTATTTCTCCTGCGCTAGGTTTAACAGCAAAGCCTTCCCCCAACTTTTTCTGAGAAAAAACCGGATCATTAACATCTTCAAGATTAATGACCTGACCGGCAACAGGTGCCAGTATTTTAATCGTATTACTCATAATTAAACCTCCATGAAATTACTGCATAAAGGGTCGTCATATATTGATAACGCTTTCCTAAAAATTATAGTTCTTGTATAGACAAGTGTCAACATATTGATTATTATAGTTCTTGTATAGACAAGTGTCAACATATTGATTATTATATTGTTGTAATAGTATATTTTATGCTTGTTAACTATACTAGACAGGTTATAATTTTAAGAAAGGTGGTATGATTAAATAAAAAAAGGTGGATCTTTAAGAATGGCAGTTAAGTACATCCAAATTGCAGCTGATTTAGCGAATAAAATTAAGCACGAGCAATATGCAGCCGGTGATTTTTTACCAAGCGAACCGACGTTATCACAGTTATATAACGTTTCACGTGAAACAATTAGGAAAGCTTTGACTGAACTGGCAGATGCCGGTTTAATTCAAAAAATACAGGGTAAAGGTTCAGTGGTTATTAATGCCGCTCGTATTGCCTTCCCAGTTTCTAATATTGAATCTTTTGACGAACTCAACAAGCAAAAACAAATGCACGCGGCAACTAAAATTATTGAGTTAAAAGATGCACGTGTGCCGTATACCATCAGTAAACATTTGTCCTTAACAGAAACTGCTGCAACTTATGTAAAGCGTTTGCGCCTGATCAATCATGAACCAATAGTAGTTGACGAAGATTATATTTTAAAAAAATACGTGCCCCAAATTTCGCCACAGCAGGCACAAAGCTCGTTATACCACTATTTTGAGCATGATTTAGGGCTTGAAATTGATTATGCCACTAAAACTATTACGGTAGAGCCAGCTAATGCAAGTGTAATCAAACAGTTGCAGCTTACCAATACCAATTTAGTCGTAGTAGTACGCAGCTTAACTTACTTAAAAGACACATCTTTTTTTCAGTACACTATTTCGCAACATCGGCCTGATAAATTTAAGTTTGTAGACTTTGCACACAGGAAAAACAAAAATGGGGGTCTTATTCTATGAATTTGGCAGATAAAGTTATTTATCAAATTTATCCCAAATCGTTTTATGACAGTAATGGTGACGGTATCGGGGACTTAAGGGGGATCATTCAAAAAATTCCTTATTTAAAGAAACTAAATATTGATATGATTTGGTTCAATCCTTTTTTTGTATCTCCCCAAAATGATAATGGTTATGATATTGCCGATTATTATGGTATTGATCCGTTATTTGGCACAATGGCTGATTTTGAAGAATTAGTCGCTAAGCTTGCGCAAAACCATATTGGTGTGATGCTTGATATGGTGTTAAATCACTGCTCCACTGATCATATTTGGTTTAAAAAAGCTTTAGCTGGGGACGAATATTATCAAAAATTTTTCTACATTAGAAAGCCTAAAGCAGATGGCAGTTTGCCTAACAACTGGACATCTAAATTTGGTGGTTCCGCTTGGGCACCTTTTGGTAAAACTGGTAAATACTATCTTCATTTATATGATAAGACTCAAGCCGATCTTGACTGGCATAATCCAGCAGTTAGAACAGAGCTTTTTAAGGTAGTTAACTTTTGGCGTGACAAAGGGGTTAAAGGCTTTCGCTTTGACGTGATTAACGTTATCGGCAAAGATGAACAGCTTACTGATGCACCTAAAAACACTGCCAGCAAGTTAATGTATACGGATCAACCGATAGTCCACCAATATCTAAAAGAATTAAATCAGAAGACTTTTGGTCAGGAACCCGATGCCATTACAGTGGGTGAAATGTCATCAACGACCATTGCTAATTCTGTTGCTTATACTAAAAAAGACAGCCACGAACTTTCAATGGTTTTCACTTTTCATCATCTAAAAGTTGATTATCAAAATGGACAAAAATGGACCAAGATTCCCTTTGATTTTTCTGCTTTAAAGAAGGCCCTAAATGACTGGCAAGTAGGAATGAGTCAAGGCGGCGGCTGGAATGCTCTGTTTTGGAATAATCATGACCAGCCCTGGGCTCTGAGCCGTTTTGGTGATCCCGTACATTTTCGGGAAAAATCTGCTGAAATGCTGGCTACTGCGCTGCACCTTTTACGCGGTACTCCGTATATTTATCAAGGCGAAGAAATCGGCATGATTAATCCTAACTACCAGAAGATAACCGATTATGTGGATGTAGAAACACTTAATGCTTATGATGACCTTAAAAAACAAGGCTTAAGTGACGCCAAAGCTCTGGCAATTATTCAGGCGAAGTCTCGTGATAACAGCAGAACGCCAATGCACTGGGATGATAGTGTTAATGCCGGCTTTACTACTGGTACTCCCTGGCTGAAGCCTAAAGATCAAGAACAAATTAACGTGGCGGCTGAACTTGATCACGGTGAAGTTTTCCCCTATTATCAAAAGTTGATTTACTTGAGAAAACATTATCCCATTATCGCTAAGGGGAGCTATGAACCCATTGATTTGGATCATCCGCAAATTTTTGCTTATTGCAGACTTTATCAGGGACAAACCTTACTAGTAATAAATAATTTTTATGGGCAAAAAGTAACCTACGATTTACCCGGTTCTTATCAAGGACAAAAAACGCAAACTTTAATTAGCAACTATGACAGAAATTTAAGCGCAGTACCAAAGACTTTGGCTTTACAGCCTTATGAATCACTGGCTTTGTTAATATAGCTAAAACAATGACTTCTTTTGCTATGAAAATCTAACTTAGAAAATACTGCAGTCAAAAAATTACCATCAGAATTTAAGATGAATTGCTCATGTAGCACTATTATTAATTCGACTAAAAAAATGAGGTGACTTAAAAATACTATTTAAGTCACCTCATTTTATATATAAGTAATACGCTTCTGCTTGATACGCCAAGCAACTCTAACCAAAATAGTTGGTTTAGCTCAATCAATTTTATATCTCTTATAAATTAAAAGCATAGTCACTCTTGATTTAACAAGATATTGCCTGACGCATTCTCTTAAATGCAATATCAATATCATCTGTATCTGCCGCCTGCAGCATTTGGCTAAGATTACCTTCAAAAACACACTTTTTGTTGCCAACGAATACAATGTGCGCCTGCAAAGAATTTAATTTAGCCAACTGGTGCAAAGTCATTATTACTTTTTTCTTTTTTTCAACAACTAAAGATTCAACTAAGTCTAAAATCAAATTTTCAATATAACTGTCAATTCCACTAAGAGGTTCATCGAACAAATATAATTCCCGCTCCATTATGCTAGTACAATAAACCATAACAGATTGATATTCACCACCGGATAAAGACCTTAGTTTAGTATTTATTAATTCTTTTATGATCTCATTATAAAAACGAACTTGTGCATTAGTGACTGCAGCAGTATGATCATTCATCGATTTAAAAAAATTTATTACTTGTTTTACTGTCAGTTCATCAAAGAAAGACATGTTTTGAAATTTATAAATAATATTAGACATAGAAGGAAAATCAATCATAGCTGCAGCAGGACGATCAATAAAGCCATAAATTAGATTAAGTAAAGTTGTTTTACCAGCACCATTACTACCAATGATCACATTTAACTGATCGGCAATAAATTTTGCGTTAAAATCGGCAAAGATTTCTTTCTTTTTATAGGAGAAGTTCAAATGCTTAATTTCCATATTGTCACCTTCCAACTATTTTTTTTCAAAAATTGTAGAAATATTTTGTTTTGCAATAAAAATCATTCCAAATAGGACATAAAATAGAATAACGAGCAATAAATTAATAAGATTTGCCCAATTTACTCTAGAAAACATCATTTGCATTATTACTTCATACCCCGTCATTAGGTATTTAACAGGCGTACATAGCAATAATAAATTTAATATTTCGTTTTTTGCTTCAATAGCTGACACCATGAAAGAGAGCAAAATAATTAACGTAATCACAATATTGTAAGTTTGCAACCTTAATTTCACCGTAAGTAAAAAATATAAGCCCATAGTTAAAGGTAAAACAAACACAATCGCAGCTATTATTGTGGTCAACAGTAAATAGCCCAGATAAGCAAAGGATTTAAACATTAGTGTGGTGATTAAGTTAAAAAGGAATAATTCTATTATTAAAAACGTCCACTGCGATAAAAACTGACTAATCAATACTAGATACTTTGAATTGGTCACCATGTAAATAACTTTATAATAACCATAATCACGATACTCAACCATTGCCAGAATCACTGAATTTAGAGTAGTTGTTAAGGCAATATAGGCAAAATAGTATGCACTTGCGCTAATTAGTTTATCCTTACTGACAGTATAATTATTAATCAAGACCGGAGCATTAGATATAGCAAAATATATAACTGGAAAGACAATGTTAAACATTAATGCAATTTTGTTGCTTAAAGCATTAATAAGAAAAATCTTGTAGAGCGCATAAAACTTTTTTTTCATAGAAATCTCCGTGAATATTACCTAACATTTTTGAAACAGTTTAAACTTATCGCCTAAAAGATGTAACCCAAATTTAGCTAAGAATCAAAACTCAGATAATTTTCATTTGAAATAGATTCTCAATCTAGCAACAATAGTCAGTTTACTATTAGCTTTCACTGTACGATAAATTATGAAAATTATATGTTATTTTACCATATTGGTCAATTAAATCTCATATTTTTATTATTTAAGGTCCTAAAAACTTGCTAAAAAGACCGCATAATAACATTAGGTAGTCCAACCTGATAATGCCAATTTAATTCACCAGGACAAATTTGATAATCATACTAAAGCTGACAGTATCTTGCTCAGACAATTTAGTCACAAAAATACCCCCAAATTTGTTTTAAATTTGGGGGTCATATCAATTGGGATAAAATTTTTTCTGTGATTCCAGTGGAACCGCTAAACTATTTATACGCTTATATTTTAGCATGAATTAGTTTCAAAAAGAAAACAAAAGTAACGAAAAACTAACATGAATGTATAAAAGAAAAATGTCAGTTTTTAAAGCTATAATTCTAAGTCGCAATCTTTTTTGAGACCTTTAGAAATTTTATTTCTTTATTAGACTCAGATCTCAATCAAACATAATTGCACCGCTTTTTGCGTTACCTTACTACATCTCATTTAATAATCTTCGCGTCCAGTCTTATGCCAATTTAAATTAGCATAAGCTGCTTAAACAAATTCTAAATCCACAGGGCTTTACATTCCTTATTTTCAATCAGACAACTAAAAATTACCGATTAAAAGAGTAGGAATATTAGCAAAAACTTTGTTGTCAATCCATTGCTTCAATTGAGTAATTGATTCCTGAGCCAATTTTTTATCTGAACCCTTTAATTTATTAGCCAGTTTTTCGGCAGTGACTAGCTTCTTTGCTATTTTCTCTTTAGGAGTATTAGTGATCATTTCTACTTCAGTTTTTATTAATGGTTTAAGCGCTTTTCTTAGACCATTTACATTGTATGTCCCGGTTAAAAAGTTAGTCCAAAACTTATATTTGCCATTTTGCGACACAATATGCACTAAGGAACCATTTTTTATTGATATAGCGCGATCTATTTTGAATAACATGTTTTTAGCAAAAATTTTTTTAGCATACTTCACACTATATTCTTTAACCAAACCATTTTTTCTTTGAAACAATCCACCATCAGCAGAAACTTCATCTTTAGCTAACTTGAAAACATAGCCAGCTTTAGCTAATTTGCTAGACCATGTTTTATCAGACACATCCTGATTATTGACTACAGTCTTTGTATCGTTTACGTCAGCTGCTTTAACAGATACACAGTTATTGCTTGCACTAAATATCAAGCTTGCACCAAAAACAGCTAAAATTGCTGCTATACTAAGTGATTTTTTCATTTTTACCCAACCTACTTTGACTTAATATTAATAATGTTTTCCCATTTAATTATCAATTTAACTGTAATCATATATTAAAATAATAATTTAATATTGAAATTATATATCTTTAATTAACTGCATTCAATTAAAAGGTAAAAATATGTTTAAAAAGTAAAATAACAATTTTTAAAGTTGCAGGTCTCAATCATTTTTCAACCAATAAATTTAATTATTACTTTTTAGGAACATATCATAATGTCAAATTAAATATAAATTTCAATTCTTGCCATCTTGTTGTCTATTTTCATAAGAGGCTACTACATCAGCTTTTAGCTTTTCACACAAAAAAGGACAAACAACATGCAGCCATTTGTCCTTTTAAACTGTTTATTATTTAGTTTGATAGTCATCAACTATGGTCTTAATATCCTTTTTATATACCAGCTTTTCAGTATCAATTAAATCCTTTACTCTATTTTCTTCATTTAGCCAGTAAATTCTACCATCATCCGTTCTCTTTAAAAGATGGTTTTCAATTAAATCACGTCTTCTGGTAACATAATCCGCCACAAACCGCATTAAAATTAAATTTACTTCCTGCTCAGAATATTTTTTTGTTGGTTCAAATTTAGTTGCCAAATACTTTAAAATTAACAGCCGGTTTTTGGCTTTACCAGGCCATACTTTAACAACGCCATCAGCGTCAATATAACGCATTAATAATTTTTTATTCTCCATTTTTTTCATTCAAATTAATTATTCTATCAAACAACGACTTTTCAGTGGCAGAAATTTTATGAGCCACTTCAATTACCGCTAAATTAGGCTTTTTTAATAGCGTTTTATGAATTGCAAGTGACAGTTCCGGATCAAGCGCGCTAGTAGCTTCATCAGCGAGCAATATAGGACGTTCAGACAAAAAAGCACGTGCAATTTCAATTCTTTGAATTTGTCCTCCAGATAAATTTGCCCCCTTTTCACCAACCTGATAATCCCAGCCTTTTTCATCCACGAGTTCAGTTAGGCCCGCCGATTCAACTGCTTCAGCCAAACTTTCTGGGGCAACCTTTCGACCTAATAGAATATTAAATTTGATTGTATCGTCAAAGATAAACGGCTTTTGGTTAACGTAACTGAAATTATCGTGGGCTGCGGTCCAATTACCGGTGACGTCTTCATCATCAATAAAGACATGACCCGCATTAGGCTTAATTTTTCCTAACATTAAATTTAACAGCGTGGTTTTGCCCCAACCACTTGGTGCCATGAGTAAGATTTTTTCGTTCGGAGCAACTGTCAAATTAAGGTGAGTAAAAATTGCTTTACCACCCTGACTATAAGAAGCATCCTCTACTTTCAAACCAGTAAACTGACCAACTTTGATGCTTTTAACTTTACCGGCTGAAAAAGATAAGGCTTGCTCTACCTTATCCCACATCGACTTAGTAGACTTGATTGCATTCAATTGTTCAAAAATATTAACTATCGGGTTAATAAATTCATTGGATAATTGCACTATCATAATTAAAGTACCAACACCAATCTGACCTTGCAACATTAAAATTGCACCTACTAGAAATGGTAATATAAAGCTAAAAATATCCGCAAAAGCCATAATAACTTCTCCTGCAGCAGCTTGTGTGAAGTTTAAGTTCTTTAATGCTTCTTCCATTCTCTTGGCACTAATAACGACTTTAACAATAGTCGAACTTTGGGCATCGTATAAGCCGACAGTTTGCGCCCCGTTTAATCCGTCATTCACACTTTGGGTATATGCGACGTTGTTCGTTTCCCAAACTTTTGCTTTAGCTTGAATTGTTTTGGTAAATGCTCTTTGCACTAGTCCAGGAATTAAAGTTGTTACCATAAAAATTAAAGTTAAAATCCAAGAATTGATTAAACCAACCACAACTGACAATACAAAAGAAGCTAATTCTGCAATAATCATTAGTTCATTTGTAGTCTTAGACGTCTCAATTTGTTTTAAATCGTTGGTCATCAGACTTAAACCATCCTTTTGTGAATCACTACGCTGCTCAATCAGATAGCTCATGGTTTTCTCTTTAAGATAAACATTAACATCTTGAATAATAGCGCATTTGATATAGCGGTATACAAAGTTGGACAGCATAATGATTAAGATGGTTGCAGCACCAATACCGGCAATTTTAATTAAATTAGCACTATTACCCTGACGGTACTGCGCCGCATTTAGCATGATCTTAGTGACATACGCAATTACCACATTGCCAAATGCACTGATTATTGCTAAAAGTGTGTAGGCACCAAGTTTCCATTTAGGTGCAAATTTTAACGAAGATTGCATTTTTGTTACTCCTTTTTTACTATTAAAAACGATTGTAATGTTTTAAATTAAGCATATTAAAGCATGAATTATTTTTGAGATTTTTTTACTTCTCATATATGAGAAAAAAGTGCCATAATATCTAAAAAGGACAAAAACATCATGCAATCAGGGAATGAATTTAAACAGTTAAGAAAAATGCAGCATATTACCCTTAAAGAAGCTGCCGCAGGCATTTGTTCCATTCAAATGCTTTCCCGCTGGGAAAATAATCAAGGACACATGGATTTTAACCGCGTTCTAAAACTGTGTGAAAAGCTTAATTTATCAGCAACTGAATATATTGCACTTGCTAAACTCGACCCACAGGATCATATTGCCCAAATTTTAGAAGAGTCTTGGAGTAACCACGACAAAGACTATTTGGAAAAATTGGCTCAAGCGGCTTTAAATAAATATCAATTAAGTCAAGATCCTTTTGATCTAGACTATGCAGCAATTGCCTGCAGTTTGTATTATAAAAGTTCTCAGCACAATATTTTCCCTATTGCCCAACAAAATGAGTTAAACCGTCAATTAAACAAAGTAACAGTTTGGGGGGCATGAATTTCTCTCACTCTTTGCCAACATCATTCCTATTATTAGTCCCAGAATTATCTATCAGATCGCTGCTCAAATTAGCAGCAATATTTCCTTTATTAAAAAAGCGGGAGAAAATACCTTCCATTTCGGTATAGCAGCACTTTTTGAAGCCGTCATTGGCTTAATTACCAGAAATCAATTTAAACTTGCAGACCAACTACTTACACGAATAAATCAGATTGACTTGCCTGATAATGAAATGCTGCTAATCGTTGGCCGCAATTTCCTAAACGCCATTTTGACATTTCACAATACCGCCAATGATACGGCTGCTATTTCGATTATTCACTTTTTAACTAGTATGAACATGCAGACTACGGCTACTTATTTTTTAAAGATATTAAACCAGGTTAGAAAATTTTAATTATAGAATTTGTTAAATAAGTCCTCGATATCAATTCTTTCAACTGAATATTGAATATCAGAGTCAACTAAATCCGTTAAAATTTGCGTTAACTTTTCCTGCTCAATTTTTGCTAAAGGCAACAAGATCAAGTTATTGGGCAAGGTTTCGAAATCATATCCGGAAAGTATTTTTACTGCTTTAGGACTGGACTGCATTTTCAAATAACGATTATGTTGTTCTTTATTATCTAAATCTTCAATTATTTGACCATGACCCATAAATAAAACTCTGTCTGCATACTCCTGTAAGTTGGACAAAAGGTGTGAAGCCATAATAATCAGCTTATTCTCACCCTTTAGATCAAGAAGCATGTGTGAAATTAAAGCTACATTCTGCGGATCAAGACCATTCATTACTTCATCTAAAAGCATTACAGGAGAGTTAGCCGCTACTACCATCGCAAAACAAAGCCGCTGCTTCATTCCTAATGAATAAGTCTCAACCTTGTGGCCAACATAGTCTGCCATTTGCAAGTCAGTAATTATTTGCTCAACGGGCTTTTCAGAATTATGCCAAAGATCGGCGTACAAGTTAAGATGGTCCCTTCCCGTCATAAAAGGAAAAAGGTCGTTTTGCTCAGGAAAGGAACAAATTTCTTGGTGCAATTTAATCGTATCTTTTTGAGTCTGATAACGCGTACCTTCATACTCAATGAAGCCTTTTTGCGGGGTCAAATTATGCAAAATGACATTAATTAAAGTTGATTTACCCGTTCCGTTAGGTGCAACCAAACCCACTATTTCTCCCTGTTTGAATTGCAAGTTTATATCATCTAAAACAACATTTTTGCCAAAAGCTAATGTAACATCTTTTAAATTTAGCATTTTAATCACCACGCCTAACTAAAGGTATACTTCTAATTTGAGTGAACAAAAATAATAATATTTCAATTGTAAGTGCCAGATAAAGCAGCGGTTTGATACCTGCAGTAAAACCCCAACCAGGTACATCCATTAAATATGCCAGATTCCCCGTTGTACTATCGCCAATAGAGAAATACGTCATAGGCAGCTTTTCTAAAACTGGATAAACAAAACCCATTCCTAGCGAAAAGTAAAGCATTTTTGCACTAATGGCAAACAAACTACTAAGTATTCCAGCAACATATTCATTACGTAAAACTATCGATAACAAAATTGTAAGCCTAATAAAAATAAAAGTGATAATGACGGCAAATATCATAAATTGCAAATAATACATACCCAATGTTTCAGTTCTGAAAGTAGGTATGTAGTTTATTTTCCCTAAATAATCAACCGTATTCAACTTTAATGAACCTAAGCCGTACTTGGGGGCAATGCAGAAAAGAGCAATTATGCCCGCTACAACAAAGTTCAACAGAACTCCTACCTCAACGACTCCGGTTTTCAGCCATAAAATCGTGCGCTTAGTTAAAGGAATATTTTCTAAAACAGTGTAATATTTGCGGTCATTAGTCACAATATCAGCAGTGAAGAAACATATCATCACCACTAGTAATAATACTGCCCAGCCAGAGAGCGAATTTTGCATTACTTGTAAAGCGGTGCGTTCTTCCAGAATATTTTTATTTAATGGTGTTTTTTTATCCTTATTACCTGCTAAAAGTGCATTATACAAGTGAAATGTCCGTTGATAGCCATAATGTCCTTCCATATTATAGTTGTCATTTTTATTATATGCAGCTGGATATAAAAAGTTCTGATTGCCTTTTTCAAAAATCAAGTCGTCAATGTACTTGTAGCGCATACTAGCGTAGTGGGCATAGGCGTTCATATCATTTTTCTTTAAAGCTCCCAGCAGTTTGCGGTCGTATGCTAAAACTTTTGGATAAGTGTATACAGCATCAATTGCTCCTCTACTAGGAGAATAATGATATCCCGGCTTGCGCGCAAGTACGAACTCCTTACGCGCTGCTTTAAGAAAGGCTTTATAGTCAATATATTCTTTTTGAATTGGCCGGGGATCGACTTGTTCAATTACCGTATGGTTAGGCACGGAAACCAAGCCGAAATAAAACGATAAAACTATAGTGATAATAAATAAACCGACATTTTTAGGATTAACTAGGAACGCCTTTAATTGAAAAAGAAAATAACGCCATTTCATCTCAGTGTTTCTCCCTTATTGATTAAATATCTAAACCCTGCAACTAATATCAAAGACCAGATTAATAAAATGATAGCTCCCGTTACCAAATTTAAACCGGCAAAGCCCGTTTTGCTTGCTACAGTACCATTAAGAACATTATTAACATTAAGATACTCGGATGGTAGCCAGACAATAAACTTAGAGAGCTGATTAGACGCATAGGATAAAACATATAGCGCAATCCCAATAAATATGCTTAAGTAAACATTCTTAGTTAATTGATTTAAAAACAATGTCAAACTAGTAACAAAAATGACTAATATCGCTGTATAAAGTAAAAAGTAGATACAATCCAGCCATACAGGAATTGCTCTAATTTTATTGAAATAAAAAACATTAGGGTAATTTAAACTCCGAAAACCGTTGCGAAAGCCCGCGAAAAGATATGCCCCAATTAAGCCGATAAGTATGGGAACCAAGACTAAAACCAGATTAATCAGGATTTTGCCTTTCACTTCGTCTTCTACACGATACGGAATATTGCGTAAAACCGTATCATGGTCTAGTTTGATCATCCATACATCACTAGATATCAACAAAACATAAAAGAAAATAAAAACAGCTACAAAATTTAAAATATAAATCAAATATGTTACAGATGACTTAGAATTCATCACCGCTGGTATGTGGTGGCGATAAAGGTATTTGTAAGTCACCAGTCTTTGATGTAATTGATACTTTGGTGGCACATTTAAAGTGCTGGCTCCCAAATAATTATTACGGTAACCCTTTAGCATTGTTTGAAATAAGTCGATTGAACTCTCTAAATAGGTTTGCGGTGTATTAAGGACCTCTCCATTTTGTAAACCGTCAATACAGGCTTCTTGCTTATTTAGATTGTAATACGTTTCTTTATATTCTTTTTTATGTAATGAATTACTATCAAAATAACTAATATTAATCTCAAGTGAATCATGGTATGACTGCCACTGTCGGTAATTATCTCCCAGATTTTGAGCTTCAACCACTAGTACAAAGAGAAGCATAAATAAAACTAGTGCTCCCATTAGCAATATGTTTTTCCTAGATTTCCGTGTAATATTAAAATTAGCTTTAAAATATGTTCTTTTCATAAAAATACCGCCTGACTTTATGAAACTTACCAGTGACTGTTAAAAGTTATTGATAATAATTTTATCATATTTTTGTCATTTTTATTACATGTATAGCATAATAATTTTTATTACACTATCACCAGAACGCGTTTAAAAGTACTCTTTTATAAAAACCCAACACCAAAAAGTGGCTGCTAAACAAACCAACACCAATCAAAAAAGTCATCAATTTAATGTAAGTAGCCACATTATTGCTAAAAAGCAAAATGCACACAGCACCAAAAATCATGCTAAGCAATTAGCACAAACAGGGGAAAACAAAGCGTCTAATTTCTTGCTGGTAATTGCTGGTGTGCTAATCACCATAACAGTTGCTGCGATCAAATGGTTTAAAAGAAAACAGCCAGAAGAATAAAAAACAAGTTCATAATTGAACTTGTTTTTTTAACTTAGTAAACTACTTGCCAATTAATAGTTCTAGAAAATCTCTCGCCGGGAACTAATGTAAAGGAAGATAAGCTATAGCCACTTTCAGGAGCGGTTTGTGCCTCTAATGTTATACCATCATGCCTGCCGATATTTTTAGCGGCGCCCTGATGGTTAAAAGTATTCGCGCTAAAAACGACCACCGCTTGTGCATCCGTAGACATGATTAACTTTCTGTTCGTTTTGTTAGAAGACAAGACAGCTGCTGGCTTATAACCATTCAGAATAAAGGGATGATCTAACCCATTACGATTTTTAATTTGCGGTTCTGCTGTAGAATTTATGATAGCACCTAATCTCTTAGGCTTGCGAAAATCAAAGACAGTATCAGCTACCTTTGCCATTCCCGCAACAGGCATAGTTGCATCATCAACTGGTACATAATAATCAGCGTTAAGTTGTAAATTTAAGTCTTCAACATTACTCTGTGGACCATCCAACCTAAAAAATGTGTGGTTGGTAGGGTTAAACAAAGTCGTTTTATCCGTAAAAGCAGTGATATTATAATTCAGATTATTATCATTATCTAACTGGTAAGTAGCAATAATCTTCATGTTTCCCGGATAATTATTTTCTCCATCAGGATCAAATAGAATTAACTGTACACTAGCCGTATCTTTATCACTAGTTACTTTAAAATCCCATGGTTTGTTATCAAAACCTACTTCTCCACCACCATGAAGTGAATTCTGTCCGTCATTTAATTTAAATTGAGTAATTTGGTTTCCGTGTTGCCATTTACCATCCTTAATGCGACCTGCAACTCTGCCAACTGTCCCACCTAAGAAATTTCTTTCTTTAGCGTAATCTTTGGGAGTTGCAAGAGACATAATAATGTTTTCCCATTTATTATTGCCTGTGGGAATTTCCAACTTTTCTAAAGTGGCACCATAATTAAGAACTGTAGCTCTAACATTGTGCTCATTAATCAAAGTTATCTCGCAAAGGTCCTTGCCATTCATTCTGTCATATTTCTGTACTAAGGTTTTCATTTAAACTACCTCCTTTACTATCTAGATAGTTAAAATTAAATCATTTAATATTGATAACTGTCCATGAATTTCTAGGTAAATTAATTTTCAACTTTTTTTGTTGCAAATCTAGCTGAATACTATCATTATCATTCAAAATAACGCGACTATTATTTTCAGTAGTATTTTGTGCGTAAAAATTGTCATCATGCAGTGTTTGCGCCTTAACAATCTCCGAATATTTATGATCAGCCGGTAAAGCTATTTTATAATTAATATCTTCATCTGTTGAGCGATTGACGATGAAGATAGCTAAGGAATTATTCGCGCAATAGACACTCACTGAGTCAATGACGTCTATCGTGCCATATTTTTCATTCTCGAGTTTAGGAAAAGCAGACACTTCTGTTAGCACCCGTCCGTTTTTGGTCAAAGAAGCTGTTTCAGCAAACGGATAGAAGGTGGTTTGGCGGTAAGCAGGAGCATGAGCCGGCGCCATAATGGGACCAATCACATTAACCAGTTGGGCAATAGATGCAGCTTTTACCCGATCAGCATGTTTCAACAAAGTGATTAAAAAATCTCCTACTACAACTGCATCAGTTACTGTATAAATATCTTCCAGTAAATGCGGTGCAACCGGCCAATTATTTAGACCTTCTGGAACTTTGCTTGGCTCTGATCCTTGATACCATACATTCCATTCATCAAAAGAAATATTAACTTGATGATTCGACCTTAACTTAGCTTTGCTGGCATCAATACAAGAAACAACCTCATCAATAAAACGATCCATATCAACAGCTGAACCCAAAAAAGTAGCTAATTTTCCGGGATCAGCGTGGTAATAGGCATGACAGGAAACAAAATCAATCTCATCATAAGCATATTGCAATAAAGTATCTTCCCATTCACCAAAGGTTGCCATCCCGTGATTAGAAGAACCACAACCGATAAGTTCCAAATGAGGGTCCATTTGTCTCATACCTGCAGCCACTCTTGCCACTTTTTTGGCATATTCAACTTGATCCAAATGACCGAGCTGCCACTTACCGTCCATCTCATTTCCTAAACAAAATAAACGAATATTAAAGGGCTTTTGGGCACCATTTTTTATTCTCTGGTCTGCTAAAGCAGTACCGCTGGGAATATTGGCATACTCTAAAAAGTCGAGTGCACTTTGTAAACCGCGCGTACCCATATTTAACGCGGCCATAAGTTCTAAATTGCCTGCCTTTTGTAGCCATCTTTCCATTTCATGCAAGCCAAATTGATTAGTTTCTGTAGAATGCCAAGCTAAATCTAGTCGTCGTGGGCGCTTATCCTTTGGTCCTACGCCATCTTCCCACTTATAGCCAGAAACAAAATTTCCTCCCGGCCACCTAACAGTCGTTATCCCCAGTTCTTTTACCAGCTCTATAACATCTGTCCTAAAGCCTTCTTCATCAGCATATTCTGAATCTGGATCATAAAG
Organism: Lactobacillus sp. wkB8; assembly: GCF_000761135.1. Taxonomy (NCBI): domain Bacteria; kingdom Bacillati; phylum Bacillota; class Bacilli; order Lactobacillales; family Lactobacillaceae; genus Lactobacillus; species Lactobacillus sp. wkB8. The sequence continues at coordinate 42,035 of NZ_CP009531.1, read as the reverse complement.
TCCGCCGTAGACACCTCTACCAAGCTGTTCTATCAAAGTACCAAACACTCTTGGCTCAACTTTGCCTACAATCGCGTTATCATCAATCTTCGAACTAGCTTCCAACATCTTTTCTCCCTCATCAGTTTAAAAATCAAATTTATTTTCTTCTAAATGGAGTAGTTTTACCAAAACAATAATGCCTAAAAAACCAATAAAGGCAGCCATTGCTACATCAGAAAGATAGTGTTTTTCCATGACCATTCTGGAAAAACCACCAATAATTAAATAGGCAAAACCAATATATTTCCAAATCTTTTTCCATTTTGCGTTATCGTTATTAACAAACAGCGAAAAATAAAGTGCCATGCTAAAGCACCTGGTATGACCCGATGGAAAAGATGCAAAATCATCAGAACCTAACATGCCGTTGACCATAAACCATGATTTAAACGGTTCGTTTTTAGTCAAATTCATAAATGGACGCGGTCTGCTAACAATATTTTTAATTTGATTAAGTATTTCTCCTGTTGCTGTATCAATTACAATTCCAGCTAACCCAACGATTACTAGTCTTGCAAGATCACGGTCACTGACTTTTTGGAGCCAAGCCAGCTGCACGGCTTTATGAATGAGATAAAAAGCAATGATATATAGCACAACAAAATAGAGCTCTTTATTAGTAACTATAAATGAATAGTCATTGCCAGCGCCTACCGGCAAGTTTTTAGCAGCATTAGCAAATGCTTGTCCCATTTGACTTCTGGCTTCGATAAAAAAATCCCAGGTTTTGGTTAAACCAAACATAAAACTAAAAAGCAGCGTCATATATTTCAACAGACGATTTTGCAGCCTGGTCCCTTTTTGGAAAATGACTTCTGCTCCTAAAAAACACAGCACTACATTGGGAAAAGCACCCATATCTTGGATAATAGCTGCCCACCATTCATTCTGGTTTCCCACTAACTGAGAAAGTGGTTGATCCCAAACAGTACCAATAACAAATAATATTAAAATGACAATCAGGGTAACGGTAATTGTTTTTTGGGAAAAAACTTTGTAATCTGACCCCAATTCCTGCTCAGTATCCATAATTAATCAATAACTTTTTTAACCTTTCTAGACTTCAATTATTAACTCTTTTGCCAATGGTTGGTTGCCATGGTAGGGAATTATTGCCAATTGCTTTTGTCTGTTATCTTTGACGTAAATACTAGTTTTAAACGTAGTAGCAAGATAATGTTTTTCTTGACCGCATTCTTTTATGACATAAAATTCTGCACCCTTAACTTCTGGCCAGGATAAATGAATCATACCAATGCGCCGGTCAATAGTTGGCCTTGAATCTCGCTTAAACTCTTTTAACTCAAAGTATTCTGCACCGATAATACTGCTTAAATGCTGAGCAATAATTTTAGCCAAAGCGAAAGCACCAAAAGAACAAAAATGAGTTATATCATTTTTATTTTCACTAAGGTTGGGATAATCTGCTTTACTTGTTTGTAAATAAAGCATGTGTGCTGCATCCCAGCCTAAATAATTCAATAACGCGGTTGACTCTTTGCCCAAATCAATCAGCGGAATATTTTTTTGGTGACTAACTTGCAACATAACTTTGCGGTAATCATCAAAGCAGATGCTAAAACGCTTTGTTTGGTCATTATATTTAAATTGCGCTGGCGGGGAGACTAAAATTGGAATTGCTTTTCTTGCCAATGCACTATCTATGTATTGCACTAAATATTCAGCGAATTTTTCCGGCGCAACATAGCGGTTAGGACGATACGACGTGGCATCGTTATCACCGAATTGAATTAGTAAATAATTCCCCGGGGCAATATCTTTTAAAATTGCCTCAAGTCTTGCTTCTAAGATAAATGACTTGGAGGACCTTGCTCCCATTGAGCGATTATCGACAAAAGCATTTTCCCATTCATAAATTGTCGCTTGCGGATAAAAAGATGACGGCTTTATTTTTACCGTCTTTCCTTTTAATTGGTGATACAGTTCTGCTCCCCAGCCTGATTGCGGATATTCTGTTAATGAATACGTTTGCGCAGTAGAGTCAGAGGCAATATAAATACCTATTTTGGTGCTTGTTGGCTTTAACGCCTGCTGCTCTAACTTTAAGTAATTCAAATAAACTGTTGCCAGATGCGCTTTTTCCGCATTATCAGGGCGACTATGAGTAATCAAGGATAAATCAAAAGTGGTCTCCGACAATGCAATTTCCAACTTCACTTTTACCTGCCCTGCAGCTGGAACCAATATGGTTTTCTCGTTAATTTTATTGATAACAATATCTACTTTCTGATCAACTTCTTCGTAATTTGCCACAGTTAAGAAAAGCTGATAGTTGGCATTAGCAACTTTAAGCACCAAATGTACTGTTTCAGCGTAAGTGTAATGCGGGCAGGTTTTGACATCATCATTTAGCGCTGCGCCAATTTCATCCCACGATTTATTGGTCATTTTTAAGCCCTCTAAATCAGTCTTTACGGGATAATTATTAGTAATTTGAATAGATCTGGGATAATAAACCTGCTCGTGCCATCCTGCAGCGGGTTTAGGGTATTCACAACAATAATATTCCGGAATAGCAGTTAAACTTTTTTTCTCAAAATTAAGTACAATGTCTTTCATTTTCACCACTACTTTTTAATACTTCGCGTAATGTCCATAACTTTGTTATTTCCCCAACATCTTTCATACGGCATTCCGGTTAGATTCTCGACAACTGCCTTAGTATTAGGAGTGACGTCCTTTTTGGCGCCGCCATTTCTAAGCCGTTTAATCTCCTGCAGAATAATCTTATGATTTTCCACATTCAATTTACATATATAAGAAAAGGCTATGCCCAAAAGCAGCAGAACAATCGGGACAACGCAATATAAAATTAGCAGTGCCTTGACCGTAGTTGGCGCTTGTACTTTGGTACCGGCCTTAAAGCCGGTCATTTGTAAAATAATGCCGATAATTAAGGTAAAAAGTGAATCAAGAATAGTATCAATGGTAGTGTTCACACCGGCATATTCTCCTTCTCGCCTTTTGGCAGTGACAATTTCATCTACATCGGGCAAAAAAGTAAAGATATATTGCGAAGAATTGACCACACCAGTAATCCCGAAATTTAACGCTACCATGGCAATAATCCACCACATATTTAAATGTGCCGGTTTTAAAACGGCCAACATGAAAATACCAATAAAGACAACGATTGCGCCCCAGGCACCCACACGGTATGAAAACATACCATTTGTTTTAGCCTGCAGCCACATGAAGAACACGAGAAAGATAATGCCAAAAAAGTAGCCTACACTCGTGGAAACAGCGACTTCTGTGGGGCTTAACAGTAAGACAAAGATAATGAAGTACGTATTAATGTCTCCCCGAATAGTCCGAAACAGTTCCTCACACTGCCACATTAACAAATACGTCCAATAAGATTTTATTCTGATAGCACTAATAAAATTCCAAAAAATATTAACCAGCCGTTTCCACAAACTAATCTTATTTTGTTCAAGCACAGTCGACTCATCAACAGGTCTTTCATAAACCGAATTGTAAAAAAGAATGAGCATCAATGTACCCACAATATCGTAGACTACAGCGGCAATTACAAAACTATTAACGTTATTTTGACCACAAATCTTGAATATCCAAGCAATAAATAAAGAAGCAAATATTCCGGAAGTAGCAGCTCCAGCCTGATTAAAACCTACTAGCTGTGCCCTTTGATCAGAGTCTTCTGACATTTCTGATGTCAAAGTTAACTGCGAAGTTGACAGCATGGGGGTAATAAGGAAATATAACAAAAAGAAAATAAAATATAATGGTTGCGGCATTCCTGGAATCCACATAAAAATATAGGTCAAAGACTTTAACGGAATTCCTATTAAAAACATTGATTTTCTACGCCCATGTTTGCGCCCAAACTTTGTCTGATACAAACGGTCAGAAATATAGCCATATATTGGGGTTAAGACAGCGCCAATGATCTTAGCAGACGTAAACATTAAAGTAACAACCACAATCGGAATTTTAAGAAAAGTCGTGTAGTAATACATCAACCATGTAGTCACCAGTGTGATCATTACATTAGACAATTGAAAAGCCGAAAAACCAATTTTGCGCCATAAAGGAATTTTGACTCCTTCACCACCTGTAGAAAGGTACTGGGTGTTTTTCTTTTCTTTACTCATAATTTGCCTCCTCATACCGAAAAAGCACTAATCAATTATTGATTTAACTAAACTTATAGTGTCATACATTAAGTACCCATCAGTCGTAATACTAATAACATTATTATTTAAAACGGCGGCGGCAGGTAATTTTATCTGCCATAGATGATAACCGCCGCTTTTCATGGCTGAGCGGTAAGCGGCACGATCATTCGGGAAAATTTTAGTCGCTATTGTAGTACCATTTAAAGCAATTTTTACCGTGCAGCCATTATCATTTGTCATGTCTTTTTGAGATGTCCCAGCAAAAGATAACTGTAATTCATAGTCCCGACCATCGAATTGCAGGGATTTTTTACTAAAGTGAATTTGCCATCGACCACGATCATTTTGCAAATAGTACCATTCTGCATCTTTTTCAATGTCATAATCCCAGTTTGCAGGAACCAAATCAAGCCAGCTATAATTTCGCAGCTGCTCACTGAATTTCATCCCGGCTGTAGTATGAGTACACAGACCAATTTGCCAAATAGTTGTTGTTGTCCGCTTAATCTTTAACAAGCCCAGATCTAAATTGTGATCAGTAACTATTACCTCTTTTAAAAGATGTGTTGCCAAATCATCTGCATAATTTTCATAGACATATAGGAAATATTTGCCGGGTCTGATGTGAGCGATATTAAACTCACCCGCAGCATTCGTATCCGTATAGTACATAAAACCAGCCTTTTGCTGGTTAAGCGGCACCTGATCCGCCTTAGTATCTGTCAGAATGACCGTACAGTTTTTATGACGATATTCTGAATAGATTTTGCCCTGTACCTGATAAAGAGTTTGGGCATAATCAGGGTCTTTAACCCATTCATAAGGCCAAGCGGTTTTTTCATGATCCGCTCTTTTTTTAGCATCGGCTAAGTCACCATTATTTAAATAAATGCACCAGGGGCCAAAAATTTTATTAAAATCTGGCTGGACTTCAAACACGCCCTTGCCGAAGTGCTCACTGACCATGTAATTGAGAACTATCGCATCATAATGGACCAGCAAATCTTGATTAAGAGGACCACAACCATAAGCACTTTTATCTGGTAAAATTAGCCAAAAACCTAATTTTTGACCAAATTGGCCCCACAAATCTGTCTTGCTCAAATAGCCGGCATAATCATATTTTGAATAAATCATGCTGCTGTCATAAAGCGAGCCATCCGGCATGAGGTAAGTTTCATCTTGCAATTTTTGCCCCTGCATCATGTGCGCAGAAGTTGGTTGCAAGCCAGTTCGTTCGCCGTTATAACTAATAGGAACTAAAGAACGATTTAAGCGGTAAACCGTGCGTAATTCATTAATCTTAAATTTGCGATGCACGTTATTCCATGCTTTGACATAAGAATAGATTGCGGAATCGTTATTATTAATAATAATATGATATTCAATACCTAATTCGTTTGTATCATCAATATATGCAATATGTATTCGTGCGGCAGATTTCTCAATAATTTTTAGGGCCGACGGCTGCAAGTTAACAGTTTTTCCAGCCTGATGATAGTCACAATAAAAGCTATGCCTTTTATCGGGATCACCCGGCTCGCCGGCAAGATTGGTAAGCAGCTCCAACCCCTGATAACGTAGATGCTTTACTTTGCCTTGCTCATCAAAAGATACTTGTAATTGACCATTATCAATTAAAGCTGCGCGTGAATTTTTGCCACTAATTTTTAACCGTAGATTCGCTTTCATTTTTAATTCACCTTTTTAAAAAAGACCAGATAAAGCACAAGCTCTACCTCGTCTTTAAAAGCAAATGATCAGCATGACCCAGACCTATAGGCGCAGCTGCTATAACCAAAATATGAATATTATTTATTTACTTTTTGCAAAACCAATTTTGCCATGCCTAGAATCCCTGCATCATTGCCTAAACTTGCTAATTTAATAGTAATGTGATTTTGAGCGCTAAAATAAAGATACTTATCCACAGCTCGTTCAACTCTTGCTCTTAAAAATTCACCAGCAGCAGCTACGCCGCCACCAATAATAATTTCTTCCAGATTAAGAACGTTCGCGACATTTGCTAAAGCCAAGCCTAAATAATCACAAGCTTGATCCACCACGTTTAAGGCTAAAGGAGAGTTTTGCTTTGCCTGGTCAAAAATTTCTTTTGCTGTGATTGAGACTTCATCTTGTCCGCTCTCTTTTTGATAAAGACGTACTATTCCAGTGGCTGATGATACCGTTTCAAGGCAGCCGCGATTACCACAAGTACATTTAAATCCCTTTGGGTCAACGATAACATGTCCTAGTTCACCAGCAGCACCAGCAAACCCATGAACCAACTGATCATTTAATACAATTCCAGCTCCTACGCCAGTCCCTAACGTAACATACATGAGGTTGTCTTTACTGGTGCTATCTTGCCACTTCTCGCCAATAGTTGCAGCATTGGCATCATTTTCTATTACAAGCGGTATATCCAAGCCTTTTTGCAGCAGTGCTAGGATATCCGTATCTTTATTCCAACCTAAATTGTTGCAGTCATAAACAGCTAAAGTATCGGGTCTTACCGATCCCGGAATACCTAGACCAACACCTAAAAGGTGCTCTGCACTACTTACTCGCCGTTTTATTTCCTGAACAATTTCTGCCATAACGGTTTCTGGTGCAGTTTTTGCAGGAGTAGCTACAGACCATTGCCTTTTTATGTGACCGGTTCTAGTAACCAAGCCGAACTTAATCGTTGTTCCTCCAAAATCAATGCCAATTACAACATCTTCCATATTTATCGCCGCTACTTACTAAAATTTTAATTTGTTAAACCACCAATTTTTAAATAGCTGGCAGTATTAGTCGGCACTTCTTCATTATCAACAGTTAATTTTTCTGGTCTTACTTTGAAGTGTCGCCCGTCAGCTACTACTACTCTTTTTACATCGTCTACCTTAAAACGTTGAAGTAAATCAGCGCTGGAGGGTAGTTTACCGTTTACTGTAAAACAAGTAATAAAAACAAAGTGGTTCGTGCCGTTACTAATAAATTCACGGTCCGTTTCGGGACCAAACTTAGTTTTTACGATCGGATTTGAAAAGTGAATAAAGCAAGCAGCATTGCCTTTACGAAAGGCTAACCAATTTTCACCAGCTAATTCTTCATCAAACTCCCAGAATGGATAATAGATATGAATAAAAGGTAAGTCATCCTTAGTTAAATTATAAGTCATAAACATGTAATTTTTATACTGATTGATTTGAGGTTCTCTATTATTACCTGCCCAGTAACTTGGTTTATGATCACCGCTATACTTACGCTCACCCGGATTTGTAATCCAGACGTTTGTAATCATGTCTTTCAAAGCAATATTCATATTGTGCTGCTGCACTCCGTGCTGACCAACTTGGTAGTTAATCACGCTAGCCATTGCGTATGCGGGAGTTTTATAGATATATGAATGAGCCTGATTAATTCCTTGAAGATACTCAAATTTATATGGTTCAGTCGGAATAAAGTACTTTTTGAGATTACTTTGTGGTACATAATCCGAGAGTGAAAATGGGGCGGCATCTCTTAAGGCATCATTAAAGCAGCCGATATTAAACGCGACTTTAGCTAAACTGGCAATTTCACTGAGAGAGATGTTTTTTAAATTGTGCTCATAAACGCGTCCATAAGTTGAGGCATAATTTTTACCAAATGAGTTGATCGCAATGATTTGAAAACAAAAATCTAGTCCTTTTTGCGCTAGATTTCTGATACTTTCATCCGGTGCCGCATTGTATAAACTGAACAGTCCAATCAAATCAATTGGCATGTAAGTTAACGAATTCCATTCAGCCAGACCATACTTGAAAAACTCATCAAACCAGTCTTCAATTTGCTTTTTACCCAGTTCATATTGTTCTTTACCTTTATGTCCACTGACTGTGAATTGTTCACTCGGATACAGATAACCGGCAAAATAACGTGCAATATGAAATAAGAATGCGTGATTTTCACTGAAATACCACATGACGTCATTGCCCGGCTCATCTATCCAGTATCTGAACTTTAGTGCTGTTTCCTTAAGCGTCTGCTTAATTTCTGGGGGCATCTTGTCCGGATACTTAATCATAAAGCTTAACAAAGGCGCCAAAATAAAGTCGGAACAATCCCCATGATTATTGACTAAATTAAGTGCACTTTCTAATTCAAAAGGCAGCTTATGTCCTTTTTCATAAGTAAGTGGCTTATTCAGATACATCTTTGCCATAGCAACATTAATATCATCAAGGTTTTGCCTAGCATAATATTCCAAAGCTTGTCTTTTACGTTCTGCCAGCGTTTTACCAGTAATCACATTTTCATAGTTTTTAGTATTATAAACTGTTAACGTAATAATTCTGGTAACCCACGAACCATCGGGCAACTTAACTCCAAATTCAACATTGGTTAAAGAAGCAAATTGAAAATCATACGTTTTGCCCATTACATATTCATGTGCACCTGGCGTAATTGTTACTTTGCGCTCATCCTGCTTGAATTCGGTAATATTGCCGCTTTGCATATCACTATACGGATCTTCAGCAGGTGGATTAAACCTAATTCTTAGAGCAGTATCTACTGGTGAATCTACAAAAAACTTTATGTCGCCTTGAGCGTAATAATCCTTCAAGAAATGAATAGATGCCAGTAAATGTTGTGCATGTTCAAGAGCAGCAGCATCTTTAACCGGAATATGACCATGGAGCTTTTTAGTGCCTAAATTGACCAGAGAAAAGATAAAATCAGCGTCTCTTTCTGCTAAATCGTCAAAATAAACAACTATTTCATTAGTACCCTGTGCTAAAGACAATTCGCAGTTCTTAGCCTTAGTTGTATTCCGCGTATAATTTTTATAAGTTACTTCCAACTTATCATTAACCCATATTTTCATGCCGCCAGGTGTTGACATTTGGAATGGAACTTTAGCATCTTCATCCATATCAATATAAGTTTTAGCCCAACATCTTAAGATTGTTGGTACCGGAACTTCAGTCGATAAGGTAATAAAGTCATCCTCAAAGCCAGAATACACTTTAGTATATTTGATATTCTTAGCTAAATCTTGGTGGTCAATTACTTTATGAGTTAAAAAATAAGCTCTACCCGGATACTCATTATCAATACCTTTCATTTCATACTCATAAGGGCTAGGCCGAAGCCCACTGCGAAATTTTCGTGGCGGAACTGTAGTTTGGCGCTCATAGGTAATTGGTGAAAGTAGAAAATTAGTTAAAGATTCATTTTGTGAAACCGTAAATTTCTTAGAATCCATTTAAATATTTCTCCTAACCTTTTTATTTTTGTGACCGCTTCCATGTTTTTAATTTAGCATAGTAATTTTAGCAAAACAACTTTATTCACAGATAGTAAAACTAGACCGCTTTTAAAAAATAGTTATTTTATGGCTAAATTATTAGGCTTTTTTGTTATGTTAAGGTCTAGACCATTTTCGCAAAAATGTTTTAAATAAAATATATAAAACTAGTTTAAGTATACTAAATTGCTATCCACAGCCAGCTTATTTTACAAAAAACTTTTTAAAAACTTCTGGTTTTTTGAACAAAATATGTTTACAATTTTCAGTGGAACCGCTTCCTAATAGTTTAATAGATTCGATTTATAATAGATTTAGGGGTAAGAATGTAAAATGAATAAACTTTCAAAACGAATTTATACTAAGCGGAAAGTCACTCTTTGGACTGCTATCTGTTATGGTTTAACTGATTTCAGTAGTGGTGGGGCGCAAGCCGTTCAGTCAGCGTGGATGCTCTACTTCTTCACATCATTCTGCAATTTATCTGCTACACAAGGTGCTTCAATTATTGCTATTGGTAGTTGGGTAACTGCAGTTTTTGGTTTGGTTGCTGGTGGTATTACCGACAACTTTTATCACACTAAACTAGGAAAAATATTTGGCAGACGCCATTTCTTTTTAATCTTTGGTTCACCATTAATTCTTTCCTACATTTGCCTGTGGTTCGGCGGTTTGAACTACTGGTACTACTTCTTTGTTTATCTAGCATTTTTGCTGATCCAACAAATGATTACTGTACCTTATTCAACTCTGCCAAACGAAATGACTACCGACTTTAATGAACGTACGTTACTTTCTACCACCAGGTTGGTCTTTGCCGCATTTTCAAACTTCTTTGCCAACTTCATTCCCGCACAACTCTTTAAGGTGTTTGGGCAACACAGCGCTATGGCGTTGACTCTTAACGCTGTCTTCTTTGGTGTAGTCTACTTGCTCGGGCTCTGGCTGACAGCATTTAATACTTGGGAAATGCCTGTTGACCAAGTCGAAAATGTGGCTGACAAAGAGGCTGAAGAAAACAAACAAAAAAAGCATCAAAAAGTTCACGGTTCTTTCTGGAAGATATTGGGAAGACAGCTATTAGATTACCTTCGCGTATTCCGGGTTAAATCATATACTCAGCAAATTTTGATTTACCTGCTGTCATTCACCGGCTTTGATGTTATGAGCATGGTCTGGACATATTATGTTATTTTCTGTCTGCACGGCAGCGCCTCAACTGCCGGTTACATCATGTCATTTGCCGGTTTCGGTTTTATTGGTACTTTAATTGGTGGCTGGGCTGTTGTTAAATTCGGTCCTAGAAAAATTTATGGCGTAACTTTAACAATTGACTTGGCTACATTTATCATTCTTTATGCTCTAGGAAAACTGCAACCCAAGAACACATTCGTATTATTATTTATCATCATGATGCTCTTCATAATTTCCAGAGCTATTGACTGGTTCCTTCCTTGGAACATGTACCCATTTATGCCGGACTTAGGCGAACTGCTCACTGGCGAAAACAAGGCTGGTACTTTCCAAGCAGTTGTTAGTTTTGTCCGTGGTTTAACTTCAGGACTATCCGGTATATTTGTTGGTATGTATCTTGATAACAACGGCTTTGCCAAAAATGCAGCAACTCAGCCAATTGCTACTCAAAACGCAATCTTAAATGTTATTTTGTTTGGCTCTGGTATATTGATTTTCTTAGCATTACTCATCTCATTTGGTTATAAACTAAATAAGAAGAGCCATACCATAATAATCAACGAAATTGCCAGACTTCGTGCCGGCGGTTCTAAAGCTGATGCTACTGATGAAGTAAAGCGCACTACTAAAGACATTATTGGTGTTGATTACGATAAAGTTTGGCCAGAAGCTAAAAATTCAAATAACTAAATTTTAATGATTTAAGAGATCGGAAAAACTTTTTCCGTCTCTTATTTTTTATAAAAATAGAGAAAGTGTTAACAAAATGACGGCAAAAATTAAAAACCCTACTTTAGATTGGCTCAGCGATACGCAAGTTTTTCAAATTAATCGCCTGCCAGCACACGCGGATTTTGCCTTTTATCAAAATCAAGCAGAATTTCAGAGTAAAAAAACCAGTTTAAAACAAAGTTTAAATGGTACTTGGAAAGTGCATGTTGCTCAAAATCTTTCTACTGCACCATTAAACTTTTACAAGAATGATTTTAATGATAGTGGCTTTTCATACGTTAAAGTCCCTGGACAATTAGAATTACAAGGATTTAATCATCCTAAATATGTTAATACGCAATATCCGTGGGATGGACATGAACAGCTGGTGCCTCCCGCTATTCCGCAAAAATTCAATCCGGTCGCAAGCTATGTAAAGAGATTTGAACTCAAGGACAATCTGAAAAATAAAAAAGTTTTTCTCTCTTTTCAAGGTGTCCAAACAGCTTTCTATGTCTGGTTGAACGGTCATTTTGTGGGCTATAGTGAGGATTCATTTACTCCCAGTGAGTTTGATATTAGTGATTATTTACTATCTGGTACCAATCGCCTGGCAGTGGCAGTATTCAAATATTCCAGTGCCAGCTGGCTAGAAGACCAAGATATGATTAGATTGTCTGGGATATTCCGTGACGTCTACCTTTACGCCGTACCCGCTACCTATATCAAGGACCTGCATTATCAGCCTGTTCTTAACGCCGACTTTGCAGAAGGCAATGTTAGTGTTACTGCTAAAGTTGAAAATAAAAATGAGCAAACCAAGTTTCGCTTTGAATTATTCGCTCCAGACAAGCATAAAGTGCTAGAGCGAACTTTATCTGATAAAGAACTAGCCCAAGCAGTATTTAAGGTGGCTCACCCTAAGTTATGGAGTGCAGAAGAACCTAACTTATACAACGCTGTTCTTAGCATTTTTAATCAGGAAAATCTTGTTGAAATCACATCTACTCAAATTGGTTTTAGAAGATTTGAAAAAAAGAACGGCATTATGTTGTTAAACGGAAAAAGGATTGTCTTTAAGGGCATTGACCGCCACGAGTTTGATTACCGCTTTGGTCACAGCGTCACTAAAGAAGATATGATATTCGACGTTAAGTTTATGAAGCAGCATAACATTAATGCCGTCAGGACTTCCCACTATCCTAACCATCCTTTCTGGTATAAGCTTTGCGACCAATATGGTATCTACATGATTGATGAAGTTAACTTAGAAACCCATGGCTGCTGGTTACAAATTGATGCTTTAGGAAAATCTTGGAATATTCCCGGCGATCATCCTGAATGGCTCCCAGCAATTATTGATCGGGACAATTCTATGTTTCAGCGGGATAAAAATCATCCGGCAATCCTAATTTGGTCTTTGGGAAACGAATCATACACAGGTAAAGATTTAGTCGCAAGTGCCAACTGGTTTCATCAGCATGACCAATCAAGATTAGTTCACTATGAAGGCTTCTTTAGGGGCGGCGCAAACCAGAAGTATTCTGACATGGAGACCCACATGTACTGGAAACCCCAAGATATTATTAATCAATTGGAGAAACACACTGACCGGCCCTTTATTCAATGCGAATACATGCATTCAATGGGTAACTCGACTGGTGGTATGAAATTAGATACAGAACTTGCAGACAAGTACCCCAACTACCAAGGGGCGTTTATCTGGGACTTTATTGACCAAGGTCTTTTAACAACCGATCCGCGCGGGCAGAAATGTATTTCGTACGGCGGTGATTGGACGGATCGACCAAGCGACTATGAATTTTGTGGCGATGGCATTCTGCTGGCTGATCGGACCCCTTCTCCTAAAGCGGCTGAGGTTAAGCAAGACTATTCCAATATCAAAATTAGAATTGATCAGGACGGTTTTACTATTAAAAACAAAAATTTGTTTATTGATACTGCCAATTTAATTTTTACTGCCAAAGTACTAAAAGACGGCAAGCTTTTAAAAGAACAAGACTTTAACCTAGTTGTCGAACCGGGAAAGAGTTTGCAGCAGTCTTTGCCGTGGTCAACTGGTACCCAACCCGGAGAATATGTTGCAGAAGTTGCGGCTAAACTTAAAAATGATACTTTGTGGGCACCAAAAAATTATGAAATCTGCTTTGCCCAAAAGTTAATTAAGTCTATTAACAAACCAGCAGCTCAAAAAAGCAAACTTAATTTGGTTAACGGCAGTACCAACATTGGTGTCAGCGGAGAACACTTTAGCTTACAACTATCAAAGGCCAAAGGCGGCTTGAGTTCCTATAAATATGACGGACAAGAATACATTTCCGAAATTCCCAAGTCCAGTTATTGGCGCGCATTAACCAATAATGACGATGGCTACAATGGTGGCTTTGAACTTGGTATGTGGTCTATTGCCGGCAAATATCAAAAATTAATTGATAGTGACATTGCACAAACTGAGACAACAGTTACGATGAGCTTTAAATATCAATTGGCTCTGCCCGAAAAAGTGTTTAATACCATCACTTATACGGTAACTCAAGACGGGGCGGTAACAGTTACTCTTTCTTATCCGGGACACAAAAATTTGCCTAATATTCCTGCTATCGGAGTGGATTTCAAGTTACCGTTACAATTTAACCATTACGAATTTTACGGTTTGGGACCAGATGAAAATTATAGTGATCGTAATAATGGTGTTAAACTTGGAATTTTTAAAGGTAATGCTCAAGATAATTTCACCCCGTATCTAGTACCGCAGGAAGCGGGAAATCATGGTGCAACACGCTGGCTCAAAGTGTACGACGACAGTGGCCGCGGATTAAAATTTACTGCACTCAATAAACCATTTGAACAAAGCGTTCTGCCTTACAGTGAATATGAAATTCAAAATGCATATCATCATTATGAGTTGCCTCAACCATACTGCACGAGGGTCAGAATTCTGGCTAAACAAATGGGTGTTGGCGGGGATGACTCCTGGGGCGCACCGGTTCACGCACAATACCAAATTAAGGCTGATAGCCCAATCACACTAACTTTTAAGTTCCAAGGTTTCAGTGACAGCCAATAAATATTTGAACTTAATAATTTTGGTTTTACATAAAAAAACAAAAACTTATTTTCTATCGTAAGAAAATAAGTTTTTTTATGATGTCATATCTTAAATATAATCATTAAAGTCGATTACAGTATCGTACCGCTTTAATTCTGCCGGTTCATAGTGGTGAATAACCTCAATGAAAGTGAAGTCTGAAGCAAACAAGTAATCATGAATTGCTTGAGAAGTTGCCTTATCTAATGAGGCATTGACTTCGTCTAGTAATAAAATTGGTCGTTTGGCTAAGATAGCCCTTGCCAGTTCAATTCGGGCTAATTGCCCACCCGATAATTGATCAGCATTATCACCTAATTGATAGTCAAAACCTTTTTCTTTAACCAGCTGTCCCAGTTCTAAATGTTCACACACGTCTGTAACTTTTTCTCGCGGGATGTCCGCACCTAACGTAAGGTTAAACCATAATGAGTCGGCAAAGATAACCGCACTTTGGCTTGAATATGCAAACAGGTTGGTAAAAGTGCCTGGTTGTACTGCTTTTTGATTAAGCAACTCTTCTTGTGCTTGGCCGTAATCACCATACATTAAATATTGAAGCATGGTGGATTTACCAGAGCCGGACGGTCCAATGACCGCAACTTTTTGTCCTTTTGCAACTGCAAAATTAATTTGACTAGCTAATTCTTTACCCTGACGCTTTAAAGTCAGATTTTTCACTTCTAATTGCTTAAAGTCACCAGTAGCAACACCGTTTTGCAGTTTTTGCTCACCTTTAGCAATAAACTGCTTGATCTTGTTAACAATACCCTTAGTGGTAGATAAATTGTTTCGTTCATTTAAAATTTGCAGAATAGGGTTAACAAAAGAGTTAGAAAGCTGGGTGATGGCAAATAATGCTCCCAATGTTATTTGACCATTGACTACCAATAATGTCCCAAAAGCAAATGGTAGTAAAAAGGCACTGGCAATCGCGATAATATTAAGGTAGGTATTAGTATTATTATTCAGCACATTCATTTTGGCCAGTTTTTCTTCCAGGCGTTCAACGGCACTCTTATTTTGCTTAACAGCATTGTCTTGCTCGCCGTATAAATTAAAAGTACTGGTGCCAGCTAAAATGTTTTTGGTTTGGCTGACATACTTGTCGTTAGCCTTAGTCCAATCACTTGAAGCCTTTTGAATTGGTTTTTGGAAAAAGTTAGAGACGATAGTAGGGATTGCTGAGCCCACGAAATAAATCAAGGTAACAAACCAGTTTAGATATAAAGCATAACCTAGCGCCAAAATAACGGTATAAGCATAGATCAGCATTTCAATTTCAGCTTCATAACGATTAGTTTCTAATAACTTAAAGTCGTTAGTTAAAAAACCTAAATTAGCACTATCTTCTTCTTTATTTTGCAGCATCCCTTTCAATACTTTAGTTCTCAACTTAGTGTTAATCTGCTTAACTGCATCGGTTTTTAAGTAATTAAATAGTAAGCCTGAAATTAAGATTATAGTCAGCGCTACTATGATCTGCGTTACTAAAGAAGGTAAGACTGAAAATTGTCTCTTAGTTGCCATATTGATCAAATTGCTAAGCATATAAGCAGCAAAGATATTTAAAGTACTGTATATCAAACCGAAAACATTGAGCCAAAAGAATTTTAAATGTGAATAGTTATGGTAAATCATTATTTTTCTCCCTCAGTTTTGTTAATAATTTTTTCATTCATAAAGATGATAAATTAATTAAACTTGAGAAAGGCTTTGATTACAATACTATTTAACTAAGAGGTCACTATCAGGAAAGCAAGTGGAAAAAATATTGTACTAAAATACAATGCCTTTTTTGCTGTTTTTAATTTCTAAACTCATTAGTAATACCTATAATTATCTCAATTAAAAATAGTATGTTCCACAATATAATCTTTGATCTTTCTTTTCTTATTCTTCTTCATCTTTTAAGTACTCCTCTAAACAAAACAAGGTTTCAATATCAGTTCTAAAAACTTGCGCTAGTTTATACGCCAAGATAAGTGAGGGTTTATATTTCCCCTTTTCTACTGAGATAATCGTTCGTTCAGTGACACCCACTTTAAGAGCGAGTTCACGCTGCGTTAAGTGCAGCTTTTTCCTATTTTCCTTAACTAAATTTTTGATAATCTCACCTTCTTCAAAATATAAAGTATACTTCATGTAGTTAGCTTCGTATTATATTACGACAAAAGAAAAAAGCCAAGCAAAACTTGGCTTTTAATTATTAATAATTATAGTAATTACTTATTTACCTGATTTATCAATCTGTGATCTCGGAAATAGGAAATAAGGTTTTGAGCAGCTTCAGCAGTAACAGATATGCGCGCTTCTTGGGTTCCTGCACCCGCATGCGGTGACAAAACTACATTGTCTAAAACACGCAAAGCTGATGGTACTTCCGGTTCGGTTTCATAGACATCTAAGCCTGCCCCGGCAATATCTCCGTTTTGCAATGCGGCAATCAAATCAGTTTGTTTAATCAATTTGCCCCGAGCAGCATTGATGATATATGCTGTCTTTTTCATTTGCTGGAAAACTTGTTTATTGAAAACGCCAGTTGTTGCAGGTGTTGCAGGAGCGTGCAAGGTTATTACATCTGCTGTTTTGACTAGAGTAGCAAAATCGACATAATTAACTTTCATTTTTGCTTCTTTTTCAGAACTTAACTGGTGCCTATTATGGTAAATGACTTTCATGCCAAAGACTTGCGCGTATTTTGCTACCTGAGAGCCAATGCGTCCCATACCATAGATGCCAAGTGTTTTTCCTTGAAGTCCCGTACCCATATTTTCTGGTTTTGAAACACTAACCCATTTTCCTTCACGAATGGTTTTATCATAAAAATGCAAACGCCGAACAGTTGCTAGAATTAGGGTAAAAGTCATTTCGGCAGTAGGAATCAGAACGCTTTGGGGACAATTAGTCACTACGATTTTTTTCTGTTTAGCATATTCGATATCTATGTGGTCAAAGCCAACACCAATAGCAGTAATAATTTTTAAATTGGTGCCTGCATCAATCAGTTCCCGATCGCCTTGCAATCCCATAAGTATGAGCCCATCATATTCTGGTAAATGAGCTAAAACCCAATCTCTGCCAGCTTTTTCTGGTTTACAGTCTACGGTAAAATTCTTTCTTAACTCAGTTAAACCAGCTTCTGGGACAACTCCAGTTACCAAAATTTTTATCTTACTCATCATCTAACCCTCCGTTTCTTAACAGCGCGAGTCTTCTATTTGTTTTCAGGTGAACGCATTTTAGTTTTCAGTATTTTAACGCCTTAATTCATTATTAATACAAGAGTTAATTATACTTTAGTAATAACTTACAAGCAAAATACCCAGTAAGATTTAAGCCGTACCGGGTATTCTACTTCTTTAGGTTCTTTTGCGCGCTCAACTTTTGCAAAAATAATTACTGAAATAGCAATACCTGATTTAGCAATGCTTTGCCAAAAATAGTCATTTTTTCAGAACCAGTACAGCATTTTCATTTGCTTCTTCATCAAAGTGGATGTTACTTTTTACAGTTATTGCCCCAAAAAATTATTGGTGCAGGAGAAAATGTCAATTGTCTTTACTGTCTTTGCTGATCGCCTACTCAGTTTGCCCAATCTTAGTGGCACAAGTTTATTTATGTCTTATTTATTTCTAGTCAATCGTAAAATTACACTGACTGCCGTTATCGCAATAGCAGCTACAATTAGCCAGCCAAGAGCGTTTTGCGGTCTATTATGTGTTATAACCGGTCCCATGCTCCACAGCTGATTGTTAGCAACAGCCACAACAAAAATACCAATCACGACAACCCACAAAATAATCGCTAATATAGTAACTAGTCTTTGAATATTTTTCATTATTATTTTCTCCTGCCTAAAAAATTATTTTACTATTTTTCTAGCATCACTTGCTGGACTTATATCTGTTTTAGCACAAAGCAGGAATTAATTTTCTTAAAAAATACTTAATTTATAGTATCAAATTTTACCAGACTTGTACCCGCTTATCTGGATCAAGCCACATACCATCATCCTGGTTAACATTGAAAGCTTGATAAAACTCATCTTGACATTGCACCTGCACATTTGCTCGAGCCTGAGAAAGTGCATGAACATCTGACGCAGCAATTAATTGCCAAAATTCGGGCTTAGCGTTTGTTGCCCAAATCCGCGCATAGTTTTCAAACAAAGTTTTGGCGTCTCCCCCTTCTTGCTTGTTAGCTGCAACGGCTACTGTTAGACCACCCTGATCACCAATATTTTCCGAAACTGTCAATTTACCGTTGACTCTGCTTGTACCAACTTCAACGCCATCAAACAGCTTAATTTCGGCTTTGATCCGTTTATTAAATGCGGCATAATCCTCATCAGTCCACCAGTTTTTCATATTACCTAATTCATCAAACTGTGCCCCGTTGTTATCAAACGCATGTGAAATTTCATGTCCTACCACTGCGCCAAAACCGCCATAGTTGGCTGCACGATCTTGGTGTAAGTCATAAAAAGGCTTTTGTAATAATAGTGCCGGAAAAGTAATGTCGTTACTTTGCGGATTATAACAAGCATTGGCTTCTACTGCTGCCATTTCCCAAAGTGAATTATCAACTGGTCTGTTAACATCTGCAAAGTTAGCCCTAAGTTTAACTTGATTATTAGCTTTAATATTGCTGTATAAGCTGCCGCCTGCTAAAGCTGCTGTTACTTTGAACTCGTCATAAAATCTTTGAACATACTCTGGATAAGCGATTTTTAAGACTAAAGTATCTAGCTTCTTTAATGCCTTTTTCTTAGTGGTATCTGACAGCCAAGAATTGTTTTTTAAATGGTCTTGATAAACCGCAATCATATTTTTAACTATTTTAGTAGCATCAGCTTTGGCTTCAGCGCCCAAGTATTCTTTGCCATAATACTGACCAATAACATCACCAAACATTGCAATTGTTTGGTCATATGCAAAACGCTCATCTGCAGCTAAAGAATCTATGCCGTACATTGCTTTTCTTAGTGGTAATCTTGCTTTCCGAAATTCACGTGACAAATACCGTGCCGCTTGATTAATAAAATGACCAATTAGCCAACCCTTTAATTCGAAGAAATGTTTTTCATTAAACAATTCATCAAATTTATCTAAATAACCTGGTTCAGTAACATTAACTTTCTTAGTGGTCTCAAGACCAGTTTCTTTCAGTAAATCAGCTAAATGAATATTTTTACTCTGGTTTGTAAATTCTGCCACACTCAGAGGGTGATATATGTTTTCAATTTCAGAGTTATATTCTGCTGATTGATAAACCTGCGCCAAACG
The DNA here is from genome assembly GCF_000761135.1 of Lactobacillus sp. wkB8. Classification (NCBI taxonomy): domain Bacteria; kingdom Bacillati; phylum Bacillota; class Bacilli; order Lactobacillales; family Lactobacillaceae; genus Lactobacillus; species Lactobacillus sp. wkB8. The sequence goes on along the minus strand of NZ_CP009531.1, from coordinate 22,247 downwards.
CTGGTCCAGCTTAACTGCTCCGTTAGCGTATTGTTCTGCTTCAGCCTGCTTAACGCCACTCATTGCCAATAGATTAGCGGTTTGCTTTTGCCAAACACCAAGCAGGTTAGTGGTTTTTTCATTACCATAATAACTGGTATCAGCCAAAATCAAATTTTGCCGGTAAAAAGTGACAATATTCAACTGTGCATTTTTGAAATCTGGCTCCACTTCAAATTTGAACGGCAAGTTATCCATTAGCAACAGTTTCGTCAAATTCTCATTGACATCAGCTAAATTATTGAGGCTGGTTAAAAAGGCTAAATCTTGCTTAATTGGGGCAGCACCTTCGGCTGTTCTTTTTTGCTCGTCTTTAGCTACCCGGTAAAACTCTACCGCTTTATTAAAATTCTTAATGTGCGGAATTGGCTTTTGACCGCTTAAAAAATCAGTAAAATCTTTTACCAAGTTTTTGCGAGTCTGCTTCTCTGCCACGCTAAAGCCATCAATGATTGGCCTGCCGGCAGGAACAGGGTTTTCTTGCAGCCATTTTGAATTAACCGCTAAATAAAGGTTATCTTGCTCACGAATATTTACATCAGGTTTAGTAGAATCGCCAAAGCCACCACGAATATTAAATTTAGTCATTTGTTTTTCTCCTTATTTTTAATTTTTTATTAGCTTAATGTTACATTCAGATAGAAAAGCAAAGAGGAAATTGTCGTATTCGACATTTTTAATTTTTCGTTATGGTAGTTTTTAAAAAGATTGGACGCTATGTTGCTAAAGTTAGACATCTTGCCAAATATTTTCGTCATTACTATTAATTTGGTTCATACTAGTGATTAGTAGTATATAATACAATTTAGTAGTAAAAATAGGAGAAAGAAAATGAAACTAAAGAAAAGAATTTTCACAATATTGGCATTAATCGCTGTAGCTATTGGCGTCGGAAGTGTATGTAACACTCCGAATACTGCTCAAGCAAAAGGAGTTCCTACTGTTTTTCCTAAGAACATGCGCGGAACTTGGTACCAATATTATAATGACGGGGCTGGAAGAAAATATCTCAGCAAAGTAAAAATAACTAAAACAACGTATATTTTAGGTGAATATACACCTAAAGTAATACATAAATATATACCACATGATAAACCGGATTTTGAAAGAGCTGATTGGGTATTCATCCCTGGCTATCAGAAACAAAGAGGTATTACTTGGTTAAATGTAAAACAATGGAACGAACCTGCTGGCATCGGTATACCAGATACTGGTGATGATGGTGAAGACGGCGGCTGGGGTGAAAATGGCGGTGAATTTTTCAACGTCTCCAAACTTAAGGGTCACCAGGTATTATCAATTGCAAACACGATTGATGGAACAAGTATACATAATACGACTCACTGGTATCGCTCAGTTAAACTTGCTAAAAAGTTGAACAAGCGCCACTATAAAGGTTTTTTATATTAGTAAACGTTTTTTTAAAAAATAAGATTTAGAACAATAAAAGGCAGATAGTTCACTTAACTATCTGCCTTTACCTTACTATATTGTGATCTTAGCAACTTAACTAGAAACTTTATTTTTTCTTTTCTTCAAAAAACGAGTTATTGCTGTATATATAGCAATGACCATAACTACAGATACATAAACTGTACCCAACATGATTTCTGTGAACCAAAAATCCTTTATTGCGCTTGCCTCATGGACTCCAAAAATCATAGTGCCAAAACTATAATATGCAGAAAAAAGTGTGATCAAAATCATCCCGACCACTATAATCAGTAATAAACTTATTAGCCAATCTAAAAACTTTTTAATAGAGTTCAAACTTGTCACACCTTCTATTCCGCTTGCGTATATAGCCAATACTTGCTCAAACCAATTTAATTACAAAGTTTATTGTTGCTTTAGGATTTTTCTTACCAAAAGTATTTTTTTACTGAATTACTTTGATTTTATCAAATAGTACTTTTCAGACCAACCTGTATTTAGACATTAGCCTCTTTTTGTAAATTGTACATCTTACGATAATCAGCATTAGTTCTGATTAATTTTTCGTGTGTTTCAAAGCCCAGAACCCTGCCATTTTGTAAAAAGAGAATCTTATCCGCATATTTCACGGCTGACAAGCGCTGAGTTACACAAATAATTGTTTTGTCTTCGTTTTCTGCCAAAAATTGACTTTTATAAAAAATAGAAAATCTCTGAGATTATTAGTGCAAAATAATTAAACTTTACACCGAAAACTTGTTTATTACACTGCTTTAATCATTGGCAATATAGCGACTTGCTTTTTCTTTGCCTACTAAATTTATTTTTACTTGGTTCAGAGAATAATGAGAGTAAGTAATCATAACTATTTATAATCAACTATTTTTAATAGAAAGTTATCATGACCAATAATATAATAAAAAAGAATGTAATTAGTCTTAATCGATTTACATATTATGAAGATCAGTTATATAAGGAGTATTGAAAAATGAAAAATGAAAAAATAATTTATGATAATCTTAAAAACTTTATAGACAACTGTACTGAAAAAAATTATCGTACTCCTGATTATAAATACAATATAGCATTACCTACTAAAGGTGAACCTATTCTCTTTAAAAATAATGAATTACATAAATTAGTAAATAATATAATCGAAGATAAGGTTCTCGGGGAAAATTTTTCCGGCGGTGCTGAAAAGTTTCTAACAAATAAAATTATGGATATGATTACCAGCTACAAATACATTAAAAACAGAAGCACAGACTATGTAGCTCAAAAAATAATTAATATGTTAAAAGAAAAAAAGGTGCCTTACACTTTCTTTTTACCTGTTTATGGAATTAAAGTAAGTTCGATTTACCCAGAAAATTATAAGAATATAGCTATTTGCCCTGCAAAATATAAAAACGATCAAATTAATAATTTTATTAAAACAAAAAATCTTAAAAAGAGTGATCGATTGTCCGAAGAAATGAATACGACTGATAGTAAGAAATCATATATTTTTATTAAAGTATATGCGAATAATTCGGAAACAGCAAAAGAACTTAGTTTAAGTTATGCAAATGACCTAATATTAGCACTACACAGTATTTATAGTAATATAGATAATTCATATATTATAGGGATAGGGGATGATGAAGATTACACTTCATCAATAAGTGCTTTATATTACAAAGATGATGGAATAATACAAGAAACATCCAGAAGAAAAGATAACAAATCATTTCCTCTTCAAGTTGATTTATCTTTGACAAATTCAGAAAACAACATATTAAAAGTTTTTATGAGCATTTTAAACAATAAAATTAAGAATAATCAAAGTATTAAAGCAGAAGATATAGAAAATAAAATATACAGTTCTATTAAATACATTGGAAGAGCAACTATTGAAAGTAATTTAGAACAAGCATTTTTAGATTTAATGATAGCAATTGAATCTTTAGTAGAAGAGAAAGATTTCAGTCAAAATATTACAGATCAAATTTGTGAAAGATGTGCAGAACTACTCAGTAATGAACTTGAAACTAGAACAAGCATGTATAGTAAACTAAAGGCATTATATACTAAGAGATCGAACTTAGTTCATGGAAGCAAGAAACCAAAAATAACATTATCAGATTTATATTATTTACGTGGAATAAGTTTGCAATTATGCATATATTTTGTTAAAAATATAGAAAAATTTAAGAATATTAATTGGCATGATTTTTATTTAAAATTACGCTTTAATTAATTCTGTAGTAATAGATATTAGAAAACATGATTCGTTCTTTTTATATACATCCATAGAACTGATGGACTTATCTTTTTTGAGATATTTAAATCACAATATCTAGTTTCTCATTAATATCATTAGTAAAATAAAAAAGGTTAATTTTGTTTAACCTTCTATTGTAGCTTGTCCTTCTCCTTACACAGCTAAATTAATTATACATAAAATAGCTGTAAATAAATCTAATTTAAAGTCCATAAATCCTTATAACAAAAGATTTTCTATACCTTTTGTATTAAGTTTAAAATCATTCCATTTAAAAGTCTCAGTGTATAGTGTTCCATCAGGCTTAGCAAAGCCAATTTCAATTTTTCCTTTATAATTTTCAAGGTGGTAGTCTCTATTAATATCACTCACATGAAATTCATACTCTAAAGAATTTCCTGGTTTAATTTCTTTTTTTTCATAGCTTGTTGGTCTCACAAAATCATCTAATTTATTTTTTCTTAGCCCATAAAATTGTAGTACTACGATATTATTACTTTGATTAAAAGCTGAAAACGTAATTGAAAGAGTCGAAGGAATTGTTTTTTTGCTAATTTTATCGATATCTTGCTTTAATGAATGAAATACTTTTACATCAGGGCGTTTTCTAGTTGCAAAATGCAAAGACGTTATTACTGATGCAGTAGTAGCTAATCCTCCAATCCACTCAGCTAAGGATCCTATTTGCTCACCGATTAAGTTTATTTTGTAATGTATTTTTCCATCTATTATTATGCCTATGATTATTCCGAAAAAAAGCCAAATCAACCAAGTATATTTTTCATAGAATTGGCTGAATTTTTGTTTGATCTCAATACTCATAAATACCCCTTAATTATATTATTTATTACTTAAACATATTTTATCATTAAAAACGGGCTTTCAAGCCCGTTAAATCACCATATTTAGTACTCTTAAATTTCTACAAGCGCATTCTAAACACACGCAAATTTTCAATGTGTTTGAAATGTGTTAATTTCAAAGAATTTCATTTTGGTTCAAATTAATAAAAAAGCCTTTCAAATCAACAATTTGAAAGGCTTAAACGTATTTATTAATGCTGACTAGAGGATTCGAACCTCCGACCTCATCATTACTAGTGACGTGCTCTGCCAACTGAGCTAAGTCAGCATTGTCATATCTCGACAACGATATTAATTAAAACATATTCTATCAGTTTACGCAAGCACTTTTTGACTTTTTCTCGGTTTTTGCTATAACTAAACTTTGGCGTACTTTTTTAAGAGTATAATATAATAAAAGATTTAGAAATGGAGTGGATGTAATGGCAAATTTTGCAGCGATTAACGCGCAATTCCCCTGGCTATTAAGACTCATAGTTGCATCATTATGCGGGGCGCTAATCGGTTATGAACGCGCAATTCAAAGGAAAAGCGCCGGAGTGCGAACACATATTGTAGTTGCCTTTTCTTCCGCACTATTCATGATAGTTTCAAAGTACGGCTTTGGCGATTTATTAAAAATGTCTGATCTCGCTTTAGACCCTTCCAGAATTGCAGCTCAAATAGTTTCCGGTATTTCATTTATTGGCGCTGGCGCTATTTTAGTTAAAAAGCAGCAAATTTCCGGTTTAACCACGGCAGCTGGTATTTGGGCCACAGCTGCAATCGGCATGGCAATTGGATCAGGTTTATATTTTATCGGAATTTTGGCAACTGCTTTTCTCTTTGTTATTCAAATGATGTTTCACGATGATGCTATAATTGATAAAATCATCATGCATATTCGTTTTAACATTCAAATAGAAGCGGTTAATAAGCCGAATATTTTGCACACTATTGAGCAGGAGCTTGAAGCAAATCATGTTGAAAATGTTTCTGTCAAGATACTGTTTGTTAGTGACGAGCGAATTATCTTTTTTGTAGATGGTATTATTAACAATAATATTGATGAAAATGATATTATTATGGCTCTACGAAAATATCCTGATATTAAGCGCATCAGTTATGCCAGTATAGACAAATAGTACAAATAATCTTTAAGCAATAGTTAATTCTATTGTTTTTTTTGCATTAATTAGCTACTAATTGCTTTTACTTATTACAATGTTAATATAAGTTTTTATTCGAAAGGAGAAATGTTATGGCTGGTTCCCTTGACTATTTACGTTGGCGTGGTGATTTAACTTTTTCTGAAAAACCATTTAACAGTGTTGATGCATCATTGCTATCATCTATTGCTTATTTACCAGCTGACAGTTCTGCCAACGGGCATACGCTAAAAGAAGTGGCAGAAAAACTCCGCAATTTGCCCTCTTTTCAGCATCAAATGCATACAGAAACGGCAACCGAAATATTTTTATTACCAGAAAGTCCCCGAATTGGAAATATTAAAATTTTAGATTGGACAGACAAACTGGCAAAAGACCCTCATCCCTTGCAATTTACTGCTGCCACCTTTTCACTTGATTCAGATACCATTGCCATTTCCTTTCGGGGAACAGATGGTACCATGATTGGCTTAAACGAAGACATGGGCATGAATTACTTGCCAGAAATTTACGGTCAAGATGTCGCAGCCAAGTATCTTACCGCTATTGCAGAAAAATTTACTAACCAAAAGATTTTTTTACTTGGTCATTCAAAGGGCGGCAATTTTGCTCAATATGCTCTAAGCGCTGTTGAGCCTGAAATTCAGAACCGGGTAATAAAAGCGATTAGTTTTGACGGACCAGGCTTTTTCCATAAAGTATATACGAGTTCTGGGTTTACCGCTTCAATGTCTAAAATGAAAACCTATATCCCTCAGGGTTCAATTTTTGGTGCTATGCTTGATCATCCCGAACAAACTTTAGTGGTCAAAAGTACCGTACCAATGCGCAACCAACATGATCCGCGCCGCTGGTCTGTAGGCAGAGACAGTTTTACCTTAGCTGACGGGCTCTCATCAGGCAGTCGCGTAATTAGACACGCGCTCATTAATTTTAATAATTCTATTCCAGACCAAGAAAGAGGCACTGCCTTTTCAGATCTATTTGAGGCCTTTGAAAATTATGACATTGATGAATTAAACCAATTAACCAGTAATAAAATTGTGGGAACATATAGGTTTGGGCGCGTCTTTCTCTCTCTTGAACCCCAAGAGCGAAAATTGCTGACCCAAGTCTTGAGCAATATCTGGAATTCATATAAAAGAAATATGACTTTGCCTCTGATGGCCAGCAATTATGAACTTTATCCTAAAAGCAATGATTCAAATAAAGCTCCAGTGTTTTATGAATTTTACGACCCAGATCGTCCGAATCTTAAACTACCAGAAAGTGTTCTACGTAAATTAAAGTAAATTGTTTCATGTGTAACCCAAAAAGAGGCTGGAAAACTAAAATGTTTTCCAGCCTCTTTTACTTAACTAATTAACTAGTTATTTCTTCATTTTATCCTTAACGTCATCAACTTTATCTTTGACGTTTTCAGTAGCTTCTTGTGCCTTGTCTTTAACATCTCCAGCAGCTTGTTGAACCTTGCCTTTGACTTCTTTAGCTTTGCCAGCTACCTTGTCTTTAAATCCTTTATCGGCCATCTTAATCGGTCCTTTCCCAAAAAATTAGCGAAAATTTTCTATTCACACCTTAATAGTACAATGTTGTAAAAATATTGTCATCAAAAACGCTTTATTTTTTGTTAAAAAATGCAATTAAAACAAAAAGCTGTGGCATTTTAGTCTAAATTACCACAACTTTTATTACTTATTATTCATTAGGCTGATCATGACTATAATCGAGGTTTGAAAAGCGATTATACGGTTTGGAAAACATTAACTTGACTGTTCCCCTACTACCTGAACGGTTCTTTTCGATAATAACTTCCACTTCACCGTTATCATCTTCTGCCGCCACTTCTTTATCCTTATTACCATCTTCCTCATCACGATAATAATCATCACGATAAAGAAACGAAACAATATCCGCATCCTGCTCAATTGAACCGGACTCACGAATATCAGATAAAACGGGTCTCTTATCTTGTCTTTGTTCAACTGACCGTGATAACTGTGACAAGGCAATCACAGGCACGTGCAGCTCCTTGGCCAATTTCTTTAGTTGCCGTGAAATAGCCGAAACCTCCTGCTGACGTGATTCACTGTGAGGACCTTCAATTAGCTGCAAGTAGTCAATGACTATTAACCCTAAATTGCCTTTTTCTTTGGCGAGCCTGCGTGCCTGCGCTCTAATTTCACTCATTTTAATACCTGGAGTGTCATCAATGTAAATGCTGGCTGTTGCTAAAGAACCCGAAGCTGCAACCAATTTAGGCCATTCATCTTCATCCAGTTGACCAGTTCGCAAATGTTGCGAATTAATCAAGCCTTCTGATGCCAGCATTCTTTGGACCAACTGTTCGCCACTCATTTCCAAAGAAAACATTGCCACTGTTTTATCTGTGTGCAAGCCTACATATTGCGCCACGTTAAGAGCAAAAGAAGTCTTACCCACTCCGGGACGGGCGGCTACAATTACCAGCTCATCATCATGAAAACCAGTAGTCATTTTATCAAGCTCAACAAATCCAGTGGGCAGTCCCGTGACCATGTTGCCATCTTCTGGAATATCATTGATTTCATCAATAGCCGAATTAACAATATCCTTGATATTGCGAAAACCATTGGCGTTATTTTCCGATGAAACATTCATGATCTCGCTTTCGGCGTTATCTAAAATGTCAGTAACATCATCAGAATCCTGCATTGCATTCGTTATAATTTTTTGGCTGGCAGAAATAAGCCGCCGCAACAGTGCCTTCCGATGAACAATTTTAGCATAATAAGTGACATGGGCAGCTGTCGGTGTTGCCATAGCTAATTCAGAAACGTAAGCAATACCGCCAATATCGTCTAGTTGATTTTTCTTAGTTAATTCATCTTGCAGAGTTAACGGGTCGATTGCATCCTCACGATCAGATAGATCAAGCATAGCCTGAAAAACCAGCTGGTTGGCCTTTTTATAAAAATCGTCGGGTTGAACCTCTGCACTCGCATCAGCAATTGCATCAGGATCAATAAAAATTGCACCTAAAACTGCCTTTTCCGCCTCATCATCGTGCGGTATTTGCTGTGAGACAATATTATCCATTAATCACGCCCACTTTTTATCAGAATCTATTTCAGGGCTAATCCTGTTCAGTAATATGAACGCGAATTTTGCCTTCTACGCCCTTGAATAACTTAACCGGTACATTAGTGTAGCCCAATGATTTAATCGGTTCAGGCAGGTTCAATTTGCGCTTGTCAATTTTAATACCAAATTGCTGCTCCAAGCCTTCCACAATCTTTTTTCCTGAGATCGAACCGAATAGCCTTGAGTCAGAACCGGCCTTAGATTTGAAATTAACGACTGTTTCATCCTTATCAAGTTCAGACTTGATTTTTTCAGCTTCAGCCTTTTCACTTTCGTATGCTGCTTTTTCATTAGCAGCCACTCTTTCCAAAGTGTGCATGTTAGCTTTGGTAGCTGCTTTAGCTAATCCTCTTTTAAATAAAAAGTTTTGGGCATAACCATCAGGAACATTTTTAACTTCTCCACGTTTACCGCGACCTTTAACATCTTTAGTAAAAATAACTTTCATTGTGCTCTCCTTTTATTCATTTTCTTGTTCATAAGTATCCACTGCCTCAAGTAATTTAGCAAGTGCATCCTTAACAGTAATCCCTTTAATTTGGGTGGCAGCATTAGACAGATGACCACCGCCGCCGAGTTTTTCCATTATAACCTGGACATTAATATCACCCATTGAACGGGCTGATATACCAATTGTATCTTTGTCACGCCGAGTAATAGCAAAACTAGCTTCAACGTTTTCCAAATCTAGAGCAGTATCCGCAGCCTGAGCAGTAACAATTGGATCTATTTCCTTGTCATCAGGTCCGCATAAAACAGCCATCTTAGGCTTGATCATCTGCAAGCTGCTGACAAGACGAGTGCGCTCCAGAAAACTATCAATATCTTCTTTTAGCAACTCGCTAACACCCATCGTACTTGCACCAATTGAACGTAAATAGCTGGCCGCATCGAACGTTCTAGTACCCGTACGCAATGAAAATTCTTTGGAATCAACCGTAATTCCTGCCAGCATTGCCGTAGCGTCAAGATCTGTTAAAACGCGCTTACCAGAACTAGGCTGCTGGTATTCCACCATTTCAGTCACCAGCTCACAAGCTGACGAAGCATAAGGCTCAACGTATGTCAGCATTGGATTTTCCGGAAATTCCTCGCCGCGTCGGTGATGATCAATCACAATAATTCTATCTCTGAGCCGTTCGTATAATTCTTTTGAATATGTGATAGAGTATTTCGAATGGTCAACCATGACCAACATTGACTTAGCGGTCAACTCATTTAGTGCATCATCTGGGGAAATGAAAATATCATTATCTCCCTTTACTTTTGCCATTTTCGCAACTAAGCGACTGACATCATAGTTGGTTTTATTGACATCTAGGACAAAATTAGCTTTTACATGGTGCAAACGGGCGATTTTGACAACGCCTATTCCACTACCAACCGAATCCATATCTGGGCTGGCATGACCAACTACAAAAACGCGATCCGCTTCTTTAAAAAGCTCGCTAATTGCTTGTGAAACCATTCTGGCTCTGACCCTGGTTCTCTTTTCCATCGGATTAGATTTACCACCAAAGAAACGGGCAGCCTTTCCTGGCTGGCTAAGAACAACCTGATCGCCGCCCCGACCCAGTGCCAAGTCAAGGTTAGATTGCGCCTGATCAGCTAATTCGGTAATCAAACTACTACCAAAGGCAATTCCAATAGACAACGTCAAAGGGGTATTATTACGACTTGTTTCCAAGCGTATTTTATCCAAAACAGAAAATTTATCTTTTTCCATCTGAGTCAAATCTTGCATATGAAGCAAAAGCAAAAAATGATCTTCGTCGATACGCTTAAGATACGCGTTGAATTTTTTCGCATAATCACTCAGAGTATTTTGCACATAAGCACTGGTAGCGGTCAGCTCTTGATCATGCATTGTTTCACTTAGCTCATCATAATTATCAATAAATATTTGTCCGATGGCTAATAATTCATTCTGATAGCGTTCTTCAATTTTGGCATAACGCGTAATGTCAAGCAAATAGACAACGCCGAGATTGTCCTGAATAACCATTTCAAATTGATGACCATCCCAATTTACTACATGATTTTCGGCAGTTTTTGCCTTTAATGATTCATCAATTAATTTATCTAGTTCAGGGTCAACCGCTGCTATTGTGTGACCAATTAATTCTTCATTTTTTAAATAGAGTTGTAAATAAGGATTTGCCCACTGAATTTGGCGATCCTTATCATATAGCAAAATGCCCAGAGGCATTTTAATCATTGCTTCTTGCTCGCTGCGCTTAATCCGATAAGATAAACTGACAGCAAAGTTATTCGCATTGCCAGCTAAGATATATGCGCCATAAACAACACACGCCACAGTCAAAATAAAGATCAAGACCATAGCCAAGCCAAATAATGGGCTCATAATCATGGCAACGATGCTGCCTAAAAGCGACAAGGCTAAAATGATAATAACAGAAGCTGTTAGTCTGGAATCTTTAATAAAAGCAGGAAATTCAAGCTTACGTAAAAAATCTTTCATGTAAGGTCCTTCCTAAATTAATGTATAATACATCATTATCATTATACATTGGATTGACTGGATAAGAAACTCCCCAATATTAAGGTTAAAAATATCGTTATGTCAGTTTCAGTTACTCTAATTTCACGTCCTGCACTATTGCTAAATTACTGCGACCCTGTTTTAGGTAAAATAAAATCTCGAAATTAAGTAAGCTTAATCTCGAGATTTATCTCATTAACAGTCTATATTTTGATATTAAGTAATCAGTAGCACTACTTAATTCCTGTTAGTTGCTTTTATTAGTCTTCAGTAACAAATGGCAACAAGCCCATAATGCGAGCTCTTTCAATTGCTTTAGCTACTTTACGTTGGTTCTTAGCGCTGGTGCCAGTGACACGACGTGGTAAGATTTTACCTCTTTCGGAGATAAAACGTTTCAACAAATCAACGTCCTTGTAGTCAACGTAATCAATATGGTTGGCAGCAATGTAGTCAACCTTACGACGACGATGGGCGCCGCCTCTCCTTTGTTGAGCCATATCCTAGGTCCTTTCTATCAATTTAGAATGGTAAATCATCATCAGAAATATCAATGGTATCGCCTGAACCGGCAAATGGATCCTGAGTATTATCTAGGCCATTGTTCTGGTTTGGCGTACCCATATTAGGGTTGTTATTGGTATTTTGATTACCATAATTACCATTATTATTTGGTGTGTAACCACCATTTTGACCACGGGCCTCACGATCTTTGCGTGATTCAAGCAATGAGAAATTATCAACAATAACTTCCGTTACATATACTCTTTGCCCGTCTTTATTATCGTAGTTTCTGGTTTGAATTCGGCCATCAATACCAACAAGTGAACCTTTAGACGTAAAATTACAGAAATTTTCTGCTGCTTTGCGCCAAATGACACAACTGATAAAATCTGCACCTCTCTCACCTTGAGCGTTAGTATATTGACGATCGACGGCAAGAGTAAACGTAGCAACCGAGATTCCACTCCCAGTAGTACGTAATTCAGGATCACGTGTTAAACGGCCAACAAGTACAACTCGATTAATCATACTTTAGGTCCTTCCTTTCCTAAATCACGAAAACGATAACGTTTTTGTTCTTAATTATCCAACTTTAACAGTCATTGAACGTAAAACGGCAGTATCAATCTTGGATAAACGGTCAAATTCGTTAACTGCGTCAGCGTTATCAGCAGTGAAAGTCATAACGTGATATAATCCCTCACGATATTTATTAATTTCATATGCGAAATGACGCTTTTCCCAGTCTTTTGACTCAACCATCGTACCACCATTATCGGTAATAACTTTATCATAGTTTTCAACCAACGCCTTTTTTGATTCTTCATCAATGTCAGGCTTGATAATATAAGTTATTTCGTACTTAGTAGTTGTCATACTAGTGCACCTCCTTCTGGACTAAATGGTTCTTGCTAAAAATCAAGAACAAGGAGTAATGAAGTTTATTACTCGCAATCTCTAATTCTAGCACATAAATAAAAAATTACCAAACTATCTTCACGTGATCCACTAAGAAATTTTCATCCCTTATTAATAAATACGTTAAATAATTTGCTAATTTTTTAAAATTTTAGTTTAGTAATTAATCCTGCTCACTGTCAGTTTCTTCGGCTGCAGCAACTTCTTGATCTTCTTCGGCAGGAACTACCGCAAGACTGGCAACTTTATTGTTGTCATTAACTTTGATCAAGCGAACACCCAAAGTGCTGCGCCCGGTTTGAGAAACATCCTTTGTCTTAAAGCGGATCATGATACCATCATCAGTAATCACCATGATATCCTGGCTGCCATCGATCACTGTCACACCAGAGAGTGGACCATTTTTCTCGGTAATATTTGCGGTTTTAATACCTTTTCCGCCGCGACCTTTAGTTGGGTATTCGGCAGCTGCTGTTCTCTTGCCGTAACCCTTTTCTGAAATGACTAGCACTTCATCGCTATTCTTAATGACGCCAGAGCCAACCACATAGTCATTTTCGCGTAAATTAATTCCGCGAACGCCAGCTGCTGTCCGGCCCATTGAACGAACTGTCTGCTCATTAAAGCGTACGGCGTAACCTAAGTGAGTACCGATTAAAATATCTTGTTTGCCATCAGTAGCTAAGACATTATTCAACTCATCGCCATCACGCAAGGTTAAAGCAATTAAACCGCTGTTACGGATATTGCCAAATTCACTGACATGTGTCCGTTTGACCGTCCCCATCTTTGTAATGAAGAATAAGTATTGGTCATCCGCATCTTCAGGAATATTAACAATCGTTTGGATTTTTTCGCCCTTTTCCAGTTGCAATAAGTTGACTATTGGGAGACCCTTGGCTGTACGGCCAAATTCCGGAATTTCATAGGCTTTCTTTGAATAAACCTTGCCCTTGTTGGTAAAGAACAGTAGCATATCATGCGTGCTTGAGTAAATGAGGTTGGCAATGAAGTCGCCATCTTTAACGCCCATACCTTTAATACCTTTACCACCACGATTTTGAGTCTTAAATTCAGTAATTGGCATCCGCTTAATGTAGCCACTATGAGTTAAGGTTAGTAAAACATCTTGTTTTTCAATTAAATCTTCATCTTCAATTGAAACAACTTCACTGGCACCAATCTTAGTCCGCCGATCATCACCAAAGCGCTTTTGAATATCCAGCAATTCATTGTAGATTATTTCATTAATGCGCTCCGGCTTTGCCAAAATATCTTTATAGTCGGCAATTTTAGCTTGTAATTCCTTATATTCAGCTTCAACCTTGTCACGCTCAAGACCTGTTAACCGTACCAAGCGCATATCTAAAATGGCTTGTGACTGCTTGTCATCAAGACCAAAACGACTGATTAAGGCAGCTTTAGCAATATCGCTTGATTGACTCTGCCGAATGATGTGGACGATTTCGTCAATATGATCAAGGGCAATTTGGAGACCTTCAAGAATGTGTGCTCTAGCTTCGGCTTTGGCTAATTCAAATTTAGTTCTACGGGTAACAACATCTTCTTGGTGTTCCAAGTAATATTGCAGCATCTGCTTGAGGCTTAAAAAGTGCGGTGCACCATCGACGATTGCTACCATATTCATGCCAAAGTTAGCTTGCATTTGCGTCAGTTTAAACAAGTTATTTAAAACCACACTAGCGCTGGCATCACGGCGGATATCAATGGTAATTCTCATCCCCGTTTGATCTGATTCATCACGCACACCAGTAATACCATCAATTGTTTTAGCACGCGCTAAATCAGCAATTTTCTTAACCAGTTCTGCTTTATTAACCAAGTATGGTATTTCAGTGACGACTATTCTTTCACGGCCACTTTTTTCAGTTTCAATATTGGTATTAGCACGAACGACAATATTGCCACGACCAGTTTCATAGGCGCGATAAATGCCGCCGCGACCCATGATTGTTCCGCCTGTAGGAAAATCAGGACCTGGGATTGCCTTCATCAGTTCTTTAGTAGTGATAGCGGGATTATTCATTAACATGTGCAGTCCCTTAATCACTTCTGAAAGGTTGTGTGGCGGAATATTGGTAGTCATACCAACCGCAATACCGCTAGTACCGTTAACCAAAAGATTTGGTATTCTAGCCGGCAATACCACCGGTTCATTTTCAGAATCATCATAATTGCGTTGCCAATTAACAGTGTTTTTATTGATATCCCTCAGCATTTCAACGGCTATTTTGCTCATGCGCGCCTCAGTGTAACGCATTGCGGCGGGCTCATCACCATCAACTGAACCAAAATTGCCGTGTCCGTCAACGAGCATATAGCGGTAGCTGAAATCTTGGGCCATATGAGCCATTGCCAAATAAATTGAGGAATCACCGTGAGGGTGGAATTTACCCATAACCTCCCCTACAATTCTGGCAGACTTCTTGTATGGTTTATCTGGTGTAACACCTAGTTCACTCATACCATATAAAATCCGGCGTTGAACCGGCTTTAAGCCATCACGCACATCGGGTAAAGCCCGTGCGACGATAACGGACATGGCATAATCCAAGAATGAACTATTCATTACGCTGGTCAAATCAACGTTTCTTATTCTGTGATCTTGACCTTGATTGTCGTTATCCATTTAAACCTCCTATGCATCCAAGTTTTCAACGTATTTAGCGTTAGTTTCAATAAAATTGCGTCGTGGTCCTACTTCATTACCCATCAGTAATTCGAAGACCTCATCGGCATTTTTAGCATATTCCGGGCTAACACGGTCAAGCCGTCTATTCTCAGGGTTCATAGTCGTATCCCATAATTGTTCAGGATCCATTTCACCTAATCCCTTATAACGTTGTACCAACGGTTTGGGACTCGGCTGCAAACTGCCCAGATAATCATGCAATTCTTCATCGGTATCTAAATATCTGACCACTTTGCCTTGGCGCACTTGGTATAGAGGCGGACGTGCAATATAAACGTAGCCCTTTTCAATCATCGGCCGCATATAATTGTAAAAGAGAGTCAAGAGTAGTGTTCGAATGTGAGCCCCATCGACATCGGCATCTGTCATAATGATTAATTTGTGATAACGAGCCTTAGACACATCAAAATCTGCGCCAAAACCGGTTCCTAAAGCTGTAAACAGTGACCTAATTTCTTGGTTAGCCAAAATGCGGTCCATTGACGCTTTTTCAACGTTCAAAATCTTACCACGGATTGGCAAAATCGCCTGTGTTAATCTTGACCGACCTTGTTTAGCAGAGCCTCCAGCCGAATTACCCTCGACTATAAATAATTCAGAAATGCTGGGGTCATTACTAGTGTTGTCAGCTAACTTACCAGGCAAATTAGCGATCTCCAATCCAGATTTCTTACGTGTCACTTCACGCGCACGTTTAGCAGCTGTTCTAGCACGTTCAGCCAGTTGGGCTTTTTCAACAATCTTCCGGCCAACTTGCGGATTTTCCATTAAGAAACGGTTGAAGGTTTCAGAAAAAGCGTGATCTACTGCAGTCCGTGCATCAGAGTTCCCTAATTTGGTCTTAGTCTGACCTTCAAATTGCGGATTAGGGTGCTTAACTGAAACAACAGCAGTCATTCCTTCACGAATATCTTCCCCTGAAAGATTATCATCACTATCTTTTAATAACTTGGTCTTATGGGCATAATCATTAACTACCCGCGTTAAGGCTGTCTTGAACCCTGCCTCGTGCATTCCGCCTTCATAAGTATGGATATTATTGGCAAAGGTCATTAATGTTGTTTTATAGCCTTTTGTATACTGCAAAGAAACTTCAACGTTGATATCGTTATCGTTACCTTCTACATAAATCGGCTCATCGAATAATACTTCTGTATCACGATTTAAGAATGAAACGTATTCCTGAATTCCGCCTTCATAGTGATAAACATCGGTTTCCGCACTTTCTTTACGCTTATCTGTAAACGTTAATTTCAGGCCCTTATTTAAAAAGGCTAACTCACGGATACGGTTTTTGAGAATCTTATCATCAAATGAAGTGGTTTCAGTAAAAATGTCTGGATCTGGGAAAAAATGGACGATAGTACCATGCTCAGATAATGGAACTGTCCCAATCATTTTCATTTCGTCAACTACACGGCCACGGCTAAAATCAATAAAATATTTTTTACCGTCACGCATAGTCGTAACGTCCAGTTTGGTCGAAAGAGCGTTAACGACTGACGCACCTACTCCGTGCAAACCACCAGAAACCTTATAGCCGCCACCGCCAAATTTACCACCGGCATGTAAAACAGTAAAAACAGTTTCCAGAGCTGGCCGGCCAGTTTTCTTTTGAATATCTACCGGAATACCACGACCATCGTCTTGGACAGTAACGCTGCCGTCCTCATTGATGGTGACTTCAATTTTAGTGGCAAAACCGGCAAGACTTTCATCAATACCATTATCAATTATTTCCCAAACTAAATGGTGCAAGCCCTGAGAACTGGTAGAACCAATATACATTCCTGGACGCTTACGAACTGCTTCAAGTCCGCCTAAGACCTGAATCTGACTGGCATTATATTTATCGGCTTCTTTTTCATATTGCTTAATTTGATTGAGATTTTCTTTTTCATTATCTGCCATGCAATTTCCCCTCTTCTAAATAAATTTGTCCAGATTTAATTTGGTATATTTTCGGTTTTTTAATTATTTCCCAGGAAATACCCGCAAGATCTGTTGTCGTAATAAATGTTTGTGTTTTGCCGTGAATGTAATTAAGTAAGGCGCTTTGTCGTTTATGATCAAGTTCGCTCATAACATCGTCAAGCAGCAATAATGGATATTCAGCAGTTATCTGGTGCACGAGCTGTATTTCGGCCAGTTTAAGACTGAGCGCTATGGTTCTTTGCTGCCCTTGAGAACCATATAAATGCGCATCTTTGCCATTAAGTGTAAACTCAATATCATCTCTGTGAGGACCACTCAAAGTAGTACCTTTGATAATTTCAACCTTCTGATTTTTTTGGAAGTTAGTCAGTAACTTATGATAGACTTCTTCAACACTATCTTTTTCTGTTATTTCCTTAACTGACGGTTGGTAAGTTACCTGCAAATTTTCTGCACCGGTACTAATGTGATTATAGGCATCTTGGGCGTACTCATCTAAGCTTTTTAGGAATTGAAAACGGCGAACAACTACTTCTGCTGCAACTCCAGCCAATTGATCAGATAAAACTTCCAAGAACATGGTATCGTGCGCATCACCCTTTGCTAATTGCTTTAAGTAATTATTTTTTTGCTGCAAGA
Organism: Lactobacillus sp. wkB8; assembly: GCF_000761135.1. NCBI lineage: Bacteria > Bacillati > Bacillota > Bacilli > Lactobacillales > Lactobacillaceae > Lactobacillus > Lactobacillus sp. wkB8. The sequence goes on along the minus strand of NZ_CP009531.1, from coordinate 4,165 downwards.
CTTGCTTATACTTGCCAGCAAAATAGAGGTATTCTGCACTAATTTGCCCAAATTCCTGATCCATAAAACGTCTTCTCAGACTAGGTGCGCCTTTAATCAAATCTAAATCTTCTGGAGAAAATAAAATAGCGTTCAATTGTCCCACATATTTGGACAACTTCGCTTGTTCAATCCGATTAACCCAAACTTTTTTACCCTTTTTAGTAATTAGAACCCGCAGAGATAAGTCAATTTGGCTTTTATATACATGACCAGATACATTGGCATAATCTTGACCAAAAGCAATTAATTCTTTGTCATTACTAGTTCTGTGAGAACGTGTTAAAGCCAAAAAGTAAATTGCTTCGAGTAAGTTAGTTTTGCCTTGCGCGTTTTGACCTATGAAAATATTGACGTTGGGATCAAAATCAACCTCAAACTGCTGCAGATTACGGTAATTTTGTGCAATAAAATGCTTGAGATACATTTAATGCTACCGCAATTCATAAGTTTCTTGGTTTACTTCAAGCTTGTCACCAGAACGCAATTTCTTGCCGCGTCTTTGTTCTTTGACCCCATTCAGTAAAATTGGATTGTCTTGCAGGTACCACTTAGCCTGACCACCAGAAGAAATGATACTTTCTTCTTTTAAAAATTGCCCTAGAGTGATGTACTCACTCGTTAACTTAAACTCTTTGATCATAACCACCTTCACCACTTTAAATACCTATAATAAGTATATTCGTTTCACAAGTAAAAAACAACTAAAAGCCCGTATAAAGCCATATAAACGGCTTTTTTTAAAATAAACAATTCATAGTAAATGACATTAAAAATAAACTGACAAGCATTTTCGGTCGATTATAAAAAGTTGACTCTAAAAAAAGCCATCAAATGATGACTTTTTATTTATGCTCAATTTAATGATTAAAATGTTCTAACTGGGGTAATCAGTTGGACAAAATCAATAGCGCTTTTATCTGGGTTGACCGTAAATGGTCGCAGCGGTTGCGTGAATGACATCACAACTGAGTCAGTTACTGAAGCTTTCAAGGCGTCACGTAAATAATCAGGATTAAATGAAATTTTCAGATTTTTACCTGTCAGCTTTTTAAAGCCGACATCTTCTTCAACATTACCAATTTCAGCGGACTCACCAGACAGTTTGGCAATTTGCTTGTCGACATCAAGAGTTAAATCAACTACGTTATTGCGTCCAGCATGTGTCAGTAAACTTGCCCGATCTAGTGCACTGGAAAGTTCCATTAAATCAAATTCCACAGTTGTCGTGCTATCTGTTGGGATTAGGCGCTCAGTATCAGGATAGCTGCCTTCAAGCAAACGTGAATAAAACAGAATATTGCCGATTTCAAAAAGAACCTGATTTTCTCCCGGACATACTCTAATTTCAGGGTTAGTTTCACCAATAATCCGAGCAAGCTCAAGCAAGCTTTTTCCAGGAATGATCAGATCAGTCTTGGATTGCGGACCATTTTCTAAAGCTAAGGCCCGACTAGACAACCTATGGGAATCGGTGGCTACAGCATGAATCTTATCTGGACTAAAAGTAAAATGCACTCCCGTTAATACTAAGCGGCTTTCTTGAGTTGCAACGGCAAATTGAGTTTCATTGATAATTTCGCGGAAAGTTTTTCCCGAAATAACAAAAGAGGACTCGTCAGGAATTTCCGGTAATCTTGGGTAGTTATTGGCATCCAAACCATTAATTGTAAACTCACTATTTTCTGAGATAATTTGGGTTTGAAAGCTTTCTTTAACTTCTAGAGAAAATTCTTTTCCAGGCAATCGTCTTATAATTTCACTAAAAAAGCGTGCTGGTAATACAATTGAGCCGGTAGAGCCCACAGTTAGATCTTCACTAACCGGAATTTTAATTTCTATTGAAATATCGGTATCACTACCAGTTAAGAGTAATTCATCTTCAGATAAGTTAAGCTTAATTCCACTGAGAATAGGGATAGTTGCTCTGGAAGAAATGGCATGCATTACATTGTTTAAATTGTCTAGAAAAAGATTTCTGTTTACGGTAAATTTCATTTGGAGCCTCCTGTTATTTTGTCTATTTCCTTTATATTAATTATATATTTAATTAGTAGTATTAGTAGGTCTTGTGACTTCTGTTGAAAAGTTATTACAGCCTTAAAATAACGTAATTATTACGGTTAAGAAAATGTGTACAACTCTGCTATTTTTCCACAGTGAATAACTTTTAGCGGTCAAGCATCTGCTTTAAATCAAAGACAGCGGTCTTAATATCGGAATTAGTTTTTATTTCCCGGCTGATTTTTTCATAAGCATGCATAACGGTTGTGTGATCCTTACCACCAAATTCCTGGCCAATTTTAGGAAGGCTGGAATCAGTTAATTCACGGGACAAATACATTGCTATTTGCCGTGGTACCACAATTTGGCGTACACGCTTTTTTCCTTTTAATTCGTGCGTTGAAGTTTGAAAATAATTTGCAACTACTTCTTGAATTTTAGAGATTTGCAAGCCCTGATTTTTCTGGACTAATTTGAGATCAGCCAGCGCCTCACGCGCTAGATTGACATTAATGTCTTCATGTTCAATTGTGGCGTGTGCTTGGACTTTTACTAAAGCACCTTCAAGTTCACGGATATTGGTATCAACTTGGGAAGCGATATAGTCTAAAGTATTGTCATCAATAGTTAAGTTTTCGGCTTCGGCTTTTTTGCGTAAAATTGCGATTCGGGTTTCTAAGTCGGGTGGGGTAATTTCAACCTGTAAGCCCCAGGTAAACCTTGATACCAAACGTTCGGATAGATCTGGTATTTCGGTTGGAAGCCGGTCACTTGTCATGACTATCTGCTTTTGGTCATTATAAAGCGTTTCGAACGTATGGAAGAATTCTTCCTGAATACCTTCTTTTTTTGCAAAAAATTGAATATCGTCAACTAATAATAAGTCGCATGTGCGGTATTTAGCGCGGAACTGATCCTGCGTTTTGTTCTTAATTGAGTTAATAAAGTCATTAACGAAAGTTTCACTTTGAATGTAAACGACTTTTGCATTGGGGCGTTCCGCCAACATCTGATGGCCAATAGCCTGCATCAGGTGCGTTTTTCCTAAACCGACACCGCCAAAAATAAAAAGGGGATTATAAAAGCTACCAGGACTGTCAGCTACCGCCAAAGCAGCTCCCGCTGCTAATTTATTTCCTTCACCTTGAACAAAGTTGTCAAAAGTATATTTTTCATTGAGTTTCAGGCTGCGCACAAATGCGTTATCTGTTTGTGGGCGGGTATTCTCAGAAACTACTTGAGTTTGCACTTTTGGAGTTACTAGTCTTTCTGTACTTTTATCACCTTCAATTTGAAAAACTGGCATAACTTCAATATTGGCATACCCGTAAGCAGATTGAATTAATTGCGACGCCAAATTTTTTTCCCAATATCCCTTAGTTACAGGATTTTGGACTGCAATTTTCAATTCATGAGTTTCCTTATTATAGGAAAGAGGCCTGGTGTTTTTAAACCAGGCGTTATAAGCTACCTCATTAAAATGTTCGTGCATTTCGCTAATAAAATGATGCCAAAATTTATTAATATCAAACAAAATATTTCCCTCCGCTTACGTTGAGCAACACATATTTTACCATCTAATAAAAATGTTTTCCACAAGTGAACAACATTAATTCAGAATTAACAAGTTGTGGATAGATTAATAGGGAAAATGCACAAAAAAATGCTGAATTTTGCTAATTAATTATTTATGTACAATAAATTTGTGGAAATTTTATACTGCTATGACAGTAAAAGATCATTCTTGGGTGACAATATATCCACATACTGTGCATAAAATTTTAAACAGCTTGTAGATTGTGGATAAAAATGTGGAAAATCATGTTAATTGCAAAATGTGGATAATTTTTAGAGCGAAAATGTAAACAGCTTAAATGAAGAATAGATAGCCTACTAAGAACAAAATCTTTTGTCATGACATAAAAAGATTAACTTTTAGTTCGGAGGGAAAAGTAATAATAATTAATTTAAAAGCTTATAGTTAGTTTTCGTATAACTTTAGTATTAAAGTCTGCAATTTATAAAGCTATAGCAGAAGCGCAAAAAGACATATTTGCTATTTTTCAAATATATCTTTTTGGTTAGTTAATTTTTTACTGCATTCTGCATTAAACTTCGTTAA